>NZ_VCNI01000014.1 GCF_005937185.1 Flagellimonas algicola | reverse complement strand
GTGAGATGGGCATTGACACCAGCACTTTTTATTATTGGAGGAAGAAGTACGGGGGGGCATGGAGGTTGCCCACATGAAGCGTTTGAAGGAGCTGGAGGAGGAGAACCGTAAGCTCAAGCAGATGTACGCCGATGTACGTTTGGATGTACGGATGCTCAAGGACGTACTGTCAAAAAAGTTCTAGGGCCTTCCGACAAGAAGCACCGTGCCAAGTACCTTCAGGACATCTATTCGGTAAGCGTTTCGCGATCCTGTCAAGTGCTTGAACTTGCCCGTTCGATGTGGTACCACCACAGCAGGAAGGACGATTCAGAGGTCATCGCCGCCCTTTCAAGGTTGGCGGGGGAACTGCCGACCAAGGGCTTTGAGGTGTACTATAAACGGCTTCGTCGAGAAGTCCACAACTGGAACAGGAAACGTATCCTGCGTGTCTACAGGGCCATGAACCTTAAGCTTCGCAGCAAGCACAAGAAACGTTTGCCGGCAAGGGTAAAGAATCCGTTGGAGGCACCAAATGCCCTGAACGAGGTCTGGAGCATGGACTTTATGGCCGATGTGCTCTCCGATGGGAGGAAGATCAGGGTGTTCAACGTTATGGAGGACCATAACCAAGAGGCCCTTGCCATGGACGTGGGACTGAACTATCCCGCAAAGAAGGTGGTGGAGACCTTGGAACATTTGGAGGAAGAGACAGGGCTTCCCAAAACGATACGTTGCGACAACGGTCCGGAGTTCATATCAAGGACATTGGCCGATTGGTGCAAGAGAAAGCGGATAGAGCTTAGGTTCATACAACCCGGGAAACCCGTACAGAACGCATTTATGGAACGGTTGAACAGACACTACAGGGAGGACGTGCTCGATGCCTATTGGTTCAACGATCTGCACCAGATAAGGACATTGACCAACCAATGGATGGAAGACTACAATACAAAACACCCGCACTCGGCATTGGGAGATATGTCACCAAGGGAATACAAAGACCGTTTCGGGGAGGAATTCCTCCCCGAAACAAACATTATTAATGAAAAATTGTTGAATTTAGAGTTATCCTAAAAAGGGGAAGGCTACA
>NZ_VCNI01000013.1 GCF_005937185.1 Flagellimonas algicola | reverse complement strand
TGCCGTTGTCGTCAGAGCCACAGGACAGTGCCAATGACAGCAGGACAAGCAACAGAAAGATGTCCCTTAATCTCAATATTCCTATGGTTTTCATGGTTTTAGCTTTTTATGGTCGTTTGGGACCTGCCACTTCCATATGGCACCATTAGTCAATGATGATCTTTCGGATTACGTGGTTGTAGCTGTCCGCAACATAGATCTCCCATTCCCCTGTATGGAGCACTCCCAAAGGGGAGTTGAATTGGGCCCCATTACCGAGACCGTCCACGTGACCTTCAGATTCCGGAACCCCGGCAATCGTGGTGACATGCCCATCGGGATCGATCCGGCGTACGCAGTGATTTAAACGATCGGAAATGTAAATGTTACCATCCCCGGCCACTGACACATCCCTTGGACTCCTGAACTTTGCCTCCGATCGGGAAACGTCATTTACATATCCCCGATCACTCCCGGCAAATGTTCCAACCGTTCCGGCATCTTGATCTATGGCACGGATCCTATGGTTACCAGAATCCGCAAGCAGTATCGTTCCCTCACCGCTCTTCGCCATGCCCTCGGGAAATCTGAACCTTGCCTCTGAAAGGCCGCCATCCATATACCCTTCTCGCAGGTCAATCTCTGGACCGGGACCCGCATAGGTGCCCACCGTATATTGACCGTCATCAAGGGATATCCTCCGTATCGCATGGTTATTCCGATCTGATACGTACAGCGTACTGCCCCCTGAACCTTCCTCTAAAAGTATTTCGGTTGGACTTCTGAATCTGGCACCGTCACCAGGTCCGTTTTCATATCCAGATCCATTTCCTCCCGCAATCTTAGACCAAACACCGTTAGGTGTGATCATTACTATCCTATGGTTCTCTGCATCCGCGACATAGATATTGTCATCGCTGTCTATGGCCAACCCTTGGGGATTGTTAAATTCTCCTTGCCCGTTACCACGCTCGCCCCCGGCAAAGGTGGTGACATTTCCGTCCGGGGCTATCTTCCGTATGGCATGGTTGGCCCTGTCGGCAACAAATATGTTGCCCCCTGAGTCCTTTGCCAAATCCCAGGGCAAGTTGAATTTGGCAGCCGTTCCGGACCCTTCCTCATAACCTTCTTCCTCCGGAGTTCCCGCAAAGGTCTCCACATTGA
>NZ_VCNI01000012.1 GCF_005937185.1 Flagellimonas algicola | reverse complement strand
TGCCGTTGTCGTCAGAGCCACAGGACAGTGCCAATGACAGCAGGACAAGCAACAGAAAGATGTCCCTTAATCTCAATATTCCTATGGTTTTCATGGTTTTAGCTTTTTATGGTCGTTTGGGACTTGGCGCCCTATTCAACTAGAATTATCTTTCTAATCACATTATTAAAGGTATCGGCCACATAAATCTCCCTGTTATCATCGGAAAGCCATAGTCCAAACAGTCCTTGGAATAGGGCCACGTCACCGGGACCGTCCCTGTAGCCCTCCGAATTGGGGTCTCCGGCAATCGTGGTGACGTTCCCCGCGGCATCGATCTGGCGTATACAGACACCATCGGCAAAGAATATCGTTCCATCGGCACCCACCCCTATCCCCCGGGGTCCGGAAAGTAAAGCCGAGGCCAGATCGCCATCACGGTGTCCAACATCCGAGCCCACCAGCGTGGTCACGTTTTCTGAATTTTCTTCAATTTTCCGGATCATCGCATTTTGATTATCCGAAATGAGCATGCCCCCATCGGGATCAATCGCAAGATCAGAAGGGACATTGAATTTCGCGGTAAGCAACGGGCCGTCCTGATAGCCCTCTTCCGACCCGGCATAGGTGGTCACTTTGAAATCGCCCATGGAGACCCTCCTTATCCTACCAGTCGATCCCTCCGTAACATAAAGGGCATTGTCATTTCCCATCACCATTCTGTTCGGATAATGGAACTGAGCACTTTGGCCCACGCCATCCTCCCCACCATGTTCTCCGCTTCCGGCAATGGTCGATACCTCACCCGACGGGGCGATCATCCGGATCCTGGCATTGTTCGTATCCACCACATATAAATTGTCATTGTCATCAACCACAATTCCATATGGCCCCTCAAACCTGGCATCTGTCCCCGGTCCATCGGCATAGCCCGCCTCAGCTTCCGGGGCATCCCCTCCCGCAAAGGTCGAGACCCGGCCGTTTGCGTCAACCTTCCGAACGGCATGGTTCAATACATCCGTCACGAACAGGTTGCCCTTGGAGTCACCGACCATAGCGGCAGGTCCACTGAATTTGGCGATATCGCCCTCTCCATTCTCATACCCTGCGTCCCCGCTTCCAACAAAGGTCTCCACCCTGGTTTCCGAAAAAACATACTGGAACTCCGGACCCGAGAGCTCAACACCATTGACAACGACCCTTATCGCACCGGACAAACATCCGGCGGGCACCCGGGCCGTGATCGCCCCCATGGAAACACTTTCCACACTGGCACTGGCACCATTGAAATAAACCTCGACCTTTTCCGGGTCCTTTCCAAAATTCTCCCCGCCAATGGTCACCAGTGCCTGCTTCGGGCCCGCAATGGGGCTCACCGAGACCAATACCGGGTCACCCATGTCATCGGACTGACAGCCCAGCATCAAAAAACATAGGACAAGACCTAACGGGACCGGCCCCGTAACCTTTTTGAACATTCTCATTATTTTATTTGTTTTATATATTTAACATCGATTGACCGGAAACTTTCAAATTCCGGACAACCACTAAATTTCACACACTATACTAATGCTAATTAAGCCCTGAGATTGCACCCGTACACAACTCATTTGTCCCTAAAGATGCCGCATACGTGCCTTGTATTGTTCGATGTGAGGCCGAACGGTCCATTGATGCCAAAATAGTTCCATATTGGGATATTTTCGTGCCAAAAGGCCGACTCGCAACGGCTCCAACATGATGTCG
>NZ_VCNI01000011.1 GCF_005937185.1 Flagellimonas algicola | reverse complement strand
CATTGGGAGATATGTCACCAAGGGAATACAAAGACCGTTTCGGGGAGGAATTCCTCCCCGAAACAAACATTATTAATGAAAAATTGTTGAATTTAGAGTTATCCTAAAAAGGGGAAGGCTACAAAAACCTATATCACATTTTTTGAACTATTCATCAATTACCATAAGGACAAGGAATTAAGAGGATTGAACGAACAAGATATTAGGACATTTCTCCAAAGCCTAATTTAGAAAAAGCATTCAAACTCATATGTAAACCAAGCTATCAATGCCAAATTTTATTATGAAGCCGTTTTAGGTATGCCCAATCTTTTATGAAATTGAAAGGCCTCGAAAAGAATCTAAGCTTCCAAAGGTAATCTCAAAGGAAGAAGTCTCGTCCATTATTGAAAACACCAATAACATCAAACATAAATGTATTGTACAGTTGCTACATAGTTCGGGCTTAAGGCGCAGTGAACTGTTGAACTTGAAAATCAAGGATATTGACAGCGTACGAATGCTGGTCCGCGTCGAAGGTTCAAAAGGTAACAAGGATAGACTTACCTTATTGTCCAAAACTGCTCTTAAAGATTTAATGAGGTCTATAAGAAATACGAGCCCCAACTATATTTATTTGAGGGGAAGAAAGGAATTAAATATAGCGGTGCCAGCGTTTTGAAAATTGTAAAAACAGCTGCTGAAAAGGCACAAGTGAGAACAACAGTTACACCACATGTATTGCGACATAGTTTTGCAACACATTTGTTGGAATCTGGCACAGATTTAAGACAATTACAGGTTCTATTAGGTCATGGTTCGACCAAAACGACCGAAATATATACCCATGTTGCTACAAACACTTTCGAAACCATTAAAAATCTACTAGATTAGCAATACCAAAAAAGGAATAAACGTACCTTGGTACGTTTAGCCAATTGTTAGGCACAATTACCAATAAAATGACAAAAGAGGAAAAACTGAACAAAATACTTAGCTGGTACTCTGAGGTAAATGAAGAAGAAACCAAATACCTTGCTAGGCAGGAGAACTTTCTTCAAGTTGATGAAATTGAGAAGTTAATAGGCGAAGTTATTCCGAAAGATATTAGAGACTTGTTCGAAAAATATGATGGAGAATCTGGAAATGGATACGGTTCATTTTTTGGACATTCATTTGTTAGTCTTAGTGAAATGAAAAGCAGTCTTGATTTTGCTAAAACACAAGTAAAACCTGAAAAACCAAAAATTTCTAACCCAGAAAAGTCAAATGTCTTAATTGAGCGGATTATCCAACTCGTAGTTAATGAACTTCCTTTAAAGAAGAAACTAGGATTTATCAAACCCAAATGGCACAAAGTGGAATTTGAAAGTGGACCTAGTTCAATGGGAGGCCCATATTTTTATTCAAATAAGGATACTTCTGATAAAGAACGTGAGATAGTAAAATTGAGCAATGAAACGCGAAAGCAAATTTCACAATTCACGAAAGAACTTCACGATATTGAGATTCAGGAATATAATTGGGATAATCTTGAGATTATAGCATATGGAGATGGACAGCATAAAATTGATAGGACATTCTATGATTTTGATAATACTTTACCATTAACATCAACTCCAGACGGAGCAATTAAAAAGAAATATTTCCACATCAAATGGATTCCATTGATATCAGATTTTGGAGGAAATTATATTGGGATTGATTTAGACCCTGATTCAAATGGAACAAAGGAGCAAGTAATTATCTTCGGAAGAGATGAAGAAGATATGATTGTTTTGGCTAACTCTTGGGGTGAATTTCTAGATTGGAATCTTGATTTGATTGAGAAAGAGGGAAAAAAGTTGAGAAGTGAAAGCCATTTACACGATATATATAAACAAATAAAAAGTGCCTAACACTGTATAACAAATCATTGCACCCTTCGGGATGCAACGCTTGTTATACTCAACGTTGTGCTACATTATGAAAAAACTTCTGCTAACAACATTAACTACCCTTTTCACAAGCTTAATTTTTGCTTGTAGTTGCGAATATGGTGGGAATTTTTTGCATGTAGCCAAAAATTCTGAAACGATTGTTAAAGCGAAAATAATTGAACACGTTTATCATACTAAAGACGGAAAAAGATACACAGACCATAACGAATTTGTAGCCTCTCAAATCTATAACAATTTTGACCCGCATTATGGAACAGGAGAATCAATAAAAATTGAAATTCTTGAATTGATTCGCGGAACTGAAAAAAGGAAAGTAATTGAAATATTTAGTACAGATGGAGCTGATTGTAGAGCAAGTACGGGTGGATTTGAAAAGGGCAAAATCTATATTATGTCAATATATCAACCTAAAAGACCTGAACCCAAATTACCAAATGAAACGGATTCTGATTATGCGATTGGTGGTTGTTCGGAAAATTGGGTTGAATATCTGCCTGAAACGAATGAAATTTTTGGATTAATAAAAGGAAAATCTTATCGCAGAAAAGCCAGAGAATATTCCTATGACAAACTGATTAAAAAAATAACGTAGCACAACAATGTATAACCGCAATTACGGCGGATTCGACTACGTCCGAATCCACTCGGAATTGCTAAAGTCAGTGCTAAACCGATAATAATCGCCAATTTAACCCGTAACTGACGGTTATACGAGACCGTTGGCAAACATTTAAGAAAAACCGAAATCCAAATTAAAAAAAAGACATTTAATAATAATTTCGATTTTACTAATTATACTTTCCTTTTGGTTCGGAATGAAAGTAGAACGTGAATTTGCAAGTTGGGATGAAATTGGAAAACCAGTATTTGAAAGGGAACAAATTTACTTTCCGAATAAAAAAAGCTCTCTATATTTGAAAAGTAAAAATTGGGGATTAACGGCTGACCATAAAATTTCTGTGATTTCAACAAAAGGAGAAATGGAATTTCAACCTGACTCAATATCGGAATATATTTTTCACGAATTTGGTGGAATAATATACAAAACGGAAAATGATACGCTGAAAATCTACTCAACGCAAAAACCAAAAATCCCACCGAAATTTGAATCTGAAATTAAAGTGGAAATAATAGAAATTAAGCATAATCCTGAATGGATTAAACTGAATAATAAAATAAAAAACGATTTGCCAACACCGTACAAAAATAATTGCGGCTTAGTGCTTAATCAAAGGTAGTTGCGTGTTTGTAACGTCTGATTTTCCTTCGGAAAATCCTCGCATACTAACCCGCAACTATCCTTATACATAAACGTTGGCAATAATTGAAAACATGAAATTTGAACCCAAAACTACTGACTTCAAGAAGAAAGTTGAACAAAGCTTCTATCGGCAAAAGTTTATGGAGTTAATCAGTGCCAAACTTATTGACATAAAACCAGGTTTTTGTGAGATTCAAATACCATATGACCCTACCTTAACTCAGCAACATGATTTTTTCCATGCCGGCATAATAAGCACAATAGCGGACAATGCTGCTGGGTATGCTGGCTTTTCATTAATGGAAGAAAATTCGTCTATACTTACGGTTGAATTTAAATTGAATCTTATATCTCCTGGTGACGGAGAATTATTAATTGGCAGGTCTAACGTCTTAAAAAATGGAAGAACCTTAACCATATGCAGATCAGAAGTATTTATAGTAAAGAATGGTGAAGAAAAACTTTGTGCTGCTTCTCAGTCGACTTTAATTGAATTAAAAAATAAACCGGACGAGAAGTAAACTATAGCCAACAACAAATAGACGCCATTAAAACAGGCATTTATTAAAAACGTTGGCATTAATAATATAGTAGAAACAACAAATTAAAAATAGTAATTATGAATGAAAAATTAGAAAAAGAGGAAATCCTAAAAGAAGAAAAAATAGGATTCCTCAAATCAAAGTTGAACCTTATGCAAGGAATACTTTATCTAACGCCTAATAGACTCGTATTAGATGCACATAAAACTGGTGTTGGTGGATTCGGTATTTTGGGAGCGTTACTAAAAAGGAAAGTTGAAAAGAAAAGTTTTGGATTTAGTCTTGATTTTAAAGACATAAAAAAAATAGCACAAGGGAAACACGGTGTACAAAAAAATGTCTTAGAGATTACGGATAATCAAAATAAAACATTTAGAATCATGGTAAAAAATTATCAAGAGTGGGAAAATGAATTGAATCAGAAGTTATAGTCTTTGAATTTGAATGATAAAAAGATACTACTGCCTGTGTAGCCTTCCCCAAAAATATGACAGTTTAAAATTCAGATTTTCTAACTTTAAATTTTAACTGTCAGATGAAGAAAAGCAAGTTTACCAAGGGCCAGATCATCAAGGCTCTGAAAGAGAACAAAGAGGGCCGCAAGGTGGGTGATATATCCCGTGAGATGGGCATTGACACCAGCACTTTTTATTATTGGAGGAAGAAGTACGGGGGGGCATGGAGGTTGCCCACATGAAGCGTTTGAAGGAGCTGGAGGAGGAGAACCGTAAGCTCAAGCAGAT
>NZ_VCNI01000010.1:2500-5499 GCF_005937185.1 Flagellimonas algicola | reverse complement strand
TATATTTGCACCCGCTTAGCTGATAAGGCTGGGTTGATTTGAGGGGGGAATCGAGGGTCTTCGGGCCTGTTTTTTTCTTCTTTTTTTTGAAGTTCATTTGACATATTGTATAGACAGCGTAAAAGAGAATAACGAAGAACCATTTTGATGTCAGTTACTTGGATTGTTTGGGAGTTGAATTTATTTAACTTTTTACAATGAAGAGTTTGATCCTGGCTCAGGATGAACGCTAGCGGCAGGCCTAACACATGCAAGTCGAGGGGTAACGGGGAGTGCTTGCACTCTGCCGACGACCGGCGCACGGGTGCGGAACGCGTATGGAACCTGCCCCTGTCAGGGGAATAGCCCAGAGAAATTTGGATTAATGCCCCATGGTATCGAGGTATCGCATGATACTTTGATTAAAGATTTATCGGACAGGGATGGCCATGCGTACCATTAGCTTGTTGGTGAGGTAACGGCTCACCAAGGCAACGATGGTTAGGGGCCCTGAGAGGGGGATCCCCCACACTGGTACTGAGACACGGACCAGACTCCTACGGGAGGCAGCAGTGAGGAATATTGGACAATGGAGGAGACTCTGATCCAGCCATGCCGCGTGCAGGATGACTGCCCTATGGGTTGTAAACTGCTTTTACATGGGAAGAAACCTATCCACGTGTGGATAGCTGACGGTACCATGAGAATAAGGACCGGCTAACTCCGTGCCAGCAGCCGCGGTAATACGGAGGGTCCGAGCGTTATCCGGAATCATTGGGTTTAAAGGGTCCGTAGGCGGGCCATTAAGTCAGGGGTGAAAGTCTGCGGCTCAACCGTAGAACTGCCTTTGATACTGGTGGTCTTGAGTCGTTGTGGAGTGGCCGGAACATGTGGTGTAGCGGTGAAATGCATAGATATCACATAGAACACCGATCGCGAAGGCAGGTCACTAACAACGTACTGACGCTGATGGACGAAAGCGTGGGTAGCGAACGGGATTAGATACCCCGGTAGTCCACGCCGTAAACGATGGATACTAGCTGTCGGGCCTTTGGGCTCGGCGGCCAAGCGAAAGTGATAAGTATCCCACCTGGGGAGTACGTTCGCAAGAATGAAACTCAAAGGAATTGACGGGGGCCCGCACAAGCGGTGGAGCATGTGGTTTAATTCGATGATACGCGAGGAACCTTACCAGGGCTTAAATGTAGTATGACAGGTTTAGAGATAGACTTTTCTTCGGACATATTACAAGGTGCTGCATGGTTGTCGTCAGCTCGTGCCGTGAGGTGTCAGGTTAAGTCCTATAACGAGCGCAACCCCTACCGTTAGTTGCCAGCGATTCAAGTCGGGGACTCTAACGGGACTGCCGGTGCAAACCGTGAGGAAGGTGGGGACGACGTCAAATCATCACGGCCCTTACGTCCTGGGCCACACACGTGCTACAATGGCCGGTACAGAGGGAAGCCACCCCGCAAGGGGGCGCGGATCTACAAAGCCGGTCACAGTTCGGATCGGGGTCTGCAACTCGACCCCGTGAAGCTGGAATCGCTAGTAATCGGATATCAGCCATGATCCGGTGAATACGTTCCCGGGCCTTGTACACACCGCCCGTCAAGCCATGGAAGCCGGGAGTGCCTGAAGTCCGTCACCGAGAGGAGCGGCCTAGGGCAAAATCGGTAACTAGGGCTAAGTCGTAACAAGGTAGCCGTACCGGAAGGTGCGGCTGGAACACCTCCTTTCTAGAGAAAGACGACCGGAGGTCCAAGTCCGGCATCGGGTGGTTTCTTTGTTTTTCTTTTATGCTGTCTTATGATATGTAAACATACTGGCAATTTTAGGCCAAACAGTCTCATAGCTCAGCTGGTTAGAGCGCTACACTGATAATGTAGAGGTCGGCAGTTCGAGTCTGCCTGAGACTACAAGGTTGTCGAAGTGCGGACGAGAAGTTTATCCCGAGCGAAGTCGAGGGGAGTCTGCCTGAGACTACTGTGGTCGCCGGAGCCTAGTGCGAAGGGGGCCGAAGTTCATTTGAAATAGGAAATTTTAGAGGTTGAGTAGCCGTTATAAGTACTGTTAACTGATAACTGTTAACTGATCGCTGAAACGGGGAATTAGCTCAGCTGGCTAGAGCGCCTGCCTTGCACGCAGGAGGTCACCGGTTCGACTCCGGTATTCTCCACTTGTGCCCAGCTTGACTGGGTACCTCTTTGGAAAGGCCACCGATCAACATCGGTCCTTGTCCGAAGAGACCCCAAATCAAGTTTGGGGTGAACGTTCATTGACATATTGGGACGGATCGCGATGGTACATATGTACCGTTGTCGTGAAGTCAAAGAAGAAACACGAAGTAGAATAGAATATATAAGGATTACGAGGGCATTTCCCGACTTTATGTCGGGAGGTGCGACAAGCAAGAGAAGGGCGTATGGGGGATGCCTAGGCTCCCAGAGGCGAAGAAGGACGTGATAAGCTGCGAAAAGTCGCGGGGATCTGCACACGAGAGTTGATCCGCGAATGTCCGAATGGGGCAACCCGGCAGGTTGAAGGCCTGTCACCCCGCAAGGGGGGCTAACCCGCTGAACTGAAACATCTAAGTAGGCGGAGGAAGAGAAAACAAGAGTGATTCCGTTAGTAGTGGCGAGCGAAAGCGGACTAGTCCAAACCAATGTTGTTTCGGCAACATTGGGGTTGTAGGACCACAATGTTCTTTGCGTTGACCAACTGGAACCCTTTGGAAAGAGGGGCCGTAGACGGTGATAGCCCGGTACAGGCAAGTTGCGTCAAAGATAGTGGTATCCTGAGTAGCGCGGGGCACGTGAAACCCTGTGTGAATCCGGCGGGACCATCCGCCAAGACTAAATACTCCTGGGAGACCGATAGTGAACCAGTACCGTGAGGGAAAGGTGAAAAGAACCGTGAATAACGGAGTGAAACAGACCCTGAAACCATACGCCTACAAGCGGTCGGAGCCAATTTATTGGTGACGGCGTGCCTTTTGCATAATGAGCCTACGAGTTACT
>NZ_VCNI01000001.1 GCF_005937185.1 Flagellimonas algicola | reverse complement strand
ATCTGCTTGAGCTTACGGTTCTCCTCCTCCAGCTCCTTCAAACGCTTCATGTGGGCAACCTCCATGCCCCCCCGTACTTCTTCCTCCAATAATAAAAAGTGCTGGTGTCAATGCCCATCTCACAGGATATATCACCCACCTTGCGGCCCTCTTCGTTCTCTTTCAGAGCCTTGATGATCTGGCCCTCGGTAAACTTGCTTTTCTTCATCTGACAGTTAAAATTTAAAGTTAGAAAATCTGAATTTTAAACTGTCATATTTTTGGGGAAGGCTACAAGAACTTAGTATTGAAGCATGCGAACATCAATCTCATTTTTTTTGATTTATTTTCCTATCTTGAAGTTAATTTAACGCAAGTTAGATCAAATAAAAAGTTACCTGTTCGGTTACCTTAAAAGAGAATATTCTTTGGAGTAATTGTAAATAAAGAGATTGGGAAGACTGGACATCTACCTGTCATCCCGACACATTTTAGCACTCAATTTGATTTGGATAGTGATTTAATATATTATGATTAATTTTGAAGTCTACGAAGGCAGATTATTATAAACGGTCTGTAATTCGGTTAGTAACAAAACATAAGCAAGGAGAAGCTTAATAAACATAAGGGTCGGCGAATTAGGTTCGAATCCCTTCGCGCCCACTACTTTAAAGAAAACCTCAGCACTTTATGCTGAGGTTTTTTTGTTTGCCTCTAGCACATATGAAATACTGGGTTTACATCCTGTATTCGGGTCATTTGGACAAATACTATGTGGGTTCGACCCAGGACATTGAAGGTCGGTTACGAAGGCATTTGGCAAATCACAAAGGTTTTACGTCGAATGCCAAGGACTGGGTATTGAAATATCAGGAATCTTTTGGCACAAAGACCGAGGCCGTAAAGCGAGAGTTGCAAATAAAGAAATGGAAGAGCAGGGTGATGATTGAAAGGTTGATCAGCCGGAGATAAGGTCGTTCAGAGCATCAGGGGTTTCCCGAAGCTGGTTCGGGATAAACCGAATCCCTTCGCGCCCACTACTTTAAAGAAAACCTCAGCACTTTATGTTGAGGTTTTTTTTGTTTGCCTGTAGCACATATGAAATACTGGGTTTACATCCTGTACTCGGGTCATTTGGCAGGTTATCGGATTTCAGGATAAACGGAATCCCTTCGCGCCCACAAAAAAATCCCGATATATATCGGGATTTTCTTATTTGATAATCTTAAAAATGTAAATACCTATTTGGATTTGATCGCTTTAATGATATCAAGTGTTTCTGTAACTTTTTTAGTCAATCCTGCATAGTCAAATTCTCCCGCTTCGTTTTTCACGAAAAGCTTTGAGCCCATACCCACGCAGTGAACTCCTGCGTCAAACCAAGCCGTTAGATTTTCTATTGTAGGCGCTACTCCGCCTGTGGGCATGATACTGGACCAAGGAAAAGGTCCTTTTACCGCTTTTACAAATGAAGGTCCACCTACTTGGGATCCAGGAAAAATTTTGACTACTTCAGCTCCCAATTCCTCAGCATATGAGATTTCTGTCAAGGAACCACACCCGGGTGACCATCCAATTTTACGCCTATTGCAGACTTTGGCCATTTCGGGATTCAACACAGGGGAAACCACAAAATTGGCCCCTGATTGAATATACAGGGACGTGGTACCGGCATCAACCACTGAGCCGATTCCCAAGATCATTTCGGGAGTTTCCTTAGCAGCAAATTTTACCAACTCCGTAAAGACCTCATGAGCAAAATCACCACGGTTGGTGAACTCAAAAACTCTTGCACCACCTTGGTAACAGGCTTTTAGTACTTTCTTGCAAATCTCTATGTCACTATGATAAAAAACCGGAACCATCCCGGTTTCCTTCATCTGAATTGCTACGTCTATTCTAGTAAATCTTGCCATTGGATTTTGTTTTTATCGAGCTACCCTTCCAGAGGCATCGCCGCCCATTAGTTTTTCCACTTCGGCAACAGAAACCAAATTGGCATCTCCTTTGATTGTATGTTTTAAGCAGGAAGCCGCCACTGCAAAATCAAGGGCATTTTGGTCATCACTCGGATAGGTGAGCAGTCCATAGATTAAACCGCCCATAAAAGAATCGCCTCCCCCTACGCGATCTACAATATCTGTAATTTGATATTGCGTGGTTTCATACATTTTTTTACCGTTGTAAAGAACCCCCGCCCATGTATTGTGAGAGGCAGAAATGGATCCCCTTAAGGTAGTAATAACCTTTTGTGCCTTTGGGAATTTGGTCATCATTTGTTGGCACACAGATAGGAAAGCCTCGGCTTTAACCTGATGTCCCTCTGTCTGTACGCTTATACCTTCAGGTTTGATTCCAAAGTGCATTTCGGCATCTTCTTCATTACCTAAGATGATATCACAATAGGAGGTAAGTTCAGTCATGATGGCTTCACGATCACCCCCGTACTTCCATAATTTGGCTCTATAATTTAGATCTGTGGATATGGTAACCCCCATTTCGCTGGCAACCTTTACAGCTTCTAAGCAAGCATCTGCTGCACCTTGGGAAATAGCAGGTGTAATCCCCGTCCAGTGGAACCATTGCGCATCTTTGAAGACGGCTTTCCAATCCACCATGCCGGGTTCAATTTCAGACATGGCAGAGTGTGCTCTATCATAAACAACTTTACTGCCTCTGCTTACCGCACCTGTTTCCAAAAAATAAATGCCTAGGCGATCACCGCCAAAAATGATGTTTTGGGTATTAACCCCTCTTTTTCGCATTTCCATCAAAGCACAATCACCAATGTCATTTTTAGGCAGCCGGGTTACAAAATCCACCGGAATCCCATAATTGGCCAGGGAGACTGCAACGTTGGATTCTCCGCCACCATAAATTACATCAAAGGAATTGGCTTGTGAAAACCTTAAAAATCCTGGAGGGGCCAATCTGAGCATGATTTCCCCAAATGTCACTACTTTCTTCATATTGGTATTAGTTATTTCGTTAACGTACACGAAAGTGATTTAAAAAAATAAGGCAAAGCCTTCAAAATTATTCCGTGTACCTACACGGAGAAATTCAAAAGTAGTATATTGCAATCAATTTTAAAAGGATTTTTTTCTTTTTTTAGAGAATGAAGCGGATTACAATCAAAGAAATAGCTAAAAGAGCAGGGGTTTCCATAGGAACGGTGGATAGAGTGCTCCACAATCGGGGAGAGGTAGCTGCCAAAACCAAGGAACTTGTCTTGAAAATTGCCAATGAAGGCAATTATACAACAAACGTTTATGCCCGAAGCCTCAAGCTCAACAAGATATATCGCATTGCCGTACGCCTACCCAAGGACAATGAGTATTGGAGTACGCTTAACCATGCCATAAACAAAACGGCAGAACGGTATGCATCCCTTGGCATCCATCCTGAGTTTTTCACCTTTGATCGACATAGCGAAGTCTCATTGTTGCGTCAGACCCAACAGATGTTGGACTCGGAACCAGATGGTGTTATTTTGGCGCCCTTGGTGGAGGACGAGATTAGTCGTTTGACCCGGACCTTGGATAATCGTGATATTCCCTATGTTTATGTGGATTCCAATCTTGAAACTTCCAAGCCTTTGGCCTTTATTGGTCAAGATTCCTTCCAGGCTGGGTATTTGGCTGCCAAATTACTCAACTTGGGATTTCCAAATGGCCATAAAGCGTATATCGCCCGATTTTTTGATTTTGATAGCCTCAATAAAACTATAGAGGAACGTATCAAGGGGTTTCGGGATTATTATAAGGACAATGGTCATGATACCAGACTTATTCATGATATTGACTTATCTCACGGGGTACATGAATTCTTGATTCGGATAAATGAGGATATGAATACAGGTCCTGTCCACATTTTTATTCCTAATTCACGGGCTCATCAGCTGGTCAAAGATTTAAATGGATTTGAAGGCCATCGAAGAACGGTGGGCTTTGATTTGATTAACGAAAATAAATCATGCCTTGTTCGTAACACCATCGACTTCATTATTGATCAAAATCCAAGTAAGCAAGGTGAACTCGCTCTTCAAGCTTTTTACGATAAGTTGATTGCGAACACTGAGGTTAGAATCAATCAATTAATGGCCTTGGAAATAT
Organism: Flagellimonas algicola; assembly: GCF_005937185.1. Taxonomy (GTDB): domain Bacteria; phylum Bacteroidota; class Bacteroidia; order Flavobacteriales; family Flavobacteriaceae; genus Flagellimonas; species Flagellimonas algicola. The sequence continues at coordinate 2,024,390 of NZ_VCNI01000001.1, read as the reverse complement.
TCACCAAGGAGAACCTTCAGGGTAACTGATCAAACAATTTTTAAAATTTTCTTTCCAAACAGGAAGTCTATTTTCCTATAGGAATTATAGGCATTATGCAAAAAACGGTAAATCTTCCCGAAGAGTATTTACGTAAAACCTTATCGGAAAAAACTTCCAAAAGAGGATTTTGGAGGAACTTGAGGTAAAGGATACGTTAAATCCAGTCTAAATGCGAAAGTTGATTTTGGACATATTTTCACTAAGGCGTGCACCATCCAAGTACATTGGAACATCAATGGCATGCAAATATGTGAAATCAGGATTGACGTTGCAAGAGGCCATAGATATCCGGGAGAAGATAAGACATGCTTTCGAATTCGATAAAATCTACAAAAGCAACACGCTTTGCCTTAATGACCTTTCGGCCTATATAAATAAGGATAGATATAAGGTTTCCCAAGTATTAAACGAATATATATCCAAGAATTTTTATTCCTTGATCAATCAATATCGAATCGCTGAGGCCAAAGACCTTTTGCTTAACCAACCCTTTCTAAGTGTAAAGGCAGTGATGTATGAAGTTGGCTTTAATAGTAAAACCAGTTTTTACTCCGCCTTTAAAAAGGAAACAGGTGTGTGCCCTAACGATTTTAGGTCTTTGACTGGTAGTTTCGCTTCCTGATTCACGTAACATTCTCCCCTTTTTTAAAATACAAAGGCCCTGCTTCACGGTCCTAAAGCACCTGCCTTGATGTTCTGTCCAATTCATACACCATACGGTTTATGGTAATTGGGATATGTTAAATTTTAAGAAACCTTTTAAAGGCTTCCTTCTTCACAAGAATATGTTAAAAAGGGTTCGTTTGGTTGGGCTACGATGGTTTTGTTGTACGTCCCGTTTTAGAAGTACCCCTAATAATCCCCCATATAATTGTTTTGTCATTGCAATTGTAAAGGTAAGGCGGTGAGAGGCCTTACTACCTTCTAATAAAAACTTTCCATTAAGTTTTGTTTTCGTGTTAGGGAGTATTATTTGAATTAGCTATCAATACCACCTTCTCCCGCCTACCTTTCTCAGTTGCACTGACTCAATATTTTCTAATAAAACTGCTAACTCTATGAAAGTAAAACAGCTATTTGGGACACTTGTGTTCGTGCTTTTGTGCATTACCACTGTCCAGTCCCAAGAAAAGACAATTACAGGGACGATCATTGATCAGACCGGAATTCCACTGCCTGGCGTCAACATTGTTGTAGAGGGTACCACAACAGGGACCCAGTCAGATTTTGATGGTAACTACTCCATCGAGGCCAGCGTGGGCCAGATCTTGGTCTACACCTATTTGGGCCAAAGAACCGCAAGACGTACCGTGGGTGCACAGAACGTAATCAACCTTCAAATGGAGGAAGATGCCCAGGCACTTGAAGAAGTCGTTGTAACGGCTTTAGGTATTAAGAGGGAGAAACAAGCCTTGGGTTACGCTGTAGCCGAGGTAAGTTCTGAACAGCTTGAGGACAAGGCCGAAGGTGATTTAGGTAGGGTGCTAATAGGAAAGGCATCTGGGGTGAATATTACCCAACAAAGTGGACTCTCGGGTTCTGGTACCAATATTATCATCCGGGGTTACAACTCCTTTAGCCAGAGTAACCAACCCTTGTTCATTGTGGATGGGGTTCCCTTTAACGGCGATACCAATGCATCTGGACGACAAGGAGACCGACAGGATTTTATTAACGGTAACAATGGATCCAGCCGATTCTTGGATTTGGACCCAAACAGCATAGAAAGTGTAAACGTTCTTAAGGGTCTAGCGGCCTCAACGCTCTATGGATCCCTGGGTAGAAATGGGGTAATCTTAATTACCACCAAGGCCGGTTCAGGCGGGCAAGGGGTGAAGAAAACGGAAATCACCGTGAATTCCTCCATTTTCTTTAATGAGATAGCTTCAACTCCGGAATACCAAAATCAGTACGGAAACGGTTTTGACCAATCCTTCGGATGGTTCTTCAGTAACTGGGGACCTAGTTTTGACCGGGATGGTATCTCGGGCTGGGGTAACAGCTCTGCCTTTGATTCGGAAGGAACTTTGCCACACCCATATTCTATATCTGCGGCGGGACAACAAGCCTTCCCGGAGTTTGCCAATGCTAGATACGATTGGAGACCTTATGATAGTTTTGGGGATTTCTTCAAAACGGGAACGGTTACCAACCTATCCATCAATGCCAGTGGCGCTTCTGAAGATGGTAAGGTATCCTACAACGCAAACTATGGACATTTGAAAGATATCGGGTTTACCCCCGGAAATAGCCTCAACAGAAATAATTTTGGTGTTGGAGGACGAGCTATTTTAAGTAACAAGTTTACCATTTCCGGAACCATGAACTATTCCCGTACCAAGTTCATTTCTCCACCGATTGCTCTTAGTCAAGGTAACGGAGCAACTGGCTCTGGATCTTCAGTTTTTGGGGATTTGTTCTTTACACCAAGAAGTATAGATGTGGTAGGACTGCCATTTCAGAGTCCAATAGATGGTAGAAGTATTTACTACAGGAATGGAAATGACATTCAGCATCCGTTATGGACCGTAAACAATGCCGGTACCGAACAGGAGACCAACAGGGTTTTTGGCAATATGGCCGCCCAATTCCAGTTTAACGATAACCTAAACCTTATCTATAGGGTTGGATTGGATGTGTATAGCGAGAACAACCTCAATTATCAGAATAAAGGAGGTATCAACGGTAACGTTCCTCAGCCCAGATTGGCTAGCGGAATCTATGAAACTTGGAACAACACCAATACCATTTGGGATCATAACCTTGCATTGAATGGCGACTATGATATCACCGAAAAAATTGGCACCACCTTTAACCTTGGTGTCAATGGAAGAAGGGAAGTGTTCATCCAGAACGGTATTGCCAGTGATGCACAACAGGTTTTTGGGGTGCTTAGGCATTTCAATTTCTTGAACCAAAATGAGATTCAGCTAACTTCTGATAGAAACCTAGTTGGCTTTTATGGCCAGGTAGAAGTTGATTACGATAACTTCCTATACTTGACGGTAGCAGGTAGAAACGATTGGGTGTCCAACCTTTCTACTGACAATAGAGCCTTGTTCTATCCCAGCGCGAGTCTTTCGTTTGTTCCTACAACAGCTATAGATGGGCTTAAGAGTGAGAATGTCCTGAACTATTTGAAGATCAGGGCCGGATACGGAACCTCTGCAGGATTTCCAGATGCTAATTCTGACAATTTCCCAGTGGCCAATAGGTTGATTTTGGATACCCAAGATCATCTGGATCCACAGGGCAACACTATCGTTTCCAACACAAGTCCGCTTACCTTGGGTAACCCGGATCTAAAACCGGAGCGTGTGGATGAAATTGAGCTGGGTATTGAATCGAGATGGTGGGATGGTAGGATTACCCTGGATGCCTCCATTTATGAACGTACCACTACAGATTTGATCGTACAGCAACCGCTAGATCCTTCATCCGGTTATTTTAGAACAAATACCAACGTGGGTGAAATAAAAGGACAGGGTGTTGAAGTGGATTTAGGTCTTAATTTCTTCAGAAGCCAGGAAGAAGGTGGATTTAATTGGAATACCAATGTCAACTTTACAGCCAACGAGTCTGAGGTTACGGATTTAGGTCAGGAAACAGACTTGATCGTATACTCTGGATTTGGAAACCTTGGAAACGCCGCCATTGAAGGACAGCCATTAGGGGTTATTTATGGAACACGTATTTTAAGGGACCAAGCCGGAAACTATGTGGTAAACGCCATTGGGGATTACGTGCAGGATTCACAAGATGGGGTAATTGGTGATCCCAATCCAGATTTTGTGGCCAACATCAACAATACCATCTCCTACAAGAACTTCAGCCTTGGGTTCCAGTTCAATTGGACGCAAGGAGGGGATATCTGGTCCAGTACCATTTCAACCTTGTTGGGAAGAGGACTTATTGTAGAGACCTTGGATCGTGAAAACACATTTGTACTTCCTGGCGTTCAGCAGAGCGATGGTAGAGTGAACGATGTACAGATCAACAATTCCGATTATTATTTCAACAACATCCTAGGAAATATTTCAGAACTGCAGGTATTTGATGCCACAGTACTGCGTTTGCAAGAAGTTACATTGGGTTACGCCCTTCCAAAAAAGTTCTTGGAAGACACACCTTTTGGATCACTGTCCTTTACCGTTTCAGGATTCAATCTTTGGTATGATGCAATCAATACTCCGAACGGGGCCAATTTTGACCCCAATACGTCCGGTACAGGTGTAGGTAATGGATTTGGTTTTGAATTTCTGAACGGACCAAGTTCCAGAAGATATGGATTCAGTGTAAAAGCAACTTTCTAAAAAAAATTAAAGATGAAAATAAGAAGTAAACATAGCATTTTGGGTCTATTTGTGGGACTTTTGGCTTTGACTTCCTGTGAAGTAACGGAGTTGGAAGGTACCAATGATCCTAACTTTTTAACACCAAGTGAGGCAGCCCCTGATTTCTTCATAACATCCATTCAAGAGGATTTTGCAAGACATTTGGATGGTGATGTAGCAGGTGACCCTAATGATAATTGGGTTACAGGTGGTTTCCAATTTGGTGATGGATTGTCACCACTTGGAATGGAACTTACCCGTTTGGTGTCCATGCAAAGTAGGGACTATGAAAGTACCTATCAAGATAGTGATGTGGATGATGAATGGGACAATGCCTATCGTGGTATACTATTCGATATTAGGCTGATGACCCCATTGGCAGTAGAGGCTGGGCAGACCCGACATCTGGGAATTGCCCAATTTATAGAAGCCTACATTATCTCTTCTTTGGTGGATTTCTTCGGAGATATTCCGTATACCGAAGCCGTTCAGGCCCCGGCCATTGTAAATGCGAAACTAGATAGCGGCCAATCGGTTTATGAAGCAGCTCAAGCTTTGTTAGATCAGGCCATAGTCAATTTTACCAATATAACCTCGGCCAACCCTGCGGTAGAGTTGTTTTACAATAACGACTATACAAAATGGGTGAAAGCAGCCAATACCTTGAAGATGAAGTTATATCTTCAGACCCGTTTGGTGGATCCAGGTGCTATTGCAGCCTTTAATGCAATTGTGGCCTCTGGGGATTATATTACAGATACGGCAGACGACTTGGAATTTATTTGGGCTGGAACAAGCGCTTCCAATCCAGATAATAGGCACCCAAGATATGGGTTAAACTATGTGTCCAATGGTCCGGGAGACTATCAGGGTAACTGGTTAATGAACCAGATGATGGTAAACGATGATCCAAGAATGCGGTACTATTTCTACAGGCAAACCAATGAGGTACCAGGACAGGAGGCGGATCCAGATGAGCAAACCTTAAGATGTTCCTTACAGACACCACCCTTGCATTATACTAACGGCGGATTCACTTTTTGTAACCTGCCCAATGGGTATTGGGGCAGAGATCATGGGGATGACGAAGGAACCCCACCAGACGGACCGGTGCGCACCACATGGGGTGTTTACCCTGTTGGAGGGCGATTTGATGATGACAGTTTCAGTCCGGTGGCACAGCCAACAGACCCACTGTCCAATGGAGGCAATGGTCTTGGTGCAACGCTTATATTGAATGCTTTTATGGTGGATTTCTGGAGAGCTGAAATGGCTTTGGCTCAAGGTGATGCTGCCACAGCCCAAACTTTCTTGGAGGCTGGAATGACCAAACAAATTGCCAAAGTAAGAGCTGCAGTTTCTGTGGATCCCAATGCTGATCTATCTTTTGAACCTTCTGCAACAGATGTGACCGACTTTATCAATACGGTTGTGACCGACTTTGGTGCAGCTTCAGGGGATGATCAATGGAACATTTTGGCGGAAAACTACTTTGTAGCCCATTACGGAAATGGGATAGAGACCTATAACTTTTATAGGAGAACCGGTTTTCCAAGCACTTTGCAGCCCAATAGGGAACCTGATCCGGGAAGTTTCCCCAGATCTATGTTTTATCCTAATCAGGCCGTAACATCGAACTCCAATATTACCCAGAAAACCAACCTTTCGGTGCAGGTGTTTTGGGATAATAATCCAGCGGGACCAGCATTCCCAAGATCAAATTAATAACAGCAATGTCTTATAAAACAAGAATCATGAGAAAACTAAAAATATATATATTGCTCGCTATGGGATTGGTCACCGCAATGTCCTGTTCCGAGGAAAAAATAGTGGATGAAGTCCTGCAAACTGTAGAGCGTGGCCTTGTTCTTAGAACGGTTGCCAACTTGAGCACTACCTATAACCTGTTGGATCCGTCATCTACTTTTGGTGTAACTCTGGAAGCCCAGGATTCAGAAGGGGGGCAGCTACTATCAGAGGTTAGGGTATTTGCCCAATTTGTGGACAATACCGTAGTGGATGACAATGACCTTTCGTCCAGTGAAGCCCAAGTTGCAACTATTCCAGCATCGGCCTTTAGTGAAGGGCCTTTTGGATTCCCAAGGGCAGATTTGATAGTGTCATTGAGCGAAGCGTTGACGGGAACCGGAACAGATTCTGGGATTGTGGATGGCGGTGATGCCATTAGCTTTAGATTGGAAGCACAACTTACAGACGGAAGGGTTTTTACCAATAGAGCAGCGGGAACAGTGGCCAACGGGTCGTTCTTCTCCTCTCCATTTGCCTATTCCGCCGGGATCAACTGTATTCCAGTTACCCCTGTAATTGGAGATTATGAGTTAAATCTTACGGATTTGTATGGTGATGGTTGGGATGGAGCTTTTATTACAGTGACCATAGATGGAACTGATACCCAGTATACCATTGCCGGGGGCAGCGCTGCCTCTTTTACCATTTCGGTTCCGGATGGTACCACAGAGCTGGTGTTTACCTATACACCTGGCGCTTTTGAAGAAGAGCATGTTTTTGAACTTTTGGCACCTTCGGGCGAAACCGCTGCGGCAGGCGGACCTGGTCCAACACCAGGGGAGATAGTTTTGAATATTTGTTCATAACAATTGAATTAACAATGAAAAAGAGCTGCTTATTGCAGCTCTTTTTTTATGCCTAAAACTGGTTCTTATCCCATCTTTTTAGTTGCTTTGCACTATGATTGCCACAATTTGTAGAAAAGCGCACTTTAATGCGGCCCACAGACTGCATAATCCCAATTGGAGTGATGAGAAGAATGTTGCTGTTTTTGGAAAATGCAATAGCCCCACCTATCATGGACACAACTTTGATTTAGAGGTGCGTGTTAGGGGAGAAGTGGATTCGGATACGGGTTTTGTGATGGATTTGGCTGTACTTGGAACTTTGGTTCGTGATGAGATTGAGGAACGCTTTGACCATAAAAATCTCAATGAGGATTGTCCCGAATTTAGTCATGGACTTCCAACAACCGAATATTTTGTCAAGGTAATCTATGATATTCTAAAGCCCAAGTTGGATGAAGGCCAGTTACTTCACATTACCTTGCACGAAACGCAAAAGAATTCTGCAGAATATGGAGATTGGTAACAATTTTCCGATATTGCAGCGCTTTTTAGGGATATTAGCTCAGTTGGTTTAGAGCGCTGCCTTGACAGGGCAGAGGTCACTGGTTCGAATCCAGTATATCCCACCAAAGTTTTGGAAAGTTCTGATTACAGGAAAATTGGACTATAAAAAAGCCAATACCCTTTCCAAAGCCATCCCTCGAGACCCCTTGATAAGAATACTTCCTTTTTTGGGTGAGCTCACCTCAATAGCACTTTTAAGATTGTCAAAATTCTTGAATTTCTGAAAGGGGGAATCCACTTTCCAAAAATTTTCTCCAACCAGAAAGACATCCTCAAATCCCATCTCGCTGGCTAAATTGGCTATTCCCTGGTGTTCCTTTTCAGCATCTTGGCCCAACTCAAACATGTCTCCAAGTACCAAGGTTTTGGTTTCCGCATCCATATTCTTGAAATTTTCAAGAGCTGCCTTCATACTTGTGGGATTGGCGTTGTACGCATCCAGGATAATCTGATATCCGTTTTGTTCAAGCACCTGTGATCGGTTGTTCTTTGGTTGATAAGTTTCCAGAGCGTCCTTGATGTCTGTGGCAGGAACATTAAAGTATTTGCCCATGGTTATAGCTGCGCAAGCATTTGGGAAATTATATTTTCCCACCAGTTGGGTATCCACCTTCATATCTTCAAACTCTAATGCCACAAAGGGGTCTGCATTTTTGAATTTGATGTTGAAATATTGGGGATTGTCTCCGCTAAATCCGAACTTTTTGATGTAGCAGCCCAATTTCTCAAGTTGGATGGGGTCATCCGCATTCAAAAAAATGTACTTGTTCTGAGCCATTAAATGGTCGTAGAGTTCACTTTTACCCTGTATGACCCCTTCTACACCCCCAAAACCTTCCAAATGTGCTTTGCCAAAGTTGGTAATGTAACCGAAGTCAGGTTGTGCAATCTCACAGAGTTGGGCTATTTCCTTTTTATGGTTGGCTCCCATTTCCACAATTGCTATTTCCGTGTCTTCCGTAATGGACAATAAGGTGAGGGGCACTCCAATGTGATTATTTAAATTTCCTAGAGTGGCAATGGTTCTGTATTGCTTGGATAGTACCACGTTAATAAGCTCTTTGGTAGTGGTTTTTCCATTACTTCCGGTTAGTGCTATTACCTTGGCCTGACAGGATTGACGGTGCAGCGTGGCCAGATTTTGCATGGTGGTTAATACATCCTCTACTACAATGCTTTTATCTGAGGTATTGTGCTCCTCTTCATCAATAATGGCATAAGAAGCCCCTTTGTTCAAGGCTTCGTTGGTAAAGGCGTTTCCATTGAAATTGGGCCCCTTTAAGGCAAAGAACAGGCAATTTTCCGTGATTTTTCTAGTATCTGTGCAGATAACGGGGTACTCCAAAAAAAGGAGGTAAAGTTGTTCCAAAGTCATAAATCGAAGATAAAAAAAAGCCTCGATTTTAATCGAGGCTTCTTTAATATTATCAGCAGCTATTACCTAGCTTTCTTATGTCGTACAGTTTTGTTTTTCGATTTGGATTTGGAGCCCACTCTGGACATTGCGCATCTAAATCCGATATCATCGGTTGCCATGTATTGTGGCATGTATCTACGTTGTGCTGGATCTAACCAAAATGCTCTGTCTCTCCAGGATCCACCTTTGTACACTCTAACTTCATCGTTGATCAAGGAAGTTCTGTAGTTGGAGGTGTCATACTGGCGAATCAATTTACCAGTGGAATCACGCTCTACTTTATGTTTGGGTGAGTCATACATCTTTCGGTTATCTGATTCATCACTAAATCTTTGGAAGAATCTGGAAGAACCTGGATCACCATCGCGGTATCCTCTGTTGTCACTGGAATCAAAATTTGTCCTCAAATAGGTTTCTTCGTCAGTAACCGGTACCATTTCAATCTCACCGGGTAAATTAATGGCTACAATTTTACCATTGGGAAGTGTATCGTATTTGATTTCATCCCTAAGGACTTTTACTTTCCCATCATCGCCAATGGCTTTTTTAAGGAAAATATTTCCACGGTAATAGTTGAAGTCGCTAATTTCATCATCCACAATGGGTCGGTATACGTCAGCCACCCATTCGGAAACGTTACCAGCCATATCGTACAGACCAAAATCGTTAGGTTTGTAAGACTTCACCTCGGCTGTTATATCAGCACCGTCATCGGACCATCCGGCAATACCACCGTAGTCACCTTTGGCCTGTTTAAAGTTGGCCAACTGATCTCCTCGGCCCACACGTTGTCCATTTCTGGTGTAATCACCTTCCCATGGATATTTTTTTCTACCTCTATAGTTGTTGTATTCCCTAGAACCAATAAGTGCCTGTGCTGCGTATTCCCACTCGGTTTCAGTTGGAAGACGATATTCTGGCATAATAACACCACTGCTTCTTTTGGCAAATACACTGATGGAATCACGCTTTTGCTTTCCTTGAAGGGAATCAATTTGCCCACCATATACAGATTCTGGATTGTTCAAATAGGCTTCCGTACTGAAAGTGCCTCCTATATCACCACTTAAAACCTGGTACTTTGCATCCTGGGCCAAGTAGCCTTCCCGCTCCAGCATATGCTCGTTAACCCTGTCGGTTCTCCATTCTGCATACTGTGCTGCTTGTACCCAATTTACACCAACCACCGGATATTCCGCATAGGCAGGGTGTCTTAGGTAGTTGTTTGTCATAGTCTCATTGAAGCCCAATCGGTTTCTCCAAACCAAAGTATCTGGCAAAGCACCATTGTAGATGTTCCTGTAATTCGGATTGTCAGGAGGATATACTGCCTTCAAATAGTCCAAATATTCAAGATACATTACATTGGTAACCTCTGTTTCGTCCATATAAAAGGACTGTACGTGCTGTTGGGTAGGGGTATTGTTCCAGTCGTGCATGATATCATCCTGAACCTTACCCTTGGTAAAGGTTCCACCTTCAATAAATACAGTTCCCGGCGGAGTTTCTTGTTCTTTGAAGTCCGTTTTGTATTGAAACCCACCCTCTTTGGCATTGATCTTCCAACCCGTGGCTCTTGAGATGTTTTTGGAAGAAGAAGAGGATGAGGAATTTTTACAACTGGTAAAACTTCCTACTATGATAGCGCTAGAAAGTACAACTTTGATAAGATGTTTTTTCATAATTTGGGCTTGAGTACTTTAAAAATAAGGGCTTTTATCCCCTAGCTACTTTAATTTGATTTTGATATTAAATCCTTTCAATGGCTTTAAAACGATGTTTTCACCATAATATTTTGTGCTCGCAAAATAATTGTTGCAACCATCCTACGGGCATTCGCTATTGATTAAACGCCAAAGGTGCAAAATTAGTATGGATTCTTGTGCTTTTAACGCTTTTGGTCTTTTTAAATGTCAAGCGTAGCTTACCCTCCATCCATGGAGGTCAAAAATTCGTTAAAAAAACAAGGTGTACACATAAGAATTTAAGGAAATGGCCGTTTACATGTAATACGTCCAATGATATTTTATGGCATATCACGGACCTCATAGTTAACTAAACGCTAAAAACAAAAAATGAAAAAGTTACTAATATTGGTGGTGCTTCTTACCCTTGCCCCTAGGATGAACGCGCAGCAAGAAAGAGTAATTACAACTGCAGTTCCATTCTTAACCATAGCCTCGGATGCCCGAGCCTCTGGTATGGGGGATATGGGAGTAGCGACATCCTTTGATGCATTCTCCCAACAATGGAACCCCGCAAAATTTGCTTTCGCAACCCAAAAAACAGGAGTGGGGCTAAGTTATACCCCTTACTTGGAAAGTATTGTCAACGATGTTTCCCTACTAAATGCAAGTGTTTATAACAAAGTCAACGATCGAAGTGCCTTTGCTTTTAGTATTCGGTATTTTGGTTTGGGAGAAATTGAATTGAGACAGACCATTGATGAGGACCCCACGTTGGTTAAACCCAACGAATTTGCAGTAGATGGTTCCTATTCCTTAAAATTAAGCCAGACCTTTTCCATGGCAGTGGCTGGACGGTTTATCAGTTCCAACCTAAGATTTCAGGATGGAGCACAGGATTCCCAGGCAGCCAATTCCTTTGCTGTGGACATTGCTGGTTTTTACCGGTCCCGCGAAATAGCATATGAAAGTTTTGACGGGCGATGGAGAGCCGGTTTCAATATTTCCAACTTGGGTGGTAAAATCCAATATGATGAAGGAGGTCAAGAGAACTTCTTGCCTACCAATTTAAAATTTGGAGCAGGTTTTGACTTCATTTTTGATCAGGACAATGTCTTGGGACTTCATACTGAATTCAATAAACTGCTGGTTCCCACACCTCGTGATTTCACTGGAGATGGACTGATCACGGCGGAAGACAATGATGAGTATCAACAAATAGGGTTCTTCAGTGGTGTATTTGAATCTCTGGGCGATGCTCCAGATGGATTTAGTGAAGAACTTAAAGAAGTCACCTGGTCTTTAGGGGCCGAGTATAAATATATGGAAGCTTTTATGCTTCGTGCAGGGTACTTTAACGAAAGTGAGGTCAAAGGAGCTAGACAGTTCTTTACCTTGGGTGCCGGATTCAAATTTAAATCCGCTCAAATAGATCTTTCGTATCTCTTCTCTACTGCACAAGTGAGGAATCCCTTGGAAAATACATTGCGCTTCTCGCTTACCTTTAATTTTGGCGAAGAGTTCTTAAACGATTAAAATTGCTCATGAAAAAATTGTGAAAGCCTGTCCTTGGACAGGTTTTCTTATTTTTGGGATATACCCACATCAGCTTATGAAGAAGCAACAAATAAGTTTCGAACTCTCCATCTTTGAAAAGCCAGAGGAACTGTCACAAATCGAGCAAAAATTGTTAAGCACTGCTGAAGATGCTCGGGAAAATGCGTATGCCCCATATTCCAATTTTAAGGTAGGTGCCGCTGTGCTGTTGGAAAATGGGGAAATAGTTATAGGCAATAACCAAGAAAATGCTTCCTACCCGTCAGGACTTTGCGCGGAACGTGTAGCGGTTTTTCAGGCCGGGGCTAAATACCCAGGTGTGGCAATTAAAGCTATAGCAATAACAGCAACTTCCAAAGATTATGTGGTGGATTCACCAGCCGCTCCATGTGGCAATTGCAGGCAGTCCATTATCGAATATGAGCAGCGACAAAGAACACCTATTTCCATTATGCTTCGCGGAGAAACAGGACCCATTTATAAATGCGCTTCCGTGGCCGATATTTTGCCCCTGGCCTTCAGTAGTTCATTTTTGAGTGATTCTTAATCCAATTCTTTTTACAAAACAGATATATATGTATTTTTGCTGTTCTCCCAAACAGGGACATTTCGTTTAATTCAACCGTTGATGAAAAAAATTACCAAAGAAGTCTATTTAAAGTGGTACGAGGACATGTTGTTCTGGAGAAAGTTTGAGGACAAACTCGCCGCTGTATATATTCAACAAAAAGTTAGAGGTTTTCTACACTTGTATAATGGTCAAGAGGCTGTTTTGGCAGGTTCCCTGCATGCCATGGATTTGACCAAAGACCGTATGATCACGGCCTATCGTAACCATGTGCAACCTATAGGAATGGGCGTTGATCCAAGAAAGGTAATGGCCGAACTCTACGGAAAGGTAACAGGTACCTCCAAAGGTATGGGTGGGTCTATGCATATTTTTTCCAAAGAACATCGTTTTTACGGAGGTCATGGTATTGTAGGTGGGCAGATTCCATTAGGTGCTGGATTGGCCTTTGCGGACAAGTATTTTAAGAGAGATTCTGTAACTCTATGTTATATGGGTGATGGGGCTGTAAGACAAGGTTCCTTGCACGAGGCGTTCAATTTGGCCATGCTGTGGCAACTTCCTGTAGTATTTATTTGTGAAAACAACGGCTATGCAATGGGTACTTCTGTAGCGCGTACCGCACATACTACTGATATTTGGAAATTGGGTCTGGGCTATGAGATGCCGTGTGGTCCTGTGGATGGTATGGATCCGGCGATTGTGGCAAAAGAAGTGGACAAGGCCATTGAGCGAGCCAGAACTGGTGGAGGGCCAACATTCTTGGAGATGAAGACCTACCGCTACCGAGGTCATTCTATGTCTGACGCACAGCACTACCGAACCAAGGAAGAAGTAGAGGAATACAAAAAAATTGATCCTATTACCCAGGTTAAAGATATCATCTTGGAAAAAGGCTATGCCTCAGAAGATGAAATCAAGGAAATGGACAAAGGGGTGAAGGATTTGGTATCTGAATGTGAGAAGTTTGCCGAGGAATCTGATTTTCCTCCAATTCAACAACTTTACGATACCGTATACGAACAAGAAGATTATCCATTTTTACAACATAAACTTTAGGTAAATGGCAGAAGTGATCAACATGCCCCGTTTAAGCGATACCATGGAAGAAGGTACCGTGGCAAAATGGCTTAAAAAAGTAGGGGACAAAATAGAGGAAGGAGATATTTTGGCAGAGATCGAGACGGACAAGGCCACCATGGAGTTTGAGTCCTTTCATGAAGGAACACTACTGCATATTGGTATTGCTGAAGGAGACGGCGCTCCTGTGGATTCGCTTCTTGCCATCATTGGTGAAGATGGGGAGGATATATCCTCATTGTTGGCTGGTGGAAGTACCACGGCGACTGTTGAAGAGGCCCCATCTCCTGTGGCCGAAACTGCAACAGTAGCTACCGCTGCTCCTGTCGCTGCGGCCACTCCTGAGGGCGTGGAAATTGTAAAAATGCCCCGTTTAAGTGATACCATGGAAGAAGGAACTGTGGCATCCTGGTTAAAAAAAGTGGGCGATTCGGTAGAAGAAGGAGATATTTTAGCCGAGATTGAGACGGATAAAGCCACTATGGAGTTCGAATCCTTTTATTCGGGAATTTTATTGCATATCGGAATCCAGGAAGGTGAATCAGCACCTGTAGATGAGGTGTTGGCAGTTATTGGCCCTGAAGGTACTGATGTAAACGCTGTGTTGAGTGCCCCTGCCGGTGCTCCTGTTGCAGAAAGTGTTCCTATGGCCGAGAAAGCCCCTGCTGCTCCTGTGGCCTCAGAAGCAACTGCGCAAACTACGCCTTCGCAAAACGGACGTGTTTTGGCTTCTCCGTTAGCAAAAAAAATAGCTAGCGACAAAGGAATCAATTTGGCTGATGTTGCGGGTTCAGGTGATCATGGAAGAATCATCAAAAGGGACGTAGAGAATTATCAACCTTCAACAAAACCTACTCCAGCTACAGAAAAAGTAGAAGCACCTGCAGCTTCCGCTCCTATTGTACCCATCCCTTTGGCGGTAGGTGAAGAAAGTCAGGAAGAAGTGAAAAATTCTACCATGCGCAAAGTGATTGCCAAGCGTTTGGGTGAGTCCAAATTTTCAGCACCGCATTATTACCTGACCATTGAGGTGGATATGGATAATGCCAAAGCTTCTAGAGTTCAAATCAATAATTTACCGGATACCAAGGTTTCCTTTAATGACATGGTGTTGAAGGCTTGTGCCATGGCTTTGAAAAAGCATCCACAGGTAAATACCTCTTGGAATGGTGATACTACCATCTACAAGCAGCATGTCCACATGGGTGTGGCGGTTGCTGTTGATGAAGGCCTGGTGGTGCCTGTAATTAAATTTGCAGACCAGCTAAGCCTAACCCAACTAGGTGCATCTGTCAAGGACTTGGCCGGACGCGCTAGAAATAAAAAGATCAAACCGGATGAAATGGAAGGAAGTACCTTCACTGTTTCCAATTTGGGAATGTTCGGAATTTTGGAATTTACCTCCATTATCAATCAACCGAATTCGGCAATTCTTTCTGTAGGGGCCATTGTTGATAAGCCCGTTGTGAAAAACGGGGAAGTGGTGCCTGGTAGCACTATGAAGGTGACCTTGGCCTGCGACCATAGAACTGTGGATGGTGCCACGGGTGCGCAATTTTTGCAGACCCTCCGTTCCTACCTGGAAAACCCAGTGACCATGCTGGCATAGTTGTCAGTTCCAGCAGACGTCCCAAGGGAAGTCGAAGGAGCAGTCAAAAGCTGTTTTTTACATATCGATATAAGAGCATCCTTTTAGGATGCTTTTTTTATCTTTAAAACAAATTCATCAAAATGAAAAACGTACTTGTTTATTTGCTCATGGTTCTAGTCATGGGTTGTAGTTCCACCAAAAAAATTCCGACCTATTCATCTACAGATTCAGAAAAACCCGATGGGCCAGATGCGCTTAAAGGTTCTGTTGTGGAAGAAACCGCGGTCAAAACAAATTCAGCAACAGCATTCTCCAGTTCCGAGCGCATTGGAGATCTTATGACCTATTTGGCTTCAGATGATTTAAAGGGGCGCGATTCTGGAAGTGAGGGTATTGCAATGGCCGCTACCTATATTGAGAACTACTTTAAATCGTATCAGGTTAAACCTTATTTTGAGTCCTATCGGGATACCTTGACCAATTACAAAAAAACCTCCTATAATGTTGTAGGTGTGGTGGAAGGAAACGATCCGGAGCTTAAGAAGGAGTATATTTTAGTTGGTGCCCACTATGATCATATAGGGACCATTGCACCCGAAAATGGAGATTATATTGCCAACGGGGCCAATGACAATGCTTCTGGAACATCAACTGTAATGGAATTGGCACGATACTTCAGCACAAAAAAAACGAATAAACGAAGCCTGATTTTTGCTTTGTTCAGTGCTGAGGAAAAAGGTTTGTTAGGTTCAGAACATTTGGCCAAAAAGCTAAAGGCGGCAGATCTAAACCTGTACGCCATGCTTAACTTCGAAATGACCGGGGTTCCCCTGAACAGCACCAGTTACGATGTATATATTACGGGTTACAATATGTCAAACCTAGCTGAGGTGTGCAATGCATATGCAAACGAAAAATTGGTGGGCTACCTGCCTACTGCCAAAAAATATGGTCTGTTCCAGCGTTCTGATAATTATCCGTTCCACAAAGAGTTCGGAGTCCCTTCCCATACGTTTTGCACCTTCGATTTTACAAACTTCAACCATTACCATAAAGTGGGGGATGAAGTGGAATTGATGGATTTTGGACATATGGCGAGTTTGGTGAACAGAATGTTACCTGTTGTTGAAGGCATTGCAAATGCGCCAACCCAAGAAATCAAGATAAATTAATAAATACTTCCTCGGGTGGAGTCAAGAGGTCTAAATATGGCAAACATTATCATTACCGGAACCAGTCGTGGTATTGGATACGAATTGGTAAAGCTTTTAGGACAGGAAGGACATCAAGTACTGGCCTTATCGCGTAATGCAGGGCCATGTTCCGATTTAAAGTTGCCCAACATACACAGCTTGTCCTGTGACCTATCCCAAGCCGGGGATTATAAAAAGGTGGGTCAGATAATTGAAGGATGGGATGCTGTGGATGTATTGATTAATAATGCAGGAAGCTTATTGAACAAACCCTTTTTGGAAATTACGTCAGAAGAATTTGAGGCAGTTTACAAAGTAAATGTGTTTGGTGTGGCTGAAATGACCCGATTGGTGGTTCCAAAAATGGGAAAAAACGGGCATGTGGTCACCATTAGTTCCATGGGGGGCGTGCAAGGGAGTATGAAGTTTCCGGGCTTATCCGCCTATAGCTCAAGTAAGGGCGCGGTAATTACACTGACAGAACTTTGGGCCGAGGAGTTTAAAGAAACGGGCCCCAGGTTTAATGTTTTGGCCTTGGGGGCAGTGCAGACCGAAATGTTGGCGGAGGCTTTTCCTGGTTATGAAGCTCCGGTCACGGCCTTGGAAATGGCTGAATACATTAGGGATTTCGCGCTAAAGGGACACCAATTATACAATGGGAAATTGTTGCAGGTGAGCAACAGTACTCCCTAGTACAACTGTGAAAGATTTGGTACGAAAATTGTGGCATTTTTAAAGGGTCCCATAACATCTAAAAACTCAAAAATATGGTAACGCCAATTCGATTTCTCCTTCTTGCACTGGGAATGGTCTGCTTTTCCCATATAGGATACAGTTCATTCAATAACAATGTCTACAATTCAGATGCCATTGTTCAAAATACTGACCGAGAAAAGGTTTATCTGCACATGGACAGATCGGATTACTATGCTGGGGAACGTATTTGGTTTAAAGCATATCTTGTACAAGCAGGCACCAACAAACCCCTTGCGACCAATGAAATTATCTATGTTGA
Source organism: Flagellimonas algicola (assembly GCF_005937185.1). Taxonomy (GTDB): domain Bacteria; phylum Bacteroidota; class Bacteroidia; order Flavobacteriales; family Flavobacteriaceae; genus Flagellimonas; species Flagellimonas algicola. The sequence continues at coordinate 2,006,747 of NZ_VCNI01000001.1, read as the reverse complement.
CCTAATCAACTCCAAGAATAAGGTCTTGATAACTAGAATGCTCCAAACAGAGCTGGGAAGTGCATCTGGGGATTTAAAAATTCCAGTGGAAACAACAAAAGGAATGTATACCATTAGGGCCTATACCAACTTCATGCGCAACCTTGGGAACTCCACTTTTTTCAGAAAAAATATCCGAATAGGAGGAGGTTCGCAGCTTACCTCGGAAAAGGTTTTCACAGGGGAAAAACCTATGGCCGAAATAAAAGATGCTGTTTTACACTTGGAGAAACCAGATCTTCGATTTTTTCCTGAAGGAGGGAATTTGGTTAATGGTTTTATCAATAGAATGGGTTTCAAATCGGTTGCTCCGGATGGATTGGGAACCAACATTAGAGGAAAAGTTGTGGATGGTTCCGGTAAAACGATCACAGAGTTTGCCAGTTCCCATTTGGGCATGGGAATGACGTCATTCATACCCCAAAATGGTGAAAAGTATCTGGCAGAGATTCAATACAATGGCAACACTTTCACTTACCCATTGCCCAATGCTCTGGTATCGGGAACCATGATGCACGTGTTTGATCGAGGAGCCCACTATAATGTGGAGATCAAATCTTCCAGGTCCAAAGGTGTTAATGGCCTTCAATTGAGAGCTTCTCAAGGTGGGGAAAAAATTTCCACTTCCAAAATTGAGGGGAAGGATCAATATGCTGTGGTGACCTTGCCCAAAGAATTGGTCAAAGATGGGATTGTTCAGTTTACCCTTTTTGATGGTTCAGGGCAGCCCATTTGCGAACGTCTGTTTTTTCACCATTCCGATAGCAAACAGGTAGGAATGGAAACCTCCAAATGGCAATATGGGAAAAGGGAACTCGTGGATTTGGAAATAAAGGTAGATGAGGATGCAGCGGATTTTGCGGCGAATATGTCCCTTTCGGTTTCAGAGACTGCTTTATCAGCACCCAGAATGGGCAATATCGATATAAAAACATACCTCCTATTGACTTCTGAACTCAAGGGAGAAATTGAAAATCCGGCCTATTATTTTAATTCCAAAGATCCTGCGCGGAGAAAAAACTTGGATTTTTTGATGATGACCCAAGGTTGGCGAAGCTTTATAGACCATGAAGTGGAGGAATTACGTTTTCCCCGTGAAAACGGAATTACGTTGAAAGGCAGGGTGGTTCAGTCCAATTCACGTGACAAAGCTGTTCCGGCACAGGTTTCACTGGCGTACAAAAACCGAATGGAAGCGGGTTATGATGTTTTTGAAACCAATGAAAAGGGCGAATTTGAGTTCACAAACCTACATTTTAAGGATAGCACATCCATTTTTGTATATGCCAACGCCCTGTCCAAAAAAAATAAGAGGAGCAAAAAGAATAGAGGTTCCGACCCCAGTTTTTTTATAGAATTGGAATCATTTAGCACACCAGAGGTCAAGGTAATGGAGTCTCTGCCTTTAAGATCTAAGGAAGTGGACTATGTTAGCGCTTTTCCCGTAATGCTACCGGAAATCAAACCTTTTAATGTGGATGAAGCGGATTTGATTCGACTTAAAGAAGCGGTGGTGACCGATAATAAATTGGACAAGGATGCCAACATGAAGCGGAAACGAAAAGCTGCACTTTATACCCGACCATCATACTCGCTTGATTATGAACAATTTAGAAAAAACCCTATTGGAAATGCCTTGACGGCCTTGCAAGGTAGAATTCCCGGGGTAAATGTTGTTGGGGAGCAAGTGTACATTAGAAATCAGTATGACAAAGTACCTTTTTATTTATTGAATGGATTTCCAGTTGCAGAACAAACCATTTTTGATATTCCTGTTCCTGAAATTGACTTTGTGGACTACATTAGGCCTGCCACTACGGCGATATACGGCACTAATGGAGCATATGGGATTATTGCGGTATATACACTGGATGGTAGGGAACGCTTTTATAAAGAACAAACCCCAATGGAAAATGGTGTGGGAACCCTTTCTTATGTACATCCGGGTTTTGCGAATTCCAAGAAGTTTTATGAACCGGTGTACAATAAAAAAGGTTCAAAACGTGGAAAGGCAGATTTTAGAAGAACCCTGTGTTGGGAACCCTATGTCCAACTCTCTCCGGAAGGAAAGGTAAAGGTCTCGTTCTACACTTCAGACTTCCCGGCTACCTATCAAGCCACCTTGCAAGGAGTTACCGATGACGGAACACCAATTCATGCCAAAGCGATATTTGAAAGTGAGTGATTTTCAGGTTTAAGGATTTAATTCAAGGAGATTTTGGATGCTTCTTTTTGGACAAAATCCAAAAATCTGTCCATAAACCTGTCCAATTCCCGCTTCTTTTTACTTCGCGTAGTGGCCAATGAAGCCAAGCCCATGATAGCTATCAATAACGGAATTATCCAGTTGCGTTTGACCAGCAAAATTATGCAAGCGGAAATTCCAAGCGCCAACATTATTTTTTGGGAAATATTATGGGAGAATTTAGGTTCGGCCTTTACCACAAACTTGCCCTCGCCATTCAATCTACCTAGAATTCTGTAGTTTGTGCTGTGTTTTCCAACCAACTCAAATTTTGTGGCTTCCACAGATCCCTGGTAAAAGCCGTTGGCAACAAGCTTATAAAGAATTTCAAGGTTTTCGGGGTTTTTGGTAATGGTTTGCTTCACACAGGTTTTTTTATTTTTTTTAGATGATTATAACTTGATGCTATATTAATATAGTAATCCCTAGTGAGTTTTCTCCATACAATTGCTGAGATAATTGACAATATCAAGCAGCTAATGGAAAGGATAATAAAAAACTTGGAATTGGTGACGGAGTTTAGAAAAATATAAAGCAATAAAGCAACGGAAATACAAAAAAAATTAATTACCCATGATCTACACAATCGTAGTCGGCTTCGGTTATAGTCGATTTCCCCAGAAAGTCTTTCAGATTTCAACATGATAAATTTGGCCATATGTTTCACCTTTCCCAATTTTTCCTCATTCTTAAAAACTTTCTGCATTTGCTTTTTTTCGGGTTTGTTAAATAATTGATATCCAATTCTATCTATCAAAATACCTAAAATGTATGCGATTCCTGCCAAGGGAAACAATATTATGCTGGAATGCTCACCAGCCAATATCAAGTCTATTTCCAATCCTCCCGCGGCCAAAACAATTAGGACAATCCAGATTAAACCGCCAAAACCGGTAATCAAAAGTTCTATAAATATTTGGGTGGTGGACATGTTCATTGAATGAAATTTTACGAGTTTGATTGTGTTTATATAGGTTCAAAACCGCTTAAAACAATATTTCAACTGGTCTAAAATTAGAAAATTAAAGCTTTTAGTCCATTACCTCTAAGGCTCAGGCGTAAGCTCTGGCTTTAAACTATTAAAATATCCAACATCCTGAGAATCCAAAAACTCATAGAATGGTAATAGATTGGTATTGAATCGTTCAAGATTTTTGTTGTTTTTTGTAGTCCAAGCCGATTCGGCCAAGGCGACCATTCTAGGGAAAGTCATATAATCCACCCAAATTTCTGAATCAAATTTTTCTGTCCAGAGATTTCCTTGGATTCCTTTGATGAGTCCAGCCTCTGCGTCGGTAAATTTATGGGTGCTCTCTGGATAGGCATAAACATCTTCCAGCGTACCAAACCCATTCCAACGTCTGCCATTTTCATGGGAATCGTGCTGCACAAAATCAAAATAAAGCGGGACCCTGGGGCAGAGCACCGTCTGGTAACCCATATCCAAGGATTTTTGCAATTGATCTTCCTTGTCGTGCCGCCACCAGTATACCACAGAGCTTTTGTTGGAGACATCGGATTCCACTATTTCGTCCCAACCTGCCAATTTTTTATCCATTTGGGTCAGTTGATTGGCCATTCTTCGTATAAAATAGTGTTCCACATCCACCAAACTGGACAGATTTTCTCGACGCATCAATGCCTGAATGGAGTCATTGGTTTTCCATTTTTCGTTACCAAAATGGACTTCATCCCCTCCCAAATGAATATACTGGGACGGGAACAAGTCCGCTATTTCTTTAAGAATGGTGGTCAAATATTGATAGGTGCTTGCCTTTCCGGGGTCAAAAGTGAACTCGGGATGTTTTTCGCTACCTCCTCCAGAAAATTCGGGATAAGCCCTGTTGGCTGCGGTTGCATGCCCGGGCATATCAATTTCTGGAATGATCTCCACCTGTCTTTCGGCAGCAAATGCCACAATTTCCTTAATGTCTTCTTGGGTATAAAAACGGGCTGGAGCATCCGGATTGGTGTGGTTGCCAATTCCACCTACAGTAGTGAGTTTTGGATAGGCCTTGATTTCCACCCGCCATCCTGGGGAATCGGTAAGGTGCCAATGAAAAGTGTTCAACTTGAGCACGGCCATAAGGTCTATAAGCTGTTTAACCTTTTTCTTACCAAAGAAATGTCTGGATTCGTCCAGCATAAATCCTCGGTGGGCATATCTGGGAACATCCTCTACAACTCCGCAGGGAACCGACATATTTCCTGAGAGTTTCAATTGTTGCCAAAGCGTCGTCAATCCGTAGAAAATCCCTTTGGGATGTGAAGCGGTAAGTTTAATGCTGTTTTTGTTGATATGTAGCACGTAAGCCTCGGGGCTTACTTCACCCCCCTTAACCAGTTCCAGATATATTTTTTGACGGGATTCGGCCTCCACACTTATACCAATTTCTTCCAGCTTTTTCTGAAAAAAGGAAACAACTCCTTCTAGATTTGGATCTGATGTTTTAAAATTGATTCCTTGATCAAAATCAAAACCACCGGGTTCAACAGCAACGGTGTTTGGGTAAGGCGTAATGATCCAGGTTTGGGTTTCATCAGGTTGGCAATTGCAAAAGCCGATTAGCAGTAGAAATGGGAGAAGATGTTTCATGCTTGGTTGGGTTCGTTGGCAATCCAAAGATTGCATCCTGTAATGGGAAATGGTTTATAGGAACAATATACTTATTTAGGACACACTTTTTGAACCAAAATTGACCAATGCCCGGTTTCAATTGATAAAACCTCTAATTTTGTGTCCGTGGATACCACTTTGCAAAAATACCTTCCGGAACGGGCCGTAGATCCTTGTCTTGAACTGATTCGCCAGCATGAAGTCCATTTAAAGATTGTGGGACACCGTAATACCCGGCATGGGGATTATCGGAAAATGCCTGATGGCACCCACAAAATCACGGTCAATGCCTCTTTGAACAAATACCGCTTGTTGATCACCTTGGTCCATGAAATTGCCCATTTGGTGGCGATTGAAAAATTTGGACGACGGATAAAACCACATGGCCAGGAGTGGAAAAGGACTTTTCAACATTTAATGGTTCCTTTTATACGACCGGAGATATTTCCATCACAATTACTACCCATTATAGCCAACCATTTTAAAAATCCCAAGGCAAGTAGTAGCTCAGATGCTCGTTTGTCCATTGCGTTAAAGGCCTTTGATTCTGAAGAACGGAAACAAAGTTATGTGTTCGAACTTCCCAAGGGTAGCACCTTTAGGCTGCATAATGGCAGAATCTACAAAATAGGTAACAAAAGGGTAAAGCGCTATGAGTGTACGGAATTGGCTACAGGAAGATTATATTTGTTCCAACCAAATGCGGAGGTAGAGCCGGTGCATATAACATCGGATGCGGAACCACCGTTTTAAAAAAATAAATTTCTACCTAGAATGAACAACAACTATTATGCGGTTTTAATGGCCGGGGGAGTAGGTTCCCGATTTTGGCCAGTGAGTACTTCGGAAAATCCCAAACAATTCCACGATATGCTCGGGGCTGGGAAAACGCTGATCCAAAAAACCTTTGACCGACTCAATCGGTTCATTCCAACGGAAAACATCCTTATTCTTACCAATGAGCGCTATAACGATTTGGTCTTGGAGCAATTGCCAAAAGCGACGCAAGAGCAAGTGGTTTTGGAACCTGCCATGCGAAATACGGCCCCCTGTATTTTATATGCCTCGCTTAAAATCCAAAAAATGAATCCCAATGCGGTGATGATCGTGGCTCCTAGCGACCACTGGATTGAGGATGAACAAGCTTTTGAGGACAACGTAAAAGCTTGTTTTGACAAATGCGAAAAGGAGGAGGTACTATGCACGCTGGGTATTCAGCCAAGCTTTCCCAACACCGGATTTGGTTATATCGAATTTGAAAAGGGTAGTGACGCAAAGCTAAAAAAGGTGTCCCAATTTAGGGAGAAGCCGGACTATGAAACCGCTAAGGAGTTTTTGGCGCAAGGCAATTTCCTATGGAATGCAGGTATTTTTATGTGGAGTGTCAGGACCATAGTAAATGCGTTCAAGGCGTATCAGCCAGAACAGTATGATCTCTTTCAAAGCGGGATTTCTTGTTATAACACCCCGGAAGAGTCAACGTTTATTGCTGAAAACTATCCCAAGGCGGAAAACATATCCATAGATTATGCTATCTTGGAGAACTCCCAAGCTATTTTTACCCTGCCTGCTACTTTTGATTGGAACGACCTAGGAACATGGGGCGCTCTATATGATAAGTTGGACAAGGACGAAGCCAAAAATGCCGTGGTCAACAGTAAAACGCTTTTACAAGATGCCAAGGGCAACATGATCCGTTCCCCAAAAGGCAAGATTGTTGTTGTGGACGGATTGGAAGACTACATTATAGTGGACAAAGAAGAGGTTTTGTTGATTTTCCCTAAATCGAAACAACAAGACATTAAGTTGGTCTTGAACAAGGTTAAAGATAAATTTGGAGACGAGTACGCGTAAGAATGAGTGAACATTTATTTGCAAACGGAGATTCCCAGCAGCCTGATAGTGGGGATGAGGTAAAAAAAGACTTTAAGGGCCTCTTGGGCAGTATCCGCAAGTTTCTGTCCGAACTTTTGGAAATAAGAACCAATACGGATGCCACTGAGACCAAGGAATCCATAATAGCAGATATTCCCTTTAAGGGGCACACGTCCTGGATTTTGATCTGTTCTATTTTTATCGCTTCGGTGGGGCTCAATGCCAACTCTACTGCTGTTGTAATTGGAGCGATGTTAATATCGCCGCTAATGGGTCCTATTTTAGGTATGGGGCTTTCACTGGCGATCAATGACATTGACACCTTGAGAAGATCTCTTAAGAACTTCACCGTAATGGTGGTGTTGAGTGTGGTCACTGCTTTTTTGTTCTTCTATTTGTTCCCGCTTCGCGATGAGTCTTCGGAACTTTTGGCACGGACACAACCGGATATAAGGGATGTATTAATTGCCTTTTTTGGAGGTTTGGCCTTGGTTATTGCAAGAGCCAAAAAGGGCACCATAGCCAGTGTTATTTTTGGTGTGGCCATTGCCACTGCCCTTATGCCCCCGCTCTGTACGGTAGGTTTTGGTTTGGCCATTGGTAAACCGTGGTATGCGGCTGGGGCCATGTATTTGTTCATTATCAATACCATTTTTATTGGGTTGGCTACCTTCTTGGTCATCAAGTTTTTAAGGTTTCCTATGGTACGTTACGCGAATTCACAACGGAGAAGGCTTATTGCTAGGGCTGCTTCGTTGACAGGGATAGCGGTAATGATCCCAGCTGGATTCACATTTTATCAAGTGTTTCAAGAATCGCTCTTTAAGAAACAGGCACAAGAATTTTTAAAGGAGACTATAGAGGTATATCAATTCAATTCTGCTGGGCGCTATGTGGATAACCTGACCAAATTGGAATATAAGGAAGGAGAAGATCCATCTTTAATTGAACTGGTCTGTATGGGAGATGAATTGATCCCTGAAAATGTAATCAACACTTGGCGTGTCCAAAAGAATGAATATTCTAGACTGAAAGATGCCGAATTCCGGATTTTGCAAGGTGGAAAGGACGATTCTGAGGAAAAATTCAACTACGTTAGTGAACTATACGAAAAAAATAAGGCAGAACTCTTAAACAAAGACGAACAGATTCGATTGTTGGAAGAGGAGGTGGCCACATTGACCAAGAACGCTGGGAAACAAATTCCATTTGCAGGAATAAGCGCTGAAGCAAAAGCCAACTATGTCAACATTGAAGCACTTGGTTTTTCATACCAACTCCAAACGGATTTTAAAAAGTTGGATACCATACCTGTTTTTGAAGTGAAATGGAAAGAGGGGACCCGAAACAATCAAATAGAAGCGGATTCCAAAAAATTGGCAGACTGGTTAAAACTCAGAATTCAAGATTCAACTTTGGTGATCAAGGAAGCGGATTAGTTTTTTTCAGACATCAGATTTGAGTTCTTAAATTCCAAAAATCCGACTATCGAGGAATCCAATAATCCAAGTTAATTCCGTTCCTCAATGTACATCTGCCGCACTTTTTTGAATAATTCAGAGGAATACACAAAATCTGTTACGGCCACATTATCCGTTTTAAAGATTTCCTTGTTGGTACCTTCCCATTCCTTAAAGCCGTTTTTTAGAAAGATGATTTTTTCCCCGATTTCCATCACGGAGTTCATGTCGTGAGTGTTGATTACTGTAGTGATTTGGTATTCCCGAGTAATCTCCTGGATGAGGTTGTCAATAAGAATAGCTGTTTTTGGGTCCAATCCGGAATTGGGTTCGTCGCAGAACAGATATTTCGGATTCATCACTATGGCACGTGCAATAGCTACCCGTTTCTGCATTCCCCCGGAGATTTCTGAAGGATATTTTTTATGGGCATCGATTAAGTTAACGCGTTCGAGCACAAAATCCACCCGATCTTGCATTTCTGCTTTGGACTGCTTGGTAAACATATCCAAGGGAAACATCACATTGCCTTCCACGGTCATGGAATCAAAAAGAGCGCTTCCCTGAAATACCATACCCATTTCTTGTCGCAAATCACGCCTTTGGTCCATAGAAAGCTCGGAATAATAACTTCCGTTGTAACAAATCTGTCCTTGTTCAGGTTCAAAAAGACCCAGCAGGCATTTTAAAAATACCGTTTTTCCCGAGCCACTTTGCCCAATGACTAAATTGGTCTTTCCTTGCTCAAATACGGTACTGATGCCCTTTAGAACATGGGTGTCTCCAAACGATTTGTGTATGTTTTCCACTTCTATCATCAGCCGAGCAACAATTGGGTTAGGATATAATTCAATATAATGATTACGACACTGGTCCAAACAAAGGAGGTGGTACTGGCCTTTCCAACTTCAAGGGCCCCACCTTTCATATAAAGACCATGAAATGAAGGGATGGTTGCAATAATAAAAGAAAACACAATGGTTTTGATGAAAGAATAAGTTACATGGAACGAATCGAAATCCAATTGCAGCCCTTTAACAAATTCCCCGCTTGGGGCATATCCCCCAAAAGCTCCGGCAATCCATCCACCTAAAATACCAACGTACATGGCAATGGCAACCGCAAAGGGATAAGCCAACATGGCAATGATTTTTGGGAACACCAAATAGTTTACGGAGTTAATTCCCATTACTTCCAAAGCATCAATTTGTTCTGTGACTTTCATGGTGCCAATACTGGAAGTGATATAGGAACCCACCTTTCCAGCCATAATAATGGAAGTGAAAGTAGGGGCAAATTCCAATATAACGGACTGCCTTGTTGCAAACCCGATCAAACTTTTTGGAATCAGGGGGCTATTTAGGTTCAAAGCGGTTTGAATGGTGACAACACCTCCTATAAAAAAGGAGATAAATATGATAATACCCAACGACCCAAAAATCAACTCATCGATTTCCTTCAGAATTAATGATCTCATGATTGGCCACTTGGTGGGTTTTTTAAATACCTCATATATCATGATGAAGTACTTTCCAATCGCTTCAAGGTATTTCATGTGCCAAAAGTTGACTTGCAGGCATAAAAATAAGAATATTGCCGTGTATTTAACCTTGATTTAAATTTTAAAGAGGGAATTATTAAATAGTTTTGTCCCCGTTGAACCAAATTGAATTCATGAGAAATTTTAAGCTTTTGTTCCTTGGAGCGCTACTGCTGGCAACCACTTCAGTCCTAGCTCAAAGAAAAAATAGAAACACGCCGGTAATTCCATCCGTTGAGATTGCGCAAAACCCAAAATTGGTAGTGGGAATAGTGGTAGATCAAATGCGATATGATTATCTGACCCGATTTTGGAGCCACTATGGTGACGGAGGCTTTAAACGGATGGTACGGGATGGGTTCAATTGCAAAAATCACCACTTTAATTATGCGCCCACTAGCACAGGACCTGGACATGCATCGGTGTATTCTGGAACCACACCAGCAACCCATGGAATTATAGGGAACAATTGGTACGATAAGTATCAGGATACAGAGGTGTATTGTGCTTCCGACGAAAGCCGTTCCACCGTGGGCACCTCTTCGGATGCTGGGAAAATGTCTCCCCACAGATTACTGACCACTACCATTACCGATCAGTTGCGATTGCACACCCAAAAACGAGGAAAAGTAGTTGCTGTGGCCCTTAAAGACAGAGGGGCTGTTCTACCAGGAGGACATATGGCCAATGCCGCCTATTGGTTTGAAGGTGGGGATACAGGTAAGTGGATCAGTAGTTCTTACTATATGAACGACCTGCCCCAGTGGGTGAAAGATTTTAATACCTCAGGTAAGGTGCAGGAATATAAAAAAGCTTGGAACACGGTAAAAGACATAGCCCTTTATTTGGAAAGTGGAACGGACAACAATCCCTACGAAGGTTTGTTTGAGGAGGAGACCACTCCAACCTTTCCGCATAGCACACCCAACCTTTTGAGCAAGACGAAGGATTTTGAAATCATAAAATATACCCCGTACGGCAATAGCCTTACTCTAGATTTTGCTCTGGAAGCCTTGAAACATGAATCCCTTGGTACGGATATCATCACCGATTTTCTGGCCATTAGTTTTTCAAGTACGGATTATGTGGGCCATAAGTTTGGGGTGAACTCCAAGGAAGTTCAGGATACGTATTTGAGATTGGATCTAGATTTGGAAAGGTTGTTCAATACTTTGGATGCCAAGGTGGGTGTTGGGCAATACACGGTGTTCTTAACCGCAGACCATGGCGCTATCAATGTTCCAGGCTATTTACGGGATCAAAAGGTACCTGCCAACTACTTGGATATGGAAGCGCTAAAATCCAAATTCACGGAATTCCAAAAGTACAAATACGGCACCACGGATGTGGTTAAAAATATTTCCAACTATCAGGTGTTCTTGGACCACAAGGTCATTCATAATTTAGATATTGATTTGGATGATGCCCAAGAGGAAATTGCTATGGAACTTTTGGGTTATGAGCAAGTGAACCAAGTGTATACTGCCTCGCAAATGTGGCAGAACGAATATACCCGGGGAATCCCATATATCCTTCAAAATGGGTACAACCAAAAACGATCCGGGGATGTACTCCTGGTTCCTAGGCCCGGACATACGTCGTATCGGGAAACAGGATCCACCCATGGCTCTCCCATGATTTATGACACCCATGTGCCTCTGCTGCTTTTTGGAAAGGGAATTAAAAAAGGGAGTACAGTAAGCCGAACGGAAATTCCGGATATAGCCCCTACTATGGCTGCTTTGCTGGGCATTGCTTTTCCTAACGGGACAACGGGCAAGCCAATTAGGGAGGTGCTGGAATAAACTATCGGTTTCTAGGATCTACGCTTTGGTTTTTAGCCAGATATTTATTGTGCTGAACTGGTTTTAGCACCTTGTCCTTTCTTGGAGGGTACTTATCCAGACCAGCCTTGGGCCTTGTGGGCCTTTTTTCAAAACCACCACCGCAGTTGGGGCATACATTCAAGAGTACATGGTCCACGCAATCCTTGCAAAAGGTACATTCGTAGGTACAGATCATTGCTTCATCGCTATCATTAGGTAGCGGTTTATCGCAGTTTTCGCAGTTCAGTCGGATTTCTAACATAGTTAACGAATTAGTTGTTGGACATTTTGGAAGTGATGCCTTGCCATCTATATTTTCGGATAAAGGCCCCTTCTGATTTGGAAACATACCTTTCTGACTGTTGAAAGTAAGCTCTTAAATAACCTATGATTACTTGGCTGTACAAAAATGGATTTTTGGCTTGCCATGCCATCTTAAGAGCGGTCAGTTTGACAAGCACAATACCATACCGCATCTTGTAAAGGGCCTCGCCCTTACTTTGCCTTTTTTTGATGGTGTAACCGTGTCCGGTAGGCCTTAGGTGTTTAACCAATAAACTAGTATCGGTATGAATTTCAAAACCGTGATATTGTGCCAAAAGTTCATCCACAGTATCCCAGCCAACCCCTGGCCTGAGGCCATTCATTTTGTTGAAACAAGCTTTGTGATAGAGTTTGATAGGGCCTCGTATATGGTCTTTGTTGGAAATGCTTTCGTACACCCATTTCCCTTTTTTTTCAACATATAAGAGTCCAGAGCACATCCCAAGTTTCCAGTTGCTTTGGAAGTGGTTCAGCATAGCTTCAAAATAATTTGTAGGGAGAATGATATCTGCATCAAATTTGCCAACTAAATCGAATTCTGAAGTACGTTCCAATCCAAAATTGAAAGTGTCTACCACCTTTTTCCCAGGGATATGCCCTTCAGAGGATTTACGTTGCAGAACCTTGATCCAGGTGTTTTTTTGGGCAAATTCCGAGGCAATTTTAAAAGTGTTGTCGGTTGAATTGTCATCCACAACAATCAACTCGTCTGGTGGTGTGGATTGGGCCACGAATGAATCCAGACAGGCTGTTAGGTGGTCCGCCTCATTATGGGCGGGAATGATCACACTCAATTTCATTCCGCAAAATACCAATTCTCAACATAGAAGTGGAAAAGTAAATCTAGATTTTTTGAAAGATGCTGGATGCTTGATGTTGGATATTGGGTGCTGGGTGCTGGGTGTTGGATGTTTGATGCTGGAAGTTGGGTGCTGGATGTTTGGCGATTAATTTTTAAATCTTATAATCAATAATCAATAATCAATAATCAATAATCAATAATCAATAATCAATAATCAATGATCAATGATCAGAACTCAGCATCCCTATACGCGATATACAACCGCATTGATGTTCATACCGGCACCAACGCTAGCAAAAATAACTACATCGCCTGGGTTGACCTCATGGTCGTCCAGTTGGCCATTTTTTACCAAATTATAAAGTGTGGGTACGGTGGCCACTGAACTATTGCCCAATTTGTGTATGCTCATGGGCATGATATCTTCTGGAACTTGCCTGCCATAAAGTCTATAGAACCTTTTGATAATGGCCTCATCCATTTTTTCGTTGGCTTGGTGGATGAAAATTTTCTTTACGTCATCTATGCTAACCCCACTGGAGTCCAAGCATTCTTTCATGGCCCGAGGCACTTGAGTGCATGCAAACTCATAAATTTTTCTTCCATGCATTTTGATATATCTAGTGTCGGGGCAACCTTCTTCCTTATACGTCTTATCAAAATACAAATAGTAAGCCTCGCCATTGGCATAGGTTTCCGAAGCATGGCTTAAAATTTCCCCAGAGCTGGGATTTGCCTCCAAAATTGCAGCTCCCGCACCATCAGAATAGATCATACTGTCGCGGTCATGGTCGTCCACAATTCTGGATAGCGTTTCACCACCAATAACCAAACATTTTTTTGCCAGGCCACTTTTGATAAAGGCAGAAGCCTGAATAACACCTTCAACCCAACCAGGACAACCAAATATCATATCGTAAGCAACACATTTGGGATTTCTGATTTGGAGCAGGTGTTTTACCCGTGTTGCTAGGCTGGGAAGCGTATCACCCTGTATTTTACCAGGGGTTAAATCCCCAAAGTTGTGGGCAAAAATGATATAATCGATTTCTTCCCGGTCAATGCCGGCCTCTTCAATGGCCTTTTCAGATGCCAGATACCCTAAATCTGAGGTTTTTAATTCTGGTGGCGCATACCGACGTTCAGCTATGCCCGTAATTGCCTGGAATTTCTCAATAATCACTTGGTTCTCATGTTCAAAATGGGAGCCGTTGATATCCAAAAAGTGATGTTCAAGAAAATCTTCATTTTTAGTAATGACGGGAGGGATATAACTACCTGTGCCGGTGATGCCAATATTCATGTCGAGGTTTTGCTAATGAAGATAATTTTCAGTTGTGATTTTTTAAGCTATTTAATCGAAAATGATACGATGCCCAAATGACGTATAGGCTAAATATAAATAGGAAAACGCCTGGATTTACGTAGGAAACCAAGGCGTTTTATACCTAAATACGGGTGTTACACTACACTTCCGCGTAAGCTTCAATGGGTGTGCAGGTACAGATCAAATTACGATCTCCAAAGGCTTCATCCGTTCTACGGATGCTGGGCCAAAATTTGTTCTCTGAAACGTAGGGCAGGGGAAAGGCTGCTTTTTGTCTACTGTATGGAAATTCCCAGGAATCACTGGTAACCATTCCCAAGGTATGAGGTGCATTTTTAAGGACATTGTTGGGATTATCCGCATGGGCCTCATCAATTTCTTCCCTAATACCGAGCATTGCTTCGCAAAACCTGTCCAATTCGGCCAAACTCTCACTTTCAGTTGGCTCAATCATGATGGTTCCGGCAACCGGAAATGAAACGGTCGGAGCATGAAATCCATAATCCATTAGGCGTTTCGCAATATCCGTCACCTCAATTCCGTGGGCTTTAAAAGGCCTACAGTCAATAATCATTTCGTGTGCAGCGCGACCTCTCTCACCAGTGTAGAGTACATCAAATTTCCCTTTGAGTTTGTCCTTGATGTAATTGGCATTTAAAATGGCCATTTTGGTAGCTTCGGTAAGTCCTTCAGCACCCAACATCTTGATATATCCGTAGGAAATCAGACAAGCGAGGGCACTGCCCCAAGGAGCTGCTGAAATAGCTGTGATTGCCTGTTCACCTCCGGTTTCCACAACAGGATTGGAAGGTAGGAACGGCTTTAACTGTTCAGCAACACAAATTGGGCCTACACCTGGACCACCACCTCCGTGGGGAATAGCAAACGTTTTGTGCAGATTCAAGTGACAAACATCAGCACCAATGGTAGCAGGATTCGTCAATCCCACCTGTGCGTTCATGTTAGCTCCGTCCATATACACTTGCCCGCCGTGATCATGGATCACTTGGGTAATGTGTTTGATGGAAGACTCAAATACACCATGCGTTGAAGGATAAGTGACCATTAGGGCTGCAAGATTTACTGAATGCAACTGGGCTTTTTCCTCCAAATCCGAAACATCTATGTTTCCATGTTCATCGGTTTTGGTCACCACAACCTTCATCCCGGCCATAACTGCCGAAGCTGGATTGGTTCCATGTGCGGAAGCGGGAATGATACAAATATTTCGGTGTCCCTCTCCACGGGACTCATGGTAGGCTTTGATCGTCATAAGTCCGGCATACTCTCCTTGTGCTCCCGAATTGGGCTGAAGGGAGGTTGCCGCAAAACCGGTAATCACATTTAATTGGGATTCCAGTTCTTTGAGTACTTTTTGATAGCCCTGGGCTTGATCAAGAGGTACAAAAGGGTGGATATTCCCCCAATTGGCCCAGCTCAACGGCAACATCTCGCTGGCAGCATTCAATTTCATGGTACAGCTCCCTAAGGATATCATGGAATGGTTCAGGGCCAAGTCCTTTCGCTCCAATTTCTTGATATAGCGCATCAATTCTGTTTCCGAGTGGTACGAATTGAACACTTCGTGTTCTAAAAATGGGGATTTACGTTGTAAGGATTCGGGAATTATGTCCGTCACCGATTTCACAAAAGAGGCATCCGGTTTTTGGTTTTGGCTTTCCATAAAGCAACCTATCAAACGCTTGATATCTTCTTTTTCAACAGCTTCGTTCAAAGAGACTGATACTGTATTTTCATCAATATAGTTCAGATTGATTCCAACTGATTCAGAAACCTCTCTTAATTGCTTTGCATTATTGACTTTGACTTTTATGGTATCAAAGTACACCTCGTTAAGCTGTTCAAAACCGACCTCGCCAAGGAAATCGGAAACCAATTTAGTACTGGTGTGCACCTTTTCCGCAATGTATTTTAATCCATTTGGGCCATGATACACCGCATACATGCCCGCCATAACAGCCAATAGCACCTGGGCGGTACAAATGTTGGAGGTGGCTTTGTCTCTTTTTATGTGCTGTTCACGGGTCTGAAGGGCCATCCGCAAGGCTGGATTTCCATCCGTGTCCTTGGTGATACCAATGATCCTACCCGGAATATTACGCTTGTAAGCTTCTTTTGTGGCAAAAAAAGCGGCATGGGGGCCTCCGTACCCTAGTGGAATACCAAAGCGCTGCGTGGTACCCACAACCACATCTACCCCCCATTCACCGGGAGGCGTAAGCAATACTAAACTTAAAATGTCGGCAGATACGGCTACTTTGATATCATTTTCCTTTGCTTTTTCAACAAAACCGGCATAGTCATGGACTTGTCCATGTTTCCCCGGATATTGCAGCAAAGCACCATAGAATTCATTTGAAAAATCGAATTTTTCATGATTTCCTATGATCAGTTCAATGCCCAATGGTTTGGAACGTGTTTGCAGAAGGCTCAAGGTCTGAGGCAGCACTTCCTCAGAGACAAAAAACTTAAGCGCGCCCTCTTTTTTCTGTTGACGTGACCTTAAGTCCAATAACATGGTCATGGCCTCGGCGGCGGCGGTACTTTCGTCCAACAAAGAGGCGTTGGCCAGTTCCATCCCGGTAAGGTCGCTCACCATGGTTTGGAAGTTAAGGAGGGCTTCCAACCTGCCTTGGGCAATCTCGGCCTGATAGGGCGTATAGGCTGTATACCAACCTGGATTTTCCAAAATATTCCTTTTGATTACCGAAGGGGTTAAACTTTCATGATACCCCAAGCCTATATAACTCTTGAAAACTTTGTTTTCATCTGCAAGTTCTTGGATATGGGTCAAAAACTCATGTTCACTGACACCATTGGGTAGATTTAAGGATTCCTTCAATCTGATATCATCCGGAATGGTTTCATAAATCAATTGTTCCATGCTATCCACACCTACAGTTTCAAACATGCGCTGAAGATCTTTTTCTGTGATCCCTATATGCCTTGAGGCAAACACTTCTGTATTCATGTCCAGTATTATAAAGTGCACAAAATTAGGCATAAATTCATTCAAATTCGGGATTTTTGCACTAGGTCAATTCAAAGTTGTTAACTACAAATTAACCCTTGGCTTAAATAGCTGAATTTTGTTTAATGCGTTTGATAAAATCCATTTTTGATTTTTACTTGAATGCCAGTGTGCATGTGGGTTTGGCGGTGATGGCTTTGACCGGTGTAACTTTGGTTCTGTTAGACATTCCGTTAAATTATTTCCTGTTGGGTTTTACTGGATGTAGCACTGTTGTATGCTACAATTTTATAAAGTATGGGGTAGAGGCAGAGAAATACCTAATTGTTTCCAATCTATATCATCGATACATCCAAATTTTTAGCTTCTTGTGCTTTGGGTTGGCTATGTATTTTATGTCTCAACTAGACCAAAAACTCTGGTGGACAATTGGTGTATTAGGATTGGTGTCCACACTTTATGCCGTTCCGTTGTTGCCCAAATCTGGTAATTTGAGGAGTTTGGGAGGAATGAAAATTTTTATTGTAGCCCTGGTATGGGCTGGGTTCACCGTATTACTACCAATTTTGGATGCCCAGCTTCCTTACTCATGGGATATAGGTGTACTGTTTGCCCAACGTTTTTTATTGGTTTTAATTTTGATCCTGCCGTTTGAAATCAGGGATTTGAAATGGGACTCTATGGATTTAAGGACGTTACCCCAAATTTTGGGTGTTCAAAGAACGAAAAAGGTGGGTGTCGGACTCATCATTAGCTTCCTCCTACTTACATTTTTGAGGGATGATATTAAGGTAACTGAAGTTCTGACTCGAATTGTTATTGGAACAGTTTTATTGGCATTGTTCCGTTCCAAGTTAGATTTTGGAAAAAGATATTTGGCCTCTTTTTGGGTAGAAGGAATCCCGATGTTTTGGCTTGCTATTCTTTGGGTTCTGAAAGGAATGGTTTAAAGATGCTTCTTCAAATCTTTTTTCATGGTTTCCTTTTCACTTTCTGAAAGCGAGTTAAGATTGGCCTTATCGCAAAGTGTGGTAAGCATTTGGTTTTGCTTCGTAAATTTTGCACAGGTCTTGCAGGTAAAAATATGAAAGCGAAGCTTCATAACTTGCCAGAATCCTGCCTCTTTGTACTGTGATTTATTGCATATAGTGGCCGCTTCCTCACATGAAATCTTCATAACTAAAACCAATTTTCATTTAAACAACCCATAAGGGCAGTTCTTGCTCTATGGATCATAACCCACAGGTTGGACGGATTTATTCCAAGTTCATTACAAATATCTTCCGTACTCATTCCTTGAATGGTCTTCATATTGAATACCAACGATTGTTTCTTGGGAAGTTTGGAAATGCATTCTTGAATGGCCATTCCCAACTCTTCATTTTCAATGGTACTATGTCCATCTTTGCTGAATGGATCCGCTACCTGTTCTTCCAACCAATCGCCTTCCGAATCTGAACTTGCGTTGTAGTTGACACGAACTTCTGCCTTGCCTTTTTTGGAGTTTATTTTCCGGTAATGGTCTATGACCTTCCGTTTGAGAATAGCTATCAACCATGTTCTCTCGGCGGCATCACCTTTATAGTTTTTGGCGGAATTAAGTCCTGCGAAAAAAGTTTCCTGTACCAAATCCTTGGCGATTTCTGCATCGCTTACGCGGGCTACCGCATAATTGAACAAATAATCGGCATATTGGTCTACCCAGGTTTCCGGATGAAGTTCGTACGCTACCATAGTTTTAAGAAGTACCAAATGTAATGGTTTTAGTTAATGATTTCATGCTCATTGCAATACAAACCACTCCAAAAACTATCACAAAATGTTCAAGAAAGTAGATTTTGGCTAAATCTTAAGATTTGGGAACACCTCAAAGCGAGCTGCTTATTTGGTGCAGGTAATAAAAAAGTAACCAAAACTTCTTTAATGCAATCCTGATAGCAAAGAAAAAAGTGACCCTTTGAGATTGTTGATGCTTTGCCCACGTAAAGTACCAGATTTGAATAGCTGTCTTAGCGTAAAACCTAGAATGGCAAAAGGCACATGCAATACCGAAGGAGCAACACGCATGGATATATCCTCCACCAAAACATCCTTGAACCCCACATTTTTCAATTGATTGACCACTTCATTAACAGCACCCAATCGTTCCAGGCTCCATGAATCGCATAGTTGCTGATAACAATAGCGACTGCTAACGTCAAGAGTAGCAACATTTTTTTTTAAGAATGCATCCGAGATAACCAGTTTTCCTTTAGGTTTGAGGATGCGATAGGCCTCTTTAAAAGTATTGGAGTGGTGGCCGGAATGGCAAAAACTCTCTATTGCGATAGCTCCATCTACGGAGTTACTCTTAAAACTAGTATGGTTGTAGTTTTCCTTAAGAATTACACCTGCGTGATTTTTGAGGAACTTGTTGCCTTCGCTTACCTGGGTTTCGGAGAGTGTGACTCCCATTGCTGTCAGGTGGTTATTTTTTTGCAGGGCATATCGCATGGTGCCTCCCATTCCACAGCCCAAGTCGACGAAAAGGGCTTTTTCTTTCTTTAGGTTCAGCCTTTTTAATACCTGGTTGTTTAACTCATTGAGCATGGTATCTCTTCGGAAAAAATTGGTTGCAAAGGGTTTCCAATAACCGAAGTGCATGTTAAAGTCCTTGCTCCAGAACTCGTAGTCAGCCGTTGCTTCATTGTAAAATTCTACTAGGTCGGTTTTTTTCCTTTTGGATTTCGGAATGACAATATTGACGGGTTTTAGGGTAGTTGTTTTCATAATTGTATGTTCAAAAGGTTAATGAATACGAGCCAAGTGTAGACCAAGGCAAAAAGCATGAAGAGTCCGTTCATGAGATAACTTCCTATTCTAAACAGCTTTTTCTGTGGTATTTGATACATGGGATAATAGGCAAATTGGGTGGCTACTTTTCCAATCCAATAGGCTGCGATCAATCCGGAAAGAGCGAGTGCCAATGGGGTTTTGTTTTGAAGATTCATGGGTAAAATGATGGCAATCAATCCAAAGGAGAAGTTTAGCCCTTGGATATATCGGCTGTAGGTTTTGGCTATTTCCTGATTTAAAGGCTTAAGTTTTTGTACGTCATTATACCAATCAAATACTTGGTGTCTTATGTATGGATAAATACATGCAGTGAATATTTGACCGATACCTGCGGTGATGATGAGCCAAGTTGGAACCATAATAGATTGTTTTAAAGTTTCAGAAAATATTGAAATATAAATTCAAAAAAATTATTTGATCATTTTAAGCAGGGCATTGCTGACCCAATTTTGTTTGTGGTTCACAACTTTAGTCAGGACAGTATCAGCCGTCTCCGCTAATTCCAACAATGCTTGTGTTTGTTTAATGAGTTCAGCTGTGGCAGCAGAACCGTCATTATTCATTGAACTGATGTCCTGCAATGTTTTGATGACGGGTTGAATCTCTCTTCTACTTCTTTCCTTTGCAATGATCCGTGCCAACTCCTGGACATCTTTTTCTGTGTTGTAGTACTCCTTGCGCTCACCAACCTTTAGCTCCTTGGTCACTATGCCCCAATCAATCAACTGCCTAACATTCATGCTGGTATTTCCACGAGAAATTTGGAGTTCTTCCATAATTTGTTCCGTGGTCAACGGTTCTGTGGAAATAAAAAGCAAAGCTTGAATCTGCGCCATGGCTTTGTTGATACCCCATATAGTACCCAAACTTCCCCATGTGCTAATAAATTTTTGTTTTGCTTCCTGGTATTCCATGGGATAAAGATACAACTATTTTCTAAACTTTCAATAATTTTTGAAAATTAAGAAATGTTACACAACTTTCTTGATTAACCCAGCTCGCTCCAATAGCGGTTCAATCTTAGGTTCTGCACCCCTGAACCTTTTATAGAGCGTCATAGGGTTTTCAGTACCTCCTTTGGACAGTACATGTTCTTTGAACTCATTGGCAACTGCCGTGTTAAAAATGCCCTTTTCCTTAAAGTAGGCAAAAGCATCCGCATCTAGCACTTCGGCCCATTTGTAGCTATAATATCCGGAGGAATACCCACCCTGAAAAATGTGGGCAAAGGCCGTGCTCATACAGGTTTCCGGACTGTCGGGAAACAGATTGGTGCCTTCAAACGCCTTGGCTTCAAAGGTTTTTACATTTTTGATTGCCGCTGGATCAGCTGCATGCCATGCCATATCCAAAAAACCAAAGCTCAACTGGCGCAATGTGGCCATTCCTTCTTGAAAAGTGGCAGATTCCTTGATTTTTGCCACCAATTCCATAGGGATCAGTTCGCCAGTTTCATAATGGAAGGCAAAGAGTTCCAAGGCTTCCTTTTCATAACACCAGTTTTCCATGATCTGACTGGGCAATTCCACAAAATCCCAATACACGGAAGTCCCGGACAGGCTTGGATATGTGGTATTGGCCAACATGCCGTGCAGACCATGCCCAAACTCGTGGAACAAGGTGGTTACTTCATTGAAAGTTAGGAGTGAAGGTTTGGTCTCCGTGGGTTTGGTGAAATTGCAGACATTGGATATGTGAGGTCTACTATTATCCCCGTTAACGGTGTATTGTGATTTGTACGAAGTCATCCAAGCACCCCCACGTTTTCCTTGTCTCGGATGAAAATCCGTATAAAAAAGAGCGATGAATTGATTATCTCGATCATAGACCTCGTAGGTTTTGACCTCTTCATGGTACTTTTCAACATCAAAAACTTCCTTAAAAGTCAATCCAAACAATTTTTCAGCCACTTTAAATACCCCATTAATGACATTTTCCAGTTTAAAATAGGGTTTGAGTTTTTCATCATCCAAATTGAACAGCTGTTGTTTCAGTTTTTCAGAATAATAAGCACTGTCCCATTTTTCCAATTGTTCAATACCATCGGTGTCCTTGGCAAAGGATGCTAACTGATTGAATTCGCGGATGGCAGCCGGTTTGGCTTTGTCCAGCAGTTCGCTTAAAAAATCCAAGACCTTCTTTGGGGTCTCTGCCATGCGTTCTTCAAGAACAAAATCCGCATGGGTAGGATAACCCAAAAGATTGGCCCGTTCATGACGGAGGGATACGATTTGCAGCACATTTTCCTGATTGTCCAAATCGTCCTGGTGAAAACCTTTACTTCCAAAGGCTTGGGACAGCTCTTTACGCAATTCCCTATTATCTGCATATTTCATAAATGGGATGTAACTAGGGTAGTCCAAAGTTATTAGCCAGCCTTCCTTATCCTTGGATTTAGCCAATTGGGCAGCCGCTTCCTTGGCTCCCTCAGGTAAACCTGCCAAATCTGCCTCTTCGGTGAGGTGCATTTCATACTTGTTGGTTTCAGCCAATACATTTTCACCAAACTTCAATTTAAGCTTGGACAGTTCAGCATCAATTTCCCGTAATCTTTTTTTGCCAGCTTCATCCAAGTTGGCTCCGTTTCTACTAAAACTTTTATAGCGTTTGTCCAATAAGGTTTGCTGTTCCGATGTTAAGCTAAGCTCGCCTCGTTGTTGGTATACGGATTTTACTCTTTGGAACAATTTCTCATTTAGGGTAATGTCGTTGTTGAACTCGGAAAGTAGGGGTGAAATCTCCTGGGCAATTTTCTGGATTTCCTCATTGGTTTCGGCAGAATTAAGGTTGAAAAATATACTGGAAACGCGATCTAATTGTTTGCCTGAAAAATCCAAGGCTTCCAAGGTGTTCTTGAATGTCGGGGATTCGGGATTATCTACAATTTGGTCAATTTCTTTTCGGGCCTGTTCAATCGCCTGTAAAAAAGCGGGTTTAAAATGTTCATTTTCAATATGCTCAAAGGGAGCTTGGTCAAACGATTCTAAAAGGGGATTATTCATGGATTGTTGAATTCTTGGATTTTTTGATTTTTCGATGAGTTCTTATTACATCCGTAGTATAAAAAGTTAATGAGACCACTGAGGAGATGACTGCCGCTATCAAAAATGCATAGTTCCTTGCCGTGTTCCGGGTTCTTCTGTTTAATGCTTCTATAGCCTCATCTGTGTATTCCTCTAAATCGATGAAACCATTTTGGTTCAAATCGAAACTTTGTAGCTGTTCTTTGATAAAATACCATCTGACTTCTGTAATAACGAGCATCAATGTATAAAGAGAGAATAGAAGTAGGGCACTTTTCCACAAGCTTTTGTGATGCGGTAGTTTTATTTTTTTACGCACGAATAGCACCACTGCCGTGCTTGCCAGTCCAAACAAAATACCCAATTCATTGTAACTCGGCATCTGTTCCTTCTATCCTTTGTTTTTTCGAATTTCTTCAGCTCCCTTGATTACCTTTTCTTTCAACCCCTGTTTGTAAACCTCAATCTTGTCGAGGATACATTGGTCGGAACTTCCAAGGATTTGGGCTGCTAGGATACCAGCATTTTTTGCCCCGTTAAGGGCCACGGTGGCAACGGGTACACCTCCGGGCATTTGAAGAATGGATAGCACCGAGTCCCAGCCATCTATGGAATTACTGCTCTTTACAGGAACCCCGATAACTGGTAATGGGGATAGCGAAGCCACCATTCCTGGTAAATGGGCTGCACCGCCAGCGCCGGCAATAATTACCCCATAGCCATTTTTATGGGCATTTTTGCCAAAATCAAAGAGTTTCTCTGGGGTTCGGTGGGCAGAAACAATATCCACATCCACTTCAATATCAAATCCCTTTAAAATTTCAACAGCATCTTGCATAACGGGAAGATCGCTGGTGCTTCCCATGATTACGGCTACTTTTTTCATATCATTATAGTTGTGTATCGCCCAAAACCAATAGCAAAATGGTATTTGGGATTTGATTGTTTTGGTTTATTTACTCACTACTTGTATGGTTTCCTTCACCTGCTGCGCCACCTCTCTAGCACGAGCCATATCCTCGTCCACTATGGTCACATGTCCCATTTTTCGAAATGGTCGTGTTTGCTTTTTGCCATAAATATGGGGGGTAACACCTTGCATGTCCAAAATGGATTCCATGTTTTCATATATTACATCCCCGGTATGGCCTTCAGCTCCCACCAGATTCACCATGATTCCTGCCACCTTACTGTCCGTTTTGCCTAATGGAAGACCCAAAATGGCCCGGATATGCTGTTCAAACTGGTTGGTGTAGCTGGCTTCTATGCTGTAATGGCCACTGTTATGGGGTCTAGGGGCAACTTCATTGACTAAAATTTTATCATCCTGGGTTT
Organism: Flagellimonas algicola; assembly: GCF_005937185.1. GTDB lineage: Bacteria > Bacteroidota > Bacteroidia > Flavobacteriales > Flavobacteriaceae > Flagellimonas > Flagellimonas algicola. Next base: position 1,982,507 of record NZ_VCNI01000001.1, on the reverse strand, counting down.
GGAACAGCTCCACAGCCAAAAGTCCCACATGACCAATATTTTCTGAGACTATTAGGGCCACATCGATTGCTTTTTGGGCAACATTTTCATCGATTCGGGCTGGGCAAATTACGTATTCCACTTGATTGGCTTCGGGATGAAACTCCATTTCCACTACAGGATAGTTCACCAACTCGCCCGATGAGCTTCTAGCCACTATCACGGCAAGTTCGTTCTTGAACGCTATCATTTCCTCTGCAATGCACTCTACATTGGGCAGTCCCTCAAGATCCTCAACGGCCCTTACCACTTTCACTCCTTGTCCGTCATAACCAAACTGGGCGCTTTTCCAAACAAAGGGCAGTGCAAGCCCTCCATTGGCAATACTGTCTTTGATTTCCGAGGTATACGCAAAACGCACAAAAGGAGCGGTTGGAATTCCGTGATCCGTATAAAAGAGTTTTTGAGTGGCCTTGTTTTGAATGATTCGGAGTGCCTTGGTCTGTGGGTAGACCTTTACACCTTCCTCTTCCAATTTTTCCAAGGCCTCCACATTTACGTTTTCAATTTCTATGGTAAGTAGATCAACATCCTTCCCGAAATTATAGACCTTTTCAAAATCCAAAAGATCGCCCAGGACAAACTCATTGCAAGCTATTTTGCACGGAGCCTCAGGGGAAGGGTCCATTACCTTGGTTTGGATATCCCATTTTCGGGTCTCATAAAGCAGCATTTTGCCCAGTTGCCCACCACCTAAAATGCCCAGTTTAAAGTCGGAAGAGAAGAAATTCATCAATTGAATAATTGGAATGACAGCAAAAATACGGGAATTACTTTAAGCAATAAAGATAGAGCCGCTGAAGAGGGCTTAAAAATGTTATCTTTGCCAACCTGACAAAATTGATGACCAATTGATTAAGCTTCACGACAAGGTTTTTAAACCCTTTTTGTCCGAAGAACAAATTTTGGCCGCTATTGATAAAATGGCAGCGGAAATTGCCTCGGATTACAAGGATAAGACACCCATTTTTGTAGGGGTTCTTAATGGGGCTTTTATGTTTGTCTCCGATTTTTTGAAAGCTTATCCGTATCCCTGTGAAGTGTCCTTTGTTAGACTGAGTTCATACCACGGACTTACCTCTACCGGTATTGTGGAGACCCTGCTGGATGTCCCTGACAATATTGAAGGTAGGGACGTGATTATTTTGGAAGATGTAATCGATACAGGAAGAACCCTCAAGCAGTTGGTGCATCTGTTTTCAGGAACCAATGTTAAACAGTTCAAGATTGCCTCGCTTTTTTATAAATCGGAAATCTATAACGGCGAATATGCAATTGATTATGTGGGATTGGAAATTCCCAACAACTTTATTGTGGGATATGGACTGGATTACAAGGAGTTGGGTAGAAATTTAAGAGAAGTATATCAACTAAACCAAGGAAATATGATTAACCTAGTGCTTTTTGGAAAACCTGGAGCAGGAAAGGGAACCCAAGCAGGAGTGTTAAAGGAAAAGTACAATCTAAAACACATTTCAACAGGAGATGTCTTTAGGTACAACATGAAAAACGATACGGAACTTGGGAAACTTGCCAAATCCTACATTGATAGGGGGGATTTGGTGCCGGATGAGGTAACCATCGATATGCTCAAGGATGAAGTAGAAAAGAACCCTGATGCAGCTGGATTTATTTTTGATGGATTCCCAAGAACCGAGGCACAGGCAGAAGCATTGGATAATTTTTTGGAATCCAAAAACATGCAAGTTGATGCCACAATTGCGTTGGAAGCTGAGGATGATATACTGGTTGCCCGTTTGCTGGAACGAGGTAAAGAGAGCGGGCGTAGTGATGATCAAGACGAGAATAAGATCAGAAATCGTTTTGACGAATACAACCAAAAGACTGCACCTTTAAAGGCATACTACGATAAGCAAGGTAAGTTTCATTCCGTAAATGGAATTGGGGAGATTGCAGAAATCACAGAGCGTTTGAGTGTTGTGATTGACCAATTTGTGGTGATTCAGGAATAACTTGGTTTTGGATTTGCAACCCACGCTTTCGAATGGCCAGGTTCATTTGAGACCGTTGATTTCCAAAGATTTTATAAACCTTTATCGCGTTGCGTCCGACCCAAAGATTTGGGAGCAGCATCCCGTAAAGGAAAGAGCTGAACTCTATGGTTTTGCTCCTTTTTTTGCCGAGTCCCTAAAATCCAAAGGTGCCTTGCTGATTTCTGATATTTCTACCCAAAAAGTCATTGGCAGTTCCAGATTTGTACTGCGACCTACTTTTGGGAATGCCGTGGAGATTGGATGGACATTTCTATCCAGGGCATATTGGGGAGGTAAATTCAACGGCATGGTTAAGGAACTGATGATAAAGTATGTACTCCAGAGTATGGAAGAGGTACTGCTTTTTGTCGACAAGAAAAATATTAGGTCGCAGAAGGCGGTGGAAAAACTAAATTTTATCCCGGCAGATAAATTAGTTATTGACCAAAACCATTACCTAAGACCAAATGATGTAATTTATAGGGTACAGGGTATCTGTTAAATAAGTTAGAAAAGATGACCGAGGGAAATTTTGTCGATTACGTAAAGATTTTTGTAGCTTCTGGAAACGGAGGCAAAGGGTCTGTGCATTTGCATCGGGAAAAGTACATTACCAAGGGTGGTCCAGATGGAGGTGATGGTGGTCGTGGAGGACACGTTATTGTAAGAGGGGACAAAAATCTTTGGACACTTATCAATTTTAAGTTTAAAAAACACTTTAAGGCTGGTCATGGTGAGCATGGCAGCAAGAATCGGAGTACGGGAGCAGATGGGGCCGACGTCTATATGGATGTGCCATTGGGTACTGTAGTACGGGATACTGAGACTAACAACATTCTCTTTGAGATTACTGAGCATCAAGAGGAACGCATTGTCATGGAAGGTGGGAAAGGAGGCCGCGGCAACTGGCACTTCAAAAGTGCAACCAATCAGACTCCCAGATATGCGCAGCCCGGAATCCCGGGACAGGAAACACAGATTACGTTAGAGTTAAAGGTGTTGGCCGATGTGGGCTTGGTAGGGTTTCCAAATGCGGGTAAATCCACGCTGCTATCCGTTATGACCTCTGCAAAACCCAAAATAGCCGATTACGAGTTTACCACCTTAAAACCCAATTTGGGCATCGTCAAATACAGGGATTTCCGAAGTTTTGTAATGGCCGATATTCCCGGAATCATAGAGGGTGCGGCAGAAGGAAAGGGTTTGGGGCATTACTTTTTAAGACATATTGAGCGGAATGCCACCCTGTTGTTTTTAATTCCAGCGGACAGTAACGATATATCTAAGGAATATGAAATTCTTTTGGACGAACTAAGGCGGTATAATCCGGAACTATTGGACAAGGAACGTTTAGTGGCCATTTCCAAGAGTGATATGTTGGACGAGGAGTTAGTAGCAGAAATGAGTGTAGAATTGGATAAAGACCTTAAAGGCGTGTCCTATCTTTTCATCTCATCCGTGGCCCAGCAAGGCATCCAGGAACTCAAGGATAGGCTTTGGGAGTTATTGAACGAATAATCTGGCTTTTTTCGATTCCCAAATCAAATATTGATTAATTTTAAAGGTATTCCCGAACGCTATGAAATACCTTTTTTCCATTGTTGTACTGTGTTTGTTGGCCTCCTGTGCAGGGACTCACGTCAATTATGACTACGATAAGGCTACCAATTTCTCCAACTATACCAGTTACAATTATTTTTCGGATATGGACTCCGGTCTTAGCCAATTGGATGAGAAAAGATTACTTCGCGCTTTGGATTCCACCCTGCAGGCTAAGGGTTTTCTACTTACAGAAGAGCCTGATTTTTACATCAATATTTTAAGCAGTGAATTCCGCAATGCTTCCAACAACGCCGTTGGTGTCGGTATTGGGGGTACGGGCCGAAATGTTGGTGGTGGGGTTTCAGTAGGACTTCCCTTAGGGAATTCGGGCATACAACGACGAATCCAATTTGATTTTGTGGATGCCCAGAAAGATGCATTGTTCTGGCAGGCCACCAGCGAAAGTGGGTATCGAGAAAATGCATCCCCCAGTGTCCGCGAAGACCGATTAAGAGTTTTGATCAAAAAGGTTTTTTCCAAGTTCCCACCTAAATAGTAGTTGCCCAAATTTGAAAATCAAGGGCTTAAGAATTTAAATCTTTCCAACTTTTTTCTTCAGGATGTAACAAATGGTTTCTGGCACAGTCTAATTAGGATAATATCACTAATTTTTGAGGAACACACTAAATCAAAAAACGTATGAAAACTAAACTCAATTTTAGGACCGCGCAGTTAGCGGCCCTGTCTCTATTTTTTGGATTTACCAGCTTCGCCCAAGAGAAACCGGGCAACCCAGAATTGGCAAGTTCAGATGAAGAACTTCTTTCTTTGGCAGCATTAGATCAAGGGGATTATAGGTATACCGTTGAAGATTACTTTGCCAACCCCAAAGCCTTTACTTTTAGATTTTCTCCGGATGGGAAATACCTTTCCTATAGGGAGAGTGATGAAAATGGAAAACAGCACATCTTTGTCAAAAATATAGCCACTGGGGAAACCCAAATGGCCATAGAGGAAAAGGAAGAGTTGGTACGAAGCTATGGCTGGCTCAATAACAGTAGGTTGCACTATGCAATGGATCAGGGAGGTGATGAAAATTACCACATCTATGCCGTGGACTTGGACGGAAGTAATTTAAAAGACCTAACACCCTATGATGGGGTTAGGGCCCAGTTCAACGAGTTATTAAGGGAAGACAAGGAACACATTATTGTTTCCATGAACAGAAACAACCCCCAAGTGTTTGAACCTTATTTGGTCAACTTAAATACAGGTGAAAGCAAACAATTATATACTAACGACGACCCCCAAAATCCCATATTTGGCTATAGCTTTGACAAGGATGGGAACTTAAAAGGATTTACTCGAATTCGAGATGGGGTAGAACAAGACCTCTATTACGAAGATGGCAATGGTGGGTACAAAATTCTAAAGCAACTCAATTGGAAGGATAACTTTACCATTCTGGATTTTAATTATGCCACACCCAATCCGGATGATGCCTATGTGTTGTCCAATCTTGAAAGTGACAAGGCAGAGATTGTACTGTACGATCTAAAAGAAGACAAGAGTTTGGAAACGGTTTTTGTGAACGATATGTATGACGTTCAGTCCATGGGGCTTTCCAGAACCAGAAATTATGAAATAGATTATTTCTCCTACGAAGGGGAAAAGAGCATTGTTGTCCCCATCAGCGAGCCGTATAAAAAACTAGCGGCAAAAATGAAGTCGGAACTTCCAGGCAAACAATTCCGCGTTTTGGATGAAACAGAAGACGAGAACCTCTATATGGTCTATGTGGACAGTGATCGTTTGTACGGGGTGTATTATGCCTATGATGTAGCTAAAAATGAGCTGAAAGAACTGTACAATACTATGCCTCAACTTAAAGAGGAAGATATGTCCGAAATGAGACCCATTACCTTTAAGAGTAGGGATGGAATCACCCTTCACGGATATATTACTTTGCCAAAAGCGGCTTTGGCTGGTGAAAAGGTTCCGGTAATCGTAAATCCGCACGGGGGCCCACAAGGAATTAGGGATTCCTGGGGATTCAATCCTGAGTCACAACTTTTTGCGAGCAGGGGGTACGCCACTTTGCAGGTGAACTTTAGGATTTCTGGCGGATATGGCCGCGAATTTTTGGAGTCTGGATTTAAACAAATTGGAAGAAAAGCCATGGACGATGTGGAAGATGGACTGCAGTACGTCATAGACCAAGGCTGGGTAGATGGTGATAAGGCAGCCATTTATGGTGGAAGCCATGGGGGATATGCCGTATTACGTGGTTTGACCAAGACGCCAGATTTGTATGCTTGCGGCGTAGATTATGTTGGCGTGTCCAACTTGTTCACCTTTATGAAAACCATACCACCCTATTGGAAACCTTACCTCAAAATCATTAAGGAAATCTGGTATGATGAGGACAATCCTGAAGAAAAGGCCATTATGGAAGAAGTTTCACCCGTCTATCAAATGGATAAGATCAACAAACCGCTCTTTGTGGTGCAAGGGGCCAATGATCCCAGGGTAAATATTGACGAGTCCGACCAAATTGTCAGTGGTCTTAGGGAAAAAGGCTATGATGTACCCTATATGGTAAAATATGACGAAGGACACGGGTTTGGCAAGGAAGAAAACCGTTTGGAGCTGTACAAAGCCATGATGGGCTTCTATGCCAAACACTTGGGGAAGCAGGAAATTGCTGCACCCCTTAGGGATTGATAAAGAGTAATGAAAAGTTTAAGGGAGCCAAAACGGCTCCCTTTTTTGTGCCATTAAATTGACGTTACCGTTCGTGTGCCCAAATTTACCACTGCCCATAAATCACTTTGCGTAAGGAGGTTGTGGTCGTACTTTTGGTTTATCAATACAAAAACAACGAAATGGTCACTTTAGCAAAATTGTTAATATCCCTTCTGTTGGATATTCTCGTTTAAAAAAATGTGTAACATCAAAAGCTATTTGGAATGAAAAAATTGAACAAAGCACAAAAGCTCATTTTTGTGTTGGGTATACTAGGCACCCTTACTGGGTTATACGGCAAATTCAATGGTTGGGAGCACAATGACTATTTCCCGATTTTCTACAGTGGAATGTCGTTTATGTGGATTGCGTTTCTACCTTCAGGGAGAAGCTGTTGCAATTGGTTTAAAAAGCGTACAAGGAGCGTGGAAGCATAGTGAGTATTCAATAGGTTATATTTGACCTAAGTTGGACAAGCGATATGCAATTGACAGAAAGTAAAAGAAACCGCTTTTTTTGGATCCTACAGGTTTTAGGTTGGGGATTCATAAACATGCTATCGGTTTTTATACTGAAAAAAATCAGTGTGGAATTGGTAGTTTACTCTATTATCACAGGTATTTTGATTGGGATTTTTTCCACTTCATTACTGCGATGGTATTTAAAGAGAAATGTAAATTTTGAAGGTTTCGATGTCAAGGATTTTGTAAAAATCCTTGTGTCCTTTTTTGTCACTACTGGGCTTTTCGGATTCTTAAATTTTGGTTTGGGATATGCCTATGTAAAATTGGGGCCAGAACTTACCGAGGCAGAAATACAGCATTTTGAAAATTATGACGCTATCTGGATTTGGATTGTAAATTCCTTGTTTATTATAGGTGCCTGGACAGTTACGTATTTGGTGATCAAACTATTGTTGAAGCTCAACAAAGACAGAATTGAGCGTTTGGAGTTGAACACCCACCTAAAACAAGCACAACTGAATACTTTAAAGGGGCAAATCAACCCACATTTTATGTTTAACAGTCTTAATAATATTAGAGGATTGATGTTGGAGGATGTTGAAAAGTCAAGGGAGATGCTGACCAAACTTTCAGAAATTTTACGGTACTCCCTTACCAAAAATAATATTGATGCCATCGCGGTTGAAGAGGAATTGGAGGTGGTGGATAATTATATAGACCTGTCCAAAATCCAATTGGAAGATCGCTTGGAGTTTGTGAACGAGGTAGACAAGGAAACTTTAAAGCTGCAAATCCCTCCCATGATCATTCAACTGCTCATTGAAAATGCCGTAAAGCATGGTATTTCCAACTTAAAACAGGGAGGCCGTATTGTTTTGAATCTAAAGCAGGAGGATGGCCTTTTAATTATTGAGGTGAAAAACACAGGTAGGCTTCAGATTGGAAAAAACACCACCCAATTGGGGCTAAAGAATATCCGCCAAAGATTAAAATTACTGTATGCGGATAAAGCATCTTTTAATTTGAGTGAAATTACCGGAGAGGTGGTGGCCCATATAAAAATTCCACTGGCATGAAAATAGAGGCGGTCATAGTGGAAGATTCAAGATTGGCGCGCAACGAGTTAAAAGAGCTGATCAAAAAATACCCGGAAATTGATTTGTTGGGAGAGGCCGAAAATGTGGACAAGGGATTTGAATTGATTCAGGAAAAAAGCCCAAAACTCCTGTTTTTGGACATTAATATGCCAGAGAAAGATGGGTTTGAATTATTGGAGATGTTGGATGAAGTACCCATAACCGTCTTTACCACTGCCTTTGACGAATATGCCATCAAATCTTTTGAGTACAATGCCCTGGATTATTTGCTAAAACCGGTCAGTGAAAAGCGCTTTTCCATGGCGTTGGATAAGGTTAAAAAGAAGCTTGCAGAAGTATCGGAAGGGAAATTCGGCAATAAACGATTATCTGCAAATAGTCAGATATTTATAAAGGATGGGGAGGCATGCTGGTTGGTAAAAATCGGTGATATCTCCCAATTTGAAATCGTTGGAAATTATACAAGGGTTTTCTTTGAGGATAAAAGCCCCATGCTGTACAAATCCCTAAATCAGGTTGAAGAGAAACTCCCGGAGCAGGATTTTTTCCGAGCCAATAGACAACAAATTGTGAACACCAACTTTATCGATAATGTTGTGCCCTGGTTTAATGGCAAACTTAAACTTCAAATGAAGAATGGCGAGGAAGTTGAGGTATCCAGAAGGCAATCGTATATTTTCAAGGATAGAATGAGCTTATAATCAAAAAACGACCACATGAAAAAAGGGCCTTCATTTAGATGGCCCTTTTTATGTTTGTTACGGTTTGTCATGCCCGTAATATATCCTTATATCGGTCTTTGTAGCCAACAAGTGCGGCTATATTCAAGATCAAAAGTCCAACAGCTGGGCCAATATTGCTTGGATCCAATGTAGCATGGAACAATACGGCATTGACAGATACGCTCATCAAAATAACAGACATCAATGCACCATACTTGTTTAAAATAAGGGCTAGGCCCGCTAAAATTTCCACCACAGCCACCAAATTCAAGGTTTGCGTAGATGATAGGGCACCAAAGTATCCCATAACGGCTTCTGGCATTTCTCCCATTGGGATAAAGTGTAGAAACTTATTCAAGCCAAATGTTAGGACAAAGAGTCCGAGCAAGATTCGTACGACCAGAAAAACTTTTGCGTTCATTTAGTTAAATTTTATTGGTTAAGCAATAAAAATAGCTAAAAATTGCGAATATGTTAAAATAAAAGGGGTTAAAATTAAAATATGATTAGAGGGACTTTAATAACCCACCATCAATGGGAATGTTGGTGCCGTTGATATACGCCGCCTTCTCTGAAGCTAAAAAAGTGGCCAAAAAACCAAACTCTTGAGGATTGCCAATTCGTTTTGCAGGCACTTGATCTTCCATGTTGGCCCGCACTTCAGATGGCATTACGCCAAGCTTTTCAGCTTTTTTGGCATTGAGTTGGGCAATTCTGTCTGTATCAAAATAACCGGTGAGTACATTATTGACGGTAATCCCATCCTTGGCAACATCAAAAGCAAGACTTTTGGCCCAGGTAACCACCGCCGCTCTAATGGAGTTGGACAAAGCCAAATAATTTAGGGGTTCCTTCACCGAAATGGAGGCCACATTGATAATTCTGCCCCATTGATGCCTTTGCATTTGTTCCAATGCAAGCGTGGTGGTATAAACCACTGATTTAAATAAGAGGTCAAAAGCCTGTTGATAATCTTCCACATTTTTTTCTAACGCGCCCCCAGCCACTGGCCCTTGCGTATTGTTGACCAGAATATCTATGGGATTAGCCTGGATAAAAGAAGAAATTGTTTCCTTGAACGACTCAAAATTAGAGAAATCAACCACAAGATATTGGTGTTTTTGCCCTAGGGAAGTATCCAATTCTTGGATAACGACCTCCATTCTGGGCTTGTTTCTTGCCATAAGGGTAACGCAGGCCCCACTATCTGCCAATTGCCGGGCAATGGCTTCGCCAATTCCTTTACTGCTACCGCCTACCAAGGCTGACTTTCCTTCTAAAGAAATCTTCATAACTATCTATATTCTTCCCGAACCGGGCTAAAAACGTCCATTAATCTGCAGGGAGTAAGGGCTTTGCCACCATGAGGGGTATTGGAGGGGATAACAACAACGTCACCTGGCAAATAGGTTTGGGTTTTACCATCCAGGCTAAACTCAAATTCGCCTTCCAGAACATGCATGATCTGTTCGTGAATATGATGGTGTTCTGGCACAACCGCATCTTTTTCCACCTCCCAGAAGGCCCAGGTCAAGGTTTCGCCATGCACCATTTTTCCGTGGTAACCAGGCATAATTTCTTTTGTGCTAATATCAGCTAGGTTCATTATGTTCAATTTTCCAACAAGATAGAAATTAATAAGATGAATTGTTTGTTTGCAATGGCAGGGTCAATGTCTATTTTTGGTGGATAAAACACAGCAATGAAAATTCATTTTATAGCTATTGGCGGTAGTGCCATGCACAATCTAGCTTTGGCTTTGGCCCACAAAGGCTATAGTATTACAGGTAGCGATGATGTAATTTTTGAACCTTCCAAGGGCAGATTGGAAGCTCAGGGATTATTGCCTGCGGTATTTGGGTGGTTTCCGGAAAAATTGAATAATGATTTGGATGCTGTGGTACTGGGAATGCACGCCAAAGCTGACAACCCAGAGCTACTCAAGGCACAGGAATTGGGATTGAAAATATATTCTTACCCCGAGTTTTTATATGAACAATCAAAGCATAAAACCAGGGTGGTCATAGGGGGCAGTCACGGAAAGACCACCATTACCTCCATGATCCTCCATGTGCTAAATTACAACGACATTGATGTAGATTATATGGTGGGTGCCCAACTGGAGGGTTTTGAACGGATGGTGCACTTGACCGAGGACAACGATTTTATCGTTTTGGAAGGTGACGAATACCTTTCCTCTCCAATAGATAGACGGCCTAAATTTCATCTTTACCAACCCAATATAGCCCTCTTGAGTGGTATTGCCTGGGATCACATCAATGTTTTTCCAACGTATGCCAATTACGTGGAGCAGTTCCAGATTTTTGTTGACTGCATTGTACGAGGTGGTAGCATTACCTACAATGAAGAAGATTTAGAGGTTGCCAAAGTGGTGGAATCGTCCGAGAATGCCATTCGAAAGTTTCCGTACAATACTCCTGACCACAAAGTAGTTGATGGAGTTACGTTTTTGGAAACCCCTGAAGGTGATATGCCCGTTGAGATTTTTGGGAAGCACAACTTGAATAATTTGGCCGGAGCCAAATGGATTTGTCAACAAATGGGGGTGGATGAGGCTGAATTTTATGAAGCTATAGCTTCGTTTAAAGGGGCTTCAAAGCGCATGGAGAAAATTGCGGAAGGACAAGATAAAATTGCCTATAAAGATTTTGCGCACTCTCCCAGTAAAGTAAAGGCGACAACCAACGCGGTAAAGGAGCAATACCCAAACCGTAGATTGGTTGCCTGTTTGGAACTCCATACCTATAGTAGCCTAAATGCGGAGTTTCTTCAAGAATATAAGGGAGCTCTGGATGCTGCGGATGTGGCCATGGTTTTTTATTCCCCTAAGGCCGTTAAGATCAAACAACTGGATGAGGTGACTTCCAATCAAATTGCCGATGCTTTTCAGAGGGATGATGTCCAGGTTTTTACAGATCCAAATTCTTTTCAAGACCAACTTTTTGCCACGGATTTTGATAACACCGCTTTGCTACTCATGAGTTCTGGGAACTACGGTGGGCTCAATTTTGAAAAGGTCAAAGAATATTTCAGTTAGTAGATAGGGTAATTTTGTCAGTTTAGGCGGCAATGGAATAGTTGTTGTCTTCCAAGGCTATGGAATCGTCCAAAACTAAGCTATCCAAAAGAATACTGAAACGGGCACGACGCATAGCCTATATTTTTCTCTCTGCCTATATGCTTGGGCTTTCCAATGTAGTTTTGGAAGAAGAAAGGTTGATCAATGATTCTCGGGCAAAAGTTGAGCAGCAAGAAATCCAAGAGGAGGACGATGACTTATAAAAAATCCGATCTAAACGCCAAATTGTCTCAGATGGTGGTCTAAATGTTTGTACTGCATTTGCCCCCATTGTTCTCGTGTGAAATGTCCAAAAGCAGGATGTGGATCCCATTGCTTTTTATCTTTTTCCTTGTGAAACTCCTTTATAAATTCGATTAAGGCTTTTTTTTCATTTCCAAAGGTCTTGTCCTCCAAAACTTTGAAACCCTTTGCGGTGGGAAGATTGGGTTTCCAAAGCTTATCATCGTACATGCCTTTTTTAAAACTTCGAAATAGAAATTTCATTAAGAAATTTGGCTTTTTCATCCTATATTTACCTAGCGCCAAACGCAACGGAAATTGGCGGTGGTATAACATCTGCCCAACTTCCATCTTACCCCATAGGCCTTTGGAAGACTCGTTAAGTAGATCTATCCGGTCCATAACCTCATCAGCAGTACGGGAATCAAATAGTGATTTCATTACTCAAGCTTTAAATAAATTTACGAACTATTACCCTACCTTTAGGCTATGCATGAAAAAACAGCTTCTTTTTCCATAAAACATTGGGCAGAAGATGACAAACCCAGGGAAAAATTGGTGAACAAAGGGCGCACGGTGCTATCAGATGCAGAACTCATTGCCATTTTAATTGGTTCTGGAAGTAGAAAGGAAAGTGCAGTTGGACTATCCCAAAGAATTTTGGCAACGGTGAACCATAATTTAAATGAACTGGGTAAACTTTCCGTCAACCAGTTGAAGCAGTTTGAGGGCATTGGAGATGCAAAAGCAGTGACCATTGCTGCAGCTTTGGAAGTGGGAAGGAGAAGGCGTGGGGAAGAAAGGTGTAGTACCACCAAAATAGAAAGTAGTCAGGATGCTTTTGAAATTTTGCATCCGGTCATGGGAGAATTGGAGCATGAAGAATTTTGGATACTTTACCTGAACAATTCAAATAAAGTAATCCATAAGGCTTTACTTAGCAAAGGAGGAATAACTGGAACTTTAGTGGATGTAAGATTGGTGCTGAAACAGGCTTTGGAACTAGGTGCCGTAGCCATCATTTTGGCCCATAACCACCCTTCGGGTGGCCTAAAACCAAGTGCAGCGGATAAACATATAACCCAAAAATTAAAATTGGCATCAGAAGCCTTGGATATCAAAATTTTGGATCATTTAATATTAACCCAGTACGGATATCTCAGCTTTGCGGATAAAGGTATGCTCTAATTGAACGGTTTAAATGCTATTGATATTTACCCATAAAATAACCAACCGGCTAACGTATACAGCAAAGCAACTATTTGAGAAGATTTTGGGGATTGAGGTCATTTTCACAACCAAAGTGGAGGACTTTATAAAGCATACCGGGCCTAAACTTACCTATTCCAAACAACCCCTGCAAAATGAGTTTTTTATCCGAAGCAATGATCTTTTGTTTGAACAAGGGATAAACGATTTGGAGATAAAGGTGAATGACTGGAATGGAATTCCCTGTTTTTTTGCCACCGATGAGAAAAGTGCAATTCCCTATGATATATTTTCGGCCAGCTTTTTCCTTCTGAGTCGATATGAGGAATATTTACCGCATGTGAAGGACGGTGTCGGAAGATTTCCGGCCAAGGAAAGTATTGCTTTTCAACATAAATTTTTGGAGCTGCCCGTTGTAGACCTATGGGCCTATCAACTACTGGAATTGCTTGAAGCACGTTTTCCTGATATGTCTTACGGAGGTAAAACCTATTCTTGTACACCCATTGTCAATGTTACCACATCCCATAGTTATGCCCACAGGGGATTGGCCAGAAGCTTTGGTGGCTTGTTAATGGATTTGGGATCCTTTAGAATTCGCAAAATGTTTCGGCGGTTTTCTGTGCTTTTGGGATTTAGGAAAGATCCTTTTGACAATTTCTATGCTTTGGTGGACATTCACAAAAAGTTCCCGACAAAAAGTATGTTCTTCTTTCAGTTTGCCAAATATTCCACCCACGACAAGAACATTTCCCCAAATAACAACAAGTTCCGCTACCTAATTAAATCCATAGCGGATTATAGCATTGTTTCCCTGAGCACCTCTTTTTTATCTTCTACCAATACAGCGGTTCTCAAAGAGGAAAAACAACAGTTATCCAACCTAATCAACAGGCCCATCAATTATTCCCGTTTAAGGTACAATAGGGTGAATGTACCATTGACCTATAGAACTTTGATAGAGACCGAGTTTACAGATGATTTCTCCATGGGATACACCCACGAGATTGGATTTAGGGCTGGAACGTGCACGCCTTTTTACTTCTATGATATCAATATGGAGGTAAGACAACCGCTCAAAGTGCATCCCTTCGCGATGCACGACTATGCGCTTCAGCAATACAAAAGCAAAGAAGAAGTTTATTCGAAAATGGATGGGATTTACAACGTGGTCAGTAAGGTAAATGGAGGATTGATCATGGTTTTTTCCAACGAATTGCTTGGGGGCAATCACAAAATAAACTGGATGGAGCTCTACCAATCCTTGCTAAGGCGGTATTATGTTTAAAAACCATATTACAGACATTTTTTTTGATTTGGATCATACCTTATGGGATTTTGAAAGGAATTCTGCCCTCACTTTTGAGAAAATCCTAGATCAAAATGAAATTCATGTTAACCTGGATTCTTTTTTAAAGGTCTATGTCCCAATCAATTTGGATTATTGGAAATTATATAGGGAAGATAGAATTACCAAAGCCGAGCTACGATATCAGCGATTGAAAAAGACATTTGACGCCATAGGAGCCCAAATTTCCGATGGGCATATCGATTTACTTGCCCAAGAATATATCCAACATTTGTCCACTTTTACCCATCTGTTCCCAGATACTGTGGAGGTGCTGGAATATCTGTCACCAAAATACAATCTGCATATTATAACCAATGGTTTTCAGGAGATTCAAGAAAAAAAGCTAAAGGGAGCTAACATTGATCGTTATTTTGAGCACGTGATCAATTCGGAGGATGCCGGAGTAAAAAAGCCGCATCCGCAAATATTCCACTTGGCCTTGGATCGGGCTAAGGTTTCCGCGGAAAATTCCTTGATGGTGGGCGATAGTTTGGAAGCTGATATTCAAGGGGCAATTGCAGTTGGTTTCCAAACCCTTCATTTTAATGCTCATAACGAGGCAAACCACAAGATTTGCCCAATGATTAACAATCTGAGTGAAATAAAAGGGATTTTATAGAGTTATAGTAGGGTACAGCATGGCCCCGTTGTTCTATAAGAAAATTGCTTTTTATCCCATGAAAAGATTGCTTTTTCGCTGCCTAATGGCGACCATGGTCGTGTTGTTCACCTACTCCTGTGCTGAAGAGCAGGATTTCAATCAAGTTGATGACCTTAACGTAACACCGACCGTTGCCTCCAGCTTATTTTATTTGGAGTCTACAGAGGAGTTTATCAACTTGGCAACCGCTACTCCAATTTTCTATTCCCATACATTCAATTTTGATCCATTTAGCGAACAATTTGTCGCCGATAATCTGTTGGAAGGGGCACTTCTTTATGAAATCGAAAACACCACTAGCAAACCCTTGACTTTTTCCATAGAATATTTGGATGAGGGCGGGAACGTTTTGGATGTTGAGGTTTTTGATGTGGAACCTGAACCTGCGCCCTTATTAACCTTAAGGGTGGCCTATGGCCCTGGAGGAAAGAACTTGGACATTTTAAGAAATACTTCCAGTTTAAGGGTGACCGCACAAAATTTGGGCGATAATTCAAGTACCTCAGCTGCATCAGAACCCAAAGTAATTCTTAGGTCTGCCGCCGAATTTAGATTCGAGTTACTATGAGATTTGGGGCATCGTTCGTTTTTTCCATGTGTTTTGGGATAGGTATATTGGGTGCCCAAAACAAACAAATACTTTACGATTTCTATGAAATTCCCCAGTCGTTGATGATCAATCCAGGGGTGAAGACCACGGAAAAATGGCATGCTGGCATCCCGGCCCTTTCGGGTTTCTATCTACAAGCGGGTTCCAGCGGGGTTACGGTCAATGATCTTTTTGCCAATGACGGAATTGATTTTACCACCAAGATACGGGAGCGTGTTATTGATGGGATGCGCAAAAGGGACGACTTTAGCTTCAACAACAAAATAGAAGTCTTTAATGGTGGGTTTCGCAATCCAAATCGCCCAGATGATTACTATTCCTTTGGAATGTACGAAGAATTGGATGTGATTGTGTATTGGCCGCGAGACTTGGCCATCCTTGCCTTTGAGGGCAATGGCGGAGATAACATCGGGAGAAGTTTTGATCTTGGGGATTTGAGCCTTAGGGGGGAAATGGTGAGTGTGTTCCATTTTGGAATAAACAGAAAATTGAACAATACACTTACGGTAGGGGCAAGGGCCAAAATCTATTCCGGCATTTTCCAATTTCAATCTATCGGGAATAGGGGAACTTTCACAACTACCCTGGGCCAGGATAACATTTATAGAACCTCCTTGGATGTTGATATGCAACTTCAAACGGCAGGAGTGGATGAAATCACCGATGTTTTGGAAGAAGATTCTTCATCAATCACAAATCTTTTAAGGAGAAGAATATTATTTGGAGGTAATCTAGGATTGGGGTTGGATGCTGGATTTACCTATAAACTTACGCCCCAAACCACAATTACTGGAAGTATTTTGGATATGGGTTTTATTTATAATTCCAAAGACATTCTAAACTATAAAGTAAGTGGAAGTGCTACCAATGAGGGGCTGACCGTGTTTTTACCTGAGGATATTAATGACCTTGACAATGACCTTTGGCAAGATTTGGTGGATGAGATTGAAGAGGCCATTCCGTATGAGGAAAATGAGTCGGGTTACATTTCTTTTAGGCCGGTAAAATTATATGGATCTATCCGGTATGATTACGGTCAGGCCGAATCTACTTATAATAGGGATTGCGGTTGTGCTGTAACCGGCGAAGAAGGAAAAAACAATGATATGTATCGAAATAGTGTGGGAGGCCAACTTTTCATGATGAAAAGACCCCGGGGAATACAAGCCGCACTAACGGGTTTTTATCAAAAAAGACTAGGCCGTACCTTGGCGCTGAAAACTACATATACCGTGGATAAATACTCATTGAGCAATATTGGATTGGGGTTGAATCTTCAGGCCGGCCCTGTAAATTTCTATATTATGGGCGACAATCTTTTGGCCTACAGAAATGTGGCGGATAGCCATTATGCTTCTTTACAGTTCGGATTTAATATTATATCTTGGAACGATAATTGATTATCTGTTCTATATGAAATCTCGACTATTACTTTTATTGGCATTTGCCGTTGGCATGGGGAGTGCGTTAAATGCCCAATTGGACAACTATAAATACATTATAGTACCTAAACAATTTAGTGCCTTTAACAAAGAAAATAGGCACCAGACCAGTACGACCGTCAAATACCTATTTTCCCAAAAAGGTTTTGCCGCTGTATATGATGACAGCTTACCCGAAGAGCTGGCCAACAACCGTTGTCTGGGGCTCCTAGTGGAATTGGAGGATTCATCAAACATGTTCAGCACTAAAACCTCACTTGTTCTCAAAGATTGCCAAGGGGATGAGGTATATAGGACAATAGAAGGGAGAAGTAAGATTAAAGAGTATCGTTCAGCGTATAGGGAAGCCTTGGGTAAAGCTTTTGCTCCTATCCAAGCCATGATGTACAGTTATACTCCTAAGGAAGCACCGAAAGAAGAGAAAAAAGAGGCCCCTATTACGGTCAGTTTTAAAAACGATATTAAAACGGTTGAAGAGAAACCTACCAAACCATCACCTAGGGTAGTGGAGCAGGTGGCCACCCAAGAGGAACAGAGTTTTAAAAGCATGGAACCTGTTGCTTCCAATATGAAAAAGGTAGAAAAAGCCGAGGCTCCTGCAAAAAATCTTTTGTACGCCCAACCCACGGAAAATGGATATCAATTGGTGGATAGTACGCCCAAGGTGGTGCTTAAACTGATCAAAACCTCAGTGGACAATATTTACTTGGTAGATGATGACACCAGAAGTGGTATGGTTTTCAAAAAAGGAGATAAGTGGTTGCTTGAATATTCAGATAGCAGCGGAAAGAAGCAGGAAGAACTCAATATTAAGTTCTAGAAGTCGTATTTGTCTTTCCAGCGTTTTTTAAGAAAATCCTTGATGGCTTTTTCCCTGGGATTATCCCCCGGCTTATAAAAGCTAGTTCCTTCTATTTCCTCTGGTAGAAATTCAAAGTCCACAAAATTGTTTTCATGGTCATGGGCATAGTCATATCCCTTCCCGTAACCTAAATCTTTCATTAGCTTGGTTGGTGCATTTCTTATGGCCAAGGGGACGGAAAGGTTCCCGGTTTCCCTAACTTTTTGCTGAGCCTGTTTTATGGCCGTGTAACTGGCATTGCTTTTAGGGGAGCTTGCCAAGTAAGTAGTACATTGACTTAGAATTATCCGGGCTTCGGGATATCCGATTATGTTAACCGCCTGAAACGTGGAATTGGCAAGAACCAGGGCGGTTGGATTGGCATTTCCTATATCCTCGGAAGCCAAGATTACCAATCTACGGGCAATGAATTTTACATCCTCTCCTCCTTCGATCATTCGGGCCAGCCAATATAGGGCCGCATTGGGGTCACTTCCACGGATGGACTTTATAAATGCCGATATAATATCATAATGCTGCTCTCCTGTTTTGTCATAAAGCACGGTATTCTTCTGCACTTTGTTCATTACGGCCTCATTGGTAACCGTAATTTCATCCCCACCTTCAGCATTGATAATTAATTCAAAAATGTTCAACAACTTTCTCCCATCTCCACCCGAAAGTCGCAACAACGCCTCCGTTTCCTTAAGATTTATTTTCTTGGATTTAAGCACTGAATCTGTGTCCATCGCCCTATGGAGAAGGGCTTCCAGGTCGCTTTTATCAAACGGATTGAGCACATATACCTGGCAACGGGACAACAGTGCGGGAATTACCTCGAAACTGGGGTTTTCAGTGGTGGCGCCAATCAAGGTTACCCAACCTTTTTCCACAGCCCCCAATAGGGAATCTTGTTGGGATTTACTGAATCTATGAATCTCATCAATAAATAGAATGGGATTTTTGGCTGTAAAAAGCCCGCCACTTTGTTTTGCCTTATCAATCACTTCCCGTACGTCCTTAACCCCGCTGCTTATCGCACTTAAGGTGTAAAAAGGGCGTTCACTTTCATTGGCAATGATATTGGCCAGAGTAGTCTTTCCAGTTCCTGGAGGCCCCCAAAAAATTAAAGAGGGGATAATACCGTTTTTAATTTGATGGGTAAGGGAACCTTCCGCACCCACCAAATGGTTTTGGCTTATATAATCTTCTAAGGTTTTTGGGCGTATGCGCTCTGCAAGCGGTTCATTCATACCGATAAAAATAAGATAAATTACAGGATGAAGTTGATGTGCATTTCTTCTAATTTTGAGGAATGGGTAGCGCAAAACCTGACAATTTGTGCCTTTGCAACACTATGGAGGGATAATTGAAGTTATAAACATATGTCCGAAAGCAAACATTTTCAATTTTCCAATGCGGTCCTCTTGGTACCTCTGGTGGCCATTCTTTCCATTTGGACAGTTTACTGGATGGAAGTGAGGTTTGGGTTCAATTTCAACGAATTTGGGATTTATCCTAGAAAGCTTTCCGGTTTAAGGGGTATTGTATTTGGTCCATTTGTTCATGGATCCGTGGAACACTTATACAACAATACCATTCCACTAGCGGTTTTAACCTCATTTTTGGTTTATTTCTACAGAAACGCAGCCTTCAAAACTTTACTTTTAGGGGTTTTGATTTCAGGAGCTTTAACATGGCTGATTGGTCGCCCATCATACCATATTGGGGCCAGCGGGGTCATTTATGTTTTGGCCAGTTTTATATTTTTTAAAGGGGTCTTTGCCAAACATTTTAGACTGATTGCCCTTTCCTTGGTGGTGGTATTCATCTACGGGAGTATGATTTGGTATATCTTCCCGGTAAAGGATGGGATTTCTTGGGAAGGACACCTTTCAGGATTTGTGACGGGCCTTCTTCTGGCCTTGACTACCAGGGTCCGGGTTCCTACCGTTAAAAAATATGATTGGGAGCGGGAAGATTACAACGAGGAGAATGACCCCTTCTTAAGGCAGTTTGATAAAGATGGGAATTTTATAGAGACCCAACCTGAGCCTGAGAAGGATGAACCCATCAAGGTAACCTATCATTATAAAAAAAAGGAAGAGAATTAGGAGACGGTACTACGTTGTCTAACCACTTCATATAAGAATACGCCACAAGCCACCGATACATTTAATGAACCAATTTGCCCAAGCAACGGTAGTTTTACTTTATTGTCCAGAGCTTTCATTACAGAGTTTGATATGCCTTTGTCCTCTGCTCCCATTACGATGGCGCAGGGGGATTTAAAATCGGCTGAATATATCTGGTTCTCGGTTTTTTCAGTCGCACCGATTACAGCTATACCTGAAGCCTGAAGGTAGTAAATGGCATCTTTTAGATGGTCCACTTTGGCAATGGGAACGTTAAATACTGCTCCGGCTGATGTTTTAACCGTATCATCGGTAATGGGTGCTGCGCCGTTCTTGGGTACAATGATGCCATGAACCCCACAGCATTCAGCGGTTCTAATGATTGCACCGAAGTTCCGAACATCTGAAATTTGATCCAATAACAGGAAAAAGGGAACGTTTTCCTTTTCCATTACCCGTTCAACCAAGGATTCAAAATTCTGAAACTCCACCGGCGATATCTGGGCTACCGCACCCTGGTGGTTGTTCTTGGTCAATCGGTTTAATTTTTCGATAGGAACATAGGAACTACTGATACCGTTTTTCCGAATGACTGTTTCCAGCTCCCTAAAAAGTTCACCTCCCAATCCCTTTTGTAGATAAATCTTATTGATGGGCTGTTCAGCCTCAATGGCTTCCATTATGGCCCGTATGCCGTAAATCTGGTTGTTCATTCCTTAAGTTGTATTTAGGTCGGGACAGCTTATGAGCTGAATTTGTGTACCGTTACAGAACCATTGTTTACGGTACTGATCAGGTATTTGACATTGTTCTCTGCCTCAATGACCTCAATGTCCTTGACATTTCCTTGCAAAAATAAGCCCGATTGCTGCTGCGGCAAGCTGATATAACCATTTTTCCCATTGGAAAGTAAAATATGTCCCGAAATGGCATCCAATCTTGGGGTTTCCACCTCGGTCTCGTATATGTTCCCGGCCGTTACAACGTCTTCAAATCCATCTTGATTGAGGTCTATGAAAATACAATCCAAAAGTGGGAACATCTGACTTTCAATGGGAAGTTCTTGCTTTTCAAAATTCCCATCTCCTTTGTTGATCAATATGGATGAGGTGAAATTGGTCACGCTTCTTTCATAGGAGGTGTTCAATTTTTCACCATAGATATCTACCAAGCTGGCATTTGCAAACTCATTATAGGTTTCAAATTTATCCTTGATAAAAGGCATTTGCTGTGAAGAACATTCACGACCTCGAACAGGTACATAGGTGCCATTGTATTTCTTGCTCAGTACAATGTCATTGGTTCCATTTTCATCAAAATCTGCTGCGAATATTTTGAAGGGTTTTTCGGGAGAGGCTTTGAATTTGATATTGAGTCCAGCGTTTCCGATAACATAATCCTTTAAACCATCGTTGTTCACATCGGTTTCGTTCACAGAAAAATACCAGCCCTGTTCTGCCAAAACAGGCTTGTCTTTGGATATGTTTTTGAATACGCCTTGCTGGTTCATAAAAACCCCTACGCTGGTCCATTCCCCAACTGCAATGAAATCTTCCCACCCATCGTTGTTGATATCCGTGGTTTCAAGGTCATTGATAATTCCAAAATCCAACAGTTCCGGTGCTATCTTTTCTGTTGCATCCACCAGTTCCCCATTTTGGTTTTCCAAAAGTACTGATGACTGGTGATTGGGATAAGCACCGGGAACAACTCGGTTACCAATGATAATATCACTATCCCCATCCTTATCAAAATCGATAAAGGTTACAGCCTTTCCATTTTTTGGGAATTTGCCCAAAACATCACTGTCCAGTCTGGAAAATTGCCCATTACCGTCGTTGATGTAGATTCTATCTGTATGGTAGGAGGAATGTTCTGCGAACTCATTGCCGCCGCTAACCACATAGAGGTCCAAGTCCTGATCTCCATCAAAGTCAAAAAACATCGATTCCATATCCTCAAAAGAAGCATCATTGGCTAGGGCAGGGCAGGGCAATTTTTTGAATCCCGCATGGGTTTGCACGTACAGTTGCCCAGATTGTCCTGAAGCTCCGCCAATATGAAGATCTAACTTTCCGTCATTGTTGATATCGCCCTTGGTAATAAAAGGACCTAAATTGGACTGTTTATAAGGGAGTAGGATCTCTTTTTCAAAATCGTCAAAGGGATTTTCCTTGTGTGTGAAGTCCAAGCCTATGTTTCTGGCATTTAGCTCTTGAAATAGGTTGTTTTTCCGTTTGGTTTGATGCGGTAAGGAGGCATCTTCTTCCTTAAAAACTAGGGTAGAGTTTGCTGGAACATTGATTTTTTGCTCCATTTTCCCGGATTTCCAATAGACGGATACCGTATCAATGGTTTGTTGGGGGCCAATACCAAAGAGTGCATTGGGCTCTTGGGCGGACCGATAGCCTCGCACCCTTTTTATTTCAATCATCTGGGAGTTTTCCTTGGTACTGATAACGACCTTGGCAAATTCCTCAGAGCTATTTCCTTCTGTAATGACCTTAAGATAATTTCCTTTTCCCTCCTCAACGGATAGATTTTTATAGACAAAGGCGGCATCGTCCATGTTGTTGACCACCAAGTCCAAATCTCCATCATTGTCCAAATCCCCACTGGCTGCACCATTGCTAAACGAAAAGTCATCCAAACCCCATTCTTGGGAAACGTTGTCGAATTTTAAGGTAGACGTGCTTTTGTACATAATGTTGGGCAGCCTTTCGGAAGGCATAGACTCGTAGAGTTGCTGTTTTACCTGGAGAGGTACGTTGTTACCATACCTTTGTCTTGCTTCAAAAACCTTTCTTTGAAGGTCATTGTCCAGGGCATAGCGTCGGTATCCATTGGTAATATGGATTTCCTTTTGTCCATCCAAATCAAAATCGTTCATGAGGACAGACCAGCTCCAATCGGTATTTGCCACACCGGAAAGTTGGGAAATATTGTTGAATTTTAGGTTGCCAATATTTTTTTGAAGGGAGTTGTACATATATTGGTGCTGAAAATCCCTTTTGTTCACTAAATAATCAAACCTACTGGTACTCATGGAGGCCATTAGGGTTTTGGAGCGAACATGATCGTTGGCGGCCATGTCCAACACAAAAATATCTTGGAGATTGTCATTGTCAATGTCCGCAATGTCCATACCCATACCATAGAAGGAAATTTGGTTGGTTGTTTCCTTGATACGGTCCGAAAATGTTCCATTTTTATTGTTGAGGTAGAGTACATCTGGAAGGTAATAATCGCTTGCTAAATAGATGTCCAACCAGCCATCTTCATCAATATCCGAAATGGCAAGTCCGAGCCCGAAAATCGGTTTTTCCAGACCAGCTGCCCGGGTTACATCCACAAACTTACCTCCATCGTTTCGATACAGATGGGATGAATTATAGTAGATGCTTTCAGGATTTGATTTAATGTAACGTTCCAGGCTTATAGGGTCAAAACCGTAAAGCTCATTTTCATTCATGACCATGCAATCCAGGTCGCCATCCTTATCATAATCGAAGAATGCTGATTGTGTACTTATGCCTTCATCAGCAAGTCCAAAAGCCGCTGCACTTTCAACAAAGGTTCCATCCTTTTGGTTGATAAACAACAGATTTTTACGTTCCTGACGATTTTTTGGACCCCCTTGGGAAAAGTAAATATCCATCCAACCGTCAGCATTAATATCCGCAAAGGTTACCCCATTGGACCAATGTTTTCCAGTATTGATACCGGATGATTCGGTTATATCCTTAAATCTAAGTTCCCCTTGATTCAAATAGATTCGGTTTGGAACTTGATTTCCACAGAAAACCACATCCAAAAGGCCGTCATTGTTCAAATCTTCCATGCCTACCCCAGCACCATTGTAGAAGTAATCATAGTCAAAAAGATTTTCCATGGTACCTACATCATGGGTAATGGTGTTGCTGAAGCTTATTCCGCTATGCGTGCTTTCCAGTTTTTGGAAAAGCTTCTCTTCTGCAATCTTTGGGATTGGATCTGTGGAATTAGCACTGTCCTTTTTGTCCGTACCACAACCCATCATAAAAAGGAACAGGGATACGTATATATATGTATGAATCTTGGGCATGGGCAAATTCAATTAGTAGCGGAATATACTATATTATTGAAAGCTAAAAGTTGACATTGGTCAATAATTCAACCAATAATCGCTATAGTCCAAGAGCAACTATCCCAGGATGGTCTGTTTCGTAATGATAGGATCTCCAATAGAATCCTGGTGTATGAAATTTCCAAACCACTTCGCCAGCTTCGGTAACTTCCCAAACGCCAAAATCGCCTTCGGTTATAAGTCTGTTACCACTGGGAATCCTTACCATACCGGAAACTCTAGGAGCGAAAAGGTCTGCATCCGTAAAACTCCAAGCTACAGCCGGCTCGTTATCTTCGTTGGCTTGCAGTTCCAGTGGGTTTGGCAACTCAAGTTCATAGGCTGTGGACTGTTCCAAATCTGCTCCGTTGGAGTAAATTGAAAACTTCCCTACATCTGCACCGTCCAGTAATCTAGGATGATGGTTGTTTCTAAACAGTCTCTCACCCAATGCATTATTGTAGGCTTTTGGATTCCCAAACCTGTAGATTAGGTCGCCACCCATACCAAAGTTGCCCCCAGAACTGGTGGAAGCTTCTGCTGTGGTAGTGCTATGGTCTATTACCCAGACTTCGTGATAGAAGTTTACACTTAGGAAAATCAAATCGTTGTTTTCATCATATTCAAGACCGTTTGCATGCATGATGTCCCCTTCCTTATCGGTCACATAATTTAGGTTGATACGATTGGGATTGTCTGCTATTACACCAAAATTGTCCTTGGTGTCATCATGATCTTGGACCAGATGGTCCCAGGCATGCCATTCCCAAACAATTTCATCCGTGGTAGGGTCTACCTCGATAATAGCTTCTGGAAAAATAGGAATATCCAAGCTAGAACCTGCTTGTTCTGCCTGTTCTGCGGTTCTTCTTTCCCAAACAATGGTAATCACATTTCCATTGGGGAGCAGTTCAACATCGTGATGGGTAATATAGTCTAGTGAAGAATAATCGAAATTCCAATCTACGGTACTATCTGGATTTACAAATTGGAGTTTACCTCCCTGACCTCCGTATTGGATGTCCGGGTCCTCTGCTTTCATAATACCCAAAAGACGACCATCTTCCAGCAGTTCTACATCATTGCCAATACCAAAGGGTAGGTCCCATTCGTGAAGGATAATGGAATTTTTGTCCATGAGGTACACCCTGTCAGCGCCAGCGTCGTTTATAAGGACATAGCCATTACTTACCAAGTCGGCATTAAAGATTTCCACAGTGCCGGCTTCCTCACCTACACCGGGAGGGTCGGTAGGTTCGTCATCTGTGGGTTCGTCGTCTGTAGGTTCATCATCCGTTGGCTCGTCGTCTGTTGGATTTTGCCCTGTATCATCCACAGGGTCGATGGTGTTGTCATCGCTGTTGCATGCATTCATCAAAAACAAGATGGATAGCAATGAAGCCAGAATCAATCGAAAAGGTCGCTTCATAGTAATTTTTGAGCTAAAGGTAGTTAAATTCAAGAAAATTGAACCTGCACCAATGGGAGTTACTGTGCGGGTCTAATATATAAGGAAATTCATTATTAAAAAAGGGGCATCAACGATGCCCCTTTTCATAACTAAAGTTAACTTAATAACCGTATTATTCACATACAAGAATAGTAATCTCGCCCACAGCTGGGAAAGGTCCATCGCTTGCTGCCGTTTTTAGGTTAGGATCCTGAATGGTGTAGGTCACTTCACTTTCCCAAGCACCTGCAGTATAGGAAATAACCAAAGTAGTTGCTCCTTCAGGTACAGTGAAAGTGGACGTTCCATTTTCCCCGTTCTCAAGTGTGTAGCTTACCACGTCGCCACCATCGATTTGTACATCGATAGAAGCTCCATTCCAACCATCTCCGTAAGAGTCAAAATGGTTGATGGTGTACTCACCAGGGTAAGGCGCGTCAGCATTCAACTGAATACATTCTGTTACGAAAACCGGTCTGTAGTATTCTGTATCGTTTTCATCGGTAGTAACAACTCTTCCATCTACAGTTACGATTTCGTAACGCAATTGGAATTCGTCGTTAACCCCTAGATCGTCAAACGTAAGGTTAGGACCATACAAATCATCCAAAGTGATTACGTAATCCAAAGTGCTTACACCATCTGCGATATCCAAATCGGCGATGTTCCAAGTTGCAAAAAGTGCTTCTGGCTCTGAAGCATTAACATCATCAACAATACTTCTGTCAACGAAAGCGCGATAAAGATTCAAAGTTTCTACCAAAGCTTGGTCGTTTCCATCGTCAATGGTGATGGATACAGAGTAATCCATGTTAGGATTGGTCAAAGAAACTTCGTTGGCATTTACGTCTTCGATTTCAAATTCGATACCATCATCAACCAATTCAGTGTATTGGTATGGAGAGCTAAAGAAGGAACCTCCACTCACGTTACCAGTGGTATCGGAGTTTTTAAAGGACCTTCCATCTGTTAAGAAAAGCTCCATGTCAATTACGAATTGATCACCAGGAAGTACATCGGTAAGTGCAATGCCTGTTGCTGAAAGAACCTCAGCCATAGTTACACTGTACTCAAAACTTGGCAATCCTTCGGTCTCACCAAATTCGCTAGCAGCGATAGTAGCCAAAGCAGCATTGGCTACAGAGCTATCTGTACCGTTGTTGTCTACAAAACTTGCAGTAATCTCAACACGATCCAACAAATCTCCTCCTTCGGCATCCTGTTCTTGGATTGAGAAGTCCAAAACGCTGGCAGTGTCAAACATATCCAACGCTCCTGTTGCGGAAAGCGTTCTTAAAATAGCTCCACTGGACACGGTTTCTTGTACAACAATCGTGGCCTTGTCGTCTTCACTACACCCTGCGATAAATATGCCCAGGGCAAGCAAGACATAGGTCTTGAAATTTTTCATGTAATTCATTTTTACGTTTTTCATCGCTCTTTTTTTTAGTTAGCCGCGGGAGCGGTTGCGTTAGTATCCCAAAATACTGGCTGCGTCTGATCAGCTTTCTGGCTGATATTAGAGTTATTGTTCACCGCATTTGCAGGATAGTACATAGATCTAATGAAAGTTCCAGGATCTGGCTCCAAGTTAGGTTGTAGGGTAGTTGGGAAACCTGTTCTTCTATAGAAGTTGTAAGGCTCAACACCATTTCCAAAATGGGCAATAAAGTACTGCTCACCCAAAACATCCCATTTTCCATCAGCATCAGCATCGTCAAAATCGATACCTATTTGTGTGGCGTATGCATTTACATCACCTTCAGAAGGTACGAAAGATAGGTCTGCACCAGCTTCTCTTCCTGTCAAGAAAGCTTGAACCTTAGCTACTGATTTGGCGTAACCTGCAAGCATGAATGTCCTAGCATCACCAGTATTACCAGCGGCCATGGCCATCTCAGCTCTCATGAAATCAACACCGAAGGCAGTCAATAGGTTAGTGATACCTGTTCCACCACCACCAGCTGATGGGCTAATGGCCAAGAAGCTGTCATCATCAAATCTACCACCTACTGGATACGTTCCGTAAGTTGCTCTTAAAAGACCATCTGGTGGAATACCATCAGCCTCTCCGTGGGCTCTACCCCAGAAACCGTTAGGTAACCAGCAGAAATCTCCACCAAATCCAGCGTTGATATAGTGCTGAGGAGGAGTCTCCAAAGAACAGTTCAACAACTCCTCGTTTGGAGCAATCTCTGCACCAGGAACAGCATTGGTCTGTCTGTAAAAGTAGTAACGAGTCCTTGGATCGGCAGATTCGTCCATTAAGGACATCAACCAGTTGGACATGTATTCACCAGCACCTGCAGCTTGGTAGTTGATACCATACCTTGGGTGTCTTGTGTCAGGTTGTGTAGCACTTGTAGCAGGCCAGTTCCAAACAAAATCGTCTGCGGTATCTTGGATATAGTTACCACTAGTGATGATAGCGTTGAAGCTAGCGGCCGCACCTGAATCTACCAATCTACGCTGAACGTAAATCTTCAATTTAAGCGTATTGGCAGCTCTTTCCCACTTTGCATAGTCGTTTCCGTAATAGAAATCAACTGCTGGGTTAGCTGTTGGGGTGCTATTAAAATTTGCAATGGCTTGATCAATAAGTACCAAACATGCATCATAAATGCTTGCTCCAGAATCCAACACTGGATTAAAGTTCTGCTCCCCTCCCTGTACAATTTCAGAATAAGGAACATCACCAAAGAAATCTACCATACTGATCATCAAGTAAGCCTCAATAAATTGAGCGATACCGATATGTCTGGTCAAACCAGCTTCTTGAGCAAGAGGAGCCATGGCTCGGATGTCGGCAAGTACACCTCTATAGGCATTCAACCACTCATCGTTCATGTCACTATCCTGGTAAACGGTATTATAGTTTCTACCGTTCATGTTTACGATACGGGTCATTTCCATACCCAGTTCGTTGAAACCGTCACCCGTGGTGTTACCACCGGACTGCCAGTTGTCATTAAGGTCAAAATCCGCATCGCCCTCAAACTGCCGTACGAAGTCTTCCTGAATGGAATTCAAGAAGAAGTCAACACCCGCCTGATCTGGTGTCAGGAAATTTGGGTTGGCGGTAAGGTCGAGCTCCGTGGTCTCACAAGAGGTGAATGCAAGCAATCCTCCTAAGACCGTCAAAGTCATATATCTGCTAATGTTTTTCATTATAATTATTGTTATGTTCTTAGAATGATGCTTTTACACTAAGGCCGTATCTTCTTGAGCTTGGTCCGTTGATAAAGTCAAAACCAAAACCGTTACCTACACCAGTACCACTTGTGTTTGGATCAAAGTTAGCTCCCTTAGGAGTATTGATAGCTCTGTACCAAAGGTTGTTTCCAGATATTGTAAAGGAAAGGGAACCGAAAGGTGTCTTGTCCAAGAATTTGGATGGCAGGCTGTAGCTCAAAGAAGCTTCCTGTAATCTAACTGTGGTAGCGTCGTAAACTTGAAGCTCACTTGGGCCGAACAATAGGTTACTGAAGAAATAAGTTGAGTTGTTGATTTGTCTGTTATTGACATTACCAGCAGCATCAACTCCAGGCAAAATAAAGGTGTTTTCCCTGTCGATGGTCTCCGTGATCAAACCTCTACCCAATAGTGTAGAGATTGTAGAAGAGTAAATATCCCCACCTTGCGTCCAGTTCCACTGGAAACCTAGGGTGAAATTTTTGTAAGACAATGAGTTTCTAACGTTGGCTACCCAGTCTGGGTTTGGATCACCGATTATACCATCTGTTGGATCTTGTACGTAGTTACCGTCAGCTCCTACCACATAGTTTCCACTTGCATCAGTAGCAATTCTACTACCAAAGAATACACCTAGGGGCTCGCCTTCGATAGCAGCGTTACCCAAGTTGGAGAATCCAGAGTATACTACTTGGTCTGTATCCAATCCTAGATCTGTAACTGTAGTTTCATAGGCTGTAAAGTTAAGGTTGGTAGACCAGTCAAAGTCACCTTCCTCATCACCTCTGATCCAGTTTACTCCAAGATCAATTTCAACACCTTCAGATTCAATCTCACCAATGTTGGTTGCAGTTACAGTAAATCCAGTTGCGGGATCTAGAGGTCTGTCCAAGATCAAATCGTTTGTCTTTCTTTGGTAAATGGAAGCATCTAAAGTAATTCTGCTATCCCACCATCTAGACTCGATACCGATTTCAATCTCTTCCAATGTTTCTGGTTGAAGATTAGGATTCCCCAAACGTGTACCTGTGGTGTTGGTTACAACGTTTTGCCCAGTTCCATCCTGAACATCCTGAGTATCCAAAATCAAAGTACTAGCCACTGGATAGTTGGTAGTCAATACATCAAAGTTTGCTGAAACCCCGATACCTGCACGAACTTTCAAGTAGTTCAATACATTCTCAGACTTTAGACCATCAATGGCCGCAGTAGGGATGAATGACAAACTTGCAGATGGATAAAATTGAGTTCTGTTATCTTTTGAGAAGTTAGATACCCAATCGTTTCTAGCAGCAAGCGTAACATAAAGGAAATTGTCATAATCAAAATCTGCTTGGGCATAAACCCCTGCAATGTTCAACTCACTAAAGGATTGAATTTCATTTTGATTCAAGAAGTTAAAGTGTCTCAACACTCCAAATACCTGCTGGCCATCACTCGCTACACCATTTTGATCAAAAACAGTTCTACGTGTGGTACCACCAATGTTGAATGTAGATCCAATTTTTTCAGTGATATCATAATCTCCATTCAGCACCAAGTTGTGGTCCCAAATAGTATTGGTGTTGTTCCAAGTTTCATAAACACCACTTGCCAACCTTACATCACCGGAGTTACTGTTGATACCTCCCTTATTTTGGTGGTTGGTATTGTTCTCACTATATACATCGATACCAGCACGGTAAATAACATTCAAATTGTCATTCAACTCGTACTGCACTGTGGCTTGACCAAATACCCTGTTGGTTTCCTGTCTTGACTCTGCGTTTGCAACAGTCCATAATGGGTGCTGGATAGAGTTGTTCTGTCTGTAGTACACACTACCACCAGTAATGGGGTCTTGGAAAGGAAGTCCTTGTACATCGATACTTCTTGGAGTAAACCAAAGATCACCAAATACAGAAGAACCAGTACCAGTAGCTCCGTTACCCTGGCTTAATGCTACAGGAGGAGAGATGAATTTGGTTCTTGCGAAGTTAACTGTACCGTTGATTGTGAACTTGTTGGACAATTGTGCTCTACCACCAAGAGACAACGTGTTACGTGTTACACTGTTGTTTGGAGTAAATCCATTATCCTTTAAGTAACCGTAGTTCATGTTGTACCCTACTTTACCATCGTCAGAAGCTCCTCTAACATTCACAGAAGTATTAGCAACTGCACCTGTTCTAAAGAAGTTCTTTACACTATCATAAGGTCTCCATTCATAACGCTGTCCCTGAAATTCCGGGAAAGCTGCCTGAATACCCGCAGTGGATGTTGAGTATGGGTGAGCCAATGTTCCTTGATCATCGATTGCGGCTTGTGCACCCCAACCGGAAGCTCCCTCTCTTCTAAAGCTCGGTCCCCAGTTACTGAAGAACCATCCAAAAGACTGGTCAAAACCGTTACCGTACTCATCTTGGTAATCTGGCAACGAAGCAATTTCGTTGAAGAAAAGCGAAGAGTTAACTGTGATTTCAGTCTTTTTTGGACCTCCTTGAGAAGAACCACCCTTAGTGGTGATCAAGATTACACCGTTACGTCCTTGCGAACCATAAAGTGTTGCAGCTGCAAGACCTTTTAGTACGTTTAC
This sequence comes from Flagellimonas algicola, assembly GCF_005937185.1. Classification (GTDB taxonomy): domain Bacteria; phylum Bacteroidota; class Bacteroidia; order Flavobacteriales; family Flavobacteriaceae; genus Flagellimonas; species Flagellimonas algicola. The sequence goes on along the minus strand of NZ_VCNI01000001.1, from coordinate 1,951,011 downwards.
ACTTTCTATACTGTTTGGGTCAAGATCCAAGAACCTACTTGAACCGTTGTTACCATTCACGAAATCCTGACGGTCTCCATTTCTACCTTGAGAATTGGTGTCCGTACTAAATGGTACACCATCAATGATGAACAAAGCTTGGTTACTACCACTAAAAGTAGTTTGACCTCTAATTACGATGTTGGTACCAGATCCAGAAAGACCACTTTGTTGTGTAATCTGAACCCCGGAAGCTTTACCCTGTAGCACCCTGGCCACATCACCTTCAGGACGTTGTTCCAAATCGTCAGCACCAACTTCGGTTACTGCATAACCCAGTGCTTGCTTCTCCCTCTTAATACCAAGGGCCGTAACCACAACCTCTTCAAGAGCCTGAGTGTCCTCTTCCATTTGAACATCGATCACGTCACTTGCACCAACGACCCTTCTAGCGTCTCTCTGTCCGATATACGTGAAAAGAAGTGTCTGACCTTGACTCGCACTAATCGTATAGAGTCCGTCAAAATCTGTTTGGGTACCCGTAGTGGTACCATCAACGACAATGTTGACCCCAGGTAACGGAAGGCCATCGGCATCCGTAACAGTACCTGTAATCGTCTTGTCTTGTGCAAAAGAAACATGCACAACAAACGCCAATAACAGCGTTAACAATCCATTAAGTTTTGTTCTCATTTTAAAATTATTTGAATTAGCTAGGCGCTAAAATCATAATTTCATGTTAATAATCCAAACTAATTTTACTAAAATTTTAAGACCATGGGTACAAATACAAAGCGTGCAAAATGACATTTGATAATTGTGTTGTCAACAATTGGAAGGGGTAAAAATTGTCAAAAAGACAAATTTGGGGGGTAAAGCAAAAGTGTTATGGATCTTTAAAAATGCTGAAATAGCTGTTGTATTTGTAAAAATGGGGCGCTTTAAGACGGAAATAAAACAGTTTTTTGTTAAAAGTCTTTTGGTGGAAGTTGGGGTGGGTTTTAATTTGTAATTTATACCTTAATATATATATGGGGTATGAGAGCAATATTTTTTTTCTTTTTCGTCTTTAGTTTTGGATCCTTGTTGTTAGCGCAACAAAGAGCCAATGTCCAACCTGGTGTAATCAGTGTTTATCAAAAAGGGCTTCAGGGTATCGGGCCTGATTTCGGCAACAATCCAGCGTCAGAAAACTTTTACAGTCAGATGAGGGATAAATTTGCCGCTCTTGGTATTGAGCAACAGTTGAATTTAAGTGATATTGAGGGGTCTATTTATAGTAATGATGTTTTTGAATCCGGTGCGATTCTGTTCAAAGGGGAAGAGGATCGTAAAATGTTCATGCGATATAATGCCTTCAATGATGAATTTGAGATAAAAAACTCCAATTTGAAAGAAGACAAGACCCTTGCGCTTCTCAAAAATCAAAATATTTCATGTGTTCTAAATGGTCAACTATATTCCTATATGATCCTTTTGGACAAGAAAGGGGAACGAGATCAGGCTTATCTTAAGGAGATTGTATCGCTGGGTAACTATCGTTTGTTTGAGCAGAACAAAAAATTATTCAAGGAAGGAAAACCGGCGAAAACCTCGCATGCCGTTTCCTTTCCACATCGATTTGTGGACGAAACCAATTATTATTTGGCATTGGATGATGCATTTCCTGTCTACATTCCTGTAAAGAAAAAAGACTTTGTGGCCCTATTTTCGGAAGAACATCAGCCGCAAGTCAAGAAATTCATTAAAGAAAAAGGCATCGATTTGAAAACCAAAAGAGGACTAGTTAATGCTGTAACTTTTGCTGGGAATCTTTAAACGATCTTGAATTGAAAACCTGTTATTTGTTCGGGCTTCATCTCCCTCTTTTTTTACCCTGGATATTTGATTTTCAAGATTGATTGGAAATTTAATCTTTCCGGATTTGAATTATTACGAAATATCACTACATTTGCAGCCCTCAAAATGAGGGTTGTTTTGATTTTTAATAGAAATTTTTAATGCCAACAATTTCACAATTAGTACGAAAAGGAAGAGTCACCATTACCAAGAAGAGTAAATCGGCTGCTTTGGATTCGTGTCCTCAAAGAAGAGGGGTTTGTACGCGTGTTTATACAACTACACCTAAGAAACCAAACTCTGCAATGCGAAAAGTTGCAAGGGTTAGGTTGACCAATGGTAAGGAAGTAAACGCATATATCCCTGGTGAAGGACACAATCTCCAAGAGCACTCGATAGTATTGGTTAGAGGTGGAAGAGTAAAGGATTTACCTGGTGTGCGATACCACATTGTTCGTGGTGCATTGGATACCGCAGGGGTAGCAGGTAGAACGCAACGTAGATCAAAATACGGAGCAAAACGTCCTAAAAAATAAGAAGACATGAGAAAAAGACAGGCGAAAAAAAGACCATTGTTGCCAGACCCAAGGTTTAATGACCAACTGGTAACTCGCTTTGTGAACATGATGATGTGGGACGGAAAAAAATCCGTTGCCTTCAAGGTTTTCTACGATGCAATTGATATTGTAGACGAAAAAAACCAAGACGAAGAAAAAGAAGCTTTGGAATTGTGGAAAGATGCGCTTTCCAATGTAATGCCACATGTTGAAGTAAGAAGTAGAAGAGTAGGTGGTGCTACATTCCAGATTCCAATGCAAATTCGTCCAGACCGTAAGATTTCTACCGCCATGAAGTGGTTGATCAGTTATGCCAGGAAGCGTAACGAAAAATCTATGGCTCAAAAATTGGCAGCTGAAATTTTAGCTGCTGCCAAAGAAGAAGGTGCCGCGGTCAAGAAAAGAGTGGATACTCACAAAATGGCTGAAGCCAATAAAGCATTCTCACACTTTAGATTCTAGTCAAAACAATGTCAAGAGATTTAAAATATACAAGGAATATTGGTATTGCGGCACATATTGATGCTGGAAAAACCACTACTACAGAACGTATTCTTTTTTATACAGGTGTAAGTCATAAAATAGGTGAGGTGCATGATGGTGCAGCCACTATGGACTGGATGGAGCAAGAACAGGAACGTGGAATTACCATTACCTCTGCTGCTACAACCTGTACATGGCAGTTCCCAACCGAACAGGGAACACCTACGGCTGATGCCAAAGGATACCACTTTAATATTATTGATACTCCCGGACACGTTGACTTTACCGTTGAGGTGAATCGTTCTTTGCGTGTATTGGATGGTTTGGTCTTCTTGTTTAGTGCGGTTGATGGCGTAGAGCCACAGTCCGAAACGAACTGGAGATTGGCCGATAACTACAAAGTGCCAAGAATTGGTTTCGTAAACAAAATGGACCGTCAGGGTTCTAATTTCCTTATGGTCTGCAAGCAGGTAAAGGAAATGTTGGGCTCCAATGCGGTGCCAATTGTTTTGCCAATTGGTGAAGAGGCTGACTTTAAAGGTATTGTAGATCTTGCAAAGAATAGGGCAATCGTATGGCATGATGAGAACTTTGGTTCTACATTTGATGTTATCGACATTCCTGCAGAAATGCAAGATGAGGTTAAGGAATATAGAGCTGCTTTGATTGAAGCTGTAGCTGAATATGATGAGGAGTTGATGGAGAAGTTCTTCGAAGATGAAAATTCCATCACGGAAGAAGAAGTTCACGCTGCTTTGAGAGCTGCTGTTATGGATAGGGCAATCATTCCTATGGTTTGCGGTTCTTCGTTCAAAAATAAAGGAGTTCAGTTCTTGTTGGATGCTGTATGTCGCTATTTACCTTCTCCATTGGACAAGGATGATATCGTTGGTACAGATCCTGATACGGGAAATGAAATTACTAGAAAACCCGATCCAAAAGAGCCGTTCTCTGCTTTGGCATTTAAGATTGCAACCGATCCATTTGTAGGGCGATTGGCATTCTTTAGAGCATATTCTGGTCGTTTGGACGCTGGTTCTTATATATTGAACAACCGTTCCGGTAAAAAAGAGCGTATCTCACGTATCTACCAAATGCATTCCAACAAGCAAAACGCTATTGAGTACATTGAGGCTGGTGATATTGGAGCTGCGGTTGGATTTAAGGATATCAAGACCGGTGATACCATGTCTTCTGAAAAGCACCCAATTGTGCTAGAAAGTATGGATTTCCCTGATCCTGTAATCGGTATTGCGGTGGAGCCTAAAACTAAGGCGGATGTGGACAAATTGGGGATGTCTTTGGCAAAATTGGCTGAAGAAGATCCAACGTTCCAGGTAAAAACAGATGAAGCTTCAGGTCAGACCATTATTTCTGGTATGGGTGAGCTTCACTTGGATATTATTGTTGACCGTTTACGTCGTGAATTTAAAGTTGAAGTGAACCAAGGTCAACCTCAGGTTGAGTACAAAGAGGCAATCACACAAGTTGCCGATCATAGGGAAGTCTATAAAAAGCAGTCTGGTGGTCGTGGTAAGTTTGCGGATATCGTCTTTACTATGGAGCCTGCAGGCGATGATGTAGTGGGATTGGAATTTGTAAACACAATTAAAGGAGGTAATATCCCTAAAGAATATATCCCATCTGTAGAAAAAGGATTCAAAGAGGCTATGAAGAATGGTCCTTTGGCCGGATTTGAGATGGATAGTATGAAGGTTACTTTAAAGGATGGTTCTTTCCACCCTGTGGATTCGGATTCATTGTCCTTTGAGTTGGCTGCAAAAATGGGATACAAGGTTGCTGCAAAAGCTGCACGATCTGTATTGATGGAGCCCATTATGAAGATTGAGGTGTTGACACCTGAAGAAAACATGGGTGATATTGTTGGTGACCTTAACCGACGAAGAGGAACTATTAGCGATATGAGCGATAGGGCCGGGTCTAAAGTTGTTAAGGGTGAAGTGCCACTTTCCGAAATGTTCGGATATGTAACTGCTTTGAGAACATTGTCTTCCGGTAGAGCAACTTCCACAATGGAATTTTCACACTACGCAGAAACTCCTACCAATATTGCAGAGGAAGTAATTAAATCAGTAAAAGGAGTAACCGCTTAATTTTTCAGCAAGATGAGTCAAAAAATTAGAATAAAACTTAAATCTTACGATCACAATTTGGTGGACAAATCTGCTGAAAAGATTGTAAAGACAGTTAAGACAACAGGTGCTGTGGTTACTGGGCCAATCCCATTACCAACGCACAAAAAGATATTTACAGTTTTGCGTTCACCTCACGTGAACAAGAAATCGAGAGAGCAATTCCAGCTAAGTTCGTACAAGCGATTGTTGGATATTTATAGCTCTTCTTCAAAAACCATTGATGCTTTAATGAAATTAGAGCTTCCAAGTGGTGTTGAAGTCGAAATAAAAGTGTAAATTTGCACGCCTTTTGAGATAAAGGTGAACATGTCCTGAGCTGCGGGCGAGGGAAAAACGGGAAAAAGAAAAATATCTGGGTCACAGAATCTTTTCTTTGACCCAATTTTTTTGCCAAGCAATTGGCACTTGAAAAAGTAAACAATTAATAATTAATATATGTCTGGGTTAATAGGTAGAAAAATCGGTATGACCAGCATCTTTGACGAGAATGGAAAGAATATTCCATGTACCGTTCTTGAAGCTGGACCATGCGTGGTTACCCAAGTCAGAACCGAAGAGGTGGACGGGTACAGTGCCCTTCAGCTTGGTTTCGATGACAAGGCAGAAAAACGTGCAAACAAGGCCGAACAGGGCCATGTTAAAAAGGCAGGTACTTCTCCCAAGAAAAAAGTCGTTGAGTTCCGAGATTTTGAAGGTGAATTTAAATTGGGAGATACTTTAAATGTAGAACTTTTCCAAGAAGGAGAGTTTGTTGATGTTATTGGTACATCAAAAGGAAAAGGTTTCCAAGGTGTTGTTAAAAGACACGGCTTTGGTGGTGTTGGACAAGCAACCCACGGTCAGCACAACAGATTGAGAGCTCCTGGTTCCATTGGTGCTGCTTCTTATCCAGCCCGAGTTTTCAAAGGAATGAAAATGGCTGGTAGAATGGGTGGTGAACGAGTAACGGTTCAAAACTTAAGAGTATTGAAAGTAGTTCCTGAGAAAAACCTTATTGTAGTTAAAGGTGCTGTACCGGGTCACAAGAATTCGTACGTAACAATTGAGAAGTAATGAAGGTTGCAGTTTTAGATATCAAAGGAAAAGATACAGGTAGAAAGGCCGACCTTTCTAAGGATGTATTTGGAATAGAGCCCAATGAGCATGCCATTTACTTGGATGTGAAGCAATACTTGGCGCATCAAAGACAAGGTAACCACAAGGCTAAGGAGAGAGCTGAGATCGTTGGTAGTACTAGAAAGATCAAAAAGCAAAAAGGTACTGGTACCGCAAGGGCTGGTAGCATTAAGTCTCCCATTTTTAGAGGTGGTGGTAGAATTTTTGGTCCTAGACCGAAGGATTATACCCAAAAATTGAACAAAAACGTGAAGCGTTTGGCCCGTAAATCAGCCTTGACTTTAAAGTCGAAAGAAAAGGCGATCACGGTTGTGGAGGACTTTAATTTTGAAGCTCCAAAAACCAAAGATTTCAAGGCGTTTTTGAGCTCCTTGGGCATAGAAAACAAAAAGTCTCTTATCGTATTGGGTGACTCAAATAAAAATGTATATTTGTCGTCGCGCAATTTGGAGCGTTCCGAAGTTTTAACTAGCTCAGAATTAAGCACTTACAAGATAGTTAATGCTGGTAGTGTTGTGCTTACTGAAAGTGCTTTGGAAGGAATAGAATCGAACCTTAAGAAATAAGAATATCATGAGTGTGTTGATAAAACCAATCATTACGGAAAAAATGACCGCGGATAGCGAGCTTTTCAATCGTTATGGTTTCTACGTTGACCCAACAGCCAACAAGCTTCAGATTAAGGAAGCGGTTGAGGCTGCTTATGGTGTTTCTGTGGAAAAGGTAAGAACCATGAACTATGGTCCAAACCGTAAGAGTCGTTATACAAAAACAGGAATCCAGCACGGAAAGACAAATGCATTGAAAAAGGCGATTGTTGACGTGGCGGAGGGTGATATTATTGATTTTTACAGTAATCTATAAAGACGAGAAATGTCAGTTAGAAAATTAAAACCGATAACCCCCGGACAGCGTTTTAGAGTAGTAAACGGATTTGACGCGATTACTACTGATAAGCCGGAGAAAAGCTTGCTTGCTCCGTTAAAAAAGTCGGGTGGTAGGAACAGTCAAGGAAAAATGACCATGCGCCATAGAGGTGGAGGTCATAAAAGAAGGTATCGTGTTATCGATTTCAAAAGAGATAAGCAGGGAGTTGATGCAACCATTGTATCTATCCAGTACGATCCCAACAGAACTGCATTTATCGCTTTGGTAGAATACAAAGACGGTGAAAAAAGATATGTGGTTGCCCAAAACGGAATGCAGGTAGGTCAGAAAATTTCTTCTGGTTCAAAAGCTGCACCTGAAATTGGAAATGCACTTCCATTGAGTGAAATTCCATTGGGTACTATTATTTCTTGTATTGAGCTAAGACCAGGTCAAGGTGCTGTAATGGCACGTAGTGCTGGTACTTTCGCCCAGTTGATGGCCAAGGATGGTAAGTTTGTTACCATTAAATTACCATCTGGAGAAACCCGTATGATATTGGCCAACTGTTTGGCTACTATAGGTGCGGTTTCCAACTCTGACCACCAATTGCTGGTATCTGGTAAAGCAGGTAGAAGCAGATGGTTGGGTAGAAGACCAAGAACTAGACCAGTAGCCATGAACCCTGTTGATCACCCAATGGGTGGTGGTGAAGGAAGGGCTTCCGGAGGTCATCCAAGATCTAAGAACGGTATTCCTGCTAAAGGATACAGAACCCGTTCCAAGACCAAGGACACCAATAGATATATCATAGAACGTAGAAAGAAATAAAAGAAAAAGTAAATGGCACGTTCATTAAAAAAAGGACCTTACGTTCATCATAGTCTGGAAAAGAAAGTCCAGAACAATATAGATTCAGGTAAGAAAACGGTTATCAAAACATGGTCAAGGGCCTCTATGATTACACCGGATTTCGTAGGACAGACCATAGCGGTTCATAACGGGAGACAATTTGTGCCTGTTTATGTTACTGAAAACATGGTAGGTCACAAACTTGGAGAATTTTCACCTACACGATCTTTTAGAGGTCATGCGGGAGCTAAAAACAAAGGTAAAAAGTAAGTAAGCTATGGGAGTTCGTAAAAGACAAATGGCCGAAAGGTTAAAAGAGGAGAAGAAGCAACTTGCAATTGCCAAGTTGAACAACTGCCCAACTTCGCCAAGAAAAATGCGCTTGGTTGCTGACTTGGTTAGAGGAAAACAGGTAGAAATGGCATTGGCCATCTTGAGGTTTAACCCCAAAGAAGCTTCCAGAAAATTGGAGAAACTTTTACTTTCTGCAATTGCCAATTGGGAAGCCAAAAATGAGGAGGCCAACATTGAAGAGGCTGACTTGATCATTAAGGAAATCCGTGTGGATGGTGGTACAATGTTGAAAAGACTACGTCCGGCACCACAAGGAAGAGCACATAGAATTAGAAAACGTTCCAACCATGTTACCATGATCTTGGAAGCTAATAACAACGTTCAAAGCTAGAGTATAATATGGGACAGAAGACCAATCCGATAGGAAATCGCTTAGGAATTATCAGAGGATGGGAATCCAACTGGTACGGTGGTAACGATTACGGCGATAAGCTGGCTGAGGATGATAAGATTAGAAAATATATCCATGCACGTTTGGCCAAGGCCAGTGTGTCTAGGGTAATTATTGAGAGAACCCTAAAATTGATCACCATTACCATTACTACGGCAAGACCTGGTATTATTATCGGTAAAGGTGGCCAAGAGGTAGATAAACTTAAGGAAGAGCTTAAGAAGATCACCAACAAAGAGGTTCAGATCAATATCCATGAAATAAAGAGACCTGAATTGGATGCCAATTTGGTTGCGGCAAGCGTTGCAAGACAGATTGAAAGCAGAATTTCATACAGAAGAGCTATTAAGATGGCTATCGCCGCCGCAATTCGTATGAATGCCGAAGGTATCAAGATTCAGATTTCAGGACGTTTGAACGGAGCTGAGATGGCGCGTTCAGAATCTTATAAGGAAGGAAGAATTCCATTATCCACTTTCCGTGCAGATGTGGACTATGCATTGCATGAAGCACATACTACTTACGGAAGATTGGGAATTAAAGTGTGGATCATGAAGGGTGAAGTTTACGGAAAAAGAGAACTATCCCCACTTGTAGGATTGTCCAAGGGTCAAGGTAAAGGCGACAAACGAGATGGTAAGAAGCCACAACGTCGTAGAAAGTAATAAGATAAAGTAAAGGTAAAATGTTACAGCCAAAAAGAACAAAATTTCGTAAAGCCCAGAAGGGGCGTATGAAAGGGAACTCGGGGAGAGGACACCAACTTTCCAATGGAATGTTCGGTATCAAATCCTTGGATTCACACTTCATTACCTCCCGTCAAATTGAGGCTGCGCGTATTGCTGCGACAAGGTATATGAAAAGACAAGGTCAGCTCTGGATAAAAATTTTCCCGGACAAGCCCATCACCAAAAAGCCTCTAGAGGTACGTATGGGTAAAGGTAAGGGTGCTCCAGAATATTGGGTGGCCGTTGTTAAGCCTGGAAGAATCATGTTTGAGGTAGCTGGTGTTCCTATGGACATTGCCAAGGAGGCATTGCGTCTTGCAGCACAAAAGTTACCGGTAAAAACAAAGTTTATAGTAGCTAGGGATTATTCCGCTTAATTTTTAATTGGGAAGAAAGATGAAACAATCAGAGATAAAAGAACTTTCAATTGAAGAGCTAAAGGAAAAGCTGGCTGATTTTAAAAAGCAACATGCTGATTTAAAAATAGCACACTCGGTTACTCCTTTGGAAAATCCTTTACAGATCAGACAGACTAGAAGGACGGTAGCGAGACTTGCAACAGAATTAACTAAAAGGGAGGTACAATAATTGGTTTGCCTTATGGAAGATAAAAGAAATTTAAGAAAAGAAAGAATAGGCGTTGTTACCAGCAGCAAAATGGAGAAGTCCATTGTAGTTGCTGAGGTAAAGCGAGTAAAGCACCCTATGTACGGTAAGTTCGTTCTTAAGACCAAGAAGTATGTGGCCCATGATGAGAAGAATGACTGCAACGAAGGCGATACCGTTAAAATAATGGAAACCCGACCATTGAGCAAGACGAAATGTTGGAGATTGGTTGAAATCCTTGAAAGAGCTAAATAATTATGTTACAGCAAGAATCAAGATTAAAGGTTGCGGACAACACAGGGGCAAAAGAAGTTTTGACCATCCGCGTACTTGGAGGAACTAAGAGAAGATATGCTTCTTTGGGAGATAAGATTGTAGTAACCGTAAAGGAAGCTACTCCCAATGGAACTGTAAAAAAGGGTTCTGTCTCTACTGCGGTTGTGGTACGAACAAAAAAGGAAGTAAGAAGACCAGATGGTTCTTACATCCGATTTGATGACAACGCTTGTGTGTTGTTGAACCCAACAGGTGAAATGCGTGGAACAAGGGTTTTTGGTCCAGTGGCCAGAGAACTTAGGGACAAGCAGTTCATGAAGATTGTTTCACTAGCTCCAGAGGTGCTTTAACAGAAATATCAGTTAAGATGAAGTTGAAAATAAAAACAGGGGATACCGTTAGGGTCATTACAGGAGACCATAAAGGCACCGAAGGAAAAGTGCTTCAGGTAGACCGTGAAAAGAACAAGGCTATCGTGGAAGGAGTCAATACGGTTTCCAAGCACGAAAAACCTAGTGCAAAGAATCCTCAGGGAGGAATTGTAAAAAAGGAAGCGCCTATCCATATCTCAAACCTTTCATTGATCGACCCAAAATCAGGAGAGACCACTCGTGTTGGGTATGAAGAAAGAGATGGGAAGAAAGTTAGGTTTGCCAAAAAATCCAATGAAGTAATTTAGTTATGAGTTACATTCCAAGATTAAAGCAAGAATATAGAGAGCGCGTAATTAAGGCGTTGTCCGAAGAATTTGGTTACAAAAACGTAATGCAAGTTCCTAAATTGGAGAAGATTGTGGTTAGCCGTGGGGTTGGAGCTGCTGTTTCTGACAAAAAGCTAATTGACCATGCTGTTGAGGAATTGACCAATATTACCGGTCAGAAGGCTATAGCAACAATTTCCAAAAAGGACGTAGCATCCTTCAAGTTGAGAAAAGGAATGCCCATTGGTGCTAAAGTTACGCTAAGGGGTGAGCGCATGTATGAGTTTTTGGATAGATTAATTACTTCTGCCCTTCCTAGGGTGCGCGATTTCCAAGGGGTGAAAGCTACTGGATTTGATGGTAGAGGAAATTACAGTCTTGGTGTTACCGAGCAGATTATTTTTCCAGAGATCAACATCGACAAAATCAACAGAATTAATGGAATGGATATCACTTTCGTTACTTCTGCAGAAACAGATAAAGAAGCAAAATCATTGTTAACCGAATTGGGAGTACCCTTTAAAAAGAACTAGTATGGCTAAGGAATCAATGAAAGCCCGTGAAAGAAAAAGGGCAAAAATGGTTGCAAAGTATGCAGAAAAGAGAAAAGCTTTAAAAGAAGCTGGTGATTACGAAGCCCTACAAAAGCTTCCAAAAAATGCATCTCCGGTACGTATGCGCAACCGTTGCAAATTGACCGGTAGACCAAGAGGATATATGAGAACATTTGGTATTTCCAGGGTTACTTTCAGGGAAATGGCCAATCAGGGCTTGATTCCAGGAGTTAAAAAGGCAAGTTGGTAAACAGATAAAGAAGAGAAATGCTTACAGATCCAATTTCAGATTATTTGACCAGAATTAGAAATGCCAGTAGGGCAGGTCATAGGGTGGTAGATGTTCCAGCATCCAATCTAAAAAAACAGATGACCAAAATTTTGTTTGATCAAGGATACATCTTGAGCTACAAATTTGAGGAAAACAGCACACAGGGCAATATCAAAATTGCCTTGAAGTACGATAAGTTTACCAAAGAGCCTGTGATTAAGAAATTACAGAGGGTGAGCAAGCCGGGACTTCGTAAATATGCAGGTTCAGAAGAGCTTCCAAGGGTACTTAACGGTTTGGGAATAGCTATTGTGTCAACCTCCCATGGGGTAATGACCAGCAAGCAGGCCAAGCAAGAAAACGTAGGTGGCGAAGTATTGTGCTACGTTTATTAATTGAGAAAAGAAAAGAAAAATGTCTAGAATAGGTAACAATCCAGTTGCAATCCCAGAAGGTGTCACTGTTGAGGTGAACGACAATGTGGTTACCGTAAAAGGTAAGTTGGGAGAGCTTTCCCAAGAATTTTCGGGTGTTGCAATAAAGGTTGAGGAAGGAAATGTTCAGCTAGAAAGACCATCTGATTCCAAAGAGCACAAAGCAAAACACGGACTTTACCGTGCCTTGATTGCCAACATGATCGAAGGAGTGTCCAAAGGATGGACCAAGGAATTGGAATTGGTAGGGGTAGGATATAGAGCAAGTAACCAAGGACAAAAATTGGATTTGGCTTTAGGTTTTTCCCATAACATTGTATTGGATATTGCTCCCGAAGTCAAAATCGAGACTATTTCCGAAAAGGGTAAAAACCCTATTGTTAAGTTAACATCTCATGACAAGCAGTTGGTAGGACAAGTTGCTGCCAAGATTCGTGCTTTCCGTAAGCCAGAGCCTTACAAAGGAAAGGGAGTCAAGTTTGTTGGTGAACAATTAAGAAGAAAAGCAGGTAAATCAGCATAATTAGGAAGACTATGGGATTATCTAAGACAGAAAGAAGATTACGAATCAGAAGAAGGATCAGAAAGATATCTTCTGGTACTGAAGCAAGACCCAGGTTGTCTGTTTTCAGAAGTAACAAAGAGATATACGCTCAATTGATTGACGACAATAAAGGTGTTACTTTGGCTGCTGCCTCCTCAAGAGATAAAGATCTTGAAGCAAAAGGTACCAAATCTGAAGTGGCAACCTTAGTTGGAAAAGCCATTGCTGAAAAGGCAAAAAAGTTAGGTGTTGAAGCTGTAGCTTTTGATAGAGGCGGAAACCTATATCACGGAAGGGTTAAATCATTGGCTGAAGGAGCTAGGGAAGCAGGACTAAAATTCTAATATACTATGTACCAGAAATACAAAAACGTAGAAGTAGTTAAGCCAGGCGGACTGGAGTTGAAAGATCGTTTGGTTGGAGTCCAAAGGGTTACCAAAGTTACCAAAGGTGGTAGGGCATTCGGTTTTTCAGCAATTGTTGTTGTTGGTGATGAGAATGGTGTAGTAGGACATGGTTTGGGTAAATCCAAAGAAGTTGCCACGGCCATTGCCAAGGCAATCGAGGATGCCAAAAAGAATTTGGTTCGTATTCCTTTGAACAAAGGAACCCTTCCACATGAGCAAAAAGGTAAGTATGGCGGTGCTCGTGTTTACATTCAGCCTGCATCGCATGGTACCGGGGTAATCGCCGGTGGAGCGGTAAGGGCCGTATTGGAAGCTGTTGGCGTACATGATGTATTGTCAAAATCACAAGGTTCTTCCAACCCGCACAACGTTGTAAAAGCTACTTTTGATGCGCTATTGCAACTTAGGGGAGCACAGACCGTTGCCAACCAAAGAGGAATTTCTTTAGAAAAAGTCTTTAAGGGATAAACCACGTTGACGGTAAACAGTAAAACTGAAGACTGACAACTGAAAACTAAGAAAATGTCAAAGATTAAAGTTAAACAGGTAAAAAGCGCTATCAAAAGGACTCAAAACCAAAAGAGAACTTTGGAGGCTTTGGGGTTGCGTAAGATAGGTCATGTTGTTGAACACGATGCAACACCTAATATCCTTGGAATGATTAATAAGGTAAAACATTTGGTTTCCACTGAGGAAGCTTAAAATATAAAGGCACATGGAGTTACATAATCTTAAGCCAGCAGAAGGTGCTGTACAGAAAGCGGGAAAACGTGTAGGACGTGGAGAAGGTTCCGGTAAAGGAGGTACTTCTACCCGTGGACACAAAGGGGCCAAGTCAAGATCTGGATATTCCAAAAAGATTGGTTTTGAAGGTGGACAAATGCCTTTGCAACGTCGTGTTCCCAAATTTGGTTTTAAGAATATCAACCGAAAGGAATACCAGGGCATTAATTTGAGCAAATTGCAAGAATTGGTGGATAACGGTGTTGTAAAGAAAGAAGTGACCTTGGAAACCCTAGTGGAAAACAGATTGGCACACAAGAACGACTTGGTAAAGATTTTGGGAGACGGCGAATTGAAAGCTGCCCTTAAAATATCTGTACATAAATTTAGTGCTTCCGCTAAAGCTGCAATCGAAGCTGCTGGAGGTGAGGCAATAAGTTTATAAGAATAAGAAGCATGAAGAAATTTATAGAGACCATATCAAATATTTGGAAGATTGAAGAGCTAAGGCAACGAATTATTGTTACCCTTGGCTTGCTTTTAGTGTACCGTTTTGGTGCACAAATCGTGCTTCCAGGTATTGATACTTCCCAATTGGGAGCTTTGGCCGATGGGACTGATGGGGGATTACTAGGATTATTGAATGCTTTTACAGGAGGTGCTTTTGCCAATGCATCTGTGTTTGCTCTGGGAATCATGCCCTACATCTCTGCATCCATTGTGGTGCAATTGATGGGTATTGCCATTCCATATTTGCAAAAACTGCAGAAAGAAGGTGAAAGTGGAAGAAAGACCATCAACCAAATTACACGTTGGTTGACCATCGGTATTTGTATCGTTCAAGCACCTGCTTATTTATATAGCCTTGAAGCCGGTTTTGGTGTTCCTGCTACAGCATTTGTAATCGGAAAAGGTTTGGATTTTATGATTCCAGCCGTGATTATCCTGGTAACTGGATGTGTGTTTGCCATGTGGTTGGGAGAGAAAATAACCGATAAAGGTATCGGTAACGGTATTTCCCTATTGATCATGATTGGGATTATTGCAACCATGCCACAATCCTTTGTTCAGGAGTTTATCTCAAGAACCACAAACAACACTGGTGGAATCATGTTTATCTTGATCGAGGTAATCATTTGGTTCTTGGTAATCTTGGCTAGTGTATTGTTGGTGATGGCTGTGCGTCAGATACCAGTTCAATATGCAAGAAGAACAGCTTCGGGAGGGTACGAAAAGAACATTATGGGGTCTAGACAATATATCCCATTAAAGTTGAATGCTTCAGGGGTAATGCCAATTATCTTTGCACAGGCTATTATGTTTGCGCCAAGTTTGATTGGAAAGACCTTTAATGATACTGCAGTAGGACAGTGGATGGAGGTTCAGTTTGCCGATATTTTCGGATTGGCCTATAACATTCTGTTTGGCATATTGATTATCATATTTACCTACTTCTATACGGCCATTACGGTTCCTACGAACAAAATGGCAGATGATCTAAAAAGAAGTGGTGGATTTATTCCGGGGATTAGACCTGGAAAGGAAACGGGTGATTTCTTGGACAAAATCATGTCCTTGATCACTTTGCCTGGTTCTGTTTTCTTGGCCTTACTGGCAGTATTGCCTGCCGTAGTGGTGAAGTTGATGGACGTACAGGCAGGATGGGCATTGTTTTATGGTGGTACCTCCCTATTGATCATGGTAGGTGTGGCCATAGATACTGTACAACAGGTAAATTCTTATTTGTTGAACAGACATTATGACGGTTTGATGAAAACCGGAAAGAATAGAAAAGTAGCATAATTAGACGATAGACTTTAAGGGATGGACATAAGTCGAACACTATCACCTAAAGACTAAAAACTAAAGACTAAAGAATGGCAAAGCAGCCTGCAATAGAACAAGACGGAACCATAATCGAAGCATTGTCAAACGCAATGTTTAGAGTAGAATTGGAGAACGGTCATGTTGTAACAGCACATATCTCTGGAAAAATGCGTATGCATTACATCAAATTACTTCCAGGGGACAAGGTAAAGCTTGAGATGAGCCCATACGATTTAACAAAAGCAAGAATTACTTACAGATACTAATACGATGAAAGTAAGAGCATCAATAAAGAAGAGAAGTGCCGAATGCAAGATTGTTCGCAGAAAAGGCAGATTATACGTAATCAACAAAAAGAATCCTAGATTTAAACAAAGACAAGGGTAATTATGGCAAGAATTGCAGGGGTTGATATACCCAAACAAAAACGCGGAGTAATTTCACTTACCTACATTTACGGAATTGGTAAAAGTAGGGCCCAAGAAATTTTGGAGAATGCCAAAGTGAGCGAGGATACCAAGGTTTCCGATTGGAACGATGATGAAATCGGTAGAATCAGGGAAGCTGTTTCCTCTTACACTATTGAAGGAGAACTTCGTTCTGAAACTCAATTGAACATCAAGCGATTGATGGACATCGGTTGTTACCGTGGGATTCGTCATAGATCCGGATTACCGCTTAGAGGTCAGCGTACCAAAAACAACTCTAGGACTAGAAAAGGAAAAAGAAAGACAGTTGCCAACAAGAAAAAAGCAACTAAATAATAATTAGATAGAAGTCATTAGTTAGTATTTAGACGTTAGAAGAATCTGTTTGAAATGTAAAAGTCTAGGATTCCAATAACTAAAACTAACATCGCGTGCCGCTGAAGCTTTGGCGGAGGCGCAACTAGAAACTAAAAAGTATGGCAAAGACAAGTGCTAAAACAACTAAGAAACGTAAAGTAGTTGTTGAATCTGTGGGAGAGGCTCATGTGACCGCTTCCTTTAATAACATTATCATTTCCTTGACCAATAAAAAAGGTGATGTAATTTCTTGGTCTTCAGCTGGAAAGCTTGGATTTAGAGGTTCTAAAAAGAACACTCCATATGCAGCGCAGGTTGCTGCTGAAGATTGTGCCAAAGTTGCACATGAGGCGGGATTGAGAAAAGTAAAGGTTTACGTAAAGGGACCAGGTAATGGTAGGGAATCTGCAATTCGTTCCATCCACAATTCCGGTATCGAGGTTACGGAAATCATCGATGTTACCCCACTTCCGCACAACGGTTGTAGGCCTCCAAAAAGAAGAAGAGTTTAATTAATCATAATCGGCCCGTTAGGGTCTTCACGAAGGTGCATGGAGATTATCGAAGGATAAGCCTTAATTCATAATCGCACTTTCAAAAAATTAGAAGATGGCAAGATACACAGGACCAA
The DNA here is from genome assembly GCF_005937185.1 of Flagellimonas algicola. Classification (GTDB taxonomy): domain Bacteria; phylum Bacteroidota; class Bacteroidia; order Flavobacteriales; family Flavobacteriaceae; genus Flagellimonas; species Flagellimonas algicola. The sequence goes on along the minus strand of NZ_VCNI01000001.1, from coordinate 1,933,931 downwards.
AATCAAAAATCGCTAGAAAGTTTGGAGAAGCGATTTTCGGAGACGATAAAGCCTTCGAGAAAAAAAGTTATCCTCCAGGACAACACGGTAACAACAGACGCCGCGGAAAAAAATCTGAATACGCTATCCAGTTAATGGAGAAGCAAAAAGCCAAGTATACCTATGGTATCTTGGAAAGACAGTTTAGAAACCTTTTCGACAAAGCCAACAGAAGCAAAGGAGTAACCGGTGAGGTTTTGCTTCAATTGTGCGAGGCCCGTTTGGATAACGTAGTCTACAGAATGGGGGTTTCAAACTCAAGAAGGGGAGCAAGACAATTGGTTTCCCACAGACACATTACCGTAAACGGTGAGATCGTTAACATTCCTTCCTATAGCTTAAAGGCAGGCGATGTAGTTGGTGTTCGGGAAAAATCAAAGTCCGTACAGTCCATTCAAGATTCCTTGGCTGCCAATAGCAGTGTTTACGAATGGATTACTTGGAACACTGAAAAATTGGAAGGAACCTTTGTTGCCGTTCCCGAAAGACTTCAGATTCCTGAAAATATCAAGGAACAGCTAATCGTCGAGTTATACTCTAAATAAAATCAACATTAATCCAATATGGCATTACTTAATTTTCAGAAGCCCGATAAAGTTATAATGATAGATTCAACAGATTTCGAAGGGAAATTTGAATTTCGCCCTTTGGAACCTGGTTATGGATTAACAGTTGGGAATGCGCTGAGAAGAGTTCTACTTTCCTCTTTGGAAGGTTTTGCAATTACTTCCGTGCGTATTGATGGAGTTGAACATGAGTTTTCTGTTATCCCAGGCGTTGTTGAAGACGTTACGGAAATGATTCTGAACCTGAAACAGGTTCGTTTCAAAAGACAGATTGATGATGTTGAAAGTGAAACAGTTTCTGTTTCCGTAAGCGGAAAAGAGCAGTTGACCGCTGGAGATTTCCAGAAGTTCATTTCAGGATACCAAGTATTGAATCCTGATTTGGTCATCTGTAACATGGATCCCAAAGTAAGTATTAACCTAGAGGTTATTATCGAAAAAGGTCGTGGATACGTTCCTGCTGAGGAAAACAAGAAATCCAATGCCCCCTTGGGAAGCATTGCGGTTGATTCTGTTTACACTCCAGTAAAGAATGTAAAATACAGCATCGAAAACTTTAGGGTAGAGCAAAAGACCGATTACGAAAAATTGGTTTTTGAAATCATCACTGATGGTTCCATCCACCCAAAAGATGCATTGACCGAAGCTGCCAAAGTTTTGATTCACCACTTTATGTTGTTCTCTGATGAGCGTATCACCCTTGAGGCTGATGAAATTGCCCAAACAGAGACTTACGATGAAGAGTCATTGCACATGCGTCAGTTGTTGAAGACCAAATTAGTAGACATGGATTTGTCCGTTAGGGCATTGAATTGTCTTAAAGCTGCCGAAGTGGATACTTTGGGAGATTTGGTTTCTTTCAACAAAAACGATTTGATGAAGTTCAGGAACTTTGGTAAAAAATCCTTGACCGAATTGGAAGAATTGGTTATCAACAAAGGACTTCAGTTTGGAATGGATTTGTCAAAATATAAATTGGACAAAGATTAAGTAATCATATTTTGCTCTCCTGATGACTATCGGGATTTGGTAGCAAGATGATAAAACAGAAAGATGAGACACGGAAAGAAATTTAACCACTTAGGGAGAACAGCTGCCCACAGAAAGGCAATGTTGGCCAATATGGCTAGCTCCCTAATAGAGCATAAGAGAATCAACACTACTGTTGCCAAAGCCAAAGCGCTTAAGCAGTTTGTTGAGCCATTGATCACCAAGGCCAAAACAGAGAACAACCAAACTACTGAAAAAGGTACGCACAACAGAAGGATTGTTTTCGCTAGCCTTAGAAACAAGTATGCAGTTACCGAACTATTTGGAGCGGTTGCAGAAAAAGTTGGTGAAAGACCTGGTGGATACACCCGAATTATCAAATTAGGTAACCGACTTGGGGATAATGCCGATATGGCCATGATCGAGTTGGTAGACTTCAATGAGTTATACAACGCTGGTAAACCTGCCAAGAAAACTACTAGAAGAAGTAGAAGAGGAGGAGGTAAAAAAGTTGAAGCTGCTCCGGTAGCCGAAACCAAAACAGCTGACGATTCAGAAGAATAAGAAGAATGTTATTAACTATTGTATTAGTGGAAAAAGGATAAGTGAAAACTTATCCTTTTTTTATGTTTTTTTGTCAAACTGAAATTTTAAAACCACAATGAAGTATCACGCTAAGAAAAAGGCACTGGTGTTGTTGGCAGACGGCACCATTTTTTATGGAAAGGCCATCGGAAACAAAGAAGGGACCGCCGTTGGAGAAGTATGCTTTAACACGGGAATGACCGGTTACCAGGAAATTTTTACAGACCCCTCTTACTACGGGCAACTGATGGTGGCCACCAACGCACATATAGGCAACTATGGAGCCAATTTGGATGAAGTGGAATCCGATTCCATTAAAATTGCTGGATTGATCGTCAAGAATTTCAGTTATGAGTATTCAAGACCTGATGCAGATATGAGCCTTCTGGAGTTTTTGGACAAAAACAACCTATTCGCCATTTCCGATGTGGATACCCGCGCTTTGGTGAGCTATATTCGGGATAATGGAGCCATGAACGCTTTGATCTCTACACGAGTGGATGAGCTGGATGCGCTAAAGGAAGAGTTGAAAAAGGTACCGAGTATGGAAGGATTGGAATTGGCTTCCAAAGTTTCCGCCAAGGAACCCTATTACTTTGGCGAGGAAGACGCCAAAATCAAAATTTCAGCCTTGGATATAGGCATCAAAAAGAACATTCTACGGAATTTGGCAAAGAGGGGCGCCTATGTCAAGGTATTTCCGTACAATACGCCTTTTAAGGAGCTGGAAGCTTGGAATCCGGATGGGTACTTCATATCAAATGGACCTGGAGACCCAGAGCCATTGACCGATGCGATTGCAACAGCCAAGGAGATGATAGAGTCCAACAAACCCTTGTTTGGAATCTGCCTAGGTCATCAAGTATTAGCCTTGGCCAACGGGGTGTCAACCTATAAGATGCACAACGGGCACCGAGGAATCAACCATCCTATTCTTAATTTGGTCACCGGAAAAGGGGAAATTACTTCCCAAAACCATGGTTTTGCCATAAACAGGGAAGAAACCGAAGCCAATCCAGATTTAGAGATTACCCATATGCATTTGAATGATAACACTGTTGCTGGAATCAAAATGAAGGATAAGGAGGTATTTTCGGTACAATACCATCCGGAAGCCAGCCCGGGACCCCATGATGCAGATTATCTATTTGACCAATTTTTTGAGGCCATAGAAACTGGGCGCAACTAAAACGTTGTAGTTTATTTTTAGGTTATTATCAGTGTTTTATGAGCCTTATCATGAAGCAAAACTGCACTCCTTTTGTATCTTTGCCGAATTAATTTCAACCATAAATTTAAGTTCACATGAGCATTATTATCAACATTCATGCAAGACAGATTTTAGACTCGAGAGGTAATCCTACCGTAGAGGTAGATGTGATTACCGAAAATGGCATTTTGGGAAGAGCTGCCGTACCTTCCGGCGCTTCTACAGGAGAGCATGAAGCCGTTGAACTTAGGGATGGTGGAAGTTCGTTTATGGGCAAAGGCGTAGGCCAGGCCATGAATAACGTAAATACCATAATTGCCGAAGAATTGGTGGGCACTTCAGTTTTTGAGCAAAACCAAATTGACGATGCCATGATTGCCTTGGATGGAACTCCAAACAAATCAAAGTTGGGTGCCAACGCTATTTTGGGCGTGTCTCTAGCCGCTGCTAAGGCTGCTGCAAATGAGTTGGGAATGCCTTTGTATCGCTATGTAGGAGGTGTTAGTGCCAATACCCTTCCGGTTCCTATGATGAATATCATCAACGGGGGATCTCACTCGGATGCCCCAATCGCATTCCAGGAGTTTATGGTAATGCCGGTTAAGGCCAAAAACTTTAGTCATGCCATGCAAATGGGAACTGAAATTTTCCACAATCTTAAAAAGGTACTTCACGATAGAGGTTTGAGCACTGCAGTAGGAGATGAAGGTGGGTTTGCCCCAACCTTGGAAGGTGGTACGGAAGACGCTTTGGATACCATTGCAAAAGCAGTGGACAAAGCTGGATATAAACTAGGGGATGAGGTAATGATTGCATTGGATTGCGCTTCTGCCGAGTTCTATGTGAATGGAAAATACGATTACACCAAGTTTGAAGGTGATAAAGGAGTGGTTAGAACTTCCGAAGAGCAAGCGCAATATTTGGCAGATTTGTGTGAAAAATATCCTATCATATCCATTGAAGATGGAATGGATGAGAACGATTGGGACGGTTGGAAAGTGTTGACAGAAAAAGTTGGGGATAAAGTACAATTGGTAGGAGACGATTTATTCGTGACCAACGTGGAAAGACTTTCCCGTGGAATTGAAAATGGCATAGCCAACTCCATTTTGATCAAAGTAAATCAAATTGGTACCCTTTCAGAAACTATTGCTGCTGTGAATATGGCCAAAAATGCTGGATATACTTCAGTAATGTCTCACCGGTCTGGAGAAACAGAGGACAATACCATCGCAGATTTGGCCGTAGCGTTGAACACGGGACAGATTAAGACAGGTTCAGCTTCACGAAGTGATAGAATGGCCAAATACAACCAATTATTGAGAATTGAGGAAGAATTGGGAAGTACGGCCTATTATCCGCAGGAAAAAGCATTCAAAGTAAATTAATTGTTGATGATTTAATAGCAATGAAAAGGCCTTTCAGAAATGTGAAAGGCTTTTTTTTGTTTCAAAAAGGAACTTTGGCTAACTTAATTCAATAAACCAAGCAAACTTACCTAAATGAAGAATTTTCTTTTTGTAGCAGCCGAAAACGATGCCTTGGCCAATTGCAAGGCGGGTGGAATGGGAGATGTGGTTAGGGATGTTCCCAGACAGATTTCGGAACATGGGGACAAAGTTCATGTGATTGTACCCTCTTACAGCAGATTGCATCAGGATGGACTTTTCAAGACCCACCTTAATTTTAGTCTTCGGGGACTCTCGTATACCGCCGAATTGTTTGAGGTGAAACCCAAAAAGGAATTTCCCAATATAGTTCACTATGTGCTCCATCATCCGGAAATTGAAGCCGGAGATATTGCCCATATTTATCACAATGACCCTGAAGAGCCCTTTTATACGGATGCCATTAAATATTTCATCTTTAATACAGCGGTGGCCGAAGCGGTTAAAAAAGGAGCGTTTGGAGACATAGACATAATTCATTTGCACGACTGGCATGCCAGTTTGCTCTTATTTTTAAGAGCATACCATCAAGAGTATACCAACCTAAAGGATATCCGTTTTGTGTACAGCATCCATAATTTGGCCATACAAGGGATTCGTCCTTTTGATGACAATTATTCCTCGGTTAGAAATTGGTTTCCCGATGTCGTTTTTGACCATAGGACCTTGATGGACTATCGCTATCAGGACTGCATCAACCTGATGGCCGTTGGAATCCGCTTTGCGGATGCCGTGCATACCGTATCCCCATCCTATAAGGAAGACGTAATGAAACCTAGCTCGCCTCCAGAGTTTATCGGAGGGGAAAGTCTGGAGCAGGATTTGCGCACTGCGGATGAGGAAGGAAGATTGTTCGGGATTTTGAACGGGTGTAACTACAAGAACATCAATATAGAGGAAAAAGGGTTTATTTACCGTAATACGGTCAAAGCCCTGTTCCGATGGTTACAAGAAGAATCCAAAAAGTATAAAGCGGACTTTTTGGCCCACACCGGGGAGAAGATCATGGAGTATGTGGATAAACGGCCCAAGTTCATTGCCTCTAGTGTAGCTAGGCTTACGGAACAAAAATTCTACTTTTTTAGACGGTCTCCGGAGGCTTTTGTGGAGATCTTAAAGAAACTGGAAAAAGTAGATGGGATTTTCATGTTGTTGGGTACCGGAGCTCCGGAATATGAAGAATTGTTCAGACAGTTGAGCTATGAACATAAAAACTTCGTTTTTACCAACGGGCAATCCGAAAGTTTGATAGACTCTATTTACTTGGAATCCGACCTCTATTTTATGCCGAGCTTATTTGAACCCTGTGGCATTAGCCAGATGTTGGCCATGCGAAATGGAAATCCCTGTTTGGTACACCACACCGGTGGACTTAAGGATACGGTTAAACACATGAAAACGGGCTTTGCCTTTGACGGTGAAACGTACGACGAAAAGATAAAGAGTATGTTGGATGGTTTTGATCAGGCATTGGATATGTTCCAGAATGATAAACCGGCATGGAAAAAAGTGCAGACTGCCGCCAAAAAAATGAGGTTTACCTGGAAAAAATCGGTAGACAAGTACTACAAAGACCTCTATCAGTTCGATACGGAATAAGCTGTTGGAAACTTAACATTTATTTGTGTTTTTGCGCACCTAGAAAGGGCGCTCAGAAATTGTTAATGGCTGCGCTTTTTCGTAATTTTCACCTTCTGTTTTATTAATCCTTTATCAGTTAAAATGTCGGACAAAGCAATACTCGAATATGCAGGTGAGAAATACGAATTTCCAGTTATCAAAGGCTCTGAAAATGAGCACGCTATTGATATCAAAACCCTTCGTGGCACTAGCGGAATAGTAACCATAGACCCGGGATATAAGAATACCGGTTCCTGTGAAAGTGCTATTACCTTTTTGGATGGGGAAAAGGGAGTTTTACGCTATAGAGGATATTCTATCGAAGATCTGGCCGAAAAAGCTGATTTTTTGGAAGTGGCATACCTTCTGATTTTTGGAGAACTTCCCAACAAGGAACAACTGGAGACATTCCATAACGATATTAAGGAGGAGTCCCATGTGGATGAGGAAATGAAAAAGATTTTGGACGCTTTTCCAAAATCTGCGCACCCCATGGGCGTGCTTTCTTCATTAACCAGTGCTTTGGTGGCATTTAATCCCACTTCAGTTGATGTTTCATCAGAGAAGGCAATGTATCACTCTATTGTACGCATTTTGGCCAAATTTCCAGTATTGGTAGCTTGGACCCAACGAAAGAAGAAAGGATTGCCATTGGATTATGGGGATGATAGCTTGGGTTATGTCGAGAACATCCATAAAATGATGTTCAAGAAACCTAGCCAAGAATACAAAAGGGATGGTATAGCCATTGATGCTTTGGATAAACTGCTCATATTGCATGCAGATCATGAGCAGAACTGTTCCACTTCCACGGTTCGGATAGTTGGTTCGTCCCATGCGGGATTGTTTGCATCCCTTTCTGCGGGAATTTCTGCCCTTTGGGGTCCCTTGCACGGAGGTGCCAACCAGGCAGTTTTGGAGATGTTGGAGGCCATTCAGGAAGATGGCGGGGATACCAAAAAATATATGGCCAAGGCCAAGGATAAAAATGATCCTTTCCGTTTGATGGGCTTCGGTCACAGAGTATATAAAAACTTTGATCCAAGAGCCAAAATCATTAAAAAGGCTGCGGATGAGGTTTTGGGCAATTTGGGTATTGATGATCCCATTTTGGATATCGCCAAGGGCTTGGAAAAAGAAGCCTTGGAAGATGAGTACTTCGTAAAACGCAAGTTATATCCAAATGTGGACTTTTACTCTGGAATAATCTATAGGGCCCTAGGAATTCCTACCGAAATGTTTACCGTAATGTTTGCTTTGGGAAGATTACCGGGATGGATTGCACAATGGAGGGAAATGCGTCTACGTGGAGAGCCCATAGGACGTCCTAGACAGATTTATATTGGCGAAAATCATAGACCCTTTGTCTCTGTAGCCAAAAGATAATATAGTGTACATATCAAAAGATGGAGAGGCGACTTTGAGGTCGCCTTTTTATTTGGCATTTTTTTCCTGGGTATCTGAAGTAAGATTTAAGGATTTATCCAGTTGGTAACAAATTTGCATGGCACCCAAAAGATAATAGGACTTTGCTTCAGATAGAGAATCGGATTGCAGGGTATTCTTATATTTTTTATAGGCAGCATGCAAAAACTGATGGGCTTCCAAAGCGGTAAGATTGTTTACTACAGAGTCCATGGATTGGCTGTATTTTTTTAAGGAGGTGTCCATCCCTTCAAATGACGAAGAACCCTCTGAATTTGATTGAGGTTGCTTTGTTAAATGCTTGGATAAGTCTAGCGAATCAATACAATCGGAATATTTGGTGGATTGGTCAGGGGCATTGGGAGCCGGACCCCCAAAAGTAATTGGGAGGGAAACTTTTTCGGGGAAAATGCTTAAGGAGGCCAAACCAAGGCTCACCACTGCTATAAAACCGATGAATGGAACAATCTTTTTCATCCAAGGACAGTATCTTCATTTAAAGTTAGTATTATCCCAAGTATTTTTGGCAGGTTTGAACAGTATTTTTTAAAAATAAATCAAATTTAATATATTGATAATCAATAAGTTAAATCATATTGGGGGATTTGACATTTATTGTTCCAAAAACCCCCTATCCAACAATGACATTTTCTATTTCGTGAGGTGGAAAATCACTTGCAAAGCACTAGTTTTGCCATAGTATTTTTGAGGATTTCCTCCCAATACGGATAGTGACGCATCCTTTTGGAATTGAAAATTGAAACTATGATGCAATTGCATATTGAAAACGAAACCAGCCCATTAAAGGCAGTTATCTTGGGTACGGCCGAAAGCTGTGGCCCTGTACCCAAACCGGAAGAAGCTTATGACCCAAAATCATTGGAACACATTTTGGCAGGAACCTATCCAACCGAAGCGGATATGGTCAAGGAAATGGATGCTTTTGCCCAAGTGTTCCAAAAACATGGCGTTACCGTTTACAGACCGGATGTGCTGATAGATTGTAACCAAATATTCTCAAGGGACATTGCCTTTGTTATAGAAGATAAATTATTTCATTCCAATATTCTTCCAGATCGCGAACGCGAATTTGAGGCCATTCACGGAGTACTTGAAAAAATAGATCCGAATAAAATTATTAGACCTCCCCAAGAAGTGCATATTGAAGGAGGGGATGTGATGCCCTGGAATGACTATATTTTAGTAGGGACATATACAGGTACAGATTATCCTGATTTTATCACGGCTCGGACAAACAAAGAGGCCGTGGAATTTCTAAAAGCACAATTTCCCCATAAAAAGGTCAAGCCATTTGAGTTACGGAAATCCAATACCAATGCCAAAGAGAATGCTTTGCATTTGGATTGCTGTTTTCAACCCGTGGGCAAGGACAAGGCCATTCTGCACAAAAACGGTTTTTTGGTGGAAGAAGAGTACCATTGGTTGGTGGATTATTTTGGAAAAGAGAACATTTTTGAAATTACAAAAGAAGAAATGTATCAAATGTACAGCAATGTATTTTCCATTTCCCCTGAGGTTGTGGTTTCCGAACAAAACTTTACCCGCTTAAACAACTGGTTACGCAAGCAAGGTTTCACAGTTGAGGAAATTCCTTATGCAGAGATAGCCAAACAGGAAGGACTGCTGCGTTGTAGTACTATGCCGTTGATCAGAGACTGAACGGGAGCTAATTTTTAACTTTTTCTGTATACCGATATTCGGTCTGCAATCTTGAATTTGTAGAAGAGAATTTCTGTAGTTTTGAGATATGACCAAATTTGTTAGAACATCCTATTTTTTAATTTGTTCTTTACTTTCGCTAGTCGCCTACTCTCAAAGCGAGGTTGAAATTGTAATTATCGGTGGAGGTGCCGGTGGCACGTCTGCAGGTATTCAAGCCGCACGCATGGGTGCCAAGGTTCAGATCATTGAAAAAACCGCATGGTTGGGAGGAATGCTCACTGCGGCTGGGGTGTCCGCGATAGACGGTAATCACAAAATGCCGTCAGGGATTTGGGGTGAATTCCGCCAAAAACTATATGATCATTATGGTGGACCCAAGGCTGTCGCGACAGGATGGGTCAGCCATACCCTTTTTGAGCCTTCTGTAGGCATGGCGATTTTGACAGAAATGGCCAACCTTGACAATCTGGATGTTGAGTACCAAGCTAAATTCGATAGTGTGGAAAAATTGGATGGCAAGTGGTTGGTGCAGTATAAGAAGAAGGGCAAATCATTTTCTACCGAAGCTTCCATTCTAATTGATGCTACCGAAACAGGGGAACTGCTACCCTTGGTTGGGGCCAATTTTCGTTTGGGAATGGATTCCAAAGCGGATACTGGGGAAAAGGAAGCACCTGAAAGTGCCAATTCCATAGTACAGGATTTAACCTACGTAGCCATCCTAAAGGATGTTGGGGATGAAAAAAATCGCAAGGGCCTCGTTAGAAGACCAAAAGACTACAACCCTAATGCCTATGCCTGTGCCTGCAAGCGCGAGGGAGGTGAAATGTTCGGTTCCGTAGCGGATTGTGATCAAATGCTGACCTATGGGAAATTGCCCAACGACAAATACATGATCAATTGGCCCAATTGCGGGAACGACTTTTTTGTGGATTGGCCAGAAATGACTCAAGCCCAGCAAGAAGAGGCATTGAAGCAAGCAAAAGACTTTACCCAAGGATTTGTGTACTATATTCAGAATGATTTGGGATATAACAATTTAAGATTGGCCAATGAATTTCCTACAAAAGACAGTTTCCCCATGATTCCATATCATCGTGAGGGGAGACGAGCCAAAGGAAAAACATTTCTGGTCGTGGATCATTTGGAACGGCCGTATGATTTTAAACTCTACAGAACCGGTGTGGCCGTGGGAGATTACCCCATTGACCATCATCATGACAAGAACTCGGATACTCCAAAAATCGAATTTATCAACATCAAGGTTCCGTCGTACTCCATTCCAATGGGTAGTTTGATTCCTGAACAGGTAGATAACTTTTTGGTTTCGGATAAAAATATCGGTGTGTCAAACATAGTCAACGGGACCACCCGTTTGCAACCGGTGGTCTTGGGTATTGGACAGGCTGCTGGAACAATAGCAGCTATTGCGGTAAAGGAGCAAAAGAATACTTCCGAAGTGTCTATCAGGAAAGTGCAACAGGCGCTTTTGGAGAGCAGGGCCTTTATCATGCCATTTGTGGATGTTCCACCAGATGACAAGGCCTTTGGAGCCATGCAGCGAATAGGAGCTACTGGGATTCTCCAAGGATATGGGATACCCTATAAATGGGCCAACGAGACCTGGTTTTATCCTGAAAGGATTGTCTCGGAATTTGAATTGAAAAAGGGCCTGTTGCCCCTATATCCGAAGTTAAAAAATGAGCATGTCTCAGGCGTAGGGGTTACGCCACAGTTCTTGGCAATATCGTTAAACAAAATTGATTCGGAGATCACTTTGGATGTTATTAGGGAAATTTGGGGTTCAGAAGGCATTGGAACCCCATTTTCTGCATCTTTACAGCTTGACCGACGTACAGTTAGTGTTTTGATAGACAAGCTGTTAAACCCCTTCGGGCTTGAGGTGGATTTCCACGGAAATTTCAACTAAAAAAAAGCTCTTTTTGGTATTTTTTCTTAGCTAAAATTGTTCCAATTGCACGTATATTTACCCTCGCAAATAAAAAGAAAAAGATAAGCGAGCAATGCAGATTACCAATACCATTTTAATGGTCCGGCCAGTGAACTTCAGAATGAATGAGCAAACGGCCGTTAACAACTATTTTCAGGAGCAACCCAAGCTCACAGCAACCGAAATCAATACCATGGCCCAGCAGGAGTTTGATGCCTTTGTGACCAAGCTAAGGGGTCACGGGGTTCGCGTGGTTGTCATAGAAGATACCAAGGAACCGGATACCCCAGATTCCATTTTTCCGAACAACTGGATATCCTTCCATGCCAGCGGTACCGTATGTGTATATCCGATGTTTGCCGAAAACCGAAGGAAAGAACGAAGGGAAGACATTTTTGATATCTTGGAAGCAGAAGGATTTGTAATCAATAACGTAATGGATTACACCGCTGCTGAGGAAGAAGGGATTTTTTTGGAGGGTACCGGAAGCATCTTAAAGGATCGTGTAAATCAAAAAGCTTATTGCGCCTTATCTGAACGGGCCCATGAAGAGCTATTTATTGAGTTCTGTGAAGATTTTGACTGCTTCCCTGTCATCTTTACAGCGAATCAGACGGTGGATGGTAAACGTTTGCCAATTTACCATACCAATGTAATGATGGCCATGGCGGAGACATTTGCCGTTATCTGTTTAGATACCATTGATGACAAAAAAGAACGCAAAAGCGTGGTTGAGCACCTGAGGGCAGATGGCAAGGAAATTATTGACATCACCGAGGCGCAGATGTACCAATTTGCAGGCAATATGTTACAGGTGGTTGGTGCTGAAGGGCAACGATATATGGTAATGAGTTCCGCAGCTTATAACAGCTTGCGCCCGGACCAAATTACAGCTATAGAAAAGCACTGCCCTATTATCCATAGTTCCTTGGATACCATTGAAACCTGCGGTGGAGGCTCTGCCCGCTGTATGATGGCAGAAGTGTTTTTACCGAAAAATTAAGAAAGTCGCATAGTAGTTCATTTCGTATCTTGATTGTTCCCTCAAATAAGGGTGGGTTCAATATGGGAAATTCAAGAAAGCTTAGCTCGGCATTGTTGGTTTTAGGAGTATCCGTCTGGATAGGATGTACCAACCCAAAAGAGATTATCAAGTTTGAACCAGGAAACATTTCTACAAATGCCGTAGAGTATTCGTGTACATTTTCTTCAGACGGTACGGAAATCTACTTTACACGAAGTGAACAAGCATGGGGCAGTGGGGATATGAAAAGTGGTATTTACCATGCAGAAAATAAAAATGGTAAATGGTCCACACCCAAACTAGCTTCGTTTTCCAGAACCCATGACGACAGCGACCCACACTTGACCAAAGATGGAAACACGATTTTCTTTATTTCCAATAGACCAGGAACAGACCAAAGTTCTTCAGCAGATATTTGGAAGGTGACCAGAAATGAAAAAGGTAGATGGGGGAAACCTTCGGTTCTGCCTTATCCGATAAACTCTGAAAAAACGGAATACAGCCCTCGAACGGATGGGGAAGGCAACCTCTATTTTGCCTCTGACCGACCCGGTGGGTATGGGCAGGGAGATTTGTACATGTCCAAGTTTCGGAATGGAGCGTTTCAACCTCCTGAGAACTTGGGAAACACGCTTAACTCGGCCTTTGGCGAATGGAACTTGGAAGTCAATGACAAAGGTAACCTGATTATTTTTGAAGCTTCCCAGAGAGAAACCAACGTTTCGCCCTATGGAGATCTTTATATTAGTTTTAAGAAGGACAGTGTTTGGACACAACCTCAAAACATGGTAGAACTGAACACTTCTGGCAGTGACCTTTATCCCTATTTGACCAAAGACGGTAAACACCTATACTATACCAGTAGTGACAGCTTAAAAGGGAAAAGCACCTATATTTATGTTATTAAATTTAGGAAGTTGAGTTGGAAATATAGGCAGCAATCCAAAACCTTGAAGGATTAAGGAAACCATTAAAAGAAGGGCCGCTGAGCAGCCCTTGAGTTACGCAGAGCCTGCTATTACGGAACTATAACCTCAAATTCATTATCACCACTTTGGATAATCTGACCACCGACGCTCACCTCGATTAATCCAGTGGTTGCTTCATTTGGAACCGTGACCTCTATTTGTTCATCCGATGAAGATGTGACTTCTGCCTCTACCCCATTGAAGGTTACCGAGATGACTCCTAGGTCAAAATCGGTGCCTGTAATAGTTACCTTGGTACCTATTGGCCCCTCAAGAGGGTCCATTTGGGAAATGGTTGGAGGAGGTATCACTAAGAAATCTTTGTCACTAACAATGGACTGCCGTGGAGAGGAGAGGGTAATTGGTCCATCCATAACATTGAGCGGAACCTCCACCTCAATTTGAGTATCCGTTATACCTTGGATACTTGCCTTAAGGTCATTAAAATAAATAGATATGGGTACACTTGAAAGAAAGTTACTTCCATTTAGGGTAATGGTGTGACCGGCATAACTCTCAGCTGGTTCAAAACCAGAAAAGGAAAGTTCATTACCAAAATAATAGGAGCTTGTTCCGGTTACTTCTTCAACCCTTACGGTAATTGGACCATGTACATCACCTCCTGGGACAATCACTTTTAAACCCCCATCCGTAATTTCGGTAACAGTGGCTTCAATTCCATTGAATTTTACCAGATTTTCTTCTAGGGTGCTTCCAAAGTTCTTTCCATATACTGTGACTTCGGTTCCAACACTACCAAATCCAGGATCAAATTTTTTGATTTTCGGTTCTGGTGTTTCGATAACCGTGAAGTCTTTTGTGGAGAAGCTGATATTGTTGTTTGAAATTAGGCTAATTCGTCCTGACTTTGCATTTTCAGGCACGATAACTTCAATTCCGGTTTCGGACACAGCGTTTATTTTAGCGGCAATGCCTTCAAATTTAACTGTGATTTCTTCTGCTGACACTCCATAGTTTCCACCACTTATGTTAACGGTGGTCTTGCCAGCTTTTCCTTCTGCAGGACTGAAACTGGAAATGTAAGGTAAATTGACTGCAGCGGTGTCCTTAGGAGATTCATCTTGACAGGACAAAATCAAAAAGCCTACAATTAATAGGCACAAGCAAAGTGGGGTTTTCTTTCCCATAACTTAAGAATTTAAAATTTGGGATAAAGAAAGAACAGGGGTTTGTAATTGGAGGGTGCCAATTGATGGATGGACGTTTTGGGTTGACGGATGACCCCTCCGTGTTGATACAGGGTATCAACACACCTCCCCTCTTTAGAAAGGAGGAGCCTAATAGCAGCCAATACGTTACTATAGTGCCGTATTACTAAAATTTATCTTGAAATAAACTCCTCTCTTTTCAAGGGGAGGTGGTTCCAGCTATACTGGAACCGGAGGTGTGGAAATTACTCCCCTTCTACTACAAACTCCCTAATGGCCCTATTAGGCTCCATAATGGTGTAGCCCTTCCAAAACTCAGGATTATAGGCCGATAGGTAAGTGGCCTTTACGGTTTCGTCCTCTTTTAAATTTTCAAAATCCGTTTTGGAAACTGTATCAGAATCATACACTACCAGTTCGTATTTTTCGGTGTTGTAATTAACCAGGTCCAGTGCCAGGGAGAGTTCGTTTTGTTTTCTTCGGCCTTTAACATGTTTGTTCTTCTCAATCACTTTTAGCGGTCTGTCCACCCCCATTTTCTTCCCAAAGGTGAAATTTATGAACTTATGCTGATATTTATCCCCGCTAAACTTGGAAAACACCGTGCTGCCAAAATATTTAAGTTCTTGATAGCTAAAACCCAATAATTTAATGCTGCGTAGGATCTTTACATTTTCATAATCCATGCGCATAATGGCAAAATCCTCGATGTTGACGAAAAGTTTTCCCTGAAAATCGGCACCACGCTTTGGGGCAAAGCCCACAACATACACTCCTTGGTTGTCCAACTCGGAGTAGCCCAAAAGCTCATATTCGTAGCGGTTCAACTTTTTAACTACATCCAATTTCGACTTACCAAAAAACTGCTCCGTAATCTCACCCAAAATATGTTTGCGATTTCCCAAAAAGTAGTTTTTTTCCGGTTTTTTGAGCTCTTCCTCAATTTCAGCTACTTCGTCCTCATTTTCCAGTATGGAATCCACTGGCACTTTTTCCCCAAAAATCCCCGATTTGATTTTCAGATAGGAATCCGGTTTTACATTGGCCCTAAAAATAGCCTCCATTTTATCTGAAAGAGCTTCCATGGATCCCTCATTGCTTTTGTCATACAATTCGGCAGCCTTTAAGATCTCCAACTTGTTTTCCTCTCCATTTTTATAGTAATCGCCCAAAGTTTCGGTATAATAGGCCGAGTTTTTTGGTAGAATGGACACGATGCTATCAATCAAATGCTTGTCCAGTTCCGCTATGGTAGATTTTTTGAATTCAATGTTCATTTTCTGAAGGGTGTTAAAACTGGACTGCCTCAAAAAGAAACGCTGTTTTAACGGCTCCGTATTGTAATTGGTGGGAAGTCGGTCTTCTACTCTTTCCATAATTTCATCAACGGTCAATTCTTTGTCAAATAGATAGACCCCTGTGAGTTCTATGGCCTTGGCCGAGATGGCAATGACGCTGTCTTGTAGTTGTTGCAGGGTAAATCCCTTTTTCTGATACCCCATGGAGGAAATGTATATGGAGTCTGGGGTGATGGTTTCGTCCAAAATAAAGCTGAAAAGTCCTTCTTCATTGGTAATAACACCCTGGTGTTCCCCATACTGAACGGTGGCATAGGGAATTCCCTTTTGAGTTTTGGCATCGATGAGTTTGGAGCCGATGGTCTGGGCGGAAAGATTGCCCAATGCTAGAAAAAAGCAAAGGGTAAGTAGCGGATTGAATTTGGGCATCTGTTCGTTCTTTTGATTAAAGACAGTCTAAATAACTAAAGGGTTGCTTAGACGTAGACGACTTTAACAGGAATTTGTAACAAATGTTGGCTGAAAATCTAAAGGTCTTCAATAGAAGTTGGGGTGTTATCCGCTTTATAATCCAACAATTTTTTAAAAAATTTCTGGATGGCCTTGGTGTCTGATTTAACCTTGATGAAGTAATGATCTTTATAAATCGAATAAACAGCCATGTCTCCCTTGTATATTTTGAGCTTGTAATAGGGGATAATTAACCCATAAGTTTCCAAAAGGGATCGGAAGCGGACAATGATGCCTTTGGGGCGTATCTCAATGTTGCAAGTATTCAAATTATTGTCCAGAATGAGTAGGTTTTGGATTTCTATACTGGTTTCTGTAATATAAAGTTTGGGAGAACCAATTCCACCCATGTTAAACCGTTCTTTTAGCGAAAAGGGCTTCCCAACCGCAGCATCTATCTTCTGTGTTCTTGTTTTGTCATTGTAGGATACGTTCAAAAGCATCTTTAAAATTAACCAAAATCGCTGGGTTAGTTGAGGTCAAAGCCCATTATTCTTGGTGGAAACGCACAAAAAATATGTAGTTTTGCTGGCTGAAAAGCCCAGATACATGAGTTTGCAAAAAGTAATTTCACAAAGTGTGATCAAAGCGGTAGGGGAGTTGTACCAAGTGGAACTTCCAACCGTTGAATTTCAGCCCACCCGAAAAGATTTTGAAGGGGATATTACCGTGGTTGTTTTTCCCATGTTACGCTTTGTAAAAGGTAACCCTGTTGAAATTGGAAACAAGATTGGCGAGTATCTGCAGGAACATGTATTTGAAGTAGCCAAATTCAACGTGGTCAAGGGTTTTTTGAATCTTGTGGTTGAAGACGGATATTACCTTGATTTTTTCAATTCCATAGTGGGCCAAAAGGAGTATGGATATGTGAAAACAGCATCCAATGATGCCGTGATGGTGGAATATTCTTCCCCCAACACCAATAAACCTTTGCATTTGGGCCATATTCGAAACAACCTCCTTGGATATTCGGTTTCGGAAATCCTTAAAGCGGCAGGAAAGAAGGTGTACAAAACCCAGATTATTAATGATCGTGGGATCCATATCTGTAAAAGCATGCTGGCCTGGCAGAAGTTTGGAGAAGGCGAAACCCCAGAATCGTCAGGATTAAAAGGGGATCATCTGGTTGGGAAATATTATGTGGCCTTTGATCAGGCCTATAAAGCCCAGATTGCCGAGTTGGTGGACTCAGGAACATCCAAAGAACAAGCTGAAAAGGAAGCCCCCATCCTACTAGAAGCCCAGGAAATGCTTCGGAAATGGGAATCAGGGGATGCTGATACCGTTGCCCTTTGGAAAAAGATGAACGGCTGGGTCTATGATGGATTTGATATGACCTATAAAAATCTGGGGGTTGATTTTGACACCTTGTACTATGAAAGTGACACCTATCTTTTGGGCAGGGACATGGTAAAGGATGGTCTGGAACGAGGTGTTTTCTTTAAAAAAGAAGATGGAAGCGTTTGGATTGATCTTACGGATGAAGGATTGGATGAGAAAATTGTACTACGGTCAGATGGCACAGCGGTGTATATGACCCAGGATATTGGTACGGCCATTCAACGGGTCACCGATTTCCCAGACATCAAAGGGTTGGTATACACGGTTGGGAATGAGCAGGACTATCACTTTAGAGTACTTTTCCTTATCCTGAAAAAATTGGGTTACCAATGGGCTCAGCAACTGTACCATTTGAGTTATGGAATGGTGGATTTGCCCAGTGGAAAGATGAAGAGTAGGGAAGGCACCGTGGTGGATGCGGATGACTTGATCAGCAACATGGAGCAGACCGCAGAAGAAATCTCCAAGGAGTTGGGCAAATTGGACGGTTATTCCGAAGGAGAAAGAATAAAGCTGTACCGTACTATTGGACTCGGGGCACTTAAGTACTATATCCTAAAGGTGGACCCCAAAAAACGAATCCTGTTTAACCCAGAAGAGTCGGTGGATTTTCAAGGGAATACCGGGCCGTTTATCCAATACACCTATGCTCGGATCCAATCGATATTACGAAAGGCCAATTTTGATGTCTCGACTGCGTTGGACATGACATTAGAACTACATGAAAAGGAAAAAGAATTGCTCAAACAAATCCAACTCTTTCCAGAAACGGTACAATTGGCCGCAGAAAATTATAGTCCGGCTTTGATTGCCAACTATACATACGACCTCGTAAAGGAGTTCAACTCCTTCTATCAGCAGGTTTCCATTTTAGGAGAACCTGACGAAAACAAAAAACTTTTTAGGGTACAATTGTCCAGTAAAGTAGGAGAGGTCATTCAGTCGGCCTTTAAGCTTTTGGGGATAGTTGTTCCTGAACGGATGTAATGGATGGATTAGGGCTTACACCAACACAAAAAGAAATCGCTGCACTGGTTTTGGCGATTGGTCTGCTGTATGTTTTTGCCCGAGTAGGATATCAGCAATTTTTTGGAGAGCGATTCACTTTTTATAATGTATTTCATCCGGTTCGCCGGATTACGGCTAGGGAACGAAATTTCATAAGTAGTTTTTTGCTGCCTTATCGTCAATTTAACGATAAAGAACGCAAGACCTTCCTAAAACGATTTGCCTGGTTCAAATCCAAAAAACCTTTTGTCTTTTATGGCGATATAGAGAACAGCGAGGAAATTAAGGCTTATGTGTCCGCTTCGGCCATTCTATTGACTATGGGGATGAACGATTTCAGGTTTGAGAAATCCATTTCAAGAATTATCATTTATCCGGATAAATATTACTCCAGAATCGGGAAAAGTCATCATATTGGAGAGTACAACCCCAACTTAAGAATCCTGGTTTTTTCTGCGGAAGACTTGGCCAAAGGATTCAGTATACCCAATGACAACAGGAATCTTGGTATACATGAAGTGGCTCATGCGTTGATGTTCGAAACTAGAAAAAAAGCTTCCTGGGAAGCTCGTAGATTCAAGGTGGGTTTGATACAAATCAAAAATATTTTTGAATCCAGGGAGTTTCAGGATACCTTATCCAATTCGAACTATTTTAGGGAATATGGAATGACCAACTTCTATGAATTCTTTGCCGTAATGGCGGAGAATTTTGTAGAAAGCCCAAAACAATTTAAATCTGAGTATTCCGAGTTATACGATACGGTTAAAAGGATGTTCAACATGGAATTGATTTGACTTCTATGAGATCAATAAAAATTGCTCTCCTGTTTTTTCAGAGCGTCCTTACCTTGGGTATTGCCCAGACGAACGTTGGTATTCACTCCCATAATGATTATGAACAAAGAATTCCTTTTTGGGATGCGTTTTCCGCAGGCGCGAAATCCATAGAAGCGGATGTATTTTTGGTTGAAGGCAAGCTCTTTGTGGCCCATGAAGAAGAAAATATTCGTCCTGAAAGAACCTTGGAAACCGTCTATTTGCTCCCGCTAAAAAGAGCGGAACAAATGTATGGCCGTAAATCTTTGGATTTTCAATTGATGATTGATGTTAAGTCAGAAGCCTATACAACCCTCAAAGCTATCGTTGAGCTTTTGGAAAAATACAGGCCCTATTTAAAACCTTATAACAAAACAGGGGTTTCCATTGTTATCTCGGGAAACCGACCGCATGAGAAGGACTATGCCAACTATCCGGATTTTATCCTGTTTGATTGTCAGGATATTTCAGGAATGCCGCAGCAGATGTGGCCCAAAGTGGCCATGATCAGCACCAGTTTTAGGAATTTCTCCAAGTGGAACGGTACGGAAGACATTTTGGTAAGGGATGAAAAAAAGGTGAGGGGATTTGTGGAAACTGCCCGTGAATTTTCAAAACCTATTCGTTTTTGGGCAACACCGGATACGGAAAAAGCATGGCACAAATTACTATCCTGGGGAGTGAGTTACATTAATACGGATAATCCGGAGGAGGTACAGGTCTATCTTAAAAAGAAAGTGCCTTCGCAACGTGAATAAGTTGAGATTCCCGCGATTAAAAATTAACCCTAAAACTAACATTTGGGGTAAGACCCAAAGAGATGTTTTCCACCGTTTCAATCTGATTCTCTTCCGTGAGGCGGTAGTATTTGTTCAAGCTGTTTTTACGGTTGGTCATGTTCAGCAAGGAAACTCCGGCATTAGCTTTTATTCTTTGACTGATATTGAACTTATAGATTGCAGATGCATCCATCCTGAAATAATCGTCTAACCTGCTGCTGTTGGGTTCCTTGTAGTTGATTTGGACGGGAAAAACAGAGGTGTCCACTGCCAAATCCCCATCTTGGGGTTCCGTAAAGGGCTTTCCGGACCTATAATTGACGCCAAGACTCAATTTCAACTTGTTGTAGGTGTAGGTTCCTGCAAAAGTCAGGGTGTGCCTAATATCCAGGTTGTTGGGGAAACTATTGGGAACAATGGTCTCAAACGTATAGTCGTTTTTATTATAAGTATAGCTTAACCATGTGCTGTAATTATTGCCTTTTTTGTTGACTAGGAATTCCATCCCCTTCACATCATAACTCCCAATTTCACCACCAAACTGGTTTTGGTTTTGAAACCCTTGCGTGCTGGTGCTGATTCCATCCACTTTTTTATAAAATCCTTCCAAACCAATATAGAACTTATTGGTATCGTAGTTGATACCCATTGACCCTTGCTTACTTTGTGTGATGGGCAAAGTGTCGTCATCGGATAAAATCCAACGTCGTTTTTCTATGCCAAGAAAATTCTGTTCCAAGTCGATCACCTGATTAGTAGACTGACTCTTAAATTCGCCCAGAACCTCTAATCTGAAGTTTGGTGCAAATGAGTAGCTTAAATTCAATCGGGGTTCCACCAAAAATTTAGTAAAGGTTCCCAGATTTTCCATGTAGTTTAGGCGTACTCCGGCCCTTCCCGCAAATTTTAGATCATCGGTTTTGTAGCCAACCCCGGAATAAGGCGCATGTATCCGTACCACTCCTTTAATTTCGCTTTTAAAATTAGGTTGGTTGATAATGGTTGTATTCGCAATTCCCGTTTCTATGTATTGATAACCGTTGTTCCACTCAAAATTATCGGTCAGTTTGTATTTGGTATCCAGCTTAAGTGCTGTCTCCAACACCTCGTTCCGTTGCAACAACAGTTGTATCTGGTTGGCAAAAATGCTTTCGGCATCCAAAACATACCTAGTGTAATACAAGTTTAGATTGGAAGAGAAATTGTTGGTCCAATCGCTATGCAGCTGTCCTCCCACTGAGATATTGGTCTGGTCCAAAATACTGTTGGTGCTCTCAACATCGGTAAGGTTGGTTTCCGTATAGTCAAGGTTATTGGCCATACCAATAAAATTCAGGCGTAACTGGTGATAATCATTGATGTCATAAAGTAGTTTGCCCGTAAAATCATAGAAGAAGAAATTCTCATTACGTAGAATTTCATCCGCAACTGCAATATTATTTTCATTGGTCACCTCACTGTCCTGGAAAGCCCGGTCGAAAAATTTGTTGTAGGTTGGGGTGTTCAAAAAGTCGGTAGTGGAACGCCGTGCGGAAAATTGGAGTCCAAGTTTATGGGTTACAGGGATTTGACCATAGATATCCCCACTGATAAAGTTAAATCCCGCCCCTCCTACAAAATAATCCGTAAGCTCATTACTGGTTTCCATTTGTATAACGCTGCTTACACCGTCTCCGAACGCAGAGGGCGTACCATTTTTAAAAACGGTGATTTTATCCGTGAGATAGGGATTAAAGGCCGAAATCAAACCAAAAAAATGCCCTGATTGGTACATTTTTATACCATTCCATAAAATGAGGTTTTGGTCGTTGGTACCTCCGCGAACGTTGATATCCGATACGGTTTCATCAATACTTTTAATTCCTGGGAGTGCTTGCACGGTTTGAAGGATGTCAGGTTCAATCAAGCCGGGTAAAATACCAAAATCTGCTGTATTTAGGGTGATGCTGGCATCTGTTTCCTTGATAATTCCGGTGGTAAGGAACTGGTAAACCACCACTTCTTGGAGTTGCTCGTAATGCTGGGCCATCAAGATTTTGGGGCAACCGCCTTTTTTCATTAACTCTTCAACGGTTACGTATTTGGTATTAAAGCCCAAATATCGAATTTTTAGGGTTGCATTTCTAGGAATATCAGTTAGCAGAAATGATCCATCAGGGTTTGTAGACTGGGCAATTTCGGTTCCGAAGACCTCTACTGTGGCACCCGGGATATTGTTTTCTGCAAAATTGTCCAAAACCTGTGCGCAAACACGAACCAGGGAATTTTTGGTAAGCGTATAGTAACGGTCGTTAAGCTTTTGGGACTTGATTTGGAGCTCGGAGCCAATGAAATCCAGGATATCCTGTAAGGCCACTAGATTGCTGGGAACAGCGATGGTAATACCTTCCAGGTCCTCATGGATATAGGAAAACTTGATATCAAACTTTTCTTCCAGGGTCTTGATATAGGCAACAAGGGGTGTGGGTGTCCCAGATTCTACCTGTGCACTAAGATTTGGGGTCAGGAGAAGTATAAACACCAAGAAGAGGCCTAATTGGCTGCTAAGGAGTCTTTTCAGCATAGAAAAGTACATTATCGCCCTCAAGTTTGTAATTCATTCGAGATGGGGTGCTTATACTTTTTAACGCCATATTTAAGTCTGTGTTGCTAAAAGTTCCTGTAAATAACAGATTCTTATCAACATTTTGTGTTTTTACCTTGATATTGAACTGACGCTCCAGTTCATTTAGCACAAATTCCAAGGGAATGCGCTCAAAGGAGCTTTCGTTGTTAACCCAGGTGGGCTGCGTGGTATTGGGTTTTGGAGCATCCATTATTTGCCCATCAATCACCACAAATGAACTACCAGCTGGCAATTGGGTCTCCGTATTATTGTACGTCACACTGACTAAGCCTTCAAAACAGGTCACTTCAAAAAAGTCTTCCCTGTTTTCCACATTGAATTGGGTGCCCAGTACAGCCACTGTTCCATGATTGGTGGAAACAGTGAATTTTTTTCCTTTGGCAACTTTGAAGAATGCCTCACCCTTAAGGGCTACATTTCTTTCCTCATCCCAATTTTTTTCACTGTAAGAAATTCTGGAGTCCGCATTCAAAAGGATTTCCGAATTGTCTGGAAGAACTACTTCAGTGCGTTCCGCCAACGCTGTGGTAACGGATTCATCCAAAGTGTTTACATAGAAATAAGAGCCTGTCAACAAAATTGCAATGGCCGCTGCCACACGCAAGAACTTCTTGAACGGGTGTAGCGCAACCACTTTTGGGGCAGCTCCAATGCGCTCATCCATAAGCTTTTGAAAAGCTTGGTCCGCATTGAATTCAGGGGCTTCCATTGTGCCGGAAACCTTCTTGAGCTTATTGTAGGAAGCATAGGCATCGGACTTTTTAAACTCCGATAGCTCCGCTTCTGAAAGCTCTCCGCTAAGCCATTTTGCCAAATAATTTTCTTGCATGATTTCTATGCTTTACACATTAATAACAACTCACTTCCAATTTACCCTACCTCTTAAATTTTGAATTATTAATTCTTAATGCTTAATTGTTTCAATCAATTGGATGGCGAATGCCAATTTTTTAATTCACAATTTAACATTCTCAATTCAAAATTAAATGCCGTCAATCTGCTCCCTAAGGGTTTTAAGTGCCAAGTGCATCCGTTTTTCTATAGCCTTTACGCTAACCCCTTCCATTTCTGCAATTTCGGCGTATTTTTTGCCATCTATTCGATTCAATAAAAAGGTGGTGCGCTGATTTTCAGGTAAATCGTTCAGGGCTTTGTCCAGTTTTTCCTTGTATTGTTGTTCCTCCATCAAGAACTCAGGGGATTCATTGGAGTGTTCCAAAGTGGGGGCAGCATACTTCAATCTTACCTTTTCTGCTTTGAGCACATTTAAATACAGATTGTTGGCCACGGTATATAAATAGGACTTGGCTTTCTCCGGTACCACCTTGGCACAATTCTCCCAAAGTTTCACAAAGGCCTCCTGCACAGCATCGTGCGCTTTCTCCTCGTTGCCAAACTTATAATATATATAGTTGAATACCGTTTTGGAATTAGCCTTGAAAACGGAGCTAAAAACCTGCTCTTCGCAAACGTTGTCCATTTAGGAGGTTTTGTTTTGACCAAAGATATTTGAAAAAAAACAAAGATGAAGTAGGGTTTTTTATCGGTGAGTTGTTTTAAGATTGAATTCTAACTAAAAATCCAAATCGTTATGAAAAAGTTGATAAATTTAATGTATGCCGGCTTTGTGCTAATGGCCCTTACATTTACTTCCTGCCAAGATGAATTCGAAGAAGTGACAGGAGGTACTGAAAATGAGACCATCCAGGCTGATTCTTCCACCGCCCTGTTAATTGAGAAAACATCTTCCAATGATGGTTCTTTTGACAATATTGTGGATGGTGCCAGTTGTATAGCGCTAAACTTCCCTTATACCGTTGAAGTAAACGGAATTGAAGTTACCATTGATTCACGCGAAGATCTTCACACCATCGAAGATATTTTTGATGAGGTGGATATTGATGATGATATCCTTGAAATTATTTTCCCTATTACAATTACCCTTGCCGATTTTACCGAAGTAGTTATCGAGAACATTGAACAACTTCGTGAATTGGCTGCCGATTGTAAGGAAGGTGGAGATGATGATGACATTGAATGTATCGACTTTGTGTATCCAATTACCCTTTACACTTTTGACATCAATGAGCAACAGACAGGTGAGGTCATGGTGGAGAGTGATGAGCAGTTGAGAAGATTCTTTAAAGGATTGGAAGATGATGATCTAGTTAGCATCCAGTTTCCGATTACTTTGAAAAAATATGACGGTACCGAAATCGTTGTGGATAGCAATGCAGAATTGGCCCGTGCCTTGGAATTGGCCAAAGATGAGTGTGATGAGGACGACGACAATGATTATAACGATGACGACTTTGATGAAGAAAGGTTCGATTTCTGTTTAACTCAATGTCCATGGAAAGTAATGGAGGTAGTTCGTGATGAGGTGAACCAGACCGATCAGTACTATGCTCGTATCATTAAGTTCTTTGAAGGAGGTGGTGTAACAGTTACCGATGGTTCTGGAAATGTTGTAGAAGGAACTTGGAGCAGCAGCTTTACCGATCGTGGACCGCTTTTGACCTTGGAGTTTGAAACCTTGGTTGACTTTAACTTGGAGTGGTTAGTGTACGAAATTGGTGATCATACCATCAAATTGTATAATGAGAACGGTAACAAGATCATTCTTAAGCAACTTTGTGAAGACGATTTACCAGGACCTGACACCTTGCGTGAGATCTTGAAAGAATGTGAGTGGATCATCAAAAAGGTGAAAAACCAAGGAGAGGAAATTGACAGATTGCTGGGTTGGGAATTCAAATTCTTGCCAGAAGGTGTTGTAACCTTGAGCAACGGAGAAAGCACTTCCGAAGGAACCTGGGAAATTGGAGAAAACAATGAAGGTGTTCTTTCTTTGCTGATCACTATGGGTGACGAACCAGGTGTTAGCTTTGAATGGCCTCTAAGAGACTTGGATGACCATAGATTGAAATTTGAAGTGGAGGAAGTGGACTATGAATTGACCTTGCTTCGAGTATGTGATGATAATGCCAACGACGGGGATGTTACCGAAATCAGAAGCGCCATGAAAGATGGTACTTGGGTAGTGGCCTTGTATGAAGAAGATGATATGAACAAGACCGAGGATTTTGCCGGTTTGGACTTCTACTTCAATGAAATGCATCAAGTAAACGTGGATGAAAACGATAATCCGATCATCCAGGGTGTTTGGAGAGTTTTAAGAGGAGATGACAACTATTTAAAATTCTTCCTCAGCTTTGACCACGATGGTAAGTTCAATGACATTACCGATGATTGGTACATTGAATCCGTGACCGCCAATCGTATAGAATTGGTTCACGAGGATGAAAATTCCACCGAAACTTTAGTTTTCGAGAAATTATAAGATTTTCCCCTATCTTTTTTTGAAAAGGACGGCTCTCCCCAAAGCCGTCCTTTTCTTTTTATTCTTAAATTTGTCCCTCCTTTAAAATGACGGGAACTCATGTTCGATAATTTAAGTGAAAAGCTGGATAAGGCACTTCACGTCCTCAAGGGGCGCGGCCAAATAACAGAGATCAATGTAGCGGAAACTGTGAAAGAGGTCCGTAGGGCCTTGTTGGATGCCGATGTCAATTTTAAAATTGCCAAAGAGTTTACCAATAAAGTTAGGGAGAAAGCTTTGGGTCAAAACGTGTTGACCAACTTACAGCCGGGTCAGCTCATGGTTAAGATCGTTAAGGACGAGCTTACCCAATTGATGGGAGGTGATGCCGAAGAAATCGACTTGTCTGGGAACCCAACTGTGGTGTTGATGTCCGGATTACAAGGTTCGGGTAAAACCACCTTTTCTGGAAAATTGGCCAATTATCTTCAGAATAAGAAGAGCAAAAAGCCGCTATTGGTCGCCTGTGATGTATATCGGCCTGCGGCGATAGATCAGTTGCATGTAGTTGGGGAGCAAATCGGTGTTGAGGTATATTCCGACCGGGAAAATAACGATCCTGTGGCCATTGCCAAGGCTGGGTTAAAGCATGCCAAATCCATTGGTTGCAATGTGGTGATTATTGATACGGCGGGTCGTTTGGCCGTGGATGAGCAAATGATGACCGAGATTGCCAACATTCATAAGGCTATTGATCCCCAGGAAACGCTTTTTGTGGTCGATTCCATGACGGGACAGGATGCGGTAAACACCGCTAAAGCGTTTAATGACATCCTTAATTTTGATGGCGTTATTTTGACCAAGTTGGACGGGGATACCCGAGGGGGTGCTGCCATATCCATTAAGTCCGTTGTAGACAAGCCTATCAAATTTATCGGTACAGGGGAAAAGATGGAAGCCATTGATGTTTTCCATCCATCACGTATGGCGGATAGGATTCTGGGGATGGGAGATGTGGTTTCCCTTGTAGAACGTGCCCAAGAGCAATTTGATGAGGAGCAAGCCCGGAAAATCCAAAAGAAAATAGCCAAGAACCGCTTTGGTTTTGACGATTTTTTAAGCCAGATCCAACAAATCAAGAAAATGGGGAACATGAAGGACCTCATGGGAATGATTCCTGGAGCAGGAAAGGCTCTAAAAGGGTTGGATATAGATGATGATGCGTTTAAGCATATAGAGGCCATTATCCACTCCATGACCCCTGATGAGCGATCTACCCCATCCAAATTGAATGCAAGCCGAAAAAAGCGAATTGCGGCTGGTAGCGGACGTACCATACAAGAAGTCAACCAGTTGTTGAAACAATTTGAGCAGATGAGCAAAATGATGAAGATGATGCAAGGTGGTGGTGGTAAAAAGATGATGCAGATGATGCAGAACATGAGATAACTTTTAAACACCAAACACCAAACACCAAACACCAAACACCAAACACCAAACACCAAACACCAAACACCAAACACCAAACACCAAACACCAAACACCAAACAACAATAACCAACCCATGGAAATTCTTGATGGAAAAAAAGTATCCAATCAAATAAAAGACGAAATAGCCGTTGAAGTTGCCCAAATGAAGGAACGGGGTGAAAAAGTACCTCATTTGGCTGCAGTTTTGGTGGGAAATGATGGTGCTAGTCTCACCTATGTAGGCAGCAAAGTGCGCTCCTGCAAAAAAATTGGTTTTGAGTCTACTTTGATCCATCTTCCGGAAGAAACCTCAGAAGAAGAATTATTGGGTCAGGTTCAAGCTCTTAATGCAAACCCTGATATTGACGGATATATAGTTCAATTGCCCCTTCCCAAACATATAGACGAGCAAAAAGTGCTCATGGCTGTGGATCCAGATAAGGATGTGGACGGTTTTCACCCCGCCAACTTTGGAAAAATGGCCTTGGATATGGAATCCTTCATTCCTGCCACTCCCTTTGGTATTATGGAGCTGTTGCGCAGGTATGATGTGGATACCTCGGGAAAGCATACTGTTGTTATTGGAAGAAGCCACATCGTGGGTAGGCCTATCAGTATTTTGATGAGCCAAAAGGGAAAAGCAGCAGATTCCACCGTAACCATTACCCATAGTAGAACCAAGGATCTAAAGAGTCTCACCCTACAAGCGGATATTGTGGTATCGGCCCTTGGCGTTCCCAATTTCTTAAAAGCCGATATGGTCAAAGATGGGGTGGTCATTATTGATGTGGGGATAACCCGAGTCCCAGATGAATCCAGGGAGCGGGGCTATTACATTACCGGTGATGTGGACTTTGATGGGGTTAGTCAAAAGGCGTCCTATATTACCCCGGTACCTGGTGGGGTAGGGCCAATGACCATTGCCATGTTGCTCAAAAACACCTTATTGGCAAGGGAAAGACATCAGATTAAAAACTAGCTTATCCATCTCAGGGTAAGCAGATTAATATGCTATATTTAGCATAAAACTAATTCAACCCGACCGCCATGAGGGCGTATCTTTCAACCTTTCTCACGGCCTTGTTATTTGTGCTTGGCCCCTACCTCTTTGGCCAACGTTATCACACCACCCGATACGCTGATGACAGTGGATTACCTTCGCGGATTGTCAATGATGTTATCCAAGACCAACAGGGATTTATTTGGGTTGCGGGGAACAATGGACTCTACAAGTTTGATGGCAAGAAATTCAACCCTCATCTAGCTTCCTTAAAGGATACCCTTGGGTTGAGGGACAACAAAATTACCTCCCTAATCCAAGCTAAGGATGGCAAAATGTGGATTGGCACGGCCAAAGGGCTTCATCTAATGCAGGGCGATAGCATCAGGTATTTTCAGTTGTTGGATGAACCCACTGACAGCCAGGATTATGTGCTCAACGTTTTTGAAGACCGAAATGAAAACCTGTGGATTGGAACTTACGGAGGGCTTTTTTTGGTGGAAAAATCCAAGAAAGCCACTCATTTTTTTGATGGAGAAGGTCAAGCTTCTGTTTCAAAGACTACCATTTGGCGCACGACAGAGGATAATCAAGGGAGATTATGGATAGCTACCAAAAATGGCCCTTTTGTAATGGATTCCCATCAAGATTTTCAATTCAAAAAGGTCAAGACCCCGTTGCTTGGGAGTTTACAAGATTTGGAAGCCTTGGATTTTTTTGGTTTTAGGCAATACAATGATTCGATCATGTTGGTGGAATCCAACAAAGGTATTTTGAAAGGTGTCATTGATGGGAGCCGTTCCATGAGAATAAGCAAGTTTTTGGATGAAAGCGGGAAGGAACTTGAAGAGCATTTCATTGAAAACTTTATGATTACGCCCAATGGGGATATATGGGCTGCCACTTGGAAGAAAAACTTTAAAAAATATCGATACCAAGAAGGACGTTTATTGGAGCAATCCGTAATATCCAAAAACGGTTTGTTGAACATGTCGGGAAATTCCAAATCCGTATTTGAGGACAAGCAGGGCAGCATTTGGATCACCAACACCAATGGGCTTTACAAATTAAGTAGAACAAGGGAGGAAGTCTTGGTGTTCCCTTCTAGGTATGAAGCGGATTGTTTGTCGGACTTTTATGGAATATATTCCATTAAGGAAGACCATAAGTCCAATTTGTGGATCACCACCTCCACCAAACTTTATCGCATAAAAAAACAAGAGGTATTGGAGGGAAAATGCCCAGAAGCGTATTTGGTCTTTGAAGATGGGGATATGCAACTTTCGCGAGATATTAACATCGACAGCCAAAACAGACTATGGATAGGTGCGGATGGTGGGCTTTTTGTCACCCAATTGGACAGTAAACAGCGTCCGGGTCCATTCCACAAAATTGATAAATCCGATGGCCTGCCTTCCAATTGGTCTTATGATGTCCTGGAAATTGCAAAAGACACCTTCTGGGTCGGAAACTACACTGGACTGGTTCGGATGATTCTTCCCGAAGGAAATTTTAAGAAACCCGAGATTGAGGTCTTTACTTCTGAAGAGGATAAGCCCAATAGTCTGGTTAATTCCCAGGCTATGGATTTGGAATGGGATAGAGCGGGCAATTTGTGGATTGGCACTTTCAATGGAGTTAGCCGGCTTTCGAAGGGGGAAAACAAGGGTTATTTTGAGAATTATACCCATACATTTGGCAAATTTGAAGGCCTGAGCCATAATTCCGTCAAAAAAATTTTTAGGGATAGTGGGGATAGGCTTTGGATTGCTACCCAACGAGGATTAAATTTATATAGACCAGATATCAATGGATTTTATCAGTTTGGACATGCTGAGGGATTACCTTCGGAATATATTCTGGGCATACAGGAAGATTCCAAAGGTTTTTTATGGATTTGTACCACCAATGGAGTCCTCAGGGCAAAGTACAACGTAAGTGGAAATCAGTTTGTAGAACGTAAGCATTATACGTCCCAAACAGGTCTGGCCGATAACATCCCCTATAGAAATTCCATTTGGATTGATGATGGCGATAATGTATTTATTGGGAGTAGGGAGGGAATAAGTGTAATAGGGAACCATCTTACTGAAACTCAAGAAGTGGAATTTGATTTGGTGTTGATAGCCTCCGAGGTCATGCAAAAGGGAACCCATGGCTTCACTTCGATCCCCGATGGTGGGGATAACGGGCAAATTAAGTTATCACATAAGGAAAATACGATAAGAATAGATTACCGAGCCCTAGATTTTACCCAACCTGAAAATCTTGAATATAGGCACAAATTATTACCTGGAGATGACGCTTGGGTCTTCACTGGAGCCAATCCTGAGTTAACATACTACAATCTTCCCCCGGGGGATTATCAGTTGGTTTTGGATGGGAGCAATTCCGTAGGCAAATGGTCGGAGAGTCCCATAACCCTCGATTTTTCCATAGCCCCACCATTTTGGAGGTCTACATGGGCATATGTATTGTACGTGGTGCTTTTAGCTGGAATTTTGCGCTTCTTTTACCTCATGCGCATTGGAAAAAAAGAACGGGAGTTGGAACAAAAAGCGCAATTGGAACAAGCATTGATGGAAGAACGCGAACAGTTGCGAAAAGATAATGCAGCCGATTTTCATGATGAATTGGGTTCCATGATCACCAAGATTTCCCTCTTTTTGGAAATGGCACAGCGCCAGCTGGAAGAAAACAAAGATCCCTTACCCTTTTTCAACAAGATTAGGAACAATCTTAAAGGTCTTTCCGGAGGGTTCAGGGATTTACTTTGGGTAATTGATCCACAAAAGGACAGTCTTGAGGATACATTTATCCGTCTTAAAGATTTTGGCGAGGAGTTTTTTGATAAAAGCCAAGTAACCTTCACTTCCAGTCCCCTCATTCCAGGATTGGAGGCCAAACAACTCAGTCCCAAAAGCAAGAAACAGGCTATCATGATTTTCAAAGAAGCCATGACCAATAGCCTAAAATATGCCAAAGCCACACAGGCCCAGTTAAATCTCATTTGTCATAACGATTGGTCCACTTTGGAATTTAAGGACAATGGTGTCGGTTTTAATGTAGCCCAAAAGTCCAAGGGAAGGGGATTGAAGAACATGAGAGCCCGTGCTACCAAGATTGAGGCAGAACTGGAGATATTGTCTTCCACCAAGGGAACCATCATCCGATTGGATAGAATACCCCATACGGGGGATACAAATTCCTGACAAGTTGATTAACTTGTAGGAGTATCATGGACCAGACCATACATTTGGCGATTGTTGAGGACGATAATGAGATTCGTCAGGCCCTTTGCATGATTATTGACGGCTCACCGGGATTTACTTGTAAATATGCTTTTCCTGATGGTGAATCGGCCTTGGCTTCCATAGGAAACCTTCCCGTGGATATTGTGCTTATGGATATTGATCTTCCAGGAAAATCGGGTATCGAAGTAACCCGTAAGCTGAAATCGGAAAACCCGGAAATCGATTTTATCATGCTCACCGTACAATCCGACGATGATTCCATTTTCAAGTCTTTGTGCGCGGGTGCTTCGGGGTATCTACTTAAAGAAACCAGTCCATCAAATCTATTGGACCACATTCGGGAAGTGTATATGGGCGGGTCGCCCATGAGCAGTAAGATCGCAAGGAGGATCATCAATTCTTTTCGGGTGATACAAAACCCCCTTAGCAATCGTGAAATGGAAATTTTGGAGATGTTGGGTCAGGGTTTAAACTATAAGGATATTGCCAAAGACATCTTTTTAAGCCCACATACTGTTAAGACGCATATCAAAAACATCTATAGCAAACTTCACGTAAAAAACAGGGCAGAGGCCATCTATAAGGCCATAAAGCAGAACCTGATTTGATTATAAGCCATTTGGAAATACCTCTTTTGGGCGATTGATGCAAGTTGTTCTAAATCAGATATTTGGAATAATAACATAAATATTTTCAACATGGGAACATTAAAATCAATACAAATGGTCATACTGTCGGTACTATTCATGACCTGCTATGGTGTACAAGGGCAGAAACTTCTTAGGAAAGTCAAAAAGCAAGTGGAAGATAAAGCTGCGGAAGTGATGGATGAAGGACTTACTGGTAATAAGCAAAAATCCGAAAAAGAAGATGGGCGCACCGACGAATATATTACGGCTTCAGGCAAAAGCAAAATCAACCCACATTTTATAGATCGGAGCAACTTGCTCTTTTTCGACAATTTTGATAATGAGAAACCAGGGGAATTCCCCAGCAAATGGACTCAGGTGGATGGAACCGTTGAAAACGGACATTTTATTTCGGGAAATAGGAAAGATGGCGTAGTGCAAATGGTATCTACCAGAAGTGAGATCAAGCCAACTTTTGATAAGGACGATTATTTGGGGGAGTCTTTTAAAATAGAATTGGAACACCATTTTTGGCAGCAAGGCAACGAGGCCTATGTTATCCAATTGTTCGGCTCCAGAAGTAGCAGACCTGCCTATACCATTTACCTCAGGGGAACCAATGTGGCACCTGGATCGGAATCTTTGGCCTATATGGCAGGGAAGCAGTCACCTGGATGGTTTACTTCCCAAATCTCCTTTAACAGAGGAAACCTAAAGGTCTTTGTAAACGGGCAGCAATTGGTGAACAATCCGGATATAAACATTAGGGAATTCACCCATTTGAGCTTGTATACACTGTCTCCGGGATCTACAAGGGGTGATGGACATACCAAGGCTCGAATCAATTATTTTATGATTGCAAAGGAAGGACTGCCGCTTTATGATAGGATTGTGACCAACGGTCGTATCGTTGTTCGGGATATCTATTTTGATGTGGACAGATACGACATCAAACCGGAATCATATCCTTCTTTGGACAAGATTGTGAAGATGATGAAGGAGCATCCCAATATGGAGGTTACCATAGAAGGTCACACAGATTCCAATGGCAGCAACGAATCCAACTTAACCCTCTCTGAAAATCGGGCT
This sequence comes from Flagellimonas algicola, assembly GCF_005937185.1. Lineage (GTDB taxonomy): Bacteria > Bacteroidota > Bacteroidia > Flavobacteriales > Flavobacteriaceae > Flagellimonas > Flagellimonas algicola. Next base: position 1,900,109 of record NZ_VCNI01000001.1, on the reverse strand, counting down.
GGGGCCGTAAAGAATTATATGGTTTCCAAAGGAATCAAAAGGTACCGACTTGCGAGCAAGGGCTTTGGGGAAGAAAAACCTGTAAGCCTCGGGAACGATGAAAGTGCTTGGGCCATGAACAGGAGGGTTGAGTTTGTTTTGCACAATTAAATGTACCTTTAAAGGAGCGTCAACTAATTAAACAAACTTCAAAATCAATAGGTTATGAAAAAAATAATAGCCATCCTGTCTTGTTTTCTGCTTATGGGACTTTCTTGCAAAAAGAAGACCGATTCCGAAGAAAGTAAGTCCGATACGATGGAAGTCGGGGATTCCCATTCGGATAGTTCAGATGCCACTGAGGCGATTAAGGATTGCGATGATTTCTTGGCGTCCTATGAAGAGTGGACGGATGATTATCTTGAATTTTTGGGGAAGTACAAGGACAATCCCGCTGCTGCGCTTTCCGATAAGCAATACAGCGAAATGCTGATGAGAGCCTCCTCCTGGTCCTCAGATTGGGTGGCCATCGCAACTTCCTGCGCGGGTAATCCTAGGTATGAAAGTCGATTCTCCGAGATTTCTGATAATATGGATGAGAAACTGAAGGATATGGGATTCAAATAGAATATATCCAAATCCAAACTAAGAGGCCTTAGCAATTGCTAAGGCTTTTTTATGCTTTTATTCCTTGTTCGTTTTCAGCATTGACCATTTGGTTTTCTTCCTCGTCAGGGGTCAAAAAATCCAAATCATTGTCACCTTCATCGTTGGTACAACTTGAAAGGGCCAGGGAAGAAAAAAGAAGCGTGATAAACAACAGAACAGTTTTCATAATTCACGATTTGGGCTCAAAAAATGCCTGTTCAACTTAAAATATAACGGATTGTCCCGGCCAATCTTATTTTTTCAGGCATTTATTCGATAAATTGTATCCAAATCAACTGAGATGTCTGGCACAACGAGAAACAAAATCGCATGGGTTGTATTTGCCTTTTTGGCCATAGGAGTAGGGTTTTATCCCGTTTTGTATTGGGTAACCCCTGAACCTTTTGGCATTTTACTGAGCAAGGCTTCGGCGCTTTTGGAAAGCCATCTTTGGAACATTGGTTTTTACGGCCATATCACCTTTGGTGGGATAGCGCTTTTGACCGGATGGTCGCAGTTCAGCAAAAAATTAAGATCTAGGAAATTAAGGCTTCATAGGAACTTGGGCAAAATCTATGTGCTTTCTGCGTTGCTCAGTGGGGTTTGTGCAGTTTATATTGGGTTTTACGCCACTGGGGGTTGGATTACCTCTTTGGGTTTTATTGGCTTGGGATTGGTCTGGTTGTATACAACCCTCAAAGCTTACCTGGCGATTAGGGCCAAAGATTTGGGGCTGCATCAGGGCATGATGATTTACAGCTACGCAGCCTGTTTTGCGGCTGTTACCCTGCGTATCTGGTTGCCACTCTTGACTCTGACTTTTGGAGAGTTTTTGATTGCCTATAAAATTGTGGCTTGGCTATGCTGGGTGCCCAACATGATTTTTGCCTATTTCTGGGTTCGGAAAAAGGGAATTTCCCTGGCTTAATGGATCAGTGCTCCAAAACTTTGAGCTTGATATTACGGAAATCTATAGGTTGACCTTCGCTTTGAAGTGCAATAAACCCTTCTTTTAAAGGCTTTCCGTCAATCTTTATACTTTCGTCATATCTATTGGCTACGCTGCCACCTATCTGTGGATGGGTATATTCCAAAACCTTTTCCCCATTAATGATGTGTGTGACCAAGGAATCCCCATGTACAATGAGCTCTGCCTTGACCCATTCATTGGGTTTATAGGTCTTACTGGTAGAGCTGATACAATGTCTTGGATCTATTTTACCTTCAAAAACAACATCTGTGCCAGGAGAACACATATTTCCAGTGGGCCTAGCTTCCCCTTCATTGACTTCCGCCAGAAATTGCATCTCTACCGATATGGGCCAATCCTGTTCCTTGGGCATGGTACGCGGATCTTGGGAATGGAACATGAGACCACTGTTGAGCACGGTATAGCTCGGGGCCGTATCGTACCATGGGCTGGCAAAACGATATTCCATGCTTAGGTGGTAATGGGAATATGGGGTATTGTAATACAAATGGCCGTAGCGTTCATTAAAGTCACCTTCGTAATTATCGTAGCGGACTCTGATCATGCCATTCTCTACCCGAAAAGTATCTCCAAAATTATCGCCCACCTCATAGTGATGGATTTTAACCGTCCAGTTCTCGATATCATTACCGTTGAACAAATGAACCCAGGGGTCTTCAATTTGCGTCTGGGTTTGCTCTTCAGGTTGAGATTTGTCTGCTTCCTTGGGTTTGCAATGCAGTAACAATAAGCAAACTACCAGGATGGATGCAGTAAGGGCATTATGTTTTAATCGGTTAGTCATGGAAATGGTTTTGGTTATTTTGCGAAAAGTTGTGACATATCCTTAAAGGCCTTGAACTCCAAGGCGTTTCCGGCCGGGTCTAAAAAAAACATGGTGGCTTGTTCGCCTACTTCCCCTTTAAATCGGATATAGGGCTCAATAATGAATTCCACTGCTTTTTGTTTCAATGCGCTAGAGAAGCTATCAAAAACTTCCCAGGGTAATACGACGCCATAATGCGGAACGGGTACATTTTTGCCATCTACGGGGTTGGTGTGTAAAGCTGACTCAGACTTTGGTTTGTAATGAATGACCAATTGGTGCCCAAAAAGATTAAAATCTACCCAATGGTCGCTGCTTCGGCCTTCTTCGCAACCTAAAACCTCTCTATAAAAGGTTCGGCATTCCGCCAGATTATGTACGGGAATGGCAACGTGAAATGGTGTGATGATTTGCATATGTACTAAAAGTAAAGTGCATTAGCCAACCGTGCAAATAGAATTGGAGTTTTGAAGCCTGTCAACAGCTAATTCCAAGAATCTATAACATTCATGGTTTATGATGTGTTGGTGGTATAAAAAAATTCGCACATCAGGCAATTGTGTTTACCTTTAGTAGCTGTCACTATAACCAATTGAATTACAAATTAAAATGAAGAAAATTGCCGTTCTGGTATCGTTACTTATCGTAGGCGCCTGTAAAGTGGGAAGTAAAGCTGTTGCTGAAAAAGCAGTTGTTAATGAAACAAGTCCAACAGCCAATGAATGGATCTATCTTTTTGATGGAACCAGCACCGAAGGCTGGCGTGCCTATAACGGGGATGCACTCCCTCCGGGTTGGACCATTAGGGACAGTACGCTGACATTTGACACCGAACTGGGTCTAGAACAAGATTATAAGGGGGGCAAAGACATTATTTATGGCGCTGAGGAGTTTGATAATTTTGAGCTCTATTTGGAATGGAAAATTCCCGAAGGTGGTAATAGTGGAATCTTTTATCACGTTAAGGAAGGTTATGACGGGCCACCGGTAGTTTCACCGGAATATCAGCTCATTGATGATGAGAATTATGCCAAAATACACGATTTAACTGGGTATAATTCCCAGTTTGGAGCGGAACACCCAGAGTTGTTACAGGACTGGCAGAAAACTGGAGCTGACTATGCCATGCATGTTGCGGATGAGTCCCAAAAAGTACTGAATCCAGTTGGCGAATGGAATTCTTCCAAAATTGTGTTCACCCCGGAAAAAGTGGAACATTGGCTCAATGGTAAAAAGCTGTTGGAGTTCCAACCATGGTCCGAGGATTGGAACAATAAGAAAAACTCAGGAAAGTGGGATAACGCCCCCGATTACGGAAAATACAAAAAAGGCTTTATAGCCTTACAGGACCATTCTAGTCCCATTTGGTTCAAGAATATCAAAATCAAAAAGCTATAATGGCTACATTGGGAAGAATAATCTCCTTAGGAATATTGTGCTGTTTTTTTGCACAATTTCCCTGCAATGCCCAAAAGCAAGCAACAAAAGATGAGGGTTTTGTAGAGCTTTTCAATGATAAAAATTTGGACGGATGGATTGGAAACAAGCAGTCCTATCGCGTTGAAAATGGTTATATTGTAGTTGACCCAAGTGGGGGAGGAAGTGGAGGCAACCTACTGACCGAAGACGAGTATGGGGATTTTGTTTTCAGATTCGAATTTCAATTGACTCCCGGAGCAAACAATGGATTGGGTATTCACGCACCTTTGGAAGGCGATGTGGCCTACCTTGGGAAGGAGCTCCAAATATTGGACAACACAGCCGAGAAATATGCCAATTTACAACCTTATCAATACCATGGGTCGGTTTATGGGCTTATCCCCGCCAAACGCGGTTTTCTAAAATCCGTGGGTGAATGGAATGTTCAGGAAGTAACCGTAAATGGGCCAAAAGTCAAGGTAGTCCTCAACGGAACCATTATTGTTGATGGCGATTTACAGGAAGCTACTAAAAATGGAACCATGGATAAAAAAGACCATCCTGGACTCAAAAGAAATGTTGGACATATCGGCTTTTTAGGGCATGGGGATGTTGTTCGTTTTAGAAATATTAAAATCAAAGAATTACCGTCAAAAAAATAATTTATAACAGAATAGTATGAGTAAGAAGACATCAAATCAGGATAGGAGGGATTTTCTGAAGAAAAGTGGTGTGGGGGCCCTCGGTTTATTGGCCGCACCTTCCGTTCTAAGTGCCCATGAAAAATTAAGAGCATTAAAGCCGGATGGCCGTATTAGGACAGCGCATATTGGCGTAAACAATATGGGAGCTGCGGATCTCAATGATATTTCATCGCACCCGCAAGTGGATGTCGTGGCACTTTGTGATGTGGATGCCATTAACTTAGCAATGGCACGAAAGAAACATCCTAAGGCACGCGTATTTTTTGACTACCGTGTGATGTTGGATGAGATGGCCGATGAAATTGACGCAGTAATCGTTTCTACCCCGGACCATACTCATGCCCCTGCCTCGTTGTTGGCCATGCAAAAGGACAAGCACGTGTATTGTCAAAAACCATTGACCCACTATGTTTCTGAATCCAGAGCGATGAAGAAAATGGCTGAGGACAAAGGTTTGGTCACCCAAATGGGCATACAAGTACATTCGTTCTACGATTATAAATTGGCCACCTTATTGATTCAGGATGGCATTATTGGAAAAGTACATACGGTTCATGCTTGGAGCCCAAAATCTTGGGGGTACAACGGTGCTGAGCCAGAAGGGGAAGATCCCGTACCAGCGCAGCTGGACTGGAACCTTTGGTTGGGTACTTCGGCAAAACGGCCTTACAAGGAAGGATACTATCATCCAGGAAACTGGCGAAAGCTAATGGATTATGGATGTGGTACTTTGGGCGATATGGGCGTTCATATTTTTGATACCCCTTATAATGCGCTTAATTTGGATGTGCCCATGACCATTAAAAATGAATGCCGTGAACCAAATGGATTCGGGTATCCTGAAAACAATACAGTTACCTATGAATTTCCAGGAACCGATTACACGGGTAAAACACTAAAGTGGATTTGGTACGATGGCCCTGGAATGCCTCCTGCCCATGAAGATTTGGTGCTTCCAGGAGCGAAGACCGTGGGCAAAAAGAAACAAACTGTAAAAAATAACAATTCCTTGGACGCTGGGGTTGCCGCTGAAGGTCAATTACCAGAGCAAGGTGCTATGTTCGTAGGAACCAAGGGTCGCTTGTTGTTGCCCCATTTCATGCAATTGCCTAGAAAAATTGTAAGGGGCAAATATGTTGATATTTCCAAAGAAATCGCCAAGCAAAATTTGGGAGCACCCGTTAGAAACTACACCAGTGAAGGACCCAAGCATTATCACCAATTTATTGATGCTTGTTTGGGCAAGGACAAATGCACCGCTCCTTTTGAGTATGCCGCCCGTTTGACTGAGACCATTCTATTGGGAGTGATTGCCGGTCGTTTCCCTAATCAAACCTTGCATTGGGACAGTGAAAAGGCAAAATTTGCAGAGGAAGAAGCCAATCAATATTTGGCAGGAGAGTACAGAGAGTTCTAGTTCAACCCTTTTCATGAATAAAATGAAAATCCCAAGTGCTGAAAAGTGTTTGGGATTTTTTTAGGATGAGCTAGGCCACAAGAAAGCTTATGATTTCATCATTGACCTCCTCCTGATGCATGGAATGCCCCAAACCTTCTGTGGTGACTAACTTGCTTCCTTTCCAGGATGCATGGACTTGTTTGGAGGCGTGGTATGGCGCTACCATATCCAGTTTATCATGAAAGAGCAATCCTTGTTTGGTGTTTGTCTTAGCAAACTTAGAGGTAGAAAAATCCTTGATTTGAAATCCGAAACGATTGAAGATATAGTTGTCCAAAAGCCCCATAAAGCGGTCGTTGAATTTCAAAATATCCTGGTACTGTTGCATAATTTCATGAAACTCCGAAGGGGCGCCGATTACCACCATTTTTTTAACCCCGGGGTTTGGGTTTTTATATTCGTTGTACATCAGGGTTAGGCCTCCCATTGAATGTCCAACAAGATATCTCGGGTCATGTTTTTTTACCATATAATGCAGGACTTCTTCATAAAGGGGGGCATAGAGCAATTTCCCGGTGGAATATCCATGGGAGGGGGCATCAAATGCGATGATATTATATTGGGCCTCCTGAAGCTTCTGGATAAGGTTACGCCACCTGAAGGTATTGCTTTCCCATCCATGGACCAAAAGCACGGTTTCCATGGTTCCCGGCCACTGATAGGTTTGTATTGCATGACCCGCCACATTCTCCACAGCCAATTTGGCCTGATCCAAATATGGCTTTTGCTGAGGCAATACCTTCCCTTTTCTTATGGTGCAAAAAACATTAAAAGCTTTATGGGCGGCATATTTGGGTGCAAAAATAGAAGACAGGTTGAAATATTGACCATAGGCTAGGGGAACTATTTTGGCAATCAGTTTTTTCATACCGGTTACTTTTTGTAACTTACTCTATAATAGATACTAAAATTACATATTCCTTTTGGAAGAAAAAAGAAGTCACCTCAACACAACTAAGTATGGAATCAGAAACTGTTGCTGATAATCAGAAGATTAGAACTGCAAAAAAATTACAAAAAATGTTTGGGCACATCGATTACAAGAACCCACCGGAACTCTGCCCTGTAAGGGATGTAATGTCCGTGGCCTCAGATCAGTGGAGTGCTCTCATCATTTTGTGGCTGGGGTATTTTCCTGTTTTGAGGTTCAATAAGCTTAAAAAGTTCGTATACGGCATTTCCAATAAAGTGCTTAGCCAACGACTAAAAGTGCTGGAAGCAGATGGTTATATACAGCGAAAAGCATACGCTGAGGTACCTATCCGAGTAGAATATAGCTTAACGGATTTTGGCCAGTCTTATGTGGAAAAATTACTGGAACTCACCGAATGGATGCAAACCAACAGCCCAAAAGTGTTGGCCAATAGGGAAAAGTATGGTTTGATTTAATCCTTGAGTCGATTCCAGATATCTAGGTACATCTTCCAGGTGCCCCCTTCTCTTTTCCAGACCACCAGATACTTGCCTTTCCACTGCATCACAGGATCATCTCCTTTTTGACTGGTTCCCTGATAATAGCCATAGTCATAGGCATAATTTCCCAAAACCTTGATCTCGGAGGCATCCATACTGTGGGTTAGAATCTTGGTGTCCTTGCCCAACATCCATCTGGATTTAATGGCTTCCCTGCCCTCAACAATGGGTGTTCCCAAGGGCATCAATTTGGCATCAAGAGTGTAGGAATTGGCCATGGTATCAAAATCTTGTGCAATGTACGCTTTAGAAAATCTCTTGGAAGCTTCCTTAATTTGTTGTTGTTCCTCAACAGTACCCCTATTGATTTTTCCATTGGTACAATCAATTTTCCAAGTGGGAAAGACAACAGATTCTGTTTTATCTACCCATTCTCCAATCCATTTGAAGCCTTTGTCATCAATATCGTAAAAGGAAAGCCGGTAAAACCCGTCCATCCCGTTGGGAGCTTTTTGTTCCCTATAAAGGACAATTTTTCCCTCCTGGGTTTTACGTCCTTCCCATACGGGAAGCACAGTGGACGGAGCTCTTGTGGAATAGTAGTGGACATACCATCGGGTACTATCGGGAATAAATTGGCGGATGCTTCCTGAGTAAGTCCCGTCCACTTTCAGGGTTTCGTCCTGAACTCCCATTCCGTTCATGATATATTTAAAACGCCAGACCATATCAACCGGTTCTGACCAAGTTTGGTCCGCATTTCTGGTTTCAGACTTACAATTACATTCCCCGATCATAGGAGCAAAATCCATTAGTTCTTTTGGAGCCTCCGGATTGGGAAGACCAAAAGGGTGATCGGCGGAAGGTTCAAAATCGTATTGGGCACAAACAAAAATGGGTAACAATAGGAGCGAAGCGAGTGCTGATAGTTTCATTGGGTTGGAGTTTCTCCAATCAAAATACCCAAATTGAAACAAGAGAAGGGTTTCATTAAGATTATATTAACAGCTTATTCCCATCCCAGCATCAAATATTTGATTTTGGCGGTATTCGGAATCTGAACAGCCTCGATGTTGGTGGTAGCATACCTTAAATTTTCCGGTAGCTCCTCTTTATCAATGGTAAAGTACAAATTACTGCTCTTTGGAAATACCACAATACTGTTGAGGGTTGTCACAATTTTTTTTATGCCATAGCCCTTTTGGATATCTTGAAAAGTACTGTTCAGTCCTATCCCTTTGTCCGAAACATATCTGGCATCAAAAACGCGCACATTTTCAATTGTGGAGATGCTATCTGCATTGGGTGTGAGCGTTAGCAGATGCTTTCCGCCTTTTTCAAAAATCTTGATTTTTTTTGCTTTGGCCCCCACTTGGAGCTTTGTGGTATCCTGAACTACGGAATCTTGGGCAAACATGGCCCTGATGTGCTCAACAGCCGTATCCTTGGTTAAAGGACCTACGCTGTTTTCTGAAATAAGGAAAGTGTTGTCCTTTGGTGTGCATCCAAAAACTATCAAACCCCAAATTCCAAAAATGAGAATTGTTTTTTTCATCTTTCTAACATCTAACATCTAACATCTAACATCTAACATCTAACATCTAACATCTAACATCTACCTAATTACCTTTTTCAAGACCCCAAGAACTCCTCGTATAAAGGTGGCGCTTGTAAGCACTTTCACCACAGGGTTCATTCGGGTGCTGCTGCGTCTGGAAGAACTTTTTCGGGAGCTTGACGCCTTTCGTTCCCTGGCCTCTTCCTTTTCCGCTTCCTTTTGGGCTTTTTCTATCTTTTCATTAAGGATTTCATAGGCACTTTCCCGATCTATTTCCTCATTATATTTCTTAACTAGTTTAGAATTGCCAATGGCTTCCTTTAGTTCGGCATCCGTCAGCACATCCATCCGACTCATGGGAGCTCTAAGCAGCGTTGCGGCCAAGGGAGTGGGCCTTCCTTTTTCATCAAGGGCCGAAATCAGGGCTTCCCCAATTCCCATAGAGGTCAATACTTCCTTTGTGTCATAAAACTCTGAAATGGGATAGTTCTCCGCCGTTAACTTTATGGCTTTTCTATCCTTTGCGGTAAAGGCGCGTAGTGCATGCTGTACTTTTAAACCTAATTGCCCTAACACATCATCAGGTACATCTGTCGGGTTCTGTGTTACAAAATACAGACCAATACCCTTGGAACGGATAAGTTTCACAATGCTTTCAATTTGATCCAGCAAGGCTTTGGAAGCCTCCTTAAAAATGAGATGGGCCTCATCAATAAAAAGAATCAATTCAGGTCTGTCACTATCACCCTGTTCCGGAAATGTGGCATAGATTTCGGCCAGTAGACTCAGCATAAAGGTCGAAAACAGCTTCGGGCGATCTTGGATATCCGTTAACCGAATAATATTGATATAGCCGCGGCCATTTTCATCAATCCTAACTAAATCCTCAACATCAAAGGACTTTTCCCCAAAAAAGAGATCGGCTCCTTGCTGCTCCAGTTCAATGATTTTCCTAAGAATAGTACCTGTGGAACTGGTTGAGATTCGGCCATATGCCGATTGAAATTCTTTTTTGCCCTCGCCTGTAGCATATTGCAGGACTTTCTTGAAATCTTTTAGATCCAATAGAGGAAGTTTGTTGTCGTCGCAATACTTAAAAACTACGGCAACAATACCTTCTTGGGTAACCGTCAAATCCAAAATTCGACTTAAGAGAACAGGGCCAAATTCAGAAACTGTGGCCCGCAATCGAACGCCATCCTGCTCGGAAAGAGACAAAATCTCTACGGGAAATGCATTGGGTTCAAAAGGAAGTCCAATCTGTTCGTGACGCTCATCAATCTTGGGATGCCCAGGACTGGGTTGGGCAATTCCGCTCAAATCCCCTTTAAGGTCCATAAGCAACACCGGTATTCCCTTGTCAGAAAGGTTTTCGGAAATCACTTGAAGGGTTTTTGTTTTACCTGTACCTGTGGCTCCTGCAATCAAACCATGGCGGTTCAGTGTTTTAAGTGGAATCTTAACGAAAGCGTTCTTGATAGCTTCCCCGTTCAACATTCCAGCCCCCATTGTAATGTAATCCCCTTTGGTGGTGTACCCCTTCTCAATGTGTTCAAAGAATTTTTCCTCGGTGCCCATGGACTTCTATTTCGGATAAAAATAGGGTAATTTTAAGCAATAATAAAAGAGGCTGGGGAAACAAAATTATTCGCTTTGTAAGGCCTCCTAGGCAGTCCGATTTTCACTTTTTCGCACTTTTAAGGTTAAAATATGTGCAGATTGGTGGTAAAACTTGCACCATAGGTTATGTTTTCATAGTTTTTATCCTTAGCCTGATCAGTTAGATGGAATTAAAACAAACCGCACCCAATTTTTAAACAACCGATGTTTTCCAATCATGCAATGCGAAGCTTCTTGTCATTTTGTGCGGTTTTGACCCATTTGATGGTCTGTGCACAAACCAATGACCCGCCAGTGGTCAGTGCAACTGGAGACCTGATCTATTGTCCACTTTCAACCACCCCTATCGTCTCAATCTTTAATGTTACGGATTCGGATGATACTGAAATCGAAGCCTTTTTTGTTCAGATTTCCGTGGGATATGAACGCAACTTGGATATACTGAATCTAACGGGCAATCATCCCAACATAACCACCACATGGGATGCCGTGCAAGGAAAACTTACCATTCGTGGTCCTGGTGGCAGTCCGGTACAATATGCTGACCTGATTCCAGCTGTAATGGATTTAGAATTTACAAGTACATCGCCTAATCCTAACGCATTAAAGCAGTTCTCCTTTACCATAGGATCGCCCAACTATTTGCCTCAAACAGGCCATTATTATGAATATGTACCTAGTTTGGGGATAACATGGCAAGATGCTCGAGCTCAAGCGGCAAATAGGACTTTCTTTGGACTACAGGGCTATCTGGCAACTATAACAAGTATTGAAGAAGCCAGATTGGCTGGCGAGCAAGCTTCGGGAGCGGGATGGCTAGGAGGTAGCGATGCAGATCAAGAAGGCGTCTGGAAATGGATTACAGGTCCAGAAGCCGGTACAGTCTTTTGGAACGGAGGTATAAATGGGAGTACCCCAAATTTCGCTTTTTGGAACGCCAACGAACCCAACAATGTGCTTTTTGATGGTGCGGGAGAAGATTATGTCCACGTGACCAGCCCAAATATAGGAGTGTCCGGATCTTGGAACGATCTACCCAACGTGGGGTCAACGGGAGATTATCTACCCAGAGGATATGTGGTGGAATATGGAGGCCTTCCGGGTGATCCAGTCCTTCAACTATCAGCAAGTACAAGTTTGGTAACACCCCAGATTGTGGATGTTGAATCCGCGTTTATTTGTGGAACGGGTACGGTGACACTTGAGGCCACAGCCTCTGAAGGTGATGTGCTATGGTTTGATGAGGAAATTGGAGGGAATTTGGTGTTTACGGGTCCTTCCTATACCACGCCAGTGCTTACCCAATCCACAGCTTTTTACGTTTTGGCTTCGGAAAGCGGTTGCCAAACCGGGGAAAGGACTGCAGTTGAAGCCACGGTACACCCATTACCTGTCATAGACCCCAATATTGTTTTCAGAAATTGTGACGAAGATGGGATAGCTGATGGGTTTGTGGATTTCAATTTGCATGAAATCTCGCCATTTGTTACCCTTGGTGATACAAGTTTATCGGTTTCCTATCACCCAAGTCAAGTGGATGCAGAGAACAACACGAATCGCATAAACGAAGTTCCTTATAACAATAGTTCCGGGAGCACATTGTATGCCCGTGCTGCCAACGCATTTGGATGTGCATTGGTCTCGGAGGTTACTCTGGAGGTTTCCACAACATCTTTTCCTGCAAACTTTTTAGCCACCTTGGAAATCTGTGATGAGGATGATCAAGATGGTTATTACAGTTTTAACTTGGAAGACGCTGTACCTGAGCTTTTGGCCCAGTTTCCTTCTGGCCAGAACTTGGAAGTGGACTTCTACACTAATTCGGATGACGCCTTGTTGGAACAAAATCGCATTGTGAATGTAACCAACTTTGTTAACGAAACGGCTTTTTCGCAACAATTGTTCGTGCGGGTCGAGAATAGGGACAATGGGGATTGTTTTGGGATAGGACCACATGTACAACTGCAAGTATTGCCTTTGGTGGCATTCGATTTGACCGAATCTGAACTCATACTTTGTGAAGGATCTACCATAATGGCAGGAACCACCAACGCTGAGGGAATTTACCAATACCAATGGACTGATTCGGCTGGGGTAGTGGTAAGCAATGAGGCATTTGCTTCGATATCCCATCCCGGGAGGTATTCCGTGGTGGCTATATCAGAATTGGGTTGTGTTTCACCGCCGAGATATTTGGAAGTCGAGCTTTCCGGGCCTCCCAACTTAACCAGGGATGCAGTTGTGATAGATGATGCCAATGATGTCAATTCCATTACCGTACTTGAGGAAAATGACAACCTGGGCCCAGGAAATTACGAGTATGCCCTAGATAACGCTTATGGGCCTTTTCAGGATTCCCCTGTTTTTGAAAACGTGGACCCTGGTTTGCATACCTTATATGCAAGGGATAAAAATGGCTGTGGATCAGACCAATTGGTCATAGGGGTGGTGGGGATTTCCAAATTTATCACACCCAACAACGATGAAGTCAACGATACCTTGGAAATTTTAGGAATTACGCCGGATGCTTATCGCAGTGCCTCCTTGTTCATTATGGATAGATATGGCAAACTCTTGGCACAAATTAATGCCCTGGACTCGGGATGGAATGGGAATTATAGAGGGAAACAACTACCAGCTTCGGATTATTGGTATGTTTTAAATCTGGTGGATTCCGAAGGAATTGCCCATCGAAGAACCGGCCATTTTAGCTTGAAACGATAGATAAACACACGATTTATAAGGACTTTTTTGAAGAGGGAAACACTATCTTTGCGCCATGATTTCAGAAGAAGTGATGCAATTGGTGGATAAGGGTGAAATGCTTCCCCTAATGGAGGAATTCTATACCATTCAGGGTGAAGGATACCACAAAGGAACTGCAGCGTATTTTATCCGGATTGGGGGATGCGATGTGGGTTGCCACTGGTGCGATGTGAAGGAAAGCTGGAATGCAGGTACCCATCCGCCTACTGATATTGAAAGTATTGCGATTAATGCTGCCAAATATTCGGATACTATTGTGGTTACGGGAGGAGAACCCCTTACTTGGGACATGGGTCCATTGACCAATAGTTTAAAAGCCAAAAATTTACAGACCCATATCGAAACTTCGGGAGCTTATCCCTTATCAGGTGATTGGGATTGGATTTGTCTTAGTCCAAAAAAAAATAAGTTGCCCGTACCTGAAATCTATCCGCAAGCTGATGAGCTTAAGGTTATTGTTTACAATAAGCATGATTTTGTTTTCGCGGAGGAACAAGTGGCTAAGGTAGGGCCAAATTGTATTCTGTATTTGCAGCCAGAATGGAGTGTTAGGGACAAAATGGTTCCTTTGATTGTGGATTTTGTCATGCAAAACCCAAAATGGAAAGTATCGCTACAGACCCATAAGTACTTGAATATCCCGTAGTAGGTAGATACTGCTACTGCAAATTATCTACCCCCGTTATTCTGTAGGTCCAAAATACATTCGGCATCCAAACCGGGTACTGGGGCAGCGCCTTTTGCTGCATTACTTTCCAGAACTTTCATGGTAGGAACACCAAATTCCAAAGCGGCCCGCATAAGACAGCCCGAAACGTTGCAGTGATTGGCAGCTTCTGGATCTTCATGGTCATTAATCGCATCGGTGCCTAAATTTACCAGTCCCATTAAATGGGCAAACTCATGGTTTAAAGTCGAAGTCTCTACATCACTTATTGTAATAAAATTGCTTTGTGAAGCCAATTGCCTAATGGTGGATTCGTAGATTACCATAGATGTATTTCTATAGACAGCACCAAGGGTAAACAAACCTTCACCTTCTTCATCCCCATCAGAAGGGGCATCGGCAAAATAGATGTACATGGCCAAAGTAGTACCATCGTTATATACGGTTCGATTTTCCTCTTCCAAATCGGCCACCTGCTGAGTGGTCAATGTCTCTTCGCCTGAAGAGGGCAAGCTTAGGTAAGTAAACTCAATGTCTGTTTTAAAGGTTCTTTCTTGGATGAAGTTCTCAAAATTGGTTATGGCGGTCGTAGTGGGCCTAAATCCCTCTACATAGGCAATTTCTATGATCAAGGCATCAAAATTGGTGTTGGCCAAAATATCATTGGCAGACGAACCTGTGGCTTGAAGATTGGCGGTTTTATCTACATTATTGTCCGGTGGGGTTGAATCATCCGAGTCTTTGGAGCAGCTAAGGATGATTCCTAAGCAAATTAGGGAGTAAATTGCAATTTTCTTAATCATGGCATAAGTGTATTTAAATAGAACGCCGCAAAGCAACATCTATTATTATTGCAGCAAAAGTTTTGCCAAATAGTCGTAATGATTCCCTTCGCTTACAAGTTCACACTTCAGATTATTGGCAGAGCATGCATTCTGCAAGGTATTGAAATCCAAATAAAGCCATGGAAATGGACTGCTTTTTTCTTTTTTATATTCCATGGTAAAGGTCACTTCGCCATAATAATTTCCGCTATCCGGAATCCAATATCCTCCATCATCGTCTTGATCAAACATGTAAATGATATCACTTGAATCCAATAAGATTTGTCCGTTAGGGCTAAGCAAAGACTTGAGATGTGACAAAAAATTGCTCAAATTGTTCAATTTCCCAGCTAGGCCAATTCCATTCATAAGCAACAAAAGCGTATCAAATTGCTTTCCGGAAAAATCCAACAACTTGGTATGCACTGTTGAACTAAGCCCCCTGGATTTACATGCGTTGATTGCTCCTTCGGATGCATCCAAACCTGTCACCTCAAAACCATTATTTTGAAGGTGCAATGCATGGTTTCCGGCACCACAACCTATGTCCAATACAGTTCCTGTGGCCAACTCCAAAGCCTTTTGTTCCAGTATGGGCATCTTATCAAAATCCCGAAACAAATAGGGCAGAGGGATATAATCTTCCTCATCCAAGGAGGAGTAGGTTTTTATGTCCTCGGAATAGTTTCCAAAGTGATAATCCAACAAAGCTTTTCCAAAAATGTCTGCCATAAAAACAGTAACTGTGGCAAAAGTGGGACTTTATTTGTAAACAAAGGTTTAATGGATTGGGTTTTCTAAGTTTGTGATATGCAAGAAGAATTGGAAGGGCTGCCCAAAAAGGCCCAGGAAAAACATAGTGCCAACAAAAAGTTTTTTTCAAAACTTAAAAAGAGACCTCCCAAAAACTTGGATTACATTATGTTGGAACTCCATGAGGAAGAATTTCAACGAACGGATTGCCTGGACTGTGCCAACTGCTGTAAAACAACGGGCCCCTTGTTCACCAATGCGGATATTGAGCGTATCGCAAAGCATTTCAGGCTTAAACCTTCCCAGTTTATATCAGAATTTCTCCGGGTTGATGAAGAGAACGATTATGTACTGCAGCAGGTGCCCTGTACTTTTTTGGATGCGGATAACTACTGCTCCATTTATGATGTACGCCCCAAAGCGTGCAGGGAGTTTCCACATACGGATCGGAAGAAATTTCACCAAATCAGCAATCTTACCTTGAAAAATGTGGCCATTTGTCCTGCGGCTTTCAATATTGTCGAGGAAATGAAGAAAAAAATAAAGCTCTAGCTATTTTTTATATTTGAAGGTATGGAGCAGATTATCACCTATTTTGAAAACATTCCTGCCCTTCACCGCAGTTTGATTTTGGTTGGGGGCATCACCTTTTTTTGGATTCTGGAGGGAATAGTTCCCTTGTTTAACATCCCGTATAAAAAATGGAGGCACTCCGTCCCCAATTTCTTTTTTACCTTAACTACAATCTTGGTGAATTTTCCCTTGGCCTTCCTTTTTCTAATGACTTCGGATTGGGCGGTGGCCAACGACTTTGGTATCATCAATTGGTTGCCGGAGATGCCATTATGGCTCTATGTAATTCTCGGAGTGCTGTTTTTGGACTTGATCGGGGCCTACGCAGCCCATTGGGTAGAGCACAAGATAAAACCTTTATGGATGGTACATTTGGTACACCACTCCGATCATAATGTGGATACCACCACGGCAAACAGACATCATCCTTTGGAGAGCTTGATTCGTTACTCCTTTACCTTGTTAGGGATTTTTCTTGTAGGAGCGCCCATTGGAGTTATTATGCTTTATCAAAGTATGTCTGTGGTGCTGTCGCAATTCAACCATGCCAATATCCAATTGCCCAAAAAATTGGACAAGGCCATTAGTTGGGTCATCGTCAGCCCAGATATGCACAAGGTGCACCACCATTACAAGTTGCCGTATACGGATTCCAATTATGGCAACATCTTTGCCATTTGGGACAGGCTTTTTGGAACGTATATGTATTTGGATACCGAAAAAATTGTGTACGGCGTAGACACCTTTCCAGATGAAAAGGAAAACAGCAGCATTATCGGTCTGCTAAAACAGCCTTTCCACAAATACCGAAGACCAACTACGGAAAACTAGTTATACATCAAGTATTTCTTCCGAATTTTCTTAAAGCTTTCCAGCTTAGCTGACCAAGTGGCTTTAATTTCAGCCTCTGACAATCCGGCTTCAATTTGCTGTTGAAGTAATGGGGTGCCAGCATGTTTGGTAAAGGAATTGGTCCTAAAGAATTTGGACTTATCCGGACAATTTTTGTAGGCATCTAGAATCCATTCCAGGGAAACAGCATTCATCCTTTCGGATTTTGCCAAATCCTTGCCAAAGCACTTTTTGCCTTCTTCTTTGGGGTGTTTGGACCCAAAATTGGGTTGCGGAATATAATCGAAGTTGTATTGGGTGCTATCCAAAAATGAAGCGCCATAACGCTGAAACTGAAATTCCGTCCCCCTTCCCGCATTGATATGGGTGCCTTCAAAAAGCCCTAGACTGGGATATAGCGTTATAGAGGTGTCATTGGGCAAGTTGGGTGATGGACGTATGGGTAAATGATAATCTGAGGCATGCGTATAGTTTTCCAAGGGAATTACAGTCAAATCCGCCTTGCCATCGCCTTCCAACCACTTTTCTTCATTGATCATCTGTGCATATTCGCCAATGGTTAAACCATAGACCAAGGGTATCTGGGTCATTCCTAGAAAACCGGTATGTTCCTTCAGCATGGTAGGGCCATCAACATAATGTCCATTGGGATTGGGGCGATCTAATACTATAACGGGCACCCCTACTTCGGCACAGGCCTCCATTACCAGCTGCAGCGTAGCAATATAGGTGTAGAACCTAACCCCAACATCCTGGATGTCAAACAGGACAACATCAACATCCGATAACTGTTCTTGGGAGGGCTTTCTATTTTTGCCATAAAGGGAAACAATGGGTAGGGAGGTTTTGGTATCCACCCCATCCTTGACCAGTTCTCCTGCATCTGCCTTACCTCTAAAACCGTGTTCTGGGGCAAAGACTGTCTTAATATTCACTTGTCGGTTCAGCAAAGAATCCACGAGATGGGTATATCCATCCGCTTGGAAAATAACGCTGGTCTGATTGGCCACTACGGCCACTCTTTTATCTTGAAGTAGCGGAAGGTAGTTCTGGATTCTATTGGCGGCAACGGTAATTTCCGGAACCAAGACCTGTTCTTCATTTTCTGATGCGGCAGCTTTTTTGTCTTCCTGCCCTTTACAGGAAGAAAGCAGCAAAACCAACAATAAAACTGTACTTTTGAAAGGAGATAAAATGGGCATTCGTTGAATTTAGAATTGTTTATTGCCAAACGCCTGATAACAGGGAAGGAGCATAAAATTAGCATTTCCGCTCCTATAATAAAAATTGCCATTGCTGCCATTGCCATTGGTATTGTGATGATGCTTATAGCCATTGCCACGGGTGTTGGCCTTAAGCACAAGATTCGGGAAAAGGTATCCGCATTCAACGGGCATATCCAAATTTCCAATTACGATAACAATACCTCAGAAGTTTCCGTGATTCCAGTTTCCCTGGAACAAGATTTTTACCCCATGTTCAAGGATGTGGATGGTGTACGACACGTCCAGGCTGTTGCCACCAAAGGTGGAATTATCCGCACTGAGGAAACCTTTGAGGGGATGTTGGCCAAAGGAGTGGGCACAGATTATGACTGGAATGTCTTTGAGGAATACCTTGTAGAGGGTCGGATTCCTGATTATACAGGAAGGTTGAATGATGAGGTGTTGATTTCAAGGCTTATGGCCAATCGTCTTCAATTGGGAGTCAATGACACTTTTTTCTCCTTTTTCCTTAAGGATGGTGATGCTTCCAGGGTGCCCAACAATAGACGTTTTGAAATCGTGGGCGTTTATGACAGCGGTTTCGAGGAATTTGATGCCAATTACATTTTTGTGGATATCCGTCACATCCAGCGAATAAACAAATGGTCGGAAAATGAAATTGGGAACTTTGAGGTCTTTTTGGACGTTTTTGACCATTTGGAGGAAAAAAGCAATGAAATTTATGGCAAAACCCCATCCAATTTGGATGCCATTAATATCAAATCCAAATACTTCAGAATTTTTGAATGGATCGGCCTGTTCGATTTTAACATAGCTCTCATCATTGGGATTATGATAATTGTTGGTGGGATCAATATGATTACGGCACTTCTGGTATTGATTTTGGAACGTACCCAAATGATTGGGGTGCTAAAAGCTTTAGGCTCCGAAAATTGGAGCATTCGCAAGGTGTTTTTGTACAATGCCGCTTATTTGATTGGTATTGGGTTGTTGTGGGGCAATGGACTTGGTTTGGGATTACTTTATCTTCAGGACAAATACCGGTGGTTTAAATTTCCAAATCCGGAGGAATACTATATTGAATATATTCCTGTGCATATGGATATCCCAACGGTAATTCTCTTAAATTTTGGCGTAATGTTGTTGTGTTTACTCATGTTACTGGTTCCATCATACATCATCACCAAAATAAGTCCGGTCAAGGCCATTAAGTTTGAGTAAGGTTCGGTAGCGACACATCAACGACGGTGAGATTTCCGATCAGCTAATTTTCCACTTTCCATTTTCCGTTTTCAATTCCAACCGTCCAACCATCCAACCATCCAAGATTGTCGGAATCAAAATTTAGTTTCAGTATAGAACTCCGACAACCTTATGGCTATCTTTGCAGCGACTATGAAATATGCAAACAATATACTGGAGACTATTGGGAACACCCCTTTGGTAAAACTCAACAAACTCACAGCAGAACTACCGTGCTTGGTACTGGCAAAATATGAAACTTTTAATCCTGGAAATTCCGTCAAAGATCGCATGGCTCTGCAAATGGTGGAGGATGCGGAGAAACAAGGTCTGCTAAAACCTGGCGGAACCATCATTGAAGGCACGTCGGGTAATACGGGCATGGGGTTGGCCTTGGCCGCAGTGGTCAAGGGGTATCGAATGATTTGTGTGATCAGCGATAAACAATCCAAGGAAAAGGTGGATATTTTAAAGGCAATGGGAAGTGAGGTTTATGTCTGTCCAACGGATGTAGCACCTGATGATCCCCAAAGTTACTACTCAACGGCAAGGCGATTGTCTACTGAAATTCCCAACTCTTGGTATGTGAATCAATATGACAACCCAAGCAATACCAAAGCCCATTATTTGAGCACGGGCCCGGAAATTTGGGAGCAAACCAAAGGAAAAGTCACCCATTTTGTGGTGGGAGTTGGAACTGGGGGAACCGTTTCAGGGGTAGGAGGCTATCTCAAAGAACAAAATCCCAATGTAAAGGTATGGGGAGTTGATACCTATGGCTCTGTTTTCAAAAAATATCACGAGACAGGAATTTTCGATGAGAACGAGATTTACCCATATATCACAGAAGGAATAGGAGAAGATATTCTACCCAAAAATGTCAACTTTGATCTCATAGAAGGTTTTACCAAAGTAACGGACAAGGATGCGGCGGTGTATACACAACGTTTGGCCAAAGAGGAAGGGATGTTCTTGGGGAACTCTGCTGGAGCTGCAATAAAAGGCGTGTTGCAATTGAAGGAGCATTTTACCAAGGATGATGTGGTGGTGGTACTGTTCCATGACCACGGCAGCCGATATGTGGGCAAAATGTTTAATGACGACTGGATGCGGGAAAAAGGATTTATTGATTAAAAATTGATAAATTCACCCAAAGTCACAAACCATGCATTTCAAAATCTTTATTTGCGTTTTAAGCCTGTTTATGGTAGGAACGCTTACTGCCCAAAAACTGTCCCGAACGGAGAAAAAAATTGTCAAAACCATTGCCCAGAACAATGCTGACGCCATCGCTTTTTTGGAGAAAGTGGTAAATATCAATAGCGGTACTCTTAATGCCAAAGGCGTGAAGGAAGTAGGGATGGTCTTCAAAGATGCCTTTGAGAATATCAATTTTGACTCCCGATGGATTGAAATGCCACCAGAAATGGGTAGAGCAGGCCACTTTTTCGCGGAAACCAATGGAAATAAAGGGAGAAAACTTTTACTGATTGGTCATTTGGACACTGTTTTTGAGGAAGACAGTCCGTTTCAAAAATTTAAGATGGTCAACGATAGCATTGCGCACGCACCAGGTGGAAACGACATGAAAGGTGGAGATGTCATTGTATTGTATGCACTTAAGGCTCTACGCGAGAACGGTCTTCTGGATGATGCACAGATCATCGTGGCTTTCACCGGAGATGAAGAGAGTACTGGGAAACCACTTACTATAAGTAGAAAGGATTTGGTGGAGGCAGCAAAGCGTAGTGACATTGCCCTGGGTTTTGAAAATTCAACAGGCTTCAACTATGCAACCGTGGCCCGAAGGGGAGCTTCGGGTTGGGCTGTGGAGGTAGATGGAAAGCGAGCACATTCTTCCGGGGTTTTCAGTGAGCGTACTGGAGCTGGAGCCATTTTTGAGATGTCCAGAATCCTGCATCAATTTTATACGGATGTGAAGGGCGAGGATTTATTGACCTTCAATCCCGGTACGGTCTTGGGCGGAACCTTTGTCAATTTTGATGCCTCAACCAGTAAAGGTGATGTCTTTGGAAAAAGCAATGTGGTGGCCCAAAAAGCTATTGCCAAAGGGGGACTTCGCTTTATTTCCGAAGAGCAGAAAGAAAGGGCAAGAAGCAAAATGCGCGAAATAGTAGGCAATAACCTTCCAATGACTTCCGCCAGTATTTCATTTACGGATAGCTATCCCGCGATGGGACCCACTGAAGGAAACCATGCCCTGCTCGGGATTTTGAACCAGGTGAGTTTGGATTTGGACCAGGGAGAGGTTTTGGCATATGATCCTGGAAAAAGGGGTGCAGCTGATGTATCCTTTGTAGCTGAATATGTAGATTGTCTGGACGGATTGGGGACCATGGGAACCGGGGCGCATACGCCCCAGGAAACCGTGAATTTGAATACCATTGAAGCATTGACCCAGCGAACGGCCATACTGATTTATCGACTAATCAATTCCGAGAAATGATAGCATTACAACAAGGGAATACCTCCGTTACCATTGAAGCGGGAGAACTTGTGTGTTTAAAAAATCAAGGACACGAGTTCATCCACCAAAAAGGAAGTCCCGGATGGCGAAGTTCGGATACGGAAATGTTCCCGATTATTGGCCCGGTAAATGAGGCGGATTTTAGGGTACAGGTCCCCAAAGGGAATGCCATTCAAGATCAGCATGGATTGCTACGCGAATTGGATTATTTCTTGGAATCGAATACCGAGACGACCGCATCCTTTGTCAAGCATTATAAAGCGGATACGCCTGTAAAAAATTCGAAATTTCCCGAAAAGTCTTCCGAAGAATGGTTGGTTTGGCCATACGATTTCCGATTTGAAAAGACCTTTCAGTTAAGTGGCAATCAATTGGAGATTGGTTTTAAGATTTCTGGCGAAGAAAACATGCCCTTTATGCTCGGGTATCATCCCGCATTTAAATTGCATACGGAAAAGCCATTGATTATTGCGGGACAAGGCGAAATCCAATTGGATGATGTCTTGGAAGTGGGCAGCCGTGCCTTTCAGGTGCAAGACACCACTTCAATCCTGCTTCGGGATAAAAGGGATATTACTATTTCAACGGAAGGTTTTGGGCATTTTATGTGCTGGACCGAGGTTCGGAATATGATCTGCATTGAGCCCATTTCATTTTACCCGTATACCGTGGCGCAAGATCAACTTCATCAGGGGTTTCAACAGCTCAAGGGGGAAGTGGCCGTGTTCAAGGTGGTACTTTCGGTCTAATTTTCGATGAATTGCAGCTTTCCTAACAATTTCGGAGCGGCGCGTATTCTTTTTCTTACTAATTTAGACTGATGTCGGAAATGCATTCGCTTGGCTAGATGCTTTTCCGTTAGAAATATTAAGAATTCCACTTGAGGAATTCCGGTATTGGGGCAACTATCAAATTTTATTTTGTTTATGGATATCCTCTTTCCCTATATCGTATTTGTTGCCATTATCTTGGTCGTTTGGATTGCTTTCATGGTAAAAATGTACCGGAGGATAAACAAATAACCATGGATTTAGATTACATAGGATTCCAATCGCGGTAGTAGGGATTCTACGATGCGCTGTGTCTCCAAAGTGTTTTTTTGTGGAATTATAAAGGCCTCAATGTCTTCCATGGAGGTAATCTCCACTTGGTGATCAATGAATCCGTATCCCTTATAAACTCCTTCCGAAAGCAATACCACAGCATTTTCATTGGGTTCTCTTCCCTTTTCTTTTATGATGCGCACCTCATTTTGGGCCTGTTTTACACTGGAAATGGCATACCCCACTTTTTCGTTATAAGTAGATACGCTTTCCTCACCTGAGCAAATACCCTCACAAGTGGTAATCTCATGATGGGAGCAAACGGTGTTGGTTTGTTGCAGATGGCAGTATTTTGGGCAAAGCGAGAAGGTTTTACACAATTGCTCTAGAAAAGCCCGGCAATCGGTTTGGTTGTAAAAAACCTTAATGGGGTTAGGCGCACCTTTAAGGGTGTTACAGGCCAAATGGAGAATACCTTTGCGGTCTTCGTAGGCAAACAGCGCATATTGTTTGCCAATACGCTTTTGGGCGCTGTTATAGGGAGGAAAAAGGCGCTTGATTTCAGCAGATTCCATAAGCAAGGCCACAAGTTCACTACCGGATAGCTTGAAATCTATGGAAGCCGTTTCATTGCACATTCGGGTTTCCTTGGTGCTTTTATCATAGAAATGCCCCAAGACCCGTTTTTTAAGGTTGATGGCCTTGCCCACATAAATGATTTCTCCCTTTTGGTTTTTGAAATAATAAATCCCCGGTTTTTGTGGGATTCCATCAAAAATGGATTTGGGCAAATGCGGAGGAAGGGTGGCCTCCTGGCTTCGGGCATTCAAAAACTTTTGGATGATTCCTTCAGCGGCCGGAAGATTCACCAATTTATGGAACAACAGGGTAGTGGCGTGCGCGTCCCCCCGGGCACGGTGACGGTCGGTCAACGGAATCTGAACCGCCGAGCACAGTTTTCCCAAGCTATAGGACTGCAGCCCGGGAATTAATTTTCGTGATAGTCTCACCGTACAGAGTTTTTTACGAACAAAATCAACCCCCAATAGCCTAAATTCTTCCTTGATTACCCCATAGTCAAAATTAACGGCATGGGCCACAAAAATGCAATCCTTCGTCATTTGTTGCACGCGCTCCGCTATCTCGGAAAAAACTGGAGCGTCCTGTACCATTTGATCATCAATTCCTGTAAGTCCCGTTATAAAGCTTGGGATTGGACTTTGCGGATTTACCAAGGTGGAATACTCCTCAACAATTTCAACGCCATCAAATTTAAAAATGGCAATTTCGGTAATCTTGTTGCCTTTGATGCCGTTTCCGGTGGTCTCTATGTCTATTATGGTATACAAAGCCTGTAAACAAATGGGCATTGAAGTTAGGAATTATGGAAAAAGATGGCAAATATAAAGGGTAAGTAAGAAGTTGCAATTAGTCATTGGAGGAAGATTCCCTAACCACCAACCTGTGCCTAAGGCTAATGGAATTGGCAGGAAGCAAATCAATATTTCCGTTTAGATGACCGATTACTCCTTGGGCCGCCAAAACTCCCATTTGGTATCCGGGATAATCAATGGTGCTTAAGGTAGGTGTCATTAACTCGCAAATGGAATCGTTATTGAAACCAATCACCTTGATATCCTCTGGGATTTTATAGTGTAGTTTTTGAAGTTCCTTAATGCAGCTCGCGGCAAATCGATCGTTGGATACAAAAATACCGTCAATAGCCCCATTGATTTGTTGCAAGTGATTGATGAGTTCGCCCACGCTATTGGGGTCCAGGTCGCTCTCCAGCAGATTGGCATCCGTGAATTCCATGTGATGCTTCGCCATGGCATTTTTAAATCCCTGAAGTCGCTCGGCATAAATGCTCCGATTGAGATGCCCAGAAACATGCAATAGATTTTTGCACCCCTGTTGTATAAGGTGTTCCGTTGCGTCATGACCAGCTTGTTGGTTGTCAATTACAATGGTGGAGCAATTTTCCATGGGATACACCCGATCTACAAACAGCACTGGAATGCCAACTTTAGTAAAATTACTAAAGTGGTCATAGGTTGAGGTATCGTAGGCTAGAGAAACGATGAGGGCATCCACCCCGCTTTGAAACAGGGCATGGGCATTCATCTTTTCCTTTTCCATGGATTCCAAAGATTGACTGATGATAAGATTGTATCCTGCCTCATTCGCAATTTTTTCCACCCCGGCAAGGATGGTGGACATGAAAGCGGAATTGAGTTTTGGAACGATTACCCCAATGGTATTGGACTTTTGTTTGCTGAGATTTGCTGCGAATTTATTCACCTTATATCCAGCTTCCTGCGCCGCCCTGACCACTTTGGTTTTGGTTTCCGTGCTAATGGACGGATGATTGTTCAAGGACCGGCTAACCGTTGCCGGAGAAACATGAAGCTGTTCCGCTAGATCGTAAATCGTTATTTTTTTACCCATGGTAAATAGTGCAGCACTAACCGCTGACAATAGTACTTAAATAAATTAAAGAGTCGCTCCTGTAACCTTTGTTTTAGCGGGAGCTTTTGGCTGTTTTTGACCCAACGTGGTTTCGCTCAATGGGAGAGTCGTCACATTCCAAACTTCCCGTGATATACTGTAACCCATTTAAATAAAACTGAAGCAAGGCGGGATTTTCCAAACTCTGGGCATTGTGCGAAGGGGAGGAGTAAAACACCTTACCCTTGCCATATTTCTTGATCCAAGAAACATATTTGATGGTGTCTGGAACTTCGTTCTTAAGCCCATCAAGCTTGTCGGCTTCCAGATACAATAGCGGTCTAAAATTGTAATCGAAATAGGCGTTTTTGAAAAAATACGGTTCATCTATATGTGCAAACCCGGAGGGGTCAAAACACTTGACCATGGGGTGCTCGGCATCCACCAGATTAATTTGTATGGCTTGTTGTTTGGGATGATAGTCAAAACTGCCTCCCACCATTTCACTGAAAGCGTTTGAGTTGTTCTGCATGACAATACCGCCGTGGACAACCATAAGACCATGCCCTTTTTTTACATAATTGAGCAAGTTGGTTTCCAGCTGTTTCGCTTTTTTGTTCCTCGCTTTTTCGCTTAAAGAGTTATCTTTTTCCAACGCATCCCAGAAAAGATCCCGTTTGGGTCCAATAGAGCAATTGTTGTTCAAGATAACCGCGTCATACTTTTTTAGGTTACTTTTCTCGAATACCGAAATGTCCTTGCTGGTAGTTACCTTAAACCCTCCTGACTTTTCAGCTATTATTTGGACAACGGCTTCGATATGCGGAATGGTCCAATGTTCAAAACCGGTATGCAAGGAAAATATGAGCAAATTTTTAACCTCTGAGTCATTGGTGCCGGAAGGGTCAGGAGCCAGAGATTGGATTTTGGAAAGCCAATCTTCTGTTATTACAAAGGGCTCTGCTTCTTGAGCCTTGATTTGGGCGACCAAAAGGAGGGCAAATAGAATAAGCGTCTTCTTCATCGGTGGTTTTGTGGTTTGAAAATCAATTTTGCGCAATTTACGCAACAAATTGATTGATTCAACATTTTATGTATAATTTTTCTTCCAAAAAATTACAATTTCAAACAATTTTATCGCAATTAAGAGAATTGAATTCTATTTTTTCATCAAAAATTTAATGCAATCGGTTGCGTAATAAATTGCAATTACATAGATTTGTCCCGTAACCCCAAATCGGGTCAAGACCCACCTAACATTATAACTTACTTATTTTATGAGAGATCAACGAATGTTCTATTTTAATTATAGGACCTTCCTAGCATCACTTTTATTGATGCTGTGCGTTGCTTCCTCCTTCGCTCAGGACGGTCTTATTATTACTGGAAATGTTAGCGATGAGCAAGGAAATCCCTTGCCTGGAGCTTCCATTGTGGAAAAGGGTACTACAAACGGTACCCAAACGGATTTTGATGGCAATTTTACCTTGGCGGTAGCAGATGGAAACTCCAGTTTACTTGTTTCCTACATTGGTTTTTTGGCCAAGGAAATTGTTGTAGCCGGTCAAACTAATTTTAGTATTACACTTGTAGAAACAGCAGCAGGACTGGATGAGGTTGTTGTTATTGGTTACGGAACCAAACAACGAAGGGATTTGACTGGCGCAATTTCAAGTATTGACACTGAAGAGTTGCAGCAAAGGCCTGTTGTCAATATCGCTCAAGCGGTTCGGGGACGTGTCCCTGGTCTTATTGCACCTATAGGCAATAGCCCTGATGGCGCTGCCAGCCTTCAAGTAAGAGGTCAAAATTCTTTTGGTACAGCAGGGGCTTCCAATGCGCCATTGATTGTTTTGGATGGACAAATTTTCTATGGTAGTCTGTCAGACATTAACCCTGTGGATGTTCAGAGTATTGATGTGTTAAAAGATGCAAGCTCTGCTGCCATATTTGGCGCCCGTTCCTCGGCTGGGGTAATTATGGTGACCACCAAGAAGGGGTTAAAAGGAAAGACTACAATTAGTATAAATTCCAGCGTGGGCATGGTTAAATTGGCAAGCCATCCAAATTTTAGAAATCCTGACCAATATTTGGAGTATCGGGTAGATGCGTTTGAAGGGTTAAGTCCTAATGAAAATGCGGAGTTTTATCGGAATCCAACACGTCTTCAGAATGTAGATTTGACAACATGGAGAAACTATAGTCCGGATCCCGCTGGGTTCACGGATAACGAGTTGTGGTTTCAACGCCTTAATTTAAATTCGGTTGAGCTCGAAAATTATGAGGAGGGGAATACCATCAACTGGTTTGATGAGACAACTCAAATTGGCTACCGAACGGAGAATTCAATTAGCGTTTCAGGATCAAGTGAAAAAAGCTCACACTATTTTTCAATAGGTCATACTAACAATGAGGGTTTTATTGTTGGAGAAAATTTTGAAGCCATAAGAACCCGATTCAATTTGGAAAGTCAAGTCCAGAGTTTTCTTAAAATGGGGGCTAACATTCAATTTTCACAGGATAACAATGCTCCTTTGGATAATGGTCCTGACTATTTGACCGCAGCTTTTAACAGCGCAAGGTTGGTAAGTCCATACGGGAACAAGTATAATGAGGATGGCACCATCAAACGGGAACCGCATAACGATGCCCTCGCTCTCAATCCATTCTTATTTAAGAATAGAATTAAGAATAGCAAGGACTCAAACTTGGTGGGGAACATTTTCGCTGAGTTAACATTGCCATGGGGTTTTAAGTATCGGGTCAACTGGATCAACAGTATGCGTTGGTACCATAATCTGGACTTTGCCTTTACAACCCCAGATGCCCAAGGTGCAGGCGGGGAAAGGAGAAATTCTACCTCTTATACCTGGAATGTGGATAACATTTTGACCTGGAACAGAACAATTGCAGAGGATCATGCTGTGGATCTTACCTTTTTGCTCAATGCAGAATCCCAAGAGAATTATAGACAAACAGTAAGTAGTTCCAATTTTGTGCCTAGCGAAATACTGGGATACCATCAGTTGAATTTTGGTGCGAACCCGGTCATCATAAATGATGACTCCCAATACACAGCAGATGCCCAAATGGCACGACTAAATTATGTTTATAAGGGGAAGTATTTACTAACAGGTTCCATCCGTCGTGATGGATATTCTGCTTTTGGGGCGAACAACCGCCGGGCCACTTTTAAGGCCGGCGCTTTGGCCTGGAATGCTTCTGAAGAAAACTTCCTTGAAAGTGCGGATTGGCTTGATTTATTGAAGCTTCGGGTTTCTTGGGGAGAGAATGGCAACCGGTCTATTCCCTTGTACCAATCCTTGGCTGGCCTGGGTACTGTGGAGTACATTTTTTCTGATGATGGCTCACTCACAGGAGTGACGGGCCTGTCAGGTCAAAGATTATCCAACCCTAATTTAAGATGGGAAAGCACGGAATCCTTAAATGTAGGTTTCGATTTTTCAGCTTTCGCGGGAAAATTATCTGGATCCGTAGAATACTACAATTCCACCACTACAGATTTACTAGTTGAAAGAGCCCTACCCGATGTCACTGGATTTGACAGCATTTTATCAAACTTAGGGGAACTGGGAAATCAAGGGATTGAACTTTCCATCAATGCCCAGATTATGGATAATACCAACTTCTCATGGAACAGCAACCTAGTTTATTTTACCAATAAAAATGAGATAAAAGCCCTTTACGGAGATGTGGAAGATGTACTCGATGATCAGGGTAATGTCATTGGAACCAAGTTGGCAGATGATTTGGCCAACAGAAGGTTTTTAGGGCAATCCATAGATGCCATTTATGATTTTGAACTTGGCCCGGTATACCAAACAAATGAGGAAGCGCAAGCTGCCGAATTTGGACTGGTACCCGGCGATTTTAGGGTGATTGATCAAGATGGGGATGGTAGCATCAGTTCGGTGGATGACCAGATTTTTCTGGGGCAAACTTCCCCAAAGCACAATATAACATTTATCAATGATTTTTCCTTGTTCCAAAATTTCCAGCTTTCCGTGGGGATCAACGGGCAATTTGGACATAAGGATGTTTGGAATGGACGCTTTGGAGGCGGACTGGGGTCAAGTGAAAGCTGGCAACCCCAGCGAATGAATGGATACAACTATCCTTATTGGACTCCGGATAATCCCTTGAGCGATTGGGCCAGGATTGGATCAAGCAATATTTATGCTGCCAGTTCTTATGACAGTAAATCGTTTGTACGAATACAGAATATAACCTTTGGATATGACTTTCCTGCCAAGGTAGTCGGCTTAATTGGCGCGCAGGCCCTAAAGTTATCCGCGGACTTAAGTAACGTAGCCATTTTTACCAATTGGGAATATTTTGATCCTGAGCTTTACAATGTCTACAGTAATCCTGACAATTTTGGGAGTAGGTTTCATACCCCTCCAGCCAGCATGGTTCCCTTTCTAGCTACCGCTCGCTTATCCATAATACTTTAAAAAAAAGACGATGAAAATATATAGATTTCCAACTTTGCTTTGCTGCTTTCTACTTATGTTGCTTTCAGCATGCAGTGAAGAGTTTCTAGATAAAACGGCCAATCCAATCTCAGAGTTTTCACCAGAAAATGCATTCGGAACCCCGGAAGGACTTGATGCGGCTTTGATACCGGCCAGACGACGGCTAAGAGATGGAGACTGGGGTTTCAGTCCACCCATTCGTTCTGAATATTTTTGGACAGATATCTCCTATTCCAGTTTACAAAATCCGGGTACTTCGAGAGACGCGCCGTTTTCCCTAACCCCGTTCGCTAATGCGAAACAATCCCGAATATTTGATTATTGGTCAGGTTCCTATCAGCTGTTCAAGGATGTAAATATTGTCATTAATCGGATTGACTTGCCTGAGTATGAAAGTGAAGAACAGCGTAATGCCATATTGGCCGAAGCCTATTTTCATAGGGCCTACTGGTATTATAGGTTGGTTCACCGATTTGGAGACGTGCCCTGGATTGGACAAGAGTTATCAGAGCCTAAATTGGATTTTGTATCCCACACGCAAGATGCCATTTTGAGGAAAATCAAAATCGACATGGAATATGCAGTAAAATGGCTTCCGGAAACTGTTTTGGGCGGCAAAGTCAACAAGGCGGCGGGCCATCACTTATTGACCAAAATATACCTATCGCTTTCCGAGTTTGACAATGCAATTGCGTCAGCTAGCACCATCATTGATGATGGAAAATATGCTTTGATGACTGATCGTTTTGGATCAGGTCCTTTCGCGGGAGACCCTGAATACGATGTACTCTGGGATTTGCACCAAAGGGAAAACATGGACATTGCGGAAAACACCGAAACTATTTTGCTTGCCATTGATGGTGTTGATTTCCCAGGGGCTTCAAGCGCTTCCAGCGGTTCAGGTACCGATAGGTTTTGGCAACCGCTCTGGTGGTTGATTCCAGATTGCGAATACAATTTGGCCAATGGCGAGGACGAATTTGAGGAAAAACTGGGTAGAGCGGTCAGCTGGGCTCGACCAAACAACCATTTTAATTATACCTTGAAGGCGGAAGATCCCAATGACAGACGCTATAGTGACACCAATTGGTGGGGACTGGAAGATTTCTTTTATAACAAGCCAGGAACCGAGCGTTTTGGGGAACAAATCCAAATTGAGGATGTGGGCATTGATTCCATTAGCAGAATGTTTGAGTTTCCACGCTACAAAACACATACCCCGCGATCCCTGCCAGGAAATAACAATGGGGGCTATAGACCTTTTTATGTATTTAGATTGGCTGAGACCTATTTACTCCGAGCAGAAGCCTATGTGTGGAAAGGACAACTGTCAGAGGCGGCCGAAGATGTAAATGTTGTACGTGCAAGGGCAGGGGCTACCGGTAAGACCGCAGCTGATATGACCATAGATTATATTATGGATGAACGGGCTAGGGAGCTGTATACGGAAGAACCTAGAAGTACGGAGCTGGCTCGGGTTTCATATATCATGGCCACTCAAAATATGGGCGGATATTCCCTTTCTACCATTAGCGAAAGCAGTTATATGTACGATAAGATGACAAGGACCGCACCGGAACTTTTCAGCGAAATATTATACACCGACCAAGTGTACAGATTCGCCCCCCATAATATTTACTGGCCCATTCCACAAAGTGCAATTGATGCCAATTCATTAGGAACTATAAATCAGAACAAGGGTTATTCTGGATTCGAAAATAATGTGGAACCCAAAGCGGAAATCGCTGAAGAAGATTAAGTTATATTCAAATTGAGTTAGTTTTTAGTTAATTTAAAGCCATTCAACCTTGACCTCATGAAAGCTGTAATTCCCTTTTTTGTTCTTACAATGTTAAGCTCCTGTATTACAAAGGATGTAAACAGTTTTGAAGTTAAGGTGGATGGCTCTTTGCAACAAGAATTGCCCATTTCGGTGAACTTGGACCAATTTAATTTGGATCTCACAGGTTCAAAGCAAGAAATGGTCTTGCTAAAAGAAAGTGAAGGAGATATTAGCCAAGTTCCCTTTCAATGGAATCAGATGGAGGACGGAAAACTCTGGTTTGTTCATAATTCCAAGGAAGCTTCAAAGTATCGCATCGAATTTCAAAATGAATTGTCCAATGCAGTAACTTCTGTTGGATATCAAAAAAAACAGGGAAACTTACAACTGCTGCTAGGTGAAAATCCCGTTGTCAGCTATCAATTCAAAACCAAATACCCACCCACTGGAGTCGATTCTATTTATGGTAAATCAGGTTACGTCCATCCCTTGGTGACGCCAAAAGGTGACACCCTCACAAGAATTCAGCCGCCAGACCACTATCACCATTATGGTGTTTGGGGCCCTTGGACGAGGACACGGATTGGGGATAGATCGGTGGATTTTTGGAATTTGGGGGAAGGGCAAGGCACTGTTCGGTTTAAGGGATTTGGACCGAAGGTTGCAGGAGATGTTTTTGCATCCTTGGTAGCTCATCAGGAACATGTGGATTTTGGTGCTGAAGCGGAAAACAGCATCGCCCTGAATGAAAAATTGGAACTACGATTATGGGGTTTAGAACCCGAAAACCGATATGTATTGGATTATACATCCACTTTCAGCTCCCCATTGGAATCCGGATTACTGTTTGAGGCCTATAGATACGGCGGGGGAATAGGTATGCGGTTTACGGAACGATGGCACAAGGATAATTGTAAAGTACTTACCTCGGAAGGGAACGACCGACTTACGGCCGACGGCTCAAATGCTCGTTGGTGCATCGTCAGTGGAGAGTCTGCGGACGGCAGCGGAACCAGCGGCATCTTGTTTTTAAGCCACCCTGAAAATCGCATGCACCCAGAACCTATGAGGGTGTGGCCCATAGACGGCAATGGAGGTAGGGGCGACATGTTTTTTGAGTTTTGCCCGATACGCCATGAACCCTGGCAAATTGAATCAAAGAAAGAGTATCAACTGAAATATAGAATGATTGTTTTTGATGGCGAACTCGGCCCAGAAGAAGCTGAGTCCTATTGGCAACTGTTTGCCAATCAACCTTGGACAATTATTGTAAACGACTAAAATTTAACTGAACCATGCAAAGAAGAACATTTATTAACAAATCGGCTTTGGGAACCGCTGCAATGGTGGGCTTTCCAAGTATAGTTCCCTCCCATGTGCTGGGTAAGGATGCGCCGAGCAACAAAATCAATATTGGGCAGATTGGCTGCGGAAGAATTGCACGGAGCCATGATATCCATGACACCATCCGGTTTGACCAGACCCGATTTATTGGGGTTTGCGATGTGGATTCAAAACGAATGAATGAGGCAAAGACCCTTGTGGATTCCTATTACAAAGAAAAGACGGGGAAAGCGAAGTATGTGAATGTCAAAACCTATGAGGACTATCGGGAAATGCTTTTGAACAAGGACATAGATGCCGTTGTTATCAGTACCCCAGATCATTGGCATGCCCAACCTGCCATGGAAGCGGCCTTGGCCGGGAAGGATATCTATCTGCAAAAACCTACATCCCTTACCGTCAAGGAAGGGCAACAACTGCGGGATGCGGTTCAAAAGAAAAAGGTAATTCTACAAGTGGGTACCCAGCAACGCGCTATGGAGCAGTTCCGGATTGCGGCAGAGCTGGTTCGAAATGGCCGGATTGGGAATTTGCACACGGTTAAAATAGGACTTCCTGGAGATCCTGCAGGGCCCGAAGCTCCAGAAATGCCCATTCCAAAAAACCTAAACTTTGATATGTGGTTGGGTTCCACACCCATGGTGCCCTATACCGAAATAGGGGTTCATCCGCAACAAGATTACAGCCGACCTGGCTGGTTGCGCATACGCAATTATGGAGCTGGAATGATCACGGGATGGGGCCAACACCATTACGATTCTGCAGCATGGGGGATGAATACGGAACTATCAGGGCCATCTTCTGTGGAAGCATTGGCCGAGTTTCCCAAATCAGGAATCTGGAATGTGCATGGCGATTTCCTGGTGAAGCAAGAATACGACAACGGAATCACCGTATTCACCAGCGGAGGGTATACCAATGGTATCCGATACGAGGGTACAGACGGTTGGATCTTTGTTTCTAGAGGAAATTATAGCGCATCCGCCTCCGACCCAGTGTCCAAAAAACAAAGTAATAAGGCGTTGGCCGCTTCCGATCCAAAAATCCTTACTTCTAAAATCGGGGAAAGCGAGACCCATCTCTACAAAATTGATGATCAGCATGGGAACTGGTTGGAATGTATCAAAAGCAGAAAGGCGCCCATCTCCCCCATTGAAATTGGACATAAGGCATGCGTGGTCTGTTTGATCAGTGATATTGCCATGCAGCTGCCACGCAAATTGGAATGGGATGATGAGAAAGAGGAATTTATAAATGACGATGAAGCCAATGCTATGTTGAGAAGGTCACAGCGCAATCCTTTTGGAACAGATAATGTAAAAGCTTGATAGCACTGAAATGAATTCACTTTTTTCAATAAAAGACAAGCACTATTTACTTTCTGGGGCCACTGGCGCTTTGGGAGGATCCATTGCAACTTATTTGGTAGGGCACGGAGCCCACGTAATTCTTTTGGGAAGGTCAGGAGACAAGTTGGCGAGTAAGCAGAAAGAACTGGATGAAATCCAAATTGGCCATACCCATAGCTTTGTTGTGGATTTACTGAATCAAAAGGAACTAGAATCCTTGAAAGATAAGATAAGCACGGAGTTTGAAAAATTAGATGGTATTGTAAATCTTGCAGGGGGAAATATTCCCGGAGCTACTTTACAGGAAGGACAGACCATTTTTGATATTAATCTAAGTGATACTCAAGAAGTGGTGGATTTAAACTTGTTTGGCACCGTTACCCCTACTTTGGTTTTAAGCGAGTTGATGGCTAAGCAAGGATTTGGATCTATCATAAATATTTCTTCGATGGCTGCCCGGCAAAGTATATCCAGGGTTTTGGGATATTCCATGGCCAAGGCCGGAGTGGACGCCTTTACCAAATGGATGGCCCAAGAACTGGCGACCAAATTCAGTGATAAGATACGGGTGAATGCCATTGCCCCTGGCTTTTTTGTTGGGAATCAGAACAAGGCCATTTTGATCAATGAAGATGGAACGTATACCGAAAGAGGCAAGAAAATCTTGGCCAATACTCCCATGGGCCGTTTTGGGGATACTTCGGAACTTAATGGTATGGTTCACTATTTGTTGAGCGATGCTTCAGGTTTTGTCACGGGTTCCATCTTTGAAGTTGATGGTGGTTTTAGTTCTTATTCAGGAGTGTAGCCAATGGATTATCTCAAAAAAACGTTTCGTTGGTTTGGCCCCTCCTTTGGAGTTTCGCTCCCAGAAATAAAACAACTTGGAGTTGAAGGTATCGTCACAGCTTGTGGACACATACCAATAGGTGAAGTTTGGCCCATGGAAGATATTGCATCACTAAAAAATGAAATAATTGGACATGGGATGGAATGGTCTGTTGTGGAGAGCGTGAATATCCATAATGCCATTAAGTATGGTCTTCCGGAACGGGACAAATTCATTGAAAATTACATTCATACCCTAAAGCATCTTGCAGCCCACGGAATTTTTACCGTCTGCTATAATTTTATGGCCTTGTTTGATTGGACGCGAACCCATTTGCAATTCCAACTTCCAACCGGGGCCATCAGCATGCTGTATGATCCGAATGCTATAGCTGCCTTTGATTTGTACATCTTGAAAAGGGAAAAGGCACTTATCTTATATACTGATGAACAAAAGGAGAAAGCAACCGCATATTTTGAGAATTTGAATGCCGATGGGCAGCAAAAATTGGCACAAGCTATTCTGATTGGAATGCCCGGCACCAAAGAACACCTTACCTTGGAACATTTTGAAAGAAATCTCCAGGCTCTGGAGGATTTGGATAAAACAACCTTGCAGAATAATTTGGCATATTTCTTAAATGCAGTCATCCCTGAAGTTGAAAAACTTGGAGTCAAAATGGCCATACATCCGGATGACCCTCCCTTTCCAGTTTTTGGAATTCCACGTGTGGTTTCTACCTATGAAGATTTGCAATCTGTTTTTGATTGCTGCCCTTCCCCGAGCAATGGACTCACCTTTTGTTCGGGTTCCTTCGGTGCGTCTGAAAACAACAATCTCATCAAGATAATCCAGGATTTTGGGGATAAGATCCATTTCATCCATCTTCGAAATGTGGAACGGGAGGGTGGAGGTCGTTTTTACGAAAGTTCGCATTTGGAAGGCTCTGTTCCCATGGCGGAAGTAATGCGGGAGCTTGTTCAAGAACAACGAAGACGATTGGTGAATGGAAACCTAGAGGTCGCTATTCCAATGAGACCGGACCATGGACATGTAGTACTTGATGACCGGCTCAGGGAAGAGAAGTTTTATCCGGGCTATTCCCTAATAGGAAGAGCTATGGGAATGGCTGAACTCAAGGGTCTGGAGGTCGGGGTTAGAAATAGTCTTCTTCTATCATAATGATAGGGCTTAAAACGAATAAAAAAACTTAACAACATCATGAAAAGCAACCTGAATCTATTTTTTTTAGCAATTGCCCTATTAGTGGCTTCCTGCAAACAGGATCAAAAAGAATCGGATAAAAAAGAGATGGTGGCTCAACAATTTACGGGTAGCCAAGGAGAAGTAAAACTAATTACTTTGGATCCAGGACATTTCCATGCAGGATTGATTTTAAAAACCATGTACGATCAAATGAATCCAGAGGTACATGTCTATGCCCCTGACGGAGCCGATTTGAATCAATATCTACAACGAATAGAAGGATTTAACAACAGCGAGCAAGATCCAACCTCATGGAATTTAAAAGTGTATCGGGGAGACGACTTTTTTGAGCGGATGCTTTCCGATAAAGCAGGTAACGTGATGAATGTATCTGGAAACAATGCCAAGAAAACAGAATACATTCTCAAATCTGTTGAAGCTGGGATAAATGTGTTTGCGGACAAACCAATGGTCATTAATGCGGATGATTACCCATCTTTGGAAATGGCATTCAAGCTTGCTGAGGAAAAGGGACTTTTGATCTACGACATTATGACGGAACGCTATGAGATAACGACCATGCTTCAGCGGGAATTATCGCAAGTGCCCGAGGTGTTTGGGGAACTTTTACCAGGAACCCCTGATAAACCTGCAATTACCAAGGAAAGTGTACATCATTTTTCCAAGCTGGTCGCTGGCCAACCATTGATCAGACCTGCCTGGTTCTTTGATACCGAACAGCAAGGGGAGGGCCTGGTTGATGTTAACACCCATCTTGTAGATTTGATTCAATGGGAAACTTTTCCAGAACAAATATTGTCTAAGGAGGATGTTGAATTAATCTCGGCCAGACGCTGGACAACGGATCTGACCCCAGAGATGTTTCAAAGCGTGACACAATTGGAGGAATACCCGGAATATCTCATAAAAAACGTTAAGGGAGATACGCTTAAAGTGCACAGTAATGGGGAGTTGGTTTACAAGCTTAAAGGAATTCATGCCAAAGCTTCGGTCATTTGGAACTTTAAGGCCCCTGAAAGTGCCAAAGACACCCATTATTCCATTATGCGTGGTTCAAAAAGTAATTTGATTATCGAGCAAGGTGAAAAAGAAGCTTATAAACCCACTTTGTATATTAAAACCAAAAATCAACAACCGACTGCTGAAATTTTGCAGCATGCAGTTGCGGAACTCTCTAAAGCGTATCCTGGTCTTGACTTAGAAAAGGTTGGAGATGAATTGTGGAAAGTGGGAATCCCTGAAAAATATAAAGTGGGACATGAGGCCCATTTTGGACAGGTAACGGAAAAATATTTGCAGTTTTTGAAGGATGGTCAGCTCCCAGAATGGGAAATTCCCAACATGCTCGTCAAATATTATACCACCACGGAAGCCTTAAAATTGGCCAAGCAACAGCCTTGATATTTCCTTTTTTGTAATAATTGGCTCCAATTAAAAAGGGAAGACATAGATTTGCAGCGTATCACCAATCGATATTGAAAACTGTTGAATCCGTTACAGCGTTTTATTCATAAAATCTTTAGTCTAACCGGTTTTGGGCGATTGCTTTTGGCCAATTATCTTCTTCAGAAGAAATTTCTGTTTCCAATGGGTTGGAGTAAAAGTGTGAGAACCGGAAAACCTGTTCTTAAAAACGGGAATGAACTTCCTTGGTTCACTTATTCCTTCATAGCTTTTTTGGAAAAACGAATCCATGGCGAAATGTCCATTTTTGAGTATGGTAGTGGAAATTCCACCCTATGGTTTGCCAAAAAAGGGTGCACCTTGGTATCGGTGGAACACGATGAAAATTGGTATAGGCAAATGCAGCTGCGTTTAGACTCAACCCCTAAAATAGAATATCTCTGGCGAGACTTGGAATCCAAGGCTTATTCCCAGGAAATTTTGAATTATTCCAGGGCATTTGACATTATTGTATTGGATGGTAGGGATAGGGTAAATTGTTGTTTAAATGCATTGAACTCCCTGAAGGAAGACGGAGTAATTATCTGGGATAATTCGGATAGAGAGGAGTATTTGGAAGGTTATCAGTTTTTGGAATCGAATAGTTTTAAGCGATTGGATTTTCATGGCTTGGGTCCCATTAATTCTGGAAAGTGGTGCACTTCTGTCTTTTATAGAAAGGATAACTGCTTAAACATTTAGCTGTTAAGCCAAAAATTCCTTGATGAGGGAAACTTTAGCGGGAGGTACACAAAAACAATCCCGAACACCGTTATCTTCATTTCTTTTTAAAGTTTCTACTTTTTGAAGTCCTTCTTGGGTATGGTTAAAAAATTCGTAGCCCAACGCCCCCAAAACAGCTTCTATTTCTGCTTCATTTTTGTTGAATAGGGTTTCGCAGATAATAATGGGCTGATATTTCTTTATGGTATCCAACCCTCCTTTTAGGATTTCCACTTCTGCACCCTCGGTATCAATTTTCATCAGATCAATGCTTTCAATGTTGGAAGCATAGTCGTCCATCCGCAGGGTTTTGACCCTTACTTTTTTAGAAGGTAGATTTTTCTTGGTTCCGATGTTGTGTTCTCCGGAAAGGTTGGCAATATTGGGGAATTTTGGATTTACAATTTGATGGAACTCTATTTCACCCTTAAAATTGGACAAAGCCAAGGGCTCAACCACAACTTGGCTGTTTATTTGATTATGTTCAACATTGGACTGTAAATAGGTTTTGGCCCCATCGGAAGGTTCAAAAGCCCTTACCCTTAAGTCAGGATTGGCTTTACATCCCAAAACGCTATAGTACCCGATGTTTGCACCAATATCCCAAAAAGTCTCAACCTTCTTCACCAAATCTTTAAAAATAGGTGTGTACTCGAAAGCCATAGGACCTTTCCAAAAGAGTTGGCGGGTAATATAGCTGGTCTGGTTGGTCCTTAGTTTGAATTGTATGTTGGAAACCTTAATGGTTACCGTCCCTGAGGGATGAAGTTTTGCGCCTTCAGGAATCAAAGGACTTATCAACCGACAACTGTTTCTCAAAAACCTGTTTATTGTAGGTTCATAAATAAGATGATGGAACCAGCTCATTGGTCAATTTTAATTTTAAAAGACCAAAAATACCCAATTAACAAAAGCAAGTTAAAAACTTGAAGAACATTTAAATGAACTCATCGTTAAAACTTCACGCTTCGGTTAAAAAAGTGGCCGCGGAACACTATAACAACACCTCCCTGTTCAATACGGCCATAATAAAGAAAACGGTAATGGCAATGATCAAACAACTAATGCCTGCTGTTAGGTTTTCTGGGATAGAAAATTCCTTTTTTAAGTTGTGTAGAATAGCTTTCATAGGTTAAATCTTTGAAGTAAAGTTTTGAATACCTGCGAAGTGTCCCCAAACTAATGGTTAAATGAGATAAAGACCGGACGAATGGGATGAAAACAATGGTTAATCGAATAAAAGTGACTTTGGCCTAGTT
The DNA here is from genome assembly GCF_005937185.1 of Flagellimonas algicola. GTDB lineage: Bacteria > Bacteroidota > Bacteroidia > Flavobacteriales > Flavobacteriaceae > Flagellimonas > Flagellimonas algicola. The sequence goes on along the minus strand of NZ_VCNI01000001.1, from coordinate 1,860,178 downwards.
TTTTGGTCGATGGAAACCAACCGGAAAACGGTGTTTGGGTAGTCCTTTTAGGATGGAAAAAGGGAGCCCTTCATTTTCAGTCGTTCTCGTTTCCCCCAAAATTTGAATGACCTACCCATGAAGGGCAACAAATTAGGTTGGGGAAATTAGAAGGGTGTAAAGTCAAAAAAAATACCCATTTATAGGGATTTTGCGGGAAAACCCCAGTTTTTTTAAGGGAAACCTGCAACGGTATTAGAAGGCAAATGTCTAATTTTCAGAGCCCTCACAATCGATTCCAGCAACTTTTCACTTTGTTTTTGATAAAAATCCCTAGGAATGGGTATACATGGAAAATCCGGTAATCACTAACCTTGGGTAACTAAAACTTGAAGACATGAAAAATAGCAATTTAATGACCTCGGTGGATTTAACACTGACAGACAAGAAAATGGATAACCCTTACCATTTCATTTACGGTTCCAACCTTTACGGAACTTTATTTGGAGTATTTGGTCAATTTGAAATCGAAACCACAGGGGATGGAAACGTTTGCTTGGTAAAAAAAATTCATATGGATTTGGTGAACTACAAGGGACTTATCAATATTGGATTTTCAAAACACACACCTTTTATTAAGGGTAGGAAAAACATATATTTTGGAGTAAAAGGAGGAAGAAGGGAATATCAAAAAACAATAAAATTCAAGGATCCTTTGGTAATAAAGAAACATGAGCGACTGCCATTGGTTTTTAATAGGATGTTATATCCCATAAAAGGATTTGAGTTCGATATTAAAAAGCGGAATAAAAGAGATAATAATAAAGAACTAAAAAAACCAATTCCAAAAACCAGGGTGTTCGATACAGAATTTCAGTATCGCAGTGGCTCAGGATATTATGACAGTGAACTTCGACCAGGAATGCTCGGGTATAATGGTCTTAGTCTTGAGAGTATTAGGAATACCATGCCATTCCCGTCACCAAGATGCCATCACAGCAAGGTGAGTTTATTCTTTGCATGAAGATTTATGCTTTTATATTCTTTTTCATTTTAACCATCCAATCTTTTTCTAATTCCAACAAAGATTTGGAAAGGTACTTTTTTTATCTAAAGAGTTTAGAATTTGATAACGGCAATAAGACCGCAAACAAAATTCAAGATGTAAACTTGCAAATAGCCCTGATTCAGTTGGCGGAGGTAATGTATTATTCGGGAAATCGACAAATAAAACCAAATGTGCTTCAGAACCAGCTTAAAGATGAGGAGCTTGACAAAATTACCAAGGTAGTTAGGTTTTTGACAAGTGGATATACCTATTTGTTTTACGATAAAGTAAAAGGGAATGCCTACCGTAGTTTTTATGATGCCTACAATCTTTCCATTGAAATTGGAGAAGAGTTTTTAATAAAAGCAAGTCTTTTGGCATTATTGAAGTACTACAATTTCGAAATAGCAAAGAATAGTGACGCTTACCTCCCATACCTAAATCTATTTAAGGACCTTGCAAAGGATACGATTGATGAATTTTGGGTATTGCTATATGAAGTAATCTTTCTGTCAAAATCGTTAGAAGAAAATATTGACAACGCGTACTTCCAACATGTTGGAGAGCTCGAACGCTATGAAGAGACCCTAAAGGGGAATAGTCCCCTGTTGGCGCTTCTTTATTACGAAAAAGCTCTCATGAATGACATTGAAAATAACGACATAAAAGCTATAGAATATTATGGGAAAGCAACAGAAAGGGCTGGAGAAATTCCATTTCTAAAATCGGTGAGTTTCTTTTCAAGTATCAAATTGGCAATTTTGGAGATGAATCAGAACAATTTCAGCACTGCCAACGAGTATATTGAAAAAGCAAGGGTTTATTCTAATCTGGCAGATTCACTAAGGTCAAGCTACTACTTGAGTCTTTATGGGTCTATGCTTTATAATGCTCAAAAACAACATGATACTGCCTATCAATTGCTAATTGATGCTTACGAAAAGGAATTTCAAATGGATTTTCGCAGAAATACATTGGAAATTAATAGACTGGAGGTGGAATTGGACACTCAAAGGAAGGAAAAACAGATCTTGGAAGAACAGCAAAAGGTTCGTGCCAACAGAAATTGGCTTATAGCTGCTGGGATAACACTCATTTTGGGCTTTGGAATAGCCATCCTCCTGCAAAAAAACACCACCAAAAAACGTTTGTTGGCCGAACAAGAATCACAATTAAAGCAACAACGGGTAGAGAACCTTCTCAAAGAACAAGAATTGGTGAGCATTGATGCTATGATCGAGGGCCAGGAAAAAGAACGCCAAAAAGTGGCCAATGAGCTTCACGATGATTTGGGCAGTCTTATGGCTACCATCAAGCTCCATTTTGATAATTCCAAGGTGAACGATAAAGATCCTGCCATGCAAAATGCCCAAAAATTACTGGAAGAGGCCTATCAAAAGATTCGGGGAATGGCCCACAGCAAAAATTCTGGGGTGATGAGCAATCAAGGATTGTTGCCTGCAATTAAAAAAATGGCTAGCACTATCTCAGAAACCAATGCACTAAAGGTAACCGTAGAAGATTTTGGACTAGGGGAACGGCTAGAGAACTCCTTAGAACTGACTATTTTTAGGATGGTACAAGAGCTTGTGGCGAATGCCATTAAACATGCGAAGGCCACCAAAGTGGGCATTCACCTAACCCAGCATGAGCATCAGCTTAACATTATAGTTGAAGACAACGGATCGGGCTTTGATAGCTCCAAAGTAAACAAAACCCATAATGGAATGGGTCTGACCACGATCGAAAAAAGAGTGGAACATTTGGAAGGCAACTTTACCATAGATAGCGTACTTGGCAAAGGAACCTCCATATTAATCGATATACCCGTATGATTACCGTTGCCATAGCCGAAGATCACCAAGCCCTTATCGATGGCATACAATCTTATGTTCGATATGAGGAAGACATTAAAATAATAGGTCATGCCAATAATGGGGAAGAATTGCTAAAAATTGTCCGGTTAAAACAGCCCAAGGTGGTGCTTTGTGATATTCGAATGCCTAAATTAGATGGTATAGAAGCCACCAAAATTATCCTTAAGGAACTGCCCTATACTAAAATTGTGGCTTTTACCATGTTTGATCAGGATGAAGCGGTAAAGCAGATGCTTGGGGCAGGAGCCCATGGCTATATTCTTAAAAATAGTAGCCTGGATGTGGTTTTGGAGGCCATTAGGGTAGTGGCGACCGGGAAAACGTTTTATGACAGGAAACTTCATCTCCCCAACACTCAAAAAAATAGTTCCAAAAGCGTATTGTCTTCCCGGGAGCGGGAGATATTGCAACTGATTGCCAAAGGCCGCACTTCCCACCAAATTTCAGAAGAACTTTTTATTGGTAAAAGTACTGTGGATACTCATCGCAAAAATATGATACGCAAGCTAGGACTGAGTGGAGCCGGGGAACTGTTACGCTATGCTGTGGAGAAAAAATACGAGTTTTAATCAACTTGTTTTTAGTTAGTTAGGTTGAAAATCCCCTTTTATGGGGATTTTTTTGTTTAGACTTCAAAACTATATTTGGAATAATAGGTAATCTTAAGAATGATCTAATTTCAGATTATTTGGAAAATAGAGTTCAAAAAATACAATAACCTGGTTGAGTTTTAGGGAAAAACCCTAGTTTTTTTAAGGGTTTTGTACAATGATTTTATATCAGTTTTTTTTATCTTGATAACTGCTTGTTCCCCTGTAATATATTGATTTTTAATTGGATACTCAACATGCTTATCTCGAAAGGGCAGAGATGGTATCCATCGTTCCCCTCTTAATTAAAACTAGCTTCCATTCAGTTTTTGGAAGTTGACAAAAAGATAGCATTATGGATAAATTGACATTAATTGTTGTTCTCATTTTAACCAGCGGTATTGTAGGTGGTGTTGGGAACTTTTTTCGATTCGAGAGCAATTTGGAAGCCAAAGGTTACAATCTGGTCAAGAGCATTTTTTTGGGCACCATTGCCGCTTTTACCATCCCGCTGTTCCTCAACATGGTGTCCAGTGATTTACTGGAATTTCAGAATGCCCCAACGGACTATTTTGTGTTTGTGGGCTTCTGTCTCATTGCTGCCTTCTTCTCTAACAGGTTTATGCACTCCATAGGTGATCGGGTGATTCAGGATTTGGAAAAGATCAAACGAAAAACCGATGTTATTGAGGAAGAGACCAAAGACAATTCCGAAAAAGTGGAAGCCCTGGTGGAAGAACAGACTGATGGAGGAACCGTCGCCACCAAACCCCAGAAGCTGGAAGAAATCAAAAATGAGGTACCTGCAGAGGTGGCCGACAAAATTTTTGAGTCCTTCCAAAACGAAAAATACAAATTCCGGACGGTGGAGGGCATTGCCAAAGACAGTGGTCTGGATAGTAGTGAGACCAAGGCTCTAATTGAGAAATTGGAGCAAAAGAACATCATAAAACGCTACCGCGGACGTGGCGGCAAACGTATTTATTCATTAACGGATTGACAAAGACTTGATATGATCAGTTTTAATTTAGTATCCAAAATACCGGTGGAAGCCCCATACTTTAGGAAACTAAGGGTGTTGGCTTTTGACCCTAGTCTGGCCATTAACCTGGAAACGGCCGAGATGAATCAACTCACACTTGACATCCCTTGGGAGGATCTCGCCTTGGGACCTATTGGCGAATATATTGAGGTAATTGATTATGATCCGGCAAGTGGAGTTTTCTATGAACCGGTCAACCTCGAGGATTCGCACCTTATTGCGCGAGATGGCTTAACACCGTCGGAATCCAATCCCCAATTCCACCAGCAAATGGTATATGCTGTAGTCATGACTACCATAAAACAGTTTGAAAGAGCTCTGGGTAGGGTGGCATTTTGGTCTGATCGGGTAGAAAGACTTCCTGATGGAAGATACATTGATCAGTTCGTGAGAAGACTACGGGTATACCCTCATGCGCTTCGAGATAAAAATGCCTATTACAGTCCGGCCAAAAAGGCATTGTTGTTTGGATATTTTCCCATAACCTCTAGAGATCCCTCCAATTCTCCGGGAACCTTGGTGTTTACGTGCCTATCCCATGACATTATAGCCCATGAGGTGACCCATGCACTCTTGGATGGGGTGCATCCCAGATTCAACGATGCTACCAATATTGATGTACATGCATTCCACGAAGCTTTTGCTGATATTGTGGCGCTTTTCCAGCACTTTTCATATCCCCAGGTCTTGGAAAACCAAATCAAAAAGACCCGCGGGAATCTCCAGAGTGAAAACTTGCTTGGTCAACTGGCCCAGGAATTTGGAAGGGCCACAGGCAGAGGTGCAGCCTTGCGGGATGCCTTGGGAGGAATCAACAAAGAGACGGGAGAATGGGAGCTGCGATCTCCAGACCCCTTTGCCCTGAACAATGTTATTGAGCCTCATGCACGGGGCGCTATTTTGGTGGCCGCTGTTTTTAGGGCATTTTTATTGATTTATTCCGAAAACAGTGCAGACTTATTCCGAATTGCCACCCAAGGAACTGGGAATCTTCCTGAAGGTGATATCCATCCAGATTTAACCAACCGTTTATCTCAGGAAGCGGCCGAAGCTGCGGACCGAGTGCTTCAAATGTGCATAAGGGCCATTGACTACTGCCCTCCTTTGGGTATTACTTTTGGCGATTTTTTGCGCGGAGTCATCACTGCGGATTTGGATTTTTCACCACAAAATGAAGAATATAGAATCGTCTTTATCCAAAGTTTCAGGGAATGGGGAATCCTTCCAAAAAGAGTTACCAGTACTGGAATTGACGGTTTGAAATGGCCCAGCGCAGACGAAATGATGCGGAATACGCCCTCAACCCAATATCAGGACACTGACGAGGCTTTTCAACATAGACAAGAAGAGCAGAGCCAAAAGAGGGTTTCCATGAAAGAATACATGCGAGGGAATTTTCTCAGCAAAATAGAAAACTGGAATTTGGAGAGCGACCGTTTCAAGGTATGGAACATTTTAAGACGACTTCGAATTCAAGTACACAATTGGCTGAAACAGGGAGACGCCATAGGTAGGGATTATGGAGAGTTGTTTGGGCTGGTTATTTATAAAGAGTCGGATATGCCCCAAACCATTTATTGCGATCAGCATGGTGACCCTACTTTGGAAGTGCACTCGGTCCGACCCACTGTCCGCCAAACCATTGCTGGCAGTTTTACCACGGACATTGTAGTTGAGGTGACCCAGCGCCGCAGAGGGTATTTTGATCCCCTGGTTCAGGAAGAGAAGGATAAAAATGGGGTGACTCCCGGGGAAGATGGTGATTTCACCTATAGGGCAGGCTGTACCATCATTATAAATCCAACCAGTCAGGAAATACGGAGAATTATTAGAACACCAGATACGATTCGATCCAATCAAGAATTGAACAGGTTACGGGACTTTATCATGGGGGATGATGGAGTGGTCGGGAATTCTTTTAACGCAGGATTTGTTGCCCAAAATGAATCCCACCGTGATGAACCTTTTTACATGTTACACAAACAAACTGAAGAATAGTCATGGCAACAATGAAAACACCAGAAAACGGAATTCGGGTACGAATGTATCGCATTGGTCATGGCGATTGTTTCTTGATCGCAATGCCAAGAAAGGACAGTGATGTACCCTATTACATTTTAATCGATTGCGGGTACAAACCGGGATCTCAGAATTTCTTGCCGCATAAGGATGTAAAAAAGGTCATCAACCATATCGCTACGGCAACCAATAAAACCATTGATTTGGTAGTGGTTACTCACGAACATCAAGATCATGTGAATGCTTTTTGGAAAAAGAGGAGTCCTTTTTTCAAGGATTTTGATATCAAAGAAGCTTGGTTTGCATGGACAGAATCACCTACGGATAGACTTGCCAAGAAAATTCGTAAAAAACACAAAGACCAATTGTTGGGTCTAGTGGAAGGAAGGAGGCTTTTGGGTCTTTCATTGGAAGCTGACAACCCTACCCTCAAGACCATTGATAATCTATTGAGTATGGAGTTTGGAGGGGATAAAGAAGAAGCTTTCAATCATAAGGCCTTGAGTGCAGCGGCAAAAGACCCCTCCAAATCCAGGAATAAGCAGTCTATGAAACTGGTCAAGGATAAGGCCCAGAAAAACAAAGGTATTAGGTATCTCAACCCTGGCGATTTTGTAGAATTGAAAGAAACGGATGGTTTTGGGGCCTATGTACTTGGTCCACCGCGCAGGGAAAAGTTATTGCTGGACGAAGACCCTATCGGAGATGAGGCATTTCCCTCCCAAAATGGCCACCATCTTTCCTTCAATGCCGCGGTTTTAAGTGGCGATAATAAAATTTGCCCTTTCCGAAGGGAATATAGAGTGGAAAAAAATAGTGCATTTGGACATGGATTTTTTAAAAAATGGTATGGCATAGATAAGCACGAAGATGAGGATGGCGACAAAGTGGAGGTTCCTTCAAATGCGTCGTGGCGCAGAATTGATGATGAATGGCTGTATTCTACAGAGAATTTGGCCTTAAAAATCAATAGGGGCGTAAATAACACCAGTTTGGTGCTGGGATTTGAATTACCGAAATCCAAAAAAGTGTTACTCTTTGCTGCCGATGCACAAAGGGGAAATTGGATTTCTTGGGATGACAATGAATGGAAGCGAGGGGATGATACCATCACGGCCAAAGACATTCTGGGACGTACCGTACTATACAAGGTCGGTCACCATGCAAGTCATAATGCCACACTTAAGGGCAATCTAAATGATAGTTACCCCAATTTGGGATGGATGGCCCAAGGCAAGTACGCCCAAGAATTTACGGCAATGATCACGGCAGTGAACGAATGGGCCATGACCAAAAACAGTCCACCTTGGAGACATCCTTTGCCCAGTATTAAAAGCGCGCTGCTGGAGAAGGCTCAGGGAAGGGTTTTTCAAACGGATGAGGATGAGGTGAAAAAAACGGACAACGCCAATATTTCGGATGCCGAATGGCAAAAGTTCTTGGACCGGACCGATTTTAATGACCTCTACTTTGATTTGGATATCATAGACGAATAACTAAACAATAAATTGAACGATAATGGCGGGATTGGCAAAAACATATTCAAAAGAGATTATAAAAGAATTGGACATGATACCGGTTTATTTACCGGGCACTAAAATAGAACCCGGGGATATTATTACCTTTTCACATACCAATGTGCTTGGGAGGCCCCAACCTATAGGGAGTTTTAGGAAGGAAACCAATTTGATTCATACCTTGGGATTGGATTTACCCGTAGCTACAGATGATGGGTTAGGAGCTGTTCGGTTTTCGAGTAGAAACGGAGTAAGCATGGAGTTCAAGGCCGCGGCAGATGCCGGCAATGTGGGAAAAGGAGAGCTGAACGTATCCTTTACCAAGGAGGGCTCCACTTATTTGGCCGCAACGGGGCTAAGTGAATCCAGAATTGACGATATGGACAAGCTCAGAACCAGTTTGAACAAAATAAGAAACAAGTATACGGGGGATTGGAATAAATCCTTTATTGTAGTCTCCGTCCGAACAGCAAAAAAAGCGCTGGTGATGCAGTCCAATTCAAGTCAGGGATCCTTGACCATATCTGGTGAAACCCAAACCTTGCAGGTAGGTGCAGCAGGAGATATTAAAGGGGATTTGAAATTCGCGGTGTCCAGTTTTAAGGATGCCGCATTTATCAAAGACTGGAACGACGATGTGGAACTTTTTGTTGGCTTGGCGAGATATCGAAAACGATTTTTAGGAAGTTGGAAACTGGGCCATGGCTTTACCGAAACAAGAAATGTGGATTGGGAGATGGCTACGGTCTATCCGGATGAGTTGGATTTTGGTAACTCGGATTCATAAAACAATTGGAATTGTATGCTTTAACCTATGAATACGCTGACCAAAACTGATTTTATTCATTATCTGCGTTGCCCAGAGTCACTTTGGTTAAGCAAAAACAAACCCGAAAAAGCAAAACAGGACGAATATTCCCTTTTTCTACGGAAAATAATAGAAGAGGGATACGAGGTTGAATCCTACGCTGAACAACTTTTTCCTGAGGCCATTAAACTGCCTGATGATGGCAGCTTTGAAGACACCAGAGAAGCACTGGAAAAACCAAATTCACAATTTATTCAAGCCACCTTCAGCACGGAGAAAGGAGCACTTGCTAGGGTGGATATTTTAGAACGTTTACCGAACAACGCCTGGCATTTGTATGAAGTGAAATCCTCTACCGGCGTAAGTACCAAAAAAAGTCACAACCATATTTTTGACACCGCTTTCCAGAAGTATATTTTGGAAGAAAATGGTCTCCAAGTGGACAAGGTTTCCGTTATTCACTTGAACAAGGAGTACCTGAGACAGGGAGAAGTCCAAGCTTCACAGCTATTGGAAATATCGGAGGTCACCTCCCAAGTTAATACGGTCTATGAAACTATAGTTGAGCAAATTCAGGAAGCATTGGATTTCATAAACCTGTCTGAAATTGAGGAAGATAAATGTTCCTGTTTACGAAAAACGAGAAGCAACCACTGCGATAATTTTGATTATTTCAACGCCTGGTTGCCAAAGCATCCTATTCATGAAATAAAACGGTTAACCGAAAAGAAACTCAATGCTTTTTTGAATGCTAACCAGTTTGGGATATCAGAAATCCAGGAAGATGCTAACCTCAATGAGTCTCAAAAAGCCCAAGTGACTTCTTTGCAACAAGGAAAACCCGTAGTGGATTGGAATACTATTAAAACTCAATTGGATGCCCTTGTGTTTCCCCTCCATTTTTTTGATTATGAAACCTATGCCAGTGCTGTTCCCCAAATGGACGGACTACGCCCCCACGAACATATGCCCTTTCAAGTTAGCATTCACAGTATGGATGAGAATGGGAATCTAAAGCATTTTGAACATTTGGCAGATGACTTGGAAATGCCAGAGAAGATGCTGGAAGGTATGCAGGAATTCACAGGAACTGAAGGAACATTTATCAGTTGGCACGCCTCTTTTGAAAAGGGTAGGAACAATGCCATGAAACTTTGGCTTCCACAGTTCAGTGATTATTTGGACTATATAAACGACCATATGTTTGATTTGGAAACAATTTTTGCCAAAGACTATATAGACTATCAGTTTAAGGGTTCTTCCTCCATTAAAAAAGTACTTCCGGTTTTGGTCCCGGACTTGGATTATGGTGACTTGGAAATCCAAGATGGAACCATGGCCATGGATACCTGGGGCAATCTGGTTTCCTCCGGAAACCAATCATCAGATTTGGAGGAAATCCGAAATAGTCTTTTGGCTTATTGCAAGTTGGACACCCTTGCTATGGTTGAGATATATGAATTTCTGAAAAAGCACCTTGAAAACTAAACCCGTTATGCCAAAAAAACAGCTCATTAACTGCCATGCCCATGTGTTCACAGGAAACTTTGTTCCACCATTTTTGGCCAAGACCATAGTACCCTGGCCGTTATACTACCTAATTTATACCCCCATGGTAGTTGGTTTGGTCAAGCTATTTTTTAAAATCAAGCATGGAATTAGGTATTCAGATAAGATCCACAAGTTATGGATAGTACGTTTTTGGAAATTTCTAAAAAAAGTATTCCTAAGGATAAAATTTTGGGTTTTGGGTCATTATTTGGTTCGTATCCCCTTTCGGTTGGTTGTTTTTTGGATCAGCGCCATAGCAGTTATCTATTTGGTTGAATTTGTGGCCTTGATTCTTAAAGTGGATGAATTTGCAAACAAGTATTTCACGCTGATCCAGGATTGGCTGCAAGAGCACTATTTATATTTTGATTTGGAGGATTTCTATAGAATAATCTGGATTGTGGCAGTGCTATTGATTATAAAATCGAGCAGAAAACCCATACTTTTTGTTTTAAAGGGAGTTTTCCCTGCCATTAAAAAAGTGTTCAGTTCTTCCTTTCTTGATCTTATGCAGCGTTACTACCTATTGGGAAGGTTTGCCACCACCTATAAAACCCAAAAGGGCATAGCTGAAAGGGCTGTGCATCAGCTTCCCAAAGATTCGGGCATGGTTATTCTTCCTATGGACATGGAATTTATGAAGGCCGGTAAAACCTCTGCCTCTATGAGACAAAGGGAGATCGCCAAAAAGTATCAGGGTCAACCTATCGGGCAAGATCTCAACGATAGCTATAAATATCAAATGTTGGAACTATGGGATTTTGTAAAGGATGAAAATGGTGATGGCCCAAAAGACAGATATCATCCCTTTTTGTTCCTAGATCCCAGAAGAATCAAAGAAGAAGGAAAGAAATTTTTTGATTGGGAATGGGACACTCTTGAAGATGAAAATGGACAAAAAATACGGCGAATCAAGCCAAAGGAAGGATGTTTTGTGCACACCTATATGGAAGATTGTCGATTTAGTGGATTCAAAATTTATCCCGCTCTTGGTTATCATTGTTTTGATGAATATCTGCTACCTATTTGGCGGTATGCAGCGGAAAATCAGATTCCTATTATGGCACATTGCATTATGGGGACCATTTATTACCGGGGAACCATCAAAAATGATTGGCATTACCATCCCGCATTTTTGGATTACGATGGGGAAAATCCAAAGGTGTTGCCCGAAACCAAAAATGTTGACTTTCAATGGAATTTTACGCATCCGCTCAATTATCTATGTTTACTGGAACCCGATTTGTTCAAACGTACTTTGGAGGCCGTTAAAGAAAATGATAAAAGTAGGGCCCAAGATGCATTTTTGGTGGCCCCGGATTCTAAACAAAAGGAATTTGACTATTCATTGCTCCAGAACTTAAAGATTTGTTTGGCCCATTACGGGGGCGAGGAAGAATGGATAAGATATATGGAGCAGGACCGGACAGCATACAGCCAAAGATTGATGCGAGACCCATTGGAGGGCATAAAGTTTATGGAGAATGCAAATGGAGATTTTTCTTGGTATAAGCTTAATGAAGTATGGAATGATGCGGATTGGTACTCCATCATCAGTAGCTTGATGATCAGATATCCCAACGTTTATGCTGATTTAAGCTATATTTTAAGTAAGGAATCAGTATATCCGTTGATTAAATATACCTTGGAAAAGAATGAAGAACTGTCTCAGGTTTGTGAAAAATACCTTCTGGAGAGGGATATCCATGAAAGAGGCACTCCGTTAATTGGCAAAAATAAACTGCGTAGCAGAGTGCTTTTTGGAACCGACTTTTATGTAGTGCGTAACCACAAATCTGATAAAAACCTCTTTGTGGATTTGAAGACTCTTTTGGGGGATGAGGATTTTGATTTAATTGCCAAAGAAAACCCAGAGCATTATTTGGCTAGATCTTTCAAGTGATGAACTGCCCATGAACCTTGTTGAAATATTGGGCCTCCAATGTTTTACCGTTAGAAATAAATTGGATATTCTGATTTTGGTTTACCTCAGTTCTTAAAACATGAGTGCTATGTTCATCAAGTTGATTTATTACTTTCTCGGATGGATGGCCATATCTCCAAATATGGCTGCTTACAATGGCGCACTCTGTTTTTGCTGCAAGTTCCTGAGCAATAAAATCACCTTTGGTGTTTAAAAAACCATTTTTCGCTCCGTGGTGGGGTACTTTAAGTATATGGACCTTTTCAAGCTGGTTGATTTTGGTTTTAACCCTGTCATCCCTCCAAACACTTTGTTCCGCATCTCCGCCTAAAAGAAAATTGAAGTGTCCATGCTTGATGAGGATTATCAAGGAGTTGTTATTTTCCTTTCCGCTTATCTCGCCATCGAAGGGCCAAATTACCTCACATTCCACGCTTCCTTCGGAACTTTCAAATAAAACAGGACTAGTGCCAGCTGCCAGTGGAAGATCATGTTCAATTTTCCTAAACCACTTATGGGTTGTAAAACCATTCTTCATGGCTTGTACAAAGGGGGCTTGGGCACCCCATTTATTGTTTTTAAAGTAGAACAGCCGTCTTGCCCCATAATTTCGGATAATGTCCTTGAGGCCACCCATGTGGTCCGCGTGGGAGTGGGATATAAAAATATAATCAAATATATAGGAGCCTTTTCTTTCCAGAATTTTTTGACCTGTTTTTGCCTGTAGCCCGTCATCCTTCAATTCAAAATATCGTTTTAAAAAGGTCTGTGTAGGTTTAAACCTGCCACGATCATTGCAGTCAACAAGACCAAAATGAAGTTCACCCACATCATCGGTATATTCCAAAAAAATGGAATCCCCATTTCCCGCAGATAGAAATATAATCTTTAAATCGCCCATCGATTGTTTCTTAAATAGTTTTTGTAGGATGCTGATTCTTCTTCCATGTGATGTAGACAAAGAGGTTCGTAATCATCCCATCCATAAACCTCATCCGGATATAGGAGATTGGAAAGTTGAAAGCGTTTAGGTTTCAATCTATATATGCTTCCCCTAATAGTGTCCTCATTGGGCGCCACATCGAATTTGATTTTCTCGTATGGACATGTAACGTATTGGGTATCTATCATCAAATAGAGATAATCCATCGCTTCATTATATTGATCAATAATTTGAAATAGATTCTCAAATTTCTCGGCATTCGTGAAGTGATAATTCTTGTTTTGATCCTTTAAGCCAGCTATTATCAACTGGTCATAACTAAAAACTAACTTAAGGTGTTTCAAGGGTGAACTGGAATGTGTATTCCCACAATCACAGAGTAAATCAAAATCCAATTCCTTGATTTTCAAAACCCAGTAAATGAACCTTACATATTCAGGGTTTTCATGAAGATTATCGGTATCTAAAAATAGAGGTATTTCCATAATTGTATCATTTAACAACAAACATCCCCATCTATTACTTCATGACTTTCCACATCTGGATTAGACAGACGGTTTTCTGTGATTTTCTCAAAAGCCACCAAATCATCCATACCGCCATCCAAGACCATCTCTTTAAAAGTCTTCCAGGGAAAATCCACTCCTGGATCTGATCTTCGGGAAGGATCTAGCTTGGCATGTGATACCACATCCTCTATATTGGGATATTTGGACCAGCAGTACTTTACAATGTCTGCCGCCATCTTCACCTGCCAGTCTGAAAAGGGGTCATTTATCTGGGAGTTCACCAATTCAATACCTAAAGACCAATGATTGGTCTTGTTTTTTCCTTGGTTTACATCAGGGTGCTTAACAGAATTTCGAACATGCCAAGCTGCCAAGGTTTCTGGAACAGTGGCCCAAATAATTTGCCCGTGTTCCGGTTCATCCTCATCTGGGATCAACCAATGAAAACTTCCCTTTCTATCGCGCATCACGGAAACCGCACCAGCAGAGCTATGTCCTGCAGTGGCATGGATTACTATCCCTTTAATTCCCAAAATGGGATTGAAAATGCGTCTAGTGGTGCAGCGTTCCCAGTATTTTTTTACTCCGGGATACCAAACCTCTGGTATTTTGATAGTCTTGTCAAACTCTTTTTTTGGCAGCTTAAAATGGTATTCTTGAGGGTTCATTTATGTTGATTTAGGGTTGTAAACTATACGATTGGCCCATTTACTTTGTCCAAACCGCAGTCTTCGATGAATTTATTGTTGAAAATCTCCATAACTGGCGGTGCAAGGAGCTGATTTCGCGCATCAATCCAGGATTGTACTTGAATAGGGCCATACATATTTTTGACCCGGTTTTCGTTGAGGTTAAAATTGATTTTACCCCAGTGAAGGGTGTATGGGAGACCTTCTTGCTCAAACTTGTTCCACACCGCTTCATAGAACTGCCTGGCCTTGTTGCCATCCACCCCATCCATTTCTAAAACACAGGTATTTGGGAATTTGGTAAAACCTAAAGTAGCTTGGGTTCCCTTTACATAACGCAGGGACAATCCCCCGGGGAAAGGTTTTTGCTTGTTGACTTCTACAATGAGTTCTACCGCCTTTGGAGAATCTTCTATGGCGATTCCCATTGCGGCACTGGCCACTTTACCCCGGAACTTGGTGTAATTGAAAATTTCCTTTACCGTCCCTTGTATTGGAGGTTTAGCTTCAAAAGCCAATCCAAACATAGCATTCACCATAGCGGGAATCAAAAGACCAGAACCGGGCAGTCTGTCCAAAACAGTAGAGATTAGGCCCAAAAGATCATCCCCATAAGTGAAATTGTTGTCCCGTAACAGGGGAGGGTGTGGTACTACAGGTTTTTTGAACATATATTTTAAAAAGGCTCCTTTTGCAGGATTGTTGGCTTCAAATTTGTGCAGGTTAAAGAGGACTTCAAAATGGTATAAATCGCCGTTTTGTCCAGTTCCGACCAAGTTGAGGTCGGAAAAATCCAGTTGGGTCATGGCCTTCTTCAATTTTGCGTCAAAGGGAACCTGGGCCACCCTATGCTCTGTGAGCAAAAATTGAGGTTCAGTTTCAATCATTATCCCATGGATAAATCCAAAACTCCCAAAAGATACCAAGGCGGCATCAAAAAGTTCATCATCCCGCACCAAAGTGGCATCTAGCCAATCCACAAATTCTTGGGATGCAACTGGATAAGAGGCCCGTTCTAACCATACATGCGAGTTTGGCCCCGTAACCACGTGAAGTCCAACCACAAAATCGGGGATGGCTCCAACGGTAAATGCAGCGCCATGGGTACCCGTGGAAAGGGCGCCGGCAACCGTTTGTCCATTACTGGCGCCTGAAGCCTTGATGGATCTCGGCGGAAGTTTTCGGTCCAATCGGGTGTTGATTTCATTGATAATGGTTCCGCATTGGATGAAATAAAGGTCTTCCGGTTGGTTGGGGTAATTGGCATCCACATATTTGTTGGTCAGTGGAAAAGAAAAATTAAGTGAGGCGGTATCAATGAGTCCGCCTTCCGTTACGCCCACCTTGGTAAAAGACCACCCACTTCCCATGGCCCGAAGTCTTATGTTATTGTTTAAAGCATGTTGTATGAGCCATTGGAAGTTTTGGGTGGTTTTCCGGTAGCGTTCTTTATGGGATTGGCCTGCCGGATTTCTTAATTTGAAGGAAGCATTCTGTATCAAATTATGCGTAAAGTTCTCGTGCTTGTTGGTCCACTGTTGAATGGGTAACTGGGTAATTCCGTCTGGTAGCATGGCAAGTTTTTTTATTGATCTAGATTGCCTTCGCCTCCCTGGGGTCTGGCGCATCCGTAAATGGCGGTTCTATGGTTTACAATTCCGAGAGTTACAAGACTCAGTAAAAAATCTGTAAATGAGGTTTTTACCACGGTCCAGGACATGGCCCTTTCCGCACAAGGGCAAACAGTATTTGCAATATCCGGATTGGCACTTACCATTTTGGTACTTCCGGGGGCTACGCCCCACCAATAGATCCAACTGGATTTGCGCTGGCACTCCAAATTTTCAACACTATCTTGATAGGGACTGGCTTCAATACGCGTGCTTACACAAGAGGATGTGAAAAGCACGGTAATCAATACAAAAAGGATGCTTTTATTCATGATTTCAAGGTTTGGCTAAATGAAAGCGTGTTCTTTAAATTAAGACTAAAAGCCTTGAAATACAGTAAGATATGTGTGAATTGTAGGTTTTAGTGTATAATCTTACAGGAATATTCTTTAACTGTAAAAACTACTGGATTTATTCTGGAATACGCTGCTTCATAACGTCCAAAAACTCCCCTTCTTCAAAAGGAATCAGTTGGGCGGCCATCTCCAAAACCGACTTAATGTGCGTGTCCGGTTCCAAGATATGTTCATGATTGCTCGAGTTGGGATTGTCCAAGGCCAAAATACAGACATTAAGGAGCGACTCCAACTTAAAAAGTAGCTCTATATAGCTCCTAACTTGCAGATTGGGGATGCTAAAACCCTTTTTTTGGGATTGTAGGGTACCAAAGTAGGCTTCAATGGGGAGGTCAAGATTGTCCAGATTGAGTTTTTTCTTGTTTTTCATGGAAAATGATTTGGGATTGAATTCAAAAGAAAAGAAAAAATTGGAGAATTCCGCGGACGATAGTCCGCGTTAAGCTAGTTTTTACGTTTAATTTAAAAATATTGATTCTGATCAAAGACCATGCTTGGGTCAAGATTTATAATAACCTAATCAATATTAGTCGTCATAACTAATTCGCTCTCGAATACCTCCACTTGCTCTATGGATAATAACATCTGCCTTGTATTTTTTGGCCAGACTTTTGGCTTTACGAATCGCCGTACTTTGTTTTCTGTGTTTGCTTGTTACGCGTTTGTTGCCCTCACGACGCACGGCCCAGCCTTTTTCAAAGGGCACCACATGTTGATGCCACGTACGGCCTCTTTTGTTGCTCGCCTTACTGTTGATAAAAACCTCAATGAGGTCGATTAGGATTCGTAACCAAGATTTTCCTTTGGACATGGGAGTAATTGATAATCTCGAAGATAATGGTAATCAGTCACTTTCTAATAAACCCCGCCTTTGCTTCGCTCAAGCTTCGGAGCGAATCAAATTAAACGTTTATTCCGAAAAGCAATGCCGGAACCGGATTTGAGATATTGTTCAAAGGCAATAGCCTTGTATTTATCTGTAAAAACTATGTAGGTGGTCAATTTAAAGGGTAATCGCTGTTTTGTAGATTTTACTTTGCCCGCGTTGTGTTCGGTGAGCCTTCGGCTTAAGTTGTTGGTAAAGCCTGTATAGAACTTTCCATCAATGCATTTAAGAATGTAAACCGTCCATTTCATACCAAAAAAGTTGGGTCAGGTTACGGTGGACGGGTCCACCGAAGCCCGAGTATTCAGAATTAAAAAGGAGGTTGAAAAAGTAAAAAAGAGCCCTCCGAAGCTTTGAGCGCAGCGAAAAGCGAAGGAGGGCGAAGGTGGAGCCGGGGAGACCAGAACCTATCTTTCAAAACCCTAATAAACAAAGGCTTCTCAAACCTTCAAGAGTTTATGCTCACCGAATAGGTGGCTTTTTATAAAATTTATGGACAGAAAAATTAAATATTATTTAATTTTTGGGTCTATCCGTTAACCATTCTTGAATATATTTGATATAGTCCGAATATGGCATTTCTTTAATTTCACCTTGACTATACCCTCTTTTGTTTATTAAGATATCATATGAGTCACCAGTAAACTCTGTATAAACTTGCCAAATTCTATTGGCGCTAGAAATTATCTTTTCATTACGAGATGCCACCCAATTTCTTAGTCTTCTCAAAGCAATTTCAGGATTATTTTCATGTGGCTCTACATCATATCCAGATAGATCTGAAATTGCCTTTTTATATCTATGCCGTTCGGAATCAAGAATCAAGAAATTTTTTTCTTTGAGTTTACCAATTCCAAATATTAGACTACCAAAATCCAAACCTAGTTCAAATGGCATATTAAACCTAGCTAATTTATTAGGCTCCAAAAACTCCATTTTTGAAATATCATGAATGCTATATTTAGAATTCCGCATCAACTTTTCTATTCTGAACATGCGCGGAATATTTCCATTTTCTGTTTCAGCAATCATAGGCTTATATCCGAAAAAAACACTGCCAAAAATTAGAACCCTCAATATAGGCTTATAATCATCAGAAAAAGGACAGTTGATGAAAATATTTGAGTCAAAGTTACTCAAACAGTAATAAAGTTTTCTATGGAGCCATCAGGTTGGTGAATTACCAAGGCCTCAGATTTATGAAGATCAAATAGTGCTTTTGCTTTTGTAATGGCAGCCGCTTTAGAATCATGAATTGATGATGCTCTTGAAGCTCCTTCTTTGAGAAGTACCCACCTGCCACTTCTGTGAAATACATGAAGCTTGTTACCTGTTGGGCCAGCATTCCTAAAATCTTTTTCTATTGCTTTTACAGTAGCTCTTGTCATAATTCTAAAATAACCTTTTTTTCGAAATAGTACAATAATTATTCCAATTTCTTTTTGTTTAGTAATTTCATCTAGTAAACCAAAAAACTAAGTATTTTTTTGATAAAGTCCTGTTCATTGGCTAAAATATTCTCGGGAATTCTAAAATTACTGTTATTCCACCAGTTACTATAACGCTCAATTTGTAAATAAGTTGAATTTACATGCTCTTTTTTGCCCAATTTTTTTGCGTTTTTAGTAAGTTCTAAGGCAAACTCCAGAATTTCATCCCTGTGTGAATCGGTCACTGTATTAGGGTTCAATACATAAAGTTCAATCAAAGTTCCATAGGGCCATGTGGCATTAGGAGTGATTTCATTTTTTGCCGCTCCTCGTGCTGCATACCAAAAATCTAAATCATCTTCATTTAAATGCCCCTCTAAAACGGTCTTTAAGCTTAGATACTGAACAATACTCCAATGATGGGAACGGTTTTTCTCTGCAGCCTTTTTATACCATTCTTTTGCCTCGTTTAAATACTCCAGTTGGTTGTTGCTAGTATCACTATCCAGAATATTTCCCTCTTTCAACTCAACTTCGGTAAGACGTTTGTAAGCACTTCCTAACAAGCCTGCATATTCTAAGAATTCTTTTTCTTTTACCTTTTTTTCTTGTATCTCAGTAACTTCTTTATTTAAAACTTTTATTGATTCCCTTATCTGATATTTTACCCTCTTAAAATCATTATTGTTCTCAAATATGGTTTCTTTATTTGCACTATCCCTAATATTATTTAGAATAGCTAATTGGCATTTGGTTTTATGATTTAAGAGCTCATATTCATATGCCGATGATAAATTCATATAGCTCAATAGGCTGATCCAATCATGACTATCCTTATGGGGTTTTTTATTGTATAAATCTGTTCGTATATCCAGCAAGATTTGCCTAATATCATCACCTCGAAACAATCGCTTGTAAAGAGACTTTGTAACCATAGTGGAGCCCTCCATTGAAAGTGGAAACTGAGAGCCTATCACAATCGGCACACCCAAATTGAAGGTAACTTGTAGCGGGTTTCTGTCTGGGAGAGCCCCGTTTGTAAAATTGGCACCATCGCATATCATATAGTTAACCAGATAGGGTAGGTCTTTTGAACTCAACCCTTCAAAAATGGATTTAATTTCTTCGGCAGAAGTGGATTTATAGTTTTTGGGATCCACTTTTTCCGTGTTGAATGCTACTCCATATTCGAACTCACTAGGATGATCTTTATCCAGTCGTAAAAGCCCATGAGCCAACAAATGGATATGGGTATACTGGTCTTTTTCGGCAGCTGCCTGTAAAATAGTACTCTTAAATTGATCAAAAGTTGGATTTTCCAAAACTTTCAATCTTTCCTCTCCTCCTCGATTTTTTAAAGCGGATTTAATTGCTGTCTTGTGAAACTTATATGGTACCTCCTTGAATAAAACATCAGTTTTATTATAGGGGGGAGTTACATAGGCAAAAAGCACTCTAGGAGTTTCCGGTATGTTCTTATTTAGGTCTTTTGCGTTCCTATCATTCCGAGTCAAAAGTTGTCCACCATTTCTTTTTGAGATAAATCTTGGAGTATCGTTTTCATCAAGCAATAATTCAAAAGGAATTAATGCCAGTTCCGAAGGATTTAAGAAAACTTCCAGGTGATTTATATCTTCTGTAATGTCAACCGAATCAATAAAAAATGATTTTAGTGAATCACTTATTTCCTTGATGACTGAAAGCTTTTGAGATTCTATTACACCTTTCTTGTAAGTCAGGGTGTCCCTAAGCTTTCTTGATAATGCCTTGTGATCTTCTGATGTTCTTACCTCTCTGAGGGCGTTTTTGTCCCCCACTGTAAGGAGGTAAGGCTTATTTTCTATCAGAATTCCGGTTTCTAATTTGTCATAGCGGAAGTATTCTATCTTTTTGGTTATCATTGACTTTAGAAATCGTCTTCTAAATCTTCTTCTGAATCGATACCCAAATTATCTTCAAAAAGTATATTGTTTTCGGTTACCTGATCCGCTGCCAGTACATTGATTTCACCGCTGAGCCAATTCAATTTGAAAAGTTTGATACCTATTACCCCGGATTTACCAATTGCATCAAAGGTGCTGTTGTTAGAGGAGGTATAGCTAAAACCACCTTCCACCTTGCCTCCATCAATTTGCTCTAGAATTTCTGCGCTGGCATTCAGAATAAATTCTGAACCCGCTTCTCTAGCACATATGACCAAACATTGATTGCCAATATAAGTGCCAAAAACAACTTTATACTTTTTTTTCCAGTCCGATTTTGTAGCCAGGGCAAGGGCGACTTCTCTTGCATTCTCAATTTGGGTGAGTGAAATTTCGTCCGCCTTTAAAACAATAGAATTCTTTTTGCTAAACTCAAATTTTAAAGAAGCATCAGCGTCTCCCAAATCGGCAAAAGAAGCAACCAACTCTCCGTCGATATTAAATTTAAGTGATTTGGTTCCTTCAGAAGAAAAATTTAGATTCTTCAACTCCGGACTGGTTTTGATATCTAGCGGTATATCGGGATAATCCTTTTTAATATTTCCTACAGGTTCAAATACTCCCCCTCTAAAAAAACCATAGCTGCCTATTTCGATAATATTCGTTACAGGCCACCATGCTCCATGTGCTCTTAATTCTTTTCTTAAGACCTTTTCATAACTTTTGGCTATACCACTCATTTTTTAAATTTTTAGATTAAAAATTAATGCTTAGTCTTTAAGGAATTAAATCCCAAAAAAACTGGAATCCTAATACGAAAATTGGGGGAAGAAACTTATGTCAGTTAAAATAAGAAAATTACTAATAAAAAAGGTGTTTTTAACTAAAAACATATTGGAATTATACGAAAATTAATGTACTTTGATACTTATTCCAAGGAGGCTTTGGCGTAACTTGGTAGTTATTTGATCTTCCCCCATTTGTAACTAGCATATAGCAAGTGTTGGTTTCGTAATTGCAATTTTTAAGAAGCACTATGGAAAGTATTTTTCTTTCGCACCACTTCGACAATGAGGTTGAACCCGTGGTAGAAAGTTTCACCCGCCTGATAAAGAGTCATGATTTAGAAGTAATCGATGGCAAAAGACTGCAAGGTGAGCTTGTAGAAACGAAAGTCAGGGAACTTATAGCGGACTCAGATGCCGTTGTGGTTTTTTTGTCCAAAAGAGAAGAGGGAAAAACCAATGATTGGGTTAAACATGAACGTTCAGTTGCTCAAACATTAGGCAAGCCTGTGGTTGCGATTATTGAAACTGGAGTTTTGAATCCACCTCAATTTAGCGGTTATGAGACCATGGAATATGACCCAAAGAACTTAGTTAAGACCGTACTTGAATTGTCGGAAAACATATACGGTTGGAAAGAGGGCTTTGGCAGAAGAATTAAGGCTTCATTAGAGCCTAATGAAATTGTCAATACCGTAATGGAAAATTATGGAAGAGAAGAATTGGTACAATATCGGTTTTATCGAAAGGGCTCTTGGAGTGCTTGGAAGGAGGCAACAATATTAAGGATGCCAGCGGGTCCAATTTTAGAAATGAATGGAATGACGGAAGACGCGTTGGTGGAAATCCAGATAAAAACACATAATCAAGTATGGACATCGGAAACTGTAAATTCTAACTTGAGAATAAAGGTATTATGAAGTATTCAGAAGAATTTAAAATTGGTCAAAGCTCAGATAAAAACCCTAAAATTAAAGACTACTATAAGTGGGCTATTTGGATTGAGCCAGGCACTAATGAACTTTCTGAAATTGAATCTGTTGAATATTTGTTGCACCCAACATTTAAGCAACGAATTCATATTATTACAGATCCGGGCACAAATTTTCGATTGGAATCCCATGGTTGGGGCGAATTTTTAATTGAAATTATGATAGTAAAAAAGAATGAGGAAAAAATTGAATTGACCCATTGGTTAACTCTGGGTGAAAACTATACCACAGTTCAGGAAGAGGATGAAAATGCAGATTTGGAAGGGAAGAAGGTGTATATATCCTATTCCAAAATAGATAGCAAAATGGCGAAAGCCTTAGAGTCGTTATTAACCGATTTGGGCATGTTGGTTACTACCGGATCAAATTATCAGGCAGGAGTACCTATTGAAGATTATATAGAAAACGCCATTTCCTTAGCAGATTTGGTCATTAATATAAATTCTGACAGGCCCACAGCTTGGCACCAATCGGAGCTAAAATTTGCACAGGAAAAATCAAAAGAAGTTATTTCAGTTGGAAATATTTTAAATACCGAAGAGATAAAGTCTTCGATTAGTACCAGAAATTTTTCAGAACACACTTATGGTACAAAGCTAAAAACTGTGGGCAAAAATCTTAAAAACTTGAAATTTTAAAATGAAACCACTCTGTTTTGTACTTATGCCCTTTGGTATAAAAGTCGACAAAAAAGGTCGCAGTATTGACTTCAATCAGGTGTATGAGCTATTGATAAAACCTGCCATTGAGGTTTGTAATTTAGAACCCATACGTGCTGATGAAGAACTATTGGGAGGTACCATTCATACTCCAATGTTTGAGCGTTTGATTCTTTGTGATTATGCCATTGCAGATTTAACTTCCTTAAATGCCAATGTTTTTTATGAGTTGGGACTTCGACATGCTATTAAGGCGCACACGACCATTCCCATATTTGCATTTGATACAGACCTTCCATTTGATTTAAAGATGCAACGGACATTACCTTATAATTTGATCGATAATGGTGAATTGTCAGAAACAGAGGATGACAGGAATAAACTCGTCGAACACCTAAAGTATTGTATAGCGAATAAACATACGGATAGTCCCGTTTTTCAATTGATTGATGGGTGGCAGGTTTCACACAACTTATCCCGTGAAAAAACCGATGTGTTTCGAGAACAGGCAGTCTACGACAACGACCTAAAAGAAAAACTTTCTAATGCCAGAATTACTGGAAATGATGCTGTACTCAACATGGTGGAAGAACTCAAGCCCATAAATGAAAAATCTGTGGGGGTGGTCATTGATTTGTTTTTGTCTTTAAGGGGAATATCAGCATGGGATTCGATGATAGAATGCTACGAAGACATGGACAAACCGTTACAAAAAACGAAGTTGGTACAAGAGCAGCTAGGTCTAGCACTAAATAGAAGCGGGGCATCAGAAAAAGCTCAAATAGTATTGGAAAAGGTTTTGGAAGAATATGGGGCCGACCCCGAAACAAATGGCATTTTGGGTCGTGTGTTCAAGGATTTACATAAAAAAGCAAAGAATGAGGGAAATCGCTTAAAGTCAAACGCCTATTTGACCAAAGCCATTAAAAGTTATAAGGAAGGTTTTGATGCTGATTGGCGTGATGCCTACCCCGGAGTTAACCTGGTAACCTTGTTAGAGCAAAAAGGGGATGAAGAGGAATTAAAACACTATTTACCCATAGTACAATTTGCCAATAAACGAAAGATGGAATCAAGCAAGCCCGATTATTGGGACCTTGCTACGGAAAGTGAGCTTTATGTACTGGGGAATCAATATGATGAGGCTTTTGAGGTGATATCTGAGGCGATTGCGTTAATTCCGCCAAATGAAGGATGGATGCTCGAAACAACCCTAAATAATTTTAGAATAATTCTGGACTCAAGAAAAGAACGGGGTAAAGAAGATCAACAATTGGAATCCTTGATTTTGGAAATTGAGAATTCTGACAATCCTAAACCTTAGTTATGAAAAAGACCCTCACAGAGCATTTAGACCCTTCCAATGGTACTAAACGAATTTTGTCCCTTGATGGTGGTGGCATAAGGGGTGCCCTGACCCTAGGCTACCTAAAGAAAATGGAAACTATTCTGCGGAAAAAGTATGATGATGATTCTCTGCGCTTGTGTGATTATTTTGATTTAATAGGGGGAACTTCAACTGGTTCCATTATTGCTTCGGGGTTGGCCATTGGGATGGAAGTGGATGATATTGTTACGCTTTATATGGATCTTGGAGGCAAGATTTTTGGCAAAAAACATAACTGGTGGAAACCATGGGAGACTTTCAAATATCTAAAGGCCGAATACGATTACTCAGAGCTTGCCAAAAGCCTTTTAGCCACTTTCAAGAATGAGGTCACTGGCGCACCAATATTGATGGGCGGACCGGAATTAAAAACCGGTTTATGCATTATCGCCAAACGGGCCGATACCAACAGTACTTGGCATATAATGAACCATCCCAAAGGAAGATTTTACAATTCGGAGATTGGGGTAAACAAGGATATTCCCTTATGGCAAGCAGTAAGGGCTAGTAGTGCAGCACCAACTTATTTTGTCCCCCAAATGATTGAAGTAGGGAATGGCGAAACCGCGGCCTTTGTGGATGGTGGGGTGAGTATGGCCAACAACCCATCTTTGGCCTTGTTGATGGTGGCCACATTGAAAGGATTTCCATTTCAATGGGAAATGGGTGAGGATAAATTAGAGGTGGTCTCCGTAGGCACAGGCTACAGCGTTTTTTCTAAAAAAACGGATGATATTGAAGATAATTGGATTCTTAGTTGGGCAAAAAGTGTACCTGATATGTTGATGCAGGATGCTAGTTGGCAAAACCAAATACTGATGCAGTGGTTGTCCAACTCCCCAACGGCGTATGAAATTGATTTACAAACCGGTAAAATGGAGGGCGACTATGTTGGGGGTAGACCTTTGATCAAATATTTACGCTACAACTTTCCCTTGACAGTTGCCGATTTGCAAGCTTTGGGCATAGAAAAGAACTATACAGAAGAGGATGTGGAAAGCCTTATTGAAATGAGCAATGCAGAGAACCGTTTTGAACTTTTTAATATTGGAGAAAAAGCGGCGAAGGATGTTTTGGAAGAACATTTTCAATAAGTTAAATTCTTATTTTTACTGATAACAAACCAAGCACAAATTGAAAAAACTTACAACTAGGGGTACATTAATTTTTATCATACTTCTTTTTGCCATTTTATTGGTGGCATTTTTTATTTATTTCTTGTCATTATATCAAGATAAGAAGCTGACAACTGCAAGCTTAAAACAAGAGAAGAATCTAGTGATTGAGGATTTAAATAGCTTGAAGTCAGAGTATGACAAGGCAATCTTAGAAAGCAATGCAACGAACGAAGAGTTGGTTGCTGCACGTGATAACTTAGCAAAGTATATCGATTCGGTTCAGACCATGAAAGCCGATATTGCCTCATTATCACGATATAGAAGACAAGTTAGCGTTCTTAAGGCCGAAAGGGAAGAATTGTTACGGAAAGTTGATTCTTTGACTACATCAAATACGCTTCTTAGTATGCAACGGGATAGCACTTTTGTGGAACTTGAGAAGCAAACGGTTTTCAACGACTCTTTGGTTGTTCAAAACACCCAATTGGCCGATGCTATCGAAAGAGGGTCAGCTTTAAACCTTTCGACATTCACTATTGATGCAGTTAGAGAGAGAAACAGCGGAAGATTGGTTTCTACCTCAAGGGCTGGAACTACAGAGAAGCTAAAAGTTTGCTTTACAGTAGCAGATAACGTTATTGCCGAAGCTGGAGACCGGGAATTTTTTATTGAGCTATTAGATCCCCAAGGCAATGTTTTGGGAGAAAGCTATACAAAAACAGATGAAGACGGCGCCTCAATAGCATACAGCAAGGGCACTTTCTTCTACTACGAAAATAGTTCTTTGGATGTCTGCGATTACGTTAATAGACCAGTTGGCGGTTTTCAAGGTGGAAAATACATGGTCAATGTTTACGATGATGGATTACGCCTTTTGGGGTCTTCAAAATTCACACTAAAGGGAACACAAAGTGTTTCCAATAGGCAGGATACAGATGGCGATGGCATATATGATAAAGATGATCCCTGTCCAGAAATAGCTGGGCTTGAAGGTTTAAATGGATGTCCAGATTTTGATGGTGATGGGGTTGTTGATGGTTATGATGCTTGCCCAAATGAAGCTGGCCCTTCTGAGAACAACGGTTGTCCTTGGGCCGATAGTGATGGCGATGGGATTGATGATAGCATTGACTGGTGCCCTAACATAGCTGGTTCATTAGGGAATAATGGATGTCCAGAATCAAACATGAACTCAAATAAGAGCATTCTTAATGCTCCTCTTAGCAGTCTTTCACCTGAAACAAGGAGCTTAAAACAATTTCCATGGCCACCACCGCAATATTCCAAGCGTATTGTTTTACATTCAAGCTATACACCACTAGAAGATGTAAATGAATGTGATAATCTTGGTTGCGTCACTAAAATAGTTACTAATGCTCTTGATAAAAATGATTATGAGCATAGTTTTTATCTGATATCAAAAGATGGTAAATTTAAAGGTTACGCGATTGCTGCCTTATGGGAAGAGTTTGACAAAGAGGATGGTAGTTTAATTAGGGAGGCTGAAACCGGGAAATCTATTTTCACTTTGATAAAGGAAACCAAAGAATGGAAGAACCTGATGTCATTAGTTATGGGAAGAGAAGGATACTTTAGGGTTATAGTTTTTGCCATAACAAATTTGAATGATTATACTCGAGGCAAAACTATGTCTGCTGACAAAGTTGAGGGTCTTCCTGGAGGTGGTAGCCCAGCAATTTCAGCCGAAATAGAGTCAGAACCTTTTTCAAATAGGTATAGGATAATCGCATATGTTTATGCATATAAAATTAAAGAGCCATCTTTTAAACCTGAAGATGAAGAATTGTATAAGAATTTGTCGGCTAGGAAACACTTAAAAGGGGCCCAGTTAGAATTACTATTGCCAGATTAGTGTTTATCACAAACTTATGACATGACTACAAAAAGAAGATGCGGCATTATTTTGATTTTGGGATTTTCTCTTTTATTCCTTTTCCTGACGGGCATTTCTTTTGGTTCCGCAACAAATCATATCTACTGGGCTTGGTTATGGTTCATAATCATCTATATTCCATTATTAACAGTTCTTTTTCGTTCAAAACAAAAGAAGATAAGTAGAAAAGATAAACTCCTAGAAATACTCTCCTCAATACTAGTGTTGTCCACTTTTTTTGTGATTTGGGCAATGCTTCAACTTTATGATGATAATAATCCAAGTACATTTAGAAAACCCTTTATTATTTCTAGCTTTATTTTGTTTCCTTTTTCATGGATTTTGACCTTTCTGATGAAGAAAAATGAAACTGATTCTTCAAGTATAGAAAATGATGTTGAACATAAGAATCAAAGAGTCTTTATTTCCTATAATCATAAGGACAAAACTGATGCCCTAAAAATATATGCTAGATTAAAGCTTGAGGGTATAGAATTGATAATGGACGAATTCGATATGGAAGTTGGAGAAGACATTAACGAGTTTATCAAAGATTCAATAAGTAATTCCGGGATTACCTTATCTGTTATATCAAAAAATAGTTTAAGCTCGTCCTGGGTCGGCAAAGAAACCAAAGACACACTTTTTTTATTGGAGTATACCGGAGACAGGAAGTTGATTGGCTGCTATACCGATAATGAATTCCTAGATCCCGAATTTGTAAAAGATGCTGTTAAGGAGATTGATGAGAAGATAGAAAAGTTGCAAAATTTAGTCGATGCCCAACGAGATTTAAAGGTGGATTCGACAAACCTGAACGTTGAAATCACAAGATTGACCAAATTAAGAAATAACCTTCCTGATATTATCGGATACTTAAAAAGTGTTCTATGTCTTGATATAAGGGGATATAAATTTGAAGAGTCAATGCAGCAAATTGTTAAGTCGGTGAAGGAACAATAATTCTATTAATCACATTGGGTCTGACGAGGCAAAACCTTACTCCCCCAACTGCACAGCCCTTTGCATGGCTTGGTATCGTTCTTCCCATTTATCTCGATCTTTATTTAAATGGTCGTCGATATGCACCACATCCTTAATTCTAAACTTACCGCCCCAACGAAGCTTTGGGTCGGCTATGATTGAATCAATAAACTTTTTAACTGGTGCCGGAACTGCGGGATATTTATTGAGCACCTTTGAATTGGCCCATTGGTCATTACCGTAAATAACGTTCATGTCAATGCCATGACCCGCCATATGGTTGGAACGTTTTGCTGGCGTTACGATGGCCCCATTCACATTGGAACTTGTGC
This sequence comes from Flagellimonas algicola, assembly GCF_005937185.1. Lineage (GTDB taxonomy): Bacteria > Bacteroidota > Bacteroidia > Flavobacteriales > Flavobacteriaceae > Flagellimonas > Flagellimonas algicola. The sequence goes on along the minus strand of NZ_VCNI01000001.1, from coordinate 1,831,267 downwards.
GAAAAGAACTTGTTACATAAACGTAGACATCTGCTTTCTCAGCATAATCATTGACCTTTTCCAAAGAGGGAATAAATTGTACGTCCGCCCGGCAAGGTTTGCCACGAAATCGTGATCCTTCAAAATATACCAGTGGTGAATTTTTATTGGGTAAGTTTTGCAATGCCAAATCCCCCCCACTTTTTACCATAATACGGATTAATTTTTTTAATCAATAGGTTCACCAAAGGGCGGGTCAATAAGTCCCCATCAGAAGTGATTCCATGGTCGTTGGCAAATTTTATCATGGCATTTTTGGTGCTTTGCCCATAAAGACCGTCAGCACCGTATTTTGGAAAATTCAGTTCCTTGCCATAACCCAATTCATTGAGCAATACCTGAATCGCGGTAATACTCATGGGCGTGCCTTTTGAAATGTATTTTCTTGTTCTAAGGTCAGATTTGTAGATGGACCATAAAATATACATATCGGGCAAAAAATCATGCCGTTGCAATAGCAGTTCCGCTAGTTTGTTTGAAACACTTAAACCATCACTTTGGTACTTGTTCTTCTTTGCAAATGCAGCAACTGCATTGACGGTCGCATTGCCATAGTCTCCATCCGCTTGATAATTGTCCCATTTCAATTCCGTTCTAAATCCAAGTTCGAACAGTACCAGTTGTAAATCGGTAATGCTGTTTTTTGATGGGGATCCCTTAAACAAGGATTGAGAAATATCTCCCTTATTTAATTCTGCTTCAATAATATTAGAACACTCCATAATAGTTGGTTTTTCGATGAATGAATCATTAATTTTGAAAGGGAACTAGATTCTTAATTTACGGAATTTCAAGTTCAAAACCTACATGGATTTGGACTAGTTTGGGAGCTCTATTCCTGAAGTCAATTCATTGAAGAAGGACCTCAGGTCTTCTTGCACGGCTTGCGTTTCTTTCTTTTCAAAAATTTCTTGTCGGTTCTTTCCGAAAAGCCTGTTTTTGGTATGGCCAAAGGATAAATAGTGTTTCATGGTGTCTATTTGAAAACCTTCTTTGTAATAGGGCCTGTCATAGTTGTAGGATATCCTTCTGGCAAATACAATCGTATTTGATGTGTCGGTCCAGTAGGTATAGTGTAGTTTCCCCATTTCCCCATATAACCAAAAGTCAAAAACGCAATAGTCTTTTTTGTCTGATGTAAATATAATCAACTCACCACCCTCGGTTGAAAAATCATCCAATGGTAATGTGTCTTTCTTGAAAATTATTTTGTCTGCTTCTAAATCACTGATTAAATCAAATACATCTGATTCCAACTTTTGAATTGACATTTCTTTTTTAAGAGAATTATTTTCTTTATAGATACATGATGATAAGGTAAGAGCGAAAACAAATATGTTTAGGAGATGTATTTTTGTTTTACGTATCATTTCACTTTTGGATAACTTGGTCAAATTCCAAACAAATATTTTCGAAGGACTGACCCGTCATTGAAATATTCAATTTTAAAAAGTTGTCCAAATAAATTAGAATCTTTCATTGTACTAAAGAAGTCTACGCATTTGTTATTTTTTCTGGGATAATTTATGTAGCTCTATTTTTTTGAGTTGATTGGAAAAGTGAAATAATAGATTTTCAGTGTTTTTATAAGATGTGTAATAGTGCCCTATTGAACCTAACCTTTCTTTAAATAACTCGGCGCTTTTAAAATATTTATCTGCAGATTCCAGTTTTGATGATATTTCCCTTGAGTAGACGAAAATTAATGGTTTCCCTTTTTTCTTGAAATTTGAAAAAGCGACTTCGAACTCCTCTAAAGTATATTCTCCAACTTTTGTAGAAAATAACATTACAAAAATATCACACTTACGAATGGCTTTATTGTATTCTTTTTGTAATCCGCCCAGAGCGACCGTGTCCAAGAATTTCTCCCATATTACTAATTCTATATAAATATGCTGTTTAATAAAATCATCATTTAACCTTGCCAAAATGGTTTCAAAGGCCCTTCTGTCTTCCTCAAGTTCCTTTGATGAGGCCAAAAAAACCTTAATTCTATGGTCTATGCTATCTGGATTAACTCCATATAGCTTTTTGACATTTTTGATTGTCATTTTTTTTACTACGTAATTCTTACCTATGGTATTTGCCTTAATATCTACTTTCATAGTCATTTTTTTGAAGAATCAGTCGACTTCTCACTTCTTTTTTTCTCAACAGACTTAATCGTTATTTTTTCGCCAACAATCAATTTTTCTATTTTGTCGGCATTGATGGAATAATTACCCTCCCCATCTTTATAGTCCGAAATATCATATCCCATACCATCAAAGGAATCCAACACGCTACGCGATATTTGGTCATAAAGAGTTTTTGCGGAGGCAATAGCCTCTGGTTGCCCAAAATAATCTGAGGTAAAGGTAAAGGAGTTTTCTTCCCTAAGATTTATTGGATAATAATAGATGCCCGGCCAGTTAACATTTTCTTCGATTATTTTTTTGTATTCCTTTTTGTAAACTGCGTGCTTTCTTACTTTCGAGAAAAGTGGATTTAACTTAGATATTTTCCTGATATTGGGGGACTTGCTGAATATTATTTTGTCTTTTCCAATTAAACCTTGGTGTTTTAACTCAAGGAAAGGAAGGGTATTTGTCAAATCATTGATCGAAAAAGTGAATAGACTCTTTACTGCAACTATAAACCCACCACTTTTCTTAACTCTTTTTTTCTCCGATTTGTATTTTGCAAGTCTTTTTAGCAAATACGCCTCATCAAATATTGGTGGCCCCAGAGTTGCTAATGAAATTTGGCAAGCTACAGCATTTTCAGCCATATAAGGTCTAATAAAAAAAGAAGCGGCGGTCATATGTCCAGGCAAAAGAACTTGAACCACAAAAAAGAGGCGACTTGACCCGTCCTTTTCTAGTTCTTTATTATTAGAGTTCTTTTCCAGTTCAAAATACAGTTTGGGAATTTTTTCTTCATTTAACCATTTACTTTCCATTCTCAATGAATCCCCATGAATTGAAATTACCCTCCCTGTTTTATAGTTCTGTAGGCCATAAACATCAATGTCCTCCTTGATTTTGGAAGCTATTGTTTCAAATAAACTTGAATTACTGGAGATTTCTTTTTTTTCTTTATCCTTTGGTCGGCATACAAACAGATTGTCCATTTGTAGTTTTCCGTACCCAGGAAATGGGTGTTGGTCGTCAAAAATGATTAAAATGGGTACGTTAGTATTCGAAATATCACCAGTTCCAATTTTACTTTTTATAGATTCTAAGGTCTCATTACTCTTTCCATCAATTGGATTTCCACGCCACGTATCATTGAGAAGATTTCTAATCATCTGGGCTCGAAATTCAGCATATTTCTGTCCTTTTCTATTTCGAATTATATTCCTGGATATGAAAAAACAAAATAATGATGACAGAAATGAAAATCCCAGGGGATAGCCGAAGAAAATCTCTATAGCTAAAAAAAGAAATAACACGAGAAAGGATAAAACCCATGGACCTATTATTGTCCAAGTGTTTATTGATTTTTTCATGTATTTTGTGGTGTCATAAATGATTCTTAAAAACCTCTCATAGTCAAACAAGTAATATTGTCCAAAATTGTTATATGGTGTGGGGTGGAATCGAGGAAGGGTATGCAATTCCGGAAAATCTGGATTCGCAATAAAAGCTGCAGCAATCAAATTAGTGGTCTTTTGCGTAATTAACCATTCTGATTCCCCATAGGACCCAACTTCAAACTCCGTTTCTATATCTTCGTTTTCAGAATTGGTTTTCATACCTTCATTTAATGGCCTTATCATGTTTCTTTGTTTGTATTGGAATATAACTTTTGTATGGCAAATATTCTTTCTTATTAGTTATACAATCGCCCCAAGAACTTTATGCAGCCCACAATTCGTAATAAACTTATTGTTGAATACTGCCAGAACGGAAGGTGAAAGTAATTGGTTACGAGCATCAATCCATGATTGTACCGCAGCGGCCCCATACATGTTCTTCACCCTATTTTCGTTAAGGTTAAAATTGATTTTGCCCCAATGCAAAGTGTATGCAATCCCCTCTTGTTCAAATGTATTCCAAACCGCCTCATAAAACTCACGGGCCTTTCCGCCATCAACACCATCCATTTCCAAAACACAGGTTTTTGGGAATTTGGTAAAGCCAAGGGTTGCTTTGGTACCATGAACGTAGCGCAAGGAAAGTCCGCCGGGAAAAGGTTTTTGCTTATTTACTTCAACAATGGTTTCCAGGGCCTTTGGGGAGTCTTCGATGGCAATGCCAATGGCTGCGCTGGCCACCTTGCCCCGAAATTTGGTATAGTTAAAAATTTCTTTCACCGTGCCTTGGATCGGAGGTTTAGGTTCGAATGCCAAACCGAACATGGCGTTGACCATCGCCGGGATTAGCAACCCTGAGCCCGGAAGTTTGTCTAATACAGTTGAAATAATTCCCAAAAGGTCGTCCCCATACGTAAACTCATTACTTCGAGACAATGGGGTATGTGGATTTGATGGGTCAATAGGTTTCTTAAACATATACTTTAAGAAGGCTCCTTTATCTGGGTCATTGGGTTCAAATTTGTGGATATTAAAAAGTACCTCAAAATGGTATAATTCCCCATTTTGACCCGTTCCAGGAAGTTGCAATCCACTAAAGTCCAAGGTGGTCATTGCACTTTTCAAGACATGATCGTAAGGAATATTACCAACACGATGTTCCGTAAGCAAAAATTGCGGTTCGGTTTCCACCATAACGCCATGGATAAAACCAAAACTTCCAAAAGAAACCAAAGCGGCATTGAACAAATCATCATTTTGAACCAAATCGGCATCCAACCAAGCTACAAACTCTGGTGATGTAACGGGATAAGAAGCGCGTTCCAACCAGATATGAGTGTCAGGACCGGTAACAATATGCAGTCCCACGACAAATTCAGGAATGGCACCCACGTTGATGGCCGCCCCATGGGTGCCGGTGGATAGGGCACCTGCAATGGTTTGACCATTACTTGCTCCTGATGCTTTGATGGAACGTGGAGGGTTCTTGGCATTCAGACGATTATTTACCTCATAAACAATGGTGCCACATTGTAGAAAATACAAATCTTCTGGCTGGAGAGCATATTGATCACTTACATATTTTTGAGTCAGGGGGAAGGAAAAGTTTAACGAAGCTGTGTCTATCAGTCCTCCTTCGGTTACCCCAACTTTTGTAAACGACCAACCACTGCCCATGGCGCGCAGTTTGAGATTGTTGTCCAGGGCATGTTGAATGAGCCATTGGAAGTTTTTAGTTGTTTGATGGTATCGTTCCCGTCGCTTTCCTTCTCTGGGATTACGTAGCTTGAATGAAGCATTTTCTACCAAATCATGGGTAAAATTTTCATGCTTATTGGTCCATTTTTTAATGGGCAAACGTGTTATTCCTTTGGGTAGCATGGGTATATTTTTTTAGTTGTCCAAATCTCCTTCGCCACCCTGGGGTCGAGCGCAGCCATAAATGGCGGTTCTATGGTTCACAATACCTAAGGTCACCAGACTTAATGCAAAATCAGTAAAAGAGGTTTTAACCACGGCCCAAGACATCGCATTTTCTTCACATGGGCAAACAGTGCCTTCAATTTCCGGGTTGGCACTGACAACTTTGATACTACCTGGGGCAACCCCCCACCAGTAACTCCAACTGGATTTTCGTTGGCACTCCAAATTTTCGACGGTGTCTTGATAGGGGCTGGCCTCTATACGGGTGCTCACACAAGAAGTGGCCAGTAAATTTGCCAGAACCAAAACCAAACAAGACGTTATGTGTTTTTTAAGTTTCATAGGATGAAAGAGGATAGGTTTTTAGTTGTAAGAAATTACGCAATTATAATTTGAAATAAAATACAATTTGTATAACCTGTAACAAATACATTGTAGATGGCTACATTAGCTCACAAGAGCTGCCATTAAAGGTTTAAGTCATACTAGGAATTACAGTGCAAAAATTTTTACTATTACATTATTGATGCCTCTAACTGTTCCTAATACAATTAATATTTTACCGTAAAGTAATTAGTTTTTAGAGTCTAATTTGGACCTTAAATCATTTAAAAATGATTCTGTTTTCACTTTAAGTAGTTCAATTGAAAATTGAAGATCTCCCGTCCATTTCCTTGTCTTTTGTATGATTTCTTCACGAAGTCTTTTTTTTACCTTTTTTGATTTTTCCAACCTATATCTATCGATTTCCATTCGGACTTGATCAAGTTTCAGAATATTTCTTTCATGGACATCGTAAATTATAGATTCGATAATTTCATTTAAAACTTGGGTTTGTGCTTTATCCCAATTTGTAGAAAAATCGCTTATTATCTTATCCCGGTTATTGTGAATACGTTCAAAAATTTCATTGTAGGCTTCTATTTGATTTGAAAATTCAACCGGATAGGAGGGCGCATCCAGCATAAAGCTGATATCACCATATGATCTCCAAACCTCTTCGACCCTCAGCAGATAGGTGTAGAGCAAATTGGAAATAGATTCCAATTCTTTTTGTTGCGTCTCTTTAATTTCTCTTTCATGTAATTGTAGAATTAATTTCCGTATCGATTCTTCTCTTGTGGTATTATCGGATATCAAGCCACGCCTAATAAAGATACTACTCTTCCTACTAATTTCCCCATTCAATTTTTGAAAGATTACTGTCAAGTTATATTCTCCACTATTGACATTTTCCTTTAATTCACCAAAAACTACGATTTCCGCTTTATTTACTTCAAGATTATCAATCGAACTATTTGTCAAATTCTTTATATCGGATGCTTCTTCTTCTATTTTTTGAACAGATACCAACCTGCTATAATTTCTTCTATCTAGAATCCTGTAGCGGTCTAAATTGATAAGCTCGGTCTCAAAATCGCTAGTTAACTCTGACGCAACATTCTTTAGTTCGGGAATTTCCGTTGAAAAATCCCACACATAAAGTGCTGGTCTCTCTGATCCGGAGTTCGTATGGTTTAGTTCTCCCGGTAGATTTGAAATGGTGGTCTGGGGTATCATTTTTTCTTCAGTATTTGGCAGGTTGTCGTTTATTCCGTCCTTTTCTTTTGATTTTCTTATGACAGCATCTTTTTCAATTGAGCCTTGAATGGGCTCACTTTTGATAGTGTCCCTCTCCACAGGGTTTATCGTTATTCTTGTATTTCGTCCGCCAAAAGCAATTTCAGCCCAAATGGAATTAGGTAGAACATTTTCCAAACGCAATAGTTTTACAATGTCTCCAGTTCGAATCACACCAGTTCTACGAATAATTTTTCTTGTTTTCCCGATTGCTCCATCGCGAATTGTTTGATCTCTTTTTGAAAAATAAAATTGCCCAATGTTGGGGATATCATGATATTTCTCGAACAATTCGTTTCCATTGGTCTCTTGAAATTGTACAAAGCCACGATTAGATAATAGCGAGTCCAGGATATTGACGGCCTCTCTATACGATTCGTGATTCGGATTAGAGTTTTTTAGGTAATCAAGGTAGGCTTTTGTTGTATTCTGGTTTTTAACGGCATTCCAATAAACCTGGTCAAATTCAGGACATCCCTTGTTTGTTCTTGAAAAAACGTCTGGACATTCGTCTTCATTATCCGGGAAATCATCTCCGTCCCTATCCACATCAAAGGAAATATTGTAGGAATTGGAATCAAAACGCACCTCTTCTGAATAAATAATGGAATCGTTTCTTACCAAGGTCATGGGGTACGATTTAAATTCACTGGAAGTGGAGTCAAGTACTACCAAACTTTTAAGGGTAAAGGCGACTTCCCGGTCGTTTTGGGGTTGATAATTAATGGAATTCTTTAGGTCATAGATGGTGGAGTCGTTCAATCGCAATTCTAGTTTACGGGTCGCTGAATCGTTTAAAATACTGTCCTTATAGAAAAGGGAAATATCACGCCTCGTTTGCTGTTCTCGAAGCATGAGCAGATTATTGTCAAAGCGTTTGCTATTGTTTGCAAAAGACAAGAAAAGCAGACCTGCGGTTGCAATGCACACTATGATGCTTGCAGCGCGAACCCAAATGCCATACAACTTAGAGCGCTTTTCTTTTAGTGTGTCTTCCAGATCGAGATAATTACTAAGCGACACGGTTTTTGTGCTTGAGGTGGTACCTTCCAGTATGGGATTCCCATTAATTAGAGTAGGCCAGGCCACTTTGGGGTTTTCCAAATAGGCTTTGGTTAAACCATCGGTAACATGATCATCTTTCAATAGCAATTCAAACAAGGCTCTGGAGTCTTTGTATTGTGAGTAGGATATCGGATCATGGGCATACAGGGTGAATTCATTCATCAATCGCTGGGTTTCCTTCTCTTCATAGGCAAAGTGGGTACTGTTCAATTCAGCTTCAGGAATCTCCTTCAAAACTTTTAAAATGGTCTCCCGAGCTACAATTTCGTTTTCCTTGGTCAAATGTTTGAGAAGCTCAAATCTTGTGAAGTCTGGAAATTCCCCCAATTTTATCCAATCCACACGGGCCAGCAATAGTAGCGAGGTAAAATTCAAGTGATGACCAAGTCCATGATGTTCCAGTACTGCTTTCCCAATACTCAATAGAAGTTCCCAACGAATTTTGGGGTAAACCGCCAGGGCTGCTATCCATTGAAACAGCACATTCCCATATTGGCCTCGATCTTTTGATTTTGCCCAATCTACATTTTCGCAATAGGTATATAATTCATCAAGATCTTCAAAATCTATAGGTGCCACTTTATAAAACTGATCCGTATATTGGGATAATAGTGTATCGATATTTGTGCCCTCCCTAAATAGTTTGGGCATCAGCAACAAGAGCCCAGGAATATCTACTGGGAAAATGGGAAGATGAGGTTTCAATACCGTATGTTCTTTGTTTCCCCAGTCCATAAAAGATGCAGGAGTGATGACTGCCTTGAACCGCCATCTTTCGAAAAGCTGAACGAAGTCCTTTTTTATATTGGGATAATCCGGATAGATCAATTGATAGCCATTACCGAACAGGAGTAGAATATGTTCTGGATATTTTTCACTGAGTGTTTCAAGGTTTATGGGCTGATTTTCCTTTTCACTGTAACACAATGAAGGGTCGATCTTGAAATAAAATTTGTTGATCAAAACGTTTCTTTTTCGCAGTAGATCAATCAAAAAATCGAATAATTTAGCTTGTTGGTCGTTGGTGTAATTACGATCAATGAGCACCAAAAACTCACTTTGTTGTGTTCGAGAGACCAGAACTGGGTTAAAAAAACCAGCATGTTGAATGGCCTTTGTAATGGTTTTTTGAACATGCAAATAAGTGCCTTTATCACTGATTCTAGAACGCATTTGCGTGGCAATACCGTTCATTTCAGCCTCAGGATAGGGCAAATAGTTCTTCTCAATGAATGGAATGTCAACGGCTCCCTTCTTTCCTTTAAAGGATTGGGTCAAACGGCCATATTCCGTTTTGTTTTCCTCCGTTTTTTCGGTTTCCGCTTTCTTGAGTTTCCATCTTTTTTCAAAAAAGTAGACCATGCCAATGGTGGACAAGGCGAGCAGTCCGAACAGCACATTGAACCACTTTTGCCGAACCATATAATTTGGTCTTAATTCAATAGCACCATCACTAGGATAGATATGGGCAGTAAATGGATTGGACCTATCTGTAGTTGGATTGTACGGATTCGGGTCGTAGGCAATAAGGGTAATATCCTCACCGACGTTACAAGATTCCTGATTGTAATTGGCTAAAAATTCAAAATTATGATTTCCTACTTCGGTGATGCGAGACCGCATCGTTACGGTTTGTCTTCTTTGTTGATTTTCGGTATTTGGTTCAATTGATTCATTAGCTATGATTTCAATATCCGAACCTACCCAAGTGGTTTGTTCAGGTTTCTTATTTCCGATCAAGGTAGCGGATAATTCAAAATCACGATTTATGGCAATGGAATCTCCCTCAAAAGAACGGGTGAGAATTAAGCTACTTTGTGCAATGCAAATACGTTGGGCTTTGGTAATGGTATCGTAATAGGCCACACCCTCATCTGAAAATTGAACATAAGCGGTAATGTTGTAAATTCCATCTTCACGATAATCATGTTTTAGAAGATTGTCCTTTGACGTACCATCACCCCAATCCACTGAATGGTCCAATTGAATGTGTTCCGAACCCTGCTCTAAAGAGAATGTTATTTCTACCCTTTCAGCGAGTGGGTCCACACTTGAGGTAATGGTCTCTAAATAGATTTGATGTTCCTTTGGCGGTGGGGGGTCTGGATAAAAATACAACAGTGCCAATGTTGCCAACAGCAGGGGAACTATCAAGAGAAATACCCATGAAGGGGTCGTTCTACTGGGTTCAACAGAGGGCTCTTTTTGGGCATAGTACTCCTCAAAAAGTTCAATAAACTGGTGTTGCTCTTCTTGGCTTTTGGCAAAAATGGGAACTAAATAGTTACAAAGCTCCATTTCGCTTTTAACCTTGTCAGCATATTTTTTAATAACCTGGTTTGCTTCGGTAATTTGCTGAGGGGTCACCAGAAAATTATGCTGTTTAAGAACAAGAAAAAAGTCATAAAGAGGCAAATGGACTTTGCCCATTGTCGCATTGGCGATATGCCCACTATTTTCGGTCAATCTCTTTTTTTAGTGATTCAAAATCCGACTTGTTCTTTGTGATCACCCCGAGCGTATCGATGATTTTTTTGCGATAACTGGAATCTGCATCCTGCCATTTCCTAAGATTGTCATTTAATAGCTCTTTATGCTGTAGACAGCTGACCCAATCAATCAGTTCAGAAGTAGCAGGTGGTTTACTGATGCTTTTATTATTCCGGAGCTCCATAAATAGTGTGATAGCATCGGAGTATACAGGGTTTTTAGACTCAAGTGCTGTTTCAACAATGTTGAACAACATGGTATCATCCGGAAAATTGATGTGATGGAAGACGCAACGTCGTAAAAAGGCATCAGGCAATCCTTTTTCACTATTGCTGGTAATAATGACCACAATAGGTTTTGTGGTGTCCTGTACCACTTGAAATCCATCCAATTCCTTAATCGCGAATTTGAAGGGTGGTTTTTCGAGTTCGGCCAGTAAGTCGTTTGGAAAATCCCTAGGGGCTTTATCAATTTCATCGATCAGCAGCACCGATCCGAAACCTACGTTGGGCAATACATCAGTGGTATAGTTACGAAATACATTCCAGTCCTTGTTGGCTGCTTTTGTGGCCAACAAAGCGGTGCCCATTTCATTAAAATGAATAAAAGACTCCTTCGGTTTGTTTTTCTTATCACCGAAATGGCCCACGGCATCATATTGGTAAAACAGATCGGTAGATTGTGAAACTGACTTGGTATTGAACCGGAGTGCTGTAGCTGCCTTGAATTTTTTGGGAAAACTATGGTGCAATTGTCGAGCAATAAAATCAGCACATTGCGTCTTGCCTGTTCCCGGTTCACCGGAAAGCAACAGTGGTCGTTCCAGAAATAGTGCAGTATTAATGGCTGCCATTAGTTCTGGATTAGGTTTGTAATGGTCTTTGGCAAGTTTCTCTAGCTGTAACATGGTGTCAGTTTTTATTTTGTAGTTCTTCCTCTAAATAATCTTTGATATCCTTTTTGACCTTTTTCATTGTAAAGGGGCCCCACGGATTTTCCAATTCATCCGCACCCAATAATTCATCCATTTCCACATCATCTATCCTTTTGAATTTGACAAACTCTTTCAACCAACTTGCGGTATCGTCACGGGATACTTCTTTGAGCTCATCAATTTCAGTAAGACACGTATTGTCTCCAATTGCTTTGGCTATTTTTGCGATAAAGGTTTCGAACTGCTTCACTTCACTTTCTGTTTTGTCCAAATAGGTGTAGTACATGATGAAAAGGTGGTTTCTGCTTTGTTCCGGTTTTGTTATCAAATAATGTGGTAAAAAAGCAATGAGAAAATGGTACAGGCAGTCCATTTTTTTTTCACATTTAAAATCAAATACATTGACCTCAATGCTCAAGAACAATTTTTCCGAATTGTCAAATTGGTAGCCATTGGTAAATTCGTTCACTCCTTTTGACCAACCATCAATGAATTTATCATTCAACTCTTTTCTGAATTTTTCATGTTCTATGGAGATGGTTGTCAAACTGGTATGGCATTTGTTGAAATCGTCACCCATTTCCATGCGGTGTATTCTTTCTACGAAGTCTTTTGGTGAGTTGGCATTTCTTGATGTAAAATGAAATGAACTTACATTTTCAAGTAGCATCCTCGAGAAATCATTGGTTTGAGGCACTCGATCGATCAGGATCATGGCATTTTCGTAGTCGGAATAATTGGAGAGTTTTTTAAAGTTATGTACAAAGGTCAATAATAACTGTTTGCACAGATTGTCGGGGGTGCTAAACGGATGAATGAATGCTGAATTCTCGTTGAGTGCCTTGTCGTAAAATTTTTGAAGGTTGTCATTTTCGAGATCCTTTAACTCGACAAAATCGTTTTCCTCACTGTCTTCATTGCTGTAAAAAACGAATATCTTATAGTTTGGATTGTTTTCGGCTTTCTTCTTCGCGGCGTCATATTCCATTTCGGTGTAAGAAAGTCCTGTTTCTTTAACCATCGAACCATATCGTTTGGCCAGTATCAATACATAAACATCGGCTGACTCCACATCATCAATACAAACCTGTATAGCCTTTTTGCCCACTTCAGGTAAATAGCCTTCCATCGCAATGAGACTATACTCATCTTGCAAGGCCTTATTTTGGAACATATCGATTATGGATTTTCGATATGAAACTAAATCCTTATAAGTAGATGAAATATAAACCTTTTTGCGCATGTAATGGTATTCAGATTAAATATAAGAATTTTATTACTCCTTGATTGCTGAATACTTCATGAATCATACAATGACATGAGATTTGAAGGCATGAGGGTGTTGAGCATGCTTGAAGCAGATTTGATGATTTGGTCGCCTGCAATCAAATAAGACTATAATGCTCCCAAAATGGTTATGCCACCCGCCGCACGCAATGAATTGGAAACCGTATTGAACGCTTTTTCCGGAAATCTGTCCGCCTTGATTTCCACAGTAATTCTCAACAATTCTGAATCAAACGCTTTAGAATAATAAAGTATTGGGGTTGCTTCATTTAATGATGATGGGGATAGTGTTTCCCGTTTATCCTTTCTTCTATAGATTTGGTGGATGGCTCTGGGTGCCGCATCAAAAGTGACATCATCTTTTATCGCCGAAGTGACCAATATATCTTGGTTGCTATTAAACATCCTTTCTTTAAATCACCCAGATAAACAGAGTCAAATCGTATGACCAAGGGTTTTCCGATACCGATAGGCTTAAAGGGATTGGTATCCGCCTCTAATTCGGCTCCCCTAAATAGTGTTTTTGATGTATTTTTCTGTGGATAGAGAAGTGGAAATGCCCATTTCATCCAATGTCATGATTTTCATATTATTCGAATCTTTAAAACACACCTTAAGTTTTAAAAACATGAAAATTATTGGTAAGTGTAATACTCTTTTTTTGTCAGTTTACTTTGAAATGACCAATGTTTAAAGTATTTTGAAATTTAACTAGTGTCACTTTACCATGCGTCCAGTAAATTCCCCTTTATTTAGCAGTATAAAGATTCGCTCATATTTTATGATATTATTATTGAGTTCATTCAACAATAAGTCAATTTAATAGTCGATGGAAAAAAAAATTTTTGTTTCTCATAGTAGTGTTGATGACAAAATTGTTGATAATCTTCTTTTAAGGTTTAAAAATTATGGTCTGTCAAACGATTTTTTCTTTGTGGACGGAAATGATCTGCGAACTGGTGATAATATTGTAAGAAAAATAGATAAAGCTCTTGAAGAATCGGAAATAACATTGATTGTTTATACTCAGGCTTTCTTGGAATCCCAATGGACAAGATCTGAAAAAGAGATTTCTATCAAACACTTAATTGAGGGTAAGAAGAAAAAGATTTATGTTCTAAAATTTGAGGATTTGCCTATTAAAGACCAATTTTTAGATGTGCAGTTAAGTCGAGATTTATACAATAACTCCCTATATGAAAAAAACATTTCACTTTTGGCCGAAGAACTCGGTCAAGACCTGGAAATTAAGAAATATTCTTTTCCTAAAATTATAAATGATGAATCACTTTTAGATTACCTAAAGTATATCTTTCTTAATAATAGACTTTCTTTGGAAAAAATCGATTCTTCTAGAATTGGACATTACACAAAGTTTTTCAACGGCATAGTTGAAATAGAAGGAAGTTTTAGAAAGAATGCTTCTAATGGAATATTTGAGGATATTTTGGGGTATGTGAAAAATGCCAATTCCGAAATACCGTTGCTAATTTCTGGTCATCCAGGATCTGGGAAATCAACTTTTTTGTCGATTTTATTTTACTACTTCTGGAACAAATATTCAGAGAGTCTGTTTGAGTATACACCGATATTTGTTGATGTAGATATTTACAACTCATATCTAGAGATAGAACAAGCAAGGAAAGCTTTTGTTAGAGATATTGAACCCATTCGAGATTATATTGTTGAAAATAAAAAAAAACCATTAATTATAGTTGATGGTTTGGATAACTATCTTAAGTCAGCAATAGACTTGAATAATACAATATTAGAGTTTTTAAAAGTCGGATTTGAAAGGAAGGTCATCATAGGTTTAAGCACCACAGAGCACTTTGATAATAGAAATGTCTTGCAGAATGTAAATTCTGAATCAGTTGTTAAACTTCAAAAAATTGATAAGAAAACATTGGATGTGAAAGCTTTTATAGAAACTTTTTCTACCATTTATAATCTTTCAAATTTCAATATTGATTCATCCAAAAAGATAAACGTTTTTTTGAATCGTCTTAATCAGGAAAGTCTTGATTTTTTTCTAATAAGACTGTTTTGTGAGAACATTAACCTAAATGAAAAACAGATAAGGTCAATTTCAGATTTAATAAGGACTTATATCAAGAACAAAACTGATGGACAGGAATCAACTTTAAGAAACTGTTCTGAAATTGCTTTCAATTTTTATGTTAATTCCGAAACAAATAATGAGTTCATTAAAAATCATTATAACCTTTGGAGATTGATACATAGTCATAACTTAATACGAGACTATCTTATAGCCTATAAAATTACAGAAAATTTAGTCCAGTTCAAAGGTAAGAAAGGAAATTTCTCAGAACAGGATTTGGAAATTTTAAAAAGGGTGTATCCACATTCCATTAACAATTTTTGTAAGGAAATAATAAATAGCACTTTTAACAGTCAAAAAGAAGTGCTTGATTCAATTCAAGTGCTTTTTGATAAAGTAGAGTTAACAGGTAAATCTCATTTTTGCTACTTATTAGGTAGATTAAGTCACAATTCCTTAAAGTCAAAATCAAAACAGTTTTTAAACGAAAAATTAAAAGTTGCTATTCAAGAAATAAATGGTATTAATGTATTTCAGGACCCAAAAACGATGCTATTTATAAGAACTATCTATATTTCATTAGCCTATCTTGGCGATAGAAAAAGCTCTGAAGAGTATTTGGATAAAATGATTTTTGATACGGAGTATGATAATATTAATAGAGGTTTTCATCTTGAGTACTATGGCGATATTGCTTATGATTTGTCGGACAGCATGTCTTTAACTTCTCATGACGACATTTTTCACCCTATCGCCCGGACCTTTGAAAAATTATATGGAAGGCTTAATGATTCAATTAAAAATGGAAAGATGCACACTTTGTTTTCCATAGAACTGTACACTCTTTGCTCATTGATTCAGCATAGACATTTAAAATTGGATTTGGATAAAACTCAAATCGATTTACTTACCAAGTTAATAAAAAATGTCACTGAAAAACCAAATTTTCTTTTGCCCGAAAATTTGGTTAAGTATCTTACTTTTTTTCTTGAAATAGTAGAAAACCCTAATTTGAGGAGTAGTTTTGATCTGTTTTTACCTGTTTATTCCATTAAAGAAAAAATTAGATCTGGTTGGATTTCATCAGAAAGAGGCCGAAATGTAAATGGTAATATCGAAACCATAGCGTCCCATACATATGCATGCGTTTTATTGGCCAAATTTTATCTTCAAGATAAACTACCCAAAGAAAAAAAAGAGACCTATCCGTTTTATAATAAAAGCAAAATTATTGAAATTCTGTTGTTTCATGATTTGCCAGAATTTAGAAACGGGGATATTCCAGATTTCTCAAAAACTGCTACTGTTATAGAAAAGGAAAGTGAGGCTGCTCAGTATATATCCATGCTCTCGTCTTATAATAATTTTGGAAATCTCAGTGACATCGAAACTAATTGGAAGAGGTATGAAGGGAGAATTGATTCGGCAAATAAACAATATATTAACTATGCAATTGCGAGGGACATTGACAAAATAGAAAATCTAATACAATTATTGGTTTATTACTTTGATAAGAAGCAACAAATTAATGATTTTGAAGAGTGGTTTTTAGATTTGGTTAGAAGAACGACTACTGAATTTGGCATCGAAATAGTTAGGGAAATATGTAAAACATATGACCATCAATTGTGCAATTTTTCCAAGATTGCTTCCTCCATTGATTTTTGAAATGGATTTTGTGTAAAGACTAAAACCTAATCTTCAAATTGACAATACTAAAGGCTTTGTCAGGGTTTAAGTTTTTATGCTCACCGAATAGGTGACTTTTGTATTATAAAAACAATGGTCAGTTGTCTAAAGCTGATGAAGTGTTGTAAATCCTTTCATAACGTTCTAGTAGTAAAGCAGTATATTTTTCTTTCATTTCTACAGATAGAAAAGAAGCATTTATCCCATTCATAGCATCGTCCTTCTTTTTGTAAAAACGATTGAACACTCCTTGAATTTGCTTGTCGGTTAAACCCAACCCGTTCCCCAATGATTCAAAATGATTTCGTTTCAGCTTACTTTTTTTTCCTCCCAAGGTAAGGGCTAGCTCTTCTTCATCTTTGGGATTCACAATAGCCACATTCAATAAATCATAGGCTGGTGCCAATAACCAACCGGAGGTAGACTTAATCATGGAGAAATTTTTTAGATGCATATCATTGTTTCCAGTGAGGAAACTAAATAAGGTCAATTCGAAAAAGAAGATTTTGTCCAAGAGGGTGTTATCTGAATAGGTATGTAAAGCCTTTCCAATTTTCTCCATGGAGCTTTTGTATTTGTCAAAAGCTTCCGTAATCTGGAACATATCGAGCATATGGATTTTTTGACCATCTTCAGTTCTATCAATTCGTTTGGTAATATAGGATAGCTCACCGGATTGCAATCGAATTAAACTTGATGGTACAGTTTGAATCCCAAAAGATTCAGCAATACGCATAGTTGCATGTTCGTTTTGAGGCATTTCGGGATAATCCAATGATGGAGGTTTAAAAATGTAATTACCACCTAGAGCACCAACAACAGTTAGTCTAAAATTACCTGCCCCCTGAACTTCGTTTATAAGCGACATGGATAACTTGGGTTGTACCCCCGGAACAGATACACTTCTTTCCACGATATCTTTTGCCAGTTCTGACATCTGTTCTAACGAATACTCCAATTTTGGGGGTTCCTTGGTTCCAAAAAATTCTAGACTACAGGACTCATGGAAATCCTTCTCTCCCTCCAAATCGTCATAACAGTATAAACATTTATGCTTCATCATTGGCTTTTATGGGTTGCACGCTAACAGCACCTATGCAATTTTGGCAACAGGCCAATAATAGTCCCATGCGGTCATTTGGGTTTAGCTTCCAGTTTTTGGTGGCAATGTTCAATAACCAACCTTCTGGAATAAGACCTTCAAAAAAAGGAAACAACCTATTTTCTGTGTAAGCTTCTTTTCTTACGGGCATGGAGAAGGTTATAAACTGTTTGGGATAGTTCTTTATATAGTCGGTGTTGTATTGGAATATGTAATCACCGTCGTCGGTCTCAATAAGTTCTCCGGCCTTAATGTCATTATATACTATAGTTGCCTTTCTCATTGGACGGTATTATTTCTATTCCTAAACTCCTTAGTGCTGACTGCTGCAAGGGTATGCCCAAACATACTTAATACTAGGTTGACTTTATCCATATTCAAGTTGGTTTTACCTTGCTCTATTTTACGAACAACGGTAAGCGCTACACCTGCACGTTCCGCAAACTCTTTTTGGGTAAGATTAACCTCTTTACGACGAACTTTTACAAATTCGGACAACTCTTTCATTATATGCTTTTAAATATAAAATATGGTAAATATACAAAAATATATGTAAAAGCATATAAAATAGATTATACGCATATAATTATATGTTTTTACATATATAAGTGATTTATTTCAATTAGCTATTCTGCATAAACTAAACTCCACCCATTGCCCTCCATTCCATTTTGGACAAAGCGTATCGTTTAAAAAGTCTTGAACACCATACATTTTAAGAAATAATAAAATGAATGAAGTTCGCCTCACCATTAGGCAAAGATGAATTTTACCAACAAATCCATCATATTTAAGGTTAATTGTTTTAATATGTTATTTCAAAAAAGAAAATATGAACTGAATATAAAAGGTAAATAGGGCTTAATTTTTATTGCTTTGATTTGGTATAGTTTACAGGCGGACAGCGTTTACATTTTTTGTCCTGCCAGCAGGACGAAGAATGTAAAGCAAGAGGGTAGCGCGCAAGCGCGGCGCTACTAATTCATTTTCCTTCGGAAAAGACTATTTTTCAAGGGTTTTTCCAAAATATTCATTGTTGGTGATTCTAAGGTTTTTGTCGCAAAAGTGCTCTCAGCCCAGTAAAATCAATAAGTTTTTGTCACAAAAATGGCTTTTTGGAAAACAAGAGGAGAGTTTCTCTTTGCTAAATTTTTTAGTAGGTTGTGAATTCTGAAAATAATTCATTTTTCACGGAAAAAGGCTTTCAGCCCAATAAAACTGGGGCATTTTTAATGGAAAAATCGGAAAATATTAATCTCTAAAGGTAAATTGATACTCTATGTATCGATAAAATTATCCTCTGATTTCCTATTCATGTCCGTTCTTTTCTTCCCTGTAGAATCTGTTCAAGTGATCCATCAGGGCCTCTTCACCATTTGGCATCAAACGGTTGGCAACAATCAATGCCTGATGGATGAATTCCTCTTCGTTCCTTTCCATAACTTCGTCCGGACCCAACTCGGGGTTTATTGCCCTCATGGAAAGGTATATCAGTGCGCGAACGGTCAACAATAGATCGGCATGGCCGTCAACATAGAAAAATGTGGGCTGGAACTTGTCCTTGAACCATGGATGGGGAACCAAGGTCGGGGTATGGTCGTTGGCGTGGTGTCTCAAATCCTTTATAAGCTTTTCTTCGTTAGGGTTCATGGGAGCATTTTTTATTGGTTCAATTAGTGACCGTTGATGCAGATAGCAGTTTACCGATCTTATCGAGGAATTCCATTTCTTCATGCGGCACCAAGTCCAATATGTACCCCAGTACCTCCCGAACATTGTGTTCGGGCTGTGGAACTGTTCGACTTGGAAAGTTTTCCACCTCCAGTGCCGTGATACAGACCTTGATCAGGTTGGAGATCATGAACGAGGTTTCCAGATAGCCCTCGGTCAACAGTTCTATACCATAAAGTCCCTTTTCTGGACCATAGGGTCTCAATGTGCAAAAGTGTTCTTCTTCCAAACCTTTCAGTTTTTCAAACAGCGTCCCTTCACCTCTGTTCTTTTCATTGTCCTGTTCAGGTGTTGTCTCTTCAGGGGAAACTGGATGCTTCCCTTCGATTCGTTCCCTACAATGGGCGAGGTGCCGCTTGAAAATGGATTCCACTTCTTGGATGAACTCCTTTAGTTCCGATTGGATTTTCTTCACCTGTTCTTTGCCAATCTCAAATTCATTCCCGTAACGTGCCACACTGTAGGCATGCTCCAAAAGGATCAACAGTTCGTTGTTCTCCATTTCTGAGGTCTCCGAAAATGGACATAGTGTGGGAAAGAATGGTCTGCAATAGTTGATATGGCTGATGATGCTATGGGTCACCTTGCTCCTTCCGATGCACATCTGTTCGATGAACCGGAACGCAAGCTCAAAGGCTTGGTGCATGTTGAAAGTGGCTATGGAAAGGTCACCTTCCTTGATCAAGATATCCGCAGTGTGGGCAAAGGCACCCACCTTCTTCATTTCCGATGTATAATAACGAGTGGCCCTATTGATCAGGGTCTTGTGTGCCATTTCAGAGTAGTCCATGATGTTCTCGCCCTCTGGATGGGCAAAGATGGTCTCCCCAAGACAACAATGTTCCAAGAAATAGAGTGCTCCCCTTTCAAGGCCTATCTCGGATTGGTTCTTCGTATAGATCCTCACCCTGAAATCGGGATGCTCCTTACCGATTTTTGAAATCAATGAGCGTATTTCAGTGGGAATCGGGTCGTTGTTGACATCGACAAATAAGGTAAGGATATGGTATTTGGCATTGCCCTCCTTTTGCTGTGCGGATAGAAATGCCGCATCAATGGTTATGGTGTTCAGGATGCTGTCCACCAAATTGGACAGCTCCCCTGCCTTTTCAAAGTTTTCCGGTATGTTTGTGCAGTGTGTCATGGGATTGTGCTTTTATGGGTTCGGGAATCACTGCCCATATTAAGATTACGTTCCCTCGTATCCCACTATAAGAAGTTGTACTTTATCGGGGTCGTTTTGTATTTTACAATCGGAAAATTGTGGGAAACACCCTATATTTGAGCTATGCAGACAAAGACCAAGAACAACCATATAGGTAGAAAGATCGGCAGGATCAGGGAACTCCGTGGAATGAAGCAGGAGACCTTGGCCGAGGAACTGGGCATCAGCCAACAGGCCATTTCCAATATTGAGAACAGTGAAAAGGTGGATGAAGCGAAACTGGAGGAGATTGCCAAGGCTCTGGGGGTCACCAAAGAGGGAATTCAACAGTTCAATGAAGAATCAATCTTCAATTACTTCAATAGCTTTCATGACAGTAGCGCATTCAATACCCATTGCACGTTTAATCCTTTGGATAAACTAATGGAGGCACACGATGAAAATAAGAAACTCTATGAGCGTTTATTGGAGGCCGAAAAGGAGAAGGTCGCTTATTTGGAAAAACTATTTGACAAGAAATAATCCCATAGGGATAACTCTACCTCCTTTATGGAAAAGTTTTAAATAAGGTTGCTTACCTCACATCTTGAAACAATCAAGATTTCCATTTCATATACTAGATGGCCCTTCTCATAAGACATAGCTTTCGAATCAATCAACACTGGATATGCATACCCCTTACGGGATTCCTGTCATTTTGGAATAATTTTGAAATTACCACAATCAACAAATATGATCAGAAGGGGGATAAATGCTCCACGGCTATGGAAATCGGATTTTTTTCATAAAATGATGTAGTAACAAGAGATCAACCGACTTTCTAATCTCGATTGCCTCAGTAACCCGCCCTTGGTTAACCTTGACATACCATTCAAATTTTATTGGACGAACAAATTGGCTGCCCCGGACAAAAGCAACCCAACTGTATTTCTTGCGTCTTAATTGTAGGTACATTATGACATTGTTAAGCTTTTTAAAATTTAATATAATCTTTTTCTTACTTTTCAGAAATTTATCTATCTTCAATTTATGGAACCGCAAAACATCATGAAATTAACCGTTCTGATATTCATCTTCAACCTGACAGCTTTTACTTCGGGATGCTCCAGTGATGACAATGACCCTGAGCCGAGTTGTTTCCAAGATGAGGGCAGAAGAATAGTCGCAACCATTACGGATGCAGAAGGAACCATCAGGGCTCCTGGTATTTTTTGTCCCAATGATTTCACGATTGGGCCGGATGACCAGACGGATGACCGACCACTGGGTTCTTTTTTTCCATGCAATCTGGACGACGGCCTTCAGATTGAGGATGCTAGGGTAATATTCAGCGGTTATGTCTACGAATCCTTTGACACAGAGGATATTTGTGCCGATTTCTTTGAGATTACATCGATACGACTTATTAACCAATAAACTTACGCTACATGAGAAAAATTACTCTCGCACTACTTTTTGTAGTGCTACAGTCCCCTTTTGCCCATTCCCAAATGGAGATAGTCTCGAACAGAACCACTATTTCTTCCTCGCAAAGACAAATGTTGGATACATCCCTAGAGGAATATCAGTTGGTCCAAATGGACATAGCCGGGTTTAAGAGGGGCATTGCAGCTTCAAAGGAAACCGATGTTCTCTGGAGATTGGGGGGTGGACAAATCTTGGAGATGACCTTGTATCCCCATGAGATCCGATCTCCCAACTTTGAGGCATTTATAATCACAGAAAAGGGAAAGACCAAGCGAGAGGAGGTTGAGACCATTACCTATAAGGGGTATTTAAAAAACGGCAGGCCCGTTAGGCTCACCATCGACGATGCCTTCATATATGGGGGCTTTGAGACCGAAAAGGGCGTTATGTATGTTCAGCAACTTAGGGACTTCATAGGGGACAGAACCATATCAGATGATAAGTTGGTCCTGTACATGTCCGACAAGCTAAAATATCTGGAAGGCACATGTGGCACGGAGGACGTACCTGAGGACAAAGCTTTCAGCACTTTACAGAGCAATAGAAGTACTTCGGCCGGATGCAGCATTATAGAACTACAGTTGCACTGTGATCCGCAATATGCGGCCGCTCGCGCCAATTCATTTGCACAGATGTTGGGGGAAATCAATTTGATCCAAGATGTTTGGGATGATGACCTTGATGCGGTATTGACCGTAACCTCGCATATTGAATTTCAAGCAGGGGGATATACCTCGTTCGATCCCGTGACGATCATAAATGAAATCAGGAACCAGTGGAACGTCTCCAGTACCCCAAAGGATTTGATCCATCTCTTCACGGGCAAAGACTTGGGAGGAAATCTGGGAAGGGCTTCGGGCATAGGCGATGCTTGCAATGACACAAGACCTGTCTGTTATTCAGTAGACCGTGCCGATGTCCATGAGACGGTTTCCCATGAGATAGGCCACCTATTCGATGGAAGGCATGGTGATGGGGCAAACTGCGGAATCCCGGGAACCCGGACCATGATGTGTCCGGGATTTGACAAGGATTTGAATTTTTCGGCCGCTTCCATAACCAGAATCACCAATTTTTTGGACAATGAAAATTGCTTCAATGTAAATACTACCTCTATTTCTGGGACTTCCAACATTTGTGTGAACAACACGCATACATACAGTCTTACAAATTTCCGGCAAACGGCTGGCACGACCGTTACATGGAGCCTCAACAATTCAAGGGCGACCATTGTCTCTGGTCAGGGAACATCTTCCGTTTCCGTCAGGGGAGTCTCCAATGGTGGTGTAACGCTGACAGCCGTGATCAACTACCCGGGAAATGACTGCGGATCTGTTACCGAGACCAAGTCAATCACTGTCGGTGCACCAAACTTGACAATTTCGATAATGGGACCGGATTACCATGGATGGATAATCGCACAGGCATCGGGAGGGTCCGGTACACATACTTGGACTTTGAACGGCAGCACAACATGGACATCCACCTCAAATACAACGAGCCGTTATGTGGGCTGTAACGGGGGCTATCTCACAGTTCAGGCGTCCGGTTCCTGTGGTTTGGCAACAGGTGGGACCGGCATTCCATACGGATGTAGTGGAGGGGGGTTTCCTCTGATCGTCTATCCAAATCCCGCCGACAATGAGCTCAATGTTCAATTGGACAACAATTTAAATACGATAAGTAATGAAAGTCTTTTACCGGAAGGGCCCATTGACCTTACCATATTCGATATGGGTGGGCAAGTTGTCAAATCGGTCAAAATGGATGGAGGTACCAAGACCCTGTCCATAGAGGTAAGCGATTTGAAAAAGGGGAACTATTTTATCAGAATCAGAGGGGGAGGAATCGAGCAGACCCATCAAGTGGTCATTGAATAGATGTCGGATACTATACCCCATATAAAATAGGGCAGGGCCAAAACTCTGTCCTGTCCATTGTATATTTATTGGAAAATAGTTCATAAGTATCATTTGATAACAGAATCCTGCAATACTCTTAGCGATGCCAAGTGCCATAGTTTCAAGTGCACTTGAAAGCTTTCAAAACAACTTTCTTTTCAAAAATTGAACTATTCTGCCTCGCTCAATAAATTAGTATTCTATGAGTTTTCCAAATAAAAGCTGAATGTTTTTGTGGATTATTTTCCCCTATCAATATACCCCGTCAATTTGCGGGGGGTGATATTGAAGGAAAAAATAATGGTTATGAGGCTTGTCTGTAAACGTTAATGTATGGGGTTCCCCGATTGACCACCGCGAAAACACGCGCTATCAGTTTGTTTCTAATCACATTCAATGTACTCATTTTGTTTTTCCCTTCTTCTGTCCTTCTCTCATAGTAGCGTTTCATTTCTGGATTGTACTGTATTGCGGAGGCTGCACACATGTTCAGTATGGCCTTAAGTTCCTTGTTGGCAAAATGCGATACCTTGGAACGTCCCTTGATACTTGTTCCCGATTGATGTGGAAATGGGGCCACTCCACAATAGGATGCGAACTTTCTCCAGGTGTGGAACTTTGTGAACCTATTGGTGTAAATGATCACCAACATTGCGGTCATTGGTCCAACACCCTTGACGCTGGTAACCAATTTGAACAGGTCACTGAGCCCTTTGTCCCCTTTGATGATCTCCATCATCATCTGCTCCAGTTTATGAATCTCACCTGTAAGGGTGTCCACCATATTGTTCTGTATTTCGAAGATTATGTTGTAGTCCTTGCCACTAAGGATTCCTTTCTGCTCCTTTAGTGTCGTCTTGTAGCCGGCCCTTTGCTTGATCAGTTTTGACCGCAATGAGAACATGGTCCTTAATTTTCTGATCTGCACATCGGCGACCTTTGAAGGTTGGATTTCCTCTCTCAGGCGATATGCATAGAGAGCAATCCGCCTTGCATCGACTTGGTCGTTCTTCCCTCGGGCAATCCCTAAAGAGCGTTTGATTTCCAACCCTGCAGCTATGTGACAGGGCAGTTTCCTTTCCCCAAAAAAAAGGGAAAGGCCACGGGAATATAACCCGGTATGCTCAAAAATGAACAGGACATTCTCTTTCGGGAACAGACTCCTCTTATACGCCCACGCCACCAATTTCTTAAATCCATTGGTGTTGTTTTCAAATCGATCCCTATCACCTGAGGAATGGATGTGGGCATCCAATGTCAATTTGCTGACATCGATGCCAATGGTTTCTTTGATTTCCATAACTTTATAGTGTTTTGAATGGTTACGTTGACTAAAACCTTTAACAGGAGGTTCCTAAAATTCTATATGGTCCTTGTAACCGTGTTAAGAGAGAATGGGGACTAATACTAATCAAGGCCCTAATGGACTAGTTCGGCAAAAAGTTCACCCCATTCTCTTTTTGATTACTACCAAAGTTATCCACAAAAAAGGAAGTTATGAGTCTCCCCCGGACCCCCTCTTTACAACATCATAAACAATGGTATTTAATAAAAAACTAATCTAAAGGTTTTGGTAAGATTTGGGCTTGCAGCACTCAGCTATGCTTCGTTCGCTTTTCACAATATCTATTTAAAGGAAAATCTAGTTTTGCGAGATAGTTTAGAAGGGAGAAAAACTATTTCATTGAAAGAACCGTTATGATTTCATTCTATAGTTTCGTTAATTCACTTTTTACGGTGCCAATTTTCAACTCTTTGCATTAAGCGAATTTTGTACAGAATTCTGCTCTTACGAAGTATAGTTAACGGAGTTCAACTACCATTCTAAAATATGACTGATGGATGAAATGTAAAGAGTTTGGAAAAAGCATTTGCATTAAAGCTTTTTTACATCACAATTTCGAAACCTTGCCCTAGGTTGAGCAGAAAAAAGAATTTAGTGGTCATTTTTTCAAAATGGAAAATTAATATCATCATATAAGCTTTCGTCTGTATCTTCAAAATAACTACCCCTCGGTGTTCTTTTCGACTTTTCATTCCGAAATTGAATCCCAATAGTTTTGTTTTCTTGCTCTAAAAAGTAATCTTGATTAAAAGAATAAATATCTATGGATTCATCAAGAATGACATGAAGATGATTTTCATAATTCATTGACCTTGGATATGCTCTCCATCTTGTAATTGGCCCGGGAATTGTTATTATTTGATTATCACTTAAAATTACAATGAGAGCATTTTCACACTCAACTATATTACCGAAGTAAGCAGTGCCTCCGTTAGTAACTTTTCCTTTCCAGGCCTGTAAATTGAACGAAGTTAATTTTTGAAACTTTTCTTCTCCTTTTTCCTTGTCCGCATAATTATTGAATTTAATAATTTCGAACCCACCATTTTTCGCTTTATAAATTTTATCAGCAATACCCCAACTGACAAAATGTTGCTTTGATTTTGTTTTGAACAAAGTTTTATCTGTAAGTTTTGCATCATAATTCCTTGCAACATCCAATTGGCCTGTTAATTCAAGTTTAGCATCCCATTTAAAAGTTGCTAAAAAAGATTCTTTGACAAGAGATGTATTGTAGATGTTGAGATAAGAATAATTAGAAAAAGAAGAGTGCTCCTTACTAACTTGATAAATAGGTTTTTTGCTCTCGACTTTTTTTAAATTCTCAGGCTGTGCTATTGAAGTATTTAATTCGTACAATCCTTCATCGCCTCCTGATAAAGCGAGTTGGGGATACTTGTTTGCTTTTATTGATAATAAATTACAATCCCAAATTTTTACAGGTCTTGAACTTACAAGATACTTTTCGGTTTTACTTCGATGCGCCGAGCTTGAGAAAAGTCCTTTTTCGTGAATAAAATACAACTGGTTACTGTAAATTTCTGTGTCTGTAGGTAGAATTCCAGTCGGTGTTTCTTGCTCTCCAAGAAGGAATTTTGCTAACTTTTTTTGTGTTATTTGGAAAGTTTTACTCTCTACACGCTTGAATTTTTTAAGTAAAAGACGTTTGAAATCTTTGTCTTTAAAAAGTTCAATTAAAGAGGCCTTATAAAGATAATTACCATCTAAAAAACTGAATGTTAACGCTATTTTATCTGTTTCATATTTGATTAGACTTTTGACGATAGAAGTCCAATCGTAGACTTTTAGTCCACCATTAAAATCCCATAGGTATAACCTACCTCGATATATTTGGCAGTCATAATAATCCCCTTTAATGCTTATTTTTAAAGGCTGCACGATTGTCCCCTTCTTATTTTGTTCATTTTAGCTTTTGTTAAATATCCAAGTTCTACCCAATTTTTAAGCACGAATGTTGGTGGTCTATCCTGCGACCTTCTCAAATAATCAGCTGGATATCCGTGCCAAATGTCATTTTCATTTCCATCAACAAATTTTGCTAATTTAAGTCTTTCATTCTCAAAGTTGTGTCCGATATATTGTACTATGGAATTAATTATTTTTATTCCCCAACCATAATTGTCCTCAATCCATTCGGAAGTCTTTGATAATTTAAAGCACCCAACTTCATCGTCAAAGTCAACCGTCCAAACTGTTTTATTGGGATTTCCAGTTGCTCTATGCTGTGAAGAAATTATGTAAGTGGTAGTCAATTCCTCTTCTAACTCTATTTCTATTTCTGTGTCAGTGGTATATGGCATTCTCGATGTTTCTTTAAATCGTTGGAAGCATTTTTATTTAAGGGCCTTCATAATAAGTTATCAGTGGTGGATTCTCAGGATCATCCGGTGTCATATATCTCTCGGACATATCAACTTCAAATTCAGGCAGTACAAAATCTTTGTCAATAATAATAAACTGAGTGTCCTTTAATTCGTCGAGAGAAATATCATAAAGAAATTTATAAAAATTGTCAAATATCGCCTGGTTTACATCTTCACCGATATTCTTCATTGGAGTATCTATTATTACAAAATTCGGTAATGGAAGGTCATTATTGCTTGCCACAATATGTAAGGACAGCAAATATGCCACATTAAACAAAGTTTTCTTTCCGCCACTTCCTGCATTTTCATAGCTCCATTTTAGTGCATCTTGTCCCTTTGGTAATACATAGACGTTCCAAGTTGAAGTATTGATACTAACCTTGTCTTTTTCGTTTATACCAGGAAAACCAATTATCTCCAACGTATCTTTAAATTGAGCTTCTAGTTCTCTGACCATTTTCTTGGCGGTTGTCAACTTGCTTCTCTCCAAGGATATTTTTTCTTTGGCTTTTTGCTCTCTCAATTCTATCTTTAAGAATTTCTTCTCAATGGATTCTATTTCATCAGGTATTGCTTTAAGTCTCAAATAACCTTTAATGCGCTCTTCCATTGTGGCTATTTTTCTGTCAATCTCACGAAATAGACTTAGATACCTTGAATCGTAGTTCTTTAGTTCCTGATCAATTCTCGAGTCAATATTACGTCTGAAGTTCTCTTGTTTTTTGATTAACCTTTTCTGACGTGCCAACTCCTTTTTATGAATACTAATGGAATTTTCTAATTCCAGAATTCTCGAATCAAGATCGATTTTTAGATTTTCTACATTAGTCCTATCATTCATGTCACTACTAATGTCGGAACAGCACAAATAACAAGTTTCAGGTTCAATTCTTCTGCCTTCGATATTGGATCCACAAGAAGGACATAAGTCAAACTTAACATTGTCCAAAACATTAGCTACCGACAGGGATCGTGCTAATTTAAACTTTGAACTCAACAGTTCATTTTTCAGAGATACCTGTTCGGATATCCGCTGTTCCAAATCGTACAAGGCATTTTTGCTGTTTTCGAGATTTCGGGAATTTTTTCTGGCTCCTACTCTCAGTTCATCCACTATATGTGTCTCTGACGAATAAGTAGATTCCAGTCTCTCCTTCCTTAACTTTAAATCAGTTAGAGATTCCCTAGCAGCATTAATATCGCTTTCAATTTCATCCGCAGTTTCAAAGTTAAATTTGGTTAGTAGATTTTTTAAGCTTTTTATATTGCTGATAGCATTATTTTTTTCCTCTTTCGCGTTCAGCAGATCCCTCTCCAGCAGTGTAAGAGTATCTGAATGAAAACCCAGTACATATTTCATTACGTCTCTGGATTTATTTCTTTTGAAAGTATCCTCCAATCGAAAGAACGATGAGTCCAAATGATCTTGATCCAAATAGCAATACCACATAAAATCACGAAGACCTACCCTTATCTGGGTAGTATCTTCGTTAATCTTACTTTTTAGGGCCATAGGAGTATTCATACCTAAAAGGTAAAATACAAGATCATTAAAATTAAAAACATTATCGTTCCATATAGCTGCGTCCGCCAGTCTTAAAGGAGCTGAAACTGTCGCCCTTTCTTTGGCTTCGTTTTCCCAAGTAACTTGTATACTACTTGAATCCAATTTTCTTTCTAAGATAACATCGTTATTTCCGATTCTTAGATTCATTGTGCTGGAAACAAGTTCCTGTTGTATGGCTGGGGTAAACTCCAAGTTACCACCAATCATAAAATCGATTAACCTCACAATTGAAGATTTCCCAGAGCCTATTTGACCATGAAAAAATGATATCTGATGAGAAAGATCTATCATTATTCTTTCTTTCCTGGCCTGAAGCACTAATGATTCAAATTTGAAGTACATAATTTTGACTAAATTTTAGTTCCATATTTAAGAGAGCCAATTTCTGGAAAGGTTGCATAAATGAACTTCATGAGGTTTGTACCCGATTTATTGAAGTTGGAATTTATAATTTTAGCTCTTGAAATTATATCGTCATGCCAAGGGTCGTTTTGTAGGGCTTCGAAGATCTTTCTTCCATTGTCTGTAACACCTAAATAGATTGACCTTCCTTCAGGTCTGATGTAGACTAGGCCTCTTCCCACAAGCTCGTTGATGAATCTTCTATATCTAAAATCCCAAGGGCCATATTTAAATCTTACCATCTTGGACTCTACATTCTTTTTTTCATACTCCTTTATCTTTACACGCTCAGGGTTCTGGTGTACTTTCTTCATAGCTCTTTCTAAATAAACAGGATATCTAAGTAAAAAATCAAGTTTTGCCAACTTGGTTAGACCCTTTATTTCCTTCTTACCTTCAATTCCTGCAAAAACATTCAACAAGACAAGTATTCGACCTAGATGACTATCGTCTTCTTTCTCTAATTCCAAAAGATATTCAAAAACACTAATCATTTATTTCGAATTTTTTACTCCACCATACTTTGCACTCCTCCGTAAGGATGCCGACCATTCCCAACAAGTGCTCATATCTTGCATTGAACACGCTCTCTTGATCTTTCTTCGAAATTAGCCTAAGCCTGGAACGGATATTCTTTAGCATCTGTTGGCCAAACACTAGATTCTTATCCTCAAACTCATCAAATGCCTCTTGACATTCCGTATTAACGATCAACTTAATTTGATTATATTTTTTGTCAGCAATTTCGGGGCCTTCCTTGTACATTAGGGAAAGTAGATGGTTTGTCATGGAATATTTATAATCGCGGCTCAGGTCTATGTTCTCCGAACTTATACGGCCCGCATCCATCTTTACAGTCATTAGTTCATCGGAATTAGAGATACCTGATATTTGAGGGCTATCTTTCAAATACAACGTTACAGGATTCTCAATTTCACTTTTAATAACCGTCTCTAAATCCTTTTTCGTAATTCTTTTTGCTTCGAGTACTTCTTTGATTTTTTCCTCTTCAGAAGTACCTTTGCTAATATAGCAATCCAAACCATTGCTAACGCCTTGAAGTGAACTGGCCTTAAAATGAAAAGAGAACAATTTCTCTACAACAGATTCAATCACGCCAGGATTTAAATTTGGAACTACTCCGCTTTTTTTGAGTTTATCTTGAACGAATAGATGTAAGTTCTTTATGTCCGCATATTCTGACTGAAGCTCAACTTTTTTTAAGGTATCTATAACTGCGCTTTTGTCGCATTTTAGTTTGATAGCAACCTTATTTATCAAAGAGTTTGAAGAAGATCGTGGCTTGAGCAGTTCTGTTTGATTATTACCCTTAGCAAACTTTATACAGACATTCAAACTTTTGTTGTTCGGAGCAAAAGCCGTATTAGAGACAAGTATGAATTTTCTAAACTTCGAAGGAAACTTTAAATCTAACTCAACAAACCTTGTTAACGACTTTATTACCGCAGCGTCTGTTGTTTTGAAAGGCCCCAGTTGTAAAGCTCTTGTTTTTACTTGAATGCCTAAAAATCTGCCATCCTTTTCTTTGGCAAGAATATCTTCAAACTGCTCGCAGTAAATCTCTTTTGTAGTTCTTTCGGAATCAAGGATCGACAATGAAACCAAGACAGAATAGTAAATTTGATAAGAAAATCTGCTCAACACATCATCCCCTGGATCATTTGTATCAAGAATTGAATCGGGGTTCGAAATCATATTACGAAATAGTATTGGTAGCTACTTTGACATAATATAAGCCAAAACATGTAAGAGTAGGGCTTTAAAAATAGAAGAATTTTCTTTTTAATCATAATTGTTTCTTTATGAACGAGCCAATTCTTAGGACAGTATTTCAAGTTATACAACTGGTCAATATTTTGAAATACAATCTAAAGTAGGAAAGAGATTTGGCCGGGATATAGGCAGATAACTTCCAAACTCTTAACAGAACGCACCTTTTGTAAAGAGTTTATAGTGCAGAGGGGTTTTTAATGTCTTCCTAAAAGGTTCAAATAAAGAATGTTTATTTTCTCAATTTCTTACTTCGTTCCTTGTCCTCTATTCTCACCAACTTCCCCTTCAAAACCGCCATATCATCCCCCACCTTTTTATTGATGATTTTGGCATAATGTTGTGTAGTCCGTAAATCTTTATGCCCAAGCATTTTACCAACGGTTTCGATGGGCACACCGTTGGAGAGTGTTACTGTGGTGGCAAAGGTATGCCGTGCCAAATGGGTTGTCAGATTCTTTTTAATGCCACAGAGGTCTGCAATCTCTTTCAGATAGGCATTGGACTTCTGATTGCTCAAAACAGGCAGCACACATTCGCCATTGACTACCTTGGGGTGGTCTTCGTACTTTTCTAAGATGGCAAGGGCTGCAGGGAGTAAGGGCATGCTAAATTTTGCATTGGTTTTGGTGCGTTTCGCTTCGATCCATAACTCTCCATCGATATTCCGGACCAAATTATCTCTATTCAACTTCTTTACATCAATATAGGCGAGACCCGTATAGCAGCAGAATACAAACGTATCCCTGACCACAGCAATTCGCGGCCAGTTGATCTCTAGGTCGACCAAGCGTTGCAGTTCTTCAGCAGACAGAAATTCGCGATCGACCCATTTGAATTTTACTTTGTAATTATAAAAAGGATCTCTCTCGATCCAACCATTGGCAACTGCCAGGCGAACGATCTTTTTAAAATTGTTAATGTATTTCAGTGCACTATTATGGTTGCAATCTTTAACCGATTTCATAAAGTATTCAAAACGGGTAATGAACTTTAGGTCTACATCTTGTACCGGAAGGTCTTCCCGTTTGTATTCATGACAAATAAATTCGGCAATATGGTTTTTGGTAGTAAAATACCGCTTCCAGGTGCTTATGGAAAACTCCTTATCCACCAGACTTTTCATTTGGCGGTTGTGCTCATCAAATACCTCCAAAAGCATTTTTACCTCCCTGTCCTTACCCTGATAAATATTCTTTATGTCTAGAGCCGTAAATGGATTTCCTTCCTCGACCAATTGAAACTGTATTTTGTTTACCTTGGCCCGGATCATATCGAGGTATTGATTTAATTGTGTCGCTTCCATACCGGAACCCCGCATTCTTCCCGTCCGAGCATTCCATTTTTCAGGGTCAACTTTACGAGAAATGCTCAATTCACTTCGTTTGCTATTTACTGTCAAACGCAAGTATATTGGGACTTTTACATGTTTTTCGAAGTGTTTTCCTTTTAGATAAAATAGCTGAGCAAAAGATGTATTCATTTTCCGTTCTTATTTGGACGTGAACTAAGATACAAAAAATAAAAATATCTATTTTGTAATTAACATAAAATCAGTAAATTACAAGGAAATCGGTGAGTATTTTATTTTTGATAAGTACTCACCGAATAGGTGTAGTAAAATTTGATATTATTTGAGTATATTTGAATATAATTAAAATTAAAAAATCCTGTAAATCAACGATTTACAGGATTTTAATCAAATTTAGTACTCTAAAAGTGGAGCCGGGGAGAATCGAACTCCCGTCCAAACAAGCAAAGTCAATGCTTTCTACATGCTTAGTCCTTGTTCAGTTTTCGATGCACAACCGACCAAAGACCGCCTATTGTACACTTAGCTTCTTAAAGTTTTAGTGGTACCGCCAAAGCAAACTGTACCCTTATGTTGACTTTTATGGTGCTCCAAAACGAATCGCCGTCAACAAGGGCTATCCAGGAACATCTCGCTTTCCGACCTTGTCGGAACGAGGCAAATCTTACTATAATTCAGATTATGCGGCAAGAGCGTAATTATTATCGCCAATTAAAAGTGTGGAAAATGAGATTAACGAGCTATATCCCAGCGCTCGGCATGCTTACATTGCCAATGGTCTCGCTGTCAAAACCAGTCGGCCCCGTAATGAGTTAGGTAAGCTTCGCTTACCGTAAACGAATTACGTCCCGAACTAGCTTCGGGACAAAATCCTCTCATTTTTTTATCAAAGAACTATCGTCACTTCGAGTGTCCCGAACGTGTTCGGGATGTATCGAGAAGTGGGCGTTTACTCTTTCGCTAAAGCTTCAGAGCACCGGGCTATTGGCTGTACGCGCCTTTGGCGGGTACCTGCCGCTATCCCTAACGCAAAATGGAACAAATTCCGTACGTTTGCTATGCCTTTAAAATAAGGCAGGGCCTGCAAAGGTACCCCAAAAAGCATTCCAAAAAAAGTTTTGAAATCCTACCGCCAAAATGTTATGTTTGCAACATTGGTCAACCAAAAAGTTATATAATTAATGAAATTCGGCCTAATCCAAGAGCGAAAGAATCCACCAGACCGCAGGGTGGTGCTATCCCCAACCGAATGTAAAAGTGTGTTATCCAGTTTTCCACAGGCAGAAATCCAGGTGGAAACTTCACCCATCAGGGTTTTTTCGGATAGCGAATATGAAGAAATGGATCTCCCTGTTGTTAAAGATGTTAGCAATTGCGACGTACTTCTTGGTGTAAAGGAGGTTCCCATTGAATCCTTAATACCCAATAAAAAGTACTTTTTCTTTTCCCATACCATCAAAAAACAGCCTTATAACCGAAAACTGTTGCAGGCTATCTTGGATAAAAATATCGAACTCTACGATCATGAGGTCATCACCAATTCCAAAGGGCAACGTTTGGTGGCTTTTGGGAGATACGCGGGCATTGTGGGGGCCTACAACGGCATTAGGGCCTATGGACTCAAATACAATAGCTTCAATTTGCCCAAGGCCGAAACCTTAAAAGACCAGCAGGCGTTGATTGATGAGCTGAACAAAATAAAACTGCCCAATATCAAAATCTTGCTTACAGGCAGGGGCCGAGTAGGCAATGGGTCTCGCGAAATGCTGGACGCAATGGGACTTAAAAGAGTCAATGTGGCCGAATACCTTAAAGATGAATTTGATGAACCGGTGTATTGCCAGATAGATGCATCGGAATACAACAAACGAAAAGACGGGGTGCGTGGAAACAAGGCCGACTTTTTTGCCAACCCAGAAGAATATAGATCCAACTTTTTCCGATTTGCTGAGGTGACCGACTTCTATATTGCCGGACATTTTTATGGGGACGGGGCGCCCTATCTCTATACTAGAGAAGATGCGAAAAACCCTAGTTTTAAGATTAGGGTAGTGGCGGACATTAGCTGCGATATTGACGGGCCAGTCGCTAGTACAATTAGACCTTCTGAAGTGGCAGACCCCATTTATGGGTATGACCCGGCATCCGAAACCGAGGTGGATTATAAAAACCCGGAAGCAATTGCCGTAATGGCGGTGGACAATCTTCCGTGCGAACTTCCGCGTGATGCCAGCACCGGGTTTGGGGAAGCCTTTTCCAAATATGTGATTCCAGCCTTTTTCAATGGCGATGAGGATGGAGTTTTGGACCGTTCCCGTATGACCCAAAATGGAAAGCTTACCAAACGTTACGCCTACTTACAGGATTACGTGGATGGTCTGGAATAATCGCAGCTTGGTCGAACAGTAGTATTGCAATGGGATCTAGTTGAAACTTTTTACTATCTTGTTCGTTCCTTTAAGATTAAGTAGTGAAATTCAACTGGCTAATATCTGGAACCCCTGATCCAGCAACAAAGAAGGTCTGTATTGATTTGGAATATAGACTAAGACCAAGAATCACCAAGTTTCTTCTGTCCCAGTTTGATGGAGACCACCTGTTGGATTTTTCCAAATTCCATTTTGATGTTGACCTGAAAAATGAGTGGGTTTGGATTTCAGAGGATACCCCATATGACATTATAGAAAAAATCAAAGCTGATTTTGACCGAGATATCAATGGCTCGGCTTTGTTTTCAGTCGCTTAGTTTTCCACATTTATTTCCCATTCAATGGTGGGATGCTGTTTGGGAGCAATATAGGCTCCAACAGCTTCCAAAGAAAGTATGATTTGCTCCTTTTGCTCCAGTGTTTTTATCTGTAAAGTAATGGAACCTTGGGCTGGAAGCGTAAACAGGGGCGGGTTGGAATAGAAATTATAGGGCATTTTGTTTTGCAGCAATAGATCACTGCTAGAGTTATTCTTCAATTCCAATCTAACAATGGAAGTGTTGCTGATATAACTGGCCTTGCCTATTTCAATGCATGACTTTATCAGAGGTTTCAAGTTTTCTTCCTTTCCTACCAATAATTCATTGAATACGGCTACCGTACGTCCAGCAAATAGGGCCTCCTTTAGGGAAGCAGGTGTTTTCTCCTTGGCAAAAACCAAGGTAATAGGGCGGGCATGTCCGTTTTCCTTAAACCGCCAATCCACCAATCCATGGATATCGCTTGTTCCCATAATGGTCAGATTGTTCTCCAAGGCCATGGCCAAGGATTCCTCTGTATAATCCGCGTCATTAATAACCTCCATTCCATGCAGTTCCCCATTTTTGATTCGATTTTTCTGGAAATCACTGAGGTTTGGATTTCCAGTTGGATTTTGTGGATGCCAAGCGGGATGGTTCCAAAACACAAAGGCTCCTTGTTTTTTGGCCGCTGCAAAAGCGTCTTCGGCCTTATCGACAAGCAGCTTATTCGCATCCGAAATGAATATGGCATTGCTATGGCCCATAGGTGCCTTCCTGGTAATTTCAGAGCCCGCAATCACCATCAAATCATGATCTTTAGCTTCCTGCAAGGCTATTTCATAGGCCCTGTTTCTATCTGGATGTGGAATGTCTGCGGAATGGGGCTGATATTCCAAATGTTCGGTCAAAGAAACCGCATCCAAATTATCGCGGAGAGCTTCCATTATCCGAATGGTGGGCCAAACATTTCCATCGGAAAAAACGGTATGTTGGTGAAAATCCGTTTTTAAGGTAACGTACCCAGGAACATCGGGATACGTTAATGCCCCTGAGCTTTTATGGGAGTGTTCTTGGGCAAATAGTGTTGCGGATACCAGAAGGGTGAAAAATAGTGCTTGGGCTTTCATAAGGTTGGTTTTTACCAAAGGTATAAAACCATAGAATCCAATGATTTGAAAAAAGGAGTTTTCTTGGTTAAAAAATGGTTATCTGCACAAAAAAGCATACCGTCCTGAAATTTTCAGGACGGTTTTGCTAAAGCTTTGCAGACTACTGAGCTCCGGACCAATCAATTTTTCTGGAAGTGAACATGATGGTTCCCAAAATAACGAAGAGTCCAATACTGCCTACCAACAAGGCGTAGTCCTCCAGTTGGATAATCACAAAAATGAAGGTGTACAAACTGAACATGGAACCCAAAACCAACAAAGTAAATTTGGAATTTTTGAGAATGGAACGGGAGTAGGTGGTGATCAATGCCACCACGGCTGCTCCTGATATTAAATAGGCGAACAAATAATTTTGGTGCTCTGAAATGGAAATCAACAAGGTGTAGAACATGACCAAGGCCAAACCGATCATGAGGTATTGAAACGGATGGATTGCAATTTTACTACTGATCTGTATCAATAAAAAGACTAGCAGGGTCAAGCCTATGATCATAAGTCCATATTTGCTGGTGCGTTCCGTTTTTTGGTAATCGTCCACAGGCACCATGAATTCCGTTCCGAAGGAAAAGTCGGAAAGGTTGGGTAGATTGTCAAAGAAGTACTGTCCAAACCTTCGGTTGGTTTCCAATACCTTCCACTGGGCCTCAAATCCAGAAGGCCCAATTTTTTTACCTTCGGTTTCCGGTAAAAAGTTACCGTTAAAGCTGGGCGAATGCCAATTCGATTTCATAAATACTCTGGTTTCTTTTCCAATGGGAATAAATTGGAGGGAACTGCTCCCATTAATGTCAATGGTGGATGAAAATGAAAGAGGTCCATTTTGAATGGACTGAATTTCATTAAGAAATCCAGATTCCAATGTGTTCATATAGGTATTATCAAATTTGGGTTTCAAAGCGTATTCTTCCTTCCCAATTTTCACTTTTACTGTGTTCCTTATGCCTTTTAAATTACTGGTTTTGAATACTACTGTTGCTTTGTCCCAAAGAATGTTCTCGTCCGCAATTTCTTTTACTGAAAAGTTAAGTTTCGCGAATTCACCTTTGATTTGGGTCTTGGCATTATAGACCACGGATTCATAAATACCCCGTTCCAGAGGCTGCGTTTTAACGTTGGAATTTATATCGAGCTCCCAAGGAAAAAAATAAGCAGCATGTCTTTGTGGTTTTTGGGAGGTCAAAAAAGTTTTGGTCTTTTCGTCGAACACTTTTTCCTCAACATAGACATGATAGGGGACTTTTAAGATGGGGCCATTGAGCACTACCTGGTTTCCCCATTTGGTGTTTATTTCCTCAATAACCTCAGTTTGTCTAAAGCCTCTTTCCCTAATCAGGTCTTTAACAAATCCCAAAGGGATCAAAAGTATAAGGATGAGAAATCCCACCATCAACATTTTGGCCGAAATAGAGTTTCTGAACCAATTTCCAATTTTCTGTTTTTGTGTTGTCATTTTAAAGGTTTAAAAGTACTTTGAATTACAAAGTAAATAGTTAAAAAAATTATGTTTGCTTTCTAATAAGCTGTTCCAGCGCTCCAATATGTTTTTTGAACGCCATTTTGCCTAAGGACGTGGCAGAATATCTTGTGTTTGGTTTTTTTCCAATAAAGGACTTTTGAATTTTTATATACTCTGCTTTTTCCAAGGTTTTTGTATGGCTGGCCAAGTTACCGTCCGTTACATCCAATAATTCCTTAAGACGGTTGAAGTCCACCTCCTCATTAACCATAAGAATGGACATGATACCCAACCGTATTCGATGGTCAAAGAGTTTGTTTATGTTATCAATTAGCCCCATGTTAAGCTTTTTCTTCCTTGAAGTAGATCAGGCTGCCATAAATGATATGGAGCAGGCCAAAACCAATGACCCAAAACCAAAATCCATAGCCGGGTAGGGCGGCACAAATTAATCCAAGGATGATTTGAAGATAGCCCAAATATCTAACGTTACCAATGGTGTATTTGGCTGCGTTGACAAGGGCAAGGCCATAAAAGATGAGCATTAGGGAGGCCGTTAATCCGTAATGTTGACTGTTCAATTTGATCAAGATATAGATACCACCTGTAGCTAAGGGAACCAGAAAATTGATGAGGAGTCTTTTGGTGGTTTCGTCCCATACCTTTTCATTGTTTTTTTTAGCCTTTTTGGATGTCAGCAGATAAGCGGTTACCGAACTCAACACGGCCACAGCAATCAAAATTCCAGCAATCATTTTAAAGTTCCAGCTGTGTAAAACAACGTAATCGCCCTTGGGCAAAAAGAACATGTAGCCTATAAATGCGCCGGTTATAGCATAGAGACCCGCCAATATTCCGGATAGGCCACTAAGCGAAATAAAGCGGGAGGAGCGATTCATCAAATCCTTGATCTGGGAGATGTCTTCCAAGTATTTTTTTGATTCCATTATAAAGTACTTTGAAATTCAAAGTTAATGGAATTTATCAATCTGAAAAGTTATTTTTCTTTTTTTTATGATAATGGATGTTTACTGATCCACCCGGAAGGCGATAATGGGCCTTTTGCCCAGGTATAAAATAAGTTGTTGACCATTCAGGAGCTCTTTATCCAGTCGTAGTGTAGAGATGAAGAGATTTTCTCCAAGCTTTCTAATGTCCAAGTTTCTGATTTTTCTTCTTTCTTGACTGGAATGAATACTGTATTTCAACCGATTTCTTGTTGGTAATTTCTCGAATGCAAATTCCAACTCTAAATTTTCTGTCTGTTTGATCAGTCCATCGGTCAGCGGGGATAGCTCCACTTCATTTTCAAAATAGGCGGGCAAAAAAATGGGAGCCGAGAAAAAGGAATTGAGCGTAATGGGTTGTTTCAACAATTGCCATCGTTTTTTTTCCGGAAAATGTTCCTTGATAAACGCCTTGGGATCTGTATCAAAATAATGATCGTTAAATCTGCGTACGAAAACCTGTTTTACCTCGTCTACAAAACCGGCTGCCCAGGTGGGATCCATCAATTTCCATTTGTTGTTCAATTTCACGGCATTCCAAGAGTGGTTCTTATAAACTGTTTCTCCATTTAAGTCCTTAATTTCTTCTTTGGCAATTCCTGGAATCAACTTTGATTCAATCCCCAACAGATCATATAATTGTTTTAACATCATGGAATAATCAAAGCATACGCCCCTTCTATTTTTAAAAGCTTGTTTTACTTTCTTTTTCCAAACTTTTTCAAGTAATCTTTCTTTGCCCCGCTCCGAATAGTAAATGATTTTTGTTCTCGGAACAAAGAGCTCATCCATGGTTTTTCCATAGGTAATGTTGTTGGTCACCCACACAAAGGCCGCTCGTATTTTGTCAATATCATAAACAAAATCAGTTTTAATTTGATAGGCCAATTCGTCTATACTGTCAAAATGAGGATATTCCAAAACAATTTTGTCCACTTAATCGTAGTTTTGAGCAAGACAAAACACAGGAATAAACAGAAATATGTAAAGTACTATTTTGCGCATAGGTGTGTATATCAAAGATATGAATCCTTCTGAAAGCTACATTTTAGACCAAAAAGAACCGTTCAAATCCATATTGCTTCAATTGCAAGTTCTTATAGAGACCACGATTCCGGAATTGGAACTGAAATTCAAATACAGGATTCCATTTTACTATTTGGATGGAAAACCCTTTTGTTATCTCAATGTTCCAAAAAAGAAAGCTTATGTCGATGTTGGGTTTTGGAGTTCCGCCCATTTAACCGTCCATCAGGACAAAATGGTTACCGAAGGAAGAAAGGTGATGAAATCCTTAAGATACCCAAGTTTGGATCATTTGGATTCCGAGGTATTGATTGAAGTGCTCCAGAATGCGCTGGAAGTCAATCATAAGGGGTTTTGGAAAAACAATTAGTTTTTGGTCAACTTTATCATAGTGTTTTTTTGAATGTCCACCGCATTTCTGAAAAGCTCCTTAAGTGCATTGTAATGCTCTGATTTGTAATAAGAGTGGTCTATTTTTAGGTTAAACAGTACTGTGACAAAACTTCCGGCATTTGAACATTGGAGTTTTAAATACCCTGAATTCTCTGGTAAAGCAAAAGCTTTGTTTTCAGGTAGGTTTACTAAGCTATAGCCCTCTGGAATTTGGATGGTGACTTGATAGGTAAATATTCTGGGATGGCCAAAATCTATTGGATAGTTGCGCTCTTCCAAAACGAATGGATTTTGCACAAAAAACCTAATGAAAAAGGGATTAATATAAAGAACCTCCCTGTTCAACTCTTGTTCCCATTCCAATTTAAATTTTTCGACCACTTTGCTCTTGCTGTTCACCTTGTTCAAATTGGTATACTCGGATATAATTCCTTCATTTTCAGAACTAAATTTCTTTTCAAGCGCAATCAAATAATCATCTTCGGACAGTGATTGGATTGTTTTTTGTTTGGACACTCCAAAATAACCCGTTTCAGAGGTTTTGAAGTCTCCTGTTATCCGGTTATTTTCCATATCTAACAACACGCGTCCTCTCACTATCCTAGTGTTATCCTTTACTGGATTAATGGTTAACCAATAACTGCCATTCTTGAAATCCATTACCCGCCCATAGTAGTTTAAGCACCTAAATGGTAGCATTCCAAAAGGAATGTATTTATCCGTTGCATCCAATACATAACTTGTCCCACCTATATCAGCTATTGCAATGAGATAGTTGAAATCCGACATGACAGGGTGTGTTCTTTTGGGCAAGCCATTTTTTCTGGTTGACATAAGGACAATATCTGTTTTCAAGCCTGCCAATTGAAGCAGATTGATTAATGTAAGATTGATTTCACCTACACTTCCCATTTGCTTCTCAAATGCGGATTTTACGCGACTGCCCTTATGGATACTATATTTGTTGTTCCACGTAAAGTGATTCTGGACAAAGTCATAGATTCCCATGGCTCTTTTTAGAGAATCAGGTTCTTCAAAAAGCATCTGAGGTACATTTTTTCCAAAAAATGATTGCTTGGTCAACTGCCGCCCTATGTCCTTATCTGTTCTAAACTCACGATCCACATCCTTCCAGCTTTTGGTATAGTTTTCCACATTGCCGTTTACGGATGTATGTTGGGACATTTCAAAATCGATTCTGGAAATATAATTGGAAGCTGCCAGCATGTAATCCTCATCTTCCTTGAAGGCAGGGATGTCTTTTATGGCATAGCGGATTACCTCACAATCTGCGGCGACAGCGTAACCTGGAACTTTAAAGCAGCTCTTTTTTATTGTGGATTCATTTACATCCAAATTTAATGTGCCTACGAAGGATCGGTTGTAAACATAGTTTCCAGGAATTTCGGCATAAAATTCACTCCTAACTTTTGGAATATCACCTTGAAAGGACCAGCCGGTCAAGTTAAAGAGATATGGAGAAACCAATTCGTATTCATATTCCAGGATGCTACCCTCTTTCACATTGGGAAATGTAAATCTCATTTC
This sequence comes from Flagellimonas algicola, assembly GCF_005937185.1. Taxonomy (GTDB): domain Bacteria; phylum Bacteroidota; class Bacteroidia; order Flavobacteriales; family Flavobacteriaceae; genus Flagellimonas; species Flagellimonas algicola. The sequence continues at coordinate 1,789,138 of NZ_VCNI01000001.1, read as the reverse complement.
AGACCAATTTTCGGTAAGGTCTGTAACGTAAATATTATCTTTTTTAAGCCAAAACTTGGTAACGCCATTGTGAGTGATTGCCCTAATATCCCGAACTTTTTCTCTAGCTTGATCAGTATGGTAGTATCGAATGGAAATATCTGCTTGATCAAAACCGTGCTGATCCAGAATTTTGATTTTGACATGGTACTTTTTAACCAGTTGTATGCGCTTATTTATAACTGCAAATCGATCTTCCCCCCTTTCATGCAGAACAATAGCATGGGCTGTTGTATCCTGTGGATATTCGGTGAAGTTTATTTCAAATTTATTTAGCTGACCAAATTCATGCTTGTCTTGTCCAAATAGGGCGATACTATAGCACCATATTAGCCCTAGAGCCAGTTTTTTAAGATTCATAAAAATTAGGAATTATAGGGAATTGACGGCTTTTCTAAGTGTTACCAGATCGGTAAGCAACTTTTCCAGCAAACTAAGATCCAACATGTTGGCGCCATCACTTTTGGCATTGGCGGGGTCAAAATGGGTTTCCATAAAAAGTCCGTCCACACCAGCTGCTATTCCAGCACGGGCCATGGTGCCAATCAAGGCAGGTCTACCACCGGTAACTCCTGAAGATTGATTGGGTTGTTGTAGACTGTGGGTCACATCCAGAACCACGGGAGCATATTGTTTCATGGTGGGTATGCCCCTAAAGTCAACCACCATATCTTGATAACCGAACATGGTGCCCCGATCGGTAATCCAGGCTTTGTCACTGCCAGAATCTGAAACTTTTCTAACCGCATGCTGCATGCTTTCCGGACTCATAAATTGCCCTTTTTTTAGGTTGACCACTTTTCCTGTTTTGGCGGCCGCTACCACTAAATCGGTTTGACGTACCAAAAAGGCAGGGATTTGAAGCACGTCCACATATTCAGCCGCTTTGGAGGCATCAGAAACTTCATGAATATCTGTTACCGTTGGTACTTTAAATGTTTCCGAAACTCTTCTCAGGATTTTAAGTGCTTTTTCATCCCCAATTCCGGTAAAGGAATCAATCCTACTTCGGTTGGCTTTTTTAAAACTCCCTTTAAACACATAGGGTATTTCCAGCTTGTCTGTGATTTCCACTACTCGCTCCGCAATGCGAAGGGCCATATCTTCACCTTCAATGGCACAAGGACCGGCCAAAAGGAAAAAATTATCACTTTTTGTATGTTTTATCTGGGGAATTACGTCTAACTGCATGCACAAAGAGTTTGTGCAAAAATACTATTTTGAACAAGGAATAGTTTTAATAGTGCCAAATTAACCTACAATGTTTAGAATTCAACTGATTGCAGCGCTGTTCTGCTCCATTTTGGGGTATGGTCAGTATGGGAAAAATTGTGAGGTAAGGCAGTTCAAGCTCAACATTGCCAATCCCGGTTTAGAGTACGAAATGGGATTGGGGGTCAACAGTACGTTGGACGTTCGCATTGCCTGGCAGGCGGCCTTGGAACCAGCTAGCTCCGAACCCTTGGAAAACTATGATTTTTTTCCGGCTATAACCGTCCAAAACAGACATTACCACAATTTTAATGGGAGGCAAAGACGAGGACGGGATATCTATGGAAATTCCGGAAATTATTTAGCGCCAACAATTGCTCTGTTTTCTCCAGACGCCCGCGTTGTTGAGGGTAGAGTTGTGGATGGAGTGCATGGCTATGGTGGTCTGGTATATGGGATTCAACGAAGTTTTAATGCCGGCCTTAGCTTTTCCATTGATGCTGGAGCGGGATATTATTTAGGACCCTTTGCTGGCGGTGTTCACCCTGTAGTAAATCTGAGTGTTGGATGGATCATTAGTGAGAAACGTTGGTGTGTTGGAAGATAGGGAATTCCCTCTTGTATTTGTTTCCTTCATTTTTTCCTTACTACAATAGAATCAATACGAATGTGATTTTTGGTTCGGTCTTTGATTAAAAAAACCGCATAACCAAAAATTAAACAAAATGAAGATTTCCAACTTTTTCGCTTTTCTCTTTTTTCTTCCTGTATTGCTTTGCGCCCAAACGAATAAAAATGTTGAAGACCACCAATTTACGGTCAATGTATTGTTACCGGGAGTGGTGTATGAGTACGGAATTTCGCAGAATTCAACCTTAACCGCTGAAGCTACCATGAGTTTCGCCTACAGGAATTCCGATTTTTTCGGCTCTGGTTTTGGGGTTTATCCCATTGGAAAATTGCAATATAGACACTACTACAATTTTCAGCGACGTTTGGATTTGGATAAGAAAATATCCGAAAACACTGCAAATTATATCGCGCCAACTATAGGATTACAAGGTGGGAATGCCATCTTGGGAGATTTGGATTATTCGTCGGATTTCTTTGCGGTTGCAGGCGCAGTGTACGGACTGCAGCGTGTCGGAGAAAAGGGGCTGAGCTTCCGATTTGAGGTGGGGCCAGCCTATTTCTTTGACGAATTCGATGATGATTTTGGATTGTTCGTAGCCATTAAATTGGGTTGGGTAGTTCGCAAAAATAGATAGGCGCAAACTTCCTCATAATCAATAAGATAAAAATAACAATACTTAATGTGCACAAGTAAAAAATAGCAGTATCTTTGCGGGCTTAAAATTCAGCTTATGTCCAAGATCAAGAACATTGCAATCATAGCGCACGTAGACCATGGTAAAACTACCTTGGTGGACAAGATTATGTACCACTGCCGTTTGTTTAGGGATAACGAAAACAAAGGTGACCTGATTCTGGACAACAACGATTTGGAACGCGAACGTGGGATTACGATTGTTTCCAAGAATGTTTCCGTAGTATATAAAGACACTAAAATCAACATTATTGACACTCCTGGTCACGCGGATTTTGGGGGAGAAGTGGAAAGGGTATTGAACATGGCCGATGGGGTTTTGTTGCTGGTAGATGCTTTTGAAGGACCCATGCCCCAAACGCGTTTTGTGTTGCAAAAGGCCATTGATTTAGGCTTAAAACCTTGCGTGGTGATCAACAAGGTAGACAAGGAAAACTGTACTCCGGAGGAAGTACACGAAAAGGTCTTTGATCTCATGTTTGAGCTTGGAGCGGAAGAGTGGCAGCTGGATTTTCCAACCGTGTATGGTTCTGCAAAGCAAAACTGGATGAGTGAGGATTGGCAGAAACCCACAGACAACATAGAACCACTTTTGGATATGGTCATTGACCATGTGCCAGAGTTTAAACCGGAAGAAGGTTCAACCCAAATGCTGATTACCTCCTTGGATTTCTCCTCCTTTACAGGTCGAATTGCCATTGGCCGCTTGCAACGCGGTACCCTAAAAGAGGGACAGCAGATTTCTTTGGTCAAAAGAGATGGAAGTATTGTGAAGACCAAGGTCAAGGAGCTATTCACTTTTGAAGGATTGGGACGCCAAAAGGTTTCAGAAGTTGTTGCTGGTGATATTTGCGCCATTGTAGGTGTTGAAGGTTTTGAGATTGGTGATACAGTAGCGGATTTTGAAAACCCAGAAAAGTTGAAGACCATCGCTATTGATGAACCTACCATGAGTATGCTGTTCACAATTAATGATAGTCCATTTTTTGGTAAGGATGGTAAGTTTGTGACTTCCAGACATATCAAGGAACGTTTGGAGAAAGAATTGGAGAAAAACCTGGCCCTTAGGGTTGAGGAGACCGATAGTGCGGATAAGTTCATGGTTTTTGGAAGAGGTGTCTTGCATCTTTCGGTTTTAATTGAGACCATGCGTAGGGAAGGCTACGAACTTCAAATTGGGCAGCCCCAAGTAATTATCAAGGAAATTGATGGCCAAAAGTGCGAACCTGTTGAGCATTTGACCATAGATCTTCCTGAAGAAGTTTCTGGAAAAGCTGTGGAGATGGTTTCCATCCGAAAAGGGGAGATGACCAGTATGGAGGCCAAAGGGTCCCGTATGCTTTGTGAATTTATTATCCCATCCCGTGGGATTATTGGACTTAGAAACCAGTTGTTAACGGCAACCGCAGGCGAAGCAATCATGACACACAGATTCTTGGAGTACCAACCTTTAAAAGGAGAGATTGCCCAGCGCATTAATGGATCATTGGTTTCCATGGAAAACGGTACCGCCATTCCATATTCTATAGACAAACTTCAAGAACGTGGTAAGTTCTTTATTGATCCGGGAGAGGATATATATGAGGGACAGGTCATTGGGGAAAATTCAAGAGGGGATGATATGACGATTAACGTGACCAAGACCAAAAAACTTTCCAATGTACGCTCGGCCGGTGCCGATGATAAGGCTAAAATAGTTCCTGCTATCAAATTTTCTTTGGAAGAGGCGCTGGAGTACATCCAGAAAGACGAATACGTTGAAGTAACCCCTAATCATCTTCGTCTTAGAAAAATCTATCTAAAGGAAGTGGATAGGAAAAGAAATAAGATTGATTAGGTAGGTTGATGGATTCCTGCTTTGCGCTACCGCTAAAGCTTTTGGCTGCACACGGTCGCAGGAATGACATTCTTGATTACCCGTTCGTACTAAGATTCAAGTGCCCGTGGTGTTGTTCCCGTAAGCAGGCGACGGCAGGACCGATGATTCCGGCATGATTCATTAATTCCGCTTTGACCACCTCGGTTTCAATAGTGATCAAATGACTGAATTCCTTCCATTTTTTAGAGGTGCCACCACCCACAATAATTAAATCTGGTGCGGTGATCAATTCCACATAATGAAGGAATTTGTTGAAGCGCTTACCCCATTTTTCATAGCTTAAGTTTTCCCGTTCCTTGGCCGAAGCGGCTGCCCATTGCTCAATTTTCTTGTACTTTTTATACGGAATTTGGCCCAATTCAAAATTGGGAAGTAGAATACCGTTGTAAAACGCACCACTACCCAAGCCAGTACCGATGGTTATCATAAGAACCAGGCCTTTTTTACCTTTGCCCACCCCGTAGTTCATAGAAGCGTAGCCCGCAGCATCTGCGTCGTTGAGTACGGTAAATTCATGGCCGGTTGCCTGGGTAAAAAGTTCATCAATGTTGACACCTACCCAGCTTGCATCTAGATTTCCTGCAGAGGTACAAACCCCATTTTTGACAATGGTCGGGAATCCGCAGCCCACTGGGCCTTCATAGTCGAAATGGTCCACAATTTGCTTGACAACTTCTGCCATATCATTGGGTTTACGTCCCTCAGGTGTAGGAATTCGAAACCTTTCAGATACCATTTCGCCAGTTTCTGCGTTCACCAGGGCACCCTTAATGCCTGATCCGCCAATATCAATACCAAGAATTTCCATGAATGGAGTGTAGATTTAATTTTGACAAAGAAACAAAAATCTTTTTGCCATCAAAGTGTTGATTTGTTGGATTTTCCAATTGTTATCAACGACGAAAACATGATGGAATGAACGAAGATTTTCCATCCAATTTGGTTTGTTTTTAAACTTAGTTAAGTGGAAGAGGCGACCCGACAATTGCCTAAGTCTTAATCCTTGCGCAAATATTTAAACAGCTTTTTGAATCACCTCAAAAACTTTACTGCCATCGCATTTGAGTGTTTTGTGCGGATATTTCAATATCAAGGCATAGTCATGGGTAGCCATGATAATCGTCCTTCCGGTTTGATTGATATCCTGCAAAACCTTCATGACCTCTACGCTCGTCTGCGGGTCAAGGTTCCCGGTAGGTTCATCTGCCAAAATAATTTCGGGGTCGTTCAAGAGTGCCCTCGCTATGGCAATACGTTGTTGCTCTCCCCCTGAAAGTTCATGGGGATATTTAAAACCTTTGGTTTTCATTCCTACCTTGTCCAAAACTTCCTCAATTTTAGCATCCATTTTGGAATCATCCGTCCATCCGGTTGCTTTGAGTACAAACCTCAGGTTGTTGTTTACATTGCGATCAGGCAGCAACTTAAAATCTTGAAATACAATTCCAAGTTTCCGCCGTAAATAAGGAATTTCCTTCTCCTCTAGATTTTTCAGGTCAAAATCCACAATGGTGCCTGTTCCTTGCTTCAAGGGTAAATCGGCATAAAGTGTTTTCATGAAACTGCTCTTTCCACTTCCGGTTTTACCAATTACGTAAACGAATTCCCCTTTTTTTACTTGGAGGGTAATATGGTTTAGGATAAGATTTTCGCTTTGAAAGACAGCGACATCCTGTAATTTTAAAATCGTTTCGGACATTTAAGGCAAAGGTTTATAAGGTTAAGCATTTGTTTTGCTCCTTGGGAACCAAGATTTTAACTCAAAAAAATGATCAAAACCTATTTCAAAGTTACCATGTTTAAAATTAATTTGAATAGTGTGATTGCTCTTTTCGATGTATTAAAAATATACTTTGGCTTGAATTTTGACGTTATGGTAACAGTCAATCGAGAACAGCGTAGAACACTATGAGTCGAAAAAGCTTCCTTTTAGTTCCCATTTTTCTGGGAACTGTTTCAATTCTTTTTGCCCAAGAGACCCAGGTATTTTCCCATGAAGACAAGGCTTTTCAAGATGCTTTGGCCTTGTACAACAATCAGCAATACCAAGCCGCCCAGACTATTTTTGAAAAGGTAAAGACCACCGCTTCGGATGGAGAGACCGAGGCCAATAGTGCTTACTATGCGGCCAATGCAGCTATTAGGTTGAACCAACGCGGAGCGGATAAAATGATGGAGGATTTTGTGGAGCGCTATCCTACATCCACCAAGCGAAATTCGGCTTTTTTGGATGTCGCCGACTATTATTTTGAGACAGGAAAATATCCCTATTCCCTCAAATGGTATAAAAAGGTGGATCAATCTGCCATGTCCAATGCGGACAAGGAACGCTTCAATTTTAACAACGGCTATGCACTGTACGCTTCTAGAAGACCCAAGGAAGCTGAACGCTATTTGAGCAGGGTGAGCACTTCCCAAAAATATGGCTCCCAAGCCAAATACTATCTTGGATACATTGCCTATGAACAAGACGATTACGATGAGGCCAGCGCCCGTTTTGATCAAATTACAGACCCGGAGTTACTTAACGAGAAGCTCTCTTACTATCAAGCAGACCTCAATTTCAAATTGGGCAATTTTGAGGAGGCTATTGCGATGGCCAAAAAGCAGCTTCCCAAATCCGATCGTAAAGAAATCTCGGAACTGAACAAGATTATTGGCGAGAGCTATTTCAATCTAAAAAAGTACAATGAAGCTCTTCCCTATTTAAAAAAATACAGGGGCAGAAGGGGGAAATTGAGCAATACGGACTACTACTTAATGGGCTATAGCCATTATATGCAAGGTGATTTTGAAGGGGCCATTCAGCAGTTCAACAAGATTATTGGTGGTACCAACAGTGTTTCGCAAAACGCCTATTATCATCTAGCGGAATGTTATCTCAAGCTCGATAAAAAGTCGGAAGCTTTAAATGCTTTCAGAAATGCTTCCCAAATGGATTTTAGTCCGGAAATTGAAAAGGATGCACTGCTGAACTATGCGAGATTGAGCTATGAAATTGGAAATGCTTACGAGCCAGTTCCCCAAGTGATGACTGCCTATTTGGAAAAATATCCGAGGGATGAACACCAACAAGAAATACAAGAACTTTTGGTGGATTCCTACATCACTTCCAAGAATTTTGAAGGAGCCATGGAGCTTTTGGAGAAAAACAAGGGATATGCCAGCAAGGAGACCTATCAGAAAGTGGCATTCTATCGGGGGGTCGAATTGTTTTTGGATGGCGATTATGAAGCTGCCGTTGAGCGTTTTTCCAAGTCCATCAAGAGTGCAGAAAACCCAACATTTGAGGCCAGGGCCCTATACTGGATGGCCGAGAGCAACTACAGGTTAAATCGCTTTGAGGAAGCGTTATCTGATTTTGGAAAGTTTCAAGGTAACCCTGCTGCAAGGAATTTGGAAGAGTATCCGGATTTGGATTACAATCTAGGGTATTGTCATTTTAAATTGAAGGATTACAATAGAGCCATTTCGCATTTCAATAAAGTGACAACATCGAGCGGAACAGATGAAAAAACCAACGATAGTTATGTGCGCCTAGGGGATAGTTACTTTGTGACTAGCAAGTACAATTCAGCCTTGTCTGCGTACAATGAGGCTTCAAAAATGAATGGTCCCGAAAGAGATTATGCGGCTTTTCAAAAGACGCTTTGCCATGGATTTTTGGGTAAGAATTCCACTAAAATTGAAGGTCTCAACCAATTTTTGACCCGCTATCCCAAGTCTTCGTTACGGGATGATGCCATGTTCGAATTGGGAAATTCCTATATCAAATCCGACAATGAAAGTTTGGGATTGCAGAGTTATGATCGATTAATCGCTGAGTTCTCAAAAAGTAAGTTTGCACCCCGTGCCATGTTACGCCAGGGATTGGTGCACTACAATGCCAATAGAAATGGTCAAGCATTGACCAAACTGAAAGCAGTGGTTCAAAAATACCCGAATACCCAAGAGGCCAAACAGGCCGTGGCTACGGCTAAATTGGTGTATGTAGATGAGGGCAGGGTTAGCGAATATGCCGCTTGGGTTAGAAACCTTGATTTTGTTGAGGTAACCGATGCCGAATTGGACAATGCCAGTTTTGAGGCGGCCGATAGAAAATATGCGGAGCGAAAAACCGATGCCGCTATACGCGCTTTTGAAGATTATCTGAAGGAATTTCCAGCCGGAATCCACTCCCTACAGGCCAATTTTAACCTGGCTCAACTGTATTTTGGGAAGGAGATGAAAAACCAAGCATTGGATAAGTATTTGGTAGTGGCCAATAGCGGAAGCGGAGAATACACGGAACAGGCACTAACAAGGGTGTGTGAGATTTATGTGGGAAAACAGGATTACCAAAAGGCCATTCCTTATTTGGAGCAATTGGAAAACACTGCGGAAATAGCCCAAAACAGAACTTTTGCCCAGTCCAATTTGATGAAAGGTTATTACGGGCAAGACAATTATACCAAGACCATTGCGTATGCAGAAAAGGTGTTGAAAGCCCCCAAAATTGACAACCGCATTAAAAGTGATGCCCAGATCATGATTGCGCGATCAGCGATAGCTACTGAGGATGAAGCCTTGGCGGAAACAGCTTATAGCGAAGTCAAAAAAATTGCCACTGGGGAGTTGGCAGCCGAAGCTTGGTACTATGATGCCTTCTTTAAGCACAAAAACCAGGATTTTGAGGGTTCCAATACCGCCGTGCAAAAATTGGCCAAGGATTATTCAGCCTATAAAGAATGGGGCGGTAAAGGGCTGATCATAATGGCCAAGAATTTTTATGCGTTGCAGGATGCCTTCCAAGCCACCTATATTTTGGAAAGCGTGATTTCCAATTTTGCCGAGTATGATGATATTGTGGCGGAAGCCAAAGGTGAATTGGCATTAATCAAATCAAGGGAGGCCCAAAGTAATTCATCCGTAGATCCAGGCAACTAAAACGAGACATGATGCAAAGGAAAAACTATATATTTTCTATACTATTTTTGAGCCTTTGGGGAGCAGTTTTTGCTCAGGAAACCGATGACATAGGTACAGAAACGGTTACGGTTGTAAAACCGTATTCCCCCACCGTTTCGGATGCCTTTAAAATTAAGTCGGCACCCAATCTGAACGATTCCATTGTACTCCAAAAAAAGAATATTGACTATAGTATCTTCTCCGTGCCGGTTGCTTCTACATTCACCCCGGCAAAAGGAAAGGCCTCCAAGGTGAAACGCACTCCTCCACCCACCTTATATAATTCCTATGCCTCTGTAGGTCTTGGGAATTACAATAATGCTCTGGTGGAATTGTATACCAGTCGCGAATTTAATCGTGGGGAGGACCTTTTGGATTTTGGACTAAATCATCATTCCTCTAGAGGAGCTATTGAAACTACTCCTTTGGATGCGGATTTCTACAGTACCAAGTTTGATGCTTCCTATGCCAAAAAGGACAGGGATATGGATTGGGGAGCCAGCGTAGGTCTTCAACATCAATTATATAATTGGTATGGTTTGGAAAATGGGGCATTTGACGAAGTCACGGTGGCTGGAATTGACGAGACGCAGAACTATTTCAATGCCCAAGCCAAAGCACATTTGAATTTGGAGGATTCCTATTTTAAAAGCGGTAAGGTCTTATTGCGCAGGTTCTGGGATACCACAAAGTCAGGGGAGAACAGAGTGGTTTTGGAGCCTTCTATAGAATTGCCCATTACCGAAGAATTGGTGACCATCAATGCCAAATTGGATTTTGTGAATGGGAATTTTAAAAATGCCTCCTTGAACAATACCCTTAACGATGGGGAAATCAACTATAGTCAGTTTCAGGTCGGGGTCAATCCCAGCTTACTGGTATTGCGTGATGATTTGACCCTGAATTTGGGAGCCAATTTTGTTTATGGTCTGGATACGGAAAACAGCGATTCCAACTTCTATATTTACCCGGCAATTACCGCTTCCTACCGATTGGTGGATGAAACTGTAATAGCATACGGAGGAATTGAAGGGCAACTGGAACAAAATTCCTATTACGACTTTGTTCAAGACAATCCTTATGTATCCCCAACTTTGGACATCCAGCCCACTGACAAACAATACGAGGGCCATGTCGGTATAAAAGGGCAGTTGATGTCCAATGTGGGGTACAATATCAAAGGTTCATATACCGCGGAAAACAGAAAACCTTTGTTCTTTTTAAACCCACAGAATTTATTCCGTACCGATGATAAGGGCTACTACTATGGGAATTCCTTTCAAGTGTTTTATGATGATGTAAAGACTCTGGGCATTTTTGGGGAACTGAACATTGATGTAAACAGAAACTTCACCTTAGGCATCAATGCGGAGTTCTTTGATTATGACACCGAAACGGATAATCCGGCATGGAACCTACCCAGTATCAAAGGTTCTGTATTCATGGATTATCAAATCAACAAGCAATGGTACTTGGGTGCCAATTTGTTCTTTGTTGGAGAACGGGAGGATTTGATGGCACAGGCCATTCAGAATGCAACTCCATCAGAATTTCCTGCTGCTATAGTGACCTTGGACAGCTTTTTTGATGCCAATGCCCATGCCGGTTATCGATTTAACGAGCAACTATCCATTTTTGTAAAAGCCTCTAATATTGCCAACAATAACTACCAACACTGGGCCAATTTTAGGGTGCAGGGCTTTCAGGCCTTGGCCGGGGTATCCTATAAGTTTGACTTCTGATTTGTAGGAAAAACACAATATAGTGTTAAGAAAATCGTTATTACATGCACGTCTATTCGTTCAGTACGTTCAGATAGGTGACCCCATATGGATTGGAAATCATGCGATTACGATTCAGCAACATATTGACCAACCTCACTCTAGCCCTGTTTTTTTCAGGTGTTATGGCCCAAAACCTCGTCCACAATGGTGGATTTGAGGATTTTGTGAATTGTCCTGTTAAGATGAGCAATCTCAACGGAGATACCGAGTATTGGAGCGCCCCAACCTTGGGTACCACGGATTATTTTAACAAGTGTAGCAAGACCAAGTTGGGAATTCCCATGAATTTTAAAGGAAAGCAAGAAGCATACGAAGGAAATGCCTATGCTGGTTTGTACCTCTTTGCGCCTAAGGACTACCGGGAGTATATTCAAGTGGAACTAACGGAAACCTTGAAAAAAGGGCATAGGTACCGACTAAGCCTTTCTTTGAGTCTTTCTGAAAAATCAGATGGAGCAGTAATGGATTTAGGTGCCGTTTTTGCCCAGAAACCGCTGTCCATACATACCAAAAGACAACTTTCCAACGCAGTTTTGGCCTCGAGCCAGACCCGAACCACCCATGCCAAGCAATTTTCGGCAACAGGCTTTTACGATGATAAAAAGGAATGGATGCAGGTGAGTTTGGATATTGTTGCCAAAGGATTTGAAAGGCATTTGGTATTGGGCAATTTTAAAAGCAATGGCGGAACGCATTACTTGGATTTTGGTAAAAGAACTGCTGGAGCAGAGGGTTACTCGTATTACTATCTGGACGATATTTCCTTGATATACTTGGGGCCGGATTATCAACCCGATCAAAGCTATGTGCTCAATCATGTCAATTTTGATTTCGACCGATTTGAGTTGGAGCCAAAGGCCAAGCAGAGCTTAAAGGATGTTTATGATTATTTGAAAAAGCACCCTCAACTCAAGGTTTCCATCAGCGGCCATACGGACGATCAAGGTTCCGATGATTATAATGATGTACTCTCCAAACAAAGAGCTGCTACTGTTGCCAGATATTTGATGAGATTGGGACTAAAACCACATCGAATTTCTTCTAAAGGTTATGGCAATAAACTGCCTTTGGATAGCGCTCTTACTGATAAAGCCAGACGTAAAAACCGTCGTGTGGAGTTTGTGATGACGGAGTTTGTGGAGGACGAGTAATCCGCCTATTATTCTTTTTATTATGGGTTTAGTGCTGCGTACTGGAAGTGCCACTGAGGAGTTCCTTCATTTCAGCATCATACTCCAATACAATACTCTCCGTACTTCCCCCATCCAAAACAAAGAATGATTCAGGTTGGTACCCCTTGGATTTGATATTGATTTTCCAATGAAAAGCCTTTTCGCTAGCAAGAACAAAGGAACCATCGTAGTCCGTGTAAGCGACACTATCGGTACCACTTATTTCAACGGAAGCCCGGTATATGGGAAAGCCAAGCTCGTCTACAATTTTGCCCGTTATCTGATTTTGACCAAAACCAAAACAAGGCACAAGGGACATCATTAGCATAAAGGTCACTATGCGCATCATAGTAAGATTTGGACTATAGTAACGTATTTTATTGAAAGTTAGTATCATATGCCGTGCTAAACTGAGGCAACAAAATTGAAAAGTTAGACAATACCGGCCTAAATCCAACGTTTATATAGGCGGTACGAGAACCTAAAAACATAATTACTATGATTTATAAGGTTACTCGTATTTTTTTTATACCATTATTTGGCTTCTTATTGGGACCTGCACTTATTGGGCAAAACCTGATACTGAACCCCAGCTTTGAAAAGCACAATTCCTGTCCCGTTAATATTACGGCGTTTGACTCTTTGCTTGAAGATATTTCAATTCCTTCATCAAGTTCTGGGGACTATTTCCATGAATGTGGCTCCAACGATTTTGGCGTACCGGCCAATTTTAAAGGCAGTCAGAAGGCAACGGATGGTTCTGGCTACGTAGGACTGTATTTCTATGCCCTCAATGATTATCGGGAGTATGTTCAGCTGAATACCCGTAAAACCCTTCGGGAAAAACATCCCTATAAACTGTCGTTGCAAGTAAGTCTTGCCGAAGCTTCAAGTTTGGCGTTAAAAAATATTTCGGTGATGCTGGTCAACAAAAAGATTAAATTGCCCAATAGCTCGGCGCTTACCACTTCCCGTCTGGATTTTCAGGAAGACGTTGTATTCCAAGAAGTAAAGCTAAAGCCCAATAAATCCCTGGCAAATACGGAGGATTGGGTAACCCTTACTGCAGAATTTGAAGCCAAGGGTTTTGAAAATCATATCATCGTAGGAAATTTTACCAGCAATACGAATACAGTGCTTTTGGATAAAACCACTCCGGTTTTATCAAGTGACTTCTCGTATTACTATGTAGACAATTTTGCCCTGGAAGAATTGCCAAGGGTCAATTATGAAAAAGATAAAATCTACGTGTTGGAGCGCAATCCTTTTGAGCCCAAAGGGTATGAGTTGGACGCTGAGGCCATGGCCAATGTCAAGAAAATATTCAAGTTCCTTAAGGAAAATGCAGAAGTGCAGATGAAAATTACTGGACATTCTGACAACGCTGGAAAACCTGGATACGACAAGTTCATTTCTTCCCTAAGGGCTAGGGCGGTTGCACTTTATCTCAAGAAATTAGGTATTGATGACAGCCGTATTGTCTGGGAAGGCGTTGGTAGTACAAGGCCACTGGGCAATGGAAAACTCAAGGATGATCATTTGGCCAATAGACGAGTTGAATTTGTAATGACCGAGGTAAAGGATTAAAAGTACATAGTAACCAACTGCAACTGTTTACTTGAAATCACCTCTTTGGAGGTGATTTTTTTTGCTCCAAGGATAAATAAGTAGATTTCAACTTTACTGCTACATTTTTCTATTTTTGAAGGAAACCTTCAAATTCATGAAAACATATCAAATAGGTCTTCTATTGATGCTTTTCCTAGCTGCATGTGCTCCAAAGGAAGAAGTTGATTTATTAGTTTACAACGCCAACATCTATACGGTTGATGCTGAATTTTCCAAAGGTAGTGTCTTGGTGGTCAAGGACGGACTTATCGTGGCTGTGGGTAGTTCTGAAGAATTACAACAAAAGTATAACGCCAAGGAGAATCTTGACGCCCAGGCAAAGACCATTGTTCCGGGTTTAATTGATGCGCATTGCCATTTTTATAACCTGGGATTGGATCAACAGATAGTGGATCTGGTTGGGACGAAAAGTTTTGATGAAGTCATCGAGAAGGTTATCGCCTTTCAAAAAGAACGTCCTTCCAATTTTATTCAAGGTAGGGGATGGGATCAAAATGACTGGGAGGTCAAGGAATTCCCAACCAAGAAACAACTGGATCGACTGTTTCCAGATATCCCTGTGGTTTTACAACGTGTGGATGGCCATGCCTATTTGGTGAATCAGAAAGCACTGGATTTGGCAGGAATTGACGGGCATACCCAAATGGATGGGGGAGAGGTAATTCTGGAGGGAGGTAAACCAAGCGGGGTATTGGTGGACAATCCCATGGTTTTAATCGATAATATAATTCCAAAGCCTCAAAGGGCTGAACAAATTCAGGCGCTGAAGGATGCTGAAAGCCTGTGCTTCAATTACGGGTTAACTACGGTGAACGATGCGGGACTCCATAAATCTACCATTGAACTTATAGATAGCCTGCACCAAACGGGGGACCTATCTATGAGGGTGTATGCCATGATCAGCAACACTCGAGAAAATTTGGATCACTATTTACAGGCAGGGATTTTGAAGACCGATAAACTCAATGTGCGATCGGTTAAAGTATATGGTGACGGTGCCCTGGGTTCCAGGGGAGCAGCACTTAAAAAATCATATTCGGACCAAGATGGACATTTCGGCGCCATGGTCACTCCTGTAGATCAAATTGAGGCCTTGGCAGGGCGGATAGCGGCTTCGGAATATCAAATGAATACGCATGCCATTGGTGATTCTGCCAACATTGTTGTCCTAAGAGCCTATAAAAAGTCGCTTGAGGGTACCAAGGATAGAAGATGGAAAGTGGAACACGCCCAGGTTATTTCGGAGGAAGACTTTGAATATTTTACGGAAGACATAATACCTTCCATACAGCCTACACATGCCACAAGTGATATGTACTGGGCAGAGGACCGATTGGGGCCGAGGCGGGTAGAAGGTGCTTATGCCTTCAAAAAATTATTGGATAAAGCGGGAATTGTGGCCTTAGGTACTGACTTTCCTGTGGAGAGGGTGAGTCCTTTCCTGACTTTCTATGCAGCGGTAGCCCGTCAAGATTTAGACCAGTATCCCGAAGGAGGGTTTCAAATGAAGGATGCCCTATCCCGTGAAGAAACACTTAGGGGAATGACCATCTGGGCGGCATATTCCAATTTTGAAGAAAACGAAAAAGGAAGTTTGGAACCGGGAAAATTTGCTGATTTTGTCATCCTAAGTAATGATATCATGACCATTACGGTAAATAAGATTCCAAACTTGAAAGCGGAACAGGTGTTTTTGGGAGGAAAACGCGTAAAATAAAAGCCCCGATTTATCGGGGCCTTGTGTGATATTATATCCTTATAATGGTTTAGAGGCTTATGTCCAGTGAAACCCTAGTGTTTCCCCAACCCATGACTAGATCTCCATCGTCTGCAAAAGCAATGGAAAAAATGTCCAAGGACTCGTTGGCCGTGCTTGTTCTGGCGGAAACCCGTATCACGTCGGCGGCACTATCGTAAGAATAAGCGCCCCATTGGTTAAGGTTGCTGTTCAATATGATGGTCCACTCGTCTTCCCCAGGAATAGTAAATAGGGAATAGCTTCCAGCCTTCACTGCTTTTCCGCCAACAGTAGCATCCTTGTAAAAAGTAATTTCGCTGGCTTCGTTGGCACCGGTTCTCCATACCTTGCCTACCGGAGCCAAATCAGCAAGATCCCTATTAACACCATCTTTTTTCAGTTTGGGTCGGCTATAGACCACCTTTATGGCTTTGTCCGATACCCTGTAACTGGAAGGATATGTGGCAATATCCGCAGGGCTTATATCCAGGCCGCTAAACTTTTGGGCGGCTAGCTCAGTAGAAAAAGTAAGTGTTAACATTAAAATGGTAAGTGAGAGAAATTTTTTCATGATGATGATTTTAGTTGTTCCCAAAACTAGGGTGTTAATGAATGATGATTTTATAAAAAGACGTTAAAATTTAACAAGACTTACAAAGTGATAGGGAATCATTAAATAATACCCGATAACCTAACATTATTTTCAATAAAACCTAATCGAATTACAAATATGTAAGCAAAAAGTTCAATAATGTTTTATAATTGACGTTATTCTATAATATTTGTATCAGAAATTGTTACTAATTTATTAGAGATATGTGCGGAATAGTATGCGCGTTTGACGTGAAGGAAAGTACAGAGAGCCTTAGGCCCCAATTGTTGGAAATGTCCAAGAAGGTGAGACATAGAGGCCCAGATTGGAGTGGAATTTATTCAAATGATAAAGCCATTTTGGCCCATGAACGATTGGCAATTGTGGATCCGGTATCGGGGAAACAACCCTTGTTCAGTGAAGATGGGAAATTAGTGTTGGCAGCCAATGGCGAAATATACAACCACAAGGAGCTTAGAGCTCAATTTGAAGGAAAATATCAGTTCAGGACGCAATCGGACTGCGAAGTAATTCTTGCTCTTTACAAAGAAAAGGGGGTAGATTTCGTAGATGAGCTAAATGGGATTTTTGGTTTTGCTATCTACGATAGTGAAAAGGATGAGTATTTCATTGCCAGAGATCATATGGGAATCATTCCACTATACATAGGATGGGATAAACAAGGAACTTTTTATGTGGCCTCTGAGCTTAAAGCCTTAGAGGGTACGTGCTCAAAAATCGAATTGTTCCCTCCAGGTCACTATTTGCATAGTTCGGACGGCGAATTCAAGAGATGGTATAATAGAGATTGGATGGAATATGAAGCGGTAAAAGAAAATGAGACCAGCATTGCCGAGTTAAAAGATGCATTGGAAGCTGCGGTTCACCGTCAACTGATGTCCGATGTACCTTATGGTGTGCTACTTTCTGGTGGATTGGACTCTTCAGTTACATCCGCTGTTGCTAAAAAGTATTCCCAAATGCGGGTAGAGTCTGGCGACACCAAAGAAGCTTGGTGGCCCCAATTGCACTCTTTCTCTGTAGGTCTGGAAGGCTCGCCTGATTTGGCCGCTGCACAAAAGGTGGCAGATCATATCGGGACCATCCATCACGAAATCAAATTTACTATCCAAGAAGGATTGGATGCCATCAAGGATGTGATTTACAACCTTGAAACCTATGATATCACAACAATTAGAGCTTCAACTCCAATGTATCTTATGGCAAGGGTAATCAAATCTATGGGGATAAAAATGGTGTTGTCTGGAGAAGGTGCGGACGAGCTTTTTGGCGGCTACTTATATTTCCACAAGGCGCCAAGTGCCAAGGATTTTCATGAAGAAACCGTAAGAAAATTGGATAAGCTTCACATGTACGACTGTCTTAGAGCCAATAAATCCTTGGCTGCATGGGGAATTGAAGGCCGTGTACCTTTCTTGGATAAAGAATTTATGGATGTCGCCATGCGAATTAACCCCAAGGATAAAATGATCAACGGGGAACGTATGGAAAAATGGGTGATCAGAAAGGCATTTGAATCCTATTTGCCGGAAAGTGTAGCCTGGAGACAAAAAGAACAATTCTCTGACGGAGTTGGATATAGTTGGATAGACACTTTGAAAGCGTTGGTGGAAGAAGAGGTAACGGACCAGCAATTGGCAAATGCCCACTTCAAGTTCCCCATCCAAACGCCAACCACCAAAGAGGAATATTATTATCGTTCCATTTTTGAAGGGCATTTCCCTTCTGATGCAGCTGCATCGAGTGTTCCACAGGAACCATCTGTTGCTTGTAGCACCAAGATTGCCTTGGAGTGGGACGAGGCCTTCAAGAACATGAACGACCCTTCTGGAAGGGCTGTAGCCAATGTTCATGAAGATGCATACGTAAAATAGCCGACCCATTATATTTTATGTAGTAGGAAGATGCTGTTTTGTTTCATTTTCAATTAGTCAGAAAAGCCCCTTTTTTAAGGGGCTTTTTGATTGAAAAATCCCTAGAAAATCCGCTCCGCTTTTTCCACAATTATTTGTTGATAACTTGAGGGGTCAAATTGACCGGAAACACCTATTTACATAGGGTATTCGTTATATTTGTAAGATTTGAAATTTTCAAGGCAAATAAAGCAGATGTATGAGCGAAGAAGCTAAAAAAAATCAATATTCCGCGGATAGTATCCAGGCCCTTGAAGGCATGGAGCATGTACGCATGCGACCCTCCATGTATATTGGAGATGTTGGGACAAGAGGGTTACATCATTTGGTATATGAAGTAGTGGATAATTCCATTGATGAAGCTATGGGTGGTCATTGCGACACCATAGATGTCATCATCAATGAAGACAATTCGATTACTACAAAAGATAATGGTAGGGGTATTCCCGTAGGCTTGCATAAAAAAGAAGGTGTTTCCGCTCTGGAAGTGGTAATGACTAAGATTGGAGCCGGAGGTAAATTCGATAAGGATTCCTATAAGGTTTCCGGAGGCTTGCACGGTGTTGGTGTTTCCTGTGTAAATGCCCTGTCAAGCCATCTTAAGGCGGTGGTACATCGTGAAGGTAAAGTATGGGAGCAAGAATACGAAAGAGGTAAAACCTTGTACCCTGTTAAGAGTACTGGGACCACGAAGGAAACGGGAACCATAGTAACTTTTGTTCCGGATGATACCATTTTTACCCAGACCACGGAATACAGCTATGACACCTTGGCCAATAGAATGCGCGAGTTGGCCTATTTGAACAAAGGGGTGACCATTACCCTTACAGATAAGAGAAACAAGGACGAAAAAGGTGAATTTATTTCAGAGACCTTCTATTCTGAGGAAGGATTGAAGGAATTCATCAAGTTTTTGGACGAAACCCGGGAGCCTTTGATTCAAAGTGTGATTTCCATGGAGGGGGAGAAGAATGGAATTCCTGTGGAAGTGGCCATGATCTACAATAGTGGTTTTTCAGAAAACCTGCATTCCTATGTAAACAATATCAATACCCATGAAGGGGGTACCCATTTATCTGGATTTAGAAGGGGTTTGACCACTACCTTAAAAAAATATGCGGACAACTCCGGATTGCTGGACAAAGTAAAGTTTGAAATTTCCGGGGACGATTTCAGGGAAGGTTTGACTGCCATTGTTTCGGTAAAAGTTGCCGAACCACAATTTGAAGGGCAAACCAAGACCAAATTGGGCAATAGGGAGGTTACTAGTGCTGTGAGCCAGGCAGTTTCAGAAATGCTCACGGACTATCTAGAGGAACATCCAGATGATGCCAAGCAAATCGTGGAAAAGGTAAAATTAGCGGCCCAGGCACGCCACGCAGCTGCTAAGGCACGTGAAATGGTCCAACGTAAAAACCCTATGAGTGTTGGAGGGCTTCCTGGAAAACTTTCAGATTGCTCCGAGCAAGATCCTACCAAGTGTGAAGTATTCTTAGTTGAGGGAGATTCTGCAGGAGGAACCGCCAAACAAGGTAGGGATAGAAATTTCCAGGCCATTTTGCCACTACGGGGTAAAATTTTGAACGTGGAGAAAGCCATGCAGCACAAGGTTTTTGAAAACGAGGAAATTAAAAACATTTATACCGCCCTTGGGGTTACCATCGGTACCGAAGAGGACAGCAAAGCGCTTAACCTTGAAAAACTTCGATACCACAAAGTGGTTATCATGTGTGATGCCGATGTGGACGGTAGCCATATTGAGACTTTGATTCTTACTTTCTTCTTCCGATATATGCGGGAATTGATAGAGAATGGACATGTCTATATTGCCACCCCACCACTGTATTTGGTCAAAAAAGGTTCCAAGAAGCGATATGCCTGGGACGACAAGGAACGGGATGAAATCGTGGAATCCATGAAAGGAGGAGCGGGAATCCAACGCTATAAAGGTCTTGGGGAAATGAATGCGGAACAATTGTGGGATACCACTATGAACCCCGATTTTAGAACATTGCGTCAAGTAACAATAGAAAATGCTACGGAAACAGACCGAATCTTTTCCATGTTGATGGGAGATGAGGTTCCTCCAAGACGAGAATTCATTGAGAAAAATGCGGTTTATGCGAACATAGACGCATAAAATAGTGTGCAATCGATAAAACAAAAAATCCCAGGTTGCCCTGGGATTTTTTTATGGTTGGATATTTGTTGTTGGTTAGTTCCACGTAAACTCACCTCGCTCAAAAGACCAGTCGTTACCAAAAAATCCAGCGCATTTTACGGCATCGGTACCATAATCCATGATTCCATCGCTAAATAAGAGTAAATCGGGGTAAGAGGTTCCGTTCAATAGATAGTGGTTGCTGTAAATAGCCTTCATACCATTTGTTCCGGTTGCACTGATCACCCCAACACTTGCCGTATTACTATCTTGTCTTGGTGCAATAAAATAGAGTCCCCATTGATTTCCCTTTACTTCCTTACCATCAAGCGAAACATGATTGTTTTTGACTTGAACCGGAAAGTGCTTTAAAAGTTTGTTCCATGCAGAATTGTTGTCACTGTTTCCATAGATGATAATGTTTCTATTCGGATACGCTTTAGGGCTAAAATCCACATCCGCTACCAATTCCACAGATCCATTGGCTCTATAGTAAAATGTTTCCGCATCCAGGCGCGCCTTATTGAAATACCATTCATTTTCCTGAGTTGTTCCTTTTGTCGCATAAACAAAGACCATTTCATTTCTAAAGGCATCCTTGAACCCACCATTTCTATGGGGTCCCTTTTCCTTGGATGATGGCTTATTTCCTGTACTCCATGATCCATTGGTGTTATGCAGATAGATTTTACCGGTTGACGAAATTTCCAAGGTGTCGGTATCAATTTGAAGGTCCTTGGAATTCGTTCGCATGGCATCCAAATCCAGCTCTAGGACGGAGATATTCTCCGTATCGATTTTGACCCCGTCTTCTTTGTTGAAATCAATGGAACTTATTTCCAATGGGTTTTGCTGTTGGATTATGGTTGCAAAATGGGAAGTAGCTGAAACTCCTGGTGAAGCTGTATAAAACTCCATTTTTTGGATGGTGGAATCTACTGGAATACTTCGCTGTTTGAACAAATCAAAAATAGGTGGCCAATCCATGCTGTGATCACCATACCAGTGGGTTCCTCCAGGATATTCATAATAGGTAAAATCGGAATGGAATTTACCCAATACTTCCCGCATTTCCCGGGCAATAAAAGTGGGGACTACATTGTCCTTTTCCCCATGCAATACATAAATACCCTGCTGTAGGTAGTTTCGTTTCAACTTTAAGGTCCTGCTTGGGTTTCCTGCACGTAAAATCATGTGGTCCATATCCGTGAGCAGCGGTTTCTTTTGCATTTCCTCCAACATTTTGGGAGTAATGCCCCAGCGTTTCAGCTCTTCCTCGCTGGCACTTAAAGCCCTTTTCACAAAACTGTCCCGATAACCCAATAGATCAGGGTAGCCTGCGCAAGGTGCAATGGCCGCAAATTTGTCCGGATATGTGGCTCCCAGGTACCAGGTACCATGACCTCCCATGGAGTGCCCTGTCAAATATATTTTTTGCGGGTTTGGCTGGTAGATTCTCTTGCCCTCTTTTAAAACCTCCAGGGCATCCAAACGCCCCCAATCTTCCCAGGCAAAACCGAAAGGTCTTCTATTGGTCGGAGCTACCACATGGCCCCAATCCTTTTGTTTATAGGCATTGGCTTGATTTACTGCCTCTACGGATGCACCGTGGACCGAAAGGAACAAAGCTCCATCTTCCAAATCATGGGTAGACGAAGGTGCTACACTAAAATATTGTATACTATTGTCAATTTTGCTAACAAATGTGCGTTTGTGTTTGTCGTTTTTTGATTTGATGTTTATTGCTATCTGCTGTTTGTCCAATGGCCAGTCCTTTGCACCAACAAGTTGAAGTTGCATGGTGGACTTTTGGGGCGTTGCGTCAGCTCCTACAGTTGGTATTTCAAACGCTACCTTTCGTACACTCATTGGTGGTATGGCGGGAATTTCTGACACAGAAACCTGCCCTGAATGTTGTGCTTTAATCGTATAATTCTTGAACCATGTAGGGGAAGCATTGATGACTCTAATGGCTCCCTTATAATTAATGTTCTCGCCAATCAAAAGATCGGGTAAAGTCATGTCCCGTTGCGTCAAAAGTACCGGTGACTTTGGTTTGATCAATCTCGCACGAACCCGGGGAAATCGCCCGGACTTTAACACAAACACATTAATACCTTTTTTCAATTGGACAGGGATTAAGCTATAACCAAAATCATAATAATCCCCCTCATGCGGGAACCCATTGATAATGGCTTGGGTATGTCCGGAAGCCTCAAAAAGGACAATGTCCTCCTTATTGGACTTGTAGCTGAGGTAAACGTAAGACCCCCGAAGCACGCGACTATTGAAGGTGCTGCTGCTATCCACTTTAATTTTGGTCCATCGCTGAGTAGTCCCTGAATGGTCCACCAGCCCAATCTCACCTTCAGAAACCGTTTTATGGGTCATCAAAAAATTCTTGAAGACCTTGTCCGTTGGAAACGAAATGGAATTGAGTGCGTTCCGCTTCGTAGGAAGATAGACTGCCTCCTTGAACACATGGGTTACCATGCCCTCTTTGACTTCGTTTACTTTTTCCTTGCCAAAATATTCAACAATGTTGCCTTGTCTTTTTTGTGCTTGCGACAGTGAACCACAAACAAAACAGACAACAAACAATAGCAATCTAGAATTCCAGAATTTTAACATGAAGTGATTTTTAATGAAAAAGTAAAGATTTGACCCAAGGCCTACAAAAAGAATAGATTACCCATAGAGCAGGGGCGACAGACAACATAAATAAGGCAACCAACTGATTTTTTAGGTGTTCAAGAGCCATCAAAACAAGCGCAATTTCGACGTGGTTTTATCGGATTGCCATCACGGTAATACCTCTAAATATATAGATAAGAGCATTTCACAACAAAAAGTCGGCATCCCAAGCCCAGTTTCATAGTTTTGGGAAAAACCTCACAAGATGAAAAAGATAGTTCTTTTACTTACTTTGTCCAGTGCTACCTTCGGAATGGCGCAATCCAATCTCAATGATATTTTGGCTGCTGGACTTAATGATGCGGAGCGGTTTACCACAGCTTGGATGGCTCCGGTTACCGAAGCGGGTGTTTACAGTATCTCCAATGGGTGGTACAACTCTGCTGACGCCAAACCTCTAGGCGGATTTGAAATTTCCATCATAGGTAATATTACTGGCTTCAAAAACAAAGACGATAAAAAATCCTTTACCTTAAATACTGCAGATTACGAAAATCTAACGTTCGTTGATGGTAGTACTTCCAAGGAAGTGGCTACTGCCTTAGGCGATATTGAAGGTGTGGATGTGGCTATTAATGCATTGGTGCAGGGGCAGCCTGTGAGTGCAACTTTTGAACTGCCTTCGGGTTTGTCCTCAGAAGATTTGAATTTTGTGCCTTCCGGATATATTCAGGCCAGTGTTGGATTGATTAAGGGAACCGAGGTAAAAGCTAGGTTCTTGCCCAAAATCAATACCGATGATGTTAAAATAGGATTATACGGTTTTGGCGTTCAACACGATTTTACCAAACACCTTCCTGCAGACAAATTGTTGCCTGTGGCTATTTCTGCCGTTATCGGATATACAAACCTCAGTGGGGAGTACGATTTTACCAATACGGACGTAATCAACGGTGAAAACCAGCGAATTGATGCGAAATTCAGTTCCTGGAATTTTAGTGCCGTGGTATCAACCCGCTTGCCCGTAATCAACTTTTATGGTGGATTGAACTACATCACTGGAAAAGCGGACACCAACATATTGGGTAGGTATGAAATTGAAACCGTTGCCCAGCCTATTGTTTATAATGATCCTTTTAATATTAGTAATAAAGTAAGTGGCGTGTCTGGAAACATAGGAACCAAATTAAAACTAGGGTTCTTTAGGCTCAATGCCGATTATAACATTGCGGAATTCAGCACCTTTACTTTTGGTATCAATTTCGGATTTAGATAGAAAAATAAACTAATCTAGCTCAAAACATAAAGAAAGCCCCAACATTTGTTGGGGCTTCCTATTTTCATATGGTGTGCCTTCCATTATTCCCTGGTGGCGAAGACAGAACCATTCTCCAAGGCTAATATTTCTGGGTCACTGGTCTCTTCCAGACTAACAATAACATCCGTGACATGCTCATCTGAATAGGTTATGGTGTAAACACCATTTTCCTCGGACCATTTAAAATCGGTATAATACGTTAGGCTTGAGTTGGAGTAGCTTTGGTAACGACCTAGGTACACATCGTTAAAAATCCACTCCTCTCGAGAAGTACTTCCATTTTTGTTTTCGTCTCCATAGGCATCGTTTCTTACCCAAATCCCTAGAATGGGATCATTGTTTTCAGGAATACTGGTACAGTTGCTGATAGCAATAATGGATGCAATGGCCAACAATGAAAAGAGCTTTTTCATAGTTTAAGTAGGTTAAATGTAATTTGGGACTAATACAACGGTGTTTTTGACCCAAGTATTGTTGGAAAATCGATGTATGGTATGGGTCTTTGTCATTTCTTCGGTGAACTACACAATTTGTTAACATTGTACATACTTTACCTACATTTTGTTGGAGGATTCCAATCCAACTTAAATTGGTAAAATGTCAGGTTTTATCTGCCGTAAATGCCTTATTTTTGAACGTTTAAATTAAAATCACAAAAAAATGAAAGTTACCGTAGTTGGAGCAGGTGCAGTTGGGGCTAGTTGTGCCGAATATATTGCAATGAAAAATTTTGCCGCAGAAGTGGTTTTGTTGGATATCAAAGAGGGCTATGCCGAAGGGAAAGCCATGGATTTGATGCAAACAGCCTCTTTAAATGGTTTTGATACCAAAATTACCGGGACCACAGGTGATTATTCCAAAACTGCAGGTAGCGATATTGCGGTAATAACCTCCGGAATTCCACGTAAACCTGGAATGACCCGCGAAGAATTGATTGGAATCAATGCTGGCATTGTAAAATCTGTGGCTTCCAGTTTGCTGGAGCATTCACCCAATACCATCATTATTGTGGTGAGTAACCCTATGGATACCATGACCTATTTGGTGCATAAAACAACTGATCTACCCAAAAACAAAATTATTGGAATGGGTGGGGCTTTGGATAGCGCCCGTTTCAAATATCGCTTAGCGGAAGCGTTGGAAGCGCCCATCTCTGATGTGGACGGAATGGTTATCGGCGGACATAGTGATAAAGGGATGGTGCCACTTATTGGGCATGCTACAAGAAATAGCGTTAAAGTTTCCGAATTTCTTGCGGCCGATAAAATGCAATGGGTGGTTGAAGAAACCAAAGTTGGTGGAGCCACATTGACCAAATTATTGGGTACCAGTGCTTGGTATGCTCCCGGAGCTGCTGTTTCCGGATTGGTACAGGCCATCGCGTGTGATCAAAAGAAAATGTTCCCTTGCTCCGCATTGTTGGAAGGGGAATACGGATTAAATGATTTGAGCATTGGAGTGCCTGTTATTTTGGGCAAAAATGGTATAGAGAAAATTGTGGAAATTGATTTGAGCGATGCAGAAAAAGCCAAGATGCAGGAAAGTGCCGAAGGAGTGAAAAAAACCAACGGATTACTTCAGTTGTAAACTGCATTTCTACACCATAAAAATGTCATTTCGAGCGTGAGTGAGAAATCTGTCTGTTGCAGATGGATTTTGGTCAGTGTCGAAATGACATTTTTGATTTAACAGTATTCCCGCCAGTTGCTTATTGCAATTCCCATAATTTCTATTGGCAAATCTTATGGGAAATGATATATTTGCACGCTGTTTAGCAAAACATCATAAAAATTTAATAATCAATGCAAAATAAAGGACTTATAAAGCTTTTCGCACTCCTTTTTGGTTTGGTGAGCGTTTATCAGCTTTCCTATACTTTCATTACAAGTAAGTTGGAAGGGGATGCTGAAACCTACGCTATTAGCCAGATTTCGGAAGATGAAGAAGGTTATGTGGCAAAGCGTGAAGCTTTAGAGGCATCATATCTGGATTCCATTGGAACCAACCCTATTTTGGGCTTTACCAGTTATGATGATGCCAAAAAGAAGGAACTTAATAAAGGATTGGACCTTAAGGGAGGGATTAACGTAACCCTCCAGATTTCCGTTAGGGATATCTTGCAAGGTTTGGCAAATAATTCCAAAAACCCTGTTTTCAATAAAGCTTTGGATGATGCGGATACCGCATCCAAGAATAGCCCAGATACCTATTTGGAACTGTTTTTTGATGCTTTTGATGCTATCAAGGGGGATACCAAATTGGCGTCTCCTGATATTTTCGCCAATAAGGGGTTAAGCGACGTGGTCAACTTCCAGATGACGGATGATCAAGTGAAGCCCATTATCCGAACCAAAATTGACGAAGCCATTGTTTCTGCATTTGAGGTATTGCGTGAGCGTATCGATGGTTTTGGGGTAACGCAGCCCAACATCCAAAGGGAAGGAAATTCTGGACGTATTTTGGTTGAATTACCAGGAGCTAGGGACATTGCCAGAGCGCAGGAACTACTTTCCAGTACGGCGCAATTGGAATTCTGGGAAACCTATCAGCAAAGCAATCAAAGTTTGGGCGCGTTTTTTGTGAACGCCAACGAACGCTTAAAAGAGATTTTAGAACCGGTTGAGGAGGAGGAAGTAGAGGCCACTCCAGAATCGGAAATTGATTCATTACTATCCGATGTGGCCCAAGATTCCTTGGACTTGACTCCTCAGGTAAACCCATTATTGGGCAAACTGATACCAGGTAATCCAGGCAGTCATGCCATTGCAAGAGCATTGGTTTCTGATACTGCTGAGATTGGTGGATATCTTAGAATGAGAGAAATTAGAAGGTTGTTACCTGCTGATGTCCAGTTTACCAAATTCTTATGGGAACGTCCGGCTAAGGATTCTGAGATTGCCGAGTTATACGCACTTAAATCCAACCGGGACAATGTTCCTAGAATTAGTGGAGACGTAGTATCGGATGCACAGGATACTTTTGACCAATACAACAAACCTGCGGTAAGCATGACCATGAATACCAAAGGAGCCAAGGATTGGGAAAAGTTAACAGGGGATGCCTATAACAACCAAACAGGGATTGCCATTGTATTGGACGGTAAAGTATACACGGCACCGGGAGTTACCAACGGACCCATTTCTGGTGGACGTTCGGAAATCACGGGAACATTCACGGTCAACGAGACCAAGGATATTGCCAACGTATTGAGAGCTGGGAAACTTCCAGCACAAGCAGAAATCATCCAATCCGAAGTAGTTGGGCCATCTTTGGGTCAAGAGGCTATCGATAGCGGGTTCATGTCTTTCTTGATTGCCATGGCCTTTGTGCTGCTATGGATGATTTTCTATTATGGTAAAGCAGGAATCTTTGCTGACATCGCATTGATTTTAAACATAGTCCTAATTTTTGGTGTGTTGACCAGCCTTGGTGCGGTACTTACACTTCCAGGAATTGCAGGTATTGTATTGACCATTGGTATGTCCGTTGATGCGAACGTATTGATATTTGAACGGATTAAGGAAGAATTGGCGCGTGGCAAAGGCAAGGGTCAAGCAGTTGCAGATGGTTTTAGCAATGCATTGTCTTCCATCTTGGATGCCAACATTACAACAGGTTTAACCGCGATTATCCTTTTTATTTTCGGTTCAGGTCCTATTAAAGGATTTGCAACAACTCTTTTGATCGGTATTGTAACTTCTTTGTTCACCGCTATCTTTATCACCAGATTGATGGTAGATACCTATATCGCCAAAAAGGGAAGAAGCTTGGAGTTTTCTACCCCAATGACCAAGGGCTTGTTCACCAATATGAAGATCAACTTCTTGGGCAAACGTAAAATTGCCTATATAGTTTCTGTGATATTGGTTGGTATAGGAGCGTTCTCTTTGTTTACCACCGGCTTGCAGCAAGGTGTGGACTTTGTAGGGGGACGATCATATCAAGTTCGTTTTGAAAAAGCAGTAAATCCATCTGAAATTGCATCTGAATTGAACGATGTATTTGGAAGTGGTACCAATGTAAAAACTTTTGGAGAGGCTAATCAGATAATGATTACCACTCCTTATAAAGTAGATGTTGAGGGGATTGAAGTGGATAATGAGATTCAGGATAAACTATATACCTC
Organism: Flagellimonas algicola; assembly: GCF_005937185.1. Classification (GTDB taxonomy): domain Bacteria; phylum Bacteroidota; class Bacteroidia; order Flavobacteriales; family Flavobacteriaceae; genus Flagellimonas; species Flagellimonas algicola. The sequence continues at coordinate 1,760,646 of NZ_VCNI01000001.1, read as the reverse complement.
ACTTCAAAAGTACTTGCCGGATGGCACTTCGTATGATGAGTTTACCCTGAGTGCTGCATCGGACCAAGCACTTGGAATTGTCCAGTCAAAAAAAGTAGGGCCAACCATAGCGGATGATATCAAGAACAATGCGTTCTTGGCCATTATCGGTTCTTTGGCAGTAGTGTTCCTCTACATTCTTTTACGATTTAGAAAATGGCAATTCTCTTTGGGTGCGGTAATCGCCGTATTCCATGATGTGATGATTGTATTGGGGATATTCTCATTGACCGGTAAGATTATGCCGTTCAACATGGAGATTGATCAAGCTTTTATTGCTGCCATCCTAACCGTAATTGGGTACTCCCTGAACGATACGGTGGTAGTATTCGACCGTATCAGGGAAATTGTGAATCTCAAAGGATGGAACAATGGGCAGAATATCAACCAAGCCCTGAACAGTACATTGAGCCGTACCTTGAATACCTCCCTTACCACTTTGATCGTGCTTTTGGCTATCTTTGTTTTTGGTGGAGAGAGTTTGAGAGGATTCATGTTCGCTATGATTGTGGGGGTATTGGTAGGTACCTATTCCTCTGTGTTCATCGCAACACCGATTATGTTCGATGCCTTGAAAAAGAAAATTGGCTCAGCTAGAGAGTAGTTGAGAATTTATATTTGGTCGAAAAAGCCGTCTGTTTTCAGATGGCTTTTTCATTTTGGGGGTAGGGAACAAACATACTCGTAGCCTTTTTGAATGTAAGCTCCGAGTTGGGTCTTGTCTTTCAATAACGATTCAGGGATCAAAACATATTCCCGCATGGTGGCTCCGTGGGACTTGAACGGATGCGCTCCATACGTTTGATCAAAGCTCTGAATATCCACTTTGGAAAGTCTAACACCCAATTCCCCATCTTTGTTCAGTAGCGAAAACATGTATCCGTTGGCGGAGGTATAGGGCATGGTTTTGCCTTTTCGCTCAAAATTGGGATTGGCGGCTACCACTTCGTCATAAATTTTTAGGACCTCTTCTCGCATAGTATCAAATTTAAGATAAATCCTTGGCCATGACTTGAAATTCAAAATCTTCCTGGCCAATGCTGAAATCATGGTCACCAAAGGTGTCAAAGCCATTTTTGGCATAAAATCGAATAGCTCTTTCGTTTGCTTTTAGCACCGAAAGCCAGATTTTTTGAAAACCTTCTTCTTGTGCTTTTTTCAGGAGGATCTCTTGGAGTGCCAACCCAACTTTTTGGGATAAAAAATCCCTCAATACATAGATTTTCTGAAGTTGACAAACCGCATCTGAGTTCAAAAAAGGGGAATGGGAATGCAGTTTTAGCTTGGCATATCCAACAGGGAGCTCATCCACGTAAGCCAGCCAAAACACATTGTTGGGTTTGGACAGGCTGCTTCTCAATTTGGAAACCCCAAAGGTTTGGATTAGATAATGATCCAAATCGGCTGCGTCCCTAAAGTAATGCCCAAAAGTTTCGGTAAAGGTTACCCTGGCCAACAAGGCAATAACTGCAGCATCCTTTGTATGGGCTTCCTTCAATTCAATCATTCTGGGTATTTTTCTAGATTTTCCAGTATTTGACGGTCATGATGGGTCACATGGTAGATGGTAAAGTATAACATTTCCCGAAGCGTTAATTTTCCCATGGCCGGGTGAACAATCCTATGGGAATCCAAAACCGCTTCGTCAAATAGCTGAAGTCCGCGATTTAAAGATGCTATTGCAGCTAGCAGTTCTGAAAGTGTTTGCTTCCGATTTTCAATGGTGATTCTTGTGGGCACAAATCGTTCAGGTAACACAAAGTCCCTTAAGCTTTCCAGAATTTTCAAATAATCATCCACTAATGTATTATAGCTGCGACTTGGGTTTTGCGCCAATCCAAATTTCTCCTCCAGAACCTTGGGAGGGGTATTGAAAATTTTTGCGGTGGGGACTACGGATTTCAGAATGTGGTCCAACTGCTGTCCTGCGGTCCATTTAGGGCCAGGAATTCGGGTAAAATCCTCATTTCCTAGACTTTCCAATTTTTTTGCAAAAGCTAGATGGTTCTGGTTTAATTGTTGAATGATTTCGTCCTTTTTCATTCGTGGCTTATTTGACGGTTCCTTTGGAACCGGATTCACCCATTTCTAAAATGTAATCAAATTGGGGTTCCAATCCAACCTCCTTTCTATGGGACACAAAAACTATGGTGGTGTTGCTCTCATTGGAAATCTTGTTCACCAAGGCTATGAATAGGGCTGCATTGGCGTCGTCCAACCCAGCAGTTGGTTCGTCCAAAATGAGCAACGGAGGATGTTTTACCATGGCGCGGGCCGTCATCACCAATCGTTTTTGGCCTTGGGTCAATTCCAAAAACTGAATGTCTTTTTTATGTTCCAGCTCCAAAAGTTTCAACCATTCCTTGGCCACTCGCTTTTCATGGTCAGACGGTCTAATGTACAATCCCACTGAATCATGAAATCCTGAAACCAGCATATTTTCCACGCTGTGGTATCCATTGAACTTGTCGGTCATGGCTGGGGTGAAATAACCAATCTTGCTTTTAAGGTCCCAAACACTTTCCCCACTTCCCTTTTTTTGCCCAAACAAGGTTAAATCTTTGCCATACCCTTTATGACTGTCTCCGGTGACCATGGACAGCAATGTAGTTTTGCCACTACCGTTGGGGCCAATAAGTTGCCAAAATTCCCCTTGCTTTATGGTCCAACTTATGTTGTTCAATACTTGCCGTCCATCAAAACTAACGGATACGTTTTTGAATACCACCAAGGCATCGGACTCTACATCAATGTCCTGGATGGGAGGGGGAATGGGTAGTTGGAAACCTAAGGTTGTAGTTTGGTTGGCTTTAAAAAATGAGTCTGAATCAGGATAACTTTTTAAACTGCCATTTTCCAGTTTGAAATAGTTGGAGGTAATGGGTAGGATATCCTCCAGTCTGCTTACCACCTGTACCAACACCGTAGTCTTTGATATGGTGAGGAGCTGCTCTTTAAGGTTTGCTTGAGTGGCAACATCCAAATTGTCAAAAGGGTTCACCAGGACCAAAAAATCTGGACTTTGGGAGAGCAAATGGCGGAGCAAAGCTTTCTTTTGCTCCCCGCTGCTCATTGTCTTTAAGGATTGTTGGGTGTCCTGAGTAATGATTTTTACATCATGCCGTTCTTCCTCATTCATAAAGCGGTGGATTTCCGAACGTGAAAAAAGCAAGCCCACTTTATTTTCCAATGCTTCAAACCTTTGGGGTAATGGTCCACTTAATAGGCTGTGGACCAAATTCTTGGTCTTTGAGGTGTTGTTGGTAAGTACGGCGTAGTTTTTAGGTTGGTCCATCCCTCAGATAAAGGATTTTAAGTTAGAAATTATCCTTGATTTACCCTAAAAATGTGTACGGGATTATCTTTGTAGGTAGTGGTCTTGTCCAGAACCATCCCATTTTTTAAGGCTACTTTCTGTGAGGGGACATTGTCCACATGGATAATGGAAATCAAAGTATTGGTCAACTGGTTTTGAAAAGCATATTGCTTGCACTTCTCGGCGGCTTCAAAAGCGAAGCCTTGGAGCCAAAATTCCGGTAAAACTGAGTATCCTATTTCCAACTCTTCAATTCCATCAACAGTCTGAACCAAAAGACCACAAATACCTACCAATTGCTGGGTGGATTTTAGCACGAGTGCATTCATACCTCCTAGCCCGTGTTCGTATCGTTCAAAAATACGGTCAAATTGCTGTTGGCACGCTTGGACAGGATCAGTTGGCAATCCGTCCCAAAATTCTGTGGATTTTGGATTGTCGTAAAATGGTAACCAAGCATCAAAATCTGAGAGCTGAATCTTTCTAAAAAACAGCCGCTCACTACTTTGGTTTTCAAGGAGCCGTTTATCCATCTAGTTTCGGGAATAAGCGACGGTGTCGCCCACTTCAAGACCCCATTGGTCCGACAGGCCTGCATTGATTTCCAATACAAATTTCACGGGTCCTTCCGAAGGAAGTCCACTTTCGTCCAAGGGCTGGGCATTTTTTTGAAAACTGTCAATTTTCAGGTTTTCATCGATAAAGATGATATCCAAAGGAATTTGGGTATTCTTCATATAGAAGGAATGATGCGTCACATCTGGGAAAATAAACAACATTCCTTGTTTTTGCTCCATGGATTCCCGATACATCAACCCGGTCTGGGTCTCATAATCCGTTTCCGCAATTTCGATATCCAAACTAGCGATTATGGAATCCGTTTCGGATTTGGAAATGGTCAATTCCCCTTCCTTGGTAAATGTAATGGTATTGGTTTTGATCTCTTTTTTGGGTTCCGTCTTACATGCACTGAAGAACAGCATGGAACCTACCAACACAAAAAGTACCTTACGCCAATTGTTCATTCTAATGATTATTGTTTAGTTGAATTGGGTCTAAACATGAAATACAATCCTATTAAAATCATAGGGATACTCAACCATTGTCCGGTAGATAAAAGCCCAAGGGTTTCCTCAATTCCACCTTGTTCCCTTTTGAATTTCTCCACAATAAATCGAACCGTCCAAAGGCAAACCATAAACACCCCAAAGAGATATCCAGGCTTGTCTTTTTTATCTGTTTTCCAATACAAAAGATATAAGAGCACAAAAATGAATGCATAACCAATGGCTTCATACAATTGAGCAGGATGTCTAAAGGGGATGGATTCTAGAATGCTGGCAAATTGGGGGTCGTTTTCAATGGCCTTATAGGCGGCATTGGCGGTTTTTTCCCCAGTGACCCGCATAGCCTCACTTTCTGGCATATCTTGACTGTCCCGAATAAATCGGGTGGCCATAATAGAGGAGCCATCTGTTTCCTTGCCGTTGATTTCCGAATTGAAAAAATTCCCCATCCGAACAAAACAGGCCCCTATGGCGGATACGACTGCCATCCTATCCAGCAACCATAACATCTTAATGTCCTTCCATTTGCGGGTATACAACCACATACCTATAATGGCCGCAATAGTGGCTCCATGGCTGGCCAAACCTGCAAAACCGGTAAATCGAAACTCGGGAACTGTGCTAATAGGCAATAAAATGGACAAGGGGTCTTTGGTAAACAAATCGCTCTGGTAAAAAATTACGTGTCCCAGACGCGCACCCAGCATTATGGAGACAATTCCATAAATAAATAGGGAATCCAATTTCTCCATGGATTTGTTTTCATTTTGGAAGATGCGTTTCATTAGAAACCATCCTGCTACAAAGGCCGCTATCCAAAGTAGGTTGTAGTACTTGATCTGAACAAAACCCAGTTGAAACAAAGTGCCATCCGGATTCCAGTTAAAGCCTAAAAAGTACATAAGGTAAAATTTTGGACTAATATACTTAAAGAAGTTAGACTGCTGCGTTTTTAGATGTTAGAATTGAGATAAATCATGGATGGTGTTTTTTGGTGAATAGCAGACAGCTTAATTTGAAATTTGGACGCTACAATTTGAGAACGTTCGAATTGGGTGACTACTTGTTGGGTTTAAGGGTAAAGGGTAAAGGGTAAAGGGTGAAAGGTGAAGGTGTTTACTACTGTCCACTGTTCCCTGAACTTGAAATTTGACCTTGAACTTGGCGTTTGAGCTTGAACTTGTTTACGGAACCGGGTCGTGTCCTTTTCCTCCCCAAGGATGGCAACTGAAAATGCGCTTTACCGAGAGCCACCCACCTTTGAAAAGACCGTGCTTTTTTAATGCTTCCAAAGTGTAGCCCGAACAAGTGGGGGTATACCTGCAAGTAGCCGGGGTCAACGGAGAGATTAGCAATTGGTAAAGTCGTACCAAAAGCACAAAGGGAGCAATAAGTATTTTCTTTAAAGACATTCCCCAAATGGGTATGCAGTTATTTTAGACTAAATGTGGTACCATCCTTGCCATCTTTTAATTGGATGCCCAAGGCAATAAGTTCGTCCCTGATTTTATCCGAAGTGGCAAAATCCTTATTGGACCGGGCTTCGTTCCGCAGACCAATTAACAGTTCTACCACTCCTGACAAGGTTTGAGAATTGTCTTCCGCTGCAGCTTGGTTCTCAATACCCAAAATTTCATGGACAAAGGTGGTCATGGTGTTTTGGAGCAAAGTTTTATCCGCTTCGGTTATGCTTTCCTTTCCTTCCTTGATCAGATTGATGTGTTTTACGGCTTCGAACAATTGTGAGATCAAAATGGGAGTATTGAAATCATCGTTCATGGCATCATAACATTTCTGCAGCCAAGATTTCACGTCAAAATCAGAGGACGCTCCAGTGTTCAATTTTGAAACATTGTCCATGCCATCCATCAAACGGTAATATCCTTTTTCAGAAGCCAATAAGGCCTCATCACTTAAATCCAAAATACTGGTGTAATGGGCTTGCATCATAAAAAATCGGACGACGGAAGCGGAGTAGGCCTTGCTTAAAATATCGTTCTCCCCGGTGATAATCTCAGAAGGATAGATGTTGTTGCCCGTGGATTTGGACATTTTTTTCCCGTTAAGGGTAAGCATGTTGGCATGCAACCAATACTTCACAGGGGATTTTCCACTACTGGCTTCAGACTGTGCTATTTCACATTCATGATGTGGAAACTTCAAATCCATTCCGCCTCCATGAATATCGAAGGTTTCACCTAAGTATTTGGTACTCATAGCAGTACATTCCAAATGCCAGCCAGGAAAGCCATCGCCCCATGGGGAAGGCCATCGCATGATGTGCTGCGGTTCGGCTTTTTTCCAAAGGGCAAAATCCTGGGGATTTCTTTTTTCACTTTGTGCGGTCAGCTCACGGGTATTAGCAATCATATCTTCCAGCTTTCTTCCGCTGAGCTTACCATAATCATTGGTTTCATTGAATTTGATAACATCAAAATAAACAGACCCATTGATTTCATATGCAAATCCGTTGTCTATGATCTCCTTGATGATCTCTATCTGCTCAATAATATGCCCTGTGGCTGTTGGTTCTATGCTCGGGGGCAAAAAATTGAACTGTTGCAAGGTGTTGTGAAAATCCACAGTATACCGTTGCACCACTTCCATGGGCTCAATTTGCTCCAGCTTTGCTTTTTTGGCGATTTTATCCTCTCCCTCATCCGCATCGTTCTCCAAATGCCCAGCATCCGTAATATTTCGGACATAACGAACTTTATAGCCCAAATGCTTGAAATACCGGAAAATCATGTCAAAGGACATGAAGGTGCGGCAGTTCCCTAAATGTACATTGCTATACACCGTTGGCCCACAAACATACATGCCGATATGACCCTCGTTGATAGGTTCAAACGGTTCTTTTTTTCCCGAAAGTGAATTGTGGACTTTGAGTTGCTGGTTTTTGTAAAGCTGCATGAATGAGATAAGAGTTAAAAGTCGGTATCTAGGTTGATGTAGTCCAAAAATTCCCTTCTAACCGCTTCGTCCTTGAATTTTCCCCCGTATTCTGCTGTAACGGTACTGCTTTCGATGTCACGAATACCCCTGGAATTAACGCAAAGGTGTTTGGCGTCGATTACGCAGGCCACATCCTCAGTTCCCAAAACCCTTTGGAGTTCCTTCACAATTTGGATATTCATTCGTTCCTGAACCTGTGGACGTTTGGCGTAGTAATCCACAATACGGTTCATTTTGGAGAGTCCCACCACTGTTCCGTTGGAAACATAGGCAATATGGGCCCTACCAATAATGGGTAACAAATGGTGTTCGCAGGTGGAATACACCACAATATTCTTCTCCACCAACATCTCTCCATATTTATACTTGTTTTTAAAGGTGGAGGATTTTGGCTTTCTTTTGGGATGAAGTCCGCTAAAAATCTCTTTTACGAACATTTTGGCCACCCTTTTTGGGGTGCCGTTCAAGCTGTCATCATCCAAGTCTAAACCTAGTGTCAGCATGATTTCCCGAACGCTCTTTTGAATGCGCTCAATCTTTTCATCATCGCTCAATACAAAAGCATCGTCCCTGATCGGGGTTTCCGTTGATGAGCCAACATGATCGTTGCCTCTTTCTTCATATTGCTCTTCCAAAGCCTGCTCTAGTTTCATTTGCTCTTTCTTCAAGAAAGCAAAGATATACATTAATGCCCTATTTAACATCTGCTAGCCTTGGTTTGACAACATAAATTATTGTTAAGGGAAAAGCCCAATTATTTTTATAGTGCCCAAAATCTATGGCAAATGATATTGAAATCGGCGATGACGCTCATAGCTGTTGCGATTTTCAGTCAAATGACTTACACCCAGGTCATTCCCGACTGCGGGAATGCTGTGCCTATATGTAGCAACACTCCTGTGAATGGGGGTACCAACGGTTATGGAATTGACGATTTTAGTGGGGTTGCTGTCAGCGGATGTTTGGAACAGACCACTTCGGGCAGTATTGAGTCCAATTCCGCATGGTATCGGTTTAGAACCAATGCATCTGGTCAATTGGGATTTAATATAGGGCACGACAGCAGTGAGGATTGGGATTTCGCTTTGTATAGGACTAGTGACTGCAACAATCTAGGAGACCCAATTCGCTGTAATTTCTTTGATAACAGTGAATCCAAAAGTTTTATAGGAGTAGGAGAGGACCCTACCGGAGACCCCAACTCTGTGCATTATGAAGATTGGTTGCAGGTTATGCCTGGGGAAGACTATATGCTGTTCATCAATAATTTTAGCAATTCCAATTCCGGTTTTTCCGTTCAATTTACTGGAGATATATGGACTACCAACCCAACAGATGCCCTGGACTGCTCCATTATCAACAATCTACTAGGGTCTCCAATCGCGGCTTGTGAAGGAGATACCGTTACTTTGGATGCTACCACTGTGGGCGCCCTAAGTTACACTTGGAACTATGATACAGGAAGCGGATATACACCAATAGCCGGAGAGACTAACCCAACCTTGATGGTATCAACATCAGCGATGTATTGGGTGGTTGTTGCCACTTCTTCAGGTTCCATTATTAGTGATGTCCAGGCCTTTTTTAGTGCTATTCCTGTTGCCCAGCCAGTCATGGACGAAGGTTTTTGCCATACCCAAGATATGGTTTTTGATTTGCAAACAAAGGATTTGGAAGTGCTGGGAACGCAAAATCCGAATGAGTATATCGTAAGTTATCATGCTAGTGCAGGGGATGCAGCTTCAGGTGCAAATCCGTTGAGCAAACAGTATGCTAAGGCTCCTGGATTGGAAATTATTTATGTGCGCTTGACGTCCAGTACCAACCCTGACTGTTACGATGATTCACAGCATTTTATCCTTAACGCGGTGGAAACCCCAGAACCCACATTTCCTACAGAAGCTACGCTTTGTGATGGTTCGCCAGGGATTGTTATTGGGGAAACCCTTCCCAACCCCAGTTATAGCTATTTATGGAGCACGGGAGAGACTACACCCAATATTACGGTTTCCCAAGCCGGGGATTATACGGTTACGATTACCCATTCCCAAGGGGGAGTGGACTGTATAACAGACAGAACGGTAAGTACAGCTATTTCCAATACGCCTATCATTTCGGTAGCTATTGATTTTGAAGACATAAAGCCCAGCAACACGGTGACCATCCAGAATGATGCAGAAGGTAGTTTTGAATACAGATTGGATGATGGTCCTTACCAAACCAGTCCTATTTTTGATGAAGTATTACCTGGAGCCCATACGGTAACAGCCAGGGATATTCATGGTTGTTCCGAGGTGACTGAAAACTTTGTGTTGGTTGGCTTTTCACCTAGTTTTTCACCCAATGGCGATGTGCTCAATGAAACTTGGCAAATTGAAGGCCTTTCGATGCTGGATTCACCAGTGGTCACTATTTATGATCGATATGGAAAACTACTTTGGGAAATGACCGAATTTAGCCCTGGATGGGACGGAAGTTTCCAAGGAATGCCCCTGCCTTCAACAGATTATTGGTTTAAATTATCCTATCTGGATACCGACGGCAATCGTATATATGCCAAGCATTTACAAAGCCATTTTTCATTGAGGAGATAATCACGGTTGCATTTTATCGATTAACTGTACAATTTTTCCGTTGAAGCATACTAAAACATGCTTTTTTGGAGTTATAGAGGTTATTATAGAATAACCCTATAGCCCCAAAATTCTATGAGAGCCCTATTTTGCGCTATTTGTTGTTTTCTCTTAGGCTTCAACATAGCAACCTCCCAAAATTCTCCGGATTGTAGAACTGCGATTCCCGTTTGTGCTGATATGCCTATCAATTCAGCTACGGATGGCAGCGGCGATATCGATGATTTTGACCCCATGGTTATCACCCAATCGGGTTGTTTAGAGAAGGGGAGTGTGGCTTCTGCCAACATAGAAAATAACACTTCTTGGTATGTTTTTAGAGCCGGGACCGATGGGCAAATTGGGTTTGATATAGAGGCTTTACCCGCTTCGGGAACAATTGTTACTTCCGAATTGGATTTTGCGCTATACGGTCCTTTTGATCAGACCACCGGCCAGAATTTTTGCTCTTTGGTGGGAAATGGTTCCGCTCAGCCTATCCGCTGCAACTATGAAGTGAACGACACTAATTTTACAGGTATTGGGGTAAATCCCATAGACGGAAGGGTGGGAGCACCCTTTGTTGTAGGTAGTCAGAATACCTATGACGAATATATTGATGTAATTGCTGGAGAGGTTTATTATTTGTTCATCAACAATTACAATACCAACTTTAATGGAGATCCTGAACCTTTTCAGCTCACATTTACCGGAAGTTCGGTAGATGCCGATCAGAATACTGCTTTGGACTGTACCCTAAGGGATGAGTTTTTGGGTTTGGACATTATTGCCTGTGAAGGAGACCCAGACATCGTCTTAAGCGCTTTAAACTCGCCAGCGGGACCAAATATTGCCAATATTACATGGGAATTGGATGCGGATGATGATGGAACCTATGAAACCGTTTTGGCCACAGGTGCCGGACAAACAGAATGGACGGTAACCAGTCCAAATTCTGGACGCTATAGAGTGACCATTGAAACCACTTTTGCCACCGTGATTACGGACGATATTTTAATCACGTTTTATGCGACACCCGTTCCGGGTGATATAGATATTGTGGTATTGGACGATTTGGTCAATAGTGATCAAACCGATCCTTATAATGTCGAGTTTGTCCCAGTAGGCAATGGAAACTACGAATACTCCCTAAATGGAGGGGATTTTCAAACCGACCCAATCTTTCTGGATGTCCCTCCTGGATTGAATTCTGTAGTTATTAATGATGTGAATGGTTGTGGAACTTCCGAACCTATAGATTTTTTAGTTGTGGGTTATCCTAAGTTTTTTACTCCCAATGGTGATTCTTTCCACGACTTTTGGAATGTCCAAGGGGTTGATCAATTGGACAATCCAAGGATTTTTATTTTTGATCGATTTGGAAAACTGTTGAAGGAATTTCCAACGAATACTGCGGGTTGGGATGGTACTTTTAACGGAAGAGATATGCCATCTTCAGATTATTGGTTCCGATTGGATTATGATCGGGATGATAATGGAGTTGTGGTGGCACGTTCGGTAAGAAGACATTTCTCCCTCGTGCGGTAATAAAAAAGGCTGGATTTCTCCAGCCCTATTTGTGTTCTTCTATTCGTATGGTTAGAATTTAACCGTATAACCCAAGGTAACGTTGGTGTTTATTCTATTGACCATGGCAGAATTGTTGATACCGGCGTCGAAGAAGAATTCATTGACATCCTGCTCGGATCGGCTAAAGGCCAAATCCAATCTGCTTCCGCCAAAATTATATCCTATACCTCCAGAATATCCTGTTAAATCCCCGATAGTATCACCATTTTCATAAGGGCTTTGCTCAAATCGGTATCCAGCTCTTAGGCTCACCTGGTCTATACGATATTCCCCACCAACCCTATAAGTGTTGACTACACCCAGTTCACTCGTGATAACATCATTTTGGGAAGCAAAATTAGGGTCTGTTGTAGGTCTAAGCTCTGCTTGGGACATATCCTGATACCCGTAGTCAAAACTCAAGAGACCATCTTTACCAAAAATAACAGCAAGGCTTCCAGTTAGTTTGGAAGGTGTTTTAATGCGATATTCTTCGAAAGCGTTGATAATATTGAAATTGATAAAATCGATATCAGAAACAGCCAAAGAGGAATTGATACGTTGGGAAATGTCATCGGTCAGTTCATACCAAGTAGGAGACTGATAACTGCCACCAACCCTTATGTTCTCGTTCAATTTGGCAATGGCCCCAACGCTAAAGGAAAACCCATATCCCTCTGTATGTAGAAAATTATCGAATGTAGTAAACTGAACAGGCGAATCTTGATCATATCCATTTTCATCCAATAGCGTTAACCTGTCATAAATGACATTGTGAAAATTTAGCGCGGCCCCTAGATACAGATTTTCTTGGTACTGACCTGCAAAATTTAAAGTGAATTTACTGTTGTACCCTGTGGTACTCTGCAGATACTCTTGGTTTACGCTGTTGTATTGGGCGTTGGAAAAGTAAGACGTATTGGCGTCATCATCCTCAGTGGGTTCAATAAGACCCGCCTGAAAGCCCAAAAACGCTTGCTGTGCGCCGTACCCCAAACTGGAACCAATGTCTAAATAGGCATCTTCTATAAATTCGCCTTCCTGCACTCTTAACGGACCCAAGGCTTGTCCTTGCGCAAACTCCAAAAAGTAGTTGTCAATACCTTGTGCAGTATTTCCTGCCGCAAAAAATTCGTTGTCAAAATTCTGAACCATGTCATAGTTGACAGCAAAGGCGATTTTTTTCCAAGGACTATCGGAGGACTTGAAGATAAAGACCCCACCGACCTGGTTCAACTCTACAGAATTAATATCCCTGATTTGAACACTACTGCCAAAAAAGGCATCGTTGTTTCTGTTGTAATTAGATCCACTGACCGAGAATTGGCTGTAGTTGAATACTGCGGAACCAGCTGGGTTCACATTAAGTGCGGATAGATCTCCGCCCAAGGCGCCGAAAGCACCTCCCATAGCTTGAAATCTTGCAGTTCCAAGCGTATTTTCCGTACTATAACGAACTACATCGTCAATAATTTGACCACTGGCAACAAAGCATGCCAATACCATGATGAAAGTTAAGAATCGTTTCATTTCTTTGATTTAGTTATTACAATAAATGCAATGGGATTTTAGTGTCTTCCGCCACTTCTACCTCTTCCTCCGGACGAGCGTGCTGCACCTGAGGATCTACTGCCTCCAGAACTTCTGTAGCTTCCAGAGCTTCTGGAACTACCTGAGCTTCGGTAGCTTCCGCTACTTCTAGAGCTTCTACTCGGCGAACTGCTTCTATAGCTGCCAGAACTTCTTCTGGTGCTGGAAGACCTGCTATAATTGCTAGACCTTGGAGCCGTTCTACCAGATGATTGATAACTTCGGGTGCTTCTACCTTGGGTTCTGTAACCAGATGATCCTCTGTTTACATTTCCACTCCTATAGGTGCCACTTCTATTTGCCCCACTCCGGGTAGCTCCACTTCTGTAGGTCCCACTACTTCTGGTGGAGGGTGATGTACCATAAGAACGGTAGGTTCTGGAACTTCTATAATTTGGTGTAGTACGTGTACTTCGGCTTGTTCTATAGCTTCGGTTCCTTGCAACCGCATCTGTTCCAACCGATCTTCGTGCTGTGGTTCCACTTCTATAGGTTCTGGAGCTTCTTCCGGTTGCCGCACTTCTGCTCACATTGGAACGTCCGGCACTCGATCTATATCTTGATGCATAACCGCTTCGCCTTGCCGAAAGATTGGATCTACCGCGTAAGGTGGTACCGGGAATTGCAGAGTTGACATATCCCCTTCTACTTCTGTTATAGGCGTAACCGTATCCGCGGTTATAACCTCTATTGTAATATGGTCTTCCGTAGCCGTAATAACCACCCCAGCCGTAGCCAGCATATCCCCATCTAGGATATCCCCAGCCCCAGGCGTAGCCGCCCCAGCCCCAACGGTTCCATCTCCAAGGGTTGTTCCAGCCCCAGCCCCAGCCGTAACCTCCCCAGCCCAAGCCATTCCAGAGCCATGGGTCGTTCCAGCCCCAACCCCAACCAAGGCCACCCCAGGCCCAGCTGTTGTCATAAACGTTGATGGATACGCTGGTCGGGTTATCTCCCCAGCCAGGATTTCCATTATAGGTGTTGTTATTGGCAAAATAACTGGTTTGCTCTCCCAAAGGGATGCTGTCATTACTAATTTGACTGCTATAACTGTCTATATCTGTGAAGATTTCATCCTCAAGGATTTCATCGTACTCTTGCACCTTTTGCCCAAAATAATCCCCATAAATATCACTTTCCTGCTTTTCCAACCGGACGGCTTCCGCATTTTTCTTTTCAACCCCTACAACACGGTTGTTGTTGGAATAAATACCATCATCCTCATAATAGGAAGATTGCTGATAAGTTCCACAGGAGATTAAAAAAAGTGCGGCCAACAGGGATGTGGCGAGGATTTGAATTTTGGGTCGGGGTAAAGACTTTTTCATCGTACAATTTTTATTGTTGAACATACTAAAAATAGTTAGTTTTACCGAACTAATTTTGAAGATTAAGTCACAAGTTTTGTGCCAAACTACTGTAGATGGGTAAAAAATTAACGAGTCGGAGCGAGGATTATTCCAAATGGTATAATGAACTTGTTGTAAAAGCGGATTTAGCTGAAAATTCTGGTGTTAGGGGATGTATGGTCATTAAACCCTATGGGTTTGCCATTTGGGAGAAAATGCAGGCCCAACTGGATAAAATGTTTAAGGAAACTGGGCATGAGAATGCCTACTTCCCGCTATTTATTCCAAAATCTTACTTGAGTAAAGAAGCCAGCCATGTTGAGGGCTTTGCCAAGGAATGTGCGGTGGTAACCCATTACCGATTGAAAAATGCCGAAGATGGAAGTGGGATTATCGTGGATGAAGATGCTAAGTTGGAAGAGGAGCTTATTGTAAGGCCCACTTCGGAAACCATTATTTGGGATACCTACAGAAAATGGATACAATCGTATCGTGACCTACCCATCTTGGTAAACCAATGGGCCAACGTAGTACGCTGGGAAATGCGAACACGATTGTTTCTTCGTACCGCAGAATTCTTGTGGCAAGAAGGACATACCGCGCATGCCACCCGACAAGAAGCCCTTGATGAAGCAGAGCAAATGATGCACGTTTATGCGGATTTTGTGGAGAATTATATGGGTGTTCCCGTGATCAAAGGAACCAAATCGGAGAGTGAACGGTTTGCAGGAGCGGAAGAAACATATTGCATAGAGGCACTTATGCAGGATGGCAAAGCTTTGCAAGCTGGAACTTCGCATTTTTTGGGACAAAATTTTGCTAAAGCGTTCGATGTGAAATTTGCGAATAAGGAAGGCAAACAAGAATATGTCTGGGCTACGTCATGGGGTGTTTCCACCCGACTTATGGGAGCATTGGTTATGACCCACAGTGATGACAATGGATTGGTGTTACCTCCAAATTTGGCACCCATTCAAGTGGTTATCGTACCTATATATAAAGGATTGGAACAATTGGATGCCATTTCAGAAAAAGTGGAGCCTTTGGTGAAAGAACTAAGGGCAAAGGGTATTTCCGTTAAGTATGATAAAAGGGACACGCATAAACCAGGTTTCAAGTTCAATGAATATGAATTGAAGGGAGTACCTGTTCGTATAGCTGTTGGACAACGTGATTTGGAAAACGGAACCTTTGAAGTAGCGCGTAGGGATACACTGCAAAAAGAAACTGTACAGGCAGATGCCGTGATCCAAACGATTGTATCCTTGATGACGGAAATCCAAGAGAATATCTTTAAGAAAGCCTTGGATTTTAGGGAAGAACGTATCACAGTTGTGGATTCCTATGAGGATTTTAAGAAAGTAATTGAGGAAAAAGGTGGTTTTGTGTCCGCTCATTGGGATGGAACAACTGCCACGGAGGACAAGATCAAAGAAGAGACGAAAGCTACCATACGATGTATTCCTTTGAACCCAGAGCAGGAAGATGGTAAGTGCATGGTAACCGGCAAGCCATCAACGCAGAGAGTGTTATTTGCCAAGGCCTATTAGAAGCAGTAAAAAATTAAAAAATTACTGTTGCAAGAGTTAAAAATAGTTGTATTTTTGCACCCGCCTGAGTGACATTTGGTTACAAATTTCATCACGGCAAACGATCCTAATAATAGTTTGGCCCGTTCGTCTAGGGGTTAGGACGCCAGGTTTTCATCCTGGTAACAGGGGTTCGATTCCCCTACGGGCTACAAGTTCTATGGAAAATTGAAAATGATGAATTATGAATCTTATAGGATTCAAATAAGAATTTATCATTTTTGGTTGGAAATTAAAATGGCCCGTTCGTCTAGGGGTTAGGACGCCAGGTTTTCATCCTGGTAACAGGGGTTCGATTCCCCTACGGGCTACTAAGGAAAATTGTAAATTATAAATGGAAAATGAAAAACGGGCATGCCAATTTTCAATTTTTCATTATTCATTTTAAATTAAAATAATGGCAAACCATAAGTCAGCATTAAAGAGAATCAGAAGAAACGAAGCAGTTCGCGTGCGTAACAGATACCAACACAAAACGGTTCGTAACGCAATCAAAAAGCTGAGAAATGAAGAGGACAAAAAAGCAGCTGAAACACTTCTTCCAACTGTAGTTGGTATGATTGATAAGTTGGCAAAACGCAACATTATCCATAACAACAAGGCAGCAAACTTGAAGAGTAAATTGATGAGTAGGGTTGCAGCAATGTAAGCTAACTTTTCACTGAGATATAGTAACGCTCCTTTTCAGGGGCGTTTTTTTATGGATTAATTCTGCTTTAACTTGGATTCATTCCTATAGCCAGGAAGGTTTTTGTACCAATCCTTTCTACTTTGTCCGCCAGAAATTCCCCATTCTTCAAAAAATAGATACCCTTCATTAATTGGCTCCTTTTCCTGTAGAAGAGGGAAAGACTCCACCACATTGATGGCCCAAGGAAGGCCATTATCTGTAGCATAGTTGCCATCTGTATCTGCATTGTTCCCTTCTACTGGAGGTTGATTGTCCCCTAGCAAGGTTGGTTCGTGATTGGAAAGATGAATTTCTTTGTCCCGTTCCCCGTTGGCCACTAAAAATGGATTGAATGGTGCAGGATCCAACGTTGATTCCGATACAGGATCAATGAGCGTAATACTAACCTTGTTTTCCTGGTTCACAATAATGGAATGGTCATCAAAAAGCGGGATTACAGCATGGGTCTGTCCCAGTTCTGTTCCATTGTTGTCCAAACTAAACACATCACGGTCTAAAAGTTGGCCGGTAATGGAAGTGATATTAGTGGGGTTGAGACCCTTTATCTCAAATGCCAAACTATTTACAAAACCAGCTCCATCCGAAGTAACACTATAGTCAATGTCTATAGCAACAACTTGATTGCTGGCATTGAATATTCTGGTAATGGAATAATCAATGGAGGTGTCATTAAAATCCCAATCCCCTCTAAACGGCCATAAGTCCTCAAAAACCAAAGAAGCTTTGGAACTTGCAGAGGGATAGGTTACCGTATAGGCTTTGGAGGTATCATTTGGAAATTCATCCACAGAATCCACAACACCATCCCCATCCTGATCATTGCATAATTCTACTTCTGTAAAGGTAAACCAGTTGGAATCGTTTTGGGTATTGGTGCCAGGATCGTCCGTTCTTCGCCAAACAATTTTATCAAAGGAACCAGAGGTCGCGGAGATAAGAATCGTTCCATAGCCATCACGATAGTAGTGTGACCGAGACCCTGGGTTGTTGTCCCTTAAAATTCGCTCAGCTTCGTCATAAACCAGCTCACTTCCTCCAGATAAAAGCGTCTCTGTATGCTGGGTACCAACAAATTCATATCTAGAGGCATCCACACTCCTAACATGCATTAATACATGCTGGATGGGAGTATCAAAGTCCATTTCAAACTCCACATAACCGTCAGGATCGTTATTGGTGTCAATTTTGGAGCTAATCCAAAAGTTGAAACCGTAAAAAGTAAAAATCGGTGTTGAAAATCCACCTCCAGCCAAGGAAAACCTGTTTTTGAACTCCACCCCATCAAAATCCGTTGCCGTGATGATGGCCGTAGCATTGTTTTTTGGAAACTGGATGTTGGATAATGTATGTAATCCAGAACCATTGGTATCTACCGAGTTCCCAAGGTCAACATAGAATTTTTGGCCATAAACATTCGAGCAGTCCGTGTTCATTTTGGATGGGTTGGCCTGGGACTTGGATTTTCTATTTTTTCCTATAATGCCATTAAAAGTGAAAGACGCTGAGTTTTCGATAATCTGGATGGTTATGTCATCTACAGAACTATTGGATTTTCTAACCAAAAACAATTCATCTACATAGGAAGGTACAGTAAGGTTTTCTATAATAGTACCATTAAAAGGTTCCTTTTCCAACAGCTTTTGGGGTAAGGGGCCAGTGATACTATCCAGACTCTCTGTTAATTCGTCACTTAAGGGATAAACTTCATAAACCACATTAGGTGTGTTGTCCGAAATACTTACGGCCACTACCTTTTCTGTCTTAAAATCGAAGTTGTCCGGAAACTTTAGCTCAACCAATACGGGATCTTCTACCAAAGTAGAATCCCCAGCCAGGGATTCCAGGTATTTGTCGTATTTCTGCTTTAGACAGCTTTGGTTAAGCAGAACAATCAACGAGATGGTGATTATATTGAGAAATCTAGGTCTTTTCATCCATCATAACATTCCTTAAATGAACGAAAAAACCTACAAAAACATTGATTTAATCGATGAATGACAGCGTGAAGTTGTAAAACCCGTTAAAGCTGTGGTGTAGCCAATTTCTTGCTCCAAATTTAAAAGTGAGGAATGGAAGATATGGCATTAAAAAACGCCCAAAAAGGACGTTTCTACTTTGTTTTTAATTTGGGAATCAATCCTGTAATTGCGATTCATTTCGGTACCCAGTGGAATCTTTATACCAATCTTGATAGAGTGTTCCGCCGGAACTTGCCCATTGATTGAAGAAATTATAGGCCTGATTCACGGCTACATTTTCCTTTGGAGGTTTAAAGTTGTGCACAATGTTAATGGCCCAAGGCAAACCTGATTCCGTTTTATAGTTCCCGTCCAAATCAAGATTTACACCTTCCACAGTGGTATCATTAATCCCCAAACTGGTTCTAAATCTGTTGGGCAAATGGATTTCCTGGCCTCGGTTCTTATCCACAATTAAGAAGGGATTGAACGGTGCAATGCCCAATTGATTGGTGGTTATGGGAGTTGTAAAATCGATGGTTACCTTGGAGGGGATATTCAGCATAGTTTCATGATTGTCAAAAAGGATAACAACGGCTCTGTCCTGTCCTTGTTCCAAGCCATTTGCAGCTGTATTGATGAAACCTTCGGTCAAAACCGTTCCGGTAACAGATTCAACCAGGCTTGGTGGAATACTTTCAAACTCTATCCCAAAGGCATTGGTCAAACCAGCTCCATCTGAACTCACCTCAAAATGGATGTCCAGCTGTACCACCATATTATCCGAATTCAGAACGGCTACAAATCTGTAGTTTACTGCAGTGTCGTTGAAATCATAATCCCCTAGATAAGGCCACAGGTCTTCAAACGCTACTGTACCCCATCCATACTTACTTGGTGTAAATTGCTCAAAGGCTTTTTCCGCATCCTCCGGAAAATCATCATTGCTATCTGTTATTCCATCACCGTCCGTATCAGGATCTATGGCGACTTCATCAAATATTCTAAAAGTTGTTAGGTCATTGATTGTACGGCCTAAACTGACACCCGAGGTGGAAGCAGGGCCATATCGGTATTCCCATCCTCCCGTTTGGGTATCCATTACAATAAGGTTACTACTGCCACCATTGTCGGCCAGCCATAATTCGTTATTGGAATCAAAAGTCATGGAAGTTGGAGAAAATGGAAGATCTTCTCCGCTAATGCGAATTGCATCGTAATTTCCATTTCCGTTTTCGTCCAGTCTATAAAGTCCAGAAAAAGAGCATAAGAAAATGGTGCCATCTGCAGCAAAAGCAAGATCGCCACCATTTTTCTTGTGAAGGCCCACGATATCCCAATTGGATAGGATATTGGCATTTTGAGGGTCGACAGTGTATAGCTTATCACGAGTGGAAAAATACAATAGGCCATCGTTTTTGTTGTAGTCGAGTCGCGGCCCACCCAAGCCTAAGTCGCCCACCGTTGTCCAAGTATCGGCTGCAATGTCATATTTCATTAATGGATAGGGTTTACTGCGACCAATGGAATATACAAGTTGGTTTTCTTGATCTATGGCAGCGGTCCAACTCCCCATGGGCATATCTGAGATAAATGTATAGGCTCCTGTCAGGGGATCCACTTGAAACATTTCTCCACCTCCATTAACACAGTATAGATAATCCTCAACCATGGCCTTGTTGGCCGATGCTCCTTTACCCGTATCCGGAATATAGTTATGCGTTAAGGAGTTACCCGTAATATTTATAATGGCCGAAGAAAATTTAAAGCCTTCCTTTCGTTTAAGGTAGAGTTTTTCATAATAGGCGGGAATCACAAAAGTCTGCTCCAAGCTTCCTCCGGACGGAATGCCGCTAAAAATCAAATGATTTAAATTATCCACAGACACCTCTACACCCGTTTCTTCCTCTTCTTCTTCATTTAGGAATATAAATTCTTCTCCTAAAACCACTTGATCATTGTACGCATATACATAGTATTTTGCATTTGGAGTGTTGTCGTTTATAGTCAATGTTACTTCTTCTTCCGTATTGAAGTCAAAATTGGCAGGAATCTTAAGTTCTGTAATTTCAAGCTCATCTACGGGAACTTCAACTTCGGGAGTTGGAGGTGTTCCTTCAGGAGTTGGATCGGTAGGATTGTCCAAGCTATCCTTAACACAAGAAGATAAGCTCAAAGCCAATAGAAGAATACATGCAGCAGACAAAATAATTCGGGACACTCTCATCTTATTTTTATTTGGTGGATTTTCAGTCCAATTATCGTAAAACTAATTTTTGATAAACCATCTTGTGGATGGTCTTAGGCTTCCAGCGATTATGTGTCGACCAACGGTGTACTGATATCGATGAATCGCGGAAAGCATTTTTTGAACGAAAAAACTTACAAAATCATATAAAAAAATCGATAAACGGGAACTTGAAGTTGTGAAAACCGTTTAAAACAGTGGGAAATTCTGAATCTTACCTAAAGGCTTTTCGCTCTCCAATCAAGAATCCCACCATAAAAAGGAAGTACATTGTGGCGATTAAGATCAGTAAGAGTTGATGCAGGTGAAATTCAAAGTAAAGCTCAGGCATCTCGTAAGCTGCAATAAATATTAGAGGAAAGAAAATATGGAAAACAACTAGTCCCAAACTTACCCAATACAACAAGCTTCGATACAAAGGATAGGAGCTTTCCTCGCTTCGTTTTTCCTTAAAGTACATCCACACACAGAGAATTAGAACGATGGATGCTATGAGGTCTGCATAATAGAGATTGGAGTGCAGCGGATCTTGAAAAAAAAGACTGATCAAATATCCCAATAAACTAACACAGGCCCCTTTTTTGACTACGCTCCTGTGTTTTGGTTGCTTAAGAACGGTCCAATAGATATAGTAGAAAAATGCAAAAGAGATAACGGAATATATGTTGTAAATAATTACGTTGTGCCATGAATATTCCGGTTCAGAAAAAAATTGATATTCTTCATGGTATTTGATAAAATACCCAAGAAGTTCTGTCAGAAAGGTATACATGATGAAGATGGGAAAAAATCGCATCACCGTATCAAAATATCTACGATACCTATACATGGCCACAATCCAAGTAGCCAGATATATTGGAATGAAATAGCTTTCCGCAAGAAAGTTTTGAATTTCTTCAATCATCTACCTTCTAAGTTAGGAAGATTTATCTGAAAGCTTTTCGCTTAGCTAAAAGCAGCCCTATGTTGAAGCAAGCATACATCAGTATGATACATGTCAGCAGGATGTTTCTGTAGTAGAATTGGGTGTAAATATCGAATTTGGTATGACTTATAATAAGGATTACCGGGAATAGCACATAAAAACCAACTAGTCCCAAACTGACCCAAAACATAAGGTTTCTCCATTTGGGGTATGGATTTTCCACTTCAGCTTTTTGCCTAAAATAAGCCACAATGACCGCGATCAAAATCGAGGATCCAATAACATGGCCGAAAGCCAGTTGATTATGCAATGGGTTTTTAAATATGGAATTGCCAATATAGGCCAATATGCATGCATAACTGCCATACTTGATCCAAGTTCTAATTTGGTTGCTGATAATTACTTTGGAATAGACTTTAAAGAAAAACAGAAAAAAAATGAGTTGATAAACATTATAAATAATCACATTGTGCCATGCGTATCGAGATTCGGAAAAAAACTGAAATTGATAGTTCTCTTTAATGAGAAAACCTAAAAGCTCGGTAAAAAAGGTATATGCTATCAGTATGGGAAGGTACTTCAATGCTGTATCAAAGTACCTTCTATATGCATATACCGATATCAACCATGTTAGCAGATATAATGGAATATAAAAATGTTCCGAAAGAAAATTCAATAAAGCTTGGGGCATGGGACCTAAAAATCGTTGTTGGGCGGTGGGCCAGAACTTCCATGATTCATGTTAAGACTTCCCCCTCTTTGAAAAACGGGTTTTGGAGCACTGGGGACAAAACCGGCATAGGCTTTATCTTCCTTGACTTCATTGGAACCCATGCCCTTGTTACTGCCAACAGCATCCTTGATAAGTTTGGCCTTCCCATCCTCACCGATATAAAATCCATAGTCTTCACCATCAACCTTCATTGTGGGAACTAGAAAAATAGAATTCTGCCTAGGATGGACGACTTTCTTACCATCCGGAAATTTTTCCTCGTTTGGGTAGTTGGCAAAATAAAACCTAATGGAGGCGATGTCCACTTTAGCACCTTTGGCTTCCTGTTCTATATAGGCCATATACTGTTTGATGGTCGCATAGTCAAATGAGGTATACCGGGCGGGGTCGAATTTTTCCTCAGGACTTCTTTGCGCTTCAAATTCTTGAATTAACGCTATCCTATTCTTGGAATAATTGTCATACAGGGATTTTGATTCTTCCAGGGAAATTATTCCTTCCGGAGGTTTTACGGGCTCTGTCTCCTCTTGATGCGTTTCTTCGGGAGTCTCCGATTGTTTGGTTTGTTGCTTGCAGGATGCCATAAATAGGAAAATCGCTGCCAAAAGTACATGGCCTACTTTTCTTGTGTTTTTCATTTGTAAGGATTTTTAGTATTCATAGTATGGGGAAACTGTACTAAAGATATGTCTTTTCTTTAAAATGCATTAACAAAAAAACCTTTGGGAGTGCCCCAAAGGTTTTTTATATGATTTTGAAATATGCTATATGGAACGAACCTTACTCGTTCATGGTCAACAAAAATTCCTCGTTGTTTTTGGTCTGTTTAATACGTTGCTCCATGAATTCCATGGCTTCTACCGGATTCATATCCGCAAGGTACTTACGCATGATCCACATACGCTGAATGGTGGTTTCATCCAACAAAAGATCATCACGACGGGTTGAGGAAGTTACCAAATCAATGGCAGGGAATATTCTACGGTTGGATATTCTTCTATCCAACTGAAGCTCCATGTTACCAGTACCCTTAAACTCCTCAAAGATAACCTCGTCCATTTTAGAACCTGTTTCCGTCAATGCGGTGGCAATGATGGAAAGGGAACCTCCATTTTCAATGTTTCTCGCAGCACCAAAGAACCTTTTGGGTTTGTGCAGGGCGTTGGCGTCAACACCACCACTCAATACCTTACCTGAAGCAGGTTGCACGGTGTTATAGGCTCTAGCCAATCGTGTAATGGAATCCAATAAGATAACCACATCATGGCCGCATTCTACCAAACGCTTTGCTTTTTCAAGTACAATATTGGCAACACGAACGTGTTCGGTGGCCTCTTTGTCAAACGTTGATGCTACCACTTCCCCGCGAACATTACGTTGCATATCCGTAACCTCTTCTGGACGTTCATCAATCAAAAGAATGATTTGGTACACCTCCGGGTGGTTGGCGGCAATGGCATTGGCAATATCCTTCAGCAACATGGTCTTTCCCGTTTTGGGTTGGGAAACAATCATTCCTCTTTGCCCTTTTCCAATAGGAGAGAACAAATCCATGATCCGAGTGGACAAAGTGCTTTGTCTCTCGGCCAACTTAAATTTTTCCTTGGGGAACAAAGGGGTCAAGTGTTCAAAAGAAACGCGATCCCGCACCACTTGCGGATCTAGCCCGTTGATTTTGGTCACTTTGATCAAAGGGAAATATTTTTCACCCTCTTTTGGAGGTCTAACATTTCCAAGGACGGTATCCCCTGTTTTTAACCCAAATAATCTAATCTGGGATTGGGATACATAAATATCGTCAGGGGAAGAAAGGTAGTTGTAATCTGAAGAGCGCAAGAAACCATATCCATCCTGCATAATGTCCAGGACACCTTCGCTTTCAATGATGCTGTCAAATTCAAATTCGGGCTCTTTGTACCTGTTCTTTAAATCCTTATCAAAGTTGCTGCTCTTTTTCTCCTGCCCATTTCTATGGTGCTGGTTATGCTTTTTATTGTGCTGGTTTTTTTGGTGTGGGTGTTGCTTCTGTTGATCCTTTTTCTGAGCGGGGTTTTCTGTTTTTTCCACCGCTTCTTTGGCGTTGTTTTCAACAGTAGTTTCTTTAGTGGCAACCGCTACATCCTTTTGATCTTTTTGAGGTCGTGGTAATCTGGACCTTTTAGGTTTTTGGGGCTTATTTTCTTTGGTTTCAGCAGTGTTTTCTTGAACTGCTTTAGGGTTGGATGCCTGAACATCCAATATCTGGTAGACCAAGTCCAGCTTTTTTAAGGTCTTAAATTTAGGAACACTAAGTCCCTTTGCAATTTCTTGCAATTCAGGAAGCTTTTTAGCCTTTAGATCTGAAATCTCGAACATTAAATAATGAATAAATTAAACTTGTCTAACGTAAATAATCTCGAAGTAAAAGTTATTGGGGTACTACGATAGGAAAGAATCCTGAGGTGAGTGCTTTGCTAATAACGTCACAATAATACAAATTATTTTTCAACATTACAGGGTCATTTAACGAAAAGACACCTATTTTTGCCTTCCAAAATCAATTTTGGCAATGATTCAAAGAATTCAAACAATTTTCTTAGCCTTGGTGGCACTAATTGCGGGAGCTCTACCGTTTATAGTACATCTATGGACCGATGAAACCGGCGCTGAGATTTTTGCCAAGGATTCCATGGGATTTAGCCTGGCCTTTTACGCTTCGGCGCTGTTGGCATTGATTGCAATTTTTATGTTTAAAAACCGGCAAAATCAATTTGTGTTGAACAGATTGAATATGATATTGAACCTTTTTTTACTAGGATTTTTCGTTTACCGGTCGCTAAGTTTATCCGGAGAAACTTCGGTTTCTGAGAAGGGTATTGGGATGCTGATTCCTGTATTTTCTATCGTTTTTCTGGTTCTGGCCAACAGAGCCATCAAAAAGGATGAAGATCTTGTAAAATCTGTTGATCGCTTACGTTAAACCTAACATCTTAGTAGTATTAGTGCGAGAAAACCCCGGCCTTGGCCGGGGTTTTTGTTTTATGCTGGAAAACTGTCAAGCTCTATTGCCTTAGATTTTCCTTCGTAAATCCGTTATTGAACTTCACATTGGTCAATGTCTGAACAACTCCTGGCTCCTCAGCATAGTTGCCATCGGGGCCTGGCATAAAGTATGTACGTTTTGTGGACACCAGTTGACCATCAATATCCTCGTACTCATAATTGGCAACAATTACTGGTTCTTCAACACCAAAAAAGGGTAGAGAAAAATAGAAACGATCCACCAATTTCGTTTCTGGGTTCACCAATACGATGTACACATCGTTTTGCTCTTTTCCGGTCATCTCCGCATTATAGGAAACTTCAATTTTATCGTAGGTGGTTCCATTGTATTCTTCTGTCCCCAAATACTTGGCGGTTACAGCCTTGTCATTGATCTTGTAGGGCATGGCAAACCAATAATAATTGGTTCTTCTTAAAAAATCGGCCATGGCCAAATGCTCCGCATCCTCAACTATGTCACCATTCAGTTCCAGAACGGTTTTGTCCCCGTCAAAATACTGGGTCAACTCCCCTTCCGCATTGGGCATATTGTTGATTTCATGTTTGCTGTATTTTCCATAGGATTCCTCAGAACCAAAAATGTAGCGTTCCAAGGAGAGGTCTGTTTTTCCTGTTGAAGGATAATGGTAGGTATAGGTGTACTCAACATCCCCTTTTTTCCAAAGATCGTTCCAACCGCCATGCGCATTGGCTACCGCAGTCAGAATGGTTTTGGGGTTATTGGTGTCATATACAGGCTCGGAAACCTCCTTAACATAGGTTTCAATTTCTGCTTTTTGCTGTTTTGTTTTTTCTCCACAGGAAAGTAAAAAAGCAAGTCCACCAAGTGCAACAAGCTTCCAAATAGGTATTTTCATTTTCTTTATCGTCTAATGGTTTGCTGCTTTAGACGAAGGTTCATGAGAATACTTACCTAGCCGATTAGATTATAAACCTATTTTTTGGTGAAATCGGGCCACTTTATAACCTGCATCGCGAACAGATTGGCTGGCTTCACTGCTTTCATCCAAAAGAGGGTTGGTGTGATTGAAATGGATAAAATGGATTTTTTCTTTTTCTGAAGCAGGTAGCGAAGCAAAAAGTTCCATGCTCTCAATTACAAAAGGATGAGGGATTTCTGCAATGTCCCTATTATTAATTTCCTTACTGTCAAAAAATGAAGCATCTAAAAACGCCAAATCCACGTTGCGTATTTGTTCCGTGATGCTTTCATCCCATTTCTTCCATTTATCGATGTCCGGAATGAAAAGGACACTTTTGGTTGGGCCAATAATTTTAAAGCCCACTGTTTCGGAAAATTCATCTCGGTGCGGAACCGTGAATGGAATCACCGTCAAATGGGAAGTAAGTTCCACACTTCGCTTGTCTATCATCTCTTCCAAGCCAATGTTTCCCAAAGCTACCAACTGGTTCCAGGGACCGTTGTTTTCTAAAAAAGCTTTCATTTTGGGCATGGCATAGATAGGTACTTGCTTAGCACCCAAGGCTTCCCGGCCTAAATACATAAGTCCTGTATAATGTCCAATATGGGCATGGGTCAAGAAAATCCCAGTGGGTGTTTCCGCGTCCAGACCTGCATATGTTTTTAAAACTTTGAGTTGGGTAGACATGTCTGGTGTTGCTTCGAACAAATAGGTTTTCTGGTTTTCATGATCAACAAGGCCCAAGGAAACCACCTTGCGTTCAGGGTCGGGATTTTGAAACAATTCTGCACAACAATCCCGTTTACAACCAATATGGGGGCTACCACCATCTTGTACAGTGCCAAGCACAATTAACGAAACTGGACTTTGAATCTCATGTTGTTGTGCTTGGGTTTTACAAGACAATAAAAAAAGTGCCACTAGGGCCAACCAATACTTCATGCCTATCTTTTTCCTAGTTCAATTACTTCCAAATCCGATATTTTATCACCATCTATTACAAACCGTAGCATCGTTCGGATTTGATGGAGTCCATATTTTCCACAAGCACCCGGATTCATATGTAACAAATTCAGTTTTTTATCATGCATAACCTTCAGAATATGGGAATGCCCACAGATAAAAAGTTTGGGAGGATTCAATTTGATTTCTTCTTTAATCCGGCGATCATATCTATTGGGATATCCCCCAATATGCGTAATCCACACATCTACCTGTTCGCAAAGAAACCGTTCGTGTTCCAGAAATTCCTTTTGAATCACATGATTGTCAATATTGCCATGTACGGCCCTTAAGGGTTTCAATTTTTGAATGCTATCTGTGACGGATAAACTGCCAATATCACCAGC
The DNA here is from genome assembly GCF_005937185.1 of Flagellimonas algicola. Taxonomy (GTDB): domain Bacteria; phylum Bacteroidota; class Bacteroidia; order Flavobacteriales; family Flavobacteriaceae; genus Flagellimonas; species Flagellimonas algicola. The sequence continues at coordinate 1,732,691 of NZ_VCNI01000001.1, read as the reverse complement.
ATGCCAAACTTCATCTGCTTGCGCAACATACTTTAAAATGGAGTCATCTATATGTCCATGGGTGTCCGAGAGCAACAGGATTTTGGTCATAACGCTAAAAATATGCTAAAAAAATAAACGCGGAATTTCTATTGGATGGGATTCAAGTATCTTTAACATTTTAAAAGTAGGGAATCCAATTGAGATATTTTATCCGATTTGCTTATTTCGGAAAGGCCTACCATGGCTGGCAAAACCAACCCAATGCCATTACCGTCCAAGAGGTTTTGGAGAAGGCACTTTCCACCCTTTTGCGCCAATCCATTGAGGTAGTGGGAGCTGGCAGGACAGACTCAGGGGTGCACGCCAAGGAAATGTATGCCCACTTTGATACGGAAACCATCAAGGATACGGAAGCGTTGGTCTATAGGTTGAATGCATTTCTTCCCGAAGCAATTTCCGTTCAAGAAATAATTCCAGTAAAAGCCGAAGCACATGCCCGGTTTGATGCTACGGAACGCAGCTATGAATACTGGTTGGCACAGGTTAAAAACCCATTTTATTCTGATTTTGCACATTGCATTCTTCAGCCTTTGGATATAATGGCAATGAACAAGGCCGCAAACTACCTATTATCTCATACTGATTTTGAGTGCTTTTCCAAATCCAATTCAGATGTCAAGACTTTTAATTGTGATGTCCGCAAAGCGGTTTGGGAAAAGAAAGGGGATAAGTTGGTTTTCTCCATCGTTGCAGATCGTTTTCTTCGGAATATGGTCCGGGCGATAGCTGGAACTTTACTGGACGTGGGACTTGGTAAAATGGAACCCGAAAAAATTAATGATATTATCGAGAGTAGGAACCGGAGTAAAGCTGGGGTTTCCGTACCCGCAAAAGGACTATATTTGACAGCCATCTCCTACCCAAAACATATTTTTGATGAGCAAAACTGAGGAAATAGGAAAAGCATTTGATTTTGGCTTGTTCAAGCGCGTTTTTGGACACACCAAACCCTACAGGGGTATCTTTTGGTTGGTGGCCATAATGGCTGTTTTGTCAGCAGCTTTTGCCGTGCTCGTACCTATTTTGGTAAAGTTGATCATAGATGAGCCATTGACCAATAAAGATAGCGAGCAGTTGCTGTTTGTTGTCTTAATCATGCTGGGAACCTTGATTGCCCAGGTAATCAGTCAACTTTTGTTCAACTATTATGCTAACCTTTTGGGTGAATCCGTGATTAAGGATATCCGCGTAAAGCTTTTCCAAAAAATGGTGGGCTTTAAGATGACCTATTTTGACAACTCCTCTATTGGGGTTTTGGTTACTAGGGCGGTAGCGGATATGCAGCGGATCGGTGAGATTTTTAGTCAAGGCTTTTTTGTGATTGTGGCCGATACCCTGAAAATGCTTTGTGCCGCTTGCGTGATGCTCATAATGAATTGGAGACTGGCATTGATCGTGTTTGCAATCTTGCCCATAATCTTAATTGCCACACGCCTTTTTCAACAGGCAATGAAAGTCGCCTTTATAGATGTTAGGGCCCAAGTGGCCAATTTGAATTCATTTGTGCAAGAGCGGATTGCTGGAATGAAGATTGTACAGCTATTTAATAGGGAACAGATTGAAAAGGAAAAATTCAGAAAAATCAATGAAAAGCATCAAAATGCATGGTTAAGGACCGTGTGGTACAACTCCATCTTTTTCCCGATAGCCGAAATCTCCAATTCTGTTGGGGTTGGTTTGGTCGTTTATTTTGGGATCATCCAAAACATTGATAGTGTTAATTTGGATAACAAAGGTTCTATCATTGCCTTCTTTTTCCTAATGGACTTATTGTTCAGGCCACTTCGACAGATTGCGGACAAGTTCAATACCCTGCAAATGGGAATGGTGGCGGCAAACAGGGTCTTTGGAATTCTGGATACGGACAGCCGTATTGCCGATAATGGTAGTTTGGAGAAAGCGGATGTCAAGGGTAATATCCAATTTTCCAATGTACATTTTGGATATCTGGAAAATGAAGAGGTCTTGCATGGCATTTCCTTTGAGGTTGAAGCCGGGGAGACCGTTGCCATTGTGGGCGCCACTGGGGCTGGAAAATCTACGATCATCAACCTGCTCAATCGTTTTTATGAAATCAATTCAGGGGAAATCTTGGTCGATGGTCACAACATTAGGGACTATACCCTAAAATCCTTACGCTCCCATATTGCCATTGTACTTCAGGATGTATTTCTGTTTGCGGATTCCATAGCCAATAACATTTCCCTGCGGGAAGAATCGGTTACCTTGGAACAGATTGAAAACGCCGCGAAGCAAATTGGGGTGCATGAGTTTATTTCCAGTCTTCCGGAAGGCTATTTGTACAATGTGAAGGAACGCGGAACCATGTTGTCCAGTGGACAACGCCAACTCATAGCGTTTTTAAGGGCTTATGTAAGTAACCCCAGCATTTTGATTTTGGATGAGGCTACATCTTCCGTGGATACCTATTCCGAGCAGTTGATCCAGAGAGCAACAGATAAGATTACCGAAGGTAGAACCTCCATAATCATTGCCCACCGATTGGCCACCATCAAAAAAGCAGATAAGATCATTGTGATGGATGCCGGTCAAATTGTGGAAATTGGGAACCATCAGGAATTGTTGAAAAAAGGCGGTTACTACAGCGATTTATATGAGGCCCAGTTTATGGCCGAAGAGGAGGTAGCTTAAGATTTAGGCGCAAAATCTTCCAAATTTACCATTCCCGTCGATAAACTGATCAGGAAAATGACGACTCCTATTCCCATCATGACTATAATCAATAGGAAAAAATAGATCAAGGCCCTCCAAAATGTACTCCAAAAACCTAAGTGGTGCAATCTTCCCAAGGCATAGAACTGGTAAACTACTATAACAATTAGGAATGCAAAATTGAATATGTCAAATTTGATGGGGAAAAGGCCCAAAAAGAATATATAGGTAAAGACCTGGACATAAGATGTTTGACCAATAATGTAGGCGTTCGCTACCAAATGCTCTGTATAATTGAATTTCTTGGTGGCACTAAAGAGCATCCAAGTCATTAGGGCATAAAGGGGCATGCTCAGATAGGCCAGAAGCGCTTGGAAATCGAACACATAATTCAGTTGTGGTGCTGTTTCATCATTAAAGCTGCTTTGGGTGAGATTTAGGTCGTAGATATCCCGGAGTACAAAAAACATCAGTCCAGAAAGCGTAATTGCGATAGCAAAATAGCTGATGGGGTTCATATATCTTTTGCGTGTTCCGGCAATGTAGGTGGCAACTACCACCTCCGGTTTTGTAAAAAGTTCCCTAAAAGTTCTGAGAAAGGTATTGTCCAGGTTAAAAACTTGCTGGCCAAGATCATGCCATACATTTTTAAGGGTAAGCCTGTTTTGGATCACCTTGGCACCACAATTACGGCAGTAGTGATCCTCTGGCACAAGGGCGTGATTGCAGTTTTTACAAACCATTTATTCCAAATCCTTTTTGATCATGGCAATCAACGCATCCAGACCTTTGAACGGAACAAATTCTCCATTTTTAATATAGGAAATGGAACCGGTTTCTTCACTCACCACCAGACAGACCGCATCTGTTTTTTCCGTGATTCCCACGGCAGCTCTATGTCGCAATCCAAATCGTAGTGGAATGTTCCTGTCATTGGAAACCGGAAGTATAACGCGTGTGGCGGTTATATAGTTATCTTGAATAATAGCAGCACCATCATGGAGCGGGCTGTTTTTGAAAAAGATACTTTCCAAAATGGGTTGGGTGATTTCAATATTCATGGAATCTCCCGAGGACTTAAAAAAGTCGAGTGAATTGGTACGCTCCATCACTAAAATAGCACCGGTTTTGGACATCCCCATTTTTTCACAGGCACCCACAACGGCATCAACATTGGTATCCGTGGGCAGGGCCTCTTGCTTCAAGAACTTGAAATGCCGGGTGAAATTTCTTTTGGAAGCAAAATTGGTAGACCCGATCATCAACAAAAACTTTCGTATTTCTTGTTGAAACACAATGATCAAGGCAATCAGTCCAATGTTCATAAAACCACCTACCATACTACTGATCATTTTCATTTGTAACAGCTCCGTAAGCTTCCAAAGCGCCCAAACAATCACAATCCCGATAAAAATGTTGATGGCCACCGTTCCCTTGACCAATTTGTAAATATAGTAGAGTAGTGCGGCTACTAGCACGATGTCTATGACATCGGTAATCTTAAATTCAATAAAATTTAGAAAATCCAACCGCAGTGTTTTTGTAAAATTAGCAAAAATCGCAGAACATCAAATTAGTGCGAATTGGCTTTGAGTTCCTCAATCAGGGTAACGGATTCCAACGCCTCTTTCACATCGTGGACACGTAGAATATTGGCACCCTTTAGTAAAGCCACCGTATGCAGCACGGTAGTTCCGTTCAAAGCCTCTTTGGAAGAAGATTCTAGAACTTTATAGATCATGGATTTTCGGCTAAGTCCAATCAAAAGAGGTAAACCAAAAGTTTGAAACAGATTCAAATGATTGAGCAAAGTGAAGTTTTGTGATGTTGTCTTGGCAAATCCAAAACCGGGATCAATTATGATGTCGTTGATTTTTAAGCTTGTCGCGGTTTTGATTTTTTGGGCAAAATACAGCTTCAAATCCTTGATCAAATCATCATACGTGGCCAATTTTTGCATGGATTGCGGTGTGCCCTTCAAATGCATCATAACATATGGCACCTGGTATTCGGCTACAGTTTGGAACATCCTATCATCCAAATTTCCTGCAGAAATGTCATTGATTATAGCGGCTCCTGACTCAATGCAGTGTTTGGCAACCTTACTGCTAAAGGTGTCTATGGAAATGAAAGTTTCAGGGTAGTGTTTCAGAATCAGGTCCAAAATGGGGAGCATTCTTTGAAGCTCCTGGTCTTCGGGGACATGTTCAGCTCCTGGTCGCGAACTATAAGCTCCCATGTCGATAAAGGTCGCCCCGTTCGCCAACATTTGTTCTACTTGAAGTAAAATGGTTTTTTCATCCTTGTATTTCCCTCCGTCATAAAATGAGTCGGGGGTAAGGTTCAGAATTCCCATGACCTTGGGTTGGCTTAGATCAATAAGCTCTCCCTTGCAGTTTATCGTCATAAAAAATAGGTGCTTTGTTGGGTTTGATTATCTTTGGCAAGGCTTCATGAGAGCCCAAAGTTTGGACGAAATTTACGCAAATTAGCAAGAATAGATGCAGCAGACTTCCCAACAATTCGATGCGGTAATCACCACCTGTCGTGACCTCTTCTTAAAAAAGACCAAAGATTACGGAACAGCATGGCGCATATTGCGTCTCCCATCGCTTACTGATCAAATATTTATCAAGGCACAGCGTATCCGCAGTTTACAGCAAAATGAGGTGCGAAAAGTGGATGAGGGAGAGCAATCTGAATTTGTGGGAATCATCAACTATGCCATTATGGCCCTAATACAGCTGAAAAAGGGCGTGGCCGAACAGCCGGATTTGGATAAAGATTCGGCCGTCGCTTTATATGATGAAGAGGTGTTGATTACAAAATCCTTAATGGAAAACAAAAATCATGATTATGGGGAGGCCTGGCGCGATATGCGGGTGAGTTCCCTAACAGATTTGATTTTGCAAAAACTGCTTCGAGTCAAGCAAATAGAGAATAATCAAGGAGAGACCTTGGTCAGTGAAGGGATTGATGCCAATTATCAGGATATAATCAACTATGCTGTTTTTGCATTGATACACTTAAATCAAAATTCCAAATAACCAATAGTCATTTGAACTTGAAGTTGAGCTTGAACTTGTATTTGGATTTTTATTTTAAAGAAATATGAAATATTTGGTTTGGATTTCCCGGATTGTTGTTGGGGTCTTATTTATAATAAGCGGACTCATTAAGCTGAACGACCCTGTCGGTTTTTCCTTTAAACTGGAAGAATATTTTAGCCAAGGGGTGTTGGATCTACCTTTTTTAATGCCTTTGGCATTGGCAATTTCAATTTTTGTGGTGATTGTTGAGGTGCTCCTTGGAATTCTCTTGTTGATCGGTTTCAAACCAAAGTTTACCATTTGGAGCCTGCTGTTGATGATTGTGTTTTTTACATTTCTGACCTTCTATTCGGCCTATTTCAACAAAGTGACGGATTGCGGTTGCTTTGGGGATGCCATCAAACTAACCCCGTGGGAATCGTTTACCAAAGACTTAATTTTATTGGTATTTATTCTGATATTGTTCATTGGCAGAAACTTTATTAAACCCTTGTTCAATTCCAAAGTAAATTGGATTTTAGGCGGAGTATCACTGATTGCTTGTGCGCTGTTCGCAAATCACGTGCTGAATCATCTCCCATCGGTTGATTTCAGACCTTATAAAATTGGGGCCAATATTCAGGATGGAATGTCGGTTCCTGAAGATGCTCCCAAACCGCTTTATGAATATGCATGGAGGTTTAAGGTGAACGGTGAGGATAAAATTATAATGACCAATGGGGAGTACCCTTCTGTTGATGGAGAATTTGTGGATGTGGAAACCACGGAAATCCAAAAAGGCTATGAACCTCCCATACACGATTTCACCATTGAACAACAAGGGACAGACTTTGCGGCGGAACTCTTGGAAGAGGACAAATTGGTCATGGTCATTGCCTATGATTTGGCCAAAAGCAACATAGATTATTTTGAAAAGGTTGCGGAGGTCGCTGTCGAAGCAATGTCCAAAGGATATAAAGTAATTGGAATGTCGGCCTCAAGTGATACCCAAACCAAGGCACTTAAATCCAAATTTGAACTTAACTTTGACTTTTATTTTACAGACGAAACGACCTTAAAAACTATAGTACGATCCAATCCGGCCATATTGGTATTAAATCGAGGCACCATAGTCCAAAAAGTACATTACAACGACTTTGATGAGCTGGAATACAATTAAAACAACTACTGACAACCAACAATAAATTAAAACCAACAAACGAAAACACGATGAGAAAGAAAATAGTAGCAGGCAACTGGAAAATGAACAATAATCTGGAGCAAACCGAAGCTTTACTGTCAGAACTCTCCGCTAAATTACCTGACACCCATGCTGAGGTGGTAGTGGCCCCTACCTTTGTTAATTTGACCACGGCACAAAGAAATTTGCAGTCCTCGGCCATAAAAGTTGCAGCTCAGAACATGCACTTTGCTGAAAGTGGAGCATATACAGGCGAAATCTCGGCCGATATGTTAATGAACATCCATGTGGACACGGTCATCTTGGGACATTCTGAAAGACGTGCCTACTTTGGAGAGGATGATGCACTGTTGTCCAAAAAAGTGCAGGCCGCCTTGGAAAAGGACATGACCATAATTTTTTGCTTTGGGGAAGAATTGGAAGAGCGTAAATCAGGTAACCATTTTTCCGTAGTGGAAAGTCAACTGAAAAATGCTTTGTTTGATTTGGATGCCACGGCCTGGAAGAATATTGTTTTGGCATACGAACCGGTTTGGGCCATCGGAACTGGAGAAACTGCTAGCCCAGAACAGGCCCAAGAGATGCACGCGTTTATCCGAAAAACCATTACAGATTCCTATGGTGCTGACATTTCGGATGAGGTATCCATTCTTTATGGAGGAAGTGTAAAACCTGGAAATGCTGGGGATATTTTTGGAAAACCCGACGTGGACGGTGGACTTATCGGCGGTGCCTCCTTAAAGGCGGACGATTTCATCGCCATTATCAAGGCTATTTAATTCCGCAAAGTGTCTTCGATATATATCGAATATCAGTTTAAGATCCAGCCGGCAACCCCTTGGACCGAGATTTTGATCGCGGAATTGGGTGAGGTGGGTTTTGAAAGTTTTGTGGAGGAGGACGAGCTTTTGTTGGCCTATATCCTTAAAAACGATTGGAGGGAAAGTATTTTGGATGCTATTTCCACCCTAAATAATGATGAGGTAAACATTTCCTGTAAATCCAAGGAGATAGCACAACAAAACTGGAATGCTGAATGGGAAAGGAACTTTCATCCCATCAATGTGGGGGACCAATGCATGATTCGGGCACCTTTCCATCCATCCGAAAATGTGGAGTTTGATATTGTTATTGAGCCCAAAATGAGCTTTGGGACAGGGCATCATGAAACTACTCACATGATGCTACAACATATTTTGGAGAACCCGATTAAGGGGAAATCCGTTCTTGATATGGGCTGTGGGACAGGGGTCTTGGCTATTCTGGCTAAAATGAAAGGCGCTACCCAAGTGGATGCTATTGATATTGACGAGTGGTGTTTTTTGAACTCAAAGGAAAATGTGGAACGCAACAACTGTAAAATTGAAGTCTATCAAGGCGATAGTTCCATTTTATCAGGCAAGAAATACGATATAATCCTAGCCAACATCAACAGAAACATACTTTTGTCCGATATTCCCATTTACCATGAATGTTTGAATAAGGATGGAGAACTTTACTTAAGTGGCTTTTATAGGGAGGATTTGGATGTAATATCCTCAAAATGTGATAGCTATGGATTGGAATTCGTTAAAAATTTAGAAAAGAACAACTGGGTTTCAGCAAAATATGTAAATTAGGTTTTGGTAATACTAAACCCATGGGGATCAAGGAAAAAGTTTCGGAGGAACTGCTTCTGGAAGAAGAAGTGGTCAAGCAGAGTGAGATTGTCCTGTTCAATGATGATGTGAACACTTTTGATCATGTCATTGAAACCTTAATTGCCGTGTGTGACCATACTCCGGAACAAGCCGAACAATGTTCCTTGATCGTGCATTACAATGGTAAGTGTACCGTCAAAACTGGAGAATACAACGACCTTAAACCGAGATGTACCCGATTGCTTCAAGCGGGTTTAAGTGCTGAAATCGTTTAGTTTTTCCTTATTAATCTAGCGAGTATCCTACTTTGGTGTTGTAAAGGATAAAATATTACCTATTCTTTACATTATTACTATTGTCCACCATTGGGCTAAGCCTTAAATTTACTCCAAGGATTAATTCACCAAACCTTTAACCCCTGTACCGGAAATGGGCGAATTTTTCAAAGCCGAATTAAAAGACCGTTTTTTGGAGTATGCCCTGAAGCGAAGGGATTACTTTGAGGTTCAGGTGCTTTACGATGAGTTCCTTCGTCCCAACTATAGCCTGGATTTTGTTCAAAAGCTGATCAAGGAAATCCAAGAATACGACAACGGATTATTGGATATCATGGCAGGAAATGGAGTAGCCATGTTTATGCTGGCCTCCACTTCCAAAACCCAGCACTTCCTTGACGAGGGCGGATTTATGGATATGCACGTGGTGGAAGAGGAAAAATGGGACACTTTTTTGACCCAGTTATCCCGAGATGAAAAAAGTTCCAAGGGGGAAAAACTTCTTGGAAAAGAAAAATCGCCGGTTTTGAAAAAGGAGAAAACCCTGTTAATAGTACTTATTTCTGCAGTGGTGGTGAGTTTTTTGTTCACCTTGTTCAGTCTGGTCAACAATGCTTTTTTGAAACCAGACTATGTTCCTGTTGACGAATTTGAGCGTAAAATGGAAGCGCTTCGCTCCCATTACCAAGAAGAAAACCAACAGTTGGAGCAGGCCTTGGAAAAAGCCCAAAAGACAATTGATTCCTTAGCAGGTAAATAAAAGTGCAGTCCAATTAAATGTTGAAATGGGCAAAGACCTCTTCCAATAGCTCATTCACCAACTCATATCTCAACAATGGCCCATCATCAGATCGGCTTTGGTTATTTAGCATAGCTATACTGACTTTGCTAATGGGGTCAAAAAACATGTAGGCTCCATAACCGCGCATTCCACCGGTATGTCCGTAGGTAGATCGGCCATGGAATACCACCTCGCGGGTTCCCAGGCCATAACTTACAAAGATAGCATCAGGAATGGCGTAATGGTCTGTCATCATATTGGTTCTGGAAGCTTCGGAAACAGCATCTCCATTGTACAAATGTTGTGCCCATTGCGATAGGTCGGAAGCGGTGGAGAACACATCGGCAGCGCAATAGAAAATGCTATGAAAAGCAGGACCAAAGTCAGCTTCAATATCTTCCAAAACGCCATCGTCATCACCATCCCGCCACGGAGTGGCCCATGTACCCTCTATGGGTTCGTTTGTTCCAAAATAGATGGCATTTAGGTTGAGGGGAGTCCAAAACTTCTCGCGCATTACCTCTCCAACGGTCTTTCCCGTTGCTGCTTCAATAATCAACCCCAAAATAAGGTAATTGGAATTGGAATAATCGTGACCAACCCCGGGTTCAGCATCTGGAGGGCCAATAAACCCAAAAAGTGTAGCCTGTGGGATGGGGGTTTCCAAATCAGCTTCTGCCATGGCCCAAAGATCATTGTACATATAGCCGGTCAAACCAGAAGAGTGGGTAAGCAGCTGATAAATGGTTATGGAACTATCCACATTATCTGAAGTGAGTGTCAACCAATCTTCAATAGTGTCTTCCAACGTCAGCAAGCCTTCATCCACAAGCTTCATTACGGTGGCCGCTACCACGGTTTTGGTTATACTACCCACACCAAATCGCATATCTTCCGTAACAGGAACCCCTAGTTTGGAAATTCCTCCTGTTAAGCTTAAATGTTCTTGGTCGCTAATTCTGATGGAAACCGAGACTCCTACAAGTTTGTCAGCATCCGTACCCACTTTTTCATCAATAATGGCCTGCAGCTTTTCCTCAATCGTCAATTCCGGAGTTGGATTGGGGTTGGGATTCGGGTCTGGATTGGAATTCGGGTCGGGAGAGGTATCATCCCCTCCAGAGGAACAAGAAATTATCCCCAAAAACAATATAAAAGTAGACCAACGAATTAATCTTTTAACCGTCAATAACATAGGATATGGGTTTTAATGAAAATCGATGCGTTTCAATATACAGAATATTAAACAATTGTGGTATCGGGATTTATTTGGGAAGTTTTCTTTGCTGGTTTATTGTTTACTTTGCGTTCGATTCAAATTAAAAGACAATAGTTCATGTACAAGATTACCAATAGAAATTTACATCGGGATTTTGCCTACTTCTATGTGGGGTTGATTATAGCATTTTCCTTCTCAGGCATCATATTGAATCACAGACAGGATTGGTATCCCATGGATTACACCTACGAAAGTGAAGAAGTAGCCATTGCTTTGGATGCCAGCACAACGGATATATCCCAAGAATATATTGAAGCTTTTTCCAAGGAATGGGATGTGGAATACGACGGGCATCGAGTGCGGGATAATACACTCCGTGTGTACTATAAAGACAATGTGATTTTGGATGTGGACATGAAAACGGGCAATGGGCTTTTGGAGTATAAGCGAAAGGTCCCTTTTATTGGACATACCATGTTCCTCCACAAATCGACCAATTCCTTTTGGATTTGGTATTCAGATATTTTTGGAGCTGCAATGTTGCTGATCGCCATTACCGGAATGTTGATTCCCAATGGCAAAAATGGCTTTAAAAGTAGAGGCTGGAAATTTGCAGTTGCCGGAATTTTATTTCCATTGTTGTTTTTGATTTTATACGCATAGTTTGCTTTGAAAGCTTTTAGGATACTTGGGTTTTTGGACTAGGCTTGATTGTCGATGAAAGGATTACGTCAAGATATAGTCCTACAAAAAGTTAGGTGAATATGTTTACTTTGGATTTTAGTACATAGAAAAAGATGGAAAAAGTGAAAAATTACAAATTGCTTTTATTCTTGATTCTAATATTGGGAAGTTGCAGAACAGATAAAAGAAAAACTGACGTTGTTTACCCCTTCAGGAATTTGGTGCTTGAGAATATAATAATAGAAAAAGGTGTGGGCATCAAAGACACGCTTAAACTGTCCAACAAATTAAGACTTAAAAGTATTGAAAAACGTTTAGGTGAAATTGATTCAAGTGATTTGCTCAAAGGTAAAAGAATACATGGAGCGTCTACATTATGCAATGCTTTTATGTATACCAATGAAAAAAAATACCTGTTGAATATATCGAAACATCCAACAGAAGGGATAATTGCAAATTTTTTAGAGCAAAAACAAGGCAGTGAATTTCAGTCATATCTAGGTGCCTACCTTAATGCTGATGAGATCTATGAATTATTGGTTAAAGAAAGTGAATGATTACTTATTGAAATTAGCATTCAATCTTAAGTTTTCAAATGGTGACAGAAAACAAAAGACATTTTCGAGCCAGCTCTATTTTAGAAATGGTTTTTACTTTGTTCAATCCAAAACTTTAATTTACTGAAAGTAATTGACTATACTCATGCTGCACTCTGAGTCCAGCGTGTGGCTCTGGGCCATCAACAGTAAACTGTATGGTCAGCTTTGTTGCATTTGCTTCCAAGATTCCCTGGCTTAAGGGTTCGGGCATATCCGTTACTTCATTGATGTAATAATCCGCAGTGGTTGGAGGTGCAAACCGAAACCAAAATTGGAACACCAAATCATCCTTTACACTCATTTTGGCCATGGGTTTACTGGGCGTCTTGTAAATGACCAAACGGCTGTTTTGTTTTATTATGGAATGCAAAGTACTGGGATTGTTCAACAAACGAATCTCGGTGTGGGCAAATACGAGTTTTAGGCTTTTCTCGGAGCTATGCTCCAAAAAATGTTTAATGGTTTGCAGGATATCTTGTTTTGGCATAAAGTAGGTATTGGTTCATTGAAAGATTGAATGGGGATATTCAAATTTAATAAAAACAACTGTACAGTTGTTATACAGTTTGAATTTTGACCTCAACTTGTCTAAATGAAATATCCGGAAAAGGAAGAATTACTTAGAAACTTGGCGCTACGCGTTAAGGAATTGCGAAAAATCAAGGACGTTACCCAAGAGGAAGCCCTTCACGACACAGGAATCCAGTTTTCCAGAATCGAGCAAGGTAAGCGAGACGTTCAACTTTCTACTATCTTAAAACTTTGCCACTATTTTGAGATTTCCATGGCGGAGTTTTTTGATGACACTTTTGAAAACTAATGTTGAATTCCTGGTGTAGGCACTCACAATTTAAAATTCAATATTCAGCATTGATATCATCCCCTTTACCCTTAACCTTTAGATTCGAAGAGAAAAGAACCAAGAATCAAGATAAAAATCGATCAATCCATCAATCGAACCATCCAACTTAATTTTCATTCGACCATAAAGGTAGCAGCTGATTCATATGCGTGAAGGGTGTTACTTTGGTATGGTTAGCGAAGTCATCGCTGCTATTATGCGAATACCTAAAAACATCAAATCCTCCGGCCAAGGCAGCTTGCACTCCCACGGAACTGTCCTCTACAACCACACATTCACTCGTTTTAAACCCCATGGTTTTGGCAGCATGTAAAAAGATGTCAGGCTCCGGTTTCCAACTGTTTATCTCATAACAACTGAACATCCGATTGGTGAATTTATCCGCCAACTGGGTAATGGTCAAATTGGTCTTTATCTTGTTTAATGGCCCGCTGGAAGCTACGCAAAATGGAACATCAAGTTGTGCAATTAAGTCCTGCACCCCTTCAATAGGCTGTAATTCCTCTTCAAATTTGGTAAAGGTTCTTGCTCGGTAATCTCTTTCAAAATTTGGGGGCAGAGGAACATCAAGTTGGGTATCCAGATATTCCATAATGTGTTTCAATGACTTTCCCATGAAGTTTTTTACGGTAAAGTCCAAGTTGATATCAAGACCTAATTCCCCAGCCATGGAGACCAGTACTTTACAGGTAATGATTTCACTGTCAACCAGCACCCCATCACAATCAAAAATGACACATTTGTATTTCATGAAACAGAATCGTTGGTCAAAACTAGGGAATTGTAGGAGACCTACATGGGCATTTGGAGATTGTCACAATTCTATGGTATCTTGTATTTTGGTCAGGGATTTTAAACCATCATGAAAAAAAGTAGGGTTACATTAACCGATATTGCAAAAGCGCTCAACATCTCCGCGTCTACGGTATCCAGGGCCTTGAAGGATCATCCGGCCATAAACAAAGAGACCAAACGAGCTGTGGTTAAACTGGCCAAAAAGCTAAAGTACCAACCCAACTTGCTGGCCTTGGGGCTTTTGCAAAAGAAAACGTACACCGTAGGGGTCATTGTTCCAGAGATTACAGGGCATTTTTTTTCCACTGTTATAACAGGAATTCGGGATGTGCTTTCTCCTGCAGGCTACAATATTGCCATATGTCTCTCCAACGAGTCTTTTCAAGAAGAAATAGCGATAACCGAGAAAATGGCAAAGACACAGATAGATGGGGTGTTGGTATCCCCGGCCTCCTCTACCAAAACATACAAGCACTTTAAGGCGCTTCAAAAAAATGGCATTCCCTTGGTGGTTTTTGACCGGGATTGCCCAGGACTGGATGCCGATAAGGTCTTGGTTGATGATTATGATGGTGCCTTTCAGGCGGTGGAGTATCTAATCAATTCTGGTTGTAAAAACATTGCCCATCTGAGCGGGCCAATGAATCTGTCCATTACGGAGCACAGACTTCAAGGATATCTTGATGCTCTTGGGAAGCATAAATTCCCTGTTAAACAGGAAAATGTAATACATGTTTCTGGGTTTACACATGAAGATGGGATAAAACCAGCTCAAAAACTGCTAAAGTTAAAAAATAGGCCAGATGCCATTTTTGCCATGAACGACTGTATTGCCATTTCTGCAATGCATGTTGCCAAAAAAATGGGTTTGCAGATACCTGGGGATGTTTCCATAATCGGTTTTGATGATGAGCCTCATTCCAGTTACTTCACACCTGCACTATCTACAATTTGGCAACCGGTTTATAGCGTGGGTATGTTGTCGGCCCGAATATTACTAAGCAAACTTCAAGAAGGGGAAGAGGAACCTGAACTTAGACGAGAGGTATTTAAACCTGAGTTGATTATCAGAGCTTCTTCCAAAGCGGTTTAGGTAGTTTTTATCCTGTTAAAAAGGTGATTTTTATGCAAACCTTTGCATAGTATTTATCGGCTAAATCCTTCACATTGCCAATAATTTATTGTTGCTTTGAGTAAGACGACCACGGCTTTTCAGCTATCTAAATGCTTGATAACATGCTTGTTTCACCTAAGATATTCTACAAAAACTGTTATGGAAAATATGCCATTGCAGCCGTTAATGTCTTTACCATGGAACAGGTGCACGGCTTGTTCAGGGCAGGGGAAAAAGCAAATGCCCCATTCATTGTGCAAATGACTCCCGTAGCCCGAAATTATGCCCATCCGGAAATGCTATTGGCCATGATTTCGGCCGCAACCAAAATATATCCTAAGGCCACCTTTGCCATCCATCTGGATCACGGGACGGAGGCCCATGCCTTTGATGCTATCGCTTCAAACCAATTCAATTCGGTGATGATTGATGCCTCTCATGATCATTTTGAAACCAACGTACAAAGAACAAAGGCTGTGGTTGAAAAAGCCCATAAATACAATGTGGTTGTGGAGGCCGAGTTGGGAGTGCTCAGTGGAGTGGAGGACGATATTTCCGTGGATGAACAACACGCCAAGTACACCCAACCTGAGGAGGTGGTGGAATTTGTGAATAGAACCCATTGCGATAGCCTGGCGGTTGCTGTAGGCACAAGCCATGGAGCCTATAAGTTTTCCGGAGGACAAGGAATCCAGTTTACTATATTGGAAGAAATCCAGAACAGGATTCCCAATTTTCCCATAGTGCTTCACGGCGGATCAGCCGTTAATGTTACAGAAATAGATAGGATTAACAAGAGTGGGGGACAACTTATGGCGGGTGCGGCCGGTGTTGATCCAAATGAAATAGTGAAATCCATAGAATATGGAGTGTGCAAAATAAACATTGCCACGGATACACGTCTACTGTGGACCCGCGTGCACCGGGAGTTTTTTAAAGATTCGCCAGACCTCTTTGATCCCATCATCCCTGGCCAGACCTATATTGAGGAGCAGGAAAAATTCATACTGGAGAAGTTTGATCTATTTGGCGCTACGGGGAAGGCAAGTCAAATCAAATCATTAAAAATCATATAATGAGTACAACATCACCCTTATTGGTAAAACCGAGAACAGATTCGGAAGTATACCACCATATCACCCCGGAAACGGCTCAATGGGAATACCTGAGTTTTGAAGCTAGACAAATGAAGCTGGGCGACACATGGGAATGGGACACTGCTAATAATGAACTTGTGATTGTATTATTGAGCGGAAATTTTAAGGTGAGCAGCAACAAGGGAACCTGGGAAACCGTCAACGGCCGCAAAGATGTTTTTAGCGGGGTGGCCCATACGCTTTACCTACCGAGAAACACCCAATTTACCTTGGAAGCCACCAGTGACAATCTGGATATCGGTTATGGTTGGTGCGCTGTTGAGGAGGATTTCCCACCCAAATTCGTAACTCCGGAAGATACCCCAGTGGTCATTTTTGGCGGGGACAATGCTACCAGACAGTTCAATGATTTGGTGCCACCAGGGTTTGGATGCAGCAAGATTGTGGTGAGGGAAGTCTATACACCTTCGGGCAACTGGAGTTCTTTTCCGGCACATAAGCACGATGAACGGATTTTGGATGATGAAGGGAATGTGTTGGAGCCCATTCAAGAGGAGACCTATTTCTATAAATTTCAAAAACCAGAAGCCTATGCCATACAACAGGTGTATACGCAAGACAGGTCTTTGGATGAGATTGTAAGACCAAGGCACAATAATGTGGTGATGATTCCCAAAGGATTCCATCCGGTGGTCGCAGAGCATGGTTTTCACTGCTATTATCTGAATTTCTTGGCAGGAACAGACCAATGTTTGGCAAATACCACCGACCCCGATCATGAATGGATCTATGATTCCTGGTCAGGAAAAGATAAAAGATTACCCTTGGTAACCGCAGAAATGAACAAACATTAATCCCATGTCCAATAAAAAACTTGATGTAATCACATTTGGCCGATCATCCATTGATCTGTACTCCCAAAATATTGGTACCCCGTTCAATGATATTCAGGGTTTTGACGCTTTTGTGGGTGGATCTCCCTTGAATATTGCTGTGGCTTGCGCAAGACTAGGGGTCAATGCCAGTTTGCTCACCGCCGTGGGAAATGATAAAGTAGGGGAATTTATTCTGGATTTTTTAAAGCGGGAAAAGGTGAACACTGAGTGCATTCCTGTCAAAAACGGAACCCGAAGTAGTGCAGTAGTTCTGGGGATAGAGCCACCGGATAAATTCCCATTGGTGTATTATCGGGACAATGCGGCGGATAGCCAAGTGGATATTGATGACGTGCAAAAGGCCAATATTCCAGATTACCGAATCCTGTTGATCAATGGTACAGCTTTAAATATTGAGCCCAGTAGAAGTGCAACCTTTTTTGCCACAGAAATTGCGAATAAAAACCATGTGGATGTGGTTTTGGACTTGGATTTTAGGGCAGACCAGTGGCACGATTACCGAGCTTTTGGATTAACGGTAAGGGCCATTCTTCCCAGAGTGAAGATTGCCATTGGAACCGAAGAGGAAATATTGGCCGCAACCATGGATGATGCTTCGCAAGTGACCATTAAAGACCAGCAAATATCAGCCCCGGAGATTAAAGGTGATATCGATGTTTCCATCAATCGTCTGTTGGCTTCCGGAATTGAAACCCTCATTGTTAAAAGAGGGGAAGTGGGTGCCAGTATTTATAGTATGGATGGAAATAGAACCGATGTCCCCGGGTTTCCCGTGGAGGTCTTAAATGTGCTTGGTGCCGGTGATGCTTTTGCCGGAGGGTTCTTGTACGGAATCTTACAGGGATGGGATCTGTACAAGGCTTGTCGAATGGGTAACGCCAGTGGAGCCCAAGTGGTAACCAAAAATGGCTGCGCCAATTTTATGCCCACTTTGGAGGAATCCCTAAAGTTTATTGAGGAAAAAGGAGGGTTTTAATATGGAAAGTATGAAAACTAAAAGGCTTACGGTAGCCCAAGCTACCATCGAATATCTGAAGAACCAATATGTGGAAAGGGATGGAGTGCAAAATAAATTTTTTGCAGGCTGTCTGGGCATCTTTGGCCATGGAAACGTTGCTGGAATGGGACAGGCATTGCACCAAAATCTGGATTTCCCCTTTTATGTGGCTCGAAATGAGCAGGCCATGGTGCATACCGCTGCGGCCTATGCCAAAGTCAAAAATCGGCTTCAAACCTTAGTCTGCACCACCTCAATTGGTCCTGGAGCCACCAATATGTTGACGGCAGCCGCAGGTGCAACCATCAATAGAATTCCCGTTTTACTGATTCCAGGAGATATTTTTGCAACCAGACAAGTAGCTCCGGTGCTACAGCAATTGGAATCCTCGCAAACCCAGGACATTTCGGTAAACGATTGTTTTAAGCCCATTTCCAAATATTGGGACCGCATCAGTAGACCGGAACAATTGATTACTGCCCTTCCGGAGGTTATGCGTGTACTTACTTCACCTGCGGAAACAGGAACAGTGACACTATGTATTCCGCAAGATGTGCAGGCAGAGGCCTTCGATTTTCCAGAGGTTATGTTTGAGAAAAAGGTGTGGCATATTGGTAGACCCATGCCGGATACTTCACTATTAAAGAAGGCCATACAATACATTCGCGAAAGCAAGCGCCCTATGATCATAGCAGGAGGAGGCACTATTTATAGTGGCGCAACTACAGCACTAAAAAGTTTTGTAAACCGAACCGGAATCCCGGTGGCAGAAACCTATGGAGGAAAGGGTTCTTTGACTTATGATGAGCCTCAAAATTTGGGAGCTATGGGAGTTACAGGAACCCCAGGAGCCAATGAAATTGCAAAAGAAGCCGATGTAGTTATCGGAATAGGAACCAGATATAGTGATTTTACCACTATTTCAAAATCGGCATTTCAAAATCCCAATGTTCAGTTTATCAATATCAATATAACCGAGTTTGATTCCTTCAAGCATGGAGCCATTCCGCTGACGGGAGATGCAAAGTCCGTGTTGGAAGCTTTGGATAAGGCGCTTTCTGATTTTAAAGTGGATTCTGCTTATGCCAATAAGGTGGAAAAATTCAATAAAAGTTGGGATGATTTTGTTGCGGAAATTTATACAGAGAAAAATGAATCCCCTGCCTTTCAAGGAGAAGTCATAGGGGCAGTAAATGATGTGGCCACGGATAAAGATATAGTCCTATGTGCGGCCGGAAGCTTACCGGGCGACTTGCATAAGTTATGGAGGACATCACACCCGAAAGGTTTTCATCTGGAATACGGTTATTCCTGCATGGGCTATGAAATTGCTGGAGGTTTGGGTGCTAAAATGGCCAATCCTGATGGAGAAGTCTATATCATGGTAGGGGATGGTAGCTATCTGATGATGGCCCAGGAAATAGTGACCGCTGTCCAGGAAAAGCAAAAACTGACCATTGTAATGCTGAACAACGATGGCTATTCTAGCATAGGAGGCTTGTCCAACTCCGTTGGCAGCGAAGGTTTTGGTACCTATTACCGATATCGAAACGAACAAACCCAACAACTGGATGGCGATGTGTTACCTGTGGACTACCCAGCAAATGCCGCCAGTATGGGAGCCCATGTTATCACAGTCGCAAATGTAAGTGAGTTAAGGGCAGCTCTGGAAGAAGCCAAGACCATAGAACGAACCACCTTCATCTATATTGAAGTGGACCGTAAAAAGGCCGTTCCTGGATTTGCATGGTGGGATGTGCCTATTGCACAGGTGTCGGAAAAGCAGGCGGTCAAAGAGTCTTTAAAGACCTATGGGGAAAATCAAAAGACGCAAAAGTATTACCTCTAATAACCACCAACAACCAACCCTATGGATGCCAATCTAGCCATTACGCTTCTTTCCTTCCTGCTTTTTACAGGAGGAGTTGCCTTTTTTACTTGGTACAATCTTAGAAAGACCAATTTAAACTCCTCAACAGGGTATTTTCTGGGAGGAAGAAGCTTAACTGGCGTGGTCATCGCGGGATCCATGTTGTTGACCAACATTTCATCTGAACATCTAATTGGGATGAACGGGAATTCCTATGTCAATGGTTTCATTGTTATTGCCTGGGAAGTGACGTCCTCCATAGCCTTGGTCATAGCGGCGGTGATTTTTATCCCCAAATATCTAAAAATGGGTTTGACCACAATCCCCCAGTTTTTGGAAAATCGCTTTGATGGTACCACACGAACCTTGGTGGCATTGATCCTGATCCTGTCCATGGTGGTGACCCTGTTGCCCATTGTGTTGTACTCAGGTGCTATCGGGATTGAAAGTCTGTTTGGAATTTCGGATGTTCTTGGAGTTACCAAAACCAAAGGATTATGGATTACGGTAGTTGCGATAGGGGCTATAGGTTCCATTTATGCCATTTTTGGCGGATTGAAAGCAGTAGCGTATTCGGACACCATCAACGGAATTGGATTATTGGTAGGAGGCATGTTGATTCCCATTTTTGCCCTTTGGGCCATAGGGGATAGCAATATTGTGGATGGATTGGTGAAGGTATACGAATTTGCACCAGAAAAGTTCAATGTGATCGGAGAGGCAGATTCCGTAATGCCTTTTGAAGTGCTTTTTACGGGATTGATCATCAACCAGCTGTATTTCTGGGGAATGAACCAGACCATTATCCAACGTGCCTTGGGGGCCAAAAACTTGAAAGAAGCCCAAAAAGGACTGTTATTAACTGGACTTTTTAAAATATTGATTCCGCTGGTGATTATTCTTCCGGGGGTCATTTGCTACTATTATTTCCAGGATTCCTTCTTTGATAATCAAGATGCGGTATACCCAGAATTGGTAAAAAAAGTGCTTCCGGTATGGATGATCGGGTTCTTTGCTGCAGTGATCATGGGAGCAGTATTGAGCACCTTCAATTCGGTGTTGAACTCTATTGCCACCCTGTTCAGTGTTGGAATCTATAAAAGACATATCGATAAAAAAGCCTCGGATACCAACATGGTTCGGGTAGGAAAGATAACATCCGCCGTTTTGGCCATTGCAGCCATTTTTACTGCCCCTATGGTGGCCAATGCCTCGGATGGACTTTACCAATTGTTGCAGCAACTGAATGGGATTTTCTTTATCCCAATCGCTTCCATTTTATTGGCAGGTTTCTTTATGAAAAAGGTATCCGCTTTGGGGGCCAAGGTAGCGCTGATTTTTGGCCTGTTCTTTTACATTTTCATGTCTTGGGGATACACCTCCCATGGCATTCACTTTATACATCTCTGGGGAATTGAATTTGTGTTGAATGTGATTATCATGTATGCCATTTCCTATTACAGTCCCCGAAAGAATATGTACGAAGTAACCGATGTAGGTGCCGTGGATCTGGCTACTTGGAAATACACCAAACCCATGTCCATTGCTTTATGTGCCGTAACCGTGTTGATTTATATCCTACTTGGCAACAGTTGATTCAAAAAAATGACAATTAAAACAAATCGTATTTAAGTTTTACAATGAACACTTTAAAAAATTATATAGACGGCGTTTGGACCGAAAGCGTATCAAAACAGACCATTGATGTGTTGAATCCTGCCAATCAGGAAGTCCTGGCAACCGTACCTTTTGGTAAGGATACTGCCCAAGACATGCAAAATGCCATAGAAAAGGCGCACCAAGCTTATTTGGAATGGAAGGAGGTCCCAACCATGAAGAGGGTACAACCGCTTTTCAAACTAAAGACCCTTTTGGAAGACCATAGTGAGGAAATTGCCAAATTGATTACCAAGGAATGTGGAAAGACCTATGCGGAATCTTTGGGGGAATTGCAACGGGCCATTGAAAATGTGGAGGTTGCTTGTGGAACCTATGTGATGGCACAATCCGAGTTTTCGGAAAACATCGCCAACGGTATTGATGAATTTATGATCAGACAGCCATTGGGAGTTTGTGGTTGTATTACGCCCTTCAACTTTCCGGGGATGATTCCTTTCTGGTTTTTACCCTATGCCATAGCTACTGGAAATGCCTTTGTCATCAAACCTTCCGAAAAGGTGCCGATGACCATGCAATATGTCTTTGAGCTCATCGATGAAAAATTGGATTTGCCCAAGGGATTATTAAGCTTGGTGCATGGCGGTAAAGATGCCGTGGATGCCATGTTACAGCATCCCAAGGTCAAGGCTATAAGCTTTGTGGGGTCTACAAACGTGGCCAAATACATCTATTCCGAAGGAACCAAATACGGCAAGCGGGTGCAAGCTCAAGGCGGGGCTAAAAATCCAGTGGTGATCATGCCAGATGCCGATGTGGATATGACCACGCAAATCATCATTGATTCGGTATATGGATGTGCGGGTCAGCGCTGTTTGGCAGCCTCCGTGATCATTCCAACGGGGGATAACAAAAGACAATTTACCGAAGCTTTGGTAGAGGCGGCCAAATCAAGAAATGTGGGCTATGGATTGGAGTCAGGAGTAGAAATGGGCCCTGTAATTACTCCGGAGAGCAAACAAAGGATTGAAGGTTTGATTCAAAAGGGAAAGGATGAAGGAGGGAACCTTTTGTTGGATGGCAGGAATGCCAAGATATCAGGATATGAAAAAGGGAATTTCGTAGCTCCAACCATCTTGGAAGGGGTGCCTTTGCAAGGAGAGATAATAAATACAGAAATATTTGGTCCCGTAATGAGCTTGGTGAATTTTAATGAGCTGGACCAAACCATTGATTTTATTAACCAAGGTCGGTATGGAAATATGGCCTGTATTTTCACCAGGGATGGACTTGCGGCTCGAAAATTTAGGAGCGAAGTGATGGCTGGGAATGTTGGCGTCAACATTGGCGTTGCCGCCCCGGTAGCACAATTCCCATTTTCTGGGTGGAAGGAATCTTTCTTTGGAGACCTGCACGGACAGGGTAGACATGCCATTGAGTTCTTTACACAGACCAAGGTGGTCATAGAACGCTGGCCGAAGAACTGGAGTCGTAAATTTTAAAACCGTTAAGAATGATCAAGATTGCAAATGCTCCGTGCTCATGGGGCGCCTTGGAATTCGATTTGGAAGAAAAATCCGAAGAGATTGGTTTTGAACAGGTTTTGGATGAAATCAAGGAGACCGGTTATGTAGGAACCGAACTGGGGGATTGGGGCTATATGCCAACCACCCCAAGTTTGTTGCGACAAGAAGTGGACAAGCGTGGATTGCAATTGTTGGGTGCTTTTGTACCCGTGGCTTTGGCGGATCCAACCAGACATGAGCAAGGGATAACAACGGCCTTAAAAACTGCCGAACTCATGTATCAGGCGGGTTATAAAAATGCGTTCATCGTTTTATCGGATGACAATGGAACCGTACCTGAGCGCACTAAAAATGCGGGAAGAATCTCCCCGCAAATGGGGCTTACGGAGGAACAATGGGAACACTATGCCCAAGGAGCCAATAATATTGCCAAAATAGTGAAGGATACTTTTGGGATACGTACCGTTTTCCATCATCATTGTGCAGGCTATATAGAAACTCCGGAAGAAATAGATATACTCATGGCCATGACGGATCCTGAACTGTTGGGTCTATGTCTGGACATGGGACATTACGCTTTTGGCGGTGGAAACCCCATGGAAGCGTTGAAGAAGTACGCCAACCGAATCTGGCATGTACATTTCAAGGATTTTAATCCCGAAATAGCCCAATTATCAAGGGAAAGACAAGGGGATTATTTCGATGCCATAAAAAGGGGAGTTTTCTGTAAGCTTGGCGATGGAGCGGTTGATTTTAAGGAGATAGTAGATCATTTAAATGAAATAGGGTATTCCGATTGGATTGTTGTGGAGCAGGATATCCTTCCCGGAATGGGACATCCAAAAGCCTGTGCGCAGGCCAATAGGGATTATATAAAAACATTGGGTTTATAATGGAGAAATTGAGATTTGCAGTCGCTGGACTGGGTCGTATCGGTAAGATACATTTGGACAACTTGCTGCACATGGATAATGTGAAGGTTGTTGCGGTTACGGATCCGCAACAAAAATCGATGCAATATGCCAAAGATTTAGGCATTCCAACGGTAGCTACTTATGAAGATTTGTTGGGGTACCCAGAAGTGGATGCCATCATCATATGCACCCCCACCGATACCCATGCAGATTATGTGGAGAAGGCCGCTATTGCTGGGAAACATGTTTTTTGTGAAAAACCTTTGGATTTGAACCTGAAGCGTGTTGTGGAGGTCTTGGAAATTGTGGAAAAGACGAAGATTAACCTTATGATTGGATTTAACCGAAGGTTTGATCCAGAATTTACAAAAGTGAAGGACGCTGTCAAGAGCGGTCAGGTGGGAGAACCACATTTGGTTAAAATAACGAGCCGCGATCCCGGGGCTCCCCCGGTATCCTATATAGAGCAATCTGGAGGACTTTTTTTGGATATGACCATTCACGATTTTGATATGGCTCGCTTTGTTGTAGGAAAAGAAGTGAATGAGGTTTACGCTAAGGGAGCTGTACTGGTGGATGAAGCCATTGGAAAAGCAGGAGACATTGACACCGCTATTGTGACGCTTACCTACGTGGATGGTACCATGGCGGTCATTGACAACAGCAGGGAAGCGGCATATGGCTATGACCAACGAGTGGAAGTTTTTGGTTCTGAAGGAATGGTACAGGGCAACAATAATTTACTGAACAACCATAGGTTGTACAACAAGGATGGGATTCACGGCGCATTGCCCCTACATTTTTTCTTGGAGCGCTACGCGCAAGCCTATAAAACGGAAATGCAAAGTTTTGTGGATACCCTTACTGGCGATTGCGATATCCCCGTTGGGGGAGAGGACGGATTATTATCCTTGAAGATTGGTCTGGCAGCTAAAAAGTCGTTGCAAGAAAATAGACCTGTGAAACTGGAAGAAATAAAATAATATAGTTGTTTTTAGGGAGGCAATGTAAAAAGAGATAGTGCAGTAAAAGTTCAATGATATGAAAATGGAACTTTGATAAGATGTAATTGATGGTATAGTAATATTAAGTCCGAACAGATAACTTTTTGGTTACTTAAAGTAGTAATTGGAAAGGTAGTTTTACAGCTCAATCAGGCTAAATCAGAGACTGGTTTAACAACTGATTTGTTGAAACAATATAGAACTGGAACAAACTGGTTTTTTGGAAAGTCGCAGCATAAATATCAATGCAAATTCTTTTATCCTTCTTCTAAGGAAGGGGGACAATAGGGCTTTTGAAACTTTGTTTCGGTTATACTACGACAAGCTCTTTCACATTGCCAAGGGGTACTTGGATAGTCATGAGGATGCTGAGGGAGTGGTCCAAAATACTTTTCTGAAGATTTGGGAGTATAGATTAAAGCTGGAAGTGTCCACCAACTTGAACGGGTATCTTTATGCGATGACCAAAAATGCCTGCTTGGATCATTTGAAACATCAAAAAATCAAGAACAATTATATTGACTTGCGTCAGCATAAAAAAAGAATGATCCAATACCAGTTTTTGAAGGATGAAGCAGCATCCCTACTCTTGAAAAATGAATTGGAGCGAAAAATAATCCAAGGGTTGGATTTACTTCCCGAAAAATGTAAAAAAGTCTTCGTAAAAAGTAGAATGGAAGGCTTAAAACACCACGAGATAGCCAAATTGATGGGCATTTCGAAACGAACCGTGGACAATCACATTGCCAATGCCTTAAGGCATATGAGGCTTCATTTAAGGGAATTTTTGTCCCTTATTTTCATAATTCTTCTCAAATAGACTAGGTATGCTTCACGGTTGAATCGTCTTTAATATATAGGCGATTTTTATGAGCACCGAAGAAATTCTAAAATACATCAAGGGAGATGCTTCAACTGAAGAAGCCAAGCAAGTTGAAGATTGGATAATTTCCTCCGATCTGAATGCAAAAAAGTACAACCTGCTCAAATCCCAATTTATAGCGGCTACTTTTAATCAAACCACTGATACGGTTGAGGTTGGGAGAGAATACGAAGCATTCAGCAAAAAGGCTCAACAGATTAAAAGGATTCAAGGACTGAGATCATTATTGAAATATGCAGCTTCCATCATTTTGGTGTTCGGGACCGGCTATATTTTGTACACCGCCAACTTGGATGACCAAGAACCCGTTCCGATTCCCGAGAATGCAATAACACTCCAAACAGCGGATGACAAAATCATGGTCATTTCCGAAAATGGGACGGCACAAGTCCTGGACAAACAAGGAAATATAGTGGGCGCACAGTCTGGATCCAAGCTAGTATACGACAACGCTCCTGTATTGGAAGAGCTGGTTTACAATACACTTACCGTTCCCTATGGAAAGACCTTTGACTTGCAACTTTCTGACGGAACCAAGGTCACGTTGAATGCAGGGAGCTCCATAAAATACCCAGTCAAATTCCTTAAAGATATTCACAGGGAGGTTTTTTTGATCGGGGAAGCTTTTTTTGATGTAGCCCATGACGTAGAGCATCAATTTGTGGTGAATGCGGACCAGATGGATATTACGGTCCTAGGTACCAAATTCAATGTTTCATCTTATCCAGAAGATGCGATGGTCAATACGGTTTTGGTAGAAGGTTCCGTTCAAATTTCACCTACGGATGAAGACCAAGATATGAAGACCAATACCCGGTTGGAACCAGGTTTCAAGGCTTCGTTGGAAAAAAGCAATGGGCAGGTTACGATTGATGAGGCCGACATTTCGCTGCACACGGCCTGGATCAATGGCAAAATAGTTTTTCGTCATACTCCATTTAAAAACATTGTCAAAAAATTGGAACGCCATTACGATGTGGAAATCATAAATAACAATCAGCTGTTGGACAATGAAGTGTTTACTGCCAGTTTTGACATTGAAACCATAGAAGAAGTACTGGCAACGTTCAGCAAGACATATCCGATACATTATCAATACAACGAAATCAAACAACTAGTAATCAACTCAAACTAAACGCCTATGAATTAAACCACCGGTAGAACGAACAACACAATACCAAACAAGTTAACCCTAATCACACTTATAAAAACAAAAAACCGGGAAATGGGCCAGCATTCCCCGATTGGAAAGGTGATTAAATTAATTAACCACACAATACATTGATAAAAATATGAAAAAACGAATCAAGCTAGGGAACGCGCTTCCCTATAGACTAAAATTCGACCTCAAAATGAAACTCACTACTTTTTTATTGATAGTTGCTTTGTTTCAAATCCACGCCAATGAATCCTATGCGCAAAAGACCAGGATTTCATTAAATGTGGAAAGTATTAGTCTGGAAAAAGCATTGGACAGAATAGAATCCATGACGGAATTTAAATTTCTGTATAACGTCAGAGAGGTGAACTATACCAAATTGGTCAGTGTCAAGGCCAATAAAAGAAAGGTTTCCACAATTTTGGAAAGACTTTTGAAAGATACGGACGTAATTTTTGAAGTATACGGGAAGCAAATCGTATTAAGAAAAAAGGATGTCGAAGAAACTATCCAACCGGAGGAGAAAGTACCGGTTCCTGTTGAAGAAAAGACCATACAATTTGCGGTTAGCGGACAAGTAGTGGACGAAACGGGACAACCTTTACCTGGAGCCAATATTTTGGAGAAGGGAACCACTAATGGAGTACAATCCGATTTTGATGGGAATTTTTCTATTGAAGTTGCGGAAGATGCAGTTCTTCAAATTTCTTATATCGGATATGCCACCAAGGATATTGCTGTTCAAGGGCAATCCACCCTTAGGATACAGTTGGCACCGGACGCCACCCAATTGGATGACATTGTCGTGGTAGGTTACGGGGTTCAACGAAAGTCGGACATTACGGGCGCCATTGCCTCAGTTAAAAGCGAGAACTTCAATAAGGGAGTTGTAGCCAATCCAGGGCAGTTGTTACAAGGAAAAATGGCCGGTGTAAATGTAACTAGCGTTAGTGGGGAGCCAGGAGCAGCACAGAACATAATAATTAGAGGTGTTGGGAGTTTGAGATCCGGTACGACACCTTTGTTTGTTGTTGATGGCTTTATCATTGACAATTCTGGAATTGGGGTGGCCGCGGGTGCCAATCCCCTAAACTTTATCAACCCACAGGATATCGAGTCTATTGATGTCTTGAAAGATGCCTCTGCTGCAGCTATCTACGGAGCAAGGGCTGCCAATGGGGTGATTGTTATTACCACCAAAAAAGGGGAAGGCGGCAAATCAGAAATCAATCTTTCAGTCTCAACTGCCATGTCCACTATCGCAAACCCTATGGACGTTTTCAGTGCCAATCAATTTAGGGAGCAGGTTGTTGCCGTTGGGGGTATCTTGGATGATCAAGGAGCCAATACGGATTGGCAAGATGAGTTGACACGGACAGGGATTTCCAAAAACATCAACCTGTCGATGAGCGGGGGGGTAGCTGACAAGTCTTCCTACTTTGTATCCGCAGGGGTGGATGATCAAGAAGGTACTTTGAACAACAGTTCTTTAACAAGATACTCAGGGAGGGTAAACCTCACCCAAAAATCCCTGGATGGACGTTTTAATGTAGGTTTCAACCTAACCGCCTCAAGGACGGTAAACGACCGCCCAGATGATAGGGCAATTGTTAGGGACATGTTGGAATTGAACCCTACAATTCCGGTTATTACCAATGGAGAACCCACTTTTCTGGATGAACGCTTAAACCCTATTCTACGTAATCGAATTTTTACGGATCGAGCTAACAGTAACCGAATTTTGGCCAATATCGCCCCGTCTTACGAAATTATTAAGGGGTTGACCTACAAACTGAATCTCGGGGTGGATTATTCGTCTACCAATCGGGATGTGCAGCAGACCCCTTTTGTTTTGTTGGAAGGTTCGGAGAATGGTTTTCTTACAACCTCGGCAACCATTAACACCAATACCTTGATAGAGAATACATTGACCTATAACTACAACAATGATAAGCACAATGTTACCGTATTGGCAGCTCACTCCTATCAAGAAACCAAATTGGAACAAAAGAGCTTCGGATTGGAAGGTTTTGCGGATAATGGTATAGAACCAAGGTATCAGGATCAAATCAGCACAGACATTTTTCCAACAACGCTGAATTCGGTAGCCTTTAAGGCCGAGTTGCAGTCCTTCTTTGTTCGATTGAATTATACCTATGCGGATAAGTATTTGTTGACAGCGACTATGCGTGCGGATGGATCTTCAAGATTTGGTGAGAACAATAAGTACGGGTATTTTCCTTCCGTAGCACTGGGGTGGAATATTACCCGTGAGGATTTTATGGAGGGTAATGGTGTTTTCAATAATCTGAAACTCCGGGCCAGTTGGGGGCAAACCGGAAATCAGGATGGGATTCCCAGTAATGTGAGTTTGGCAAGTTTTGTGGACTCCAGGACGGAAAACGACACCTATCCATTGGATGGCGACGAAGTTACCCTGGATGACTATCCTTTTGGAACCGTACCTGTTCGTACGGCATTCCCAGACCTTAAATGGGAAGTCTCTACCCAAACCAACATTGGTTTAGACTTTGGACTTTTCGGAAATAAGGTTACCGGTACCTTGGATTACTTTAACAAGGTAGTAACTGATGTGGTACTTTTTGCAAACCGTACCGATCCCATTCAACCTACCGAAAAGATCTGGACCAATATTCCAGAGATGGAAATAATCAACAATGGTATTGAACTTTCCCTAGATTACAGGGGCAGTTTCACCGAGGATTTCACCTATAATGTTGGAGGTAACATTTCGTATACCAACAACAAAGTGGAAAACTCTCCATTTGAAGTGTTGACCACGGGTGGGGCTGTAGGAGCCGGCCAAACCGGGGCTACCATCAATGGTTATATCAATGGTGAACCTGTAGGAACCTTCTATATGAAGGACTTTATTGGAATTGGAGCTGATGGGCTAAACCAGTTTAGGGACATTAACGGGGATGGCGTATCATTGGATAATGATAGATTGGCTGTTGGAAGTGCATTGCCAGATATTATCTATGCATTTTATCTCAATTTTAATTATAAAAACTTTGATCTAGGGTTCAACTTTAATGGCGTATCGGGTAACAAGATTTACAACCATACTGCCATGACCATCTTTTCTAGCAGCCAGCTAAGTAGAAATTTGAATACAACAGCCTTTGCTGTTGAGTTTCCCAATGAGGATCTTAGCAATTCCAACGAAGTTTCCACTAGATATTTGGAAGATGGAAGTTTCCTAAGATTGAACAACGCCACATTGGGTTACAACTTGGCCCCTGAAAAACTGGGGCTTGATGAACTGGTAAAGGATATACGCTTTACGTTAACGGGCCAAAATCTCTTCGTTATTACGGATTATTCCGGTTTTGATCCAGAACTTAATTCAGGGAATACGTTGGACGGGATTCAAACCTTTGGAATAGATCGGTTTACCTACCCTTCACCCAGAACGTTGCTGTTAGGTTTAAATGTGTCATTTTAATAAAAAATTGTTGAGAAGATGAAAAATAGAATATTATATATAGCTATTACGTTAAGCGCCCTGCTAAATTGGAACTGTACCGATTTGGAAGAAGAAAGACTTGATGAGTCTGAATTTGGAGGTCAAGCGGAAATAGTAAGTGGTGCTATTGCGCCGGCTTACGGATATGTTTCCTGGACTTGGAGGCACACCAATTATTATGGACTTCAATTAATTGCTTCTGATGAGGCCGTTTTACCTTTTCGAGGAGGAACGGATTGGTTTGATGGAGGCAAGTTCATAGCCACCCATACCCATGCCATCACGCCAACCAACGATTTGGTTGGGGATAGTTGGAATGAGCTGACAACCAACATTTCCAGAACACTGGCGGCCATTGAGGTTTTAAGGCCTTTGGCAGAAAATGGCGACTCCGAAGCCCAAGGGGCATTATATGAAATGATTGCCTTGAGAGGTTATCTTAATATGTTGCTACTGGATAGCTGGGGCTTGGTGCTCCGGAAAGAATCTTCCGCGGAATTGTCAGAGGTACTTAGGGGCCAAGAAGCCGTGGATTACATTGAAGGGGAACTTATGTCCGTTGTGGATCTCATTAACACCAATAGAGGTCCGGGTAGAATTACACAATCCGCCGTTTGGGGCTTTTTGGCAAGGTTGCATCTGAACGCTGCAGTGTACCGCGACCCGTATGGTACTCCAAATTTCACTACGGAAGACATGAATGCTGTTATTACCTATACTGACAACATCATTAATTCGGGAGGATTTAGCTTATCTCCAGAGTATTTTGATTTGTTCAATGATGATAACAATAGCAATAATGAGCTGATATTTGCTTTGGACCAAAGAGGGCAGTTAAGAAGAGAGCATAGCCGTTGGGCCTATTGGTCCATTGCCGGATCCATGTTCCCAAGACCCGAGTTCCCAAGTGCCGATGGTACGGACGGACCGGCAATAACAGTGGATTTTTACCAAACTTGGGTGGATGCTTACGGGGCTGTTGATCCCGCTGAAGCCGATGCTAGGTTCTACCAGCGAAACAATATGGTGCCTGATGCCCAACTGCTGGATTTGGAAGGAAGAGAACCCTTATTGGCCACGGAAACGGACAATAGTTACTACTGCATCGATCCCAATGCATTTGAAATGGATCGGGGTATTTTAAGGGGAATCCAGTGGGGACCTAGAAAAGGAGATGACGGTTCTTTCTTGACCTGTGACACCGGTGTAAGGATTGGTCCTATCCAACAAAGAAAAGGAAATGGTCCTGATAGGGATGTGGGCTATGTAGACCATGTCTTGGATGTAAATTTCACCACGGAGGGATCTTTGCACAATACGGGATACCGCGTTTCCAAGTACCAATTTAGCCGTACCTCACCCAATGGAAATAATTTTAGCAGTGTGGATCTTGTCCTCATGCGTTTGGCCGAAATCTATTTAATGCGGGCCGAAGCCAAACTTAGAAATGGCGATTCCGCTGGTGCCCTGGCCGATGTAAATACAGTAAGAACTTCAAGAACCGCCCGTCCAGATCAGACACCCGAGGCATTGGGTTCGTTGGACGCAGATATGCTCCTTAGGGAACGTGGTTTTGAATTGTACTGGGAAGGTTTTAGGAGAGGCGACCAAATTCGTTTTGGAAAATATGAAGATCCATGGACAGATAAAACGGATAACGATGCCAACAAAAGACTATTCCCAATACCACAAAGCGCCATTGATGCTGCTTCAGGAATAGAAGGGTTCTTGGAGCAAAACCAAGGGTATTGATATACACAAGTTGAGTTTGAGTTAGTTTGAGTTAATTGTGGAAAAGGTGGCCTTGGTTTTGGCCACCTTTTGTTACATATCCTTTGTTTTGTGGAATTATTGAATTCCTGATGGTCATAACAGCAACACCAAATCAAATTCAACTACTTTTAAGTGCTTTAAAAACAATAATAAATAGTTAATTACCTTTTTTGAAAAACGAAACACAATGATTGGAAAAAATATCCAAAAAATAATACGGGCTTCTGGTTTTGGGATAGCGCTGGCACTGGTTATGTTACTCACATCTCTGGGATTAAAAGCACAAGAACAACAAGGTCCAAACAAGGTTATTATGGTAATAGGGGACGGCATGGGGCTTACCCAAATTACCTCTTTATATGAGTTGGGCAGGCAAGATCAGTCCAATTTTGAACGTTTTGACCACATAGGTTTACTTAGAAACAATGCCAGCGGTCATCGTATTACCGATTCGGCCGCAGGGGCAACAGCCTATGCATGTGGGGTTAAAACGTATAATGGTTCCATTGGGATGGATAGTGATACCCTTATCGTTAAAAATATAGTTGAAGTATTACCAGATGAAAATTGGAACGCAGGATTGGTGGCGACAAGCTCTATAACACATGCAACCCCAGCTTCCTACTTTTCACACGTTAAATGGCGCAATCAAGAAGACGATATTGCCAGCTGGATGCACCAGTCCAAAATAGATTTTTTTGCTGGGGGCGGAAAACGGTTTTTCGAAGAAAGACCAGATGGACTAAACTATAGTGACAGCTTGCGCACAAGCGGATTTGAGGTTTCCTACAACTTGGATGAATCCAAGCGTTCGGATAAAAAGTTGGCTTATCTTTTGGCAAAGGAAGGAATGCCTAAAATGTCCGAGGGGCGAGGCGATTTTTTACCCAACGCCAGCAAAATGGCCATGGATTACCTTTCAAAAGATGGGAAGAATTTCTTTTTGATGGTTGAAGGGTCACAGATTGATTGGGGAGGGCATGCCAATGATGCAAATTACATTATAACGGAAATGCAGGATTTTGATAAGGCTTTGGGAGTTATTCTTGACTATGCGGAAAAGGATGGAAATACCCTTGTAGTGGTAACGGCAGATCATGAAACTGGAGGATTTGCTTTGTCATCTGATAAAAACAACTACGATCAAGTGGTGGGAACCTTTTCAACTGGGGGGCATACCTCTACAATGATACCCATTTTTGCATATGGCCCAGGAAGTGAGCAATTCAATGGGATTTATTCAAATTTTGAAGTTTTTCATAAAATACTGGGTTTGCTGAAAGTGGACAAGTAAGCTACAAGTTTAATGCTTAGGCCAAGAGCCGACGAAAAACAAGAAACCTTGCAAATCATGGATTTTGCAAGGTTTTTTTTATTTGTTTGAGGTTGCTTATTTACACCCAATTAGAGTTCAGGCTTGGCATATGCAACCCTTTTCTTTGCAAGCTTATCTTTGACTTTGTCAAAATTAATCATAGTAGTTGACCACAACACCATGTCTATCTCTGTCAATAGCAAAGTAGCCAATAGCGACCCGTCTGCTTCTATTTTCCATCATGGCTTTGTAATGTCCTCCCTCAGGACCTTCTTGGTAAAACAATTTTGGAACCCACCAGATTGATTTTTCCACCGTACCTTCAGAATCATCACCTCCTCTGCCGCCACCTGCCGCGCCTTGGGATCTCCAATCACAACCATCACTCCAATGAAAGGTGTCATTTTGTGCTGCCAATCGAGCCTCTCGGGCTGCACATAATTCGTATTCAATACCTCTAACATAGGGCGGTAATCCATGCTTGGCTCTATATTCGTTGATTTGGTTTACCGCATATTCACCAACATCAACATATCCGCAGTATGGGTCATCAGACATCAATTGCATTTCGCCATTGCCACATAGATTTTCCGGATTGCCATCACCATCAGGAGATTCACCAACGAGTGAGGTAGTGAGCCGTGACTCAACCTCGGCATCGTCCATTCCCAAGTCAATTAAAGGGTTATGCGGTTCTTCCTCGGATTTTGAACAGGCCAAGTTGAATAAAAGCAAACAAATTATAAATGGAAGGGTAAGGGTACCAATTTGAGGAAGTAGCTTTTTCATTTTAGTGCAATAAGTAGGTTCTAAATAAAAAAACGTTTCCTTTTATTATTTAGTGTTTTAAAGCTGGACTTTTCTCCTTTGGCCAAGAGGATGACCTTATGTCAATGCTGCACCCGTAAAAATTTGCGTTGATCGCGGCAGGATTGTCTCACTTCCAGACAATGATCCGCATTGAAATATAGTCAGGGTTATAGAAGCTTTAGAAACTCTAGGTTTTGTACATTTTGGAACGACTTTACAAATTCTATTGACTGTTGATTTGATAGCAAATAGTATCATTTGACATCCGTTGCAAAAAAGCACCTCAGATTATAGATTGAGCAATCGATTAGATGGGTAAAATCCATTAAGCATGTTTTTTTGATCATTTAGCTCTGAATTTAAAACTACCTATTAAGCTTACTTGCCTTTTTCTTCGTCTGGGGCAGCAGTTCGAAACCGGTTACAACACCATCGTTTTTAACAAATCTTAGGCCAATAAAGGAACTTTTTTCAAAAGAGAAGACAGTATTCGATTCTGCAAGCATTTTACGTGTTCGCCCATTACCCAGAGATACTTGGAGATGTTCATTTTCCATCGATATGGTCAAGGTATCTCCGTCCATTAGGTACTTTCCACGGTACTCTTCCAGAATGCTCCTTTTTGGTTGAATGTATTTGGGGAGATTATTTTTTCTGTTTTGTCCTAGCATCCATGCGTACCATTCATCGTTGGTCAACGTCTTGCCCCAAATTTCCTCTAGGTTGTGGCCTATTTCAGGATAAATGGAGAATTTCGGATTCCCGCCATTACTTTTTAGGAACTTAATGGCTTCATAACTACAATTTACATCGATAGTTTTGTCTTTTGCCCCATGGATGATCCATATCGGAATATTTCTTATCTGCCATGCATGCTCTAAATCTGTTTTGTCGGCACAACCTGCTATTGGTGATATGGCAGCAAATTTTTATGGATCATTGAACACCCAGTCCCAGGTGCCGTACCCGCCCATGCTGTAACCCGTAAGATATATTCGGTCCTCATCAACTGAAAAGTCATCCAGAATATCATCTAGCATTTTGTTCAATATGTCAATATTCCATCCCCCTCTTTTTTTATTGCAAATGGGATTTGCAATCAACATGGGAAAGTCTTTCCCAGAAGCTATAAGATTGGGGAGAAAGGCACTTCGTAAAGTTTCTATGGTAACATTCGCGTCTGAGCCGTGTAAGTTTATCATCAACGGCCATTTTTTATCAATTTTGCTATCGTAACCTGGAGGTGTATAAATTAAATAATCCGTTTTAACAATTGATTGCTTGGCAATTTGTTGTGCGGTACAGGGCTGCAAGTTTATGAAATACCCTAAAAGTAATATCAGTGATAGGAATTGAATGTTTTTGGAAAGTTTGAAATAGGGAAACATATAGTTCTATTTTTTGTGTGAGGGCTTATTTTATTTTAAGGGCTTTACGTGGTTTACCTTGGACAATGGTCAGCCCTTTTACGGTATCTTCTTCATCAAAATCAAAAAGTAATAGGGCATCGATGTTTTTTGCAAAGAAACGCTCACGGTTTAACGGTATTATTTCTTCCCTGTTTCCGCCCATCTGACCAAATAGTTTTTTGCCTTCCATTACCACTTTGAATATTCTTCCTTTAGAAAGACGATACTCACCTAAATATCTGTCCAGGACATCGAGAGGTAATGAAATACTTTCAAAACTCGTTATCCTGTCATTGGTTTTGAGCCAGTTTGTAGGGCTGTTCAAACTTTTCATAACGAAACCTTGTGCCTTTCCACTTGGTCCTTTTTCAAATTCAAGGCGGATAAGACTTTCGTTAAGTTGAAACTTGTTTTTTTCCAAAGGTTGGAGCTGGGACTTTTGCCCTCCCTTATTAAAATGCAACAACCTTCCGTCCTCATAGCGTATTGTGCGTTCTTCTCCGTTTTCCGAACGGTATATCCCTTGAAAAGCTCTTAATCTCTTTGGTGACATTTTAATTTTCTTAAAATTATATGGACTACCCATTACCGTTGCGGCCATTTTCGAGGCCAAAACATTAAGACTTTGGGTACAATCGCAGTTTGAGAGGACCACAACGAATATTTGCTCATCCGGAAGATATGTGGCGTAGGAGGTAAAACCGTTGACCAACCCACCATGGTTTATAGATGGCTTTCCCTGTACATTGCCCAATCTCCAACCGAGACCATAATCAACTTTATTTCCGCTTTTTAACATATAAGCAGAATGTGCCATATACCTACTCTCCTTGCTCAATAAGAGGTCGTTCATCACTGCTTTGTTCCAGATGAACAGATCTTCCGTTGTGGACAAAAGAGAACCGGCCGCATAGGGTAGTGTCATGCTTAAATAATCCGAATTTTCATAACCCCCCCTCCTGTATTGATATCCCGGTATCCTGTTGTTGACCAATTTGGGAGTGAGGTCATAGGATGTGTTTTGCATGTTTAAAGGTTCGAAAAATTTTTCCCTTAAATATTCAGCATATCCCATTCCCGAGACTTGTTCAATTACATACCCCAATAAAATATATCCGGAATTACTGTATTGATGTTTTTCCCCAGGAACAAAATCCATTGGCTCATCCTTAAAGAAATCGATTAGTTCTTTTGGACTTAAATCTTTTCTACGTGCATTACCGTCAAATTTTGGCAGATTGGTGTAATTCGTTATCCCTGATGTATGGGTAAGTAAGTGTTCTAAGGTAATAGTGTGGCCATGGACCGGATAATCGCTTATGTATTTTGAAATCTCGTCCTGTAGGGACAATCTCCCTTCTTCGGCCAATTTTAATATGGCGAAAGCTGTAAATTGTTTGGAAATGGAACCTATCCGGAACACAAAATCAGTTTCCATATTAATGTCCAACTCTAGGTTGGCTTTGCCAGTGGCTTTTTTATATATGATATTCCCATTTTTAGCAACTAGCACAACTTTTCCTGGGCCTGTAGGGTCTTGTTCGCTAAGGAATATGGTATCAAGAGCTGCTATATGGTCTTGACCTAAGGTCAAAAGGGACATAAGGCCTATAATAGGTATGCATATGCGCATTTTGGATGTAATCTTCATTTGGTTTGATTTTGATTGATGAATATTGATTCGAAGAGGATTCGATATGATTCTTATAGATACCCGAAATCCCCAGGGTTGGTTAATTTTCTTTTTGCATGGTTTTAAGGACCTTATAGGAGATCAATAAACCGATTCCCATACATAGGAAAATAGAAAAAGGAAACATCAGATATCCTATGCCTTTAATTTCCAAAGAACTCAAAAACCCACCTGCCAGAACACCTAGGGCAATCGCAATGCTTACAATGCCCAAAGTCAATAGTAAAGGTAGGTAAGTGGTACTGCCTTTAAAGTAATCTTTTGGCAATCCTTTTTCCAACAAGGCCATACGTTCTCTGTTTCGAGTAGTGAAATAATAATAGCATATTCCAAAGACTACCAGGCCCAGGGAAATGAACAATGCGGCAGAAGTAACTTCCATAATTCTTGATCTAATTTATTTTATCGACTTTCTAGATTAGACTTAAAATAGTCCTTGGTGGTCACAATTTGTGACCATTTATTAAAAAAGATAGTCTAACTTGAGGAATGGCAGCTGGTCAAGAAAACAATAAGGAGGACAAGTATTTGGAGCAGGCCGCTCGTGGAGATAGAGAGGGACTTGAGTATCTGGTAAACGCCTATAAGGATTTGGCCTATGCGATTGCGATTAAGGTTCTACAGAATAAAGAAGACGCGGAAGAAGTTGTTCAAGATTCTTTTATAAGGGCTTTTGCTTCTTTGAAAAAGTTCAAAAAATCCTCGAAGTTTTCCACTTGGCTTTATCGTATCGTCTATAATAACGCTTTGACTAAAATTGAGAAAAGAAAGAGAGAATTGAGTTATACTGAAAACCATTACAAAGACGAAATACATTTTGAAACGTTGAATAAGGGTTGGGAGGAATTGTTACAAGCAGAAAAACTCAGATATTTAGATTTAGCAATGAATAAACTTTCTAGGGAGGACCACTTGATTTTTTTTCTACATTATACGGAGGGAAAGACAATCACTGAAATTAAGGGAATACTTGGCTTAAAAAAATCAGCCATCAAGATGCGTCTTTCTAGGGGGCGAAAACTCCTCAAGGAGCAATTGAAGCTATTATTGGGCAATGAAACAAAGGAACTGTTATGAAGAAAACAAATATTGATGAGACGGAATTGACTGAGCTTTTAAAAGAACTAAAACCGGAAAAAGCTGATAAGGGATTTTCCAAAAGGATGACTGAGGTTATTTTAGATGCGTACTCAAATAATGTTGTGAAAAGCAGTTTGTTTGAAAAATACTTTGGCAAGTTTGTTCTATTCATCCTTGTGTGTTTCAATATGCTCCTCTTTTACGATTTGATTGCCTCTTCAACCAATACTTTATTGCTTGTTTGTGCCATTGCATTTGTAGTGGGCGTATGGATTTTGATTGTTTTTTTGAAAAGATTTGGGAATCCATCTCTTCTGAGTATGGATTTTGGACACGACGTATGATGATGCTTATTAAATTATAGGATGGCCTTGAAAGGGTAGTATATGTCTTTCTAACAAACAGAGCTCCATTTTGAAATTAGCTCAAACTAAAAAACGCTCAAGCAAGCTTGGCGTTTTTTCTTGTCGAACTATTTATTCGCGACCTCGGCAGGATTCTAGCAACTGTTAGAAACCCGAAGTTTTATTTGCTTTGGAACGATTTTACAAAATCTGTTGACCGATTTGTTGACAGTCAATTTGATAGCAAATGGGGTTATTTGACTTTCCTTTCAAAGTTAAGAAGTGCGATTTTTTTTCAAAAATCAAAACGGCCTTTTCTGAAAGTGTTTGGATTTTTACCCGTAATCTTTTTAAAGGCCCGGCTGAAATAGGCCAGGCTTTGATACCCAGTTTTTTCGGCCACCTGCGAAACAGTGTCTGAAGTGGTTAAAAGCAACATTTGCGCACGCTCAATCCTTCTTTCCTGTATGTAACGGTTGGGTCTCACCCCGATCATTTTGGTAAAAGTCCGTGAAAAGTGATCGCTACTCATGTTAAAATTTCTTGCCATTTTAGCAATGGAAATGTGTCTGTCAAGGTTTTCGGCGATGTAGATTTGAATTTTTCGAAGATCATGTAGATCTCGATAGTCTTCCTGCAAAATCCCGGAATCTATAAATCTTGATAATAAAATTGTCAATATGCCATTTGTTTCGAGATATCGGTGAGGGTACATTCGAGCATATTGTTCATTTGCACTAAGGTGCCCGGCTAATTTGGCACTGTAGGCCGAGGGTTCACTATCGTAAATTACCCTATCAGGGTGAAGCTCCAAAAGCCGCTTGAACAAATATCTGTCATTCGGCTCTTCAGCCACTTGGTATTTGAATTTTTTAAGATCATAAATAGATGGCCCAGTTTCGGAACCTACAATAAAGCTCACATAATATTGCTTATGATACGACTCGCATGTATATCGATTGTAGACATAGCTCGGAATTAGATAAATGAACCCCGGTTCTAGTTCATAAGAGTGGTTGGAATGATACAGCATTGCAGCACCTTTCGTCACCAAAAACATACGTGTAAATGGACTTATAACATTGTCATAGTTCCACCGATGGTCCAGCTCGGCGTGGCCCGCGTGAAGCAATTCAAAATGTAAGGATTGTCCAACTCTTTGCATAGAAGTAGTAGTTTTATAACAAGTTAATTGCCAATTAATTTCTAAAACAAATTATTCAATATTGGAGATTATAAATAAACAAGATGTCGGAAAAGTACAAAAACATGTCTTATTTATACAAATAACCTTTGTGCGAAACAAAATATCTTTAGTGAAATAAAATCAAGTCGCTTGATGTATAATTTAAATTCCATTTTTACAGTGCTGGGTTTTACGGTGCTGTTGGTTTCCTGTGGGGGACCTAATTTACCGGAAGACGTTGAACTTGCCTATGAAAAGCTTCCAGAAAAAATAGATTTCAACCAGCATGTTAAGCCCATTTTATCAGATAAATGTTTTATTTGCCATGGGCCAGACAAGGCAAAGGTGAAGGCCAACCTTCAATTGCACCTACCCGAACTTGCCTACGCCGAGTCTGATAACACGCCTGGAGTCTATTCCATAGACCCGGGAAATGCTGGAAACAGTGAACTGGTCAACCGAATTCTTAGTAATGACCCTGAAATTATAATGCCAGAACCCTCTTCACATTTGACGCTATCTACGCATGAAAAGGCCATGTTGATAAAGTGGATTGAAGACGGTGCAGAGTATAAGGATCATTGGGCTTTTTTACCCCCTCAAGAACAGAAACCACCCCAGGTGGCATTACAAGGAAAAGTGGTTAACCCTATCGATAATTTTATACTCGCAAGGCTCGAACAAGAAAACATACAACCAAGCCCACCTGCCGACAAGGAACTTTTATTGAGACGTTTAAGTTTTGATTTGACCGGATTGCCTCCAACTTTGGAAGAAATCGATGCTTTTGTAAATGATGGCTCGCCTGATGCGTATGAAAAACAAGTTGACCGCTTGATGGCTTCCCCTCATTTTGCTGAGCAAATGACCTTGGATTGGATGGATCTATCACGCTATGCCGATACCCATGGTTACACGGTGGACCGTTATCGGGATGTTTCTCCTTATCGAGATTGGGTCATCAAAGCATTTGATGAGAATATGCCGTATGATGAATTCATTCGTTGGCAATTAGCGGGTGATTTGATGCCAAACGCATCCAAAGAGCAGATTTTGGCAACTACTTTTAACCGTTTACATCCCCAGAATCTTGAAGGGGGTATTATAGATGAGGAGTTCCGATCTGAATATGTCGCCGATCGGACCAATGTTGTTGGTGAAGCATTTTTAGGGTTGACCATGGCCTGCGCAAAATGTCATGATCATAAATACGATCCCATTTCACAAAAGAACTACTATGAAATGTACAGTTTCTTTAATAATGTGAATGAATCGGGACAAATTCCTTGGGATTGGTCCATGCCAGTGCCCAACATGCAGCTTCCCACCAAAGAACAGGAGAATTTTTTGGCTTATATCGATAACCTAATCGGAAAGAAGGAACTTGCAGTCGCTAAAGTGGAGCAATCTGAAAGCGAAAAATTTACGGATTGGATAGATTCCGAGGGTTATAAGAAAATTAATCCAAGACGTACTCCAAATAATCTTGTTGCCAGAATAGATTTTAGAAACGGTAGCCTTAGCAATGCTTTAAACCCATCCCAAAAAGGAAAAATGGACCGCCAATTTGCGCCTAAACAATTCGCCAAGATTGTTGAAGGCTTTTCCGGTAAGGGCTTAGAATTCGATGGCGATGCTTGGTTAGATTTGAAACCTATCGGGATTTTTCGCCGCAATGAGCCATTTAGCATTGGAATCCGCATAAAGATTCCCAAGGAATTAGAAACAGGGGTTATATTCCATAAAAATTATGGGACACGACTTCATAGTTATCGGGGGTACCATCTGGCCCTAACAGAGAACAAGCTGGAGATTATGTTGGCCCATGTCTGGCCTGATAATGCCATAGTAGAGGTGACAGAAAAAGAAGTTCCAAAAAACCAATGGATCCAGCTTACAATGACCTATGATGGTTCCAGTAAAGCTTCCGGATTTAAAATTTACATGGATGGAGAAGAGCTGGAAACGACTGTTGATGTTGACAATCTCTATAAAGACATTATTTTCAACTCTTATGAAGATTTCATCTATAAACAGCCTATTGAACCAGGGTTACAGATTGGCGCTCGTTGGCGTGGAAA
This sequence comes from Flagellimonas algicola, assembly GCF_005937185.1. Taxonomy (GTDB): domain Bacteria; phylum Bacteroidota; class Bacteroidia; order Flavobacteriales; family Flavobacteriaceae; genus Flagellimonas; species Flagellimonas algicola. Next base: position 1,690,633 of record NZ_VCNI01000001.1, on the reverse strand, counting down.
AGGTATAGGAGGTGCTCTAGTGGATGATATTCTGGTCTTTGACAAAGAATTAAATCCTCTGGAAATCGGTCAAGTATTAGGCTCAACGAAGATACAGTCCCTTGTAGCCAAGAATAGTAAAGAACTGAAGGATGAAGACAAAAGTCTGCTAAAAACGCATTTTTTGACAAATAGGTCCAAATCCTATCAGAACTCATTGTTTGAGCTGGAAAAGGTGCGTAGAATTCAGGTAGATAGCGCAGAAAGAGTGCAAGAAATAATGGTCATGAAAGAAATGGACCGACCAAGGGAAACTTTTGTTTTGGAACGTGGGCTCTATGACCAATATGGCGAGCAGGTATACCCCAATACTCCGGATAAGATATTTGCATTTCCTGATAATTATGAAAAAAATAGATTGGGATTGGCCAAATGGGTTACCAGTAAGGAAAACCCCCTAACTGCGCGCGTTGCAGTAAACCGATACTGGAAGAATATTTTTGGAACAGGTATCGTGCGCACAGTGGAAGATTTTGGAAATCAAGGTGAATTACCTAGTCACCCTGCACTATTAGATTGGTTAGCGATTCAGTTTATGAAGTCTGGATGGGATGTAAAAGCATTACATAAAATCATGGTCATGTCAAACACCTATCGACAGTCCTCTGTAACAACGCAAGAACTACTTGAAAAGGACAAAGCAAACCGGCTTCTGGCCAGAGGACCTTCCAGTAGATTGACCGGTGAAATGCTAAGGAACAATGTTTTGGTCGCTTCCAAACTTCTAAATCGCAAGATTGGAGGCAAGAGTGTAAAACCCTATCAACCGCAAGGGCTTTGGAAAATAAATGGTGCAGCGTATGAAGAAGATAAAGGAGAAAAATTATATCGAAAGAGTATTTATACCATTTGGAAGCGTTCTGTGCCGCACCCTACCATTGCCACTTTTGATACTCCTGAAAGGTCGTTTTGCTCGGTACGCCGTCAAGAAACCAATACACCGCTGCAGGCTTTGGTTTTGATGAACGACCCTACTTATGTCGAAGCGTCACGGGTATTGGGTTATACCATGTTACAATATTCCGACCCCAAGGCGGGTATCTCTGACACCTTTAAAAAATTGACGGGGAGAACCATTAAAAATGAAGAATTACAGCTTTTGGCAGATTTACGGCTTATAGAATATGAAAAGTTCAAGACGAATAAAATGAAAACCGAAGGATGGATTAATACCGGCGAATTCCGTATTTCCAATGACAATGATGAAGCTCTGGTAGCCGCAAATGCGGTAGTAGCCAGTACAATCATCAATTCTGATGCGGTAATAACAAAAAGATAGTCAATAGTTTAAACTGATAATACATGTGTCACAATCATCATAATATTTTAAGATCAACCAATAAAGACCTACAAGAAGTAGAGCGCGCAATGGATCGGCGTAATTTCTTGACAAAAACTTCGATGGGACTGGGGGCAATTGCATTAGGTTCTCTTCTTAGCGCTGATAAGTCTTTTGCTGCGTTAAATAATGGCAGCATGGATGCTAGGGATGCAGAGAATTTATTAAAATCATACAATAGGAATCGTTTAGGTCTTCCTCATCATCTACCTAAGGCCAAACGCATCGTTTATCTATTTCAAAGTGGTGGACCCTCGCAGCTCGAAATGTGGGACTATAAACCGAAGCTTAAAAATATGTTCGGGCAAGATTTACCTGATTCAGTTCGTCAAGGACAGCGTTTAACGGCCATGAGTGCAGAGCAGACAACTTTTCCCATGGCACCTTCGCTTTTTGATTTTAAACAATATGGGGATTCGGGAACTTGGGCAAGTGATTTACTGCCCTACACCTCTGAAGTTGTGGATGACCTTTGTTTTATAAAATCTATGCAAACGGACCAAATTAACCATGACCCTGCAATTACCTTTATGCAGACTGGGAATCAATTGCCGGGCAGACCTTCAATCGGTGCATGGTTGAGTTATGGATTGGGCTCCGACAATGAGAATCTTCCAACTTTTATAACCCTCATCACAAAAAATATGGGGGGACAACCATTATATTCCCGTCTCTGGGGGAATGGTTTTTTACCCACTGAGCATCAGGGAGTTCAATTCCGTTCTGGGAAAGACCCAGTGCTTTATCTGAGCGATCCAGAAAATTATGATGGCAACGATAGAAGACAGATGTTGGACTATCTCGGTAAACTTAACGAAGTGCAGCATGACGCCTATGGAGATCCAGAGATTAATGCCCGTATGGCACAGTATGAAATGGCATTTCGAATGCAAACCTCGGTTCCCGAAGTGACCGACATGTCAGATGAGCCGGACTATATTTTTGATATGTATGGGGAAGACAGTCGAGACCCCGGAACGTATGCCGCAAATTGCCTTATGGCAAGAAAGTTATTGGAGAAAGGTGTAAAGTTTGTTCAATTATATCATCAAGGTTGGGATCAACACAGTTTTTGCCCGGGGGGTGTTAAATCACAATGTAAGAAAACCGACCAAGGTAATGCTGCTTTGATAAAGGATTTAAAACAGCGGGGAATGCTTGAAGACACCTTAGTAGTTTGGGGTGGCGAATTCGGACGAACCGTGTACTCCCAAGGTCAATTAACGCCGGAGAATTATGGTCGAGATCACCATCCCAAAGCATTCACTATGTGGATGGCGGGAGCTGGCGTAAAACCAGGGATGAGTTACGGCAAAACCGACGATTTTAGTTATAATGTGATTGAGAACCCAGTGCATGTGCACGATTTTCATGCCACCTTGCTCCATCTTTTCGGCATTGACCACGAACGACTGACCTTTAAACATCAGGGCAGAAGATTCCGATTGACAGATGTTCATGGACACGTAGTAAAAGACATTTTGAGCTAAGATCAATGCAGTAAATAAAAATTACCAACCAATGAAAAACAGAAGAAACTTTATTAAGAATACTGCTTTGGCAACTGCTGCCATTACAACTGCTCCCAGTTTTGGATTTCATCTGATGAAAAAACCAGTTCTTGAGGAGGAAATCATCGGTCACGGAGATTACCAATACAAAATCAATAGAAACTGGGCACAAATTGGAACATCCCGCCCTCTCTTAAACTGCCATGAGATGGAAATGGACAGTAAAGGTCGCCTGATCATGATTGGAGACCATCCGGAGAATAACATTTTAATATTCGATAAATCAGGATCCTTGTTGGACTATTGGGGTACTTCCTACCCAGGTGGTCACGGCCTTACTATTTCTGATGAAGGGGGGGAAGATTTTTTATACCTCACCGATTCGGGATGGTACATGGATAAAAGCGGAAAATGGATACCGCATAATGGGCGTGTTAGCAAAACAACAACAGACGGAAAGGTTTTGTTTGATATTGGACACCCTCAAACTATAGGTATATACAAACCTGGAGATCCATTCAGACCAACTGAAGTTGCCATTGGTCCAAACGGTGATATTTATGTTGCTGACGGTTATGGAATGGACTTTATTATTCAATACTCTTCCACCGGAGAATATATTAGACATTGGGGAGGTAAGGACAACACGGATACAAATTACAATCTTTCCAATGCACATGGGGTGGCTATAGATTATCGTGACAAGGATAACCCGATGGTGGTGTGTACCTCTAGAAACGAACAATCCTTCAAATTTTTTAGTTTGGATGGTAGATTTATAAAGACACTTCATTTACCAAATATGCAAGTATGTAGACCCGTTTTTGATGATACTAACTTGTATGCTGGGGTTTGTTGGTCACAACCGAAGATCGGCAAGACCGATTGGAGGGACCATACTGGTTTTGTAACCATTTTGGATGGCGATAAGGTGATTTCAAACCCAGGGGGTACTGAACCCTCATACATTAATGGAGTGCTACAAAAATCTTATCAACTGGAGCATAAACCAATCTTGCACGGACATGATGTTTGTGTCGATGAAGATAAAAACCTGTACATCTGTCAATGGAATGCTAACAGAACCCCGCCAATAAAGTTACAGCGGGTGTAGGTATAAGTGAAATCGATTCGAAAACGTATAAAATAATTTTTTATCTAAAAAATCCGGTATTTCCAAGCTTAAGCAACCAAAACAATACTTATGACCACTTATTTGAAAATCATCGCGCCTTTATTTGTTTCTTTTACATTGCTTTCTTGTATTCAGGAAGACAAAGGGGTTGCCCAAAAGCCTAACATCATCTACATTATGTCTGATGATCATACCACCCAAGCTTTCGGAATTTATGGAAGTCGATTGGCAGGTCTTAACCCAACGCCAAACCTTGATAAATTGGCCAATGAGGGGATGATATTTGACAATGCATTTGTGAACAATTCAATATGTGTGCCCAGTCGTGCAGCAATTATTACGGGGCAGCGTGCCCAGACTAACGGGGTGCTTGACCTGGAAGGGGCAATTGCTCCTGAAAAGCAGTTTCTTCCCATAGAAATGCAAAAGCTTGGATACCAAACGGCAATTGTTGGCAAATGGCATTTACATGAGGAACCAGCGGCGTTTGATTACTATACGGTACTTCCGGCACAGGGCAAGTACTTTGACCCCGAATTTAGAGTGAGGGGTGAAAAATCCTGGCCAAACAATATCATAAAGACAGAAGGTCATTCCTCTGATAAAATCATGGACATTACCCTTGATTATCTAAAAAATAAAAGAGACCCTGAAAAACCCTTTTTCTTGATGCATCATTTCAAAGCGCCCCATGATGATTTTGAATATGCTCCGCGTTATGAAGATTATCTGGCAAACACATTTATTCCAGAACCTGAAAGCCTTTATGAAATAGGTCAACATGGCTCAGAGGCGACCAGGGGTAAAAACGATTCTTTGACCAGAACAATTGGTTCTTCGGTTTCCCATAGAAATTTGATTCGTAATCAAGCCATGAATATTTATTGGAATGATAGTACAATCTATAAGAAGTACAGAAATGCAAGGGATATAGATCCAAAGGAATATGTAAAATGGGAAATGGATTCCATCGAAAGGGAATATACCAGCAAAGTATATCAGGATTATCTTAAAAAATACTTGCGGTGCGTCAAAGGTGTCGATGACAATGTCAAAAGGTTAGTTGATTATTTGGAAACCGAGGGATTGCTCGAAAACACAATTATAATGTATACCGGGGATCAGGGTTTTATGTTGGGCGAGCATGATTATATTGATAAAAGATGGATGTACGATGAGTCGATGCGCATGCCTTTTTTTGTTCGCTATCCTGAAAAGATAAAAGCGAAAAGCCGAACGAATGCCATAATCAACAATACGGATTTTGCCCCTACCATGATAGAACTGGCAGGTGGTAAAACCCCTGACTATATGCAGGGAAAAAGTTTTAAGACCATTCTTGAAACAGGAATAGAACCCGATAATTGGCAAAACGCCACCTATTATCGTTATTGGATGCATTTAGCGCACAGACATCAAAATCCTGCACATTTTGGTATCCGTACAAAAGAGCATAAGCTGATATTTTATTACGGAAAGTATTGGGTTGATACTGATGATCCAAATGCAACATGGAACAAGGAAAGTTGGGGCAATGACTTTGCAAATCATACTCCACCAGCATGGGAATTCTATGATTTAACAAAAGACCCAAAGGAAATGAACAACGCTTATAAAGACCCGAAGTATCAGGAAACTATTGCTGATTTAAAAAATCAATTGGTTCAAATGCGAGAAAGTTTAAATGAGACTGATAAGAATTACCCACACATTCAAAAAGTTATTGACGAACACTGGGATGATTGATATTCTTTGTTTCAATTAAGACTTACCTATTTTAATGGAGAACAACCACTAATAACCACCAAAAATGATTGCACTGGAATTTTCAACCTTTGTTGGACGTTTTCATCCGCTTTTCGTACATATGCCCATAGGGTTTCTATTTTTAGCCATTGCATTGGAATGGTACGAAAGCTTTAAAAAGACCAAAAACAAAAGCAAACTAATACCGGTTGCTTGGTTTTTGGGAGCTCTAAGTGCGGTTGGGGCCGCTTTTTCTGGTTGGTGGCTCGGCGCTACCGGTTTATATGATGAGGAGATGCTTTTCTCACATCGGTGGTTGGGCGTTGCCCTGGTAGTGATTGCTTTTATAGGATGGTGGATTAAAAGAAAACCTGAGAATTATTCAAACTTGATTCAAAATGGTTTTAACCTCTTACTGTTGGGTATGTTGTTTGTTGAAGGACACAAAGGAGGAAATTTAACCCATGGTGAATCCTATTTAACCGAATATGCCCCGGAACCCATTCGAAAATTGTTGGGACCTACGACAAAAATGGATTCTATAACCCAGTTTTCAAACCCGGATTCTGTTCTTGTTTACACACATTTGATACAACCAATTTTCCAATCAAAATGCGTAGCATGCCATAATGATGAAATCAAACGCGGGGGATTGAACATGAGTCACTCAGATTCTTTAATGCTGGGAGGGAATAGTGAAGATATTCTGGTTGCAGGAAATGTTGGGGAAAGTGAGCTTTTTAGACGGATTACCCTACCGCAAAAAAATATAAAATTTATGCCTCCTACCAAAGATGTGCTAACTTATGACGAAATCAAAACCATAGAATGGTGGATTGAGCAAGGTGTATCTTTCGATGGTACAGTGACATCCGTGGAGGTTACCGATAACATAAAACCTGTTCTATTAAGAAAGTACGGAATTGATACAGAACCAAAAGCGTGGTATGAGACCGTTCAGCTGAAACCTTTGGATAGTGTGCAGCTATTGCATCTGGAAAAAAATGGCTTTACCGTCAAATCGCTTGGTGTTAAAAACCCGTTGCTGGATGTGACATACTCGGGTACCGACCTAACCCAAGAGCAACTAATGGAATTGGAAAAAGTAAAAAATCATATCACCTGGCTGTCTTTGGCCCAGACCAATGTGCAAGACCAATGGTTGGCCGTTGTCGGAAAATTGCCAAACCTCACAAGACTTGAGTTACAGCAAACGGACATTTCTGACAAGGGAATTCTCCAACTTTCCGGTCTTAAACATCTGGAGGCCTTAAATTTATACGGAACCAAGGTAGGTGATGCCTGCCTACCTGAAATCCAAAAAATGGAAAGTTTAAAACGCCTCTATCTTTGGCAAACCAAGGTGAATTTGAAAACTGTAAAAGCCATGGAGGAACATAACAAATCACTTAAAGTAATTTTCGGAGAAGATTAGCCCATGTTAAATACCAGAAGATTCATTTTACGATATAGTTTCTTGACTATCGTGTTTTTAGTTTTGGTTCAATGCAAAACGGTATCCGAACCAGAGTTTTTATTCCGTGCAGCTTTGCTTCCCAGTGAGGACCACACATGGACAAAAGCCTTTGTGTATTTTGGTGAAATTCTGGAAGAACGTTCCAATGGTAGAATGAAGGTTGAGGTGTATCCTTCAGAACAACTCGCCAAGGAAATGGAAGCAATTCGGCTTATAAAAACCGAAGTTATTGATATGACAACTACCGGTTCTACGCTGAGCAACTGGAGCGAAATCTTGGTTTTTTGCGAATTACCATTTTTGTTCAAGGATAGTACGGAAATGAAACAGGTAGTCAACGGGCCTATCGGAGAAAGAATCACAAAAGAAATGATCCAAAAAGAAGGACTAAGACCATTGGGATATTTTCTTAGGGGCAACAGACATTTAACATCAAACCGCCCCATAAAACACCCTGATGATTTAAATGGTCTGGTTACTCGTGTGCCTAACGTGCCATCTTTTGTGACCGCTTGGAGAATCTTGGGGGCCAAACCAACGCCTATGGCTTTATCGGAAGTTTTCACATCTCTCCAACAGGGAACCATAGAGGCTCAGGAAAATCCCTTAGCCATGATTAAAAACATGGGATTTGCAGAAGTGCAAAAATATTTGAACCTTACAGGCCATGTGGTAAGTTGGGTGTACCCAGTAATCGGAGAAAAGCAATTTCAAAAATTACCTCCTGATCTTAAAGAAGTTTTCTTGGAAGCCTCCACAGACATGATTCATTATGAACATCAGTTGTTTTTAGAGAATGAAAAAAGAGTTCAAGAAGAACTAAAAGCTACGGGAATGGAGTTTATTGAGGTAAACAAAAAGGCCTTTCTTCAAAAATCCGAAAAAGGTATTTACAATAGTCTAACCCCTGAAATGCAAGAGGTCTATCATCAAATCCGAGCCCAATTAAATTAAAAAGATGAAATTGCACATAGCTATTGGAAGGGTTCTGAAAATAGGTACGATATTGGCGACCTTTGGTTTTTTAAGTGCCGTTCTATTACAGATTTTTGCTCGATTTTTTTTAGAGAGTGCTCCTTCATGGACGGAAGAGGCATCACGTCTGTTTTTTGTTTATGCCATTTCTTTTGCTTCCGGTTTGGCTTTAAAAAGCAACTATTTTGTTTCCCTTGATACTTTTTATGATAAGTTCAATTCAAAAATTAAGAACCTTTTGAACCTGTTAATTCCGATATGCACATTTTTAATGTTCATTATAGTTTTGATTTACACGATCCCACTCATATGGCTGGGTGTGGGAGAAAAATCACCTAGTTTGAAATTTCCCATGTCCTTTGCATTTTTAAGCATAGCAATTATGTCAATTTCTCTTTGTTATTATTCCTTTAAACAGTTGCAGTCAGTTCTAAAAAATAGAAGAACATGATCTGGGTATTGGTGGTAATATTCGTTGTTGGTCTGTTTTTGCGATATCCCATAGCCTTTTCACTGGGGCTTTCTTGCCTGGTATATCTAATTATAAAAGGAACACCATTAATTGTAATACCCTCAAAAATGTATTCTGGAATTGATGTTTTCGTTCTGTTGAGCATTCCAGGTTTTATTCTTGCAGGTAATCTGATGAACCAAGGAGGACTTACGGCAAAAATAATTCTATTTTGCAATCACCTTATGGGACATATTCGAGGAGGTCTTTCGTTGGTAAACATAGGGGCTTCAATGCTCTTTGCCGGGATATCGGGAACCGCAATCTCAGATACTGCAAGTATGGGATCTATTATGATTCCTGCAATGAAAAAGGAAGGGTATGATGCCGAATTTTCATGCGCCATTACGGCCGCCTCATCAACAGTTGGGCCAATAATCCCTCCAAGTGTACCTATGATTATTGCAGCCACCTTGAGTGGACTGTCGGTAGGGAAGTTATTTCTGGCCGGGGCCATACCGGGTTTATTGTTAGGGGTAGGGCTTATGTTGGTTGCTTATGTTATAGCTAGGAAAAAAAACTATCCAAAACACGCAAGAAGTAGCCTTTCCCAAGTCGCTCGTGGGTTTGTTGATACTTTTTGGTCACTACTCATGACCTTTATTATTCTTTTTGGGATTATCGCTGGAATATTCACCCCCACTGAGGCATCGGTAATTGCGGTCATTTACGCTCTTGTCATTGGAAGATTTGTATACGGGAAATTGAACTTTAAAAATGTACAGGTGGTTCTGATTGATTCCATCAAGACTTCGTCCTCTTTAATGATTCTGGTGGGTTTCGCAAATCTATTTGGGTGGATATTGATTACGGAACAAATCCCCCAGACCATTTCAAGTGAGATTTTAGGTTTTAGTTCCAATAAATATGTTGTATTGCTCCTTATCAATCTTTTACTCATTGTAGTAGGAACATTTATGGAGACGATTGCAGCGCTACTAATTCTTTTTCCTATACTTTTAAAGGTAGCCTTGGCGGTAGATGTGGATCCAATTCATTTTGCAGTAATCGCCGTTCTAAACTTGATTATAGGTCTGACAACACCACCAGTAGGTGTCTGTCTATTTGTAGCATCCAGCATAGGAAAGGTATCTATTGGCAAGGTCAGCAAGGCCGGATTCCCATTTTTATTGGTGAGTTTGTTGGTCTTGGTTTTGGTTACTCTATTTCCAGAATTGTCGCTTTTTCTACCCAATCTATTCATGGATTAGTTAAACAATCCCTTTTTCGCTCAATCTCTTTCCTCCATATTTCAATTTTGGCACTTGTCCCACAAAACAAGCATCTGATAATGAATCGCTTGTCAATGTAATGTCTAGTCCTAATTAATGGCATAGGGCCACACATTACTTATATTTAAGGTAATTTTAAAATAAAAGGGTTTACAATTTATCTGTTTTCGAAACCTTACGAGTCCAAGAGATTCGATGTAATCTTGAAGAGATTAAAAAAATTGGTATGAAACTTTTTACATCGGTTTTAATAGTATTTATAGGTACTTTTTCTGTGATTTCACAAGAAATTCTTATCGAAGCGGAAAGCTTTGATGACCCAGGTGGGTGGGTAGTAGATCCACAGTTTGAGCAACAAATGGGCTCACCTTATCTATTGGCCCATGGAATGGGCAATCCTGTTAAAAATGCCAGGACCATGGTCCGGTTCAATTCAAATGGAGAATATCACATTTGGGTTCGCACAAAGAATTGGGTGCCGGGAAAATGGGAGGCACCGGGAAGGTTTAAGTTAAAAATCAATGATCGATACCTTGATAAAACTCTTGGCCTCCGTTCGGGTTGGGGTTGGGAGTACGTTGATAAGATCTCAGTAAACAGCAAAAAAGTAAATTTAGAGTTGGTTGATTTAACGGGGTTCGATGGAAGATGCGACGCTATCTACTTTTCAACTACAAAGGAAGAACCCCCATCATCTTCCAAAAACTTGGCCGAATGGCGAAAAAAAGTAAAAGCCGAGCCCAATTCGCCGCCACAAACCAAGTCATATGATTTGGTTGTTGTTGGTGGAGGGCTCGCAGGTTGCGCCGCGTCCATTGCAGCTGCAGAACAAGGTCTAAATGTGGCTTTAATACATGATAGACCAGTTTTAGGTGGAAACGCCAGTGAAGAAATTAGAGTGCATACCTTAGGTATTTACGGAAATTTTGAACGGATTCTTAAAAAAATAGATACAGAACATTATCCGAACGGGAGTGCGGATGCAAAATTAGACCAGATAAAACGTGATGAGAATGTAAAAAGTTATGAGAATATCGATTTGTATCTAAATCATAGGGCGTATGATGCGAAGGCTGAGAACAACCAAATTCAATTTGTTGATGCCAGACATACATCAACAGGCAAACGTATTCGATTTACCGCACCGCGTTTTGTAGATTCCTCCGGAGACGGCTGGATTGGATACTGGGCGGGTGCCGAATTTTCATATGGACGCGAAAGTGTAGATACCTATGGGGAAGATTGGGAGGAACATGGTGAATTGTGGAGTCCCAAAGAAGCCGATAATGCGGTAATGGGCTCATCCGTCCTATGGGGGTCAAAAGAAACCGAATCGGCACAGACTTTTCCGGAGGTTCCGTGGGCAATGCCCGTTGCCAAATCACATTCAGAAATTAATGGGGAATGGCAATGGGAATTCAGTAGCCCTGATTACAATCAAATAGATGATGCCGAAGAAATTCGGGATCATATGTTACGAGCGATTTACGGTTCTTTTGCCAATGCAAAAAAAGACCCTAAAAATGCTAATCGAAAGTTGGAATGGGTTTCTTCCCTGGTTGGAAAGAGAGAATCCAGAAGATTGGTGGGTGATCACATTTTTACTTTTAAAGATGCCAAAGAAGGACGCAAATTTGAAGATGGAGTGGTAATCGAAATAAGGGAGATAGACGTTCACTACCAGATTGTTCTTGAAGATGAGAATAATCCGGATTTTCTGTCCGAGGCCCTATTTTATAAAACCCCCGAATATTATATTCCATATCGCAGTCTGTATTCCAAAAACATTACCAATCTTTTTATGGCGGGGAGAAATTTTAGTTGCTCACATGCTGGCTTGGGAGGACCAAGGGTAATGCGAACTACAGGTCAAATGGGAGCTGCTGTGGGTTTTGCGGCAGCACTTTGTAAAAAATATGATGTGAACCCTAGAGACATCTATAAAGGGTATCTAGATGAGTATTTGGCCTTGATTGAAGAACAGAAATACGAAAAAATTCCGGAGAACAAGAAATGAAATCTATTTTTCAAATCCCATTGATTGTGCTACTCCTTATTGGAAATCAAGAGGATGTAAAACGCATTTCTTCGTTTAAGACTACAAGAGTTGTAATGGACACAGCACCGGAATTCTTTGTCTTGGAATGGAAGGAGGGCATGCGATTAACCGAGAGGGAAACTGAATTCTTTATTCAGGTTGATTCTATGGGCAGACAAGAAGTGGTAGCCTTACTCGATGAAAAAGAAACCCCTTTTTTATATACCTCCGACATTAGTACACCGGTTTGTGCAGATGGGGACTGTAAATTGATGAACATCAAATTGTATTGGACATTGTTGGGTGAGTACGCTGGTTTTGACCGTTATCCTGGACTCCCGCTTACCAAACATGACCATGATGAATTTAAAATCGAGGATTATCAAAAACTGCATGCGTTGTTGACCGACGATAAATCAATCTTGGGAAGAAGGTCTGTAGATCAGTTGGTAGAAAAACCCAAGATGCGTAGCGTAAATGGTGTTGACGCCGTATCTGGAGCTACCATAGCCCGTGTTAAAGAATCTGTTGTATCAGGGGCATTGTATTCGTGCTATACTGCGTGGCATTTGGTCCACGGTGAGATACGCGAACAGTTAAAAGCATTTTCATTAACCGTTTTGAATGAAGCTATGACGATTAACATGCTCTACAGTGTCAATGATGATTACCAACTTTTTGCTCTTGGAAAAATAGGGTCGCCGAAATACAAACAACATTATAAGCAAATTGCCAAGGTTTTTGAGACGAGTACACCCCTTGTTCGAAGCATTATAGCAAAACGATTGGTTTCAAAATATAAGGATGCCCCAGATTTACAAAAACCTTTTTGGGATGCTTTTGACACCGTTGATTCGGGTAGTAGAAGTTTGATGATTAATTGTTTGGGAGATGCACCTGACTATGTACCTTATATTTTATCAAAAAAACTTTCTGCAATGAGTAAAAACCAGCTGAAGCGTTATTTGAAGCATCTAAATAGAAAGGAAGAAATGAACCCAAAAGTTAAAAACAATATTGCGGCGTTTGCAAATTTAGACTACCAAACCTACGCCTATCTGGCAAAGGAATTTTTAGATGGGAAGAAATAAAAAGACAATGATCTTTTTGTATCAATTTGACCTACATCACCTCCCTTACGCATTTGTCTATATTATGTCTAGTGGACATTTAGAAAATGTATGTTCTAAATGAATATCTTTTTTCGATTTTATTGGAGAATATCATATAGGAGCATTGGATTCCGGTCTTTTTCGTCCGGGCATAATTCATGATGCCGATCAAACAGATCACACGCGCATGTGGAACCCAATATATCGGTGATGTAATCTTTTGTAGGAGCTCATTGGTTTCAATATACAGATTCTCCATTTCAGGCCAGGCACACGATTGCGAAAACTATAATGTTGGTTTTGTAACTGGTACTGACATTGCATGTCCACATATGGTATAAGCCTCAAAAGAGCTTCATAAAGATCTAGATGCAAGAAGGCTTGGAGGTTTGAAAAAATAAATTCGTAGTTACACAGAATATAAAAATAAAACATTATGAATAAAATTAGAGCACAAGTTATATGGTGTATTACCAGTTACTTTTTTTGCTTGACTTTATATGCCCAAGAAAAACAACCCAATATTCTTTGGATTATCACCGATGATCAAAGGGCCGATGCCTTGGAATGCTACAATGAGGCTACCACTGGAAAAAGTGATAGTGGGTTGGGTTTCGTAATGTCTCCAAATATAAACAAGTTGGCCGCTGAAGGTACCATGTTCGTGAATGCTTATAATAATTCACCTATGTGTGCAATTTCAAGGGCATCCATGTTAACAGGGAGATATCCGTTCAGGTCGGGCCATTACAAGTTTTATTCACATCAAGAGGCCGATATATCAAAACCGTTGGTATCTCAAATTTTAAGGAACGAAGGCTATGGTACCGCAGCATTCGGTAAGACGCATTGGTCGATTGAAAAGTACCTTGATAAATCCAAGAATAGGCCGGATGACATGTTCGATTTGGTTGTGCATTTCAAAAGTGATCTACAAAATCAGGGCTACGGAGATATCTTTACAGGTAAGGCCAAAGTTGAATTCCCCGATGGAATATTCAAACTAATCAATAGGAAAGAGACGACCATTTATCCTGATGGCACTTTACTGGAATATATAACCAATGATATTGAGAAGGAGATTCCTGAAGCGGACCGTAAGATGCATGCCAAGGTCGATAAGGATTTTGATATTTTAAGATTATACACGCGGCCACATAACACACTGATCATTGGCGGTCAAAATCCAAATCCTGCGGGGGAGACCATAGACGGATTGATTGTAAAGGAAATGAAAAGTTACCTCAAAAATGCTGGGAAGTCATATAAGACCATTTCCGGTAGGGAGGTAGATGGTGCCGACAACGACAAGCCTGTATTTCTACATTTAGGTTTTACATGGCCCCATACCCCCGTAATTCCACCCAAAGAGTACCGAGATATTTTTAAGAACAAAAAATACAAAATTCCCGAGTTCAGCACCGATGAATTATCAAATTTCCCCCCTCAGTTGGTGCTACACTATAACGAATGCAAGGCAGATCGGTTAAAGGAAGAAGAAAAGCTTCAGGCCATACGGGATTACTATGCGTTTTGCGCCTATGGAGACGCCTTGATTGGTGATGCCGTTAAATCATTTAAGAAGTATTGCGAAGAAAAAAATGAAGAATATCTCATAGTGTACACCGTAGGCGATCATGGATGGCATCTAGGAGAACAGGGGGTGATGGCAAAATTTGGCCCATGGAAGCAGTCGGTTCATGATGCAGTCATTGTAGTTTCATCTGATAAGGAAAAGTTTCCGGCGGGCAAGGTGAACACGGACATTGTGGAGTATGTCGATTTCGCACCTACCTTTCTGTCAGCAGGTGGTGTGGATATTTCGAGCAAAGAGTATAATTATCTCGATGGTTACGATCTGCAGGAAGTCACTGCGAACAAAACCCCAAAGCGCGAATATGCCTTAGGGGAAATTAATGTGGTAAATGGTCACCGGGCATATATGCGAAATTTAGATTTTGCTTTTTCCATGAGAAGTAGGGACATGTGGGACGATGTACACAGTCCTAACCAAAACAAAGATGTCAGATGGGCCTTGACTTGTGAACGACCAAAAGCTGATATGGCTTTGTATGATCTGCGTATCGATCCACTTGAAAAAAACAATGTGGCCGATAAAAAGGAATACCGTGCATTGGCGGATTGGTATAGAAATAAATTGGGAAATATTGTTTTGGGAGATGGTCGGGTCGAATGCGATTGGACTTTACCAAACAGTTACAGCATCAGCAATTTTACTGGAGGGGCCGATGATAAAAAATTGGAGATTCCCGAAAATCTAATCCCAAAGATTCGACCATAAAATTTAGAATTATAAAAAGAAGAAATTTCATAAAAAAAGGAACAACGGGGGCTGTTTCAGCAACTATGATACCGTTGTCCATAAGTACGGTAGAATCTAACACTGATGGAGGTGAAAGAAGATCAGATAATTGGTATCAGGTCGGTACCGGTAAAAAAGGAAAGCCAACACGAAAAAAGGAGTTGCACGTAGATGTTCTGGTTGCTGGGGGTGGTGTGGCAGGATGTTGTGCTGCGGTAAGTTCTGCCAGAAATGGGGCCAAAACAATATTGGTGCAAGACCGCTCAGTTCTTGGTGGTAATGCATCAAGTGAGATTCGTGTCCACCTTAATGGTGTTACCCATTTGAGAGATGGCCATCCCGAAAGGGAAACCGGCATTGTTGAGGAAATTCTCCTGCACAACCGCTTTAATAATCCGCAGGGTGCCTATAATGTTTGGGACCATGTCATTTATGATTATGTAACGCAGGAACCTAACCTCAAGGTAATGATGAACACCCAGGCCATTGAGGCCAAAATGAAAGGAAAGAAGATAAAATCGGTGAAATGTTGGCAATTGACAACGGAAACAGAATATACCATCTACGCCAAACATTTTATAGATTGTTCAGGTGATGGATTAATGGCCGCAACTTCCGGAGCACTTTACCGAACAGGTAGGGAAGGGAAGGCGGAGTTTAATGAGAAATATGCTCCGGATGAGCCGGATAATTGGCAAATGGGCGCTTCCCTTATTCTTCATTCAAAAGATATGGGTAGACCGATGCCATACAAACCGCCTTCTTTTGCTATTCCCTATACCGAAGGGCACAAACCAAAAATGCACCGTTCCGTCCTTCCCTTTACCCATGGTTTTTGGTGGGTCGAAGTGGGAAGCGATAAAGATATCATTGGTGAAACCGAAGAAATTAGGCATCGACTAATGGGTCATTTATATGGTGTTTGGGATTATATAAAAAATTCGGGGAACCACCCCGAATCAGAAAATTTTGCTTTGGATTGGGTGGCTTCCATCCCCGGTAAAAGGGAATCTAGAAGATTTATGGGCGATCACATCCTTACCGAAGTTGACCTGATGAACCATCACCATTTTGAAGACGCAGTGGGATATGGTGGTTGGTCATTGGACGAACACAACCCTGGAGGAATTGAAAATCTAAGTGAACCCGCAAGTTATTTTCATTACCGATTTGACAAAGTTTACGAAATTCCATTTGCTTGCCTCTATTCCCAAAACGTTCCCAATCTGCTTTTTGCAGGGCGTAATGTAAGTGTTTCACATATTGCCCTGTCTTCAACAAGATTACAAGGTACCTGCGCCACCATGGGACAGGCTGTTGGAACCGCTGCAGCTTTGTGTGTTAAGAAGTCCATTAACCCCAGGGAACTCCGGGATTCACATATTAATGAGTTGCAGGAGCAACTTTTAAGGGATGATGCCTATATTCCTAACAGACCCTCAAAAGATAAAAACGATTTGGCTCCAAAAGCCACTGAAATTTTTGCATCCTCCACCAGTTCAGGAGATGTCAAACTTTTAACAAATGGTTACTCAAGAGACGTACAGGAAAGAGAGGAAATCAATCATTGGCAATCAGATGGTCTACCCGCCGAAGTAACCTTTGAATGGGAAAAGCCCATAACGCTTTCCAAAGTAGAAATTAAGTGCGATACCAATACACGTAAAAATTTAATGCTGCGAAGTGATTCCCGAGAAGATGACCAATTCACAACCACAATACCACCCGAGCTGCTGAAATCATTAAAATTAGAAATGAGGTCGCAGGGAAAATGGACCAAAATTGGTCAGAAGGAGGAAAACAATAGGCGCTTGATCAAATTTAATTTTGACACCATTAAGACCACCGCCATTCGTATCACTTTGGAGGAAACTTATGGAGCCCAGGTTGGCAGGTTATATGAGGTTAGATGTTATAAAAAATGAAAGTGTTCATCGATTACATATTCATCGCTTTCCTTTTATCGAGTTTCTTCTTTAACATTGGAGATGGTCAAGATGTTAAAAAACACTTGGTCACCATTGACCATCCGGCTTTTGAAGAAGGACAGTCCAACGAATTTTACCTTTGGGAGATAAGAGGAAAAAACGATGAAATTGATGGCTATTATCTTGACGTCGAATCTGTAATCTACGTTGATCATCGTTGTAAAATTGTTCCGATTAGAATGCATTGGGACGCTTTTGGAACCTATCGCAAATATGAACTGACGCATGGAAGAATTCTGGAAAAAAAAGAGGGCAAACCGTTTTTACCCGAAGATTATGAACAGCTGCACCGAATCTTAAAGGACAAAAGCTCTCCTTATGCCGATCTTTCTTACTATGAAATAACACACAAAAAAGTTCATGGCGAAAGTCAGGTGGATGCCGTCACCGGGGAAACGTCCATCGTTTTTGATGAAGAAAAAACCGTGTTGGGCGGAGCATGGACATGCTACACCTTATGGCATTGGGCCAATGGGGAAGCGGTAAGCGAAATTCAAAGAATAACCGGAAAATTGTCCGATAAAGAAGAGCTGCTTACCTACCTGAAGGCCCCTGACCGAATAACGCAAGAATTTGCTCTGCAGGAGTTCACCAAACGCAAACATTATGCTGATGCTGTACTTAAAGCGATAACGGAACAGGCGTCGAAATCGGAAATAGGGCAGCATTTTTTTAAAGAGGCGCTCAATTATCTCGAGGAAGCCCCCACGGCGCTCTATTTTGAGGCCGTTAAAAACTTGTTGGAAACAGAATCCAAAAAGAGAAGAACCATGTTATGGAATTCAATGCTGGGTTATGGAATTTCTCCTCCACCAGCTTATTTAAATGGGTTTTTGGCGAAGCTTACAGCTTCGAGAAATTATCAGGAAATCGATCTGTTTCTTACCATTCTTGAAAAGAAGAACGTCGCATCCGACGAAGCCATAAAAAAAATGATTCCCTTGCTTGAAGAAGATTATTCAATTTTAAACAGAAGAATCTATTGGTTTTTGAACAAACAAAAATTGTCAGAAGACCAAAAGCAGCTATTGCAATCCTATTTCAACAAATACTCGGATTACCTGCAATAAGAAAAATGGTGCTATTTGGGTGTTATGCGTTGTTGGAAGCGAAGAGGTTTAAGCCATAAAACAAGACTGGCATATTCTTGTTAGCGGTAAAACATCAATATAAATAAAAAACTATGAATGGTATAAAAGGTTACTTGCTCATTATTCTATCACTTCTACCGCACATTTGTTTGGCGCAAGCTTCCAACAAATTAATGCTGTATCGAAAAGACTTCAAAAATATATCTGGAAACAACACGGTTTCTGTAACAAGCTATGAAAAAGATGGTAATCATGTAGTTTACGCGGGGGGTGCTGGAAATATAGATGTTTACAGTTTAAACAAAAATGGCAAGCTAAACCCCATAAGCAGTCATGAACTATATAAAAACAAAGGACCGGCCCGAGGTATGGTCGCCGATAATATTAATGGTACGGATTTTCTATTTGTAGCCAACAAATTCGGAAATGTAATTGAGGTATTTACAATTTTGGACAATGGATCTCTTGAACGTGCTTATATGATTGAGGATACAGATGAAATGCACCTTGGAGTCGCAATTACTTTGCAAGTGGTGCATATGAAACAATCATCATACCTTTTTGTTGGTGGCTTGGAAGAGACACCCGGTCTGAGTTGTTTCAAAATACATAATGATGGGAAACTTACCCATGTGCAATCTGTTAAAGACAATGATAAAATCCATACTGATGGAATTATTGGCATGTTTACCCATAAAATCAATGGAAAGACCTTTTTATATACAGGAGGGTTTCAAGATAATGGCATAAGTAGTTTTAGAGTTTATGAAAATGGTAAATTCAAGAATATCAACAATATTTCAGACAATACAACGGACAGATACCTCACCGGAGCTTATCCCGTAACCGGTGTGAAATTGGGAGGAAATTATTATGTTATTGTAGGTCATAGGCATCATAAATATTATACCAGAAGCGGCTTTATTAAAAGACCTGACTTTGTTTACCATGGCGACGGTGTAAGTGTATTTAAAGTAAATAATAAAGGCGCTTTGGCACCTCATTCCATCTTGCTTGATGATGAAAGCACCAAACTATCAGGGCAAACAAGGATTGAAATTGTTCATGTGAAAAACAACGAAGCCGTGTTGGCCGTAGGCACAAGAGACGATACTAGCATTCAACTTTGTAGACTGGATGAAAATGGAATTCTTACTCCAATAAATTATTTAGAAACCGGATTTCCGATCTACTATGGTTTAAGGTCTCATAAAATTGCTGGTGAAGATTTTCTTATTGCCGGTTCTAACAGTTTTGATCTAAAAAAGTTGGTGACTTATAAGATCTCCCCTAAAATCAATAGAAATGGAAAAGTTTTAAGGCATATAGTAAATTTAAAATACAAAGCGGATGCCACGGAACAACAAATCAATGTTGCTATAAAAGCTTTTGAAAATCTCAAGAACGAAATTCCAGAGATTGCAAAAATGGAATGGGGACTGAATGATAGTGAAGAAGGACACAGCAACGGATTTACACATGGCTTTACCCTGACCTTTAGTGATGAGCACGCTAGAGAAGTTTATCTATTTCATAAAGCGCATTTAGATTTGGTAAGTAAAGTAGGGCCAATTATAGAGGATGTCTTTGTTATGGATTATTGGACCGATAATTAATGCGGGCGAGGAAGCAATTATGTGCTAGGAATTAATCGTAAAAAGGATGCTATTAGCTCATTACGATTTACTTTTTAAACGAAATATTTATGAAGACGGTGAGTCTTGTTTTTTTAACCCTAATCAATGTATTCATTGTTAGCAATGGATTCGCTCAACAATCCAATATTTCTAGGTTAACGAGAGAAGATAATAGTGCAGCTATATCGGAATGCTACAGCAATCCATATGCTGAAATACCTAGTGTAGACCATTTGGTAAAAAAGGGATTTCAATACATCATCACCTTTTTAAATACCCCTGATTAAAAAATTAATAAAACGCACTGAAAAACTTAAAATATGAAAACATCTCGTCGTTCTTTCGTCAAAAAAAGCTCTTCAGCTGCTGCTGCTGCATTCTTACTACCCAATTTTTCAATTGGGAAACCTGGCGTATCGGCAAATAGCAAGTTGAATATTGCCCTAATCGGTGCAGGCGGTATAGCTGCCCAAGCATACAAAGGATTCGAAAATGAAAATATTGTAGCCCTCTGCGATATAGATAGTCGCCAATTCCCGGCTCATATGGCAGGAACACCAGCCTTTAATGACTTCAGGGTCATGCTTGATAAAATGGGAAAGGATATTGATGCCGTTTGCGTGAACACTCCGGATCATACGCATTTTGTGGCAACCATGGACGCTATGCAACGGGGAAAGCACGTATTCACCCAAAAACCATTAACACATAATATTTGGCAGGCCCGTACCCTTAAAAAAGCCAAAGATAGATACAAAGTAGTGACCAACATGGGTAATCAAGGTCACACATATGACGGCATACGTGCTATGCGCGAATGGTACGAAGCCGATATGTTCGGACAAGTCAGGGAAGTGCATATGGGCCATCCAGGACCAAAATTTGAGAGTAAATATTTTGCTCGACCATCTCAAATTCCGCCTAAAAAACAGCGAGTTCCTAAAGAGGTGAACTGGAAACTATGGCTTGGACCAAATAAAAAGACAAATTATAACGAAATCTATCATCCACTTTCTTGGCGTGGGTTCTATGAATTTGGTTTGGGACAATTGGGGGATTGGTTTTGCCATATTGGGGATGGTCCGGTATGGATTTTGGACCTCTACGAGCCTACGGTTGTTGAATGTGTGGAACGTGGCCCTTCGATGGAAGGTATGTTACCGGATTACTCTGTTGTTCGATGGGATTTTCCCGTCCGTGGGAATAAAGCCCCTTGTTCGATGTACTGGTATGACGGTATTGCCAATGGAGGTCCAAGTCTTAAGCAACCTGAAGAATGGGATATGGAGGAACGCAAAAGTGGCTCTTTTTGGTATGGAGACAAACAAAATGCCTTTTTGGATGAACGTTCCAACAACCCTAGACTTGCTACCAGGAAATCTGATGAGATTTTCAAAGAAAATGTAATCATAAAAGAGAAATATCCTCGAGTCGAAATGGGACCCCATAAGGAATGGGTCAATGCCATCAAAAATGGTGGGCCCGAACCTGGTTCAAATTTCGATTACGCTGCCCCGATGACAGAAGTGGCACTTATCGGAGTCCTTGCACAGCGTTTTGGAGGTAAAATTGAATGGGATGCAAAGAATATGCGAATAACCAACCGTCCTGAGTTGAACGCCTACATCAAGGAGCCGGTTCGTAGGGGATGGGAATATGGTGAGGACCTGTGGTAGAGGTAAAAGATCCAATCCAAATTACTATGCATTTTGGGACATGGATCGTGAGATTCACAATTTGAAAATACAATTATGGGCAATAAATCGATACTATTTCTGCTTTTCGTGATTTCGTCACTTTACGCCACCATTAATGCACAATCGGTAGAAACTCAAAGACAATACCTTTCCGGTACGGACAAGGATAATATGGTCGAATGGGATTTTTACATTTCAGGAGGAATGAAAAGTGAAAAATGGACTAAAATCGGGGTGCCTTCTTGTTGGGAGTTACAGGGCTTTGGGAATTACAATTATGGTCACGATAAACGTTTTGGAAAAGAGGTATATAGTGAATATGGTCTTTATAAACATCAATTTAGGGCTCCACTAGAATGGAAGAATAAAGAAATAAAACTTGTGTTTGAAGGCGTAATGACCGATGCAGAGGTTAAAATAAATGGTAAACTGGCCGGGGAAATTCACCAAGGCGCTTTTTACGAATTTAAATATGCTATCACCGATCTGCTCAACTATGGTGAGGAAAATTTATTGGAGGTAAAAGTAAACAAGGTTTCTGCCAATGAATCGATCAACCATGCAGAGCGCAATGCTGATTTTTGGATTTTCGGCGGAATATTTAGACCTGTTTACCTACAAGTTCTCCCAAAAGAACATATAGAACGAGTTGCCGTGGATGCGAAAGCGGACGGACAAATCAATGCTGAAATTTTTACAACATCAAAAAAAGCAACCTCGGTGAATCTTTTCCTATCCGATGTAAATGGTACTAAAATCCAAGATTTGAAAATTGATGTTATTTCAAAGGCTAAAGGGAAGTGGAGCGTTTCAACCACCGCGGACAATGTGAAAACTTGGAATCCCGAAAAGCCGAATCTATACACGTTAAGTTTTGAAATTCTTAATAAAAAGAATGAAGTTTTACATAGAACAAATGAAAAAATTGGCTTCAGAACTGTTGAGGTTTTAGAAGGAGATGGAATTTATGTGAATGGTAAGCGGATTAAGTTTAAAGGTGTAAATCGTCATTCATTTTATCCATCATCTGGGCGTACAACATCAAAATCATTGAGCATTGCACATATTAAAATGATGAAGGACATGAATATGAATGCGGTTCGTATGTCACACTACCCGCCGGATGTTCACTTTTTAAACGCCTGCGATTCTTTAGGTTTATTTGTTATAAATGAAGTCTGTACGTGGCATTCTCCACATTTGGAAACCGAAGTTGGTGAAAAAATTGTGAAAGAAACGGTAGTGCGTGATGTAAATCACCCTTCTATTTTACTTTGGGCAAATGGCAATGAAACCGGCTGGAACACCGAATTGGACGATGATTATGCCCTTTGGGATATTCAAAATAGAGAAGTAATCCATCCTTGGAACATATTCAATAAAACCAACACAATGCATTACCCCAGTTACCACATTTTTGCCTATGATACCTATGCAAGGGACAAAATATATTTTCCAACAGAATTCTTGCACGGTTTATATGATGGGGGTCATGGAGCGGGGTTGGATGACTATTGGAAGCAAATGTGGAATATGCCTTTATCAGCAGGGGGGTTCTTATGGGATTTTGCCGATGAGGCCGTCGTGCGCACAGATAAAAACGGAATTCTTGATACCGATGGGAATCACGCAGCAGATGGAATTGTAGGTCCCTATGGTGAAAAAGAAGCTAGTTATTTTACAATTAAGGAAGTTTGGTCTCCCATTTATATTGAAGATCGTGTTATTAAGCCAAGTTTTAATGGAGTTTTCAGAGTAGAAAACAGATATCACTATACCAATTTGAATGAATGCAAACTGACCGCTAAATGGGTTCAATTTGATGGCCCCAAAGGAACCAATGCTGTCAAAATACTTTCAGAACATATAGTTGAATTACCAGCTTTGGAACCAAGTGAAAAAGGCACGTTTAAAATTGATAAACCTTCAAATTGGCAGGCAGCGGATGCGCTATATTTAAATGCGAAAGACCTGGGAGGGAATGAAATATTTACATGGAGTTATCCTGTGAAAACTCCCAAACAGATAAATAGTAGGTCGTTTAGAGATGTAGGAAGCAAGCAGATCATCACCAAAACCAAAGACGGTCTTTTTTTGGTTGAAACAAATGACATGTTATATGCATTTTCTACAACGTCAGGCTTGTTAAAAAAGGTAGCGAAAAAAGGCAAAGAAATTCCATTAAGTAACGGGCCCATAATTTTTGACCACAAGGATAAAATTGAATCGATTGATATTAAAACTTTGGATAATAAGGTGGAGATCATCACTGTATTTGAAATGACAGATAAGTCACCAAATTGGGCATCGCACAAGGAATTTAGTTCGGATATGATAAAATGGACGGTTTACCCTAATGGTTTGCTCGATTTACATGTAGAAATAAAAGGCAAGAAAATAGTTAAAGGCTTTAAGGGAATTACTTTTTCGTTTCCTGAGGAAGAAGTTGAAGGGATGAAATGGTTGGGCGATGGCCCGTATCGCGTATGGAGGAACCGAATGAAAGGAACGCAATTTAAGGTCTGGGAAAATGATTTCAACAATACCGTTACTGGAGAATCGGGGTTTGTATACCCTGAATTCAAGGGCTTTTACTCTAGCTTGTATTGGGTAAAAGTAAAAGGGAAAAGCAACAATGGATTTACGTTGTATTGCAATTCGGGGAATACCTTTTTACGAATGCTCACACCTCAACAGCCTAAAGAAGACCCTAATCACAGAGTTTCGGTAGATTTTCCGGAAGGTGATATTTCATTTGTAAAAAATATACCTCCAATTGGCACTAAGTTTCAGTTAGGGGATAAAATGGGGCCGCAAGGTAATTCCGAAAACTATTTTGGAAATGATGATGATCCTATCACA
This sequence comes from Flagellimonas algicola, assembly GCF_005937185.1. Taxonomy (GTDB): domain Bacteria; phylum Bacteroidota; class Bacteroidia; order Flavobacteriales; family Flavobacteriaceae; genus Flagellimonas; species Flagellimonas algicola. The sequence goes on along the minus strand of NZ_VCNI01000001.1, from coordinate 1,665,920 downwards.
ATCAACTTAACCTTCGAATTCTAAATTTGATGAAACCAATTAAAAAAATAATAATACTTGGTCTTGCGATAACATCAACCTTTGGTTGCGAAACAAAAAAGACCCTTGAAACAACATCACAAGAAGACTTTCCATTCTTGGCACCACAAGAAAAACCAAACCGATCTTTAAGCGCGGCCGTAGAAAGAAATTACGACGCCTATATGTCACTTCGCCCAGAACAAAATGAGCTCTACACACAATTTAAATATACCGAGCTTAGAGGTTTTGAATATAACAACGGGGATGGCACCTTAACACGTCGCGATCCGTCAAAAGTGATTTTTGAAAATGGAAAGTACTACGTGTGGTACACCTACCGCAATACACCTGTGAAAGCTGTGGGAATGCATAGAGCAAAGGAAGCCAACGATACGATTCCATCAGCCGATTGGGATTTAGCTGAAATTTGGTATGCTACCTCTGAAGATGGTTTTACATGGAAGGAACAAGGTGTGGCCGTTCCACGTCCGCCAAAGCCAGAACCGGGTTGGCGTTCAGTGACCACTACCGACATCTTGAAATGGAAAGGCAAATATTACTTATACTATCAAGCTTTTATGGAAGCTAGCGGTTTAAGGGGTGATTTCTGTCCAGTGGCAGTTTCCTATGCCGATTCACCCGATGGTCCATGGACATCGGCCAACAAGGTGGTAATTCCAAACGGCCCTGAGGGTTCTTGGGACCAGTATTCCATTCACGACCCCTATCCTTTGGTTCATGAAGGTAAAATCTACTTGTATTACAAAAGTGATTTTGACGAACGTCCTGAACTGAAACCTTCGAAAATCCGGATGCAGGGTTTGGCCATTGCAGAAAATCCATTGGGCCCTTTTGAGAAACACCCGCTCAATCCGATAATTAATTCGGGGCACGAAACCACGCTTTTCCCATTTAAAGAAGGTGTGGCGGCAATTGTACAGCGTGACGGTCAGGAGCATAACACCATTCAATATGCCAAAGACTGGGTAAATTTTGAGATTGCGTCCATTACCGAATTACTGCCCGTTGCTGGTGGGCCATTCGTTCCTGATGCATTTACCGATACCAAAGATGGCAGGGGCATTACTTGGGGGATTTCCCACTTTACAAATGCCGCTAATGATTGGAATAGAAATCATTCAATATTGACCCGCTTTGATTGCGACTTGAGCTTGGATATACATGATGACAAAATGAAGGAACATGGTTATAAATATAGTCCTGAGTTTCATTATACACATGGTTTAACCAGTGAACAAAAAGAACGGATTCTCAAACAGAACAGGAAATGGGAACAAAACTAATGTTCAAAAGGAAAACCTTCAAAACCAGTTTTAAGGTCGGGAATGGTGACATTCTTTTACAACGCATACGGATATGTGAGAGAAACACAATGGGAGCTCCATCAAGAAGCGCTAATCTTAAAATTGGGAGGAATTGAACGTGTTAGCCAACGTCTTTAGAATTGTGTTGGACTTCAGGGAACCGTTGAACTAACAGTCATATTGCCGAAGAAATAAGATTTTACGTCTTATAGGGTTAAAATAAAGCTAGTATGCGATAAATCGCGCTAATTGCAGCAATCCTTATAAAAGTAATTTTGAAACAGTAAACACATTGAAAATGAAAAAACTTTTGGTCTTAGCATTTGCGATGTACATTCCAATCGGTTGTGTAGCGCAGCAAAAAAAAGTTACCTCAGGTACCAAACAACCTAATATTGTTCTATTGTTTGCCGATGATGCCGGTTACGCAGATTTTGGTTTTCAGGGCAGCAAGGAAATGATTACACCGAATTTAGACAAGTTGGCGGCCCAAGGCGTGCGCTTTACCCAAGCCTATGTGACCCATCCTACGTGTGGCCCTTCCAGGGCAGGACTAATTACCGGTAAATCACAATACCGATTTGGTTATGAGGAGAATAATGTACCCACCTTTATGAGCGCCGTATCTGCCGCCGATGGTGACGAAATGGGGCTTCCGGTTGAAGAAATCACGATGGCTGATTATCTAAAACAACAAGGATATTCCACGGCCATTTTTGGGAAATGGCATTTAGGTGGAGCGGATCGTTTTCACCCAACTAAAAGAGGGTTTGATGAGTTCTATGGATTCCGTGGCGGTGCCCGTAGTTATTTTGAATATACCGAAGAACCTAAAGAACCACAGAATAAGTTGGAGCGTGGTTTTGGTAAATTTAAAGAGCATGATGGCTATTTAACTGATGTCTTGGCAGATGAGGCCATACTATTTATAGAGAAAAATGTAAAAGCTGACAAGCCCTTCTTTGCCTTTATTTCATTCAATGCCGTCCACACACCCATGGACGCTAAACCGGAAGATTTGGCACAGTTCCCCAACCTCACCGGTAACAGAAAAATTGTTGCCGCTATGGGCCTAGCATTGGATAGGGCCGTTGGCAACATTATGGATAAGCTAAAGGAACTTGATGTTGACGACAACACAATAGTTGTTTTTACGAATGATAATGGTGGACCGTCTGATAAGAACGGTTCGAGCAACTACCCGTTGAGCGGTATCAAATCGAACCATTTGGAAGGTGGCATTCGTGTCCCTTTCCTAATGAAGTATCCCGGCAAATTAAAATCTGGGATTATATATGACAAGCCCATAAGCACTTTTGATTTGCTGCCAACCTTTTATAAAGCTGCAGGCGGAAATCTTGAAGACTTGAAGGACATCGATGGTGTTGATTTACTGCCTTACATTAATGGAACCAACAATGAACGCCCTCATGAAACCCTCTTCTGGAAACGCGACGCAAGAGCGGCCATACGAAAGGGCGATTGGAAACTCATACGTTTTCCGGATAGGCCGACGCAGCTCTTTTACCTTCCGAATGACGAAAAGGAGATGAAAAATTTATCAGCAGTTGAACCTGAACGATTTCGAAATATGTACAAAGAACTTTTCGCTTGGGAAACCACCATTGAACGTCCTCGATGGTTGTTAAAAAAGCAATACGAAAAACAGGATATCGAACGTATGGATGCTCATTGGGACAAAAAAGAATTCTAATATGTATTAGTGAGAGCTATGAAAAAAATAGTTGCACTTATTTGTGGCCTGTCCATCATCGTGGCCTGCAACAAAAATGGGGACAAGTCCCAAGAAAAAAAATCAAAACTATCAGGCATGAAAATAGCTATGGTCAAGGAGAACGCACGCGGAATAATCAATAATACCAAAAGTCCACACGTAAAATTGAAAAGTATAGACATTGGCGATTGTCAATGGACAGAGGGCTTTTGGGCCGATAAATGGAAACGAGCCGAAGAGACAATGATTCCGTACATGGGCACTTTATTAAAAGGTGATATTGGCCATGGGTTGAACAATTTCAAAATTGCCGCAGGACTGAAAGAGGGTGAGCATCAAGGTTGGTGGTGGCATGATGGCGACTTCTATAAATGGATGGAAGCCAGCATATATATCTATGCCGTGAACAAAGACGAGAAAATTGTTCAGGAAATGGACGAAATTATCAACATAATTGGCAAGGCCCAACAAGAAAATGGCTATCTCTCAACACCCATTATTATTCGTGAAGACCTGGAACCTTTTTCCAACCGAAAGTATCATGAACTCTATAACAGTGGACATTTGTTAACAAGCGCCTGTATTCATCATCGTGTTACCGGCCGGACCAATTTCTTGGATATCGCCATTAAGCATGCCGACTATCTCTATGATCTTTTTGTACCCATTAAACCTGAATTGGAGCGTTTTGGTTTCAATCAAACCCAGATTATGGGTTTGGTAGAATTGTACCGCACAGTAAATGATGAACGTTATTTGGAATTGGCAGAGCAGTTCATCAATCTTCGCGGCACTTATGATATTAAAGATACCACTGCAACTGTGGGATATCCCATAGGCGATATGGTACAAGAACGGGTTCCGTTGCGAGATGAGACTGAGGCTGTCGGCCATGCGGTTTTGGCTTTATATTATTATGCCGGCGCCGCCGATGTCTATGCAGAAACAGGTGAGAAAGCATTAATTGATGCCCTGAATCGATTGTGGGACAATGTCACCAATAAAAAAATGTATGTTACCGGGGCGATAGGGCAGACCCACTATGGAAGGTCTTCTCGTTTAGATAAAATCGAGGAAGGATTTATCGATGAGTATATGATGCCCAATATGACAGCCTATAATGAAACCTGCGCAAACATTTGCAATTCGATGTTCAACTACCGCATGTTGACGCTGACAGGTGATTCAAAACATGGCGATATTATGGAATTGGTACTTCACAACAGCGCTCTTTCAGGTATCGGTATTGGAGGGAAAGATTATTACTATTCCAACCCTTTACGCAAAATTGAAGGCGCTTTGGATTACGATAAAATGAATGTAGAATTCCCAGAACGACAACCATATTTAGAGTGTTTCTGTTGTCCGCCCAACCTGGTGCGCACCATTGCAAAATCGCCGGCATGGGCATATAGTAAAACAGAAAACGGGATTGCCGTAAATCTTTATGGAGGGAATAGGTTAAAAACTACGCTAATGGACGGTTCCACGATAGCGCTTTCCCAGAAAAGTAATTATCCTTGGGATGGTGTCGTGGAAATTCATATTGAAGAAAGCAAATCAGAGCCTTTCGAAATATTGTTACGAATTCCTGCTTGGGCAGAAGGAAGCAAGGCCAAGGTAAATGATGAAATATTTGAAAATATAGCGGCGGGTAACTTCTTCAGATATGAACGCAGTTGGAAAACTGGGGATATCATTTATTTAAATATGCCGCTAGAGGCTAAACTTATTGAGGGTCATCCAAGAATTGAGGAAGTTCGTAACCAAGTAGCCGTTAAAAGAGGTCCGGTGGTGTATGCTTTGGAATCGCCCGACCTTCCCGAGGGAACCGATATTACCAGCGTTTATATCTCTAATAGCGAAAAGTTGAAACCGGTTCATAAACCAGATGTCTTGGGCGGTGTAACTACCCTGGAAACCGACTTGCTCATTAGAAAAGATCATCTTACAAACATGTATAACGAAGTGAATCGACCAAAACTGGAGACCTATTCAACACAACTCATTCCTTACTATACCTGGAGTAACAGAGGGCAAGGCGAAATGACTGTTTTCATGCCCATTATTTGGGATTAACTCTAAGGGCCAACAACCAAACAAGTATCAAATCAAACCAATAACATCACTATGAGTTCATTCAAAAAAAATGCATATACCTACGCCACAATCGTTGCCATGGGTGGTTTTGTTTTTGGTTTGGATGCTGCCTTGATTTCAGGCACAACCAATTACCTTACAGATGAATTCTCCTTAAATAAGCTAGAATTGGGTATAGCGGTGGGAGCACCTGCCTGGGGCGTTTTACTGGCTTTGATATTTGTGGGTTATGCGGTTGACAAAATTGGTCGAAAACGGGCACTGCAAATTTCCGCCTTGATTTATTTGATTTCTGCTTTTGGTTCTGCTTTAGCGCCAAATTATTGGGTTTTTTTCTGGGCAAGATTTTTAGGCGGTCTTGCTTTCAGTTCCATTTCAATGGCGTCAATGTATATAGGCGAAATTGCGCCACCTAAACTGCGTGGAAAATTGGTTACCATGATTCAGGTTAATATTGTTGTCGGATTGTCAGCTGCTTACTTCATGAATTATTTTATACAAAATTTAGCCAGTTCTGGTGCGGACTGGGTAAGCTCCCTGGGAATTGATACCAACACTTGGAGGTGGATGCTGGGTTCTGAAATATTGTTTGCCCTACTCTGGTTTACACTCCTGAGCTTTATTCCCAGAAGCCCCGCTTGGCTAATGCTAAAAGGACGGATTGAAGATGCAAAAAAAACCTTGCGGAAAGTGATTCCTGAAAACAGGATAACGACTCAGGTCTCCGAAATGGAGGAAAACATGAACGCTGGAGGAAGCGATCATTCTATCTGGACGCAATTAAAAGAGATTTTTAGTCCTCCCATGCGCATCACATTTATCATTGCCATGACCCTGGCAATTGTGCAGCAGTCAACGGGAATCAACGCCATACTATTTTACGCACCAACCGTATTCGAACAATTGGGTATGGGTACCAATGCCGCATTCGCTCAGGCCATCTGGATTGGATTGATCAGTGTGGTTTTTACATTTTTAGGCTTAATGGCGGTTGACAAAATAGGGCGTCGCCCCATGATTATTGGTGGTATGTTATGGATTGTCATCAGCTTGGGCATTTGTTTTTATGGGTTCAAAACAGCCAGTTATTCTTTAAAACAAGAACATATAACTGAACTTACAGAATTATCCGATTCCAATAGATTAAGTAAATTGGTTGGAATAGCTTTTGACAGTGATATCGAATTCAAAAAAGCAATCACTGAATCATTGGGCGAAGAAGATTCAAAAGCGTTTGCAGACTCCTTATTGAAACAAGCCGTAAGTATAAACGGACTCTTAGTTCTTATTGGAATTTTGAGTTTTGTGGCGGCCTTTCAATCCACTTTAGGTCCTGTAATGTGGGTACTTTTTTCTGAGATTTTTCCAATATCAAATAGAGGTATAGCCATACCCTTTTTTACGCTAGTGACCAGCTTAACCAGTTCATTGGTTCAAACTTTTTTCCCCTGGCAATTGGAAAATTTAGGTATAAGCTCAACCCTACTTTTTTATGCCAGTACCGTAGCTATTGGACTTGTCATTCTCTTTAAATATTTAAAGGAAACCAAGAATATGACCATTGAAGAAGTGCAATTGGCTTTGGCAGCAAGAAAGTAATAAACCTTTGGTAGAGAAATAAATTGGCTCTTTTGAATATTAACTACAAACTAGAATTAATATGAATTTTTCCTGTTCAAAATATGTAATTCCACTACTTCTGGTTTTGTTTATAGGTTCCTGTGAAAATGAGCATAAATCTGAACAGGAGCAAGAAGCATTGGAAAAAATAGCGGTGCTCGAAGAACTAATGGTTACCGCTCAATCAAAATCTCTTGATGTTACTAGAGAGGAAACCTTATTATGGTTTTCTAAAGAGTTCATAAAATTTGCCAATTGGGATGAAGCTAATAAAGAGGTGGTCGAGAAACTTTTTGGTTATGACAATCATTTCGCAAAGGATAAAGTCAGGTTAGCTAAAGAACTACCTGATTTGGAAAGAAGAAAGGTCTCGGAAATGCTTGACAAGGGAATCGATAACTTGAAAAAGGTAATTGCCGGCACCATTAAAAGACGGCCCGTGAACAAAATAGAATGGGGTAATATTGAAGTGGCAGATGGTGAGTTGAGAAGTAATGGGAAACCAGTTTTTCTATTTGATTATTTCTCTAAAACAGTCGGAGCAAAATTAACCGATGCTCGCGTCTATAATGATCATTTGGGCGCTATTTTTCATGGAGGTCAAAGACTTTATGAAGTCAACATGGACAGAGCTGTAAACCCCTTTATACTTAATGAAGACAGAACCTTTAACGAAAAGATTGAACTAATTACTGAAATTCCGGATACCAATGTTGGATTTCTTATTCTTTGGAATATGGGAATGCCACAATGGATTCATGACAAAGAACCCGAAGTTGCCAAGGGACGTTCGTTGTTTACTGGTTTTGACATTGACAACCCTTTAATGCGGGATGTTTGGAGCGATGTTATGAAAAAAACCGGTGAGTTAACTAGAGGTAAAAAGGTGACCCAATTAGGTTATATTCTATCTAATGAACCACATTGGTTTTCTGAAAAAGATCATTGGACTCAAGATTTCAAGGAAATGAATTCCATTTCATCATATACCCTACAGAAATTTAGAAACTGGTTATCAAATAAGTATAATAGCAAAATAGGGGAGTTAAATGAAAACTGGCATAGCTCTTATACCAATTTTGATTCAGTTGAGATTGAAATCCCGATGGACAAATCTTTAAGGGGGCAACCTATTTGGTATGACTGGTGCCGGTACAATATGGACAGAAGTATAGAATGGTTTACCTACTTGCAGGCCCAATTGCATGCGACTAATCCGGAGGCTGATACCCATATCAAGATTATGCCAAAAATGTTTAGGGATGATTATCGTTCGCACGGAATAGATTTGGAAGCCTTAACTGATGTCACCTCCATGATAGGGAACGATTCCAAAACTATGGGAGGAAGGAATTTGAGGGCTAAAGAGCCTGAAAAATGGGAAGAAAGATATGCCTACTGGTGGGATGAACTAAGTCTGCCCTATGACTTCTTGGAATCTGTTGCACCGGATAAAATCAATATTAATTCAGAAACGCATTTTTTGTCAGCTTCTGCTTGGAAAGATTTAAATACTTCACCTGACTACGTACGAAATGTGTTTTGGTTGGCCACACTTCAAGGTATGGATGCTGGAATTTCTTGGTTCTGGGCTCGAGACCCTGATGGCTCTCCAGAAGATAGATTGGAAGGCGATCTAAATTTCTTCGATCCGGCCTTGGCAGGTTCTTATGCAGGGTCGGCGAACATGCAACCACAAATGGTGAATGAAGTGGCACAGGTTTATATGGACATGAATAGCTTTTCGGAAGAAATTATGGCTTTACGCAAGCAAAAAAGACCTCTTAGGATATTTCATTCTGAAACTTCTGCAATAAATAAAAAACACTACATGACGGAGCAGTTCGAGCTATATGAATCTTTGTTTTTTGAAGGGTTTCCAATAGGATATGCCACTGAGAAAATCATTAAAAAACAGGAACATAGCAATTGGGATGTCGTTGTTGTCTATAAAACAGATCATGTCACGGATTCCGAGTTTGAAACCTTACAAGCGTATCTCGACAAGGGCGGAACCATTATCCTTGACAGCAATAGCAGTTTGACTAAAAATGAATATGGCGCGCTGCGAAACAAAACCTTAACCAAAGGAAAAGGAGGTCTAATTGTGATGGACAATGACAATTTGGAGGCATTAAAAGCTAAAGCTATGGATTTGGTTTACGATAATTTACATGAAGTTGTCCTAACTGAGAATAATGGCACAGAGCACAAAGGTTGCACATGGAGAGTAGTTGAAAACGAAGACGGTAACCATATTGTTAACATTCTGAATATTGGAAAAAATTTGGCAAAGCTTAAAGTCTCTTTTAAAGATGGGAAAAAAGCAAGTTGCACGGATATGTTGACTGGTAGAGATATAGGGGACGAATTCAATTTAAAATCCAATGGCGTGCTTTTACTTGAAGTAAAAAAATAGCCCCTAGTGAAAAACAGCATTAGTTTTTTGTTGTTTGCCCGTTAATTTGGGAGATTTTTCCAAGCATTGAAAACAACAATTCGAATAGTAACTTTAATGTAACCGGTAATAGTTCGCTCTAAATAACTGGGTAAAGTATGACTGGTTTTGGATAATATCTGAAAAAACTTCAGATCAATATTTATTTCTTTGTTTAAGACCTGTCGACAAACCTTAATATATCCAAAATGAAATACACTTGTTTATATCTGATAGCGTTTTTGATATTCGGTTGTTCCAACAAAGAAAAGCAAGGAAGAACCCAGGAAAAACCAAATATCCTTTTTATTGCCGTTGACGACCTTCGCCCAGAACTCGGTGCTTACGGTTCTGAAATCGCAATTACCCCTAATATGGATGCATTGGCAAGTGAAGGACTGCTGTTTGAAAATGCCTATTGCCAGCAGGCCATTTGTAGCCCGTCAAGAGCAAGTTTAATGACTGGTGCAAGGCCTGAAACAATTGGAGTCTTTGAAAATTACACTTATTTCCGTGATGAAAACCCTGATATTATCACTTTGCCCCAGCATTTCAAAAACAATGGGTATGAAACAGTATATACCGGAAAAATCTATCACGGTAAATTCACAGATTCCGCGCTATCTTGGAGTCGCCAACCAGCCTTTGACAAGGTCAAATTTGATAGGCCCAAACTTGAAGGAGGATATGCGCTTAAAAAAAACCAAGAAATTTATAAAAAAAATCAAGCCGAGGTTCGAGCTAAATATACTGGCAACAGCCATTATGCTCTGGGCAGGGGACCTGCCTATGAAAGTGCTGATGTTCCCGATCATGCATATACGGATGGATACCATACGGAATTGGCCATTGCTACGCTAAAAGATATGGTTTCTGAAAACGATAAGCCCTTCTTCTTGGGCTTAGGTTTTCGTCTTCCGCATTTGGATTGGCTTGCACCAAAGAAGTATTGGGATATGTACGACCGAGAGAAAATTCCCATGGCCGAACACATAAAAGCACCAGAAGACGGCGCAGCGATGGGGTTACATGCCTCATTTGAATTGAGGGTTCGACACGGAATTCCAAAAAGCGGACCCATTGAGGGAGAGCTTGCAAGAACATTAAAGCATGCCTATTTAGCTTCAGTAAGTTATGTGGATGCCCAAATTGGGAAAATGATTTCGGCTTTGGAAGAAACAGGCGTACGCGACAATACCATAATTATATTATGGAGTGACCACGGATGGCATTTAGGTGATATGGGCGTGTGGGGAAAAGCCACAAACTACGAAATTGCAACCCGCGTGCCCATGATGATTTGGACACCAGATATGCCGAAAAGTAGTCGTGGTATAAAAACGAATGCTCTGGTAGAACTTATCGATATGTATCCTACGCTCACCGAATTAGCGGGACTTGAACTTCCCAATCATTTGGAAGGCCAAAGTTTTGTGCCCTTACTAAGCAACCCTCAACAAGAATGGAAAAAAGCGGCTTTTAGCCAATATCCCAATCCTGCTTTGAGGGAATGGGCCGCAAATCCGCTAACTGCGGAAATGAGGGAGACTTATTTCGGACCATTGATAGAAGAGGTTGAAAGTCGTATTAAAAAACAGCAAGGGGACAAATGGAATCGTGACCTTTTCGAAAATAAGGTAATGGGCTATTCCATGCGAACTGATAGTTATCGATTGGTGGCCTGGAAAGATAGGACCAATCCAAGCACAAAACCGCTGTTCGTTGAATTGTTCGACCATATGGAAGATTCTGCAGAGACTGAAAATATTGCAAAGAAAAACCCTGAATTGGTAGATAAACTGATGGCACAACTTAACGAGGGCTGGCAAGGAAGTTTGGCAAAAGTCCAAAAGTAATTTACCTAACCAACGAAGAGTGGGAATTTTTAAGAAAGATTCTCAAGGAGCTATGGAGATAGGCGCGGTTACTCTTTTAGGCAATTCAAATAAGAAAACTAACTCTTCCTGAATCTTTTTTGATATACCAATGGCGAGCATCCATTAAATCTATTGAATTGTTTGTAAAAAAAAGGTAACGATTCATAACCACAGGCATACCCAATTTGTGAAACGGATTTATCGGTATCGAGCAACATACGAACGGCAATATTTATTCGGTATTCATTCAAAAAAACAAAAAATGAACGCCCCATAATCTTTGAAAAGAAACGAGAAAAAGATTGCTCAGACATGTGGACTAAATCTGCAATTTCTCTTAGATAGATTCTTCGGTTGAAATTTTTGGAAACAAAATCATGAACCGTTGACATACGGCTGCCATACTCAGTTGACAAATCTTCTACGAAATCAGCCTCAGAAAGCGTTTCATAGGAACAAATGGAAAGTTTGGTAAGCAGGTGTAATAATTGAACATATAGCTCATAATCTTGAAGATTGGGTAAATTTCGAATTTGCGGTAACAGTTCTGCCGATTGCTCCTTGTTAAAGAGAACACCTTTACTGGCTACCCTTAATAAATCAAAAACGACATTCAATTCTGGAACTTTGGGAAAAATATCTTTGTTCCACTGGATTACTATGGACTTTGATAAAACATTTTCTTGCCTAACATTTTTCCAACAGTGAGGGAGATTGGAACAAAGCAAAACCAATTCGCCGGGTTCATAGGGCCCCACAAAATCCCCAACTAATTTTGTGCCAACACTTTCTTCAATATAGGTGAGTTCATGTTGCGGATGAAAATGCCATGGCGTTTGGAAATCTATTGCCTCGTAACGAAATCCATGTATCGTTTTTTTTTGTCCCAAAGGGATTGGCTCCAAAACAGCTTTCATATACTATTCTATCGTTTACTGTTAAAAATAAACATAAATAGTACAGAATAGTTTATTTATTGGACAAAATCCACTACTTCTTATGGCTTTATTTTTCTAATTTTTGTATTGAAAGAAAAAGTATTCCTAAATAGATACAGGTATTATGCAAAAAAGTGAACTACCAGATCCTTTCGAAGAAATCCGATTAAAATCGGGAGTAGGCGAAATGAATGACCAAGATGATCCGGTAAAAATGGTGTTAAGGCATAAAGATGTTCGCAAAACCGCGCACAATTATAAAACCTTTACATCGGCCGCGGTACCAGGTAGGATTGTAGTGCCATCGGAGGTCAACATCCGCAAAACGCGCCAAATTCCCTTTGAGCTCGATCCACCGATACACGGTGTTTATCGCGCCATTGTTGAACCCTGGTTCAAACGGCCGCTGCAAGCTGATTATGCCGAAAAGTTAACCGCCCAAATCAATGCACTGGTAGAAGAAACACTTGAAAAAGATAAAGTTGAGGTAATAGAAGAGTTTGCACTAATACTGCAATCCCGGGCTCTGACTTTGTTGTTGAATATCCCCTATGAAGAAGCAAGTACTTGGATTTCTTGGGGCACGCATGTCTTCCGAAGTGAAGACACTGCTTTGGATGGCGATAAGGCAAATATTCTCTATGACTATATCGATAAACAAATCGAAAAGGCCATAAAGAATCCAGGGGAAGATTTGTATTCGATGCTTTTGGCATCAGAATTCGATGGAAAAAAATTAACTGGAGAAGAAGTAAAAGGTGTTATGGTACTAACCTTTGCCGGAGGTCGTGATACCATAATCAATGTGGTAACAAATGCTATAACCTATTTATCCGAGCATCAAGAATCGTTGGAACGTTTTCGAAAAGAACCGGAAATCATTGGAAAAGCAGTAGAAGAAATGATCCGCTATTTTTCTCCATTGACTCAAATGGGTCGTGTTGTGACCGAGGACACATTTGTATGTGAACATGCGGTAAAAGCAGACACGCGAGTTTCGCTTTGTTGGGCTTCCGCAAATCGGGATGCCGCAGTGTTCGAGAATCCCAATGAAATTGTAATTGACCGTAAGATCAATCCTCATGTCGGATTTGGTTTCAGTCATCACAATTGCTTGGGAGCTTCGCATGCACGACAAATCATGAAGGTATTATTGAGTGCCCTTGCCGAAAACGTAGCAAGTATCGAAGTGTTCGATTTTAAAGAAAATATCGAAGACCTTGGTGAGTTCAAACGCAAGGTCGGCTATGATTATATCAATGCAAAATTTAACCGATTAACAAAATAAGCAACATGGCAAAAATCACATTTATTACCAAAGAGGGGGAAACAATTGAATTGGAAGGTACCTCTGGTTCCGTTATGGAACTAGCTGTAGAGCATAACGTAAAAGGAATTGATGGCGATTGCGGTGGTGTATGTTCCTGTGCTACCTGTCATGTACATGTGAGATCGGAAGACGTCTCTAAAACCGGATCTGCGAGTGAGATCGAGACCGATATGTTGGAATTGGATGATTTCGCAAATGAATACAGCAGGTTGAGTTGTCAGCTTCAAATCAGTGATGCCCTTGACGGGGTAGTATTGACGATCGCCAATTAGGTTCCATGTCTGACAAAACGCTAAAAAAGCTCAGATGTTTGATTATTGGCGCAAGTCATGCAGGGGTAAATTTCGCCTTTGCTTTACGGCGAGAAGGTTGGGAAGGTCAAATCATACTTTATGATGCCGATCCGGAACTACCTTATCATAGACCTCCTTTATCGAAAACCTACTTGACCAATGAAGCAGGTATGTCAGTTACACCTTTAAAGTCCGCAGAAAGTTATGAACGAGGTGATATTCAATTGAATTTGGGTGTCAAAGTAGCTTCGATTGACTCCAAAACCAAAAAGATCTTATTGGAGGATGGTTCCTTTCAATCCTATGACAAATTAATACTTGCAACCGGTGCGCGACCCATTGTTCCTTCCATTCCCGGTTTAGATACCGCAAAAAAAGTTTTTCCAATTAGAACCGTTGCAGATGTAGAGGGAATTCGATATGCGTTGGAAGATAATCCAAAGAAAAAAATAGTGGTCATTGGGGGAGGATATATTGGATTGGAAATAGCAGCTTCCTTAAAAAAATTGGGTGTCCATGTTACCGTATTGGAACGTGAAGAACGCATTTTGGCCCGGGTTGCCTCCTCAGAAATGTCTGATTTCTTTTATAAACTGCATACTCAAAATGGGGTAGAGCTTTTAGCTGGCAAAAATGTAATTTCCATAGAGGGAGATAAAGAAAACAATGTAGTGGTTTGTTCGGACGGCACTAAATATCCAGCAGATATCATTATTCTAGGAGCCGGCATTCACGTTAACACAGAACTTGCAGAACATGCTGGACTGACCATCAAAAATGGAATCAAAGTGGACCAAACGTCCAAAACGAGCGATGAAGATATATATGCAATCGGAGATTGTACGCTTCATTATAATCCACATTATAAACGTTATGTACGGTTAGAGTCTGTTCAGAATGCAGTGGATCAGGCCAAGATTGCTGCCACCACAATTTGCGGAAAAGAGGCGGTCTACGATGCAATACCCTGGTTTTGGTCCGATCAATACGACATAAAATTACAGATTGTTGGACTTTTCGATGGGTACGATAATATGGTCATCAGAAAAGAAGAAAAGGACAAACCTTGTTTTTCTATTTGGTATTTTAGGGAAGATGAGCTATTGTCCGTTTATGCAATTAATAATGCTAAAGCATATGTTTTGGGCACAAAGTTCCTAAAGACGAACCAATTATTGCATAAAAGAAATCTGTCGGATGCGACTATAGAATTAAAGTCCGCAAGCCTAATGAGTACTTGATTATATAACTTTTAAACCTATTCGATGAGTTTACTTTCAGAAAGTGCAATTGCCAAAGGGGACGGAACTTTTGTTATCGATTATGTAACTGTCGCCGAACCTGAAGCCGATGAGGTTTTGGTCAAAATAAAAGCTGCAGGTCTTTGTCATACCGACCACGATTCGCTTAATTGGGGTAAACCTATTGTCATGGGTCATGAGGGTTCGGGGATTGTCGAGGCGGTAGGTTCCGATGTCAAAAATGTGGTTGTCGGGGATGCTGTAATCTTGAATTGGGCAACGCCCTGTAGAAAATGCTTTCAATGTGTGCGGGGCAACGAACATATCTGTGAAAACAACTCTCCGGTTGTGGCCGGCGCTAACGGCTATACCGAGGGTCATGCCCATTTAAAAGGTACAATCTACCAAGGAAAACCCATAGAACGTTCGTTTAATATCGGAACTTTATCGGAATATACGTTGGTCAAAGCCTCTGCAGTAGTCAAAAATACCTTAGCCGATATGTCTTTTGGGGCAGCGAGTATTATCAGTTGTGGAGTGATGACGGGGTACGGCTCAGTTGTGAATTCTGCAAAAGTGACCGAAGGAAGCTCTGTTGTGGTTTTGGGTACAGGAGGTGTGGGACTAAGTGTGATTCAAGGTGCAAAAGTGAGTAAAGCAGATAAAATAATTGCCATTGATATTAACGAAGATCGTTTGGAAATGGCAAAAACTTTCGGTGCTACCCATACCATTTTGGCCAATAAAAATGATAAAGGTTTACTTAAAGCGGCCCAAGAGGTAAAAAAACTAACCAACAACCGCGGGGCAGATTATGCTTTTGAATGCACAGCAGTACCCGAACTTGGTGCAGCTCCGTTGGCAATGGTTCGAAATGCAGGAACAGCAGTTCAAGTAAGCGGTATCGAACAAGAAATAGTTGTAGATATGAATTTGTTTGAATGGGATAAAGTGTACATTAACCCTCTTTACGGTGGATGCAATCCTGAAAAGGATTTCCCAAAAATTATTGAACATTATAAATCGGGAGCGTTAAAATTGGAAGAAATGATTACCCGAACATATCCCTTGGCTCAATTGGACCAAGCTTTTGAAGATATGCTTGCAGGAAAAAATGCAAAAGGCGTGATCGTATTCGACTGATGGAAGAAATGTTTAGAACCACGGAAATATCAGACCCTCAATTTGAAAGCGACAACTTGCGGTTTATCACTGTAAAAACAAATAACCTAAAAGGACGAGGAGATATATGTGTTTTCGTTCCACCCGTTGAAAATGTCGAAAATATTCCATTGGTTATCTTGCTTCATGGCGTGTACGGAAGTTCATGGGTTTGGGCACAAAAAGGTGGTGTACACAGAACTGCCTTGGAAATGATGCGAAAAGAAATCATAAAGCCTATGGTCATCGCCATGCCCTCAGATGGACTTTGGGGCGATGGGTCCGGTTATCTTCCACATAACAATAAAGACTATGAAAAATGGATCGTTGAAGATGTACCTTCGGCGGTTCATCAGAACATTGGCCAAGTAACCAATGAATCAGATTTGTTTATTTCTGGTTTATCAATGGGAGGTTTTGGGGCACTTCGTTTGGGTATAAAATATGCTAAGAAGTTTAAGGCTATTTCCGCTCATTCTGCAATCACCGATATTGCTCAAATGCCATTCTTCGGTGAAGAATCCCTCCAAAGTTATAAGCAAGAGGATAGTCGGGAAAATTCTGTCCAAGGTGTCCTTGAAAAGTATGGGGACACCATTCCAAGTCTTCGTTTTGATTGTGGACTGGAAGACGAGTTAATCGAATACAACCGAGAACTTCATTCAGCTATGAATGCTTCTGGCATTGAACATATTTATGAGGAATTTTCCGGTGCGCATGAATGGTCGTATTGGCAAAATCATGTTAAGGATACATTGCTTTTCTTTGATTCACATTATAGATGACCAATTTGGCGAAGTTTTAATTTTTTACTAGCTTCAAGCATCATGAAGTTGCAGTTCAAATCTTCTGAGCAAGGTTCATTAGGTTCCATATGTGCCAAAAGGATTTATCGCCCCCATGTAGGAGGTGATTGGCATTTTCATAAGGAATTTGAGATAATTTATTTTTTGAAGGGACATGGAATGCGGATTGTCGGAGACCATATATCCAATTTTCAAAAGGGTGAATTGGTACTTGTGGGTGAATGGCTTCCGCATCTGTGGCGCAACGATGAAGGCGGTCTTGAAGCTGTGGCTACCGATTTTATAGTAATAAAATTTACCAGAATGTTCGGTGGAGTCGATTTATTTTCCATACCAGAACTACTGCACATCAAAGCATTGCTAAAAGAAGCAGATCAAGGGTTGTTATTTTCTAAAAAAACCCGCAAATCAGTTCATGAAGACTTATTAAAACTGGCTGAAGCGGAATCCTCCGAAAAATTGATTCTTTTATTAAGTGTACTTCAGAAATTGGTGGTAAGTAAAGAATATCAGACCCTTTCGGGGCCCAACTTTAGCCTCCCAAAAGAAGTGGCAGGTGAAAATCGATTGCATAAGGTCATCAATCATATCTCAGCAAATTTCGCCCGGGATATTAAGTTGAATGATATTGCCGAGATTGCGGCAATGACACCTCCTGCTTTTTGCAGATTTTTCAAAACACGCACAAATAAGACCTTCTCTTTGTTTTTAAATGAGGTGCGAATTAGTAAAGCCTGTCAATTATTGATAAATGGGGAGGCTGCTATCAATCAAATTTGTTATGATGTAGGCTTCTCTTCCTTAACAAATTTCAACCGAACATTTAAAAGCTTTAAGGGGATTTCTCCCAGCAGTTACCGTGACAGCTATAGCAATTTTAGACAACACAATTTTAAAGAGGTTTCTTGAAAGTCTATTATTTCCATACTTTTTCACAAAACACTTGACTTTGATATGGATGAAAAGCTAAAGTTAAAATAGGGTCAGCACTAGGTAATTACTAATCAATTCCCTTAGGGTACTTGTTCTATTTTTAACTTCTAAGAAAATTTATCATTAATTCAGTAGCAATGAAAATTACCAAAGTAGAGACTTTTGTTTTGTCCAGTCAATTGAAAGAGGTTTTTTTCTTTTCTCAATGGGAATATAGTGAGCGACGCATTTGCATTGTAAAAATCACTACGGATGAAGGCATTTGTGGTTGGGGCGAGGGATATGGCCCTGCAGATGTTATTAAAGCAGGAATCACCTTGGTAACCCCGCTCCTAATAGGAGAGAATCCATTGGAAAATGAAACAATTTGGTACAAAATGTACCGAAAAACGTTGGATTTTGCCCGGCGCGGTGTTTTAGCTGCATCAATAAGTGCTGTTGATGTTGCGTTATGGGATTTAAAGGGAAAAGCTTTGAAACAACCGGTAAGTGTGCTCATGGGTGGCCAACATCAAAAAAGGGTGGTACCCTACGCAACGGGTCTATATTTTTCGAAAAGCGATGACCTTACTGCGAAATTGGTTGCAGAGGCGAAAACCTACGTTGAGCAGGGTTTTAAAGCGGTTAAAATGAAGGTTGGCCTTTCCATTCCTGAGGATATTTCTATGGTAAAAGCCGTGAGGAAAGCCATCGGAAATGATGTTAAGCTGATGATAGATTCAAACCATGCCTATTCCCTTCGGGAAGCTGTTGAACTTTCGCGGGCTGTTGAGGAGTATGATATTGGTTGGTTTGAAGAACCGGTTTCTCCTGAATATTACCATCAGTATAAGGAATTAAGAACCAAAACGACCATTCCGATTGCCGGAGGAGAATGTGAATATTTGAGATACGGATTTCAAACACTTCTCGAAAATAATTGTGTTGATATTCTTCAAATCGACATCTGTGGTGCAGGTGGACTTAGTGAGGCCAAACGTGTTTCTACCTTGGCCAACGTCCATGGCATTGAAATAATACCACATGTCTGGGGAACCGGTATCGCATTTCATGCAGCACTTCATTTCATTGCAAACTTGGAACCTGTTGCCGGGAGATTATATCCACCGGATATGTACATTGAATACGACCGAACCGAGAATGATATTAGAGAATCGCTTACTGCCCCTTCCATTGAAATGAAAAATGGGTACATCAACATTCCAAAACTTCCCGGTTTAGGGGTTGAAGTAGACGAAGAAGTTGTTAGACACTTTTCCTCGGAAATTCTCATATAAACAAAAGGAAGATTAGCATGAATTTTGGATATCACAAATTATATATTGGGGGGAAATTGGTTGATGCCGTTTCAGGAAAAAGACAACCCGTGATATGCCCAGCCGATAATGAGGAAGTAGCGGAAATTGCATGGGCAGGTTCTAAAGATGCAGGTTTGGCATTGGAAGCGGCACAGAAAGGATTCGAATACTGGTCTAAGTTATCCTTAGCGCAGCGTACCGAATGGATGACCAAACTGCGTTCAGCGATTTTAGATAAGGAAGACAAGTTGCGCAAGGCAATGGTTTACGAAATGGGCAAAACCTATACTGGCGCATGGGAAGATATCGAAGCAGTGATTAACGCCTTGGAATGGTATCCTTCAGCAATGAAGAACCTCAGGGATGAACAAATCCCTGATTATGAAAATACGCATACCCATAGAATGGTGCACCAACCGGCGGGGGTTGCAGTAGCCTATTTGGCATGGAATTTTCCCCTGCTGAACATAGGATTTAAATTGGGCCCAGCTTTAGCTTCCGGCTGCTCCCTAATTATTAAACCTTCGGAATACTCCCCGCTATCTGCATATCTAATTGGCGAAATCCTACACGATATAGATTTCCCTGCTGGAGTAGTAAATATTCTTTGTGGCCCGCCGGATGAGGTAGCCACAACAATGACTAAAAGTAGGATTCCTGCCGTACTAACAATGATAGGATCAACAGCCACAGGAAAAAAAGTAATTGCCGATAGCACTACATCCATCAAAAAATTAGGCATGGAATTGGGTGGGAATGCCCCTTTTATCGTTTTCGAAGATGCCGATATTGAAAAGGCCTTGGATTTGGGGATAGCTTTGAAATATGGAAATAACGGCCAAATTTGTGTTGCGGCCAATCGAATCTTTGTCCATAAAAATATCTACGCTAAGTTTTTGGGGGCGTACATTGAAAGAGCGTCAAAATTAAAACTGGGCCATGGCCCGGATGCAGATGCAGATATGGGACCTATGGTTTCCCGAAAGGACCGTGACCGAATGTTTGATCTTATAGAAGATGCAATTGGCAAGGGCGCAACATTGGAATATGGAGGAAATATTCCCGAGGGAAAAGAAAAAGGAAACTGGATGCAACCCACTGTACTTTCCGGGATGACTCCGGAAATGCATGTATTTCGAAAAGAGACCTTTGGCCCGATTGCCTCCTTAATGCCTTTTGAAACAGATGACGAAGTACTGAATCTGTCCAATGATACTGAGTATGGTTTGGCTTCCTATATTTTTACAAACGACCACAAGCGCATTGAGCGATTTTCAAGGGACTTACAATTTGGGGAAATTCAAATCAACGGTGTAAAATATTCGATTTACTTACCGCATGGTGGAATCAAAAATAGCGGTATTGGCCATGATTGCTCGCATTTGGCATTGGATGATTATTTGGTAAAAAAACGGATTTCGATGGCTTTGTAAGAATGTTTCAGAAATATATAGTTCAACCTCAGTTTTTACCTAGTACGGAACTATCATAGAAGTTGATTTCATATTATCTAAAAGTTATTATAACAGATTATGAGCACTAATACAACCTTGGCAATGTCTTCTGGGATTGCGGAAAAAATAGATGCTGCGGGTATTATAGCCGTACTTATTGTAGATGATGTAAAACACGCCATACCCTTGGCAAATTCCCTGTTGGAAGGCGGTGTAGATACCATTGAATTAACATTAAGAACACCGGCCGCTCTACAAGTTGCTAAAATCATTAAAAAAGAAGTTCCTGAAATAACCTTGGGTTTTGGAACGGTTTTAACAATTGAACAGGTTCAGGCTGTTGTAGATGTGGGAGCAGATTTTGCTGTATCCCCAGGCTGCAATCCAAAAATTATAGCAGAATCAACAAAAAGAGGCCTTCCCTTTGCTCCTGGCATTATGACACCAACTGATATTGAAATTGCAATTCAGGAAGGTTGCCGTATCCTCAAATTTTTCCCCGCGGAAACTTCAGGAGGCATTCGACATTTAGAAAGTATGTCTGCACCTTATAATTATCTGGGATTGAAATTTATTCCATTAGGTGGTTGCAATCTCGACAACGCCTCAAGCTATTTGCAGTCTAACTTGATTACTGCCATTGGTGGTACCTGGGTTGCAAAACGATCTTTGATACAATCCGAAGATTGGAGTACTATAACCAATAACGCCAAAGAAATTAGAAACCTAATAACAGAAATCAGGTCTAAGGGCCAAGTATAAACAACAATGAAAAAAGTAGTGACCTTTGGGGAAATTATGGGCAGACTAGCCTCCCCCGCAAATTTGCGTTTGAGACAAACAAGAGAATTTGAAGTAACCTATGCAGGTGCAGAAGCTAGTGTAGCGGCTTCGATTTGCAATTTTGGAGGCAAAGCGCGTTACGTTACGGCACTGCCTAAACATGCGCTGGCGGACGCCACAATGGATTCGGTTCGCGCTGTAGGGATCGATACCGATTTTATCTTAAGAACAGAAACAGGCCGATTGGGGTTGTATTTTCTTGAAACAGGTGCAAACCAAAGACCAAGCAATGTAATTTATGATCGAGCTGAATCGTCAGTTGCCATTACCCCGGCCAGTGCCTATGATTGGGAAGGCATTTTCAAGGATGCCCATTGGTTGCATTTGAGCGGAATAACCCCTGCACTTTCGAAGACGGCTGCAGAGGCCACTCTGGTTGCAGCCCAAAAAGCCAAGGAAGCTGGGGCTTCAGTGTCCATTGATCTTAATTTTCGGGGTAAGCTTTGGGGCTGGGATTCAGATTATTCTCCCAAGGAATTGGCCCAAAAGACCATGCGTGAAATTTTACCTTTTATTGACGTAGTTGTTGGCAACGAAGAAGACTGTCATGACGTATTGGGCATTCAAGCTGGTGATACCGATGTGCATTCGGGTACCTTGGATACATCAAGATACCCAGATGTAGCCCGTCAAGTGATAAAACAATTTCCGAATGTAAGTAAGGTTGCAATAACCCTTAGGGAAAGTCTTTCGGCAAGTCACAACAACTGGGGTGCAATGCTTTTTGATGCTTTGACCGATACTCCTTCTTTTGCTCCCTTGGATGAGAAGGGAGATTATACCCCATATCAAATCAGGAACATTGTGGATCGGGTTGGGGGCGGCGATTCTTTCGCAGGTGGATTGATTTTCGCATTGACCACTCCAGAGTTGAGAAAAACACAGACCGCGGTAAACTATGCGGTTGCTGCCTCATGTTTAAAACATTCCATCAAAGGGGATTTCAACTATTCAACAAGAGCGGAAGTTGAGCGGTTGATGGGCGGCAATGCTTCAGGGCGGGTAGTGCGCTAACGAGGCAAATAAAATTATGATGTTTTACAATTATGACCTCTGATAAACAAAAAATGCTAATAAATTCAATTAAATATGTGCCGTAATGAGATTTATTAAAGGCTCTTTTATTTGTATGCTGGCCATTGCATTTTTGGGATGTAATACTGGAAAAAAGAAGACCGTACCCGCCAAAAAACCAAATGTGCTTTTCATTTTGGTTGATGACCTCGGAGAAAGAGATTTGGGTTATACCGGTAGTGACTTTTACGAAACACCGAACATAGACCGATTGGCAAATGAAGCGACAATTTTTACGCAAGGATATGCTTCAAGCCGTGTTTGTAGCCCATCAAGGGCGAGTATTTTTACCGGTAGATTCACAGCAAGGCATGGTATAACGGATTGGATTGGTGCAAAACACGGAACTGCTTGGCGTTCTCACGGGAGACATGATAAATTATTACCGGCCAATTATATTCCAATGTTGCCCGAAGAAGATAATAGCTTGGCAGAAGTAATGAAGGAAGCTGGGTATAAAACGTTCTTTGCAGGAAAATGGCACTTGGGTGATAAAGGCTCCTATCCAGAGGACCACGGTTTTGACATTAACAAAGGGGGGTGGGATAAAGGTAGCCCGATAGGTGGGTATTTTTCCCCTTGGGAAAACCCAAAACTCAGCAATCAGCAAAAGAGTGAAAACCTCACTATGAGACTTGCAAAAGAGACTGTAAATTTTATTGAAAAACATCAAGATTCCACTTTTTTTGCATTCCTATCCTTTTATGCAGTCCACGGTCCTATTCAGACCACAGAAGCAAAATGGAATAAATACAGAAACAAAGCGGTAAACATGGGTCTGGCTGATAAAGGCTATAAAATGGAACGTGTTCTTCCCATTAGGCAGGTACAGGACAATCCAATTTACGGGGGTTTGGTCGAAAGTACCGATGATGCCGTCGGCCATGTTTTGGATGCTTTGAAAGATTTAGGTTTGGATAGCAACACCATTGTCATATTTACTTCAGACAATGGGGGTGTAGCTTCAGGAGATTCCTTTTCCACATCAAATTTACCGCTTCGGGGAGGAAAGGGATATCAATGGGAAGGAGGTATTCGAGTACCCTATCTAATCAAAGTTCCCTGGTTAAAGACGAAAAAGATTAGCAATTATCCTGTCACTGGAGCCGATTTCTTTCCAACCTTACTTGATTTTTCCGGGATTGATATGCTTCCACAACAACATATTGATGGTCTAAGTTTGAGATCATTGCTGGAAAATCAAACTGCCGACATGCCTGAAAGGCCATTATATTGGCATTATCCCCACTATGGTAATCAGGGTGGGGAGCCTTCTTCAATTATTAGGGTAAATAATTGGAAACTGATTCACTATTGGGAAGATGGCAGAAATGAACTTTACAATCTACGCAGTGACCCTGCTGAGCAAAACGATATAGGAAAAGAAAACATCGAACTGACCAAAAGACTAAGCGACCAACTTATTTCATGGTTAGCTCAGGTAAATGCCAAACTTCCTGAGAAGGATCTGGAATTTAATATGGTCGAGGCCAACAACAGGCGAGAAAAATTAGAGACAGAACTCTGGCCACGCCTGGAAGAAAGTAGAAAAGAAATGCTGTCGCCAGGGTTTATGCCAGATGAAAGCTGGTGGGGAAGCAAGGTTACCGTGGACTAATAAGAACACTGTAAAGCTGGATGTAAGATTAACGAGGTTAAATTCAATGATCAATTACCTAACCAAGAACTAGTATCAAATGAGGTATCTGCTTTGTCTTTTTTTGGTGTTTCATTCATTGTGGACTTTCTCACAAAAAGAGAAAACAACTGGATTATGGTATGGACCGAATGACGAAGTTCCGAATTACGAATGGCAAGCGCAATGGATTTGGATGAATGACTCTATTTCTTCAGACGTTATGTTGGCGAGAAAAATAGTTGACTTAACGACTTTACCGAATAGGGCCTTGATCAGAATTACCGCAACTTCTCAGTACCAACTTTATGTTAATGGGCTTTACATACATCGGGGACCAGCTCGATCGGCACCACACCATCAATCCTTTGATATTTTAGATATTTCCCAAAAGCTAAAGCTTGGCAAAAACGCAATAGCTGTTCGTGTTCATCGGCAGCGAAAAAAGTATTCTTATCACTTCGAACAACGTGGCGGCTTGTTGGCTCAATTGGATATGACTTTTAATGGTGAAGAAAGACAAGTTTTTACGAATTCGGATTGGAAAGTCTCGGCAGAACTTTCTTGGGACTCTTCTGCTCCAGAGATTAGCCGATTTCAACAGATTGTAAGTGACCGTGTTGATATGCGAAAACAACACACTGATTGGAAGACCATGGATTACGACCTTAGCCACTGGCATGGTGCAATACCGCTATTTCGAAACGTAGGATGGCCCGCAGTACAAAAAAATGATAAACCATCTGAGATTGCTACCCCATGGATAAGTTTAGTGCCTCGGGATGTACCTTACCTTATTGAGAATCAGATTCGAGCTGAAAATTTAATTCAAGCTATGGAACTGGAAACAAATACGGCATTGTCAAACCCTATTGCAATCCAGGGTCATCTAAACAAGAACATTGCAAACAGTCTTAAAAAATATATCACTAACAAGGGCCCCCTGAAATTGCCAAAAACGGACGAAGGAAAAGTCTGGTTTTTACTTTTTGATTTGGGAGAAGTAAGAAACGGCACGCCAACTTTGTCAATTCAAGGAGCTTCAGGAACGGAAATTGAAGTTGTTGGAGCACCTTTTTTGATCAATAACAATTTTACATATAACATATTGGATTCCGAATATCGAGATAAAATAATCCTTTCGGGACGACAAGATGTTTGGGAGGCCACCTATTTTAAACCTTTCCGTTACCTCGGTATTATAGTAAAAGGTTCAGAGGCTCCAGTAAATTTGTTTTCTGCTGGAACAAGATCTATCAACTATCCCTTTGTTAAGAAGGGTACAATGACCTCAAAAGAAGCACCCTGGGTTGCTGAATATATGGACGCCAGCGCCAAAACTATTGATGTTTGCACCACGGATGCCTATACCGATAATTATCGTGAACGTAGACAATACGCACAGACTGGATACTACGCTGCACTTGGGAATTATTATCTCTTCGGAGATACGGCATTGCAACGCCGTTATCTGGTGCAGACGGCCCAAGAACAACAAGCCAATGGAATTATGCCGGCCTATGCTCCAGCTGCTAGCGATGATTATATGGTAATTTTGGATTCCAATTGTCTTTGGATTCGAAGTTTGCACAACTATTTATTGTATTCAGGTGATTTGAAAACGGTCAAGGAACTACTGCCCGCCGCCAAAAAATTGATGCATCTTTTAGACAGTTTTACCAACAAAATGGGCATGATTGAAAATCCTCCCTACCCATATTGGCTGGACCACGCTCTTTTAGATAGGCGGGGCGCGAATTTTAATCTGAACGGACATTATTTAGGTGCACTGGATGATTTTGCCCAACTTTTAGAATGGTTGGATAATCCAGAAAAGGAAAGCTACAAATCAAAGGCTTCCTTACTCCGTGAATCACTTCAAAAGCAATTGTGGAATGATGAGAAACAACTTTTTGCTGATGCATTAATTGATGGAAAGCAATCGAAAATGTTCAGCGAACATACTAATGCAACTGCTTTAGCTTTACATATTGCAACCAAAGTGCAGGCTGATAAAATAGCAAAAAAGTTGCTCGTAAAGGACGACCATGACTATGTGAGGCGAAAATCCGGACTGATCATGGTAACACCTGCAATGTCATATTATCTGCATAAAGGCTTGGCCGATTACGGGTATATAGATGAATCATTCGAATTGCTACGTTCAAGATTTGACAAAATGTTGGCTCTAAATACCAATGGAACTTTATGGGAAGAGTGGCGGCTGGATGGTACCGGAAGATCGGGGGAGCTGGAAATCGGGCGAACTCGAAGCGATGCCCAAACCGAAAGTGCTTTTATGCCCGAATTGTTTGCGAAATACCTTTTGGGAGTTGTACCCACAAAACCAGGAATGAAAGAAATTAAAATTTATCGCCCTAAATCCAACATAAATCAATTGGAAGGTAGTGTACCTTCCCCACAAGGAAATTTGTGGGTTAAATGGGATATTGAAATGGATGGGGTAAAATCACTACGATTGGATATTCCAGGGCAAATGAAGTTAAAACTTGATTTGAAAAGCTTGGTAAGCGACGAATCAGCTTCCATTTTAGTCGATGGTGTAAAAATAAATCAGAATACAAAGGTAAATCCGTATTATATCCTTGAAAAAGGGAAACATGCGATTAAATTTTAGTTAAGAACAGCTATGTCCATTCAAAAAGTATTTGCCATATTAATCATACCAGTTTTCCTTTTCTCATGTAAGGAAACCCAGGTGGCAGCACCGGAAACTCCAAATATCTTATGGCTTGTCAGCGAAGATAACTCCAAGCACTTTTTAAAATTATATAATAAAAATGGCGCGTTCATGCCTAATATAGAGGCCTTGTCCGAAAAGGGAATTGTCTATAACAATGCCTTCTCAAATGCACCTGTTTGTTCAGTTGCCCGCAGTACAATTATTTCTGGCTGTTATGCCCCGAGAGTGGGAGCACAGTATCATCGTAGAATGGAATTTGCACCAATGCCGGAGGGTTTGAAAATGTTTCCGGAATACCTTAGAGAGGCAGGCTATTACACTACCAACAATGCAAAGGAGGATTATAATTTTATTAAGTCTGAAAATGTCTGGGACGAATCATCTAAAGATGCATCTTACAGAAACAGGGAAGAAGGCCAACCCTTTTTTCACGTTCAGAATTTCCACACTACACATGAAGGGCAATTGCATTTTACCCGAGCACAAATGGACAGTATTGAAACTGTAACCTCAGCGGAAGATGTGGCTGTATTTGCCTACCATCCGGATACCCCGATTTATCGTTATACAAATGCGTACTATCGTGATTTACATCAGAAAGTGGATAGTGAAATAGGGCAGTTTATCAATCAAGTTAAGGAGGATGGCCTAATGGAAAACACTATTATTTTTTATTACGGTGATCATGGTGGGGTACTTCCCAGGAGTAAGGGATATATCTATGAAAGCGGATTGAATGTTCCCATGGTGGTTTATTTTCCCAAAAAGTGGCAGCATTTGGCTCCAGTTAAGATGGGAAGCAGGACGGACGTATTTGTTCAATTTATTGATTTGGCTCCTACAGTTTTAAGTCTAGCGGGATTGGATATACCTGAACAAATTGATGGGAAACCTTTTCTTGGAAAGACTATTACCAAAGATATCCTTAAAGAGCGGAATACTGCCTTCGGTTATGCCGATCGGTTCGATGAAAAATACGATTTGGTAAGATCAATTAGAAAGGGAAGATTTAAATACATTAGGAACTACCAACCTTTCAACGTCGATGCACTTTTCAATTTTTATCGATATAAAATGCTGGCTTTTAAAGAATGGCAACAACTATTTGAGGATGGAAAATTAAATGTGGAGCAAGAACAGTTTTTCAAAGCACGTGCTCCAGAGGCTCTATATGACATTGAAACAGATCCCCATGAGTTGAACAATTTGGTCACAGATCCAACATATCGGTCCACTTTGAAAGAATTACGTTCAGACCTACGGCATCTGGTGAAGTCAATGCCAGATTTAAGTTTTTACCCTGAATCCTATTTTTTGGAAGCGGGCCTTTCTAATCCGTTGGTATTTGGGCAGCAAAGAAAATCTGAAATAGCAGAATTGGTAGATCTTGCAGATTTGTCTTTGAAATCATTTAAAGAGTCCAAAGTTAAAATAGAACTAGCCTTGAAATCGGACGACCCATGGAAAAGATATTGGGCTTTGATTGTTTGTAGCTCCTTTGGAAAAGAGGCAAATCATTTTTTCAGAACTGCACTTCAAATGTCCAAAGAAGACAAGGAGAATTTGGTGCGTTTTCGAGCCATCGAATTTTTGATGCTACATGAACAAAATGTACCGTCGGAATCAATTCTTGAAATTTTAGGAAATTCTAAATCTGAAACAGAGGCAAATTTAATTTTGAATAGTGTTGCCCTATTAAAAACCGTAAAGGCAAATTTTGAGATTCAGATTCCAAAAACGATGTTTCCTCCCGAATGGTATGATCAAGAAGGAGATTTGATAAATCGCAGGGTCAATTTTATCAATCAATGACCCAACCTTAGTTAAGCCAAAAGGATATAAGAGTTTAGAAGTCGAGTTACTTGAACTAAAACAGAAACCGAATGACCAGCCTCGCTATTTTAATTGGCTGTATCGTATTACTTATCGTTTCGATAACAATATTGAAGGTACATCCTATTCCGGCACTTCTGATAGCAGGTCTGATTTTGGGTTTGGTTTCTGGTGGCTCTGTAGAAGTAGTAACAGAAAGCTTGTTAAGTGGATTCGGAAATACCTTAAAATGGATTGGTCTTGTCATTCTCTTTGGAACCTTACTTGGAGAAATTCTAGCAGCAACCGGTGGTGCTGATGTTATCGCTGAAAGTGTAATAAAAGTTTTTGGAATTAGGCGTTTGCCTATGGCCATGGCTATTATTGGTTTTTTGGTGGGAATTCCAGTTTTTGTAGATGTCGCCTACCTTACTTTATTGCCCACTGTTATCGCATTGTCAAAAAAGTCTGGTCATTCCGTTTTGGTATTGGGACTTTCTTTAGCGAGTAGTTTAACCGTAGCACACGCTTTGATTCCGCCTACGCCTGGCCCTTTGGCAGTTGCAGCCATTCTTGAAACCGACATCAGTGGAATGATTCCTATCAATGTTACCGTGGGTTTATTTGCAGTTATCGGAGGTTTGATTTGGGTAAAATTCAATAAAAAGAATTTGACGATACCTTTAGTTGAGGAAGTAGTGCATATTAAAGACGGGAAAAACCCCATCCAAGGTTTCAAACGAGTTCTGCCGTTTATCTCCTTATTGGCACCATTGGTTTTAATGGGTTTGGGCAATTTGTTTTCTGGAGATAATCAGATAATTGCTTTTATCAAAAATCCGGTTTGGGCACTTTTAATCGGGGTAGTTTTTGCCTTACCGCTTTTAGAGCGAAAAGGTTTTTCAAAAAAAATAAACGAGTATTTCAAAACTTCTGGAGCAAAGTCGGCCACAGTAATACTGATTACGGGTACTGGCGGTGCTTTTGGCCAAGTTATTAAGGACACTGAAATTGTGAACTCGTTATTGCCCGATACAGGTGGACTTGAAACTATTGGAATAATGCTGCCTTTCTTGCTGAGTTTTATGTTTACCACGGTAACAGGTTCTATTACAGTTTCATTAATAACCACAGCATCGATAATGGCACCGATGGTCACAAATGGCAGCGTACCTCCTGAATTGACCGCCGCGGCAATCGGTGCGGGTTCGTTGGGAATTATACACGTTAACAGCAGTTTTTTTTGGCTGTTTAAGGAAGTTCATGGAATCGACACGCACAAACTTTTAAAAACCTTTAGTGTACTTACCGCAGTAATAGCTTTTTCTGGGGTACTAATGGCATTGCTGCTTTACTTTTTGATGTAATCTACCTAAACCTAGTACAATAATATCTTCCCTTTGGGCAATCTATCAGTTCTCATGTTAAAATAGTGCCAATAATGGTTAATAGTGGTTCATTTGAACTTAACCATACGCAATATTTTTATGTAATGGTCTTCAAGGACTTTCATTTTGATAAGTATGAAGGGATTGTAGGAGAGATTACCGAAAGAAGAATTACCAATAAATCATTTGTATTACTCTTTAAACCATTTGTTGACCAAGACAAATTTAAGATTTGATACTTTTCCCTAGTTAAATTAAGGATTTCCAAATGTTTAACAGGAAAAATTAAGTTTTCCATTATGGGATTTATTTTTTAACGAAGAAAGCGTATTCCTAATGTTAAATTTTTTTGGTAGTAGTAGATCATCAAGGGTTGTCTAGTTTAAATCTAGTGCAATTTTCAAAATGAGAAATGGCAATTATTAGTTTAGCCTTAACTAAATGTAAACTTAATGTTCTCTCCAAAAAGCAAAGGCTTTGGGAAATGACCAATTAGATAGGAGAACACAAAGCAATAACCACTTAATAAACTGGAACTATTTCAACTTTAAACTAAACGATTATGAAAAAACAACTTTTAAGAATTTTGAAGGGAAGTTTTCTTATGGGACTTTTTTTAACCCTTCTAGGCTTTCAACAAGTGCAAGCCCAACAGCAGGTGACCGGAACCGTGTCGGACGCGGAAGGACCCATTCCTGGAGCCAATATTGTTGTGCAGGGTACAACTAATGGAGTCACTACCGATTTTGATGGTAATTTTAGTATAGAAGTATCCCCTGAAGACGTATTGGTGATTTCTTATATTGGGTATTCTACCCAAAATGTGACCGTGGGCAACCAAACTACAATTAATATAATACTTGTGGAAGATGCCAGTCAATTGGATGAAGTCATAGTTATTGGATATGGTACTGCATTGAAAAAGGATCTTACGGGCGCTGTTTCACGTGTTTCCTCGGAGTCTTTTGAAAACCAACCTGTAACAAGGGTTGATGAGGCATTGCAGGGAAGGGCTGCCGGTGTTTCCGTAGCAAGAGAAAATGGAGCTCCCGGGGCAGGCATTAAAATCCGTATTAGGGGTGTTAACTCTATAACTGGTAATAATGATCCGCTAATAGTTATTGATGGTGTCTTAGGAGGAGATTTAAGTACACTTAATCCGAACGATATTGCTTCTATGGATGTATTGAAGGATGCTTCTGCAACCGCTATTTATGGGGTAAGGGGTTCTAATGGTGTAATCCTTGTAACAACGAAAAGGGGTTCAGGAAAAGGGCAAGTCAATGTTGATTTTTTTACAACGATATCCGAGGTTCCTGATTTTCTGCCAACTTTAGCTGATGACGTAGGAGAATTTGCTAGAATTGAAAATTTAAGAAAATTGAGTATTGGCCAAAACCCTACGTTTACCGATGCTGAGATTGCAGATTTGGTTGCTAACGGCGGGACTCACTATCAAGATGAGGTTTTAAGGACGGGTGTTAGCCAGAACTTGCAAATTTCCGCAAGCGGATCAGACACCGATGGAAAACTAAGATACTTTTTATCCGGAAACTATAGGGATGAAGAAGGTATTGTTATAAATACCGGATATCAGCAAATATCGCTTAGATCCAATTTGGAAGCACAAATTAGTGACAAATTGAAAGTAGGTCTTAATCTATTCGGTAGTAGGGGAGAAACAAAGAATAATTTCGAGAGATTTGGTAACGGACAAGGAAGTACAATAGCAAAAGCCTTGACCTGGGATCCAACAACCCCAATTTTTGATGACGCAGGAAACTATAACAGACGCTCTATAAAAGGTATTGGGTCATTGAACTTGAACCCCGTTTTAACATTAAACGAAACGGACGCAAAGGATGTTGATGAGCAATTTAGCGGCACATTGAATGTTAACTATCAAATTACGGATAATTTCAGTTATACAATGATTGCCGGTACTCGTGTAAACAACTTTAACCTTGAAAGGTTTACCGTTGAAAATAGTAATGATACACCTGCTGCCAACTTCAGTACAAATAAGTTTACAGCCTTTCAATTAAGTAACATTTTTACTTGGCAAAAAATATTTAAGGATAAGCACAATGTAAAATTAACCGGAGTACAGGAATATTCTAATAATAAAACGTCTTTCAATAGCTACAATGCTGATAATCTTGTATTGCCAAATGGATTCTTTTTTGCAGAAACAGGCACAGGTTTTTCAATAAGCAACAATGCTTCGGAAAGAGAGCTATCATCCTTTATGTTACGGGCAGAGTATATCTTTGATAACAATCTGTCTCTTACAGCAACCGGACGTTATGATGGTACATCCGTCTTTAGGCCTGGTAATAAATGGGGTTTCTTTCCATCTATTGCAGCGGGATATAGCCTCATTAACCCTGCCGAGAGTACTGGTTTTATCAGTAACTTAAAATTAAGAGCTGGCTGGGGTCAAGTAGGTAACCAAGCAATTGACACCTTTGGCACCTTTGCCAATTTAGATGGTAACATATATGCTTTCGATGGTGGGGCACCAGATCCAGGAACTTTCATTACCAGTTTTGCCAATGAAGGGCTTACCTGGGAGACTACTAGTCAAACCAACATAGGTGTAGATGTAGGATTTAATGAAGGCAGGGGTAACTTTAGTATCGATGGTTATAAAAAAATAACCTCGGATTTACTTTTAGAAGTGCCAGTTTCAGGAACTAATGGTGGTGGAACTGTTTTTCAAAATGTTGGTGAAACCGAGAATTTTGGTATTGATATTGCCGTGGGCTATGATATTATCCAAAACGAAAACCTTAACTGGAATGCAAATTTTGCGGGGTCTTTTGTTAAAAATGAAGTAACACAATTATTTGGTGGTCTTGAGCAAATTGAAGGTCTGGTTACTGTCCCGGGAGGACAAGCCAGAAGGGCTAACCTTATTGAATTGGGAGAACCATTAGGACAATTTCAAGGCGCAACCTTCTTAGGCACTTGGAAAAGTGCAGAAGCTGCGGAAGCAGCAACATTTGGCAAAGTACCCGGAGATGCCAAATATTTAAGGGATGCTGATGGTGAGATTGTTTTTGGTGCCATTGGAAATGGTCAGCCTACCTTTACTTGGGGTTTCAATAACACCATTACGTACAAAAAATTGGATATAAACATTTTCTTAAGCGGTTCCCACGGTTTTGATGTCTACAATTTAATGCAGGCACAGATTACTGGTGGAGCTGGGGATTCAAGAAGTTTTTTGGCATCAGATCAAGTAAATCAATGGACACCTGCCAACGAAACCGATGTCCCTGCAACGGTACAGCTTTTTAATTCTTCAAGATATGTTGAAAAAGGAGATTTCGTTAGGTTAAGTAACCTTACTATAGGATATACCTTAACAGATATAGCTTGGTTGGGAGAGGGTACTACCATTAAGATATACGGTGGTGGTCAGAATTTGTTCCTGATTACGGATTATAGCGGCTATGACCCGGAGGCAACCTCAAGAAGACCGGAAACTGGAGATAATTCCCAAGGGAATGCAGACGTTGCTCCAGGCATAAACGTAGGAGCTTATCCTATTCCAAGGACGTATACCTTAGGTCTTAAAGTTGGGTTCTAATATCAAAAAAATTGTTAAAACGAAAGTAAAAACGAAAATATGAAAACAAGAAATTTGTATAAATCATCTTTTTTTAAGGCACATCCGGCAATTTTAGCAGTTGTGGCCTTGGCCTTGACCTTTAATAGTTGTGAGCAGTTTGATCTTGATGAAGATCCTGCTTCTTCCCAGTTACAAGTTGTGACCTATAGTGATATGGCGCAGTTGGAGTTAGGGGTTACTGGTATCTATGGTAAACTAAATAAGGCAGCTTGGATGTCTACCTTTTATGTAAACGGTTGGTCAGGAGATGATATTACTACGCATGTTGCTAGTAATAAGGCCGATTTTAGGGAATATGACCAAAGATTTGTAACACCTGAAAATTCCAGAACGTTTACCAACTGGAGGGGAGTCTATGAGATGATTCGTGCTGCAAATACAGTATTCCAAAGTATAGAAGGAGTTACCCTGTCAGATCCCGATCCAAACAAACAAGAAAGATTACTTGGCGAAACCTATTTTTTAAGGGCTATTATGTTCAATCATTTAATGCGTATCCATGGTAGAATCCCACTTGTTTTGGAAGTTGATCCATTTCAACAACCATCGTTGGCTACCCAACTAGAGGTTTTTGAACAAATAGAGAGTGATCTTTTACAAGCGGAAGCAAGATTGCCGGAAAGTACAAATGTAGGTTCTACAAGACCTAGTAGAGGAACAGCCAGAGCCTTTTTGGCAAGATTATATATGGACTGGGCAGGATTTCCACTTAAGGACAACTCCAAGTATGCCGCCGCCGCTGCAATGGCTAAACAGGTTATGGACAATGCAGCTGGACATGGTTTTGGTTTGGAACCGGATTTGGCCAAATTATGGTCGCTCGCGGGAAGATTTAATCAAGAAGGCGTATTTACAATTGCTTATAGTAATTCTGCTGGTAACCTTACCAATCGTAAGATGGGAAAATTAGGATTACCATCTGATCCGGGCTTAAATGGTTGGCAAGAAACATTTGCAGAAATCCGGTTTTTTGAAGATATGCCTGATGGAGTAAGAAAGGATGCCACATATTATGCTGAATTGCCTGTGGCAGATGATGGGTCAATTGATACGGAGAACCCAACCAGCATGCTTCGTTGGGAAGAGTTCAAAGATCAGCAAAATCCTATTTTAAGAAAAATTGTAGGAGAATTGTCAGATGGTGATTGGGCGCAGTTTCAAACACTTAGAAGTGATTTGTTTATGAGATATGCAGAGGTGCTGCTAATTTATGCTGAAGCTTCCGGGGAAGCCAATACAGCAGGTGCAGAGGCTTGGGAGGCCTTGAATATGGTTCATAGAAGAGCTGAAGGATTAGATATAAATTCTGCGGCGGCCAGTGACTTGACGGCTGGTGATGGTACTATTCAAGATTTGGCCTTTACAGAAAGAAAATGGGAGTTTGCGGGTGAATTTATCCGCTGGAACGATTTAGTTCGCAAAGAAAAGGTTCAGGAAGCTTTGGGTAACAGAAATCCTCAGGTCTCTGTTGGTACTGAATTTGACGAAAATGGAGTAGGTACTCCCAGACCATTTACCAGTGCTCAAAACCCTATTTTAGGTTCTTTGGGAACGGATAATTATTATGCTCCAATACCGCTACAGGAAATAGAACAAAATCCAAATCTGGCAAATTAGAGATTATATTTTGAGTTAGTTTAGTTTGAGCAACGGTAAGATTTGTAGCGGATCTTACCGTTTTTGTGTGTGTATGGGTTTACCCAAACTGCTGTTAGTAATTCAGAAAGATAATCCTGGAACCAGACTAAAACTTCGTAAATTAGTCTATTGCCATAAGGGTACAATAATTAATAACTGTTTTCTGCCAGAACTTTATACACATCAGCCTATTTCTAGATATGCCAAAAGTACCGCTTCCGTTATTTAAATATGCTTAATCCAGTTAAATACAAAAAGGTCATTTCTATTTCCAAAATCGTTTTGGGTGTTGGAATTTTTTTGTTTTCTGTTGGTTGTTCCAATGAAAATAAACATGCTGAAGGGGAGCTTTTGGCTAAAACCTATTGTGCCTCATGCCATCTATTCACGCCTCCTTCCATATTACCTAGAAGAGTGTGGGGTGAAAAAATATTACCAAGTATGGGTTTAAAAATGGGAATGTCCCATGGGCCAATTTATACGTATGGTAACCCCGAATCCAATCCGGTCCTAAATCCTATAATGCCACAAGAAGATTGGGATAAAATAGTACATTATTATTTAAATCGATCAGAAAATAGTATCCCTAAGAACGTTATCCAAGATCAAGAATATAGCAACTTGTTTGAGCCGCATATTTATTCCGATGATTCTTTGGCAATAATTTCTATGACAACATATGATGAAAAAAGCGCACGTTTGTTTTTGGGAAATGTGGGTAATTCTTCATTGGTAACATTAGATAATAATGGCGGTATCCTTAATTCGGAAAAACTGGAAAGTCCCCCGGTTAAAATAATGTTTAAGGATTCCTCGGATTACCTATTGACAATTGGAGATATAAACCCTTCGGATGATGCTAAAGGGAGACTCAAGATTGGAGATAATTCTATTGAAGGATTAATGAGGCCAGTAGATTTTTTGGTTTACGATATGAATTTAGATGGATACGACGATGTATTTGTTTGCAATTATGGAAATAATGTAGGTGATTTTTCTTTGTTTGAAAATTTAAAGAACGGGACATACAAAAAGCGGATAATTCATCCCATGTCCGGAGCCATTAAGGTTGAAATGGCGAACATGGATACGGATGAGGAAAATGAGATTGTGGTCTTATTTGCGCAAGAACATGAGATGATCATGATTTGGGATTATGAAAATGATTCCTTTATTGGTGAAAAAGTAGTTCAATTTCAACCAGCCTTTGGATCAGTGGATTTTCAATTAAGGGATATGGATGGTGATGGCCTAAAGGATATTATTATTGGCAATGGAGATAATTCTGATCTATCAACAGTCCTTAAAAATTTCCATGGTGTTAGGGTGTTGTTGAACAGGGGCAATAAGAATTTCTCTGAAGACTATTTTTTACCAATCCATGGTGTAAGTAAAGTCTTGGCGGAGGATTTTGATCAAGATGGGGATACGGATATTTTAACGATATCCAATTTTGGGGATTTTACCGATCCAATGTTCAAAAGTGTAAATTTTTTATCCAATGAAGGAGAACTGGTATTTAAACCAAAGTACATTAATGGCCTTCCGGATTTTAGATGGCAAACCATGGATGTATCGGATTTTGATAAGGATGGGGATTTGGACGTATTTCTTGGAGCTTTTAATTTAAATATCGGACCGGAGGAATCAAATATATCCGACAGAAAAAATATTTCTTGGGTGAGATTGGAAAATAAGATCAATTGATTTTGTCAGTGAACATCTTCATGAGATCTATCAGGAACGTTGACTATACTGGGTTCTTTCATTAAAGCGATGATATCACTTAACTCCCGGTCGCTAAGTTCTGATACCCCTTTTCTGAAATAAAAATTGGAAACCTCATTTATTCCATGAATGAATAAATCAAATTTGTAGTTCTCCAAAACCCAATTTAGACATTCTTTTTGCGTTGTTTCTTCTTCCAGTTTCCAAGCTAAGGTGTAAGCCTTACGGTTTGAAATCTTTGTGCTGTCCAAATCTTGGCGACTGATTTCTGAAATCATGGCGGCCAAAAGACTAGGGCTCTTGGTAAAATCATTTGAGATCAAACCTTTTCCTATCTGCTGGTTTAAACTAGACGATAAAATATTGGGATGTTCCTGTTCATACAAATGGTAAAATCTATCGGGCAATTCATTTGCGAATTTTACCTTGGTAACGAATTCCGTTAACTCTTTTTCCGTCATAAAATCCCCCCAACTATTTTTCAAATAATAGTAGATAATAATGGAACTGAGAACACCAATAAGAAGCGTCCAAATCACAAATTTTAAAGCTCTCTTTTTTGATATCATTGTTTGGCAAATTTACTCTTGAAAACCCAATTGAAACAACATCCAAGCTAACAATTTTATTAGTATCGACAAACTAATATTATTGCCATTTAGGAAAATATGTTATTTTATTTATTCGTATTTTAGAATCTAGCATTTTATTGAAAATTATGGTTGGCAAAAGCCTTTTCAAGCACCAAGGACTATCACTTTTTATTACCTCATTTGTACTTATATTTTTTCAATCTTGTAAAAAATCAGGGGTGGATGAAAAAAAAGATGATATGCCCAAAAACCCCAAATTATTTACACAAGTTTCGCATAATGATTCGGGGATCGATTTTGTGAACAAATTGGAAGAGACCGTTGAATCCAACTACTACAAATACATGTACACCTACATAGGTGGAGGGGTCGTGGCCGGAGACCTTAACAATGATGGTTATGTAGATTTATACTTTACCTCAAACTCCTTTAAGGACAAGCTGTATTTGAACAAGGGCAATTTCAAATTTGTTGACATAACCCAACAAGCCGGTATTGACTTAAATGACGGTTTTAATACCGGAGTAACTATGGCAGATGTCAATAATGATGGTTTATTGGATATTTATGTTTGCAGAGGAGGTTGGCGGGATGAGGGCAATAAGTTTGCAAATCTGCTCTACATTAACAATGGCGATGAAACCTTTACAGAAAAGGCTGAAGAATTTGGTTTGGCAGATAATAACCGATCCATTCAGGCAGTTTTTTTTGACTATGACAAAGACAATGATCTTGACGTGTACGTTTCCAATACACCAGACATTACAGGCCGCACCCAAATATTGGATTTGGAAAAAATTCAGAAAGATCCGAAAACATTGCAATTAAAGGGAAGTGACCGGCTTTATAACAATGATGGGACCGGGCATTTTACGGATGTTTCCGAAAAGGCAGGTTTGCAATTTGATATAGGCTTTGGACTAAACCCACAAGTAGGGGATTTAAACAACGATGGGTGGCTTGATATTTATGTTTGCAATGATTTTAATGTTCCTGATTTGGCCTATATCAACAATGGCGATGGTACTTTTCTAGAATCACGCGACCAACTGTTCAAGCACATGTCATTCAATAGTATGGGAAGTGACATGGCAGACATCGATAATGATGGATTAATAGACTTGATGACTTTGGATATGAATCCTGAAGATTATATTCGGTCCAAAACTACAATGGCCATGACCTCCATTGCAGATTTTGAGCAAATGGTCAAAAAAGGATACCATCATCAGTATATGCATAACATGTTGCACATGAACAATGGTAACAGCACATTTAGCGAAATAAGTAAAATGGCCGGAATGGCAGATACCGACTGGAGTTGGTCCATTCTTTCGGCGGATTTCGATTTGGATGGCTTTAATGATATTTTCATCACCAACGGTGTATATAGAGATGTGATGGATCGTGACAAACTTGCTGAAACTCTTGATATCCTTCAAACCAATCAACGTAAAACTACGGATGAAGACTTTCTTCAATTTGCGAAAATGCTCCCTCAACAAAAATTGAACAATTATTTTTTCAGAAACAAAAGTGACAACACCTTCGAGGATACCTCGGATATTTGGACAGAAACCAAACCGACTTTTTCAAATGGCGCCTTGTATGCCGATCTCGACAATGATGGTGATTTGGACATTGTAGTGAACAATATTAACGACAAAGCAACAATGCTGCGCAATAATGCCCGAGCAGCGGATGGGAGAAATTTTTTGAGTCTCAAGTTCACTGGACCCAAAACCAATCCCTTCGGCATCGGTGTATCGGCAAGCCTATTTTTTAAAGACGGTACAAGACAGGTACGACAGTTGATCAATACGAGAGGATTTTTATCTGCTGTGCCTAACGATTTGCACTTTGGATTGGGTGATATTCTATCCATAAAAAAAATGGAGATTACATGGCCGGATGGAAAAACACAGATATTTGAAGAGGTAGATGCAAATCAGCAACTGCGAATAGATTATGGGTCGGCAAGTGATAAATCTCCAACAAAAGAGGAAAAAACCTTACCGCTTTTTGTGGATGTTAAATCAGATTTTGGCCATAGTGATCCATATTATAACGATTACGACCTTCAAATTTTACTCCCCCACAAACTCTCACAGACCGGACCAGCATTGGCTACGGGCGATGTAAACAATGATGGACTGGATGATATTTATCTGGGCGGTGGACACAACCAAAAAGGGCAATTGTTACTGGGCACAAAAAGCCAAGGGTTTAAAGAAATTCCAATCGCTGCTTTTACTGGAGATAGTGCCAGCGAAGATGTTGGAGCAACGTTTTTTGACGCAGATGGCGACGGTGACCAAGATCTTTATGTGGTTAGCGGTAGCTATGAATTTCAGGAAACCCCACGTTTATTGATTGATAGACTGTACATTAATGAAGGGGCTGGTCAATTCATAAAATCCGAGGGTTTGATACCTGAAATTGGTTTGGCAGGGTCGGTAGTGGTACCTTCGGATTACGACAAAGATGGGGATATTGACCTGTTTGTAGGAGGTAGAACCATTACGGGTAAGTACCCATATCCGGCAAGTAGTCTGTTGCTGATCAATGATAACGGAAAATTTTCCATTGCCAATCAAAAATTAGCTCCGGAACTTGATAGGGTAGGTTTGGTTACAGATGCTGTGTGGTCCGACATCAACGAAGATGGAAAAACAGATTTGGTGGTCACTGGTGAATGGATGGGAATCTTAGTGTTTATGAATGAAAATAACTACTTGTTTAAAAACAGTTCCTATACAAACTTGACCAATGCTGTAGGATGGTGGAATAAGCTTCTTGTGGAAGACATAGATAATGATGGCGACAAAGATATTATTGCTGGTAATTTAGGGCTCAACTACAAGTTTCATGCTTCTTCTGAAAAACCATTCGAAGTTTACACAT
Source organism: Flagellimonas algicola (assembly GCF_005937185.1). Taxonomy (GTDB): domain Bacteria; phylum Bacteroidota; class Bacteroidia; order Flavobacteriales; family Flavobacteriaceae; genus Flagellimonas; species Flagellimonas algicola. Next base: position 1,625,394 of record NZ_VCNI01000001.1, on the reverse strand, counting down.
CCGATTTCGATTCAAACGGTTCCGAGGATATTATCTTAACCAAGGAATATGCGGGTAAACAAGTACCCATTCGGGGTAAATCCTGTATGACCCAACAACTTCCGCATTTGGCCCAAACTATTCAGACTTATACCGATTTTGCCAACAAAGATTTGAAAGGCATCTTAGGAGAGGGTATAGAAGCGGCATTGCATTACCAAGCTACCGAATTCCGATCCGGTATATTTATAAACAATGGAGCTAATGATTTTTTCTTCAAACCTTTCGAAAACAGGGTCCAGCAATCGCCAATCAACAGCATACTTTTTGAAGATTTTGATGGAGATGGTAAAAAAGATCTCTTGATTGCAGGCAACAATTATCAATCCGAAGTAGAAACTACAAGGGCGGATGCAGGAATCGGTAATTTCTTGAAAGGGAATGGACAAGGGGAGTTCGAACATATTTCTCATCTATTATCAGGTTTTTTCGTAGACAAGGATGTTCGGAATATGAAGCAGCTAAATTCTGCAGACAGGAAATTTGTGATTGTTGTAAACAACGATGCTAAACACAATCTGTTCGAACTCAATACTTCATTAAAATGACGCGGGTAGATTTAGGAAATAATGTGTCAATTTGGTTCTTGGCAATGTTCACTATGTTCAATTGCCCAGGACTGCTCAATTCCCAAAATAGCGACTCTTCCCTTAATAAATTAAGCACAGACCAGATTTATGAAAAAGCCATAGAAATTCGATTTGAGAATCCAGATCAGGCTATAGAACTTCTGCAAAAAGCCCACGCAGACTTTCTAAAAAAAGGCGACACATTAAAAGCTATCAATATTTTGCTGGAAATGCCTTATCATTATGGTCAAAGAGTCGATTATGCAAAATCGTACGATAGTTTGTGGTTTGCTCTTCTGTTGGCAGATAATATAAAGGATGAAGCCTTAAAAGCCTCCGTTTATGACCGGTTGGGCAGGCTCTATAGCTTTTACAAAAAAGAAGGAAAAGCCTTTGAATACCTAAACACCTCTCTGGAGATCAAAAAAAAATTGGTTGAAGAAGGGGAATTGGATATCACATCCTTGGTGTCCAATTACTATTTGATTTGTGCTACCTACCGCGAATTGGGTAAGCCAGAAATAGGCAAAATCTATCTGGATAGTTGTTTTTTGAGATCTGGCAATGTCCCCAATCAAATTGAATTGCCTTATTTGCAGTTTGAAAAAGCGTTTATTCTTGCAAACGAACAAAAAAATGATGAAGCGCTAGGATTGTTGAGCGAAATTGAACCTTGGTTTTTAGAACACCGCCCATCATATCTCGTCCTAGTGTACACGTATTGGGGGGATATTTACAGAAATCTGTCCGATTTAAATAAAAGCGAGGAATACTATAAGAAAGCTTTAGAAGTTTCGGATAAATACAATAGTCATTTGGATTTTTCACCTTTGGTTCATGAGAAATTGGCAGACTTGTATGTTAATAGGAAAGATTTCGAAAATGCTTTTGAAAGTCTTCAAAACTCAAAAAATTTAGATGCTCAGTTCTTTGATAGCCGAAGTACGATTAATCGTCCATTATTGGAAATTAAAGACGAATTCAGACAAGAAAAGGAGCGCCAAGCAAGGATGATTCAGCAGCAGCGGTTAGACTATTTAGAACAACAAGACCAAATTTCCTTACTGCAACGTGTGATCTTGATAGGAACCATTGTATTCCTTTTAATTATTGGTTTCATCTATGTCAAGTATCTGCGTTCTAAACATAAGACAGAAAAACAACTTATACGTCGTAACAAGGAACTCGAAATACAAAAGGCCAAAGAACTTTTAGAACTCAAAAATAAAGAGTTGGCGGCATCCGCGCTGCAGCTAGTAGAGAAAGATGAATTTTTAAGGGATATGAAAAGTAAACTTAGAAAGACCACGGGAGACATCAAAAAATCTGAGATCAACAAGATTTTAAGGACAATACCCTCAAATAATACTAACCATTGGGAAGAGTTTAGGTTACGGTTTACTGCAGTGAATGAAAAATTCTATGATCAAGTAACTACGCAATTTCCTAATTTAAGCCAGTCAGACCAAAAGATTTGTGCGCTCATCAAACTAAATTTTTCAAGTAAAGAAATGGCAAGACTTCTGGGGATCTCTGTTGAGTCGGTACATACTACCCGTTATAGGCTTAGAAAAAAGCTGGGCCTTGAAAGAAGCGACAACCTTGAAGATTTTATTTCTTCGATTTAATAAGCAAAACAGTAGTAGGATGTCTAGTATTTATCTAGTAGTAATCCTTTCCATTTAACGGCCAATCGGTTAATTTTCCAGACGGTTTTTCTATTGGAATTAGAGATTTCCAGAGAAGAGACAGGATATTTTAACTGACCCATGGATAGATTTCGGATTTACTTTTTGGCAATTGCAGTTTTAGGTATTTCGTGTTTAGATAAGCGGGATATGAATCGCGATTCTTTGGTTCATGCCGATTTCAATTTCGATTGGCAGTTCAAGTTGGTCGATTCTTTAAATGCAGGCAATCGCTGGAAAGATGTTCGTCTTCCCCATGATTGGAGCGTGGAGGCTTCCTTTGATTCTATCAATGGCGAAGGGGCAACAGGATACCTTCCAGGAGGGACAGGAATCTACCGTAAAAAGTTTCCATTAGAACTTGATGAAACACAAACAGCCTATCTCCTGTTTGATGGGGTCTACAACAATGCAACAGTTTCATTGAATGGAAAGGAGCTGGGTTTTCATCCTTACGGCTATTCACCATTTTATTTTGATATTTCATCACAGCTTCAAGCCAAAAGAGATTCAAATCTGTTGGAGGTAAAGGTGGACAGAACCCGATACGCGGATAGTCGATGGTATACTGGATCGGGAATTTATCGAAATGTCGAGTTGTTGGTAAAGAATAAGCTGCACATTCCGGTTTGGGGTGTTTTTGTTACCACTCCGAAAATAGATGGGAATCAAGCAGAAGTTTCAGTCGAAATTGAGCTTAGAAACAATTTTTTAGAAGACAAAAATATTGAGGTGTTGGCGGAAATTTTTAATCCGGAAGGAAAAAAAGTAGCCTCTAAATCAATTGCTGCCACTATTTTGGCAAATAACTCAAACAAAATTCAACAAAATCTTACCCTAAGCAATCCGCTTTTATGGAGTGTGGATACTCCGTATTTGTATAAGATGACCACATCAATCATTGAAAAAGGAGAAACCATTGATCAAAATGAAACCATTTTTGGTATTCGAAGCATACGTTTTGATGTCGATGAAGGTTTTTTCCTTAATGATAAAAACCTAAAAATAAAGGGCGTTTGCCTTCATCATGACGCAGGCCTTGTGGGTGCAGCTGTCCCCAAAGGAGTTTGGAAAAGACGACTGAAAAAATTAAAAGAAGCAGGTTGCAACGCCATACGTATTTCCCATAATCCAGGTTCCCAAGAATTTTTGGATTTGTGTGATGAAATGGGCTTTCTGGTTCAGGATGAATTTTTTGATGAATGGGATAACCCCAAGGACAAGAGAAAAAATATGAATGAGCAAAGTGTGGACTATATTACAAGAGGGTACACAGAGCACTTTCAAGAATGGGCCGAAAACGACCTGAAGAATACTGTTTTGGCTCACCGCAACCATCCGTCCATCATTCAATGGAGCATTGGTAATGAAATCGAATGGACCTACCCTCGAAATGGTGATGCTACTGGGTTTTTTAATAATATGCATTGGAGCGGCAACTATTTCTGGTCACTTCCGCCGTACCCTCCCGAAAAAGTAAAAGAACAGTTGGCCAAACTGCCAAAAGGTAAATATGACATTGGTGAAACTGCCCAAAAATTAGCTGATTGGACACGAGAATTGGATAGTTCTCGCTACATAATTGCCAATTGCATCTTACCCACTGCCAGTCATGAATCGGGTTATACCGATGCTCTGGATATGGTTGGGTATAGCTATCGTAGGGTTTTGTACGATTATGGACATGAAAAATATCCGGACAAACCAATCATGGGCACTGAAAACTTGGGTCAATGGCACGAATGGAAGGCGGTTATGGAACGTCCGTTTATCTCTGGGACCTTCCTTTGGACAGGGATAGATTATATGGGTGAATCCAATGGCGCTTGGCCTAAAAAAGGAACCAGTTCAGGGCTTTTGGATCTGGCAGGATTTGAAAAACCTTCTTACCACATGTTCAAATCTCTCTGGAACGAGGAACCACATATATATTTGGCCACCCAAACAGCGGATAATTCCATTTATAAAATTGATGCTACGGGCAATCCCGTTGCTGAAAATCCCAAAGCTTGGGAACAGGCATTGTGGGGCTGGCACAGGGTCAACGAGCATTGGAAATATAAAGATAAAGAAATGGTAATCGTAGAGGTTTATTCCAACCTCCATGAAATAGAACTGTTTTTGAACGATTTATCTCTTGGTATTAAAAAATTAAGCGACTTTGATGACCGTATTTATAAATGGGCCGTTCCATTTGAAAGTGGCATTTTGTTGGCAAAAGGCAAGAAGAATGGTAAAACTTTCGAAACAAAATTGACAACAGCTTCCGAACCAATAGCCATAGAGCTTTCAATAGACAAAACCGAGCTTTCCGCAAATGGGTACGATGTCGCCCATGTTATTGCTCAATTGGTCGACGCTCATGGGAATAAGGTAACAACGGAAGACCAAAAATTATCTTTTTCAATTGAAGGAGAGATAAAGGTTTTAGGAGTAGATACTGGTTCCGCAAGTAATGTCCAAGATTACCAATCAAACAAAATTAAGACTGATAAAGGAAGGTGTTTGCTCCTGTTACAATCAACGAAGGAAGCATCGGAGATCACCATTGGCGCCTCTTCCGAAAATTTAGCGAGCAACACAATTTCAATCATATCCAAATAAACTACAAAATGAAGGTAAATAAGATAGTTCTATTGTTAGTAACTTTTGTGCTGGTATTTTCTTGTGATTCCCCATCGAGCTCATCCAGCCAAAAAGAAAAGCAAACCAAGTTATTAGATGAAAATAGTATGATTACAGAAGAACAAATGGACAAACTGGGCATCACCAATAGCGAATACCTCAGTGCAGCATCAAAGCGTGCCCTCAATTGGCCGGATATCGGCAATGAGTGGTTTATTGAGTTCAGCGGCCCAACGCCGTTAAAAGGTGATTTGGCCTACGAAAAAGGCGTGGTCAGGCGAGACCCTAGCGCCATGATTAAGGAAAATGGTAAGTACTACGTTTGGTACTCGAAGAGTACGGGCAAAACGGACGGTTTCGGTGGCGATATAGAAAACGACAAGGTTTTCCCATGGGATCGCTGTGATATCTGGTACGCCACTTCTGAAGATGGGGTTACTTGGAAGGAAGAAGGCTTGGCGGTACCCCGTGGCAAAAAGGGTGCATACGATGATCGTTCAGTCTTTACCGTAGAGATTATGAAATGGGCTGATAAATATTACCTATGCTACCAGACTGTAAAATCACCTTATAATGTACGTGTCAAGAACCAGATAGGGCTTGCCTGGGCCGATTCACCAGATGGACCATGGACAAAAAGTAAAGAACCTATATTGAGTCCTGCCGATAACGGTATTTGGAAGGGTGAAGAGCAGAACCGGTTTTTAGTTGAAAAGAAGGGCGATTTCGACAGCCACAAGGTTCACGATCCCTGTATAATTCCGTACAAAGGTAAATTCTATTTGTACTATAAGGGAGAGCAAATGGGGGAGGAAATCACCTTTGGTGGGAGACAAATTCGACATGGGGTGGCAATTGCCGATAATCCGTTGGGCCCCTATATAAAATCTCCTTACAACCCTATTAGTAACAGCGGTCACGAAATTTGTGTATGGAAGTACAATGGGGGAATTGCTTCTCTAATAACCACCGACGGCCCTGAAAAAAATACGATTCAATGGTCTCCTGACGGAATCAACTTTGAAATTATGGCATCAATAAAAGATGCGTCACATGCCATAGGCTTGAATAGAAGTGCTGACAACGAGAGGGAACCCACAGAAATTCTTCGATGGGGCCTTACGCACATCTACAATAATTATGACGAACAGAGCATTATGCGGTTTACTTCCAAAAGGAGAACTTCACATGTGGCCAAGGGTGAAAAAGCGAAATAATTTAAAGAATTAGATATTGAAAGCAACGATATACGAAGGAAACAGAACCTTTTCGGTAATTGAAAAGGAATTAGAAGAACCGATCAAAGGCGAAGTACGAATAAAAGTCGCTTATTCTGGTGTATGCGGAACAGATGTCCATATTTATCATGGAATGATGGATAAACGCGTAAATATACCGGTTACCATTGGTCATGAAATGTCGGGTGTCATAGATGCCCTGGGCAATGGGGTGTCTGGGTTTTCAATTGGGGAAAAGGTGGTGGTTAGGCCATTGGATGACCGAGGTGCAAAACCCTCCGACAAAGGATTTAACCATATTTGTGAAGATTTGAAATTTATTGGCATTGACAGTCCTGGTTCAATGCAACAATACTGGAATGTTCCTGCGTTCACCCTCCATAAACTAAAGCCGGAAACTGATTTAAAATTGGCCGCATTAATTGAACCTTTGGCAGTGGCTGTACATGATGTTCGTCTAAGCGAACTGAAGGCGGGTGAAACAGCTGTGGTTTTGGGCGGAGGCCCTATTGGACTTCTAGTGGCTATGGTAGCAAAAGAAACCGGGGCTCAAGTGATTGTTTCAGAAGTCAATGAGAATCGAGTAACAAAGGCCAAAGAATTGGGCTTAAACGCAGTTAATCCCGTCAATATTGATTTGGTAGAATATGTTAAGGCCCAAACCGAAGGTCGCCGTGCCGATGTAGTTTTCGAAGTAGCAGGTGTGCAACAGGCCTTGGATGTAATGACCGAGATAGCGGGCATTCGCGGACGCATATTGATGGTAGCCATTCACGGACAGAAAAAAGAGGTGGACCTGTTCAAATTCTTTTGGAAAGAACTTAAGTTGATTGGCGCTCGGGTGTACGAAAAGGAAGATTATGAAAAAGCTATAGACTTAATCACAAAAAATGAACTCCCTTTTGAACAAATGATAACCGAGGTGCAGCCCTTGAGTAATATTCAACAGGTTTTTGAGGGAATCGACAATAATCCGGATGGATTAAAAGTCTTGATGGATTGTCAAGCATAAACCTGAGGGAATCAATTAACGAAAAGGCTCAATACTCCAGTATTTGAACGATTTTGAGTTCACTATTATAAAACACATCAAAATAAAAGACTTGCATGAGCATAGTAGATCAATTTAATTTAAGTGGCAAAACGGCCTTGGTAACGGGTTGCAAGAGAGGAATTGGAAAAGCAATGGCCATTGGTTTAGCTGAAGCTGGCGCGGATATTATTGGGGTAAGCGCTACCTTGGAAGAGGACGGCAGTTCCGTAGAAAAAGAAGTTACAGGGCTTGGCCAAAAATTCAAGGCATATGCTTGCGATTTTAGCAATCGTAAAGCCTTATACGAGTTTATAAAGCAGGTTAAAGACGATTTTCCTAAAATCGACATTCTTGTAAACAATGCAGGAACAATTCTAAGAGCTCCGGCGGTAGAACATTCAGATGAATATTGGGATAAGGTTATTGAGGTCAACCAAACTGCACAGTTTGTTTTGACCCGGGAAATCGGAAAGGAAATGGTGAAAAGAGGTGAAGGTAAAATTGTATTTACAGCATCACTCCTAACTTTTCAAGGAGGTATAACCGTACCGGGTTATGCAGCTAGTAAAGGTGCTATTGGCCAGATGACAATGGCATTTGCGAACGAATGGGCCGGTAAAGGGGTCAATGTAAATGCTATTGCACCAGGTTACATCAGTACCGATAATACCGAAGCGCTCCGTAATAATACTGAACGTGCCGATTCTATTTTGGCTCGTATTCCAGCAGGTAGGTGGGGACAGCCTGAAGATTTTAAAGGCCCAATCGTTTTTCTATGTTCCAACGCTTCCAATTATATGCATGGCGGTACCATGTTGGTCGATGGCGGATGGATGGGAAGATGATTTCTAAATGCATTTTTCCCTCTCTGGGGATTTCGGCTTTACAAAAACAGGTGTAGTACAATTATAATAAGAACAATCATGTCAGAAATAAAAGAATACCAACTATTCATTGATGGAAAATGGATAACATCAACTTCCGGTGAAACCATCGATGTGGTCAATCCAGCTACGGAAGAGTTAGTTGCAAGAGTTCAGAATGGAACAACAGAAGAAGCCCAAATGGCTCTTGAAGCGGCAGAGCTTGCTCAAAAATCATGGAAAAAGCTACCAGCACGTGAACGCGCGGAAATGCTTTACAAATTGGTTGATGAGATTAAAGCCAATGCAGATGAGTTGGCCGAATTATTGGTAAAAGAACAAGGCAAGTTGCTAAAGGTGGCCAAAATGGAAGTTGCTGTTACTGCTTCTTTTATTGAATATGCGTGCGAGGGGGCAAGAAGAATTGAGGGCGATATTATTCCTTCCGATAATCCTAACGAGCAAATATGGATTCAGAAAATTCCTAGGGGAGTGGTTGTCGCCATAACAGCTTGGAACTTTCCTTTGGCATTGGCCGGTCGAAAAATAGGGCCAGCTTTGGTTGCTGGTAACACTGTAGTAATAAAGCCGACTTCAGAAACACCCTTGGCTACCTTGGAGCTCGGTAATCTGGCCAAGAAGGCAGGACTGCCGGACGGGGTGCTAAACATACTTACAGGCCCAGGTAGGGCAATGGGTAATGCGCTCGTAGAGAGTCCGATCACTAAAATGGTAACCATGACGGGTTCAACACCCGTAGGACAACGAATAGCCCGTAATGCAGCACAAAACCTAACTCATGTTCAGCTAGAACTGGGAGGAAAAGCTCCATTCATCGTATTTGAGGATGCGGATATTGAAGCTGCGGTCGATGCTGCGTTGCATTCCCGTTTTGACAATTGCGGACAAGTCTGCACCTGCAATGAAAGAATGTATGTCCATGAGGGTATTTATGACAGCTTCATGGAAAAATTTATTGCAAAAACAAAAGCTTTGAAAGTTGGCGATCCCATGTTGGATGAAACAGATATGGGGCCCAAAGTCAATGCCTCCGAACTGAAGCATATGGAGCATTTGGTTGAGGTGAGTTTGAAAGAAGGAGCCACTCTGGCTACAGGTGGTAAGCGCCCCGAGGGAAGTCAATTCGATAAGGGCTATTGGTTTGAACCAACTGTTCTTATCAATGTTACCCAAGATATGACTATTGTTCATGAAGAATCGTTCGGGCCCATTTTACCAGTTTTGAAATTCAAAACTTTCGATGAGGTTGTTGGGTATGCCAACGATTGCGAATATGGTTTGGCTGCCATGGTTTTCACCAATGACATGAACACTATAATGAAGTGTAACGACGAATTGGAATACGGTGAAATTTACGTTAATAGAGGCCATGGCGAACAACATCAAGGCTTTCACAATGGCTACAAGCTAAGCGGTTCCGGTGGTGAGGATGGTAAATATGGTTTCGAGCAATACCTAGAAAAGAAAACCTTCTACATCAGACATAAAGCCTAAATGAATACGCGAATAAAAACGGTTGTATGTGATTTGTTTCGGGTTCCACTGCCGGAGGTTATGAACGATGCCAAACATGGTGACCATACACATTTTGAGCTGGTGACCACGACGATAACATTAGAGGATGGCAGTCAAGGAACGGGCTACACGTACACCGGCGGCAAAGGTGGTAGGGCTATAAAGGCAATGGTTCACTATGATATTGCTCCTGCCCTAATAAGAAAAGATGGCCTCGATGTAGATGGGATATATGACTTTATGGAATGGCACATGCATTATGTTGGGCGAGGTGGAATCGTTTCATTTGCCGTTTCTACAATTGATATTGCACTTTGGGATATCAAATGCAAAAAAGCTGGACAGCCGCTTTGGAAAATGGCCGGTGGTGCGGGAAATACATGTAAGGCCTATTGCGGGGGAATCGATTTACAATTCCCTATTCCGAAGTTGTTGAAAAATATGGAGGGCTATTTGGCAGCTGGATTCAATGCTGTTAAAATCAAAATTGGTCGGGAAAAACTTGATGAAGATATCGACCGGATAAAGGCAGTACGTGAATTTATTGGCCCTGAAGTGACTTTTATGGTTGATGCGAATTACTCAATGACTGTCGAAAAGGCTATCGAGGCAATTGAGCGATTTAAACAATATGATATCACGTGGTTCGAGGAGCCGATTATTCCCGATAATTATAAAGGTTTTGCCGAAATTTCGGATGCAACAGGCTTTCCATTGGCCATGGGGGAAAATTTGCATACCATTCATGAGTTTGAATATGCTATCGAGCAGGCCAAATTATCATATGTGCAACCAGACGCGTCCAATTGTGGCGGAATCACAGGTTGGTTAAAAGTAGCAAGATTGGCCAATGAGAATGGCATTCCCGTTTGCTCCCATGGAATGCAGGAACTACATGTTAGCTTGGTTTCAGCGCAGCCCAATTCGGGCTGGCTCGAAGTGCATAGCTTTCCTATAGACACATATACAAAAAGACCCTTGGTAGTCGAAAATTATCGTGCGGTAGCTTCAAATACCCCCGGAATCGGAGTTGAATTTGATTGGGAAAAATTGATGCCATACAAACAATAAAAGCATAAAATGAAAACAGTTGAAACTGATTTTGGAGATCTTGAAGGCAAAAAAGTAAAGCACTACACTTTGGAGAATGACAACGGTATGCTTGTTAAAATCTGCAATTATGGCGCTACTATTACCTCAATAGAAATTCCTAATAGCAAAGGGGAATTCGAAGAAATCGTATGTGGTTTCAACACATTTGAAAGTTATTTTTCCGATGCCTATAGAGCTAATGCACCATATTTTGGTGGAACAGTTGGCCGCTATTGTTCACAAATCAAAGATTCGATCTTTACACTGAATAGTGAGGAATATCAGCTGGCAAAGATTGTGGGCGATAATAATCTTCATGGTGGAGAAATTGGTTTTGATAAGAAAATATGGGCTGTAAAGTCCTTTGATGAAAACGTTGCAGAAATTGAAATGACCATTAAAAGTCTTCATTTAGAAGAAGGCTTTCCGGGCAATGTGGACGTATCGGTGAAATTTACGTTAACAAATAAAAATGAAATACGAATTGATTATCATGCAGAGACAGATGCCGACACGCCATTTACGATAACCAATCATACCTACTTCAATCTTTCGGGATTTTTCGAAAATGTGGAAAATCATTTTGTTAGAATCCATTCTGATACCAAGCAGATTTGGGATGCTACGGGAGCAGCTACTGGTGAGAATGTTTCTGTTAGGGGTTCGGTTGATGATTTAAGAAATGGTAAACGAATTGGAGACGTTCATAAAGCGCTAGGTGATGGTTTTGAACACTTCTACCTATTCAAAGAAAAAGGATTTGAATTGAAAAAGGTTGCTGAGGTTCATGAACCTAAAAGTGGCCGGACATTGCAAGTTTCAACTACCGAACCGGGTATGCTATTCTACACCGGAAAGTATACTTCAGATGAATTGAAAAGGGAATCAGGCCAAAAATATGGTAAGTACCGTGGCTTTTGTTGTGAAACGCATCGGTATCCCAATGGACCCAACATTCCCGATTCCCCGAAAAGTATTCTCAAGAAGGGAGAAGCTTATGATAGCACGACCATTTTTGCATTCAAATGGTAAAAAATAGCTTCGCCTTTTTCGTAAGAATTGGATGGAGCAAAATTTTAAACGAAAAACCAACTAAAAAACAATGTTATGATTGAAGGAGTTTTATGGGCAGTTTTTGCCGGATTAATGTTAGGGCTTTATGCCTTACCGGAAAAATTCACCAAAGGTTTCAAATATGAAAATACCTGGAGCCTCTTTTTTTTATTGACCATGTTTGTGGTGCCCATTATCGCTTCTTTAATGTTGATACAGGGTTTTCAAGAAATTTTCACAAATATGCCCATTGACATATGGGTTAAAATGGGGCTGTCCAGTTTTCTTTGGGGTATTGGAGTAATGATGTGGAGCAAGGCAATTAATCATATAGGGCTTTCACTTGGTTTTTCAATATTTATCGGAACCATTATTTTAGTGGGTTCACTACTGCCATTTATAGTAGATGGGATTCCTCCATCAAATGTATTGACTTTTGTCCTACTGGGGATTCTGGTGGTTCTGTTGGGAGTCATCCTCAATGGTAAGGCGGGTTTGACGAGGGAAAAAGACGAAGCAAAACTTAATGCAGATCAGACTACCAACTCGGATAAAGGTTCCATGACCACGGGCATATTAATTGCCGTTGTTGGTGGTCTGCTAGCTACCGGTTTCAGTTATGCAAATGCAGTGGGCAGGCCCTATTTGGAAGAAGCCGTTGCTCTACAGGGCAATGCCGGTTGGGTAACCGCAATTGCTGTAATGTTTCCTATTTTTATTAGTGGTGGTATTGTCATGACCGCATATTTTTTATGGCAATTGAATGCTAAAAAAGCATGGGGTGATTTTAGAACCAGCTCATTTAGCAGAAATTTTATGCTCATCTTAATCATGGCCGTATTCCATTATGCAGCTTCCGCACTTTTTGCTTATGCAGCCTCTAAATTGGGTGCCTCAGGTAATACGGTTGGTTATGCAATATTCAATACGGCATCTGTAGCCACGGCCATAGTGAGTGGCATTATCACCTCTGAATGGGTAAGAGCCTCTTCTAAAGCCCGAAATATGCTTTATGCCGGGCTCGCTTGTATGATTATAGGTATTGTGGTCATTGCTTATGGCAATGCACAAGCCTAATATTGAAACTTATATGGCATGAAAGGTAAAAATGCCTTTTCGCAAAGTATTTTAATTACGGGAGCTAACCGTGGCATGGGCCTGGGATATGTTCGTCATTATTTGAAAGAAGGAAAATCAATAATTGCCGCTGTTAGAACTATTGAAAAGCAAACAGAATTGGACCGGTTGCGAGAACAACATGCTGATCGCTTGTTGATTCTAAGATTGGATGTAAGCAACGAAGCATCTTTGGTAGGATTTACCAAAGAATTGAAAATGGTGCAACCTTCATTTCGCATCGTCATAAACAATGCAGGAATTTCGATGGAAGAAAAATTTGAAGCATGGACGATGGCGACTTTCGAAAAACATTTTCGCATAAATACTATCGGCCCTGCACTTACCTCGCAGGCCATAGCCCCATTCATGGCTAAGGGAGGAAAGTTGATACAGATAAGCTCGGGCATGGGTTCATTAAGCTGGAATATTAATCCGCTAAATCATTTTGATGCTTATGCAGCCAGCAAATGTGCCTTGCATAGCATTACGATTCGATTGGCAGAGAAGTTAAAGGCGAAGGAAATAGGGGTTTTTGCGATTAATCCGGGTTGGGTCAGAACCGAAATGGGAGGTGATGATGCAACAACCAGCATTGAAGAAGCCGTAACAGACATTACATCGACCATAGCACAGCTCAAATTTCGCCAAACGGGTAGTTTTTTATCTGAAAAAGGAGAAATAATACCTTGGTGATTAGCGAATTAAGAATCAAATTTTATCAAAGAACACATGAAAATAAATAGGTTTTATATCGGACTATTGTTCCTTACATCAATTATTCTGAATAGGGTTGAAGCCCAAGAGGTAGAAGGGGAGCTTAAAAAGTGGCATAAAGTTACTTTGGTTTTTGAAGGACCTGAGACTTATGAACAGGCTGAAGAAAATCCTTTCCTTCAGTATCGTTTAAATGTCACGTTCACGCACACAGCAACTGGTGCGGAATTTTTGATTCCGGGTTACTTTGCTGCCGATGGTGATGCGGCTAATACAAGTGCTGAATCCGGTACCATTTGGAAAGCTCATTTTACACCAAACCAAGTTGGGGAATGGCAATACACGGTCGATTTTAAAAAAGGAAAATGGGCAGCTGTCCGAACTTCGGAAAAGTTGTCAAGTGCCGGGTTTATGGATGGGGTATCGGGTAAATTTATCATCGCAGAATCGGATAAATTCGGAAGGGATTTTAGAGGAAAAGGAATGCTCGAATATGTAGGGGAGCGGTACTTGAAATTTCAGAATGGAGAGTATTTTTTGAAATGCGGCCCAGACGCGCCTGAAAATTTGCTGGCATACGACCAATTTGATGGCACTTTTCATAAGGACGGACATAAGGATGAATTAGTAAAGACATGGGACGCACATCGGCAAGATTGGAAAAATGGTGATCCCACTTGGAAAGATGGGAAAGGTAAAGAACTTGTCGGGGCCATAAATTATTTGGCTTCAAAGGGAATGAATGCCTTTTCCTTTTTAACCATGAATATTGCTGGCGATGACCGGAATGTTTTTCCCTACGTTGATTACGATACATGGGATCGCTTTGATGTCTCGAAGCTGGCACAATGGGAAATTCTTTTTGAACATGCCAATAAGCTGGGCATGTTCCTGCATTTTAAAACCTTGGAACATGAAAATCAAGGTTTGTTGGATAATGGTGGAACAGGACTCTATACCAAACTCTACTACCGCGAGTTGGTGGCCCGTTTTGGTCATCATCTTGCATTAAATTGGAACCTTGCAGAAGAGACGGGCGACTGGACAGAAACCCCACCGACCTTTCCTCTTGATGTGGCCGAACGGATTCGGTTAGCAGAATATATTTCGGAAATTGACGCGTACAACCATCATATCGTAATTCATAATGGCCATTGGTTTGATGGTTTATATGGTCAGAATACCAAGTTTACAGGCGCCTCTTTGCAAACAAACAAAGAAGATTTTAGCAGGGTACATTCACAAATTCTTCGTGTTTTAGAAGAATCAAAAGCCGCTGGTAAGGTATGGGCTGTAGCCTGTGATGAGCCGGGCGATGCCCAACATTCCCTAATCACGGATACCGAAGATCCCGCACATGACAACGCCCGGAAAAATGGGCTTTGGGGTGCAATGATGGCAGGGGCGTGGGGCACCGAATGGTATTTTGGATATAAGCATCCACATTCAGACCTAAGTTGCCAAGATTTTCGTTCGCGAGATTTGTTTTGGGACCAAGGCAAAATCTGTTTGGATTTTTTCAATGACAATAAAATTCCTGTTTGGGAGATGGAATCGAACGATGCTCTTATCTCTTCGGAAGGAGATTATGTGCTGGCCAAGCCAGGGGAAAGTTATGTGGTGTTTTTAAAACAGGGAGGGGAAGCTACCTTGGATATGGGCAATGTAGAAGGGAAATATGAGGTTTCTTGGTATAATCCAAGAAAAGGTGGCCAACTACAACAAGGAAAAATAAAGTCTATTTCAGGCACAGGAAAGCAGTCTCTAGGATGGCCCCCTGTTAAAAAGGAGAAAGATCTGGATTGGGTAGTTCTGGTAAGAAAGAGATAATATTATGTCAGTGGAGTCAAAAAACGAGTTCGTCTATTCAATTCCAAAAATATGATAGCAATTATTTCTTTTATTGGATTTACCGCACTAGTTGCCATAATCGCCTATTTGGCAACAAGAAAGACAGATGAAAAGTCCTCAGACGGCTATTTTTTAGCAGGGAGAAGCCTTACTGCAGGTGTCATTGCGGGTTCCATTTTGCTTACTAATTTGTCTACAGAGCAGATTGTGGGCTTGAATGGCCAAGCCTATACTGAAGGTATTTTGGTAATGGCTTGGGAAACACTTGCAGCAATAGCAATGGTAATCACCGCACTTTTTTTATTGCCAAGATACCTTAAGCAGGGGCTTACAACTATTTCAGAGTTCTTGGCAGATAGATTCGATGTAGCTACCAAAACATTGACCTCGGGATTGTTCCTAACGGGATATGCCATTGTGCTTTTACCGGTCATATTATATTCAGGTTCCGTAGCCATTGTGGGGATGTTCGATATTCCTTTGCTTTTAAATATAACTGAAACCCAAGCTATATGGATCACGGTGTGGGGCATAGGAATTGTTGGTTCCGTTTATGCAATTTTTGGAGGACTCAAAGCTGTTGCAGTTTCCGATACCATCAATGCAATTGGCCTATTGACCGGTGGTCTTTTGATTCCAATATTCGGTTTGGTGGCGATCGGAAATGGAAGCTTAATCGAGGGCATATCGGCGCTAACGGAATCGAACCCCGAAAAATTTAAGTCGCTGGGCGACGAAACGGCATCAGTACCTTTTACAACGATATTTACCGGTCTGATGTTGGTTCAACTTTTTTATTGGGGAACCAATCAGCAAATTATTCAACGTGCTTTAGGCGCCAAAAATTTGGCCGAAGGACAGAAGGGTTTGATGTTGGCAGCTTTCATAAAGATTCTTGGCCCTCTCATTGTTGTACTGCCCGGTGTAATTGCCTATCATCTTTTTGAGGGAACACTGGATAATGCTGATCAGGCCTATCCCAGGTTGGTCAGGGAAGTACTCCCAAACTACTTTGTCGGTTTCTTCGCCGCGGTGCTTTTTGGGGCTATTTTAAGTTCTTTCAACAGTGTGCTTAATAGTTCCGTAACGTTGTTTGGAATAGACATCTACAAACAGCATATCAACAAATCGGCAGGTGAATCCTTAGTGGTCAAAAGAGGTAAAACCTTCGGAATTTTACTTGCCATATTTGCTATGTTCGTAGCGCCTTTCATTGCAAATGCAGGTAGTCTTTTTGCATATTTACAAGAAGTGAACGGCATTTACAGCATTCCAATTCTAACTGTATTTGTCATTGGTTATTTAACAAAACGAGTGCCGGCCATAGCTGGTAAAATTGGTATTATTTCGGGTTCCTTACTCTATATTTTCAGTCAATTTTTATTAAAACCCATTCTAGTAAACAATGCTTTGGAGAAAGCGAAAATTAACGGAATAACAGATGAAGCAAGTTTATTGCTGATCGAAGTGGAAGCCTATCCACATTTCTTACATATTTGTGCGATTCTCTTTTTGATGAATGCCGGTATCATGCTTCTAATCGGAAGAATTTGGCCATCACCTAAACCCTATGTCCAAGAGTATACCAAGAAAGTAGATATTGAACCTTGGCAATATGTCAAACCTGTGGGCTTAGTTATTTGTTTGGTGGTCGTTGCTATCTATGTCTACTTTGCATAACGGGCAGACTGCCTTTAAGATTTAGAATGTTGGAAAAGGAATTACTTGGCACAACCTGATAAGGCCAGCATCATTTTTGGATTATTTTATCTAAAATCAGTTTTTCCATTCACTCAATTCCAGGGCATTTAGCCACACCCCTTTATTTCCTTTGCCATTGAAATTAATTACCGTGGGCTCCTTGCCATCAGAAACAAAAGTGAAAACACCCTTGCCGGGCAGTTCCCACTGCATTTCTTTTCCTTCGGTAACTTCTACCTCTACTTGTTTGTCCCCTTCAAAAGCCTCGGAGCTAACAATAATCCTTTTTTCGTAGGGCAATTCATGGATTGTTAG
This sequence comes from Flagellimonas algicola, assembly GCF_005937185.1. Lineage (GTDB taxonomy): Bacteria > Bacteroidota > Bacteroidia > Flavobacteriales > Flavobacteriaceae > Flagellimonas > Flagellimonas algicola. Next base: position 1,607,958 of record NZ_VCNI01000001.1, on the reverse strand, counting down.
GGATTTGAGTTTTTCTTTGTTTGGATCCATGGAGTCAGAATTACTTCTAGGCGCATGATGCCAAGTTGTAAGCTTGTAGGTTCCCTGGGGCAAGTTCTCCAATACGAGGTCGACCCCTTCTTTGTCTATTGAAATGATTCCATCACCATAGGCATACCCATATTTTCCAATGACGTTCATTTCTCCTAGCCACCGATGTACACCATCCGAAGATTCCCTAATTAACTTTAGGGTCGCTCCCTTGAAAGATTTGAGTCCGTATGAGTTGTCTTTTTCATCGGAGCCGTTCCAAGCATTCCATCCAAATTGAAGTAATTGGTCAGATGCTCCCAAATCTACCCTCTCCCTTTTAAAATCATATATGGGGAGAGCATTTTTTTGAATCTCATTGTTGCTATGGGCCACCGAGGTTATAGTCGCTTTGGCTGATTTTAATCCTTTGGATTTAGCAAATACAGTTATATTGCCAGGAGTTGTTCCCGCCCTTATCAATGCAGGTGCGACTCCATATTCGGTAAACATGGGGTTCGCATTGATATCTGAACCATCTCCAACTATCGTTGCGTCTCCGTTTATCGAAAACGAAATCAAATTCTCAGCGTCCTTAACCGGCGTACCATGCTTATCCACTACGGTGGCATAGGCCAAAATAATATCGCTGCCATCTGCTGTAAATTGACGTCCCTTTGAGTCGATGGTCAATAGTATGGTTTTTGGTTTTTCTGCAGTTTGTATTGAGGTTTCCCTTGAACCACCATTTTCGAAATAGGCTTTTGCAGTCAATTTCCCAGGAGAATACGCTAAATTTTTAAAATGAAAAGGAGGATGGTCAAGACCGTCGTAAATCGTATCCTTACCGGTCTTTTTTCTATCGACCAATTTTCCATTGATTGAAAGTTCTACCTCATTTCCATTACTGAATACGGTTACTTCATTGGTATCTTCATTCCAATCCTCTTTGATACGCACAAATGGTTTTTTGTTCATTTCGGCTTTATACCATTCTAAACTGGGTCTGGGATACCGAAAAATAGTCATCATGCCACTTCTGGTGCGATCCCTTTTATCATTGGCCTTGGAATGCGCAGGATGAAATGTATAATATGCATGCGCTGTCCAGGATATCAAGCCCACCATTAATGAATCCCTTTTATGCTCGGCAACGGCCTTTGGTCCACTCCGCCCTTCCATGGCGAACATAGGTTCGGATCTGTCCCAAATAAAAGGGCCGTAAAGCATATTTGCGTTGATATCTGTCAACCCTGAAGACTGCCAACCTGTCCATCGGGAACCTTGTGAAGCAGTTAGGCGAATGGGATCTTCTTGTTTTGTAGCATTGTGGACTCTTGGCACATAACCCCGATGATTCACTCCGGCCCCCCACATCACAATAGATGGATGGTTTCTGTGATTTCTAATCATTGTTCTAGCGGCTTGATCAAGATTGTTCCACCAAAGTTCATCTTGTGACATTGAAATCCAGGTCGGAGCTTCTTCATAAACCAGGATTCCAAGTTCGTCGCAGGCCTGTATTAACGCATCATCTTGAGGGTAATGCGCAGTACGCATTATATTGAAACCGTATTCTTTAAACTGCAACATGTCTTTGTAGTGCAGCGAATTTGGCACCGCATCTCCTATATATGGATACTGCTGATGCCTATTGGCACCTATTAGCTCAATCGGTTTATCGTTCAGCATAAAACCTCTTTTGGAATCCAGTTCGAACTTTCTCAACCCAATTTTGTTCTCGACAAAATCGACTTCTTTTCCGTCAACTTTGACCACGCTGTTCACTCGGTACAAATAGGGATTCTCGATATTCCAGAACTCGACATCATCTTCCAAACTACCAATTTGGTTAAATTGGTATTCTTGCCCAGGTAAAATTGGGGACTCATCAACCAGTTTCAAAACAACAATTCCTTCTTTGTCAATAACCCGGGTTACGAGCTCACTATTAATTTTCTTGTTTTCCTCGTTCTTTACGGAAGTTTTGATATCGATTGTGGCATTTTTATTTATGGGATCAATGGTAGGAGTAGTAATGTTGACTCCTGAGCTTAGTGATTCCCAATTGAAGGTCACGTGAACCGGGGCAGTCTCAACTAAATAAAGATCTCTGTATAGCCCACTAAATTTTACATAGTCGAAAGGGCCTGGATCTGGGGGGATTGTTTCGTTTCTTCTATTATCGACAAGTATGGTAACTTGATTTTCTTGACCTCTTTTTATTGCATCAGAGACATCAAAATGGAATGGGGTATACCCACCAACAGCATGTTGCCCAACGTGTATGCCATTAATCCATAAGTCGGTCACTTGGTGGGCCCCTTCAAACTCCAAAAAAACTTTTTTGTTTGAATCATCAACCCTGATGTTTTTTCGGTACCAACCCACGTTTCTATGAAACACCAATTGAGTCTTCTCATCATTTAAATCATCTAAGGTCAAGGAGGTCAGGGCTAGGGTATGGGGTATATTGACCGTCTCCCAATCTGAATCATCAACATCGATTTCGTAGTTGTTTTCATTTGGACCTCCTAAATGAAATTTCCATCCTTGATTTAAGCTTATTTTGGTGCGTTCGGTATCAGGAAAGCCAAAAGGCAGGTTTTGGCCGTAGGTTTGGTATCCGATACCCAGAATTAGGAGAAGGGCAACACATTTAAATCGATTCATTATTTCCAGTATTATGTTTTAAGCTTTTATAATCTATTCGATAAACTCAAGCAACCCAAAACGGTTCGCCTGATGCACATTTTTCGAAATATCATAAATAGGAAATATGGTCGAAGTGCTTCTTCGCGAACCCTCAGCATCATTCCTATCTTGACGAACGGCCAAAAAAGCCCATTGATTACCTGCGGCGACCGGAACAACCTTCCCTAACGAACCGAAGTTGGCAAGTGGTATAGCCAGTTCCATAGTCCAACCTATGTCAATATCAGAATTGTCGTTTATTGTTCCATTATAGGTCACTTCCGCTTCAAAAACAGGATTATATGGTCTAAAGGCCAAATCTTTTCCATCATGGAAATTATTAAAATAGATAAAGTCGTTTGATGCTTTGTTCAAATTCAACTCATATCCAAAATGTGTATCCAAACTATCAGGAGCGGTAATTAAAAATAGTTCTGCGCAGTCGTCTAAATAGGGTTCCCCATCGCGTTCGGTTTCACGAACAGTGAGGAATTTGTCTTTCATTTCAAAAAAAACATAAAGCTTTGTTGTATCCCAAAGCATTCTCAGCGTGGTCTGCTGACTATCATCCGGTTTTTCGGCACGGTAGAAATAATTCAATGTTCGCGCTTCGGTTTTTTTCCAAGCGGACTCTTCCATTTTCCCGTCGACCGCAATCGCTTCCGATGTTCGGCTGACATTAAAAACAGGTTGTTCACCCAAGACCAATTTTTTGTCTGATTGGGCCGTCACAAAAGTCCAGCTCAATAGCGCCAGTGAAAATAAACCGAACTGTATTGATCTTTTCATCTCTTAAAAATAGAGTTCCGATAACCTCATCTCAAATGGAACGACGGTCAAATTTCTTCCTGGGCCATATTTATGGACTCCAGTGTATGGATTCAGGTTTGAGAAGTGATGGTACCTCCCAGTGTTTTCCTATTCTTGTTACTTTCTTTAAAGACTCGCCATTTCCTTTGCCCATAAATTGTTCTTGTATGTTTTCATAGCTGTTTTAAACAAACTTTGAGCTTTGTTTTTATTTCCCAATCCCAGATTACCGAGTGCCTCTAGATAATAGGATTTGGAAATTGCCTTTTTATTGGTGGCGGATGCCTCTTCCACGGCAACCAAAGTATTGGTGTCGCTACCCGTTCGTTGTTGCTGTCCGCGCTTAATTAATTCATTGAACATACGGGCAGCATCATCTTTTTTGCCCAATTTTTCGTTGGCCATGGCTTGATAGAAGAGCAAGTCGTCCATACCGCGACCATTTTGTGCTGAGGCACTCTTTTGATAGCTTTCGTTTGCTTTTTTGGTATTTCCCAGTTGTTCGTATGCCGTGCCCATATAATAATAGATCATAGCACTTTTTTCATCATGGGTGGGTTTACCCACCTCAAGATTCTCCGGATATTCCAATGCGCGTTCCAAATGGGAAATGGCCTTTTCGTGCTTCTTGTCCAGAATCAATTCCTTAGCTTTTAAGGTATGCGCATCGACATAGTGCCAGTAAGTTTCGCGACCGCCTTCCCAAGTTCTAAAATGGTGTGTGTCCAAAAATTGGATGGCTTCATCATAAGCTCCATTCAGATTTAACAACTTTACAAGTGTTTTTGGTGCTGCCACATCTTCACGAACTACATCAATATTTTCTTGCAGTATTTTCAAGTTGTCGGCAAAATTTTCATCCGATTCATCGTAGTATTTGGACAACTCTGCAAACCATAGCGGATTGCTCCCATTTAGGGCAATCGCCTTGGTCATGTTTTCGATGGCTTCTTTTGGATTTTTATGATGATAGAACGAACCAAAAGCCATATTTCGCCACACCATTGCATCGGCATTTTCGGACGTACTTGCCCTTTGCCAAGCTGCTATGGCATCATCAGGTCTATTATCATATAGAAGATTACCCAAAAGGTAATTGGCCTGCGCATTGTTCTCATCCGTTGCGATAGCATAATTTAGAACAGTTTCAGTTTCCGAACGATAAGGAAATACATACGACAAAGAGGTATTTTTTGCGCTGTTCAGGTACTGACGTGCCTTATCTTTATCGCCATTCTGGTGATTAAACCATGCCAGGTAAAAATGCACCAATGGGTTTTTGGGGGCATCCAGACCGGCTAATAGTTGGATGCCTTCTTTCCAAAGCCCCGCGTTCATATAGGTGAGGGCAATTTCCAGGTAATTATTCTCAACATCTTGCATGTTTTTGTGCCAATCCACCAACGAAGGTTTATTGGCTAATAACTGCTGTTCGTAAAGCGCTGTAAAATTCAATGGGTCATAGGCCAGTTGTTCTTCAAGAAGTCTTTTTGCCTTATCTACATTCCCGTTTTTTCTTAATAGAGCAGCAAACAATGTAGTGATGCGACCATCTCTTGTATTGGTGGAATAGGCCTCATTAATGTACTCCAGAGCTTTTGTTACATTACCTTTTTTGCTTTCGAGCTGTGCAAGTTCAAAATTACTGGCGGAAAACCACTGATAATACCAGGTAGCCCTTGCCAAATCTTTATAGGCTTTGTCATGGTTACCCAGTGCTTTATGGGCCAAACCACGGAAGTAAAATAGTTCACCTTCTTTTGGTTGATAGTATTTTACTTTAAGCTTTTCGGCAGCGGCTTGCAGGTGTTCCAATGCTTCGGCATACCTCATTTGGTTTAGACGGCGCTGACCTAAAGCAATATTGGTACGATAGTCGTTTGGGGATTTTTTTAAAGCGGCCAGGTAATAATCATCAGCGTTCATACCAGGGCGATTAAATTGTTCTACGAACCTGCCTGTCAAGTACAAATCTTCAACAGTTTCGTAGGCCGCAGGTTCCTTTACCCTTTTTTGGGTTTCGGGCAACTCTGGCTTTTGAGGTTTGTAGGGCCGATATGAGATCAGTTCTTTGCCGGTGGCATCATACAATGCGACATGGAGTTGATATTCGTCTAAGGTTTTGCGATTTTTAAAGGTTTCCGTAAACGGATTGGCCGGGTCGATATCAATATTCTTTTCAACCAAAACAGAGGCTCCACTTTTCAAGATTACTTTAGCGTTTTTAAATGCTGAAGTTGTATTAAAACCGTAAAAAACCGACTTTGCATTCCGCATTTGTAAAGTAACCGAAGCATCAACGGTGGAGTTTTTAACCACTTCTAAGTCTCGAATCGGGTACCAATAGTTTTTCGCATCTTTTACAGAGTGTGGTAATATCCAACTATAATCGGGTTGGTTATTCGAAAAAGTACCCGTCATCAATTCTACATAAGCTTTACCATCATCGGTAAGTTTTCTTCTGGCATTCTGCCCTTGGAGCCCAGGTCCAAATTGCCATAATTTTGAGGCATTGTTTTCGTGCTTGTCGCCCACATGAACGGTACCTGCTTTTTGCCCGTAATCATAGCCGCCTATGAACCCTTCTTCAATATCCCACATAAAGAAAGAGACAGGATTGGGATGATTTTTCCACCACGTCAGGTCAACCCCTTCAGGATAGCTTGTTCTACCGTAATTGTCTGTTGCGTTGGACACAGGCCACTTAATAAAGCTACGGTTGTTGTGAAACACCCCAATTTCTTGACTAGGCGGCCAAAACGTTCGAAAGTCTTCGTTGGAAGTAATGGCCACATTGGCCCAAAAAAGAAACGTCTTGGTTAGGGTATTGGTGTTGGTTATGCGATAATCAACATCGATATATGATTTCCCCGGATGTAATGTCATACCAATAACCCCTCTCATGCCCATGGTTTTTTCTGTTTCGCCAATCCATATGGTAGCACTTCCATCGGCATTGTTCACCATCCGGTAATCACTGGGCAACATTGTGCTTGTCCGATGATGATGCGGAAAACACCATTCGATACCCCCGGAAACCCATGCACCCAAAGTTCCAATCAAATCCGGTTTAATAACGCTATTGGTATGAAATAATTCATGTCCGTTAGTTTTGTCAATTGCCGAAAATAGACGACCGCCAAACGCAGGTAGTACTTTGACCCGTATGTATTCATTTTCTAAGTAGACCATTTCATAAGTTATGTCTATTAAAGAGTCCCCTAGTTTGGTCTGTGATGGATAAGGATAAACCTTTCCCTGAGCACCTTGGACACTCCTGCCAGTATAAAAAATTGGACTTACTTCATCTGCTCCCCTTTTATAGGTGGGGATTACTTCGGTACCCTCATAAACTTTAACTTGGGCGGTAAGAATACCATTGCTAAGCACCAAAAAAAATAGGGCCATTGGCAGAAGACAAACAATTTGTGAACTTTTCATTTTCATTCTTTTAGGTTTGTTGCGGATTATCGTATTTTAATATGATGAAACTCAAGGTTTCTTAATTGAATTTTAAAATCAGGGATTTCATATTTTTAGTGTTACTATATTAGGAATAATCCTTGCTACAGCCAATAAAATCAATGTTCAGACCTTGTGCAGAGTTTTGAATACATTTTGAATAACTAGAATGAAGGACAACGAACGGTTGAAATATTGCTTAAACCAAATTGAGCAAAAACTAAATTGGGAAAAATCCGAATTTTGGCGAGAACCCCAATTTATTCGATTGTCTAAAATAATTTCTGAGGCTTCAAATATTTCGATTAGTCCACATACCCTAAAGCGACTTTTTGGAAAGATAGAGTACAGCAAATTTTATAATCCACAGCGTGCAACAAAAGATGCTTTGGCAAAATACTTGGGTTATACAGATTGGATGGCTTTTAGTGCTTTTTATAAGGAGAAAGTAGGAAGTGAAACCGAGCCTCAACCTAAAAATTATAAGATGTTGAAGTTGGCGGGACTATTGTCCTTGGGGCTAGTGCTGATTTGGGTGTTGGTACAAAGTTTTATCTCGAATAACCTGCAAGCTACCCTAGACGAAACATCGCCCTTTTCTTTTGAATTGAAAGATGGAGGTGGTTCCGTACCGTATACCGCTTCGGTAAGTTATAATATTGAAACACAGCGCAACGACAGTTCTTATATCGACTTTGATTTTAAACATCCGGTATATGGGCAACAAGTATTCAAATTGAATAAAGAACAATTTCTATACAACTACACTTATCAAATTCCTGGGTATTACAACATAAAACTTCTAAATAACAGGCGCATACTTGCAACACGAAGTATATTGGCAACCTCTGATAATTGGGACAGTTATTTAAATTACGAAGCTAAATTGAAGCTTTGGCTTGATAATGAATTGCCTCCCGCCAAAAAATTAGGTTATATGACCTACCCTTCGGACTCGTTAATTAAAAACGGTTACGATGTCAAATCAGTGTACTATACCACGCATCGCTTTTTTAATAGGTTTGGAGTTGATGGTGATAATTTCGAAATGGAAGTGAGATTCAAAAACTCAAAAGAGACCGGCGGAATTACTTGTTACGATTTCATTACTCGACTGTATGGAGAAGAAAATCTAGTTTATTTGAAGTTGATGGAAACAGGATGCTCCGGTTATTCTGGAATAAAAATAGGAGAAACCGAAGTGACCGGTGCTAAAGAAAACCTTGAAGGCTTAACTTTTCTTGATGAACGCTGGAATATTTTGAGACTAGAAGTGAAAAATCAAAAAGTCTATGTATTTATAAACGACCAATTAATTTATTCGGACATTTACGAAGGCAAAAATGGATCAATTGTAGGTATTGAACATGTGTTTAAAGGCTCAGGCATCTTAGATTACGTTCGATTAAAAGACGGTACAACGCAGCGTGAATTTTTTGATGATTTTGACGAGTAAGTTTCTACAGAAATATTTTTATTGCTCTCTTTTAACATAGGTGTAATACACCCCATAGCTATTATCATCCTCCAAAAAATCATTGATCAATAAGGTTTTCCCTTTATCGAGTTCAACATTAAAAATTACTTCCAAATCACCAGGTACTATCTCCTTTTCCAAGATTAGATTGGCAATTTGTATTCGTACTTTTTCCGGTGTAATAGCTTTATATGCAAAATCGTCCGATCTGGTTTGTAAAGGCAAACCTAAAATTGGCCCAGGGTGTTCTTTGGGCCACCTACGGCAGGAAATGATGTATGTACCTTTCTTGGCAATTTCGAGGGCATGGGTATTATTTTTATTTTTGATACCTGCTGCTACCTGCTCGGTTTTCCAAATACCACCATCTTCGCCTATGGCGTGCTGAATAGTAAATGTTAATTCCTGTTGAGCTTCGTGGCCAGCAATAGCCAAGGGCAATTCATAGTACTCGCTATTTTCTTTTGTTTCTTTTAAAAAAGCAGCATTTTCCTCTAGTAATTGGGACACTATTTCAGGATGGTCTTCAGAAAGGTCCTGTTGTTGTTTGGGGTCATTTTCAATATTGTACAACTGTTTTCCATGCAATAACCGCCATTTATCTTTTAGAATACAAGTTTCCATCACATCTTTAGGTGGTCGCCAGTCTTGTCTACTGTGCATAAAAACAGAACGCTCTATTAAGTTTTTATTCGCTTTAAACAATAGTGGTGAAAAATCAATGCCATCTGGGTGCATGGACTCCGGTATGTTGAGTTCACACAAGCCTGCTAATGTTGGTACAATGTCAACATGGGCCGTTAAGGCTTTCAGGTCTGTACCTCCATTTATTTTCCCTTCGGGCCAACGGATGAAAAAGGGAACTCTATGGCCACCTTCCAATTTATCTCCTTTTATTCCCTCAAAACCTTTGTTATATCCAAATTTACCATCAGGACTGTACCCAAAACGAGTACCATTATCAGTCATAAAAATGAGAATGGTGTTGTCTTCTAAATCCGAATCTTCTAAATACTCACGAAGCTTTCCAAAGTTTTCATCAATATTGGCAATCATTCCGTATAAGTTTGCACTTATGATTTCTTTACCTTCTAAATGTTGGTAGGGTTTTGCATATTCTTCAGCAACTATTAGCGGGTCGTGCGGGGCATTGGTGGATAGGTAAATAAAAAAAGGTTCGTCTTTGTTTTGGTCAATAAATTTTATTGTTTCATTAAACCAAACATCAGTGCAATATCCCTTAAATTGTTTGGGTTCGTTATTTACAAAATAGACATCGTCAAAATAACTGTTGCCCCAATAATCCGATAGTTCACCCACCCCACCAGCAAGGTGATGTACCGCTATCTCAAAGCCACTATCTGTGGGCCTGTTGGGGTAATTGTCACCCAAATGCCATTTGCCAAATAAGGCGGTTTTGTAGCCGTTCTGTTTAAACATATCTGCCATGGTGGTGGCGTTTGATAGAGCATCCCTCCCCTTAAAAGTGGCCCAAGCGCCATTATTAATTGGGTAGCGCCCAGTCATAATTGCAGCTCTGGTCGGGGTACACAGTGGACTTACATGAAAGTCGGTCATCCGAACAGATTCCTTATAAAACTTATCAATGTTTGGCGTTTTAATCCACGGATTGCCATGGGCACCCAAATCTCCAATACCTTGGTCATCGGTCAACACCAATATTACATTGGGCTGTTTTTGGGCCGTTATGTTTGAAACTGTACCGCTAATGGCAAAAAATAGCAGATAAATACCTAAAATTCTCATTTTTGAATTACAGATTACAATTTAGAGAGACCATCCCGCAGTGTTCAATTATAAGGGTCTTTTTGTTGCTTTAGTAAGGTTTTTTCATCCCCCAATCTCTGGAAGTTCTATTGCTGACCATGATAGCCTCGTAAGATCCTTGAATCTGGTTCTTGTATTGGTTGTTCATTCTTTTTTCTTTTTAGCAATCCAAAAATTGCTTGCTGATAAAATGCATCTTCAATTATTGCCAATCACCCCTAAAGCTTCATCTGCTGGCTGTTTCATTTTGGTTCGATAATTACTCCGCGTTCAGACTCACTGTCGGTGGTGTACCTTAGCACTTGTGGTGGTTCTGCACCCCGCGCATTATTAATTTCATTGACCCAAATTTTTCTCATTTTTTCCAATATGTCTTTGTGACCTGTTTCATTTGCTAGATTGGTAGTCTCTTGTGCATCATTTTTAAGGTCGAAAAGCTCTTCATAAACGGCGGCCTCTCCTTGCAAAGGGGCTTCTATAAAATGGCGATATAATGCAATGTCGGGATCATGGACTTTATAGAGCATGCTCGTCAAATTAATGCCCATCTCCTTGGCGGTTTTAATTTTTTTTGAAGCCGACAGATTCTCATTCTTATAATAGCGAATGTATTTCCAGTTTTTGTCTTGCACCGATTCACATCTTGGATTGCCAAACTGTGTGGACCACAGGTTTTCCGTATAAAGATAATGTCTTGGGTCGGCTATGGAACCTGAAAGTACTTCAGTAAGGGTTTTTCCTTGATAGGTGCTCGGAATTGGAATACCGGCCATAGTCAATATCGTTGGAGCAATATCGATACTTTGGACCAAGGCATCGGAAGTTTTGTTACGGGTCGACTTTTTTGAATACGGGTCGAAGATAATCATGGGTACACGGGTGGTGATTTCATAGCAGAACGCTTTTCCACCTAAGCCAAATTGACCCATAAAAAGGCCGTGATCAGCGGTGAAGATAATCACCGTGTTATTATCTAATTTTTGATTTTTTAAGGTTTGTCTAAGTTGGCCCACTAAACGATCAATGCCCGTCATGGCTTGTAGTTGTCTAATGTATCGTTCCTTTAGTGTTTCAGGCTCATTCACATAATCGTATCCCACTTGTCGGTCCTCAGTACGATGTATTTCTAAGGGAAGCTTAGGTGTTTTTATGTCCTTTTTTGCCACATAATTTTTGGGAAGCGGGATTTCCATGTCTCTATACCATGTTTTATACAAATCATCATCGGTGTCACGCATTTCCATTGTAGAGGTGCTAGCACCATGCGGAAGGTTAAAATTCACGGAAAGCATAAAAGGTTTATCCTTGGGACGCTGGTCTAAAAATTTGACGGCACCTTGCAATTTTTGTTCGTTCGAAAGAAAATCTTGAATGCCCTCACCAATTATTTCTGCCTGGGTGTCAGCGTTGGCATGGTTAAAAATGTGATGTATTTCTTTGGGATAGAACCGAAGATGTCCATGGCCTGCATACCAATAATCAAAACTTTTTTCCATAACACCGCTGGCGTAGCCACCTTGGCCAATGGGCACGTGGTTTTTGCCAATCCAACCCGTGTAGTAGCCATTTGTTCTCATGACCATCGGATACGTATTTTGCCAACCTTCTATAGACAAACTCGTTCCCGAATTAAAATTAATCCCGTGCTTACGTTCAAATTGGCTGGTTAAAATACTTGTTCGGCTGGGGGTACAAATAGCACTGGTTATATGGGCATTGGTAAACAACACACCATCTTTTGCAAGTTGGTCTAAATGGGGAGTCTGTACAATGTCATTGCCAGTGCAGCCCATCATACCGTAAGTTTGGTCATCTGTTAGAATAAAAATAAAGTTTGGTTGGCCTTGAGCCATCGCGTTTGCTAATGCGATTAAACAGAGTACAGTTGAAAGCACCAAATTCATAACCTTGGCATTAAAAAAATGTAGTTGCTTTCTATCAGATCCTAATATCTTCATATGTTATTTCTCTTCAGATTTCAATGATTTTGCCCTATCACTTTCCCATTTTTTCTCTTCTTTAAGCACATTTTCTTGGTGCGGGTCTAGCCATCCGGGAGATAGGTTTTTACTATCCCATTCCAAGTAGGCCTTTTCCAATTTAGCAATTACATTTGGATGCCTTTCTGCAATATCGGTACGTTCGTAGGGGTCATTCTTTAAATCAAAGAGCATTTTTTTACCCTTATAAGCACTTTTGTAAAGTTTGAAATTACCCTCCCGAACGGCATATTCAAAGCCGCCAACTGAACGCCAGAACAATTTTTCATGCGGGTTAGCTGTGTTTTCTCCAGATAAATAGGGTAGTAGACTAGTACCATCGAGCTGTTTCTCCGTTTTAGGATCGGTGCCGGCAGCTTCTAAAAAAGTTGGAAAAAGGTCAAGTGAACTAACTACACTCTCATATCGCATTGCTTTTTTCAGATGCTTGGGCCAGGTTATGAAGAACGGCACCTTAATTCCGCCTTCAAATAGCATGCCTTTATGCCCTCTATTGGGTCTATTGTCCGCATGTTCCATTCTTCCGCCATTATCGCTCAAGAAAACCAAAATCGTATTTTCTTTAATTCCGTTGGCAGTCAAGGTAGAATCAATTTTCCCAACACCTGCGTCAACGGCATTGACCATGGCAGCATATATACTTCTTCCTGCATATTCAATATGCTCGGTGTTTTTTAGGTATTGTTCAGTAGCATGGTCCGGTGCATGCGGTGCGTTGTAAGCGAGATAGATAAAAAAGGGTCTGTTGTCATTTTTATTTATAAAATCGATGGTCTCATTGGTAAAATCATCAGTGAGATAATGAAGTTTGTTTTGGGCTACGGGTGCTCCATTTCTAAAAACTGTCCGTAACGGACCATTGGGTTTTCCCCAATAGTTCATTCCACCACCGGGAAAACCAAACCAATGGTCAAAACCTTGTTTTGTTGGATGCAGGTCAGGGTGGTCACCTACATGCCATTTACCGATTGCGCCTGTTCGATACCCTTGTTCCTTTAAAGCCTCTGAAATCATTTTTTCGGAAAGTGGTGTACCAATGGTAGCATCATTTTCAGTATCATAGGGCATGTTGCAATCATGCCCAAAACGGGCTTGATACCGACCGGTTAACAATCCCGCCCTAGAAGGACTGCAATAAGGGTGGGATACATACCCGTTGGAAAATATAACACCCTCAGCAGCCAAACGATCTAAATTTGGCGTGGGAATATCTGTTGCTCCATTAAAACCAACATCGGCCCAGCCTTGATCATCGGTTAGAATTACAATGATATTTGGTTTTTCTACTTGTCCAGTTAATGGAAGGATGGTTAAAAAACCAATTATTTGCGCGACAAAATGGTTCAAGTTTGCTTTCATGCGGTATAGTCAATTACAAGAAAGGAAGTAAATTCTTCTGTACATTTTTATAATGAAAAAGTTGAATACGAATAAAAATGGGCTTAGTCACAACTCTTTTCACATACCAGTTAAAATTAAGAAATGATTGTTTTTATGGAAGCGGATAAAACATTACAGGTGCAGGTTTGATCATATGTGATAGTAAAAAGCAACGAACCGAATTCTTAACAAAATTCTGATCACATTTTTTTGCCTTGACCATTGGACAATACCTTTTCATGTTAAAGATGTCATGCGTTAAGATGAATCATTAAAAAGAATTAAAAAGCCTATTTCAGAGGAAAATAAAGCAAGGTAAAATGACCATTTGTTCTATACATTAGAACATCTTTGGTAGGCAAATGGGACGAAAAACGGGAATTTAGACTTCCGGCAAATAGTGCCTTAACCATTAATACATGCCATGTTATGACCATGAGAAATCCAATTTTTTTGCTTTTAGCAATTCTGTTCCTTTGCAACTGCAAGACAGACAAGAGAACAGGGAGTACCGTAGCAATTGCTACTGATACCATCCCAAAAATCCAACCCAATTGGGAATCTATAAAAGCAAACTACAAAGATCCGGAGTGGTTCAGCGATGATAAATTCGGCATTTTTATACACTGGGGGGCCTATTCGGTTCCAGCATTTGGTTCAGAGTGGTATCCGCGTCAAATGTATATGGATACAGCTACTTTTTCCGCTCAACTACAATTGGGCAAAGAAGGTCCTAATGATACCTATTTGCATCATAAAGAGAAGTGGGGCGACCAAAAGATTTTTGGCTACAAAGATTTCATACCGATGTTCAAGGCTGAAAAGTTCGAAGCCAAAGCGTGGGTTGACCTTTTCAAAAAATCCGGAGCACGATATGTTGTTCCTGTGGCGGATCACCATGACGGGTTCGCAATGTATAAGTCAAATACCACAAGATGGAATTCTTTTGATATGGGGCCCGGAAGAGATGTGTTAGGCGAACTTTTTGAAGAAGGCCGAAAGCAAGGACTTAAAATGGGAGCATCAACACATTTTGCATTTAACTGGTCCTTTTATAATAAAAAGGAAAAGTTTGATACGATGGATCCCGAATACGCAGATTTGTATTCAAGCAAGGGTAAAGATCTAACAGAGCCGGTATCGGAAAAATTCAAGAAACGCTGGTGGAACAGAACCATAGACCTAATAGATAACTACCAACCTGATATCTTATATTTTGATTTTTATGTTGATATCGATGATTTTGCCGATTTAAGACCTAAACTGGCGGCTTATTATTATAATAAAGGAGCAGAATGGGATAAGGAAGTAATCATCAACGATAAGAATTTTGGGCATGAAGCTTTCCCAGAAGGAACTGTAATTTATGATTTAGAACGAGGAAAACTACCAGGTATTCGAAAATTGCCCTGGCAGACTGATACTTCCATTGGCAAAAACTCTTGGTCGTATGTAACGGACTGGGACTCCAAAACGGCCAATCAACTAATAGATGATTTGGTGGATATTGTTTCTAAAAACGGGAATTTATTGCTGAATGTTGGCCCTAAGGCCGATGGTACCATACCGGAAGATCAGGCGAAAATTCTTTTACAGATAGGAGATTGGTTAGCCGTAAACGGCGAAGCAATATACGGTACACGGTACTGGAGAACATTTGGTGAAGGGCCCACTGAAGTTAAAAAAGGGCATCATTCTGAAAGCCAGAATACAGAATTTACAGGAGAGGACATTCGTTTTACTAAGAAAGGTAATAAGCTTTATGCCACCATGTTGGCCTGGCCAAAAAACAATAGGATAACCATCAAATCTTTGGGTAGCGATAGCGAATTTGCAAAAGACCTTACAATAAAAAGTATACGTCTTTTAGGTAGTGATGCTCCCATAGCTTTTGAGCAAACCGCTGCTGGGCTTTCCGTTAAAGGTCTAAGTGGCAAATCAGGAGATTATGCCCACGTATTGGAAATTTCCCTGTGATAATTAAAAAAACTAATTCGTTTAAGTAGGTGGTATCAAGGAGCAGGTATGCCTTAGTGGCTTATCTTTCTAAGAGTCTTTAATCAATTTTAATGAAATATATTGTTTGCGAAAGCCCTGGCCAGTTTATCCTCAAAGAAAAAAAAGAACCGACAAGAAGTTCGACTGAGGCCATTTTAGAAGTAAAAAAGGTCGGAATCTGTGGTACGGACCTACATGCCTATGCGGGGAATCAACCCTTTTTTACCTACCCAAGAATATTGGGTCATGAGTTAGCAACTCAGGTGGTAGAAATTGATAAAAACGAACAAGGGATAAAAACAGGTGATAATGTAATCGTAATGCCCTATGTAAATTGCGGTAATTGTAATGCCTGCCGAAATGGGAAAACCAATTGCTGCTCAAATTTACAAGTGCTGGGTGTGCATACCGATGGGGGCATGCAACAACGAATTGCTGTACCAGTGAGTTTATTGATACCTGCCCGTGATTTGACCAATGACCAAATGGCCATAGTTGAGCCATTGGCTATTGGAGCACACGCTATTCGTCGTTCAAACCTTAAACCCGGAGAAACGGTTGTGGTTGTTGGTTGTGGCCCTATTGGATTGGGTATTATGAAGTTAGCGCAAATAGCTGGAAGTAAGGTGATTGCAATCGATATGAATCAACAACGTTTAGATTATGCCCAGAATAACATAGGGGTGGAATATGTGGTTTTGGGAGGAAATCATGCCGCACAGCATGTCTTTGATATTACCGATGGGGATTTGGCAAATGTGGTATTTGATGCAACAGGCCATAAAGGAGCATTAGAATCCGGAATAGAATATATGGCACATGGTGGCAGGTATGTATTAGTTGGACTTTCTAAAGGTGAACTCGTGTATTCTCACCCAAAAATACACTCTAAAGAGACTAGTATTTTATGTAGTCGTAATGCAACGATTGAAGATTTTGAAAATGTAATTAGTGTTTTGGAGGAAGGTAAATTTCCGTTGGATTCTTTTATTACCCATAAAGCAACCTATACAGAAATGATTGCCAATTTTGATGGGTGGTTAGATCCAGCCAATGGGGTAATCAAGGCACTGGTTGATTTTGATTAATACTAAGGGAAAAACTAGACTTCGAAACAGTTTCTGCAAATGCGTCCACAAGACAATATTTTGTTGCGAAAGGGAATGCGAATTGTGAGTGGTTAGGCATGATTCCTAAAGCAAATTACGATACATGACCCCAGACCGCATCAGTAAATAATGTAGATTTTGAAAGATGTTATGGATAAAAATACAATGAACTTTTATTGTTTGTTGGTTTTTTTCCAAGTAATAAACCTTGATAATAATGAAAATTACATTTCATAACTGAAGATAACAGGGCATTAAAAGAATGGAATATGGATTTAAACTTAAGAGGCAAAATAGTCGTTATCAGCGGAGCAGCAGGAAAAGAAGGCAGCATAGGTGAGACCATTCTGCAACGCTTGGGAGAAGAAGGCGCAATACCAGCGGTCATTGATAGAAATAGTCGTGGTTTCGATTATGTGAAAAAACTTCAACAAAAGGGCGTTGACGCCGTTTTTTGCCAGACCGATGTTACCGACCCGGAGCAAATTGAGAAGGCACTAAATACCATATCAAAAAAATATGGACGAATTGATGTTGTAATCAATAATGTGGGCGTAAACGACGGAGTTGGCTTGGATGGTTCTTACGAAGAATTCATGAACTCACTGAAACTGAATATGGTGAGCTATTTTATGATCGTAAAATACGCACTTCCCTTCCTAATAACATCCAAAGGCAATATTTTAAACATCGGATCAAAAGTAGCTCTTACGGGACAAGGAAGAACTTCTGGCTACGCAGCATCTAAAGGCGGGGTTTTAGGGTTGACCAGGGAGTGGGCGGTAGATCTGATACATTACGGTATACGTTCCAATGCCATAATCATAGCCGAAAGCTGGACACCTTCATATGACACGTGGATTAGGACTTTGCCAAATGGTGAAGAAAAGTTAAAATCCATCATAGAAAAAATTCCGTTGGAGAATCGTATGACCAGCACTGACGAAATAGCAAATGCCTGTCTATTCACAATTTCGGACAGATCATCACACACTACAGGTCAATTTATTTTTGTGGACGGTGGCTATGTGCATTTGGATCGTTCGCTTTTAACGGACGAATAATGACCAAACAAACCATCCAATGGCAGAAAACAATAAAATACCCGTAGTTTCAAAAGCAGTACTTATTCCCTTCATATTAATTACCTCCCTGTTTGCATTGTGGGGACTGGCAAATGACATGACCAACCCAATGGTGAGAGGTTTCCAAAAAGTGCTGGAACTAAGTAATACCCAAGCCTCGCTAGTTCAGTTGGCATTTTATGGAGGCTATTTTACGATGGCCATACCAGCCGCCCTATTCGTGAATAAATTCTCATATAAAAAAGGGGTTTTATTAGGGTTGGCGCTGTATGCCACGGGTGCTTTGTTATTCTATCCTGCAGCAGCAAACGAAAGCTATGGATTCTTTTTGGCAGCCCTTTACATTCTAACATTTGGGTTAGCCTTTTTGGAGACCACTTCTAACCCATATATACTATCCATGGGTGCTGAAGAAACGGCAACACAGCGTTTAAATTTTGCTCAAATGTTTAATCCAATGGGTTCTATTTTAGGACTGCTAATTGCCCAGAATTTTGTCCTAGGTGCATTGCAATCAGATGATACTACCGCGGATGGTATCCCTATCTACGATTCGCTATCTGAAATGGCAAAAGGCGCAATTAGAACTTCTGACCTTGAAATCATTAGAAACCCATATGTTATTTTAGGCCTTGTTGTTTTGTTATTTTTTGTTTTGATTACTTTGGTAAAAATGCCGCAGAATAAGCATCAAGAGGCCACTGTGAATTTTTTAGACTCTGTCAAGAGATTATGGAGCAAACCTAAATTTGCGTTTGGTGTGGTAGCACAGGCATTTTATGTAGGAGCCCAAATTATGTGTTGGACGTATGTTTACCAATATGCCGAAACCTTAAGTATTGATGCAAAATCTGCGGTTTATTACGGTTTGGCCGGGTATATTGTTTTTTTGGTTGGAAGAACACTAGGTACCGCATTAATGACGAAAATACCCGCTGGGAAATTATTGATGCTTTTCGGTTTTGGAGGAATGTTAACCCTTTTGGGAGCTATTTTTTTACCGGGTATGTTAGGAATCTATTCGCTAATTGCTACATCACTTTTCATGTCGATAATGTTTCCAACCATTTACGGAATAGCGCTAGAAGGACAGGGGGAAGACGCAAAATTCGGCGCTGCCTTTTTGGTAATGGCCATAGTTGGAGGCGCACTTTTACCATACTTGCAGGGGTACATGCTGGATTTTGGAGGTGTAGGGTATCAAGATGTTGATTTTCTTGGAGTTTCTGAAATGAGATTCTCGTTTGTACTTTCCTTAATTTGTCTATTAGTGGTGGCGCTGTATGGAAAGAAAGTATACCAGGTCTATCAAAAGAAATAATTCCATTATGATTAAAACTATTCGACACTGTTTTTCTTGCGATCTGAAAGATGACCCAAAACTTATCGAGGAATACAAGAACTATCATGCTAAGGGTAATGCCAGACCAGAAATAACGCAAAGCATTAAAGATGCCGGTATTGTAGATATGCAGATTTATTTGACGGGTAATCGCATGTTTATGATTATGGATGTTGATGAAACCTTTGATCCACAGAAAAAGGCCGAAATGGATGCCGCTAATCCACATGTTCAAGAATGGGAAGCCTTAATGTGGAAGTATCAACAAGGTTTACCATGGGCCAAGGAAGGCGAGAAATGGATAGCATTGGAGAAAGTGTTTCAGCTATAATACTTCCTTCTCGGTTTACAACGTCGATTTCGAGCTCCAATGGGACGTTTCTTATTGAAGTTACTTTGGTTTTTAACCTTACCCTTGCAATTGGGGTCTTCTAACTAAAAGTTTATTGCCCCGGGATTTTCCCTCATTTCATTCAATAGAATTTGGTCAATATTGAGGTATGCAACAAGTTCATATCTGTCCTTGTGTTTTAAGCTTTGCACTTTGATATATCCATAACAAATTGCCTTGTAATAACTTAGCTGAGGTTGGACTTTAGGAGATCTTATTTTTGCCTGCATTACAGGTTAATAATGCAAAAGCTAATACAATACCTAATTTTTTCAAACTAGACGTCAGTCCAATTTTTCTATTTCTGTATAGTATGCAGGAATTTCTTGACCTTTTTCTACCAAGAAACTACTTGACAGTTCATGGCTACCTTTGGAAAGCTGGCCAACCAAAACGGCATAGCTTTGTTCTTCAGCTACCTTGGCTTGTAATAGTACCGACCCTACATTTACCTTAGCATGTGTTGGACTAATGCCTAAACCTTTGGGCAGGTTATCAACAAAGGCACTACCTGCTTTTTCTTTTGCCGAAGCATTCATTGGTAGTCCCGAATCAGGCGGGTAACGATATAGTTTAAATTGATAAGTGCCACCTTCGACAACATTGATGCTGTAAAACCCTTTTGGGGCAGCTTTCCCATTTCTAATTTGTACTTGATTCCACGGCAAGGGGTCTGTAGTATGTAAATCATGAATGGTCAATAATACAGGGTTGGCCTGATCGTGGCCTAATGGAATCTCAGCATAATTCATATCAGGCTCAATGCTTGTCCACCACGAATTGTAAAAGGCTTGCATATTGGAAACCATTTCTGGATGTTCTTTTGCAACGTCGTTTTGCTGACCTGGATCATCATGGATATTATAAAGTTCGGCGCCATCGATTAAACGCCAAGGCCCTTTCATTACGCAACTGTTTTTTCCCTTTACCGGCCATTGCCCTCTTTGGGTATCTACCACTAACATACGGTCTATAGTGCTTTGTTCGCCTTTAATAATTTTGGCAACACTAGTGCCATCTAAGGGTTTTTTAGGTTGATAAGTTATTCCTGTAAGTTCGGCAAGTGTGGGCAAAAGGTCTACATGGGCCACCAGTTCGTTATTCGAAGTTTCTTGGATAAGGTTACCCTTTGGCCAACTCATAAAAAAGGGAACTTTATGCCCGCCTTCGTAATGACTGCCTTTAACGCCTCGCAATCCCGCGTTATAACCCAAAACAGTACCATCTTTTTGTGTTTTTATGCCTCCGGCAGTTCCGTTATCGGTAGTAAATATGACAATTGTATTGTCAAAAAGATTCTTTCTTTTGAGATAGGAAATAAGCCTACCGAAATTGTCATCAATATTGGTAATCATACCATAAAACCTTTTCTGAATCTCGGTCAAGGGTGCTGAATTGTACATTTCTGCATACTCTTGAGGTACATTAAATGGGCCATGGGCTGCGTTAAGTGAGAGATACATTAAAAACGGAGAATCTCGTTTTTGATCTAAAAATTTTAATCCCTCCTTAAACCAAACATCCGTGCAATAACCCTCTGTTTTTTCGGCTTCCCCATTTCGAAAATAAGTGTCATTGAAGTAGTTGTTATTCCAGTAATCCGGGGTTTGATTTACCCCACCACCACCGTGATAAAACGAATATTTGAAACCGCGGTCAAATGGTCTGAAGGGGTAGTTGTCTCCAAGGTGCCACTTGCCGAACATAGCAGTCTCATACCCATTTTTAGCGAATACCTCGGGCATGGTTTCTTCATCTTGATTAAGTATGGAACAACCGGCGATGGTGTGCCAGGCATTGTTTCGATTGGCATTACGCCCGGTCATCAATCCTGCACGACTGGGAGTGCAAGTGGTACCAACATGAAAATTAGTTAATTCTAGGGATTGCTTGGCAAATGCATCCAGATTTGGTGTTTTTATCCATGGATTACCATGGTAGCCCAAATCGCCATAACCTTGATCATCTGTAAAAATTATGATAATGTTAGGTCGGGTGGCTGAACCCAGTTGCTGTTTGGGTTGCTCTGCACAACCAATAGTTGTCAAAAACAGGAGTATTCCTAGGATAGAGATCAATGTTTTTTTTGCTCGTTTCATTTCACGAATTTTTAGCGGGGCATTGGTTTGGTTTTGGGGCCTGTTTGCCGAACATATTCACTAGGTACTATCCCAAACTGTTTTTTGAAACATTTTGAGAAGTAAGAAGCTGTGTTAAACCCGGTCATATACATTATTTCTTTTACTGATAAATCACTGGTATCGAATAATTGTACTGCACGCTTTAACCGAACGTTTCTGATGAACCCACTCGAAGAAAGTCCCGTTAGTTCTTTGAATTTTAGATAAAGGTTACTTCTGCTAAGCCCCATTTCACGCACCAGCATTTCCACATTAAAATCGGTATTCATCATATTTTGTTCAACAATATCGATGGCCTGTCCCAAGAAACGTTCATCCATTGTTGTTACGGTAACTTCACTAGGAGTCAAAGCAATTTCCCTGTTGAATTTTTTTCTTAACTGCTCACGACGTTTAACAATATTTGAAAGTTTGAGTTCCAAGACTTCAAATCCAAAAGGTTTTCTGAGGTATTCGTCTACTCCCAATTGAAGACCCTGTAATTCGCTTTCTTGAGACGACTTGGCCGTTAGTATTATAATTGGAATGTGACTTGTTTCTGTACGTGACTTCATCTTTTGACAGAATTCAATACCATCCATAACAGGCATTAAAATATCGCAAATAACTACGTTGGGCACAATTTTGTTGGCGATATCGAGACCTTGCTTTCCATTTTCTGCCTCAAAGATGGTATAGCTCTTTGCTAAAACCTGTTTAATGAACGCACGAATGTCCGGGTTATCATCAACTAAAAGCAAGACAGGTAAGTTTGACCTTTCATTATGAAGGCTTTGATCTATTAAATCGTCGTTGAGACCAATTGCAAACGATTCAGTTTCAGAAGTTCGTACGAGAAAGTCATTATCTGAGACCTCCTTACAAGTAATTTCTTTTATATCCTGGTAGGCCCTCCTGTCTTTTGGAAGCTTTACCGTAAAAGTTGTGCCCTTATTGGGTTCGCTAATTACATCTATAGACCCCTGATGCAATTCTATCAAATTTTTTGTGAAAGCCAGCCCAATCCCCATACCTTCAGGATTCATTTTAGAATTGTCCTTTCCTGAATGAAATCTTTCGAAAATATTGGAAATTTTATTTTTCGGTATGCCCATTCCAGAGTCTTTGACTTTAACAACTACCAAATCACTCCCTTCCTCGGTCTTTTCAGAAATCTTTATCTTAATGGTATCTCCGGACTTGGTAAACTTAAAGGCATTGGACAATAAATTGTTTATGATTTTTTCTAAAGCTTGGTGGTCAAACCAAGCCATAAGGTTTTCATTAGAGGATTCTATTTTAAAGTCCAAAGATTGTTTACTAGCAATAAATTGAAAAGGCTCACCAACCTCTTTGATGAACGTACTTACATTACTGTTGCGCATGACCAATCTCATTTTACCTTGGTTCAACTTTCTAAAATCCAGTAATTGACCAACCAACCGTAATAAGTAAGAGGTGTTTTTTTGCATGATACCTAGCTGTTCCTTTAAGGACGCCTGATTCATGGTTCCCACATTTTTTTGTAGATACTCCAAAGGCCCCTTTATTAGGGTCAAGGGGGTGCGAAATTCATGCGATATATTAGTGAAAAATTCAAGTTTCATCTTCTGCAGTTGTTCCGACCTTTCTTTTTCAAGATGTTCCAATTCCAATTGGTGCTTTTCAGAAGTTCGAATGAAGGTATACCTCCAAAAAAGCCATAGAAGGCCAAGTAATAAAAGAACATAAATTATATAGGCCATTGTTGTGCGCCAAAAAGGAGGTATGATATTAACCTTAAGTTGGGTAGCTGTGTCGCTCCAAAGACCATCATTATTGGAGGCCTTTACCTTAAATGTATAGCTGCCCGGTTCTAGATTGGTGTAGGTGGCAAAGCGTTTTTTCGAAGAAGTTAAGGTCCAATCAGAATCAAATCCTTCTAACCGATACGCGAATTGGTTTTTAGAAGGGGCCGAATAATGCAATGCAGCAAATTCAAATGAAAAACTATTTTCTCTATACTTTAATTGTATTTCCTCAGTCTTGTTGATGTTCTTCTCTAATATTACCCTTCCTTTTATTTTCTCACCTATACCAACGGTTTTGTTCGATATCAATAAGTTGGTGATTACGGTCTGGGCCAGATACTCATTGTCACTAATTTCATTTGGATAAAAGGCATTAAAACCATTAATCCCTCCAAAAAGCATTTCACCATCCGCTCTTTTTACACAAGCAAGCTCTTGAAATTCATTATTTTGCAGTCCATCACTGGAACTATAGTTTTTGAATGTTTTCCTCTTAGGGTCAAATTTTGAAAGACCTTGGTTGGTTGATAACCATAAATTACCTGTTGCATCTTCTAAAATACCTTTGATCACATTGTTGGGCAACCCATCGCGCTCTGAATAGGAAACAAAAGTGTTTAAATTGTTGTCATTTGAAGATACTAGCTTGTTAAGGCCTCCTCCAAAAGTGCCTACCCATAAATCACCTGAAGTACTTTCATATAAAGACAGAATATAATTATGACTTAATGAGCCGGGATACTTGGGGTCATTCTTATAGACCAAAATTTTTGGTGCCTTTTTATAGCGTTCCTTTGCAGGTATCTTGCAAAGTCCATTGGCAGTACCCAGCCAAATGTTTCCCACACTATCTTCAAATATATTTCTGATAATGTTGCTGGGCACTGAATTGATGACGCCTGGATAAAATGCGAAGGTGTCTTTTATATATTGGTTGGGCATATCTGTCTTCATCCACCTATGTACCCCTGAACCATAGGTGCCAATCCAGATGTTTTCTTGAGTGTCGGTCAACAAACTAAAAACACTATGTCTTAGCTCTTCTGTAACCAACTCTTTTTCTGAAGTTTTTTTTGGATCCGTAATATCCAATTGAAACAAGCTGGGTGTGCCCTCGGTCCCGATAAACAACTTTTTTTTATCGCCTATTCTAACCTCCGTGAGGGCAAATATTCTCGAGATGGAACTAAAATGCTTAAAAGAGCTATATGAACCATTGTCGTCCTTTTGATCAAGCATATTCAAACCACCACCTTCGGTACCAATCCATAAGGTACCATTGCTGTCTTCGAACATAGCTCTTATTTTGTCATAACTAAGACTATTGGGGGCAGATGTATTTCTTATGTGTTTAAATTGCTTTCTATCAGGATCATAGGTGTTTATGCCACCCCCATTGGTTCCAATCCAAATAATACCGGTATCATCCTCATAAAGGGACCTCACAATATTTTTGCTAAGGCTGTTAGGATTTCGAGAATCATAAACAAACCGGTTTAAAAACTTAGGAAAAGTTGCTTGAGAAGTATTCTCAAACAAGTATAAACCATCATTTGATCCTGCCCATAAACGATTATTCTTATCAATCAACAGAACTGAGAAATATCCATCATACCACTTTTGCATGGTTTTCCCGCTGCCCTTAATATGACTATACAAACCAGTATTGGTAGCAACAAAAAGACGTCCAGTAGAGTCCTCTGCTATACCTCTAACATTCACGTCAGGTAAGCCAAGATTTTTGTTGATATTACCAAAGTAATCTTTACCATTGGTATCTTTATTAAGTTTGAACAGCCCGGATGTGCCACCTACCAGCAATTGGCCCTTTTTATCCTCATAAATTGTAAATATGGAAGTGCCGTCCCAACCAGAGACAAAAGGTTCCTGTTCGGAACTAAAATGTTGGAACTCCAATTTTTCAGAAGATGAACTAAGATCGAGCATATCAAGACCCTGTTGGGTTCCAATCCACAATCTTTTCTTACTATCTTTAAATATTACCGTGACATGGTTATTGACCAAGCTGGAGGGGTCCTCTTCATCGTGCACATAATGGGTGAATTTGCCAGTCGCCGCATTGAAAAAATTAATGCCTCTCCCCGTTGTAGCAATCCAAAGATTTCCATCATCATCTCCTACAATATCAAAAATCAAATTACTGTTGATACTGCTTTGTTTTTCATGATCGGGATTGTACACAGTAAATCCATATCCATCATACTTGTTGAGTCCATCATGGGTGCCAAACCACATAAACCCGAACTCATCCTGATAAATGGTATTGACGTCGCTTTGTGAAAGGCCATCTTTAGTGGAGATATGCTCAAAAGAGATTTGATTTTGGGCAAAGCCTTCATTCAGCATTGCCAACAAAAAAAACAATAGACAAGCATATTTTATTGAGAAGATATTTTCAATAAAAACTTTCATGTAATTTGAACAAACCAATGGTATCATTTTGAGTTTTTAGAAAAATCTCCATTGCGTATCATCTCAAAGATGCAAATCTTTTCTGACCAAAAGGAACTTTTTTAGATCTAATATCTTCTTTTGGTGTCGCATTGACAATTGATTTACCAATGCTCCCAAGCAACATTATTGTTCAATTGTGCGTCCAAAATATCAGCTGAAGCATCGGGCCGTCATATGGGTAGCCGTTAAGCCCAAAACCAATACAGCTCTGGTTCCATTATAGGAAACCTATGCTTTGTGGGACAGGTTTGTTCAATGAATTCACCATTAGCAAAGCACCATCTGCAAAGATAGGGGATGGATTATGTGCATCCTATGGCATTATGTGAATAGCAAAAGTTCGATAAAATGGTCAAAGCTTCTCAATTTGTAAGACATATATTACCAGGAGGATTTTTTGTGAATTCAGTACCTGATTAACATCTTGATAGTTACAGTGAAAAGGTAAATGAAAGTATTGATTTTGTTTGCACTTGGTTTAAGGGTCAGTTTAATGTGGCAAGTAATGGCCCCCTTGTAGATTGTGTACCTTGTCCAATATGGTGTACGATGGCGAATAGCGAGTTGAAAAAATTAGTTCATTCCAACTTTAGAACTAATTCCATCCGCAGAAAGTTGTGGTGAATAATCATAAAATATTCTTTATTCTTGCTTCTAAATTTGCTCATGTCTAAGGGATTTCGAAACCTAAAAACTGCTATGGTGAGTACATTTGGAATTTTCTCCTAGCGACCTCGGCAGGATTATCTGTAGTTTTCCTTAGCGCTACGCGCTGAAAATCAAAAAAGCAAGCTTTAAGATTTTGCTTGCTTTTCGATTTATTCGTGACCTCGGCAGGATTCAAACCTGCAACCTTCTGAGCCGTAATCAGATGCGCTATTCAGTTGCGCCACGAGGCCTTTTTAATGGGGTGCAAATATATTTCTTTTTAAATTTACGACAAAACCAAGTAATCAAAAATTTATGGATTTTGAATCCTATATCCGTGACGTTGAAGACTTTCCAAAACCCGGGGTTACCTTCAAAGACATCACACCACTTTTAAATAATCCCAAGGCGCTGAACAGAGCCTGCGAGTCCCTGCTGTCAATGCTTCAAGGCTTGCCCATTGATAAGGTGGTGGGTGTTGATAGTCGAGGGTTCATCTTTGCACCCATGCTGGCTTCCAAGCTCGGAGCAGGGTTTGTTCCGGTACGAAAGAAGGGTAAGTTGCCCCATAAAACCATTGGGGAGGCTTATTCCCTGGAATATGGCGAGGATGTGTTGGAAATCCATATGGATGCTATAAGTGAAGGTGAAAAAGTTCTAATTCATGATGATGTGCTGGCCACCGGAGGAACGGCAGAAGCAGTATGCAAGCTGGTAGAACAATTGGGTGGCGAAGTGGTTCAGTGCAATTTCTTAATTGAACTAAGTTTTTTAAATGGCTCGGAAAAACTGAACGGCTACCCGATTAAATCCTTGTTGAAATATTAATCCAGTGCCCTTGTGGTTACAAAATAGCGCCAACCAATGATGGCCAATTGTAGTTTGGAAGCTTTGGCCGGATCCAACCCTTTTTTGGTGTAAGACGGCAGTACAGCCTTGTTGATTTTTGCCAGAACTTTATAGAACATCGCTTCAAGTGTTGGTGGTGCAAATATAACCAACCTGAGCTAACGTTCAGAAAACAAAAGGAATGGGGCCGATTGCTCGACCCCCGGAAAACATATCTAACAATTAACTATTTTCCTTGATCCATGTATTGATTTTATCCTCAAGCAGGGCCAAAGGAACACATCCAGTTTCCAACACCTGATTATGGAATTGTCGGATATCAAATTTATCTCCTAGAGCATCCGATGCTTTTTTGCGCAACTCACGAATTTTTAGCTGCCCAATCTTATAAGAAAGGGCCTGACCTGGGTTGGCCATGTAACGCTCAATTTCTGAAGTAATGGAAGCTTCAGATTCTGCTTCGTTGTCCAAGGAATATTGGATGGCCTGCTCACGGGTCCACCCTTTGGAATGCAATCCAGTATCAACTACCAACCGAATAGCCCGGTGCATCTCGGCGCCTAACATACCAAAAAGTTGATAAGGGTCGGTATAAAGACCAAGTTCGGTTCCCAAAGATTCGCTGTATAGCGCCCAACCCTCACCATAACCACTGTACCACAATAGCTTTCTAAATTTGGGTAACACATCACTTTCCTGGGTCAATGAAATTTGATAATGGTGTCCGGGAATGGCCTCATGTAGGAACAGGGATTCATCGGAATACACATTATATTTAGTTACTTCAGGAATGGGAGTATAGAAAATTCCGGGTCGGGTACCATCCAAGGATCCTGGGTTGTACTCTGCACTGGCTGATTTTTCCCTAAAGGTTTCCGTGCGGCGCACCTCAAAGGGGGTCTTGGGTTTTACATCGAATAGTTTTTCTATTTGTGGCTTCATTCGATCATGAATGGCGTTGAAATTGTCAATCACCTGCTTTGGTTCCGTAAAGGGCATCAATTCTTTGTTGTTTCTCACATAGTCGAAAAAAGCCTTTAAATCTCCTTCAAAACCTACTTGTTCCTTAATCTTTTCCATTTCGGAACGAATCCTTGCCACCTCGTTCAATCCAAGTTCATGGATTTCATCTGCGGTCATATTGGTAGTAGTGTATTTTTTGATTTGATGGGCGTAGTAGGCATCACCATCCGGTTCTCCTTGAATACCGCTGGATTCACGACCGGCATCCATATATTCATTGGCCATAAAGGCATGGAGTTTTTCGTATGCTGGAATAATTTTATCCTTGATCATAGTCTGATAAGCCTCCACTAGTTTGGCCTTGTCTTCTTCGGAGAAACTTTCTGGGAAATTCTTGATAGGAGAGTAAAACAGATGTTGATCCAAATCCTGAACAGTTTGGGATTCCAGCTGTGGCAAAACCTTTTTGATCAATGATTTGGGAAGAACGTGACCCTTTTCCATTCCTTCGCGCATTTTGTCTTCTGCGCTGGATAACCATGCCAAGAATCCATCCACTCTTTTCATCCATTTTTCATAGTCCTCAACTGTATTGAACGGCTGCGCACTGGATCCGCTGGCCAGTTGTCCTATAAATAAATTGGGAGACCACATTTGGTCAATGGGAGTAAGGTTGGCATTGTGATTAAACTCATTCAGATTGATATCACATTCCCAAGCAAGAATGGCCTTGCTCATTTGCTCACTTTCCGTCAAGTTTTCAATTGGGAAATTGGCTAGCTTTACCTTGTAACCTTCAAAATGTGCTTTGGCTTTCGCTGTATACTCATCTGAAAGCGCATTGGCGAAAACATCGTTATACCGATGGTCACCAGCTGTGGTGGCGTTGATTGGGTTCAATTTCAGCCCATCTTCATAGTAGTTGTTCAGGACTTCGGCAAATTCTTCACTAAGATTGGGGGATTCTTCTTTTTTGGCTTCCTGCTTGCAGGATTGCAAGCCAACTAGGACAGCCAAAACAATTGTTATTTTTTTCATCAATTCATGTGTGATTTGTTATAAAAATGTAAAATAGACAAATCAGCCAAATTGAAGCCTAAGGCAATTGCTAAAGTTTTCTAAAAAAAGGTCCTGCATGCACGGGAACTAATCACAGGGGTATAATTAGCTCCAAGTTTATTCATCGTTTGCTTCGCCCAATCGGCGCCTATAAAAGATTCCAGTAAAGAATTATTGGATTGATTGGCAACCAGGATAGCAGTTCCAAAAGGTATGATCAGTATTCCAAATAATGTAAGCATATCGATTGGTTTTAAGGATTAGACAAAAATTACAGTGATAAGCTGGATGACCAGCATCACCAAAAACTTAACAATTGTGATCATTGTGTTGATTGATTTTAAGGGTTGAAAAATTGCTTTGAACCGGTTACGTTTTTTTAAGATAAAATGACAGGAATCATGTTTCCAAATTTTTGTAAGGAAATCAATATAATTGCGTACAGGATTGTAGGTTAAAAAATGAGATTGGCTTTAGAATTGATGTGACCCTCTACGTTGAAGTTTTAAATTGTAAGGTTAAATTGTGATTATGGTTTTGGATTATCGTAATTGTAGGGGTTTTTTTGACCCTTTTTTGAAAACCAAGGGAGGTTTTGCTTCAAAAAGTGGCTTTTTTTGTGTTTTCGTTTCTTGGAGCAATCGGGAGTTGTAGTTTTTGGAGTGGAAGGACGGGTTGTAAATTACCCACTTTTTTAGGTGGATTTAAGCTTTTGACTTGATTTACAAATAAATTTTGAACCCCAAAGCTTGGAGCTTTAAATCTTCATCTATATTTACGCAAAATTTTACCGCTTGGGAAATCTACTTTTGGTTGTTTTGGGGCTCGTCCTTCTTATCGTTGGGGGGAATTGGTTGTTGAAATCTGCCGTGGCCCTATCCCTAAGGTTGGCCATTCCAAAAATCGTAATTGGGATGACCATTGTTTCATTCGCTACCTCGGCTCCGGAATTAATTGTAAGCATTAAGGCTGCACTTGACGGATTCCCTGATCTGGCTTTGGGCAATGTGGTGGGTTCCAATATTGCCAATTTGGGATTGGTTTTGGCTATTACGGTTTTAATGGGCAGTATCAATGTTCGTAAGAGCTTTTACACCACGGATTGGCCTGTTATGATGGTGGCCTCCTTGCTATTTGTTGGGTTTATTTATTTCGATGGGATTCTTGAGCAATATGAGGGAATCATACTCGTGGTTTTCCTTTTTCTGTTTTTGGTTTATTTGTTGCGATTTCAAAAACCAGCAGTTGAAGATGAGATGCCGGAAGACGATATTCCTTTACCGTTGTATAAAACAGTGTTTTTTTTAGGGATTGGAGGAACAGCACTTTGGGGAGGTTCTGAGTTGTTGATCAATGGAGCTGTGGGAATGGCATCGTCCTTGGGAGTAAGTGACCGAATAATTGGAGTGACTGTGGTTTCAGTGGGGACGAGCATTCCTGAATTGGCCGCATCCGTAGTAGCGGTGTTGAAAAAGGAAAAAGCCATTTCGTTGGGTAACTTGATTGGCTCCAATATCTTTAACCTCTTGGCTGTGTTGGGTATCACATCCATTATCACCCCAATAAGGGTGGTGGATCAAGGTTTATTGGCCAGTGATATTTTCTGGATGCTTGGGATTTCTCTCTTGATTTTACCCTTAGTTTTCTTCCCAAAAGGATTGCGCTTAGGATGGCGGGATGGAATTATTCTTCTGGTTGTTTATACCGCCTTTGTCTATTTGACCATAAACTAAAAAAACCGCCCATAGGACGGTTTTTTAATCATTATCAACAATTAATTCATCGGTTTAAACTTCGGCCGACTTTACAGTCGTGATGATTCTGGCCGCAACTTTATATGGGTCTGCATTTGAGGCAGGTCTTCTGTCTTCCAACCATCCTTTCCAACCTTTTTCTACGGTAATGATTGGAATTCGAATAGATGCACCTCTATCAGATACGCCGTAGCTAAAGTCATTGATGGAGGCTGTTTCGTGAAGGCCGGTCAAACGCTGATCATTGAACTCTCCGTAAACCGCAATATGCTCTTTGGCAACAGGTCTGAACGCTTCACAGATTTTCTCATACGTTTCTTTGTTGCCAGCGGTTCTTAAGGTAGTGTTTGAGAAGTTGGCATGCATCCCGGAACCATTCCAATCTCCTTTGATAGGTTTTGGGTGGTACTCAATATAATAACCGTACTCTTCGGTTAATCTATCCAACAAGTAACGGGCAACCCAAATTTGATCTCCTGCACTTTTCGCTCCTTTGGCAAAAATCTGGAACTCCCACTGTCCAGCAGCTACCTCTTGGTTAATACCTTCAAAGTTCAATCCAGCCTCAATGCAAAGATCGGCATGTCTTTCAACCAATTCGCGGCCCCAAGTGTTTTTCCCGCCAACAGAGCAGTAATACAATCCCTGTGGACCAGGATAACCACCAATTGGGAAACCTAAAGGTAATAGGGTGTCTGTATCCATGATGAAATATTCTTGCTCAAATCCGAACCAGAAATCATCATTCTCATCGTCAATAGTGGCTCTTGAATTTGAAGCGTGGGCGGTGCCATCAGCATTCAATACCTCGGCCATTACCAAATAACCATTCTTTCTAGCGGGATCAGGGTAAATCGCTACAGGTTTCAATAAACAGTCAGAAGAACCTCCCTCAGCTTGAAGGGTAGAACTTCCGTCGAAAGACCAAATAGGACAATCTTCCAATTTTCCACTAAAATTCTCTTCAATTTTAGTTTTACTTCTCATATTGGCGGTGGGCACATAACCGTCCAACCAGATGTACTCTAATTTAGATTTGCTCATAATTGCGGTCGTTATTTTGTTCTCAAATTTTAAAGAGACAAAAGTATGTTTTTCAGTTGATAATATGCATTTTGAAGGGTTAAAATCGCAATCATGACATTATAATTTTCATAACCCCCATTTTTAGTGGGGTTAAATGAAAAAAAAGTAATTTTTGAAGCATATATTATTAAATTGTTAATTGTAATTTTGTGGCTTAAACAAGTTTATCTATGTCAAACACTAGATTTGGTGCCATTGCCGAGAGTGGAAAGCGAACCCACAGAAAGGTGGAGGAAACAGGGAAAAGATCCCAACTTTTTGGACAGCAAGTGTTCAACGAAGAGAAAATGCTTCAATTTTTGACCAAGGAAGCTTTGGAAAAGGTCAAATCGGCTATTTTTCAAGGAACCAAGATAGATCGCAAAATTGCCGATCAGGTGGCTGAAGGGATGAAAGCGTGGGCCCTGTCCATGGGAGCTACACACTATACCCACTGGTTTCAACCGTTAACCGGTTCCACAGCAGAAAAACACGATGCCTTTTTTGACATTTTGCCAGATGGAAGGGCTATGGAAAAGTTTGGGGGTGCCCAGCTTGTACAACAAGAACCGGACGCTTCGAGTTTTCCAAGCGGCGGAATAAGAAATACGTTTGAGGCTAGGGGCTACACGGCTTGGGACCCCACATCTCCAGCATTTATTTATAAAACAACGCTCTGCATTCCGACCATTTTTGTGGCGTATACAGGAGAGGCATTGGATAACAAAGCTCCTTTGTTACGGGCTTTGCATGCCATAGACGAAGCCGCAACCTCCGTAGCACAATATTTTGACAAAAATGTACGTAAGGTATATGCCACATTGGGTTGGGAACAGGAGTATTTCTTGATAGATAAGGCTTTGGCTAAATCTCGTTTGGATTTGGTCATGACTGGAAGAACCTTGGTAGGCAATGCCGCCGCCAAAGGACAACAATTGGATGATCATTACTTTGGGGTGATTCCCTCCCGGGCACTCAGCTTTATGAGCGATTTGGAAAAGCAATGCACCAAATTGGGAATTCCGGTAAAGACAAGGCATAATGAAGTTGCACCCAACCAATTTGAATTGGCGCCGGTTTTTGAGGAGGCCAACCTGTCTGTAGACCACAACCTATTGTTAATGGATGTAATGGAGGAAATTGCGGACCAACATAATTTCACGGTTTTATTTCATGAAAAGCCCTTTGCCGGGGTAAATGGTTCAGGAAAGCACAATAACTGGTCCTTGGCTACGGATACTGGAGTAAATCTGCTCAGTCCGGGTTCCACGCCCATGAAGAATTTGCAGTTCCTCACCTTTTTTGTGAACACGATCAAAGCGGTGGATACCTATGAAGAACTTTTGCGTTCGTCCATAGCTTCTGCAAGTAACGATTATCGGTTGGGGGCCAATGAGGCACCGCCGGCCATTCTGTCCATTTTTATTGGCAAACAACTAAGTGATGTATTGGATGAATTGGAAGGAGTTTCCCAAGGTAAACTATCGCCACAGGAAAAAACAGAATTGAAACTCAATGTGGTGGGGAAAATCCCCGAAATTTTACTGGATAACACGGATAGGAACAGAACCTCCCCTTTTGCCTTTACAGGGAACAAATTTGAAATGAGGGGTGTTGGTGCTAAAACCAACTGTGCCAAACCCATGACCATTTTGAACACCATTGTGGCCAAACAGCTCTCGGACTTTAAGAAGGAGGTGGATGTTTTGATTGACAAGAAAAACTTGAAAAAGGATGAGGCTGTGTTCAACGTGTTGCGGGAGTATATTAAAACCTCAAAACGTATTCGGTTTGATGGGGATGGCTACGGTATCGAATGGCAAGATGAGGCGCGCAAACGCAAACTGAGCAATAACAAAAATACGCCAGAGGCCCTTCAAGTACTGACTTCCAAGAACAGTATTGCCCTGTTTAAGGAAATGGATGTGTTGAGCGAAGTGGAACTAAAAGCGCATCAAGAAGTGGAATTGGATGCGTATATTCTTCATGTTCAGATAGAGGGGAGAGTGCTGAGCGAAATGGTGTACAATCACATAATTCCTGCCGCTGTAAACTATCAAAATTCCCTTTTGACCAACGTTCAGGGGCTTAAGGAGATTTATGGTGCGGTCTACAATAAGGTAGCTGAAGGCCAGCTCAATATTTTGGAACAAATTGGGGAGCACTTGGCAGAAATAAAGAAACAAACTGATGAAATGACCGCTGCTCGACGTCGTGCCAACGGACTCTCTACCATCAATAAAAAAGCCCAAGCCTATTGCAATGATGTACGGCCTTTTTTTGAAACGATTCGGGAACAGTCGGACAAGTTGGAAAAATTGGTCTCAGATGAGGTGTGGCCCTTTACCAAATATCGCGAACTTCTTTTTGCGAAGTAAATGAAGGGAATCTTGGATATTACCGATATAGAAAAAGCCCAAGCACGGATAATCAAGTTTGTTCATAATACTCCCATACTCACCTCTTCCTTATTAAATAAGTGGTTGGGACATGAAGTCTATTTTAAGGCAGAATGTTTGCAGAAAATTGGAGCTTTCAAAGCTAGAGGTGGCTGTAACGCCTTGGCCTGGTTGATTGAACAAGGTCGGCGTCCCAAACATATCGTGGCCAACAGTTCTGGAAACCATGCGCAGGCCGTGGCATATGCTGCCCATCAATTTGGAATTCCAGCAACCATTTTTATGCCGGAATACTCTTCCCAAGTGAAGATTCAAGCTACTAAATCTTATGGAGCCGAAGTGGTTTTGAGCAAAACCAGGGACATTACGGATGAGAAAGTAAGGCAAGCAGCAGCAGTTGAGGGTACATACTGGATTCCTCCATTTAATCATGAACAGGTTATTTGTGGACAGGGAACTTCGGCTTATGAAGCGCTCAGGGAATTGGATAAAATGGACGCAGTTTTCGCCCCCTGTGGGGGTGGTGGATTGCTCTCCGGAACTCTGTTGGCGAGTCGTGGGCTTTCCCCAAAGACCCATGTCATAGGGGTGGAACCCTTGAATGCCAATGACACAGCTGAATCTCTTCGTCAAGGAACAATTCAAAGATTGGCTGCAGTGCCAAACACTTTGGCAGATGGCGCAATGACTATGGCCGTGGGTGATATCACTTTTGAATATCTAAAACAACTGGATGCCTTTTATGAAGCGGAAGAAGAAAAAATGATTTACTGGACCCAATGGTTGACCCATCTGCTCAAATGCAGGATAGAACCAACCAGTGCCATGACTATGGCCGGAGTATGTGAGTGGTTGAAGGGAGCTTCGGCTAAGAAAAAGGTTTTGGTAATACTCTCCGGGGGAAATGTTGATCAGCTGACAACGCAAAAAATCTGGAAGAATGATTATTTGGGTCATCTACCTTCCCTTCTTCAATAAAATTGTGGACTGCAAATAATAGCGTAAGGGAATCAGTTTTGCTATTTTTGCGCAAAATCTATCTATGTCCTCAGATACCAGTAAAAGATATACCCAAAGAGGGGTTTCTGCTTCCAAGGAAGATGTGCACAATGCCATCAAGAATATTGACAAAGGACTCTTTCCCAAAGCGTTTTGCAAAATTGTACCGGATTATCTTACGGGCAGTGATGAACACTGTTTGGTGATGCACGCAGATGGAGCGGGAACAAAATCCTCTTTAGCCTATATGTACTGGAAAGAAACCGGGGATATTACCGTGTGGAAGGGTATTGCGCAGGACGCCCTAATCATGAACGTGGACGACCTAATTTGCGTGGGCGCAACGGATAATATCATGCTTTCTTCCACCATAGGTAGAAACAAAAACCTGATTCCCGGAGAGGTTATTTCGGCAATTATCAATGGCACGGAAGAGTTGATTTCCGATTTAAGACAACATGGTATCACGATTCATTCCACTGGAGGAGAGACCGCTGATGTTGGAGATTTGGTTCGAACCATTATTGTAGATTCCACGGTCACAGCCCGAATGAGGAGAGCAAAGGTAATCGACAATGCCAATATCAAATCTGACGATGTCATAGTAGGGTTGGCTTCCTACGGTCAGGCTAGCTACGAATCTGACTACAATGGTGGAATGGGAAGCAATGGGCTTACCTCTGCTCGTCATGACGTTTTTGCCAAATATCTGGTGGATAAATATCCGGAAAGCTTTGATGCTGCCGTTCCCGGTGAACTGGTATATTCTGGAAATACAAAACTAACCGATTCGGTTGCAAATGCTCCCTTGGATGCAGGAAAACTGGTCTTGTCCCCAACACGAACCTATGCGCCCATTGTTAAACAAATATTGGAGCGGTTCAGTTCAGAAGAAATACACGGCATGGTGCATTGCAGTGGAGGTGCCCAAACCAAAATTCTTCATTTTGTTGAGGACCTGCATATTATCAAGGATAACATGTTCCCTATTCCTCCCTTGTTTAAATTGATACAAGAGCAATCCGGGACAGATTGGAAGGAAATGTACCAAGTTTTCAATTGCGGTCACCGCTTGGAACTTTATGTGGATGAGCAGGTTGCAAGCGAGATTATAGCCATTTCCCAAAGTTTTAACGTTGATGCACAAATCATAGGAAGGGTAGAAAAGTCCAGCAGTAAAAAATTGACCATCCAAAGTGAGTTTGGCAAGTTTGAATATTAGCATACGAATCCACTTAAAATAGCGTTCTTTCTATAAACCCCACGCTATGGAAAGAAAAGATTTTCTAAGGAGTCTGGGCGCAGGTGCCGCATTTGCCCTTACTTTTCCCTGTTTAAACGGTTGTTCAACGGATTCTGAGGATTTGGAACAATTTCCAGAACCAAACGGAGTGGATTTTACCGTTGACCTCACTTCAACTGATGCAGCTCCCTTGGCCAACAACGGAGGGTTTATTTTGGTGAAATCAAGTCCAAGTTTAGGCTATACCGATATCGTGGTTGCACGCAACCTGGAAGGTAATTTAATTGCTGCGAGCCAAATCTGCAGTCACCAGCAAACCGAAGAAGTACGTTTTATCTCTGAAGATGGAGGTGTGTTCAGATGTTCTACCCACGGTTCCAGATTTGACCAAGATGGAACCCCGCTTAATTCAGTAACCAGCAACCCACTAAAGGTTTTCAATACAGAACTAAATGGCACTACCCTAAGGGTTTTCGAATAGTTCTGGTAAATCACTGCATTTATGAAACGATTATTGATCATAATGGCCTGTTTGTGGTTTGGTTCGCTCCAAGCCCAAGACTGGCAGGATAGTTTTGAAGATGCCCTGGCCTTGGCTAATGAGCAGAACAAGCCCGTCGTTTTAGTGTTTTCAGGCTCTGACTGGTGCGGTCCCTGTATCCGTTTGAAACGGGGTATTTTGGATTCTGAGGATTTCAGTGCTTATGCAAAGGATCACTATGTGCTATATAATGCTGATTTTCCCAGAAAGAAAAAGAATCAATTGCCAGAACATAAGTTAAATGAAAATAAATCCCTTTTCACGGAGTATAACCCCAAAGGATACTTTCCATTGGTAGTGGTTATGGATAAGGATCAAAAGGTCTTGGGCAAGACTGGTTTCAATAGAAAAGCTTCTCCACAGGATTATATTGCTTTGCTAGATGGGTTTGTCAAATGAAAAAGCCACTGCTCCTTTGTTGGGTATTGATGGGTTTTCTGTCCTTTGGACAGCAAAGCCAGGATGTTACCGTAAAGCAAGTTATGAAGCTGATGGGAACCCGGTTCGAGATTACCGTGGTGGCTCCGAATGAGGATATCGGTTATATCAACATAGATGAGGCCGTATCCGAAATCAAGCGTATAGAAAAAATCA
This sequence comes from Flagellimonas algicola, assembly GCF_005937185.1. Lineage (GTDB taxonomy): Bacteria > Bacteroidota > Bacteroidia > Flavobacteriales > Flavobacteriaceae > Flagellimonas > Flagellimonas algicola. The sequence goes on along the minus strand of NZ_VCNI01000001.1, from coordinate 1,569,914 downwards.
TTTCTTCTTGGGACGAAGCTTCTGAAACCTCCTTAATCAATAAAAATGCTGGTGTTAAGCCCGTTAAGGTGAGCTCTGAGCTCTTTGGACTTATAGAACGGGCCAAGAAAATATCAGAGATTACCGATGGAGCTTTTGATATATCCTATGCATCCATGGATAACATTTGGAAGTTTGATGGAACCATGGATCGGGTTCCTTCGGAAAAAGCTATTGCACTTTCTATTTCCAAAATAGGATACCAAAAGATAATCTTGGACCAGGATCAGCAAACGGTCTTCCTTTCTGAACCAGGTATGCGTATAGGTTTTGGTGCCATTGGAAAAGGCTATGCTGCTGACAGGGCCAAAGAGTTGCTTGTATCCAAACAGGTTAAAGGCGGAATCATCAACGCTTCGGGCGATCTTACCACCTGGGGAACCAAAACTACTGGAGAAAAATGGCTCGTGGGAATCGCCAATCCGTTGAGCAAGGAAAAGGTATTTAGTTGGTTGCCAGTGATTGAATCTTCAGTGGCTACATCCGGAAATTACGAGAAATACATAGTGCTCAACGGGAAAAAATACTCGCACATCATCGATCCCCGATCCGGTTACCCAACTTCGGGCATTCACAGTGTGTCCGTATTTGCCAAATATGCCGAACTCTGTGATGCCTTGGCCACTGCGGTTTTCATCATGGGCAAGGATAGTGGTATTCATCTGATCAATCAAATTGATGGGGTGGAAGTGGTCGTTGTGGATTCAGATAACAAGATCCATAAGAGTACCGGAATTTTGTTCAATAACAATCCTTAATTTTAGGTATGGGTAGACTTTTTTTATTGTTGATCGTTTTAAGCATGTTAAGCTCCTGTGTTGTGGTTAGGGAATATGACAAAGTATATCTTTCAGATGCAGAGATGGACCTGAGCTCAAGGCCTTGTGAACGTTTTGAAACCAATTTTCAATTCTATAGAGAGGCATCGGCAGGCGCAAATGGAGGTAAAACCGGAGGCGGTTGTGGCTGTAATTGAAATTGGAAAATGAAAAATTGAAAATGGCAGCAAATATTTCCTTTATCCAGCAATCCAAAAATCGGGTAATCCCTGTTTTTCTTTTATTTGGATTATTGTCTTCGATTGGTTGGTCCCAACAAACCAATACGTCCTATGCCAAAAAAGTCTTGGAAACCAGTGAAATTGATTTGCTCTTCAGTTATTATGAGCAAGATGGCAATAACGCTGCGGTTACAGGAGGAGAGGGAACCGAAGAACTAACCGATGCCACATCCAGCATTGTACTTCGAATGCCCATGAACGTTGATGATGTGCTTACTGTGGATGTGGGATTATCGGCCTACACTTCAGCCTCATCCAGCAATGTCAACCCCTTGGATGGGGGTAACGTCACCGCAACAGCATTTGATGCCTCTTCTGGAGAGTCCAGAAAGGATTTGTTGGCATACATTAATCCTAGCTATCAGCATAGCTCCAAAGACCGGAATACCATCTGGAGTGCCGACTTGTATTTCTCCACGGAGTACGATTATTTTTCCTTTGGCTTTGGAGGAAGTTATACGAGACTTTTCAATGAGAAGAATACAGAATTAACTGTGGGCGGACGAGTGTATTTGGATAAATGGAACGCTATTTATCCTATAGAACTTCGTTCTGGTTTTTTTGATGACCGCGTAACTGGAAACGGAACCTACAACCCCAATTTTTCTGAATTTGATAAGGAAACCAGGAATTCATATTCCCTTTCCCTTAGCTTTTCCCAAATCCTGACCAAAAAGATGCAGGGCGCTCTATTTGTGGATTTGGTGCGCCAGAATGGTTTGCTCAGCACTCCTTTTCAACGGGTGCATTTTGGAGATACGGAAGACTTTTTTATTGATGACTTTCAATTGGCGGATGACGTGGAGCGCTTACCGGATTCCCGTTTTAAACTTCCTGTTGGCGGGCGATTGAATTATTATCTGAACGACTTTTTGATATTACGTTCCTACTATCGTTATTATTGGGACGATTGGGGGATAACCTCACATACAGCCAGTTTGGAGGTGCCCGTAAAGTTGACGGATAAATTCACTTTGTATCCCACCTATCGATTTTACTCCCAATCCGCGGCTGACCATTTCTATCCCAAAGAAGGGGCATTGTCAACCTCTACCTTTTATACTTCGGATTATGATTTGTCCAAATATGATGCCCATCAATATGGTTTGGGAGTTCAATACAAGGACATTTTTGCCAACACCAAAGTGTTCACCTTCGGGCTGAAGACCATCGATTTAAGATTCAACCAATATGATCGTAGTGATGGACTTAATGCGTCCATTATTACTTTAGGCACCACATTCGTTGGCAATTGAGGGCGGTAATGGCCCTGAATCAATCCAATCAAATGTTGTAAATTCGCATCTTAACGCGGATTGATTTATGCTAGACAAACTCAATATAGTTAAACAACGTTTTGATGAGGTTTCCGACCTGATCATTCAACCTGATATCATTACGGATCAAAAGCGATATGTTAAGCTCAATAAGGAGTACAAAGACCTTAAGTTGTTAGTGGACAAGAGGGAAAAGTACATTGCTTTTACCAACAACATTTCGGAAGCTGAGGAGATTATTGCAGATGGAAGTGATGCGGAAATGGTGGAAATGGCCAAAATGCAATTGGATGAAGCCAAGGAAGGACTACCCAAATTGGAGGAAGAAATTAAATTCCTGTTAATTCCGAAGGATCCAGAGGATGAAAAGGACGTGGTGATGGAAATTAGGGCCGGAACCGGTGGCGATGAAGCCAGTATTTTCGCTGGGGATCTCTACCGTATGTATGCCAAATATTGTGAGTCAAAAGGATGGAAAACCAATATTATTGACCTGAATGAAGGAACCAGTGGAGGATACAAGGAAATCCACTTTGAAGTAAGTGGAGAGGATGTTTATGGTACCTTAAAGTTTGAAGCTGGGGTACACCGAGTACAGCGCGTGCCACAAACCGAAACCCAGGGAAGGGTACATACAAGCGCCGCAACTGTTATGGTAATTCCTGAAGCTGAAGATTTTGATGTCCAAATAGATCCAAAGGATGTTCGAATAGACTTTTTCTGTTCCTCTGGACCAGGAGGGCAATCAGTAAACACAACGTATTCGGCGGTCCGTTTAACGCACGTTCCAACCGGATTGGTTGCACAGTGCCAGGATCAAAAATCGCAGCACAAGAACAAGGAAAAGGCGTTTAAGGTACTTCGGTCCAGATTGTATGATTTGGAATTAGCCAAAAAGCAGGAAGAAGATGCCGCCAAACGTAATTCGCAGGTGAGTAGTGGGGATCGTTCGGCCAAGATTAGAACGTATAACTATCCGCAAGGGAGGGTAACCGATCATAGAATTGGCTTGACGCTGTACGATTTGCAGAACATCATTAACGGGGACGTTCAAAAGATTATAGACGAACTGATGTTGGTGGAGAATACGGAAAAGTTGAAGGAGGCTTCGGAGATTTTTTAGTGGCCAGTAGGCGATAGGCTTATTATGAAAATAGAACATTTAATTTCCCAAATCCATAAAAAGAACTCCTTCCTATGCGTAGGATTGGATACGGATCTGGATAAGATTCCAAAACATCTTCTGTCCCAAGAAGACCCAATCTTTGCTTTCAACAAGTCAATAATCGATGCTACCCATGAATACTGTGTAGCTTATAAACCCAACATTGCTTTTTATGAGGCCTATGGACTGGAAGGGTGGAAGTCCTTGGAACGCACAATGAAATATCTCAATGAGCACTATCCTGAAATGTTTACCATTGCTGATGCCAAGCGGGGTGATATTGGGAATACATCCACACGTTACGCCAAAGCTTTTTTTGAAACCCTGAACTTTGATTCCATTACCATAGCGCCCTATATGGGCAGGGATTCCGTGGAACCCTTTTTGGCATTTCAGGATAAGCATACCATTTTATTGGCATTGACCTCCAATCAAGGAGCTTATGATTTTCAAACCCAAAAAATTGAGGGTCAGGAGCTGTACAAGAAAGTTTTGGAGGTTTCCAAGGGGTATGCAAATGCCGAGAACTTAATGTATGTTGTGGGGGCCACTAAGGCAGAATTCCTAAAAGAAATTAGGGAGATAATTCCAGAGCAGTTTTTATTGGTGCCTGGTGTTGGGGCGCAAGGAGGTAGTCTGCAAGAAGTTTGTAAGTACGGAATGGCTTCCAATGTGGGGCTCTTGGTAAATTCCTCAAGGGGAATTTTATATGCGTCCCAAGATGAAGATTTTGCGGATAATGCCGCACTCCAAGCCAAGTCTATTCAACAAGATATGGAGGCTGAACTGCAAAAACTCAATGGTATCTAAGCCAATTGCTCAAGTACTTTTTTAATACTTTGTGCCTTGCGCTTAAAAAATTCACCCAAGTTGGTATTGATGTAGGCCGCATCGGCTGCCATTTCAATAAACTTCTGGTACCTAAATTCCAAAACTGTAATAGCTTGGGTTCCGCTTGTGATTGGGGTAACCGTCCCAACTCTGCAATACTGATTTTTCATTTTTAAGATTTGTTATAACAAAGATACGTTCAAAAACAGGCTTTAGATCATCAGATTAACAGGTATTCACCTATAAATCAGGCACTTTATCTAAAATTTAACATAGAGGTAAAGGAAGACCCGCTATTCGTATACTTCCTTGGCTAAATTTTAACGTATTTTGATCATGATATTTTAACAACTCAAACCATATAAGATGCGATTTAAAAACTATTTGATTGTGTTAGTTGTGATGGCTATTGGCTCTGTATCAGCACAAAATACAGATTCCTGCAACTGCTGCACTGAAAGTCACAAAGCCTTTGATTTTTGGATAGGGGATTGGGCAGTTTCCAATGCAACCAATGGAAATCCGGCCGGGAAGAGCAAGATTACCCAGGAAGAAGGGGGCTGCGTAATTCGCGAAAACTGGACTAGTGCTACTTCCGGTTATACGGGCACCAGCCTTAACTTTTACAATGGGGTAAAGGAAAGGTGGGAACAACTTTGGATAGATAACAGTGGAGCATCTCTAAAGCTTAAAGGGAAAAGAATTGGAAATCAGATGATTCTGTCTTCAGACCCTTTTGACAAGGACGGAAAAATGCTCACCAATCGAATCACTTGGACGGCCAACGAAGACGGAACAGTAAGACAACTATGGGAAATCCTGGAGGGTGAAAAAGTAGTAAATACAGCTTTTGATGGGATATACAAAAAAGAATAAACAGCCCAAAGCATGATTGATGACTAATTCAAATGTGTACCTAATGAGACCTTTTGGGAGGTTGTTTGCCAGGACTGTTTATTACTTTAAAGTTGGCAAACTGTAGTTCACTTTTGGCTAAATCTGATAAACCTTTACCTTCCCCGATTTAAGATTACTCGGTATTTAGATTCGCAAAATACTCTTCTGGTACTGGGAAGGTGTAAGTTGGGTATCTTTTTTGAATGCTTTGTTAAAGGTGACCTTGTTATTATAGCCCACTTCATAAGCTACATTGATAATATTGAGTCTTCGCGACTTGTCGTCCACCAAAAGTTGCTTTGCTTCCTTGATGCGATACATGTTTACAAACTCATGGAAGCTAACATTGAAGTGCTCATTAATAATTTGGGAGGTATTATGCCGGGTGGTATTGAGTTTTTGCGCCACCATGTCCAAACTAATATTGTTTTCCTTGTAAATTCTTTCCTGGCTAAACAAATAAATGAGGTTTTCCTTAAGTTCCAATGATAGGCCAGGGGTGAGTCCGGATTTTTCATATTTGGGGAACAGGCGGTTGGTGTAGTCGTACGCCCCGCTGAAAACATCCGGTTGAATGTTTGCTGAATAGCCTACATACAACACCATAAGAGCCATGGAAGCCGCAGAAATATCAAACAAAAGTCCAGAAGAAATTTCGTTGGCGATTAAAATACCATAAGCGGCATAGGTAATCACATAAAGTATATGGATGTGATACACATTTTTTTGCCAAATCTGATTTTTGGCTTGGAGCAGTTTCTCTCTTTTCCCACGCTTGTATACCTTTCCAATAAAGTAGCCGTATACCGTCAAGGAGACAATCTTTAAGGTTACCAGAAGTACAAGTTTACTGGAATCTTGCGGATTTAGACCATGTTGCACCCTTGAAAGCATCCATTGAATTTTGGTTTCACATGCATAGGAGTATACCGTATAACTCAAATATCCGATTAGAATAACTGTTGGTACTAAGTGCAGCAGGTCTCGGATTTTAAACCTATATTTTTGAATGGTGGACTTGAAATAAAGATACAACAGAGGGCCATATAAAAAAGAAGCCCATGTGGACATTAAATAGGTATGTGGGTACTGAAAATAGTAGTTAGACCGGTTTATGGCAATGTGTAGGATAAAGAATGAATGCAGAAAAATAAAGGTGCCTATCAGCAACCGTGACGGTTTGTGAATCTGTCGATTGAAACAAATTAAGAATACTACGTAAAAACCAACAAGGGCCACAAATAAGTACAGTAACGACCACGAAGTTACCTTCGGAATCACCTTTTCCGAAATATCCTTGAACTCCTCGGTTTTTCTAATGGGATCAAATCCTTCGTTCAGTAGAAAATTGGGATTGAATTCTACCTGAAGGTATTCATTGAGCGTATAAGTGGAAGCTTCCGGATGTTCCAAGGCAGCTTCACTAAGCGCAATCCTTTTTAGCACATGGGTTTTTTCTGCCGATGCATTCTCCAGATTCCTTTCATAAATGGATAAAGCCTTTTTATATCTATGGATGTTATAGTAGTAGTCTGCCCATTCCAAGGAGTCTTGCAGTGCAAGATGAAGCGGAGTTCTGGCTAAATTGGAGGTGCTGCTGTTCAGGTTCGCCAAGCATGAGGTGCATGACACAACAACCAGAAATGCAAAGAAGCCTAACCGTCCCATGAGTTGATTAGTGAATTAGCCTTCCTTGAAATTACCAAATAAGTACACTTGAAATGTTAAAAAAAAACTAAAAACCGTAAGTCCCGATAATAGTTTACCTTTTGTAATTGGATTTGAATAGCGTTTTAACCCTTAAAAATACCTTGGATTAATCGGTCTGCCCAAAATGAAAAAACCGGTGCATGCACCGGTTTAAACTAACTAACTCAAAAAAATGCTAACTCAGATAACTTGCTACAAAACTCTTTTTTAACCTTTGAACCTAGGTTAATTTAACATTAGGATTTTGTTAAAATTGTTTTGATAGTGTTGTTATAGTAACGATAAATCGCAAAACTTATTGCATTATTATGAAAATTTTAGCATTAATCCTGCAAAGCAAACACCTTTTTTAACAATTCAGTGGTCCTGGACGAAATATTTGTACGAATTTTCTTTTCTTCCACCGCGATCATGGTGTAAACTCCTTCCAATGCCTCCTTAGTGGTATAATCTGTTAAATCCGGATTAACATCGTTAGTTAAAGGTAGGCTGTTGTACTTGGAAATAATGTTCCTCCAGATATCATCCGCCCCAACCTTTTTAAAGGATTGTTCAATAACCGGTTTAAATTTGTTGTATAACTTGGTTGAGGTGGAGCTTTCTAAAAAGGTGGTTGCCGCATTATCAGCGCCCAATAAAATCTTGCGTGCATCTTCAAAACTAATCTGCTTTACCGCATCCACAAAGATGGGAATTGACTTATCCACGGCGTCTTCAGCAGCACGGTTTATGACACGTAAACCTTCATCTGCCAAATTTCCCAATCCGACATCCCTTAATGCTTTATCCACTTTTTTAAGCTCCTCTGGAAGTAGAATCTTTACCAGTTCATTTTTGAAAAAACCGTCCATGGAAGCCAATTTGTTGACCTGCTTTTCGATCCCTTGATTTAGGGCATCCTTTAAGGCCTGTGCTATCTCGGCATTACCAACAGTTCCTTGGGGGAGCTGGTTTACAACTTGTTGAAGTTCAGTACATCCAGCTAGTTGAAATAGCAGAATGCACAACAATAATCGTTTCATGTTTCAGTGTTTTATAGTTGAAGTTAAGTTACAGCTAAACTTCTATAAATCAAGTGGAATAAAATAAATTATGAAAAAATCACCGTCTTATTATTGTAGACAATGGTTTTTCGGGCTACATGTAGGTGGACCGCCCTGGAAAGCACAATCTTCTCAAGATCTCGGCCTTTGGCAATAAAATCTTTTATGGAATGTGAATGTGAAACTGTGGTAACATCCTGCTCAATAATAGGGCCTGCATCCAACTCTTCCGTAACATAGTGGCTTGTGGCGCCAATAATCTTTACACCTCTTTCAAATGCGGCATGGTATGGTTTGGCCCCAGCAAAAGCTGGTAAAAATGAATGGTGAATGTTAATAATTTTGTGCGGAAAAACGTCAATTACCTTGGTAGACACAATCTGCATGTAACGGGCAAGTACGATAAAATCAACATCATGCTGCTTTAAAAGTTGTAGTTGTTCTTCTTCCGCATTTTCCCTAATGTCTTTATTGAAGGGTACATGAAAAAATGGGATGTCAAACTGGGCTGCTATATAGGCCAAATCGGGATGATTGCTTAAAATAAAGGGGATGTCCACTTGAAGTTCACCAGAATTGTAACGGCTCAATAGATCATACAGACAATGGTTGTATTTAGAGACAAAAACGGCCATTTTCGGTTTTATCCCATCCGCATATATGCCCCATTCCATTTGATAGCTTTTGGCCAGTTCCCCATCAAAGTCGCTTTTAAACCCGGATAAATCAATGCCTTGCTCAAATTCACTTTCCAAACGCATAAAGAACACTCCTGCTTCCTTGTCCACATGTTGGTCCAAATAAATAATGTTGCCCTTTTTTTTATGGATGAACCGGGTTACGGAACTTATGATTCCCGGTTGATCGGCACAATGAATAAGTATGGTAAGCTTCATGCTGTTGAATTAACCCGATAAAATTATGATATTCAGAAAAAGCAAGCCTTATGTCGGTGAATTTTTATAAAATTCGAAACAAAACCGATTTTAGCCTGCATTTTCCGTAAATTGCAGGGCAAATTATGAGTCTTTATTGCCAATGAAACAATTGAAGCCATACACTCCTAAAAATAAAGTGAGAATTGTGACCGCAGCTTCGCTGTTCGATGGACATGATGCTGCAATCAATATTATGCGCAGGATTATTCAGTCCACGGGGGTTGAAGTCATCCATTTGGGACATGATAGAAGCGTAGCCGAAGTGGTGGATTGTGCTATCCAGGAAGATGCAAATGCCATTGCCATGACCTCCTACCAAGGAGGACACAATGAATATTTTAGGTATATGTTTGATTTGCTCAATGAACGAGGGGCATGGCACATCAAGATTTTTGGCGGTGGTGGCGGCGTAATCCTTCCATCAGAAATTGAAGCCTTAATGGCTTATGGCATTGAGCGGATTTATTCCCCGGATGATGGTAGGGAAATGGGTTTACAGGGCATGATCAATGATTTGGTGGAGCGATGTGATTCACCCGTACCAGATTTACAGATTCCCAAAGGAAAAAAGCTAGAAAAATTACTAACCGACAAGCAGGTGAATACCTTGGCGCGTTTAATTTCCTTGGCTGAAAATAGACACGACGAATTTGAAAAACACCAGCAAAAATTTACAAAATCCATCGCTAATGTGCCCGTGTTGGGAATCACAGGAACGGGTGGGGCTGGAAAATCGAGCTTGGTGGATGAGCTGGTCAGGCGGTTCCTAAATGATTTCGAGGACAAGCATATAGGAATCATTTCTGTGGATCCATCCAAACGAAAAACAGGAGGTGCTTTGCTCGGTGACCGCATACGGATGAATGCCATTAGTGACGAGCGGGTTTACATGCGATCCCTTGCCACAAGACAATCCAATCTTGCCTTGTCCAAACATGTAGCAGAGGCTGTACAGGTATTGAAGGCGGCCCAGTATGATCTGATTATTTTGGAAACTTCGGGAATTGGACAATCTGATACGGAGATCTTGGAGCATAGCGATGTTTCCCTTTATGTGATGACCCCGGAATTTGGGGCGGCTACCCAATTGGAAAAAATTGATATGCTCGATTTTGCTGATGTTGTTGCCATCAACAAGTTTGACAAAAGAGGGGCTCTGGATGCCCTCAGGGATGTCAAAAAACAATACATGCGTAACCACGGACTGTGGGATGCCAAAGAAGATGACCTTCCTATATATGGAACAATAGCTTCCCAATTTAATGACCCTGGGATGAATCAGTTGTACAAAGTGGTCATGGACACTTTGGTCAACAAAACCAATACCCCTCTAAAATCCAACTGGGCTATTTCAGATGAAATGTCGGAGAAGATTTTTGTAATACCCCCTGCCCGAACCCGATACTTGTCCGAAATTGCGGAGAATAACCGTTCTTATGATATTCGGGTGGCATCCCAAACGAAAATCGCACAAAAACTTTATGGCATTTTCTTGACTTTGACATCAATACTTGACTTGGATGAAAATGAGGCGCAGTCCAATTTGCTTTCTAAAAGAGGCTTGGATGAGGAGAAGGTTTATACCTTTCTGAAAAATGAAAATGAAAAGGATTTTATTGCCCTTATGATCAAAGAATTTGATAAAGTAAAAATGAACTTGGACCCGCATAACTGGGAAATTATACTGCAATGGAAAAAGAAGGTCAATCGATACAAATCTGAAACCTACTCTTTTGATGTAAGAGGTAGGGAAGTAAAGATTCAGACCCATACCACTTCCTTGTCCGCGAGTCAGATTCCAAAGGTGGCTTTGCCAAGGTACAAGGCTTGGGGCGACATTTTAAGCTGGAATCTGCAGGAGAATGTACCGGGGGAATTTCCTTTCACTGCTGGATTATATCCTTTTAAACGGGAAGGAGAGGACCCAACCCGAATGTTTGCCGGGGAAGGTGGCCCAGAGCGGACCAATCGCCGATTCCACTACGTGAGTTTGGATATGCCAGCCAAACGACTTTCAACCGCTTTTGATTCTGTGACCTTGTACGGAAGTGATCCGGATCACCGACCAGATATTTATGGAAAAATTGGGAATGCCGGAGTTTCCATATGTTGTTTGGATGATGCTAAGAAGTTATACTCTGGATTCGATTTATGTGACCCAATGACCTCGGTCAGTATGACCATCAACGGTCCAGCTCCCATGCTCTTGGCCTTTTTTATGAACGCCGCAATCGACCAAAATTGCGAGAAATTTATCAAGCAAAAAGGGTTGGATAAAGAGGTGGACCAAAAGCTTGAAAAAATCTTTGCAGAAAGGAAGATGGAAAGACCCCAATATATTGGGGAACTTCCAGAAGGTAACAATGGATTGGGGTTAATGTTGCTCGGTGTCACAGGAGAAGAAGTGCTGCCTAAAGATGTTTATGAGAAGATAAAATTGGAAACCTTGGGTCAGGTTAGGGGTACAGTGCAAGCTGATATCTTGAAGGAGGACCAGGCGCAAAATACCTGCATCTTTTCTACGGAATTTGCCCTGCGCCTTATGGGCGATGTCCAAGCGTATTTTATTGCCAACCAGGTGCGCAATTTTTATTCCGTATCCATTTCCGGATACCATATAGCCGAAGCTGGGGCCAACCCCATTACCCAGTTGGCATTTACATTGTCCAATGGCTTTACTTATGTGGAATACTATTTGAGTAGGGGAATGGACATCAACCAGTTTGGCCCTAACCTTTCTTTTTTCTTTTCAAACGGAGTAGATCCCGAATATGCAGTTATTGGCAGGGTAGCCCGCAGAATCTGGGCTAAGGCCATGAGAGAAAAATATGGGGCCAACCCCAGGGCACAGATGTTAAAATATCATATTCAAACTTCTGGAAGAAGCTTGCATGCCCAAGAAATCGATTTCAATGATATCCGGACTACGCTTCAAGCGCTTTATGCCATTTACGACAACTGCAATTCCTTGCACACCAACGCCTATGACGAAGCCATTACAACACCCACTGAGGAATCCGTTAGAAGGGCCATGGCCATTCAGTTGATCATCAACAAGGAATTGGGCTTGGCCAAAAACGAAAACCCTATGCAAGGTTCGTTCATTATTGAGGAACTGACCGATTTGGTAGAGGAAGCGGTACTACTGGAATTTGACCGAATCACCGAACGGGGCGGGGTACTGGGCGCTATGGAAACCATGTATCAACGTTCCAAAATTCAGGAGGAAAGTTTACATTATGAAACTTTGAAACATACGGGGGAATATCCTATTATTGGGGTCAATACCTTCCTGAGTTCCAAGGGTTCACCTACCATATTGCCAGCCGAGGTCATCAGGGCTACGGAAGCGGAAAAGCAAAATCAAATCAAAACCCTGGAAAATCTACACAATGGACATGCGAATAGGGCAAATCACTTGCTAAAAGAGCTGCAGCAAACCGCGATTAGGAATGAGAACATTTTTGAGCAATTGATGGAAGTGGCCAAAGCATGTTCCCTAGGCCAGATTACCAATGCCCTGTTCCAAGTTGGAGGTCAATATCGACGGAATATGTAAAGGAGAATTTTGTTAGTCGTTTCCGTTTTGGAAAGATTTTCGCCACTTTTTAAAGGAAACTCTAAAGATTTTAATTTCCCTGCGCAAAAGATTCAGGTATTCTTTTTCTTTGACACCATCCCGCTCCAAGCCATTGCAATAGGCCAAGATGTTTTTGGTCATCACATTGATGAAACTAAGGCTTCTCATACGTGAAGCGTAAGAGTTGCTAAGCGCAACATGTTCCACCTCCTTGGTGATTTGAACGGCATCGGTCATTAGGGATTGCATTACATCATCCCGGAAACTACCAATTTTCTTAAGTGATAACAAGTCTCTATTGTACGAAAAATAATAGGCAACGGCCTCACTCAAGTCGCGAAGGGCCAAAGATTTACGATATACTCCAAGAGAATTTAAAGAATTTTTCTCCATTTTTTCAAAAGCAATTTTGTCCTATAAAATTACATATGAAAAAGATAACCTAACTTTGGTATCAAAAGCAATATAATACATATGCTTTAAAATATTAAATTTTATTCGTTTTTACTTTATATATGAAGATAGATGAATTAAACTGGCAAATTCTAGCTTGTTTACAAGAAAATGCAAGGGAGACTTTTGCCAATATTGGTCGTAGAATTGGTCTTACACCACCTGCGGTGGCAGAGCGGGTAAAGAAGATGGAAGATCTTGGTGTTATTGAAGCGTATGAAACCAAAGTTTCTTACGCCTTGGCAGGGCATCAGCTTAAAGCAATCATTATGCTTCGGGCATTTATGGGAAAGCTAAAGCCTTTTTTAAATAAGGTGGATAACTTCCAAGAAGTGGTCAATTGTTATCGGATTACGGGAAATGAGAACATTATCATGGAAGTGGTGTTGAAAGACCAGTCTCATCTGGAAAAATTCATTGACCAGCTTATCGTTTATGGGGAATGCCGGACGCATATTGTATTGTCTGATGTAATTTCCAATGCCCCAATCAAAAACGGTAAGGTTTACTGATCATTTTCGATTATTTTTAGGAGACCTTATAATATTCCCGTTTTGGCGGGGTTTTTGTTGTGAAAGGAATATGAAAAAAAATCTCGCTTTACTTTTTCTTGCCACTTGTATTGCACAAGGTGTTTTTTCCCAACAAATGGTACTGAAAAAGGGAACCATCTTGGAAGCTCTTCCAGTAAACGATTCCATCTCTGAAACTTTTTCACTGTATTTGCCCACCTCATTTTCAACGGATAAGACATGGCCGCTGTTAGTGGTGTTCGATCTGGATGGAAAAGAGATACAGGCACTTTCCATGTTTGTACATGCCGCTGAAGATGAAGGTTACGTGTTGGCGGCACCTCAGGTAAGGGATACTGCTTCCTTGGCCGATAACATGGTAAAAACTACCCAAACCGTGCAAAAGGTAATGGACTTATTGCCCATTCAAAAATCTAGGATCTATACGGCAGGAGCGGGATCGGGAGGTAGGTATGCCAATTTGGTCCCCATTTTGTCCAAAGATGTGAGCGGGGCAATTTCCATTGGGGCCAGCATTACCAATACTGAGTTGTTGAGCATCAGACGTCCCTTTCATTTTATCGGAATAGTGAATAAAAAGGATTATAACTATCCGGGCCTACTGTCTGTGAAAAAGATTTTGGATCGGTATAGATTTCCCAATCAGGTATTGATTCATTCTGGAGATAAATTGTGGCCAGACCCATCCTACCTTAAAAGATCATTGCGCTTATTTACCCTGGCAGCAATGCGCAAGGGGTTAGTGGCTAAGGATTCTGCATATATTGATGGATCTTACAAAAGCGATGTGACCCAGGCGGGACGATTAAAAAATTCCCTAAAACTATTATTGGCGGAACAGTATTTGGGCGAGATGATGGGTGCCTATGGGGCATACAAAAATTTGGACTCCTTGAGAATGGTACAAAGAGACATTCGAAGGAACAAAATGTACAGGAGTATGAAAAGGTCTGAAAGTGCTGCCTTTTTAAAAGAATCCCTACTCAAAGAGGACTATCTTTATTATATGGATGAGGACTTGATAACCTACAATTTCAACAATTTGGGATGGTGGAATTTCCAACGAAGTGAAATCAGCAAATTTATCGAAGGTTCCAGTAAGGCTGAACGTGAAATGGGGCATCGGCTATTGGGATATATCAATGCCTTGGCAGAGGATAACATTGATATTGTACAGTCCGAGGACTTGATTGATGAAGATGCACTGGCCTTCCTGTTTATGCTGAAGACCATCTTGGAGCCGGATAATTTCGACTTCTATATGAAGATCATTTCCTTGAGTTCCAAAAACGAGGATTTTGGCACAGCTTTGTTCTACTTGGAAGAAGCACTTAAAAAGGGCTTTAATGACAAGGATAGATTATACGGCTTGGAACATACCGCCTTACTCCGCATCAACCCTAAATTTAATAAGTTGGTATCGGAATATTTAAAAGATGCCCGCTATAACATCAAGGAGCAATAAACCTTGGAACATCCTCCAATTTCCAGTCAATTACCAATCCTCCAGCTATAGATTCGGCAATTTCTTTCCCGTACAAATACTCACAGAGATAAAGGGCCGCTTCAAAACTTTTGGCTCCACCAGCAGATGTGATGTATTTACCGTCATGCACAAAAAGCACATTGTCCTTAACGTTTAAATGGGGAAACATGGTTTTGTATTTGGGAATATCACTGGGAAAAGTAGTGGATGCAACTTCGTCAAGAATACCTGCTTTTGCCAATACAAATGCACCATCGCAATGGGAGGTAACGAATTGGGCGTTCTTATTTATTTTCTTTACAAAATCAAGCATACGCGTATCTTCCAGGTCTGTGTCCAAATGGTGTTCGGCGCTGGGTACCACCAAAATGTCAATGTTCGGAATGGAATCTTGGGTATAATCAAAATCCGGTAAAATCCGAACCCCTTCAAAAGAGGTGATTGGCTCCAGGGTATTGGCCACGGTAAAAGTGTTCATGGCCTTGATATTTTTACGGTATTGGGTGTGCTGAAAAATATCAAATGGAGCGGTAAACTCAGTATTGTAGACCCCGTCCATAATCAAGAATGCAACATTGTACCGATTAGCCTCAAGTTTGGGGAAAACCCGGTTTGCTGGTTCTGCAGTTAATTTGGGTTCCTTTCTTTCCCCACAGGAAAAAAAGACAACGGAAAGGCAAAGTACCATGAGGATTCTGGTCATATCTGGATGCATTTTGAATTAGAAGGAATGCTAAGGTACTATTCAAATTGATTTCCGCTACTTTTACAGCAAAAAATAGGAGGATGAAATATTTGGTGCTTCTTGCCTGTTGTTTGGTTATGGCTTGCAAGTCGGATAAAAAATACCACAGGGAAGTCAAGCAAGTTAAAACGGAGTCCAACTTGGTTCAGGATATTCTAGAATTCCAGGATGGCTTAAATGCCTCTTTCAGAAATCCTGAGAGCTCACCTTTGCCCGATCGGTACCGTAAAGACTTTAATAGGTTGGATTTTTATGAACCGGACACGACCTATATCGTCAAAGCCAAATTGGAGCGCACACCAGAAGCCATTCCCTTTTTGATGAAGACCACAACCAATGACCATAGGAATGAAGTGGTGTATGGCATCGCGCATTTTGAACTCCATGGTACGCCATACCAGTTGGAAATTTATCAAAGTATGGACGAACCTGATGAGGGATTTGAAGATTACCTTTTCCTGCCATTTTTGGATAATACCAACGGAAATGAAACGTATGGAGGCGGACGTTACATCGATTTAACGATTCCCAAAGGAGATTTGATAGTTATCGACTTTAACAAGGCGTACAATCCCTATTGTGTGTATAATAAAAAGTACTCCTGCCCTCTAGTGCCAAGGCAAAATTATTTGAGAACTAATGTGAGAGCAGGAGTGAAAGACTTTGTCAAGGAATAAAAAAGCCCAACTTCCGGAGGAAGAAGGGCTTTAAATCAAAATAGTCAGAACTTATGGTTTTCTAGAAAGAGTAAATTGCGGCAAAAAGAACGGATGCCAAACTACCTGTGGCTTCCATATCATTGTCTATAAATGCATCTTCCGAAGTGCTGTCCAATCTGATTTCAGGCTTTAAAATCAAATCGCCAACAGTGGCACTTCCCGTCAAGGTAACGGCAAAAACACTTCCATCATCCGTGTCCCCAAAGGCACCAATACCAGCTACGTCGTCAAATCCGTCACTGGTTGTAAAATATTCACCTCTTAAGCCAATGGTGAAGTTGTCAGATGTGGCCAATTGCGGATAAAGAGCAACTCCAGTAAAGCTTCCGCCATTGTCTTCCTGGCTAAAGTGAGCTGCATTTACCCCCAAAAAGAAATCTTCAGATACATCAAACCCACCGGTAAAGTCAACCTCAAATCCGCCTTGGCTATACAGGAAGTTCAGGAACTGACCAGAGTATCCCAACTGGGCACCAACGGCATAGTCTCCTGTTCCGTTAAGCTCTGTCAAATCCGTAGGATTCATTACCGCCAACATTGCGCTCCAATCGTTCCCAAGATCAAAGTCCGCTTTTAAACCGGTATGGCTAAAAGGACCGTAAGAGAACAAATAGGAAGTGCTGTAGTTAAAGTTGGCTGCGGGTGAAATTACTTCGTATCCCAAGAAGGTGTTGAAGTTACCAAACGTAAGGGTTACATCTTCACTTACATTCCAGTATACGTACAATTGGTTAACAATATCGCCAGTAGCGGAGTACATGGGGGAGGCAAAGATAGCGTCCGTTCCCCTTGGGCCGAACACCAAATCTGCCACAAAACCCACCTTATCTCCTTCGTAGGCAGCTATAATATTGGCCATACCTAGTGAAAAGCCATCCAAATTGGCAAAAGAAGAGCCTGGGGCAATGGCGTCCTCTCCATTGGGTGCAGTCAAGTTGGTGCGATAATAGGCATCAACCGTTCCACTAAATTCAAATGTAGTTTTGGCTTCTTCTTCCTCTTGTGCGAAGGCCAATACTGGGATACTTGCTAGCGCTATAAAAGCTATTTTTTTTATGTATTTTGTGCTGATAATCGTTTTCATAATCTTAAATATTAAGGTGCCTCAATGCTGAAGCATTAATTGGTATTTAATTGAGATTTGTACAGTGAAAAAGGTTATTTAACGGAGCGTTCTGCCAAACGCTCCGTTTCCTTTTATTTTTTAATGTTGGTTCATTCTAAAGTCGGCATAAGCGTCCATCCCATGCTCGTGAATATCCAATCCTTGTAGCTCTTCTTTTTCGTCCACTCGGATACCAGATACCTTTTTAATGGTAAATAGAATGATAAATGCAGTTAGGGAGCAGAATGTTGCTGCAGCTCCTACACCGGCCAATTGTACCAAGAACTGGTCAAACCCGGCAAGGTCGCCAAAGATTCCAACGGCAAGCGTACCCCACATACCACAGATCAAGTGAACCGCAACGGCACCTACTGGGTCGTCCAATTTAAGCTTGTCGATCAATGCAACTCCTGCTACAATGACCACACCTGCTATAAGTCCGATGATTACCGCTTCGTTGGGGGACATTTGGTCCGCACCTGCTGTAATTCCAACCAATCCGCCCAAGATTCCGTTCAAGAACATGGTAAGATCGTAGTTTTTATAAGCGAACAAAGAAGTAAGGAAAGCGGATACCCCACCTGCTGCTGCTGCCAATGATGTGGTGACAAGCACTAGGGATGTCAATTCTGGATCTGCAGATAGTACGGAACCACCGTTGAATCCGAACCAGCCCAACCAAAGAATCAAAACACCAGCTGCTGCCAATGGAAGGTTGTGTCCTGGAATGGCCTTTGGCTTTCCATCTTCTCCAAATTTTCCGATTCTCGCACCCAATAGGTAAATTGCGATCAGTGCGCCCCATCCTCCAACAGAGTGTACCAAAGTGGAACCTGCAAAATCGTAGAAACCTTCTGCTTCACCAAAAGCAAGGGAAGAAAGGAATCCGCCACCCCATTGCCATGAACCTACAATTGGGTAAACCAAGCCAACATAAATGACCGTAAACAACATAAAGCTTTTAAGCTTCACTCTTTCAGCCACGGCTCCAGAAACAATGGTTGCTGCTGTTGCGGCAAACATACCTTGGAAGAGAAAATCGGTCCACCATGTATAGCCACCATCGGCATATTCAGGGGTCATTCCATTTTCTGGGGCTGCAATTCCAAATCCAGCAAACTTAAGGAAGCCTGCGTCGCCATCCTCAAATCCTGGATACATCAAGTTAAAACCACCTATATAATATAATAGGAGTCCAACACATATAATAAATACATTCTTAAATAGAATGTTCACGGTATTCTTCTGACGAGTAAGTCCAATCTCCAAGAAAGAGAATCCAAGGTGCATAAAGAACACCAAGGCGGTACAAATCATCATCCATACGTTATTCGCTGTAAATAATCCTGCGTCCATAATCTTTAAATATTGTAGTTAAGGTTAGTTGATTAGTTAATACCGGCACTGCCGCTTTCCTTTGTTCTGATCCTGTAAGCCTCAATCACATCGGATACGAAGATTTTACCATCCCCGACATTTCCTGTTGATGCTGATTCAAGAAGGGTGTTTACGGTACGTTCCAGAAAACTATCCGATACCACAATAACCAAGTACCTCCTTTGAATGTCCGAAGTACTGTAGGAAATACCACGATACACGTGGCCTTGTTTTTCATTTCCAACTCCTGTTACATCCCAGTAACTAAAGAAGTTGACCTCAATCCCATGAAGTGCTTTTTTCACCTCGTCGAATTTGGATTTTCTAATAATTGCCTCGACTTTTTTCATAATTAAGTAGTTAATTGATGAGCCAAATATATGTTAAAACATTACCAACCCCTCAAAATGACGGGGTATAACTATAATTTTTATAATTATTAAAAAAATACCCCTATAAAATTAGGGGTACTCAAATTTGAAGTGAGTTTTATTCAACTATTGATGACTTTTTATTAATACAAAGCCCAAAAACTTGGATATTTTATATGGAATAGGTGTTTTTCCGATAGAATTGTTCGGAATCCAACAAAAGTGATTGAAGTTTTAAAAGAATATAACTAATCCAAAAACTTGGATAGCCAAAGGCCCAAGGCAATGGCCAATATCCCCACAATTATGCTGCTGAGGGTGTACAATGAAAAATGAAAAAGCTCGCTGTTTTTTATTAAGGTATGCTTTTCAAAGGCAAAGGCGGAGAACGTGGTAAATCCGCCACAAAATCCTGTGGCTAGAAACAGTGTGTTGTTGGAGGTGAGTAAATTGTTCTTTGCAGAAAAACCTAAAATAATACCAATAAGTAGACAGCCAACAATGTTGACCAAGAAAGTCCCTAGGAAAAAATTATGAAATACAATATTAAGCGGCTTGGAAATCAAATAGCGCAATGCACTACCTAAACCACCGCCCAAAAAAACAAGAAGAACCTGTTTCATACCTTAAAGGTACAAACTAAACAGCTTTCTTTAAATCGGTCTCGGACTGTTCGCGGGGGAGCATTTTTCTGATCGAAGTTTCCGAAATCTTCTGAATTGGTTTTCTAAACCTTTCGCCAGCTCCATTTACGCTAAAAATCAAAAGAATTGCGTTTACTGCTAGCAAAATGAATAGGAGGCTGAAAAATGTTACCATTTGTCTTTACTAATCAGGTGCAATACAAAAGTACGTCTTTTCCTATAGGAGCGATGCTTTAGTCTGATTAAAGTTGTAAACAATGTCATTTTTGTTGTGAAAACAAAAAAGCTGTTAATTTTTAAGAAAGTACTTGATCAAAAACAGGATAATTATGAAGATTACAAAAGTGGCCAACACCCATTGAACCCCTTTATAGTTTTTTCGATGCCAAGACTTATCCTTTTTATATGTGAAGGCGATTACGAATACAAAAGCAATGAAAAAGAGTACGGCAAAAATTAATTGTCCGGTGCTTAACATATTGTTTATTTTTATGCAAAGCTAAATCAAAAGAAAGTAATGCAAAGCAAAATTAAAGCGGTGGAATTGTTCCATAATTCGTTCGGACTTGGAGTACAACAGCAACCCCAGGCCAATCTCGGAGCAGAAAAGAATAAACTGCGTTTCAACCTGATGGATGAGGAAAACAAAGAATATTTGGAAGCTGCCAACGATGGAGATTTGGTGGAAGTGGCCGATGCCTTGGGAGATATGCTCTATATTTTATGTGGAACCATTTTGGAACATGGAATGCAGCACAAGATCGAGGAAGTCTTTAACGAAATACAACGTAGCAATATGAGCAAATTGGGCGAGGATGGTAATCCTATTTACAGGGAAGATGGAAAAGTGCTGAAAGGACCCAACTACTTTAAACCCAATATAGAAGGGATATTGAACAATTAAAAAAAGCGCCGAAAGGCGCTTTTCTTTTTTAGTCTACTGGATATCTCCAGTCAAATTTGTCTTCAATCCGATTGTTTTGTATATCGGTGATATATTGTTTTAGTTGGGAAGCGTAACTCTGCTCCAACTCCGGTAGTTCATAATCAGTTCCTTGATAACCAAACGCAGCAATGGGAGATACTACCGCTGCCGTTCCTGCACCGAACATTTCCTTGAGGCTTCCATTTTTGGCAGCTTCCACTACCTCAGAAACCGTAATTTTCCGAACCTCGGTCGCTATACCTTGGTCCTCTGCTATTTGCAAGATGCTTTTACGGGTTATGCCATCCAAGATGCGATCGCTGGTAGGGCCAGTGATCAAGGTATCGTTAATACGGACAAAAATGTTCATGGCACCTGCTTCCTCAATATATTCATGGGTGTTGTCATCTGTCCATATCACCTGCTGGTACCCTTTTTCAACCGCCAGTTGGGTAGGATAGAACTGTCCGGCATAGTTACCTCCAGCCTTGGCATACCCAACACCACCATTGGCTGCACGCGAGTATTTTTCTTCTATCAAGACTTTTACCTTTCCAGAAAAATAGGCACCGGAAGGGGCACAGGCTATGATAAATTTGTATTCATCCGCAGGGGACGCATGGAACCCATTTCCAGAAGCTAGGATAAACGGTCTAACATATAGGGAGCTTCCGGGATTTTGCGGAATCCAATCTTTTTCAACTTGTAAAAGGGTGGTCAAGCCATCCATAAAATGGGATTCTGGTAATTCAGGAATAGCCAATCTTTTGGCCGACTTGTTGAACCGCTTAAAGTTCTCCAAAGGTCTAAACAACCAGGCTTTGCCATTTTCATCCTTATAAGCTTTCATGCCCTCAAAAATGGACTGACCGTAATGGAAAATCTTGGCAGAAGGATCCAGGCTAATAGGCTGATAAGGAATTACCTTAGGCGTTTGCCATGCTCCATCCACATAATCGCAGACTAGCATATGATCCGTATAGACGCTTCCGAAGGAAAGGTTGTCAAAATCCACATCATGGATTTTTGAAGTTTTGGACTTCTCTACCGTTACATTTTTAGTCATTGTTTCCATTTCAAATAATTTGAACCTATAAAATTAGACAATAAACCCTTGTATTGCTTACTTTTCAATTAAATTTACGCAGTTTGTTCCCGAAATCTCAAGATTTTCAAAATCAACTATGTATTTAACATTTTTGATGCAACTTATGCAATGGAATCCAAGATTAATTTGTTGATTTTCAGTAGTAATTCCATCCAATACATTGAAGCGGAAGATTATAACAACGGCCGACGGCTCTAAAACCATCCATCTTGAGGATTGGAACGAGCAATATCACTCCAAACACGGAGCCATCCAAGAGGCTTATCATGTTTTTATAGAACATGGTTTAAGGCATATGGTTTTGTCGGATATAAGAATCTTGGAGATTGGCTTTGGTACAGGTTTGAATGCCTTGATAACCCTGTTAGAAGCGGAGAAAAATGGACTTCAAATCAATTATGTAGGGGTTGAGGCCTATCCCGTTTCAATGGATGAAGTGGCAGCTTTGGACTATTGTTCCCAATTGCAAGTTGATGGACATCAGGGAGTTTTTGAAAATATGCACCGTTCGCCATGGGAAGCGGAGATTGCCATAGCAAAGAATTTCTGTTTACTAAAACAGCAAAAGGGTTTTATGCAAATTGAGGATGGTAACATGTATAATCTTATTTATTTTGATGCATTTGGAGCAAGGGTGCAACCGGAATTATGGACAGAGGCCATTTTTGCCAAAATGTTTAAAGCGCTCAAAAAAGGGGGAGTATTGGTGACATATGCGGCCAAAGGCAGTGTGCGAAGGGCAATGCAGGCTGTAGGACTTACTGTGGAACGACTTCCAGGGCCACCAGGAAAACGGGAAATGCTCAGGGCCACTAAAACGTTGTGAATCTTTGAAGTAGCCTTAAAAGTGAAATTCCTTCAAGAATTGTGTTAAAGCTAAACTAATGCCTGAAATTTCCGGGATTGAAACGACTAATTTTGCATTAAAATGAAAGTATGAAGGTGCTGATAACAGGTGCAACGGGTTTAGTTGGAAAGGAGATTGTTAGGGTTCTACACGATAAAAACGTCACTGTCCATTACCTGACCCGTAGTACAAGGAAAATTCATTCGGATTCAAACTATAAAGGGTTTTACTGGAATCCCTCAAAGGGGGAGCTGGATCCCAAAAGCTTGGAGGGGGTCCAGACCATAATCAACCTTGCCGGTGCTACCATAGCCAACAGATGGACCAAATCCTTCAAAAGAAAAATTATGGAGAGTAGGGTGGAGAGTTTAAAAACCCTAAAAAAAGCTTTGGACGGCAGCGACATTTCCGGAATACAATCGATTATTTCCGCTTCCGCGATAGGGATTTATCCCAATTCCCTTTCCAAATTTTATGATGAAAGCGAAAAAGAAGTGGATGATAGCTTTTTGGGAAGTGTGGTTCAACAGTGGGAAAATGCCGCCAATGAGTTTAAGGATTTGGGCTTGAAGGTGGCCAAGATTAGAATTGGGGTGGTTCTTTCGAAATCAGGAGGGGCCTTACCTAAAATGGCTCGTCCAGTGCAGTTATATTTAGGCGCAGCCTTTGGCTCCGGCGAGCAGTGGCAATCCTGGATACATATAGAGGATTTGGCGCAGCTGTTTGTCTACATTGTGGAAAACGGATTAAAGGGGACATTCAACGCGGTGGCACCCAATCCCGTTACTCAATCCAAAATGACCAAAATTCTGGGCAGGGTACTTAACAAGCCCATTTGGTTGCCCAATATACCTAAGTTTGCCATGCAGGGGCTTTTGGGGGAAATGTCTTATCTGTTGTTCGCCAGTCAGCGCGTGAGTAGCAAAAGAATTGAAAAGAAAGGCTTTGTTTTCCAGTACCCTAATCTGGAACCTGCCCTAATGAATCTTTATGGTCAGGAGAAGAAAGAGTCTTATATAGTTGAGTAAACGAGCCATTGAAATTGGCTATACCATGGCCACTATGTAAATTGATATCCGCCTTTGGCGGATTTTTTAGTGTTTTCTTGTGACATTTTGACATTTTTGGACAAATGGCAGTACTTTTGCCACTTCAAAAAAGAAAAAAACAAACCATATATGAGCAAGAAAAGTAAGGTTGAGGAAATGGAAGGGGAATTGAACGAATCCCAAATTGCAGAAAATCCTGAACTGAACGATGAAACCAAGGCAACTCTTGAAGAGGAACAGTCCGTGGAGGATCAATTGCGTGAGGAACTGACCAAGGAGAAGGATAAGTTTTTGCGGTTGTTTGCTGAGTTTGAAAACTTCAAGAAGCGTACTTCCAAGGAACGTATGGATCTTTTTAAGACCGCTGGTCAGGAAGTCATAGTCTCCATGTTGCCCATTTTGGATGATTTTGACCGGGCCTTGAAAGAACTTTCCAAATCTGAGGATAAGGAAATGTTCAAAGGCGTGGAGCTCATCAACAATAAATTTAGGGAAACCCTTAAAGCAAAAGGGCTGGAACAAATTGAAGTGGGAGAAGGAGATGTGTTTGATGCGGAAGTGCATGATGCCATTACCCAGATTCCTGCACCAAATAAAAAACTGAAAGGAAAAATAATCGATGTCGTTGAAAAAGGTTTCAAACTTGGAGAGCGCATCATCAGGCACCCCAAAGTGGTTGTAGGTAACTAATAAGGTATGAAGGAGGACTTTTACGACATATTAGGTGTTTCCAAGGGCGCTTCTGCGGCGGAAATCAAAAAGGCTTATAGAAAAAAGGCCATCGAATTCCATCCAGATAAGAATCCCGGGGATACCAAGGCTGAGGAGATGTTCAAAAAAGCAGCCGAAGCCTACGAGGTGCTTAGTGACCCGGATAAAAAAGCAAAGTACGACCAGTTTGGACATGCTGCATTTGAAGGAGGAGCTGGATTTGGCGGAGGCGGTATGAACATGGACGATATCTTCAGTCAGTTTGGGGATATCTTCGGAAGTGCCTTCGGTGGTGGATTTAGTGGGTTTGGTGGATTTGGCGGCGGACAACGCAGGGCCAAAGGCAGCAATCTTCGTATTCGTGTAAAATTAACCTTGGAAGAGGTGGCCAACGGCGTAGAGAAAAAAGTTAAAGTACGAAGAAAGGTCCAAGCTGAAGGGGTAACCTACAAAACCTGTGCTACCTGTAACGGAACTGGGCAGGTGACCAAAATCGCGAACACCATTTTAGGCCGAATGCAGACAGCGACCACATGTACTACCTGTGGTGGCGCAGGACAGTCCATAGACAAACGTCCAAGTGGAGCAGATGCACAAGGATTGGAAGTTGCCGAGGAAACTGTTTCTATCAAGATTCCACCGGGTGTGGAAGATGGTATGCAGCTAAAAGTCAGTGGCAAGGGGAATGAAGCTCCCGGCAATGGAATGCCCGGAGATTTATTGGTGGCCATTGAGACAGCGGAACATGATACCTTAAAAAGGGAAGGGGATAACCTTCATTACGATTTATACATCAGTTTTTCAGAAGCGGTATTGGGAAGCTCCAAGGAAATTGATGCCGTTGGTGGCAAGGTGCGCATTAAATTGGAGCCGGGCATCCAATCGGGAAAAATACTGAGATTAAGAGGAAAGGGAATCTCCAGTCTTAACGGTTATGGCAGTGGAGATTTGTTGGTTCACGTGAATGTTTGGACCCCCAAAGAGCTGAACAAAGAACAAAAAGAGTTCTTTGAGCGCATGCAAAGTGATGAAAATTTCACCCCTAAACCAGAGAAATCGGACAAGTCGTTCTTTGAAAAAGTTAAGGATATGTTCTCTTAAAGAACAGAATAAAAGTTTTCTGTTTAAATAAAAAACGTATATTTGGAACTGATGTTGGGAAACCGACATCTAATTTTCTTTTTCATAGCAATTTTTTTCCCATCCTTAGATTTTTTTAAGGGTGGGTTTTGTTTTTAGGGGCAATCCGGTCTTTTTGACCAATTATATATCTTTGAAAAAATAGTATAAATGGACCACATCCTTGTTGCCAAAGACGTCTCCAAGTCTTATGGGGAACACCCAGCCTTGAGCAACATTTCATTGAAAATTCCGGAAAATTGTATTTATGGTCTGTTGGGGCCAAACGGTGCCGGAAAAACCACTTTTATTCGAATTGTTAATCAGATTACCTACCAAGATACTGGTTCGGTTTTGTTTAAGGGAAAGCCACTGGCGCCCGAACACATTGCCCAGATAGGTTATTTGCCCGAGGAAAGAGGATTGTATAAAAGTATGAAGGTGGGAGACCAGGCCCTGTACTTGGCCCAACTAAAGGGATTATCCCGAAACGAAGCCAAAAAAAGACTTAAGTATTGGTTTGATCGTCTGGATATTGGCGATTGGTGGGGCAAGAAAATTCAGGAGCTCTCCAAGGGGATGGCCCAGAAAATACAATTTATAGTTACCATTTTGCATGAGCCCAAACTATTGATTTTTGATGAACCCTTCAGCGGTTTTGATCCCATAAACGCCAATATTATAAAAGATGAGATCCTTCAACTTAAGGAAAAGGGTACCTCTATCATCTTTTCAACACACCGGATGGAATCCGTGGAAGAACTTTGCGAATACATCGCTTTGATCCATAAATCAGAAAAAATACTGGATGGAAAATTATCGGATATCAAAAAATCGTATAAGAACAACATTTTTAACATAGGTCTTGAGCTTGACCGGAATGCTGATGATTTCCTCAAAATGATAAGAGATCAATTCCAAGTTTTGGATTCCCAATATGACCCAATGGAAAAACAGTTGGATTTCACCATACAGTTACCATCCAATAATACCACTGGGATTTTGTCCCAATTGTCACAACAGGCCAAGGTGAACCGTTTTGAGGAAACCGTACCATCTGCCAACGATATATTTATTCAGACTGTAAACAAGAGGGATAATGGCAAGTAAACTACAGTTGATCATTAAGAGGGAGTACTTGGCAAAGGTGAGGAACAAGTCTTTTATTGTGATGACCATTTTGAGCCCAATTTTAATTGTGGGCATGATAGTGTTGATCGCCTATCTCACAGAAGTAAACGATAGCGAGAAGCGGATTGTGGCCGTGTTGAATGAAAGTGACTTTCTTCACAGGGAATTTGCGACTTCGGAAAACATGTCCTTTGTGCAATTTCATGATATATCCTTAGAAAAGGCAAAGGATTCCACCAATAACATGGGGCTTTATGGACTGTTACATCTTCCCAAAGGTGAAAATTTGGAACAAGCTTCCAAGCAAGCTCATCTGTACACCAAGGATAATCCCAATACACACATAACGCAACAGTTGGAAGGGATTTTCCAGAAAAAACTACGTCAAAACCGCTTGGGGCACCTTGGGGTTTCTGCGGAGCAGTTTTCAACAATAGAAAAACCGTTTGAATTAAATCTTGCCACTTTTGAAGGTGAGAAAAGTGTAAAGGGAATTACCGAGATCAAAGCGTTCATTGGCGGTGGATTTGGTTATGCCATCATGATGTTCATCATTATATATGGGACATTTGTTATGCGGAGTGTGATTGAAGAAAAAACCAGCAGGATCATAGAGGTAATCATATCCTCCGTAAAACCGTTCCAATTGATGTTGGGCAAGATTATTGGCACTTCCTTGGCTGGAATCACCCAATTTGTGATCTGGCTGATTTCGGCGGGAATTCTGCTTTTTATGGTGGTATTGATTTCGGGAATAGATATGACAGCCTTAATGGCCGAGGTACAAAATACGCCTGGTGCCATGGGCGGAATGTCGCAATTTTCCACGCCCTTAAGCAATGACACCATATTATATGCCAGGGAAATCCTCAACATTCCATGGGTGCTTTTGATCACTTCATTTCTATTGTACTTTGTTTTGGGGTATCTTATTTACAGTTCCATTTACGCGGCCATAGGAGCAGCAGTGGACAATGAAACTGATACACAGCAGTTTGTTTTCCCTGTGATTTTACCCCTTATGTTGGCCATATATGTAGGCTTCTTTTCCGTTTTCAGCAACCCTCATGGCCCTATTGCCGTTGGTTTCTCCCTGTTTCCTTTGACCTCTCCCATTGTGATGTTAATGCGACTTCCAGCGGGGATTGGAGAAGGAGGTGTACCTTTGTGGCAACTTTTACTATCCATAGCGCTTTTAATAGGTGCTTTTTTGGCCATTGTTTCCTTGGCGGCCAAAATTTATCGGGTAGGGATTTTGATGTATGGTAAAAGGCCGACCTATAAGGAATTGGTAAAATGGTTACGTTATTAATTTGAAATGCAGGAAGAGACCAACGAGATAAAGGAAATCATTAAGGAAGATATCTGGGGATCTATTAAAGAGTTCCTTAACATGGGAATTCATTTGGGAGAGGGGGATAAATCCATTCATCTGACCATTGGTCTTTTGTTAATGTTGTGCGTTGCCTTTGTGGTCACAAAATTTCTTTTACGATGGATTAGATACCTACTGACCCGTAAAATGGAGACCGAGGACAAACAAAAGTTTACCAGTGTCTTCAAATTTACCAACTACTTTATTTATTTGGTGGTGGTATTGATCACCCTTAGCGCTGCTGGAATTGACATTACCTTGCTCATTACCGCTTCTGCCGCGCTTTTTGTTGGCTTGGGACTTGCGCTTCAAGAACTATTTCAGGACATTCTTGGTGGCATATTGATCATCGTGGACAAATCCCTTCAAGTAGGTGATATTGTTGAGGTAGATGGTAAGGTGGGTAAGGTCTTTGAAATAAAATTGAGAACCACTAGAGCCATTACAAGGGATGACAAAGTTGTGGTAATTCCCAATCACAAATTCATTAGCGACATTGTCTTTAATTACACCCAGAACCATAGAACCACCATGGAGAAAATAAAGGTTGGGGTGGCCTATGGCAGCAATGTGGAATTGGTAACCCAAATCTTGGAGCAGGTAGCAGCAGAACAGAAAATGGTACTTAAGAATCCCAAACCTTTTGTCCTATTTGATGACTTTGGAGACTCAGCACTGTTGTTCTCGCTAAACTTTTTTACCAATGATAGTTTCGCCGGCCCAAGAATAAAAAGTGCAATTCGGTTTAACATCAATACCAAATTCAAGGAAAACAACGTTACTATTCCGTTCCCGCAACGAGATGTACATATTGTACCGCAGCAAAAACCTCAAGAATAACAAAAAGTACAACATATCGAAATAACATCTGGACTTTGATTTTTGGTCTGGGATTGCTATTGCCCAACCTTGTCTTTGGCCAGAGCTCCGATGTACTCCGGATAGAATATCTCAATATTCCGGAAAATGATACCGGAATTAAGACCCAGCGCTATAAGTTCCTATTCAACGTGCCCATCAAAATCAACCCTAAAAAGGACTATTTGATCACTGGTTTGGAGTACAACAAGTTGGATATTGGCTATTCCCAAGACTTTGGATTTGATAAGAGTGACTTAAATCGTTTCCATGTGATTGACCTTAATCTGGGTTACATCACCAAATGGAATGAAAACTGGAACTTGGTGACCATACTTACCCCTAGAATTGCATCCAATTTTACCAATGGAACCTTGACAGATGACTTTTTTATGAATGCTACGGCCACGTTTTGGAAGGAAAATTCCAAGGCGCCGAAGCCTTATAGAATTGTATTGGGACTTTCGTACAATAGTACTACAGGATTGCCCATACCTTTACCCTTGGTCAGCTACTACCGAAAATTTCATCCCAAATGGTCTTTTACCCTGGGAATCCCCAAATCTGGCTTCAAACATTACTTGGGGAAGAAGCACACCTTGGAAACGGCATTGTTTTTGGATGGCTACTTTATAAATATCCAGGACAATATTGTTTTGCCAGACAATCAGATTGCATCTAAAATATCGCTTACCTCTTTAGTGTTTGCCTTGGGCTACGAATTTCGATTGACCAAACATATGCGATTTTATACCTTGGCAGGTCGCTCAATAGAACAGGAAGGCAAGCTAAGGAACGATGATAGGGGCGATGTTTTTTTGTTGAATGATGAAGCAAATTTTTATATTCGGACTGGTTTCAAGATTGGAATCTTTTAAATAGAAATGTATGTCTAAAATATTGGTAATTGAAGATGAAGCTGCCATCCGAAGGGTGTTGGTAAAGATATTGAGTGAAGAAAGCGATTCCTACGTGGTTCACGAGGCCGAGGATGGACTGAAAGGAATGGAAGCCATCAAAAAAGAAGATTTTGACCTGGCCCTTTGCGATATCAAAATGCCAAAAATGGATGGAGTGGAAGTATTGGAGGCAGCACGAAAAATAAAACCGGAAATCCCCTTTATCATGATTTCAGGTCATGGCGATTTGGACACTGCGGTAAACACCATGCGCATGGGGGCGTTTGACTACATCTCCAAACCCCCGGATTTGAATCGCTTGCTTACCACGGTACGAAATGCCTTGGACCGCAAAGAATTGGTGGTTGAAAACAAAATCTTAAAGAAAAAAGTCTCCAAGAATTACGAAATGATTGGAGAAAGCAAGGAAATAGGGGTAATCAAGGACATGATCGAAAAAGTGGCCCCTACCGATGCCCGGGTACTTATTACCGGGCCCAACGGAACGGGAAAGGAATTGGTGGCCCATTGGCTACACCAGAAAAGTCCAAGGTCCTCATCACCATTTATTGAAGTGAATTGTGCTGCGATTCCATCAGAATTGATAGAAAGTGAGCTTTTTGGACACGTTAAAGGTGCTTTTACCTCTGCGGTTAAGGATAGGGCCGGAAAATTCGAGGCGGCAAACAAGGGGACCATTTTCCTTGATGAGATTGGGGATATGAGCCTTTCTGCCCAGGCCAAAGTGCTTAGGGCACTTCAAGAAAACAAGATTTCACGTGTGGGTACGGATAAGGATATTAAAGTGGATGTACGCGTTTTGGCA
Organism: Flagellimonas algicola; assembly: GCF_005937185.1. GTDB lineage: Bacteria > Bacteroidota > Bacteroidia > Flavobacteriales > Flavobacteriaceae > Flagellimonas > Flagellimonas algicola. Next base: position 1,539,093 of record NZ_VCNI01000001.1, on the reverse strand, counting down.
GCAACCAACAAAGACCTTAAAAAGGAAATAGCAGATGGGAAATTTCGTGAAGACTTGTACCATAGATTGGCCGTGATTTTGATCAAGGTACCCGCTTTGAACGATAGAAGGGATGACATTCCGATTTTGGTGGAACATTTTGCCCAAAAAATTGCTTCAGAACAAGGTACTGGTGCCAAGGATTTTTCAAAAAAAGCCATGGAGCTGTTAAAGAGTTACGACTGGACTGGAAATGTGAGAGAATTGCGTAATGTGGTGGAGCGCTTGATTATCCTAGGAGGAAAGGAAATTTCTGAGGAAGATGTAAAGCTGTTTGCCAGTAAATAGGGAAATTACTCTTTAGAGCATTCTTCCAAACGCACTAGGGCGTCCTGGGTGATAACCTTAACACGATGATGGTATTGTTTTTTGTGTTCTGAGAGCTCTGTGTTTAGCAGGGTTTCATTGGCTTCCTCATGAATTTTGGATATAAACTGGTAAGCTTCATCGCATTCTACCCCGGTAACCACCTTATCCAGTGAGGATTCAAAGCCCAACAAACAGTTGTGTACCTGTTTTTTTATCGGATTTGCATCGCTCAAAACCACACCACCTTGCTGTTTTAGGGCTTCGGTAGTATTTAAGAACAACACATCATTGCCATAGGTGCTAATAGATTCTTCCTCGAAAACCTTTAAGACCTTACTTCCAATCTCCATATTCTCCAGAGCAGTGTGCAGCAATTTTTTAGAAGCAGTGAAGGAAGAGGCTTTGGTAGCGTCTTTCAGGTAAAAAAGCGCTGCTTCCAAACTTTCAATGGCGCCATCGCAACCACATTCAACAAAATTGGAGCGTGTTTTTTCAATACTGTTAAGCGCTTTGTAAGCCAAATATTTGGATTGCTCAAAGTTGTCCGCAATAATGGCGGCCTCCGTTTTGTCCTTAATGTAATCCAAATTTGAGTTGGCGTATTCGCACGCGTTACGTGAGATAAAGGAAGACAATATCAAAAGGCTGATAACGCCTAAGATAAAGACTATAAGTAGGATAATCTTTCTTGTTTTCATAACGCTCGATTTGGGACGGTGCGTCTTATGTTTCCTACGAATTTAGATGAAGAATCCGCCATCGGTAAAAAAAATCGATAAAACACGAACTTCTACTATAAGATGTAGTTTGGATCGGTAAGTTGCGCATTTTAGGCGATGGTTGAAGGACTGATCAAAAAAAACTATATTCATTCCCATGGAAAACAAGGATTTAGACCAGTATAGGGTGCAAGGGCCTGTTAAACTAGTCCAAAAAGCAACATTGGAAACTTTTGATAGCTCAGATAAGGCTCTCAAAAGAGAATTGGAGGAAATTCGCAAAGAACTTGGGAAATTTCAGGATAAACTGTACGCTCATGGGAAATATGGTGTTTTGGTTTGTTTACAGGGCATGGATACCGCTGGCAAGGATAGTTTGATCCGAGAAGTGTTCAAAGATTTCAATGTTCGGGGCGTTGAAGTACATAGTTTTAAGGTTCCCACGGATTTGGAATTGAAACATGATTATCTATGGCGTCATTATATTGCGCTCCCAGCAAGGGGTAAATTCAGTGTTTTTAATCGTACCCATTATGAAAATGTATTGGTGACCAAGGTACATCCAGGGTATATTTTAGGGGAAAATATCCCCGGAATTGACGCTGTAGAGGACATTGACCAAGCTTTTTGGGAGAATAGATACCGCCAAATCAATGATTTTGAACGACATATTGCTGAAAACGGCACCTTGATTTTTAAATTTTTCCTACATCTATCAAAAGAAGAGCAAAGACAACGTTTACTGCGTAGGATCCGACTCCGGGAGAAAAACTGGAAGTTTTCCCCGGGCGATCTTAAAGAACGCAAGTTGTGGGATGCCTATCAGATATGTTATGAGGAAGCTATCAACAAAACCTCTAAGGAGCAAGCACCTTGGTATATCATTCCAGCTGATAATAAACGAGCCGCAAGGGTTATTGTGGCTTCGATTTTATTGGAAGCGTTAAAAAAATATAAAGATATCCAAGAACCTGAGTTGGATGCCGAAATAAAAGCTAATTTAGAAACCTTCAAACAAGAATTGGAAAAAGAAAACGAATGAGAACATCCCTACTCCTACTTTTATTTTGTGCTAGTACCATAGTTTTTGCCCAATCCGAAGACGAGAAACAACTTAAGTCCATCTATGATTTGGCCCTCACCGAGGGTCAGGGTTATGATTGGCTCAATCATTTGTCCAATCAAATAGGGGGACGACTTTCGGGTTCCGTGCAGGCTGAACTTGCCGTAGATTATACCAAGGCCCAACTGGATTCCCTTGGATTGGATAGAGTATGGCTACAACCGGTAATGGTGCCCAAATGGGTGAGGGGAACCCCTGAATTTGCTTTTATCGAAACCAAACCTGGACTCACTACCAACGTACCTATTTGTGCCCTGGGAGGTTCGGTTGCTACCCCGGATGGTGGCATCAAGGCGAACATTGTGGAGGTTAAGGGCATTGAGGACTTGGAAAAATTAGGCCGTGAACAGATTGAGGGAAAGATTGTTTTTTACAACAGGCCCATGGAACCTACCCTAATTAGCACCTTTGAGTCCTATTCTGGATGTGTGGACCAACGTTATGCTGGGGCGGCGGAGGCTGGTAAATTTGGTGCTGCTGGCGTCATTGTGCGTTCCATGACCCTTAGATTGGACGATTACCCCCATACGGGATCTATGAGTTATGGAGATGTTGCCGTTGCCAATCGTATTCCGGCCGCAGCCATAAGCACCAATGGTGCGGAACTACTAAGTGCTACTTTAAAGTTGAATCCTGATATCAAGTTTTATTTTAAGCAGAACTGCAAGCAGTTTGATGACGTGCAATCGTATAATGTTATTGGGGAGATTAGAGGAACCACCCATCCCAATGAAATTATGGTTGTGGGTGGACATTTGGATTCCTGGGATTTAGGCGATGGTTCCCATGACGATGGAGCAGGATGTGTACAGAGTATGGAGGTGCTTCGGCTGCTAAAGGAAACAGGCTATAAGCCCAAGCGGACGCTTCGCGTTGTGCTATTTATGAATGAGGAAAATGGACTTAGGGGTGGAAACAAATACGCTGAGGTGGCCCGAAACAAAAATGAAAAGCATGTGTTTGCGTTGGAAAGCGATTCCGGTGGCTTTACACCCAGAGGGTTTTCCTTCAATTGTTCCGATGAAAATTTAAAGCACATTCAGCAATGGAAAGGACTTTTTGAGCCCTATCTCATCCACATGTTTGTAAAAGGCTATAGTGGTGCTGATATTCGGCCGCTTATGGATCAAGATTTGGTCTTGGCCGGGCTAAGACCCGACTCCCAACGTTATTTTGACCACCACCATGCTGAAAACGATACTTTTGAGCACGTAAACCAAAGAGAGTTGCAGCTTGGAGCTGCTACCATGGCCAGCTTGGTGTATTTGATTGATAAGTACGGGACTATACCCAATACAAAGATTAAAGGATAAATAACTTCAAGGACACTGTTTGTCTAATCTGAGGTTTTGTTAATAAGGACTAAGGATTCTTTATGAAATACAGTCCTGATTTTCGTAGTTTAAATCCTAAACTTTCGTACAGGGCCATGGCTGGTAAACGGTGATGCCCGGTAAATAGCAGTAGTTCAGCAAGTTCTTTTTCCTTAGATATTTCTAGGAGTTTTTCCATGAGTTTGCGGCCAATACCCTTTCCCCTGGCATTTTCATCCACCACCACGTCCTCAATCCAGCCTTTCTTTCCAGAAATCGCCTGATACTCGCATAGTGAGGCCATACCCAATATTTCATCTTCCTCCTTACAAAGTGCTATGGTAACCTGGTTTCCATCCCGCAACACTTGTTTCAAGTTCAAAGGCTTTAGATGTGGAGCCAATTGTTTAAACAATTGATTCACCCGCAGTTGGATTTCTGGTGTGAGGTCTTCTTTTTTGAGAATATCGATTTGCATTGCTGTGTTTATGGGTCATTGGCTTTTCAATAGCAAAATTCCTAAATTATTTCAAACCGCCAACCCATAAAAAACCTCTACCTTTGCAGCCTTAATTTTGAAGAATCGAGCAATCGAATAATCTAATATCCAAAGCAATGCAAGACGGAATCTACGCAAAATTCAATACCACCAAAGGAGAGGTTTTGGTAAAACTAACCCATGATAAAACCCCGGGAACCGTAGGGAACTTTGTGGCCCTGGCCGAAGGAAATATGGAAAACAGTGCCAAACCCCAAGGAAATCCTTACTATGATGGATTAAAGTTTCATAGGGTAATTGCCGACTTTATGATTCAAGGGGGCTGTCCGCAAGGAACCGGAACAGGGGACCCTGGATACAAATTTGATGATGAGTTCCATCCAGAACTTACGCATGAAGGCCCTGGAGTGCTTTCTATGGCCAATGCCGGCCCTGGAACCAACGGAAGTCAATTTTTTATCACCCATGTGGCCACACCATGGTTGGATAATAAGCATACAGTTTTTGGAAACGTGGAGCACGGACAGGAAGTGGTTGATGCCATTGCCCAAGGCGATTCAATAGGAAGTTTGGAAATTGTTAGGGTAGGCGCTGAAGCTGAATCCTGGAACGCTATTGAAGCTTTCAGAACTTTTGAGGGAGCTCGTGAAAAGCGAGTTGCAGAAGCCAAAGCTAAAGCAGAAGCTGAAATGGAAAAACTTGCTGCCGGATTTGACAAAACAGATAGTGGGCTGCGTTTCAAAATGATTCAAGAAGGAAGTGGAGCCAAGGCAGAAAAAGGGAAAACAGTTTCGGTACATTACGAAGGAAGTCTGACCAACGGACAGGTTTTTGACTCATCCTACAGCAGAAATCAACCCATAGATTTTACATTGGGCGTAGGACAGGTAATTCCTGGTTGGGACGAAGGCATAGGGCTATTAAAAGTGGGAGATAAGGCACGTTTTGTGATTCCTTCCAACTTGGCCTACGGAAGTGCCGGTGCCGGTGGGGTTATTCCTCCAGATGCAACCTTGATTTTTGATGTGGAATTGATGAATGTGAAGTAATCCAACTTCGAAATAGCATGTAGAAGAAAAGCTTCCAAAAGGAAGCTTTTTTTTATTTTGATCTGTTCACGCTCACCAGCAATAAGCAGAAGTTGAGCGCAAGTAATAAAAGCAGTACGGTAAAAAAGGTGCCCATAGTCAATGGATTTAGCTATTCAGTTCGTGTTTTGTTTCAGTTGAGTAACAATTGAACGAAGAAATACCCTACTATATTGTACTACTTTTTTGAACTATTAACACTAATGAGCAATAAAAGCAAGTTGATGGCCAACAAAACCGAGAGAATGGCAAAGAAGGTATTCATGTAATTTTTTGTTTAATGGTTATGGGGAACAATAGGTGTTTAGTCTTTAGATAAAAAAAGTTGGAGAGGTTGCGTAACTGTAAAAGAAAAATGTAAACAAAAAAACCCGAGCCATATAGCTCGGGTTTGCTTTATAAAAAAGTGTGCTGTTACCTTAATCTATAACTTGTACATTTACGGCGTTCAATCCTTTTTTACCTTGCTGTAGTTCGAATTCTACTGCGTCACCTTCTCTAATTTCATCGATTAAACCTGAAACGTGTACAAAGTGATCTGTGTTTGAACCATCTTCAGTGATAAAGCCGTAGCCTTTTGAATCGTTGAAGAATTTTACTGTTCCTTTACTCATTACTAAATGTTAAAAAATTAAATGAGCTGCGAAGGTACACTTTAATTTATTCGGATTTAAGGTTTTTTTATGTTTTTTCCTAAAGTTGATGTCAAACGGTCGGATCAGGCGTCAATCTTAGGTAAGGTTTTACCTCCTCAACGCCTTTGGTGAAAATTTCACGGGCCTCCCCTGTTGGAATCGCTGGACTTACAACTACTTTCTCCCCACTTTCCCAATTGGCAGGTGTCGCTACTTTGTGGTAGGCGGTTAACTGTAAGGAGTCAACTACACGTAACAGTTCATAAAAGTTTCGTCCGGTGGAAGCGGGATACGTCAAGGTTAACTTCACTTTTTTATCAGGACCGATGATAAATACAGAACGTACGGTTAAGGTGTCATCCGCATTGGGATGGATCATATCATATAAATCAGATACCTTTCGGTCCTCATCTGCTACAATGGGAAAGTTCACCACCGTATTTTGGGTCTCATTGATATCCTTGATCCATTCGGCGTGGGATGCCGCTCCATCAACACTCAATGCCATCATTTTTACATTGCGTTTTTCAAATTCCTGTTTAAATTTGGCTGCAGTGCCCAATTCCGTAGTGCACACTGGTGTAAAGTCTGCTGGATGCGAAAATAGAATTCCCCAGCCATCTCCTAGGTATTCATAAAAATTGAGTGTTCCCTGAGAAGTTTCAGCTGTAAAATCTGGGGCGGTATCGCCCAAACGTAAAGTTGCCATGTATTTTGTTTTTATTGATTGAAAATTGGTGAACCATAAAGTTAAGGCATAGTTTTTCCCTAGCTTCCTATCCAAGTTAAAAGTGTATTAAAGTTTTGGGTTTCAATCTAATTTTGGGCTGTTTTTTTTGATGGACTCCATCTCAAAGTTGCTATTTTTAAGCTATGGAAAAAGAAACACTTGAACAACTGCGTTACCCTATCGGAACTTATCATATTCCGGAAACGATTAGCCAGGAGCAACGGGAGGAATGGCTTTCCATTTTGGAGCATCTACCCAAAAGATTGGAGGACATGGTGACTCCCCTTTCGGAAGAACAATTGGAAACACCGTATAGACCGGAAGGTTGGACGGTAAGACAACTGGTTCACCATATTTCCGACAGTCATCACCACAGTTATATCCGCTTTAAATGGGCATTAACGGAGGATAACCCAGTAATTAAGCCCTATTTTGAAAAGGAGTGGTCCAAACTTTTTGATGCCCAGACAGCCCCGATTCAAATGTCCTTAGATCATTTAAAGGCGGTGCATGCCAAGTTGGTGTATTTGCTCAAAGGTCTTTCCAAGGAACAGTTGCAGCGAAAGTTTACCCATCCGGATGGGAATGAGGAAACCACCCTGGATGAAAATATTGGGCGGTATGCTTGGCATGGAAGCCACCATTTTGCCCATATTGAAAACTTGATCAAAAGGGAGGGTTGGTAATCAGAGTTGTTTGGTAAGTACCCACATGGGTTTTTCTGAAGGAATGGCCCCTGGAATTGTAAGCTCGCTCTCTTTTTTAATCTGGAATCCTTGCTTCAAATAAAACTTGATGGGTCCGCCTTTTTGCATGGTGTCCAACCACAGAATTTTTTTACCAAGCTTTTTGGCATATTGTTCAATAAGCACCAGCACTTTTTTGCCCAATCCTTTCCCTGAATAGGCTTGCAGTAAATAGATTTTTTGGGCTAATAAGGATACATCGGGTGTATGTTCATCCAATGGACTGTCCACCACCAATTTTACAATACCAGCAGTTTTAGCTTCAAATTTGACCAAGAAGTGCTTTAGATTGGGATTTTTGAAATCTACTGATACAACTTCCTCCGTGAAACTTCTACTGATATAGGGTGCTGGGTTGCTGTTCTCCCATAGGTGCAAATAGTGTTCATGATAGGACTGCTTGCCAATGCTAATATATTCGGCAAGCGTTTCTCGGGTCAGGGGTTCTAAATGGACTGTCATATTTGGCTTATGGTTACTCACCGCCTTCAGGTCCGTAAAACAGCACCCAGGTTGAGAAATCGTCGGTAAAATTCTCAAATCTATGTACTACCCCTGCAGGAACAAAAAGAAAATCTCCTGGGCCAAAAGTTGTACGTACCTCACCATTCAGAAATTCCCCGGTGCCGGAAATCACCACATATACTTCATCCCTGGTATGGGGTTGTTGCAGATCTACTTTTTCAGGCTTGTAGATTTCAACCTCCAAGGTTCCATGATTGAATAAGGTCTTGAAAGGCCCATCATGCTTGGTCAATTCATCCAGTGCTGTTTTGGTTGTAATTCGCATATCAACTAATTAATGCCGATTATTGATCCACTTAATATTACAACCAATACTAGGTTTTTGTTCATTGCTGATAGCCTTACCTTCCAGTAAAGCATCCATCGCTCCACGTAAATCAGCTCCGGTTAAGGGCAATCCGTTTCCAGGCCTTGAATCATCCAGCTGTCCTCGGTAAACAAGATCTAGACTCCCATCAAAAAGATAAAAATCAGGGGTACATGCTGCATCATAAGCTTTGGCCACTTCCTGGGTTTCATCATATAGGTAGGGGAAGGTATACCCTTCTTCGTCTGCTTTTTGTTTCATCAAGTGTGGGGCATCGTCGGGATAATTGATTACATCATTGCTGGAAATGGCAACAAACCCAATTCCTTTGGATTGGTATTCCTTACCTAACTTGGAAATTTCGGGATTCACGTGTACCACAAAAGGGCAGTGATTGCAAATAAACATGATTACCGTACCCTTTTCACCATTAACTTCGTTCAAAGACTTTTGGGTATCCGTTACCGTATCCATCAAATTAAAATCGGGGGCCTTGGTTCCCAAGGCTAACATATTACTAGGGGTTCTTGCCATGGTATACTTTGTTTTAAACCATGAATTTAGTGGACTTTATCCACAATTGAAAGAATCCTGTATATTGTATGGCAAACACTAAGGTTCTTGGAGCAGCTTATAGATAACGTTCACATCAATTTTGATAAAGAAGCCCTTTGGACACTTAATGTGGCCCTTGCCTTGGTCATGTTTGGCATAGCACTGGAAATTTCCATAAATGACTTCAGACGACTTTTAAAAACTCCTAAGTTGGTTTTGACAGGAGTTGCGAGCCAATTTTTATTGCTTCCGATCATAACTTTTGTTTTGATTTGGATTACGGAGCCTTTACCCAGTATCGCATTGGGCATGTTCATGGTTGCGGCTTGCCCCGGGGGCAATGTTTCCAATTTCTTTACTCATTTATCCAAGGGGAATGCGGCCCTATCTGTTACCTTAACGGCCATTGCAACCCTGTTGGCCATATTTATGACCCCATTTAATCTCAGTTTTTGGGGAGGCCTGTATGCTCCAACAGCATCCATATTACAGCAGGTTTCCATATCTCCATTGGAAATGGTTAAACTTGTGGCTCTCTTGTTGGGTATACCATTGATTTTGGGAATGTTGCTACACCATTATCGACCCAAGATCGCTCAAAAATTAGCCAAAGGATTTAAGATTGGATCACTGCTCTTCTTTGTATTTCTCGTCTTTGTCGCACTGTACAATAACAGGGATATTTTTATGGAATACGTGTTCTATGTTTTTTGGCTTGTGTTAATCCATAATCTAGTGGCCTTGCTCACTGGATTTTCAGTGGCCAAGCTGATGCGGTTCTCCCCAGAAAATGTTAGATGTCTCACCATAGAAACGGGTATCCAGAATTCGGGATTGGGCTTATTGTTGATTTTTACTTTTTTTGATGGCTTGGGAGGTATGGCATTATTAACTGCTTTTTGGGGCATTTGGCATTTGGTTTCGGGTCTGGCCATTGGCCTCTTATGGGGCGGGAGACCTGTAGAAAAAGAGGAGTTGGTTTGAAGCAATTGGGCTATTATTTCTTAAAACTCTGGATTAAACTGGCATTATTTTGCTACTATAAGAAAATCAAGGTGGCGGGGATGGAGAATATTCCCAAAGACAAACCAGTTTTGTTTCTTTCCAACCATCAAAATGCCCTGATGGATGTGCTGTTGATTGCAACCAGCGTAAAAAAAAGTCCTTGGTTTATTACTCGTGCCGATGTCTTTAGGGGAAAGGTCTTAAAATCCCTTTTTCAGTTTTTACAAATGATTCCCATTTATCGATTTAGAGATGGAAAGTCCAATCTGCATAAGAACATGGCGATTTTTCACCAATGTGGGGAATTACTTCAATCCAATGCTGCAATCGTATTGTTCCCAGAGGCCAATCACAGCCTTCAACGTAGGGTGAGGCCATTGAGCAAAGGTTTTACGCGAATCATTGCTAATGCCTTGGAAAAAGACCCTGATTTGGATTTACAATTGGTGCCCATTGGTCAAAACTATGCATATCCAACTCAAGTTGGGGATTCGGCCACACTCCGTTTTGGGGAGCCTATTTCTGTACGGGAGTGCAAGGGTTCTTTGGATTTAAAGCAAAAGGTTTTTGAAAATCTTACAAAGTTGACCACCCATATCCCGGAAGCGGAGTATGATGAAATCATCCAGAAAATGGGTGAGGAAGGTGAACATTATCTCCGTCCAAAGGAAACCAATGCAACGATTTCTCAAGGGGTTTCTCACCAAATGATGCCCAAGAAAGGGAACTTGGTCCCCAAAATTTTGAGATTGCTATTTCTTTTATGGAACCTACCTTTGGTCTTTTTATGGCGAATCGGGTTGAAGCCCAAGGTACCGGAACCCGAGTTTATGGCAACCTTTCGATTGGGGTTTGTACTATTTACGTACTCCTTATTTTATGCTGGGTTATTCATGGTACTTTGGACTGTTTACGATACCGATATGGCATTTATGGCCGTTCTATCGCATTCGGTATTTAATGTAGTACTCGTTAAAATGGGAATTGCATCCTCTCAGTAAAAAAAATGAGGTTTGATCAATTGGAAATCCTAAATCGTCCGATTTGGGATGCACGGTACTTCAGAAACCATTCAATTTTTGTACTTGCCTTGGGCATAAGATGCCACAATACTACTGTTTGGGCTTTTGCAGTTTTGTGGAAAGTCAAAGAAATAGATGCACTTGGGCAATCCGTTTTCAAAGGTTACCTGCACCCACCCTGCACTGCTTCCTGCAAATCCTTTATACCGATAGTTGGCCTTTAAATCCTTGGGTCTTCCTTGATTGTCTTTGGAATACACTTCTAAACCAGAAATGCTTCCGGGTACATACCTATTGAAAGCCCAAGTTTGTGAATGGTTTGCAACGAGATCATCTACCAGCCTTGACAAATTCTGTGGTCCTGTTGGGCCACCAGATACTTTCATAGCGGTGTACTTACTTGTACCTTTCATTCTGATGGATTCCTGGTTGGAGGCAAATCTTTTCAGGTTTTCCTCAAACCGCCTTACTCCAGGGTTATTGCACCGGTTTAAGCTGAATAGCTGTGCCATGTCGTTGCGCAATCCATTGGCTTTGTGAATCATATCTACAGAATTGCCAATTGCGTTGGGGTCGGCTGCCATGGCTATTGCATTGCGAAACACATCTTTGCTCATCAGACTCTCCAAGCTTAGTTTGGCTTTGTACAGATCAGGCCTTGCGAAGATTCCAGAGCCAACTGTGGTCCATTCAATACATGTCCTATCTGTTTCAATCCCATACCCGTTGGTGGTCACCTGTTCCGTAGCACAGACCCAATTCATGATTTCTACTTTGTTGGTTGGCAAAGAACTAGGGCATTGTTTACCAAAAGTTCGAAGGTACTGCTCAAAAATCATTAGAAACTGGGTGTCAGTGCGCGTGATTTTCACGCTTTCAAATTCACCTCTAAAAATGTAATCAAAGAGTTCCGCATTGAACAAACCATCGGTATTAAAAGAAAGGGATTCCTGATTTTGACCAGGGGTCAAGGTAGAGTTTTTATGGCTTGAAACAAATGATGATGTTAGGCCAATGGTCAGAACCATTAGTACAAGAACTGATTTTGTTGTTTTAATCCGCATTTCACTAATTGCTAAGAGGTTTTCAAATCTTTTAAATTGCGGGGGATAGTTAAAGATAGTGAAACAACAACAGGGAATGTTGCCAAAATTACAGCGTTGGTTTAAACTTTGTGATTTTAATTACCTCTTTACTAAGTTGGGTTTCAATCAATCCGTTTGCGTACATAATGCCGACTAGTCAACTGATTCAGATAAACTTTGGACCCCGCCAGCTCAAATTCCAACACTTTGGGAAGTTCCGCAAACAAGGGATATCCACCACCCAGTAAAATGGGAATGGTGGTAATGATCATCTCATCTATTAGATCTTCTTTTAAGAAATTTTGGATGGTTGTTCCTCCATCAATATAAAGGCGATGATACCCTTTTTGATGGATGTGTTCCAGTACTTCGGTCAAGGTGCCTTTTACCAAAAATGCCTTGCCTTCGTGACTCTTTGGAATGGTGTTTAAGGAATTGCTCAATACAAAAACAGGTTTAGTGTAGGGCCAATCCACATCAAATCCAAGAACAGTTTCAAAGGTGGTACGCCCCATAACCAGGGCATCAATGTTTTCGGTAAATTCAAAATACCCCAAACTTTCGTTATCGGGATTTGGAATCATATCCAGCCATTCCAATCCGCCATTTTTATCGGCTATATAGCCATCAAGACTGGCACCAATAAATACGCTGTTTTTGTTTTTCATTTTGTTAGTTGAAATGAAGTGTGAAATAACAATTTAAAATAATTATTCTTGTCAATTTTTGGCTCCTATTTGATGGATATTATTCCAAATCAGCTTTTACATCAGGTGTCTCAAAAAATCCATCCTCCCACCTAATACCCTGACAATGAAAATACCCTCTGAAATTGGATGATAGAATATTACATGGGCTTTGTATCGGTAACGCAGCAACATCTGATTTTTTACGGGAACATATCTTTTGCCTAAATCTGGATTATTGCTTAAATCTTGGAGCATGCGCTTTAGTCCCTGTGCGTATTTCAGGGATTGACTCCTGCCAAATTTTTCAATGGTGAACTTGGCAATTATTTTGAGATCTGCTTTTGCCTTTAAGCTAATTACATACTTGTCACTTGGCATTATGCTCCTTTATTGCCTCATCCCAAATACTTTCTATGGTTGCATCGGTGGGACCGCTCTCCATCCCTTCGACCAGCATATCATTTAAATCAATGATTTGCCTTCTATGCTCTTGATCTTTTCTAATGATGTCCCTAATGTACTCACTATCATTGGTATAAAACCCTTGTTCTATAAGGCTTTTGATATACGCATCCTGTTGTTGGGTAAAGGTGATCGATTTTCTAATTACCGCCATTTTGAACCAAAATTAATAATATTGGTTCAATTTACTGAAATATTTTGAATCAAAGCGTACCAATCTCCTTAATCTACTTTGCCACATGCTTTAACTGTTGTGGTTACTCAGATAGCTAATCAAGTTCGGATTCGATATTGGCATACCGGTCAATTTTGTGACGGGCGTCTATGCAGGCTTTTTTTAAGGAGTTCAAAATATGTACCTTTTCTCTGGCTCATTAATTAATGTTGAATGCTAAATTGGTGCAAACCCAACATTCAACCTTTAAAACTCATATTCGAACTTACATCATCTGCCCAAAGAAAATGGCATTCATCAACAGTTTGTTGGTGCCGTACCAAAAAGCCCTAAAGTTAGTATTGTCTGTAAACAAGATTACTCGACCCTTGCCCAGTCTTTTTACTTTAAAGGGCACACTGTTCTTTATCAACTCCGCATTTTCTTCCGAAATATAGCCGCTCAACAAAGGATCATTGGTGTACTGAATGGGGTTGTCATAACTGTTTTTTTCAGGCTTTAGATAGATATTGGTATTACGGAACAGAGCCAAACGGTCGTTCTTATATCCGTAATTGATGGGATGGGAGCGGTCCTGTTTGGCCTCAAAAATGGCTCCGCCCGTTACCTGGGCACCGGTAAAATCGTTTTTTTGGTCAAAGGGGACGTTCGTGGCCACCAAAGTGTCCTTTTTAGCATCTACCTTGATAAATTCATTCTTTTTAAACCAGTCCACAGCAGTTCGATATCCTATGACGGTTCCTCCACTTTTTACCCAGGCCTTGATTTTATCGGCTCCTTCTTTGTTAAGGAGATTGCTGCTCCAACCGCTAGGCAGGATAAGGTCGGTATATCGGTCCAAGTCTACGTCGTCAAAATCACGGGTATCCAATTTGGTGATTTTCATCTCATAGCGGGTATCGAACAGGTGCCAAACCTCGCCGGCATCGTAAGAGCGCACCCCATCACCCACCAAAATGGCGACTTTCTGTTTTTTAATCGGGTCAAAATCATTGCTGCCCAAATCGATACCCCGGGTAAGCCCAGTTGAAACCGCAGTTAGCTGTATTTGACTTTCTTGAGCAACTTTGTTTAAGAAATTGTACAGCTGGTCCGCATCCAACTTCTGGTTTTGAACCGGAACCATGATGGTACCATAATCATAGGTTTTGCCTTCCAAAGTGAATGGTGATTTGGCCACTTTAGCTCGTAATCCCTTGCTCGTAATCTGATTCAATGCCTTGGGGGTATAGTATTCATGCCATTCAAATAGATAGGCGTAATTGCTTTTCTGATTTACACCTCCTTTTGGAGCCTGAAAATCGGTAACCTCAGCGCCTGCATTGGACAGGGTGCTTAGATTAGCATAATCCACGTTGAATGCCAAGGGAAAGGTCCAAGCCGACACATCGTAGAACAAGCTATCCTTAAATGTGGTTCGTTTTTCAAACATGGCCTGAATCAATTTTGGGTTCTTTTGGTTCATCGGAACCACATAACTCGCTCCCTTTTTATATTGCTTTCCAGAGATGGTCACATCATTGGCCAATTCATGGAATTTGATTTGATGTCTGTTCAAAATCTCCGCCAAATGATGCGTTTTGGCTGCATCTTTACTGTCCCCAAATACAATGGCCTTGGTTCTGCTCCGTCCTACTTCGGTTTTCATATCCGCATAAAACTTTTGCTGGTAATCCAACAGTTTGGTGCGCATGTTTTTGGCCGCTTCTATGGTGGACAAAGCGGTGGTAAACTGGTTTCGAATGGTAAAGGGGAAGGTTAAAATTCCATTTTCACTCTCTTGGATATGTCCTCGAGAACTTCCCTGTTCAAACAAGATGCCTATACTTCCGTTCACATCTGGGAAGGTTGAACCTTTACCATAATAATAATCGTCATAGTTTTCTTCGGAATAATACAGCGAACCAATTTTATCCAAGGCCTTGGCATGGTATGTTCCTATTTCGCGTGTCAAATCCTGATTGATATGCGGAGTCAATGGGTTAACCCTAGAAGGTTCTCCGGGCTGAAAAAAGAAGGTGGAATTGGTGCCCATTTCGTGGTGGTCCGTAAGGATGTTGGGAAGCCATTGATGAAATGATGCAATCCTCGCCCTACTTTCTGGAAGTTGGACCGGAAGCCAGTCCCGGTTCATATCAAACCAATAGTGGTTGGTGCGCCCTCCAGGCCAAACTTCATGGTACTCCCTTTCGTTGGTATCAGGGTTTAGATTGATGCTCTTGTTGGTATTGGCCCAGTAAGCAAAACGCTGCAACCCATCTGGGTTAAAACTGGGATCCAATAAAATAACCATATCATTCAACATGGCTTCAAATTCCGGTCCTTGAGCAGCAGCCAAATAGTAAGCATAGGCCAACGCAGCATTGGAACCACTAGGCTCGTTGCCATGGATGGAAAATCCTTGGTAGACCACCACGGGCATTTCTGAATTATTTGTATTGCCGATACCATTGGACAACTCAAGGTGTTGCTCTCTTATGGATTCAATATTCTGATGGTTTTTAGGAGACGTAACGGTAAGTAGCAATATGGGACGGCCTTCAAAGGTCTTCCCACGATCTTCCAACGTAATTCTGTCACTGGCTGCTGCCAGTTGCTGCATGTAGAACACTAATTTATCATGGGTCACATGCCATTCGCCAACTTCGTGGCCAATCACATCGGCCGGTTTTGGGATGCTGGGATCGTAATTTAGGTTATCTGGCAAGTAGTAGTCCAGGGTTACATTTTGTGCGGTAAGGTTAAGGCCCAACAATATCAAAAGCAGGAAGTTGAAATGTTTCATAGGAACGTATTTGAATTAGTCGATGCTAAAAATAAAAAACGGCCTGCATTGTGCAGACCGTTTTAAGCTTTTTTTAAAAGAAAAGGTTAGATGTCATCAAAGTCGACATCTGTAAAGTTTTCTGCTGCTCCATTTTCACTGACCCCGTTTTCCTCTTCCTTCTTAAAATCTTTTTGATGTCGTTCCGAAATAACTTCTAGTCCTTTTTCGTCAATGATGTAATCCATCATTTCTTCCATAATTTCCCTGAATGCGGTAAAATCTTCCTTATACAGATAAATTTTGTGCTTTTTGTAATGGAAAGAACCATCATCATGCGTAAACTTTTTGCTTTCTGTAATGGTTAGATAATAATCCCCGGCCTTGGTGCTTCGTACGTCAAAGAAATAAGTTCTTCTGCCGGCTCTTAGGACTTTGGAATATATCTCTTCCTGATCCATAATATCTTTATCCCTCATGTGGTCAAATGTGTTTAGTGCAATAGTGAATAATTCTACCAAAAATGTAAAAAAAAAGCTAATCCAGCAACTTTTTTCCTATTCTTTCTCAGAGAGTTGGTTCAGATACAGTTCTTTATAGTAACCCTCAATATTGTTCAATTGGGCATGAGTACCTTCTTGAATTATGGAACCATTTTCCAATACAATGATCTTATCCGCATTCTTGGCAGAGGATACTCTGTGGCTCACAATTAAGGTGGTTTTATTTTGCGAGACCTGTTTCAAGTTGTTCAATATTTCCTCTTCGGTTTCGGTGTCAACAGCAGATAAGCAATCGTCAAAAAGGTAAATTTGAGGGTCTTTCAATAGGGCCCTTGCTATGGAAACCCGTTGTTTTTGTCCCCCGCTCAAGGTGATACCGCGTTCCCCAAGAATTGTATCGTATTTTTTGGTAAAGCCTTCAATGTTGTCATGCACCACGGCTTTTTTGGCAACGTTTACAATTTCGTCAAAGGAGGCATGTTCATCTCCGAACCGGATATTGTTTTCTATGGTGTCCGAGAATAGGAAAGCATCTTGTGGCACAGCTCCTATGCTACTTCTTAGGCTGTCCAGATTGAATTCCTTCACAGGCTTTCCGTCTACCAATATCTGACCGGAACTTGTATCATATAATCGAGCAACTAAATCCAAAATGGTGGATTTGCCCGAACCCGTTTTTCCCAAGAAGGCTACGGTCTCGCCTGGTTTGATGGTAAACGAAATGTTATTGAGGGCCGTAATGTTGGTGTCCTCATAGGTAAAGGTTACGTTTTTGAATTCGATACCTCCGGTAACGGGGGTAGGTTCCGTAACTTCATTCTTGATGGAGGGTTCTTCCAACAAAAATTCATTGATCCTTTTTTGAGAGGCTTCAGCTCTTTGAATGATGGAGGTAAGCCATCCCACAATGGCCACAGGCCAAGTAAGCATGTTTACATAGAGAATGAACTCCGCAATAATACCTATTGAGGCAATTTCGCCATCTATATATTGCTTCCCGCCAATGTAGATTACAAAAACATTGCTGATACCAATAAGCAAAATCATTAAAGGAAAGAACCAAGCATTGACCTTGGCAAGGTCCATACTGGTATTTTTTCCTTCCAAAGCAAGTGCCTCTAATTCAGTATTAATTTTAGGCTCCAAGCCATACGCTTTGATCACTGCAACGCCTGAAAAAGATTCCTGGGTAAAAGTGGATAGCGTGCTCAAAAATTCCTGCACCTTGGTGCTCCGTTTGTGAATGATTTTACTGATTTGATAAATCAATACGGACAAAATGGGCAGTGGTATCAAGGTGTAGGCCGCAAGGGTGGGCGCTTTGATAAACATGAGGGGAATAATGCACACAAACATGGTTAGGGTGTTCATTCCGTACATAATGGCCGGACCTACATACATACGAACCTGGTTGATATCCTCACTGATACGGTTCATGAGGTCCCCAATCCTATTTCTTTTGTAAAAACTTAAACTGAGCAGTTGGTAGTGGTCAAAAACTTCGTTTTTTAAATCGTATTCGATATAACGTGAGACATTAATGATGGTCTGCCGCATTAAGAACGTAAACAATCCCGATAGCAGGGCGGCCCCAATAATGATGAGGATGTACCCAAAAAGAATTTCTTTGGCCTCCCCTTTGGAAAGGGTATTCCCCACAAACGCTTCAACGGCCTGTATGGACTTGTTCACATAAGACGGCATTATCAGTGAAAACACCCGGGCTATTATGGTGATGATAATCCCAATGAGTAGCTTAAACCAATATTTTTTGAAGTATTTATTAAGGTGTTTGAGTTCCTTCATAGGAGGGATTGCGGTGGTTTATTTAATGACAATTCAGCAAATATAGCCGATAAGCCACAAAGTAAATGTTATAAAACTGATAAGAAAACAACTTTGGTAGGCTGGATGAAAATATAAGATTACTTTTGCGCAGTGAATGCCAACAAAACACTATAAAGTTCTTTAAAAATGCTGACCAGAAGGCACATCAGAGTTAAGGTAATGCAGTGCATATACGCATTGATCCAGTCCAAGGATGACTCCTTGGAGAAGCAGCAAAAATTTTTAAAAATAAGTATAGAGAACATGTATGTGCTCTATTTATTGGTATTGAGTCTGTTGGTAGAACTGCACCGCTTGGCCGAGAAACATGTGCAACACGCATCCAAGAAGTACCTGGCTTCTGAGGAGGACGGATATCCAAATCCGGAGAAGTTTATCAAGAATCAGTTGTTGGTCCAGATTGCTTCCAACAAACAGCTTCAGCAAGAACTATCAAATAGAAAATTGAATAATTGGTACCTCAATGAGGAGTATGTAAAAATCATCCATAAGGAAATTTTGGGCAGTGATATTTACAAAACCTATATGGCGGATACTGCCAATGGATATGAACAGGATAAGGAAGTCATTATTCAGTTGTTCAAGGAAATCATCGCACCAAACGAGAAAATCTATGAGTATTTTGAGGATGACAAACTCACCTGGGTAGATGACATTCCTATAGTGAATACATATCTGGTAAAAAAACTGAAAAAGGCCTCTGCCAATTCCAATGAGCGCTTCTTTTTACCCTCTTTGCTCAAGGACCAACAGGATATGATATATGCCAATGATCTTTTGACCAAGACCTTATTGAACGATGCCAAATGGGAAAAGGAGATTGAAGGCAAAACCCCAAATTGGGACAATGATAGAATTGCGGAAATAGATTCCATTATTCTGAAAATGGCCATTTGTGAACTGCTTAATTTTTCGTCGATACCGGAAAAAGTAACCTTAAATGAATATTTGGAGGTGGCCAAGGAATACTCCACGCCCAAGAGCAGCATTTTTATAAACGGGGTGCTGGACAAGCTGGCCAAGGAGTATAAATCCACGGGACAATTGCAAAAAATGGGTCGTGGACTTCAGTAAACAATATTTGATTAATTTTGGACAAATAAATTTTTAACATGAAAAAAGTAACAACAATTTTAAGCTTGATTTTGGCTGTTGGACTTGTAAGTGTTTCTTGCAAGGACAAGGCATCCAACAAAATAGTTGCTGATAATGTGGAGGACGCATCCAGTAGGGATGAGGCACAGAAGCAACTTCCTGTGATGAGTTTTGATAAGCAGGAGCATGATTTTGGCTCCATTACCCAAGGCACAGCGCAACAAACAACCTTTGCATTTACCAATACTGGGAACGCCCCTTTGATCATCACCGATGCTAAGAGTAGCTGTGGATGTACCGTTCCTGAATACCCAAAAAATACACCTATTGGCCCCGGTGAAACTGGAGAACTTTTGGTGAAGTTCAATGGATCAGGTCAAAATCAGGTAACAAAGACCGTTACCGTAACGGCCAATACTGAAAAGGGTACAGAGTTGTTGCGCATCAAGGCCTTTGTAAATCCAAAGAGCGCCGCACAAGCCGGGCCTGTAAACTAGAACCAAAAACTAACAATGGAAAACCTCGGACAGTTTTTACCTTTGATGCTCATCTTTGTGGTGGCTTATTTTTTTATGATTCGCCCCCAAATGAAGCGTCAAAAGGATGAGAAGAAATTTGCATCGGAATTGAAAAAAGGAGACCGCATTATTACCAAAAGTGGACTTCATGGAAAAGTTGTGGAGTTAAACGACAAGGATTATTCTTGTGTGATTGAAACCATGGCTGGTAGGCTTAAGTTTGATCGCTCTGCTATCTCCATGGAAATGAGCAAAAAATTAGCCGCTCCAGCTAAGAAGTAATTCCGGTAATTACAAAATAGAAAGCCCCTTGGATTAATTTTCAAGGGGCTTTTTGTATTTTAAGGTCAAAATCAACCATCATGGGCAATCGCAGACAATTTATCAAACAAGGCTCCCTACTAACCGCTGGAATGGGGGCGTCTTTACTATTTCCACCAGAACTATTGGCTACTATTCGAAAAAAGACCAGCCCAAACGATAGAATTCAAGTAGGATTGATAGGTTGCAACGGCATGGGCTTTGCCAATCTGCTGTCCATCTTAAAGAATAGCGAAGTGGAGGTTGTGGCCCTTTGTGATGTGGATAAGAATGTCCTAGCTGCCAAAACTGAAGCTCTAGAAAAAGCTGGGATTAAGAAACCCAAATGGTACGGGGATTACCGGAAAATGCTAGAAGACAGGGATGTGGATATCGTGATTATAGGGACACCAGACCATTGGCATTGCTTGCAATTGGTAGATGCTGTAGATGCCGGAAAGGATGTGTACTGCGAAAAACCCATTGCCAATTCCATAACAGAATGTGACGCTATGCTCAATAAGGTCAACTCAAGTGATCGTATGGTTCAAATTGGCCAATGGCAACGAAGCCAACCCCACTTTGTGGATGCCATTAACTATGTGCATTCAGGGAAGTTGGGTCAAATTCGTTTGGCAAAGGCCTGGGCCTATCAAGGTTGGATGCAATCCATCCCAGTGGTACCTGATGCACCCGTGCCAGATGGTGTGGATTACAAAATGTGGTTGGGCCCTGCGCCGGAACGCCCATTTAATAAAAACAGATTTCACTTCAATTTTAGATGGTTTTGGGACTATGCCGGGGGATTGATGACGGATTGGGGAGTACACCTGATAGATTATGCGCTATATGGAATGAAAGCTGCAAATCCAAAATCGGTTATGGCCATTGGCGGGAAATTTGCCTATCCAGATGATGCCGAAGAGACGCCAGATACACTTCAAACGGTCTACGAATTTGACGGTTTCTCATTACTGTGGGAACATGCCACCGGAATTGATGGGGGCAACTACGGTCGTGATCATGGGATTGCTTTTATCGGAAACAACGGAACCTTGGTTTTGAACCGGGGAGGTTGGGAGGTGATTCCTGAAAAGGACAGACCTAATTGGAACCAAAACAATGGCCCTAAGATAGAAGCTGTTCCTCTTCAAAAAGTGGAAGCCAATGGCCTGGATTTACATACCGCGAATTTTTTGGAAGCAGTAAAAAGCAGAAATACGGCAATTTTGACCGCTCCAATTCAAGTAGGGTATGATACGGCAAGGGTTTGCCATATGGGCAATATTGCATTCAAAACAGGCAAACGTTTGTTCTGGAATACGGAAGCGGCCAAGTTTGGCAGTGAAGAAGCAAACAACCACTTGGCTAAAGCATATCACAATGGGTGGAAATTACCAACCGGTTAATTCCATTTGTTTACCGATAGGCATCATTTAAACCCGTTCCTTTTTGGATCATGGGAAGGATTTTTTCCAAACGTCTCAACTTGGTCTTTTCCTGTTTGGCTTCGGAGATGTATTCACAGAACTCTCGTTGTTTATAGGCGGTAAAGGATTCGAATGCTTCTTTTAAGCTGGAACTGCTGGCCAATTTGGATTGAAGCAAAGCGGGAACTTCTGTGGTTCCGCTCTTCTTTTCTGGAGCTATTTTCAAACCCTTTTTTTCGTTGGCTATGGCCTCGTTCATATAGGCTATCACCGCACTTTGGTCAACTTTATCCAAAGTGTCAAAGTTCCAATGCCGCATGCCTTTTGTCTTTCCCTCTTGGGCATTTCGCAGTACTTTTTTAGGGTCGCTCAGAAAAGAACCGTTAAAGAACCAAACCCCAAAATGACTTTTGAACCTACAGATTCCGAACACATTTTTCCCATTTGCGGTATAGACTGGAATGCTCCATTTAAAGGTTTCTTCGCTATCCGTTTGAAGGGCTAGCGAACGCAGTAGCAAAATACCCTCCTTGAAGGGATGTTCCCTTTCGTAATAGGCCTCAAGATTTTTTTCTCTTTCCATTGGATTGAATTTGAACAGCGGTCAACTCACAGATTTTCACAATGACTTGAACGGCTTTTTGCATACTTTCCAATGGAATATATTCATATTTTCCGTGAAAATTATGTCCACCTGCAAAAATATTGGGACAGGGAAGGCCCATAAAACTGAGTTGGGAACCGTCAGTGCCTCCTCGAATGGGCTTTATTATGGGTTCTATACCCAAGGAAAGCATAGCTTCTTCAGCAATTTCAACAATATGGAACACGGGTTCCACTTTTTCCTTCATATTCTGATACTGCTCCTCTATTTTTAGATGAATGCAATCTCCGTGCTTCTTGTTCAGCTTACTGGCAATATCTTTTAAGAGCTCTTTCCGTGCTTCAAAGTGGCCACTATCATGGTCCCTGATGATGAGTTCAATCTCCGCAAGTTCTATTTCTCCCTTGAGCTTGTGTACATGAAAAAAACCTTCTCGTCCTGTTGTGTGTTCCGGAACTTCACGAGAGGGTAACAACCCTAAAAATTCGTTTGCAATACCAATCGCACTTACCATCTTTCCCTTGGCATAACCTGGATGCACACTTTTTCCCTCAATCTTGATTTTGACACTGGCCGCATTGAAATTCTCGTATTCCAATTCCCCAATTTGACTTCCGTCCATGGTATAGGCCCAATCAGCTCCAAATTTTTCCACATCGAATTTGTGGGCGCCTCTTCCAATTTCCTCATCAGGGGTAAAGGCAATTCGGATGGTTCCGTGTTTGATTTCGGGATGTTGTACCAAATATTCCATGGCAGTAATAATTTCTGTAATCCCCGCTTTATCATCGGCGCCCAACAGGGTAGTGCCATCGGTGGTGATCAAGGTCTGACCTTTATACTGCTCCAAGTCCTCAAAATAGCTGGGTGATAAAACAATGTTCTTTGCCTTGTTCAGGACAATATCTTCCCCATTATAATTTTCCACCACCTGGGGTTTTACCCTAGATCCACTAAAATCTGGTGAAGTGTCCATATGGGAAATAAAGCCGATAGTGGGCACGTCTTTTTCCATATTGCTGGGAAGCGTTGCCATGATATAGGCGTTTTCGTCTATGGAAACTTCTTGCATTCCTATCTGATGCAGTTCCAAGACCAGCTTCTTGGCCAAATTCCATTGTTTTTCCGTACTTGGGGTGCTTTTTGAGTAGGGGTCGCTTTGGGTGTCAATGGAAACATATTCCAGAAAACGGGCTAGTAATTTGTCCATAAAGTGCGTTTCATCAAAAATAACGTTTATTCAATCGTGATTTTGGTAAAAAAAGTGCCTTAAATCCTATCTTTTCCCTTCGCTAAAATCCAACTATTGAGAACATTATTACTTCTAATACTCCTGTGTTCCAGTTTTTTCGCCTATACCCAGCAAGATTGTTCTTTGGGCATAGGGGGGGACCATGATGAAGCCATCACCGACGTTTTTCAATTGAATGAATTCCAATTGGAGCAGTTTAAAAATTGGTCGGCGGAGCTTAGGGTTAGAAATGGGTACCTAAAGGACCAAGCCAAATACCTGTTGAAAAAGCACGCCCAGAGTTCTCCGGAAGATCTAATGGCCGTATCCTACAAATACAGAGACCTTTTAGATAGCATGAAACAGAACGTTCGCATGTTGGACAAGCGTTTGTTGTCCATTTTCAATGACAGGCAATACAATCTCTATTTGGATCTCTGTAACCAACTCACCTTACGTCCTATCTATATAGATAGGTCAGTCAACGAAAAATAACGGTTTTGTAAGATTGTGATGGGAGAGTTTTTATTTTTGTCCAAAATTTTCTGAATGTACAAGTTCCTCGTTCGCCCCCTTCTTTTTTTGCTCGATGCAGAAACTGCCCACCATTTTTCTTTTAAGGCGATACGAATTCTTTCCAAATTGGGATTTGGGCCGCTTTTCAGAAAATTGTATCTCATCAATGACCCTAGACTGGAACGGAAAGTTTTTGGACTGAAGTTTAAGAATCCTGTAGGCCTTGCTGCCGGATTTGACAAAGATGCTATCCTTTACAACGAGCTTTCCAATTTTGGTTTTGGATTTGTGGAAATTGGAACCTTGACTCCCAAACCACAGGAAGGAAATCCCAAAAAACGATTGTTTCGATTGTTGGAAGACGAGGCCATCATCAACCGAATGGGTTTTAACAACAAAGGGGTTTTTGAGGCAGCGGAGCAACTAAAAAAGAAGCATAAAGTCTTGATTGGGGGTAATATCGGCAAGAATAAAGTTACCGACAATGACGATGCGGTTAAGGACTATTTAATTTGTTTTGAGGCCCTCTTTGAGCACGTGGACTACTTTGTGGTAAACGTTAGTTCGCCAAATACCCCGGGACTTAGGGAATTACAGGACAAGGAACCCTTGACCAACTTACTTAAGAAACTCCGCAAGCAAAACGCCAAGTTTGCGAAAAAAATGGGATCCAAAGAAAAGCCCATCCTGCTTAAGATTGCGCCGGACCTTAGCAATGAACAGTTATTGGATATTGTGGATATTGTAAAAGTGACAGATATCAGCGGAATCATAGCCACCAATACAACAATCTCCAGAAAGGGGCTTAAATCCCATTTGATTCAGTCTGAGGAAAAAGGTGGTCTTAGTGGAAAACCTTTGACCAAAAGAAGCACAGAGGTCATCCGATTTTTGGCAGAAAAAAGCGGAAAAGCCTTCCCGATCATTGGAGTTGGAGGAATACATTCTGCGGAAGATGCCTTGGAAAAATTGGAGGCCGGCGCGGATTTGATCCAGCTGTACACTGGTTTTGTTTACAAAGGCCCAACCTTGGTCAAAAAAATCAACAAGGCCATCCTAAATCAAAAATCCTAGGAGGTATTGCCATTCGGGGCAGTCTAGGGTAACGGGAAAATGTTAGACATTTTTTCGTTTTTCCCCACCTATGTTTTCATCTGGTATCGGATAATAAGTGGTAATTTTATGCGCAGCCTATGTCCAATGTGAAACTCATAGAATGTCCTAGGGATGCCATGCAAGGCATTAAGACTTTCATTCCCACCCAAGAGAAGGTAAAATATATCCAATCCCTATTGGGTTGTGGTTTTGATACCTTGGATTTTGGCAGTTTTGTCTCTCCCAAAGCCATTCCCCAGATGGTTGATACGGCTGAGGTACTTGCCCAATTGGATTTAACCAAGACCCAAAGCAAACTCTTGGCCATTGTGGCCAATACCAGAGGTGCCAACAATGCCTGCCAGCATAAAGAGATACATTATTTGGGATATCCCTTTTCCATTTCCGAGAACTTTCAAATGCGGAATACCCATAAGACTATTGCCCAATCTGTGGAGACGCTCAAGGAGATTTTGGATGTTGCCCATGCCCACAACAAAGAGGTGGTCACCTATGTGTCCATGGGTTTTGGAAATCCCTATGGTGATCCCTGGAATGTGGAGATTGTGGGGGAGTGGACCGAAAAACTGGCAGCTATGGGAACCTCTATTTTGTCGTTGTCAGATACCATTGGAAGTTCTACCCCGGAGGTTATTGACTATCTTTTTTCCAACTTGATTCCCAAATATCCGCATATCGAGTTTGGAGCACATTTGCATACCACCCCGACCAAATGGCACGAAAAAGTGGAGGCGGCCTATATGGCAGGATGTAGACGTTTTGATGGAGCTGTACAAGGTTTTGGTGGCTGTCCCATGGCCAAAGATGAATTGACGGGCAACATGCCTACGGAGAAAATGCTATCCTATTTTACAGAACAAAAGGCAGATACGGGTGTGAATTGGATGGTCTTTGAAGCAGCTTATAACAAGGCCACGGAACTTTTCACGGCATACCATTAATAACTTTTCCAGCAGCACTTGCGATTCCTTTCTGTTAAATCTTAAATTTTATTTAAAATAAGTCTAAATAAATTTGGCTGGTTTAAAAGCTGGAAATATATTTGCGCCGCAATTTATTTGTATTCAATCTAAATAAAAACAAACACCTACAATGAGACAACTATTTCTCTTATCAGCCTTATTATTTTCAACCACATTTTTTGCACAGACCCGCACGGATTCGATTCAGTTTGATCCCCAAAAACAATTGAATGCAGCCCAACGTATCCTTTCTGGAAACTATGCTTCGGCGGTTACTTTGGGAGCTTATGGGGAGATGCTTTATAATCAACCAGAAGGACAAAATGGGGAAATAGACGTACAACGTTTGGTGGTGTTATTGGGATATCGTTTTGATGATCGTACCCAATTTGTTACGGAAATTGAGTTTGAACACGTAGAGGAAGTTTTTGTGGAGCAGGCCTTTGTTAACTACAACGCCGCTCCAAATTTTAACATACGTGGTGGATTAATGTTGGTGCCTATGGGAATTGTGAACGAATTCCACGAACCCACTACTTTCAATGGCACGGAAAGGCCAGCCATTGATAATGTGATTGTCCCAACCACCTGGAGAGAACTGGGAGTAGGGGTGACCGGTAGGTTCAATTCCATTTCCTTGGGATATCAGGCATATTTGTTCAACGGATTTAAATCAGCCGAAGCCGATGGTGAAGGTGGTGTCACCGGGATCTTAAGAGGTTCTAACGGTTTAAGAAGCGGAAGACAAAAAGGAATTCAGTCTACCATAGATCAGCCCAACCTATCCACTAAATTGGACTACTACGGTATTCGAGGACTTCGTTTGGGTTTCTCCACCTATTTTGGCCGTACACAAGCAGAGGATGATGTTGAGACTTTTGATGGATCGGATATCGGGATTTCCATGTTGGGGCTGGATGCTAGATATGCTTATAACCGTTTTACCGCAAGAGGTCAATTTATCTATGCTTCCCTATCTGATACCGAGGCTTACAACAATTTAACCGGAAGGGATTTGGGTAGTGCTTTGCAAGGATGGTATGTGGAAGGAGCGTACAACTTGTTGCCTACGGGACAGAGACAAAAACTATTTGCTTTTGCCCGTTATGAGGCGTTCAATACCCATGCCGATACCGATGGAACGTTAACCGCCAATGAAGCCTACGATAGAACGGATGTAACTACGGGTCTTACCTATCACATTGCGCCAGGGGTAGTGGTCAAAGGAGACTATCAATTTAGAAGCAATGCTTTGGACGACGGAGACGTTACAGACCGTTTAAACTTTGGAATAGGGGTGTGGTTTTAACCACACCTTTTTTTATTCATTTTCTTGCCCTTGCTTTTATTCATAATAAGTCTAAATTAATATATTTGCGATATGAAACCGATCAGTTCATGCGCGTTGATTTCCTTTGCCCTGATGCTCTTCGCATTTGGTGTTCCCAAAGCTGTACACAAAAAAGTGGTCAAGGAAGTTGAAAAGACGTTTGACGTGGAGGGGGTTTCATTTAGTCCAATTTCGGTTTCCGAAGAAGTCAATCAAGATCTTCCGGCAAAGATTACTGGAGAAAATCTTTACCAAGTTACCGTTCAAAACAAGCCCCTGGGTTATGCATTTGTTGACCAAGCACCCAGCAAAACTGCCAAATTTGATTATTTAGTAGTTTTTGATACTGAACTCATAGTGGTAAATTCCAAAGTGTTGGTGTATCGGGAAGAGTACGGGGGTGAGATAGGCAGTAAAAGGTGGTTGAAGCAATTTTTGGGAAAAACCGGAAACGATCGTGTAAGCAGCGAGACTAACATAGATGCAATTGCAGGTGCTACCATTTCGGTACGTTCGATGACCAAATCCATGGACAACCTATTGCAAACCATTGGGATTCTTCAGAAAAAAGGGAATTTATAATGGGTTACAACGGCCTTCTAGGTACATTTCCAAGAGAAATACGACTTTTTATTGCGGCTTTTGTCGTAGTACTTTCCATAGGTTTTTTTACTGGAATTCTATTCGTAAAACAGACCGAATCCACCACTCCGGCAGGGGTAGAAGAGAATTATCTGGGTAATGAAGAGGATGAAAGTGCCGAGGTCATGAAATTTAAAAAAGGAGAGCGGGAAATGTTGACCATAGTGCATACGCACATTCTTTCCATGTCGTTCATCTTTCTGCTGTTGGGCGGATTGGTCTGGATAACCCGATTTCCAAAAAACTGGAAACTCTTTTTAACCATTGAACCCTTCTTCTCCGCTCTGCTTACATTTGGTGGTATTTATTTCATGTGGATGGGCATCTCTTGGATGAAGTATCTGGTCATATTTTCGGGGATTTTGATGACACTGACCTTTAGCTTTTCCGCAGGTTTGGTATTGCTACAAGCCCTTAAGCTAGCAAGAAGCTAAACCGGGTTAAAGCGGAAATATTGACCGTCTTCCGCATTAATTTTCAATAAACCTATAGTTGATATCCTTGGCCGATAGGAACTCTACGGAGTTATGGGTGATTTTCAATAATCGTTTTAGTTCCAGAATCTCATTTTTATCCACCAAAATCACAAAACATTTGTTCCCTACCGAAATGGGAATTTTTCTTGAGGTAGGTGCAAAGGGCATCGCTTTTTCCCAATAATTTAGATCAAGAGACTTTAAGTGTTCGCCAAATGCTTCCAGTTCCCATTCGTAAAACTCAAAACACAAATTGTTGTACACCAATTGAAAAAGTTTGCTTTGGTTGCAGAACGTAAGAATCCCGTTTTTACTCTGGTTCAATATCTTGATAGAGGGGCACATAATGACAGATTTAGCACATCAAATATACACTTATTTAAAATGAATCTAAATAATAAAAACACAAAATTGTTAACGATTTGAGGAGGAGGAGCAATTGAATTAAAATATGGTATATTTGCACGCAATTAATCCGTAATTGCAATGGAAGCCCACCTTAACAAAATTGTAGGCGAAGGACTGACTTATGACGATGTCCTTTTAGTGCCTGGATACTCCGAAGTTCTACCAAGGGAAGTCAACATCCAAACCAAATTCACGCGTAACATCACTATTAATGTTCCTATTGTTTCAGCAGCAATGGATACTGTGACGGAATCCCAAATGGCTATAGCCATGGCACAGGAAGGGGGTATTGGAGTGCTCCATAAGAACATGACCATAGAGCAGCAGGCTATCAAAGTCCGAAAGGTGAAAAGGGCGGAAAGTGGAATGATCATGGATCCGGTTACCCTTCCTCTAAATTCTACCGTAAGGGATGCCAAGGCCAATATGAAGGAACACAGCATTGGAGGTATTCCCATTGTTGGGGATGACAAAAAGCTATTGGGTATTGTGACCAACCGGGATTTGCGTTTTGAGAAAAACGATGATCGCTCCATTACCGAGGTCATGACTTCTGAAAATTTAGTGACCGTAGGTGAGGGGACTTCTTTAACGGAAGCCGAAGTGATTCTTCAGGAAAACAAAATTGAGAAACTCCCTGTCGTGAATGGTAGCAACGAACTGGTTGGGTTGATCACCTTTAGGGACATTACAAAACTGACCCAGAAGCCCATGGCCAATAAAGATGAATATGGGCGTTTGAGGGTGGCCGCAGCCATTGGGGTAACTCCAGACGCAGTGGACAGGGCAGGAGCCTTGGTCAACGCGGGAGTGGATGCCATTGTAATTGACACAGCGCATGGACACACCAAAGGTGTTGTAGGGGTGCTGAAAGCTGTAAAAAAAGCCTTTCCTCAATTGGATGTAATTGTTGGGAACATTGCCACAGGAGAAGCTGCCAAATATTTGGTAGAATCTGGCGCAGATGCCGTTAAAGTTGGTATTGGCCCTGGTTCCATATGTACCACCCGAGTGGTTGCAGGGGTAGGATTCCCACAATTTTCTGCAGTTCTTGAGGTTGCTTCCGCGATCAAAGGTAGTGGAGTTCCGGTTATTGCTGATGGAGGAATCAGGTATACCGGTGATATTCCCAAAGCCATTGCCGCTGGTGCGGATACTGTAATGTTGGGATCCTTATTGGCCGGTACCATGGAATCTCCGGGTGAAACCATTATCTACGAGGGTCGAAAATTCAAATCCTATAGAGGAATGGGATCCGTTGAAGCCATGAAGGAAGGAAGCAAGGACCGTTACTTCCAAGATGTTGAGGATGATATCAAGAAGTTGGTTCCCGAAGGTATTGTAGGTCGAGTACCGTATAAAGGCGATCTTTATGAGAGCATGCACCAGTTCATCGGTGGACTCAGAGCCGGTATGGGCTATTGCGGTGCCAAGGATATTGAAACCTTAAAGGAGAACGGACGTTTTGTAAAGATTACCTTCAGTGGGATTAACGAAAGTCACCCCCATGATGTTACTATCACCAAAGAAAGTCCGAATTACAGTAGGTAATCGCTAATTTCATTTAGAGAATAACTCTCCATTTTATCTAATAATTTTTTGAGCTTGGAAGATATATAGTATCCTTGTATTACCAATTTTATCATTTATGTTTAGGCATGCATTTACCATCTTTTTTTTTCTAATCCTTTTAAGTTGTACCTCAGATTCTGATAGCCCTAATGAAATTGCTGAGATTGATTTTCCATCTGTGAATACGGGCGGTGCTACAAACATTACGGCTAATTCTGTTGAAATTACTGGAACAGTTACCAATGATGGAGGAGGGCAAGTAACAGCAAGAGGGTTTCTTTGGGACACAAGTTCGGCTCCGACATTAGATGACAACAAAACCACCAATGGTACAGGAGAGGGAGCATTTAGCGCCACAATATCCAATCTTGTGGGAAATACCAAATATTTTCTAAGAGCTTATGCGACAAATTCCAAAAGGACTATTTACGGTAATGAAGTCACTTTTAATACTTCCGATGATGCCCCTAAAATTTTTAATGGTGATGTTTATCTAATGTCGCAAGAGGAAGTAGAAAGTTTTGGCAACGATAATTACAAAGAAGTAACGGGAACTTTGACAATTGGTTCAAATATCTCTTGCTGTTCTAATATCAGTAACCTAAGTTTTTTATCTGATCTGGAAGTAATTGGGGGTGACCTGCTAATTGGTTATAACGACAGGTTAAAGAATTTGGATGGTTTAAATGGCCTTAGGGAAATCGGTGAAAATTTGATAATTAAGGATAATACTGATTTGGAAAATATTGATG
This sequence comes from Flagellimonas algicola, assembly GCF_005937185.1. Taxonomy (GTDB): domain Bacteria; phylum Bacteroidota; class Bacteroidia; order Flavobacteriales; family Flavobacteriaceae; genus Flagellimonas; species Flagellimonas algicola. The sequence continues at coordinate 1,508,000 of NZ_VCNI01000001.1, read as the reverse complement.
GATTATCAAATGTGATTTTCTTTGGAAGTGGTATCTATTTAAGAAATAACAATTCTCTAGCAAGTATCTCTGGAGTTTCACACCTTCATGAGATAAATGGCGATTTGGAGATATACGAAAATGAAACCCTTAAAGATCTAGATGCTCTTGAGAACTTAAAAGTGATAAAAGGCATTTTGCAATTGTGGCGGACAGAGATACAGGATATTTCTGGACTAAATAATTTGGAATCTATAGGTGGGGATTTTTTTATCGCACAGATGAACGGGCTAACAGAAATAATCGGCTTTGACGGTCTAAGGTCAATCCAAGGAACTTTGTATTTAATGAGTAACACAAACTTGGAGAAGGTGCAAGGTTTTTCAAACTTAGATTATTTGGGAGGGGTATATCTTAGTGGAGGAGGTTTATTGGCTGAATTTATTGGTTTTGAGAGTCTAAATTCAATTGATGGGGATTTTTATCATTCTGGATATCATAATCTAGTTAATTTACAAGCATTTCAGAATGTATCACAAGTGAACGGGAATCTTAGCTTGAGAAGTACAAGCTACACAAATGTTGATTTCCTTTCTAACCTTGTTCATGTTGAAGGATATTTAGAATTTCATGAAAATTATGGATTGTCCACCGTAGTATTGGAAAACCTGCAAACAATAATGGGGTCCCTGACCATATCAGGTGGGAGTAATGAATTTAACTTGGATAGTAGCTGGGGGCTAACACGTATCGGTGGAGGATTGGTCATCAATGATGCCAATTCATCCAATATAATTAACGGAATACCAGTTGCCAATGGTTTGACAAACCTTAAAGCATTTGAAAATCTAGAACAAGTTGATGGCGATATAGTAATTAGTAGAAATGAAAATTTACTGGACTTTTGTGACCTACAATTGTTATTGTCCAACGGTTTTACCGGAACTCTAAGCATATTCGAGAACGCCTACAACCCTACCAATCAGGGCATAATCGATGGTAGTTGCAGTTTAGCACCATAGCCACTTATTTACCGGCATAGGCCTGCCAGTCCTTGTCTTTGTAAATATCATCTCCAAAGTAGCGGGCTATCTGCAGAAAAGGTTTTGCCTTTTGGTAGCCGGGAACAGGGGAGAGCATATTAAGCTTTTCATCCAAAAAGACCACCGTGGGGTAGCTCATTTTACCTTGAAGCAAGGCAGCTGCAAATTCATGGTATCCCCGTCTACCAGATGGAACAAATTTGAAGGTTTTACCCTGGAACTCTATCGGTTCTTTTCCTTCAGCATCCAACTTCACCATATAAAAGTTATTGGCCATATAGGCTGCAACTTCAGGATTTTGAAAGGTGTCTTTGTCCATTTTTTTACACCAACCGCACCAATCCGTGTAAACATCTATGAAAATTTTCTTGGGTTGGGCATCGGTTTGGGATAATTGAACTGCATCTTCCCAACTTATCCATTGTACGTTTTGGGCCTCGGCTTGAAATCCGACCAAAAGAAAAAGAAGTATAAAAATCCGGGTAAAGTAGGTAAAAACTGCGCGCATCGTTCCTTGTTTTATTGGGTTTAGTCCACTGACCAATACAAAACTAACGAAAATTATGCCAAAATAGTGCCTAGGCTAAAAGCTCCAAAATGAGGATAAGTAATCCCATGAGAAGACATAAAGGAGAATAATACTTGGTATCTAGGATTGAAAACTTACTGTTCTTGGCCGTTTTGAAAAACCCGACATACTTAAAGTCACCAAACGCCCTAATAATAAATACGAGAGCGATACCTATTGAAATATATCGTAACCATGGATGACTTATATAGCCGATTACCTTGTTGATAAAAACAAAAGCAAAGCCCAGCAAAATTACACCCACTAATGCTGCCATAATCTTGCCTGGGGTTTTTACTGTTTTGCTCTCAATATGTGTTGGAAGAACCGCAGCAGGATCTTTGATTCCAAAAATTGACCAATAAAAATGTAGTACCGCTAAGAAAATAAGAACAACGGACAACATTATGGCCAATACATCCATACTATTTAATGACTTCTGCTTTTGGGGTTTCAAACAAGTTTTTTACATCCACTTGGTTTCTCAGGATGTCGTCAAAAGTTTCACGCTCCCTAATCAAATGGGCTTTACCTTGATGCCAAAGCACCTCGGCGGGTCTAAAACGTGAATTGTAATTACTTGACATAGTAAAGCAATAGGCTCCGGCATTCTTAAAACACAGAATATCTCCTTCGGAGATTTCGTTGATCCTGCGGTTACTGCCAAAAGTGTCTGTCTCACAAATATAACCAACTACGGAATAATAACGTTCCCTGCCTTTTGGATTTGAAATGTTGCTGATCTCATGGGAAGATCCATATAGCATAGGTCTGATCAGGTGATTGAATCCAGAATCCACGCTGGCAAACACGGTAGAGGTTGTCTGTTTCACCACATTGACTTTGGCTAAGAAATATCCTGCCTCGCTCACCAAGAATTTCCCTGGTTCAAACGCCAAGGTCAATTCTTTTCCGTAATCTTCACAAAACTGGTTGAACCTTGTGGTGAGTTTTTTGCCCAATTCTTCAATATTGGTTTCAATGTCGCCTTTTTTATAGGGAACCTTAAAACCACTACCAAAATCGATAAATTCAAGATTTTTGAAGTTCTTGGCTGTTTCAAAAAGAATCTCCGAGGCGTATAGGAATACGTCAATATCCAAAATATCGCTACCCGTATGCATATGGATACCGTTGATGTTCATTTTGGTGAGATCAACAATGCGCAAAAGATGCGGAATCTGATGGATGCTGATACCAAACTTGGAATCGATATGCCCTACGGAAATTTTGGAGTTACCCCCGGCCATCACATGCGGATTGATTCGGATGCATACAGGGACGTCCGGATGCTTACTTCCAAATTGCTCAAGTACGGATAGGTTATCAATATTGATTTGCACGCCCAAAGCCGATGCTTCTTCGATTTCTTCCAAGGAAACACCATTAGGGGTGAAAATAATGGACTCGGGCTTAAACCCAGCCATTAAACCCAATTTAACCTCTTGTATGGAAACGGTATCGAGGCCACTGCCCAACTGGTTCATCAAGCGAAGAATGGAAATATTGGAAAGCGCTTTAGCTGCGTAATTAAGTCGAAGACTGCCCACACCTTGAAAGGCATTGGTCAATCTTTGGTATTGGGATGCAATTTTTTCGGCATCGTACACATATACAGGTGCGCCAAATTGCCTTGAAATCTTTAGTAAATTCTGGGAGTTCATGTTCAAATTAGTCTTTCAAACAAATCTATGTGTTGTAGGTTAGCAAAGCAAGAATATAATATCAAATCATATTAATATAACAATTTGTTTAAAATATAACAATGCAAGCAAATTGAACTTGCGGCTTTAAGGTTAGCATTGTACTTTTAATACAAATTCGCAGCATGAAATTACCCCTTTTTCCTTTGCAATCGGTCTTTTTTCCGGGTGAAACGGTCCCCTTGCACATTTTTGAGGACCGCTATAAGCAATTGATCAACGATTGCAGGCAGGAAGCTGTGACTTTTGGAATCCCTGTTTTTATTGATAATACCATTGCTTTTGGTACCGAAGTGCAATTGGTTGAAGTGGTAACCACCTACGAAAATGGAGAGATGGATGTGGTTTGCGTCGCACGGCAAGTTTTCCAGATTTTGAGTTTTGAACAGCAATTGGAGGACAAGTTATACGCTGGGGGAGAGGTGGAGTTTTTGGATATTGAATATAGCGCGGACGAAAGCTTGCGGCAAGAGGTGTTGGATAAATTGGAAACATTGTACGAACTAATGGATGTACCCTTCAGCCAGCCCCAACCCAAGCAGTTCAATAGTTTTTCGCTGGCGCACAAGATGGGACTTTCCTTTGAGCAAGAGTACGAACTGCTTCAAATTTCCAAGGAAACGAATCGTTTATTATTTATTAAACAGCACTTGGATTCCACCATTACTGTGCTAGAAGAAGTTAATAGAACCAAGACGTTGATTGAATTGAACGGACACTTTAAAAACTTTGACCCACTGGATTTCAAGAATTTCAAGACGTAGGATGCATTTTAGAACCAAGAACCAAGACAAGAAAGTTTTCTGGTTCTAAGCGTTGAATGCTAAATTTTAAATTCTGAATTCAATCTCAGCTCAACATGAAGACTTCACAATCCAAAATTGAACATTGTTCCTTGTTAACGGTTCATTGATAACTGTTCACTGATCTCGCCGGCATCTGATCAACAACTTTTTCGATTTTGAATTTCCCATTGATTTTGCTTCAAATTGAGCGCCAATCCTTGAATAATTGCCCACATTTCAATTATTACCCGCATTAATACGTTTTCCCTTCAATTTGTCAATGTGGTTTTCTATTTTTGTCCGCAAACAAAAGTCAATTCACAGATGAATCTTCACGAATATCAAGGGAAAGAAATTTTAGCCAGTTTCGGTGTCAGAATCCAAAGAGGAATCGTAGCTAGGAACGCAAAGCAAGCGGTAGATGCTGCCAAACAACTTACGCAAGAGACAGGAACGGGATGGCACGTTATAAAGGCACAGGTCCATGCCGGAGGAAGAGGAAAAGGCGGGGGTGTAAAGCTGGCCAAAAACTTGAAGGAAGTTGAAGAGTTGGCAGGCAATATCATTGGAATGAACTTGATAACCCCACAGACGTCTGCCGAGGGAAAAAAAGTACACCAGGTCTTAATTGCCGAAGACGTTTATTATCCAGGCGACAGTGAAACCAGTGAGTTCTATATGTCCGTTCTGTTGAACAGAGGCAGTGGTAGAAATATGATCATGTACTCCACGGAAGGGGGAATGGATATTGAGGAAGTTGCTGAAAAGACCCCACATTTGATTTTTACTGAGGAAATTGATCCTGCCGTAGGACTTATGCCATTCCAAGCTCGGAAAATAGCTTTTAATCTTGGCTTGTCTGGTGCTGCTTTTAAGGATATGGTGAAGTTTGTATCTGCACTTTACAGAGCGTATCAGGAAAGTGATGCCAGTTTGTTTGAAATCAACCCTGTACTTAAGACCTCGGATGATAAGATCATGGCTGTGGATGCAAAAGTGTCCATTGATGATAATGCGCTATATCGCAGAAAGAACTATGCAGAAATGCGCGACCTTCGTGAAGAAAACCCCATAGAGGTTGAAGCCAGGGAAGTTGGCTTGAACTACGTGGATTTGGATGGCAATGTAGGTTGCATGGTAAATGGAGCTGGTTTAGCCATGGCCACCATGGATTTGATCAAGATGGCAGGTGGTGAGCCAGCCAACTTTTTGGATGTAGGAGGTACGGCTGATGCCAAAAGAGTTGAGGAGGCCTTTAGAATAATCTTAAAAGATCCGAATGTAAAGGCAATATTGATCAATATTTTTGGCGGAATTGTCCGTTGTGATAGAGTGGCGCAAGGTGTTGTGGATGCCTATAAAAACATGGGAGATGCTATCAAAGTGCCAATTATAGTAAGACTACAGGGAACCAATGCGGAACTGGCCAAGGAAATTATAGATAATTCTGGATTGGCGGTACATTCTGCTGTTCAATTTCAGGAAGCTGCTGATAAGGTAAAAGAGGTATTGGGATAATATCCTGCACGAAATAAACTGAAAAGGCATCACCATGGGGTGATGCTTTTTTTTGTTTCGTAGGATTCAACTACTACCTCCAAAATACCTAAAACAAATTTTAACATAGTTAATTTCAACGAATTAGGCACTAAAACAGCTCTTTCAAGAGTTATCTATTGGAAACCAAACCGTAAACCACTACCATGGGGACCCATAAGGAGAAACTCAGCATCTTATCTGAAATGATTGCCTTTGCAAGGGTGGATCATTCCCTTAAGGACTCCGAATACCAATTTTTATTGAGTGTGGCCTCCCATTTGGGAATCAACAAGGAAACCTTTGATGGACTTCTCAATGAAAAATCTCCGAAGGTGGTTTTAAAATCCCAAGCAGAACGTATAGTGCAGTTCCATCGTCTCTTACTTTTGATGAACATTGATCAGGAACAGCATCAAAAGGAAATTAGGACACTTCATAACATTGGCCTCGCCATGGGGTTGCCACCTTCAGCAATTGGGCAGGTTTTGGAGGTAATGCACCAATATCCCAACAAGGTCGTTCCGGTCGATGTACTCATCAATATCTTCAAAGCACATTATAACTAAAGACAAAATGTCATTATTTTCTGTTAAAGAAATGTCAAAATGACATGGTTTTTGCATTGGTATAGGATTTGACTATAGCTAGGTGATTTACACATATATAATAAAATTGAATCACCATGAGTATAGTAAAAAGAAACAATCTGTTTTTTCCATCCCTAATGAATGACTTCCTTAGACCTGATTGGTTTGGTGGAACAGAAAACTGGAATAGCAACCTTCCTGCAGTCAATATTAAAGACAATACAGAAGGTTTTGAATTGGAACTAGCGGTTCCTGGAGGTAAAAAAGAGGATTTTAAAGTAGAAGTGGACAATGATGTGCTTACCATTTCCAACGAGGTAAAATCCGAAAGTAAGAAAGAGAATGATAATTATACCCGAAGGGAGTTTGCATATTCATCCTTCCAAAGAGCGTTTACCTTACCTGAAACTGTTGATGGTTCCAAGATAGACGCTAAATATGAGGACGGTATTCTACGCTTGACCTTACCTAAAAAGGAGGAAGCATTGCCTGCGCCAAAGCGTTTAATTTCCATCGGTTAAGAGTATAAAAAATTGGGAACACCAACTTAGGTGTTTTTCATGATGGCCTGCCGATTCTCGGCAGGGTTGGTTTAGTTGGTTAGTTTGTGAGCGCGTTTCTACACTTCTACGTAGGGACGCGCTTTCTTTTTATTCCTGTTCCTGAAGTGTTTTTATTTCATCCCGGAGTTTAGCCGCTTCCATAAAGTTGAGTTCCTTGGCTGCTTTTTCCATGGCCTTTCGCTTTTCTCGAATCAATTTTTCCTTTTGATCGGGTGTCAAATACTCCAAATCGGGTTCGGCAGCTCGTAGCTCCTCCTTTTGGAAATGGTAGGTGGACACCGAATTTTTGGCCAAAGCATTATCCAAGTTCTTGTTTAAGGCTTTGGGGGTAATATTATTCTCTGTGTTGTAGTTGATTTGTTTTTCTCTCCGATAGTTGGTCTCGTCTATCGTTTTCTGCATGCTCTCCGTAATGGTATCTGCATACATGATGGCTTTTCCATTAAGGTTACGGGCGGCCCTACCCACTGTTTGGGTCAGGGAACGGTTACTTCGTAAAAATCCTTCTTTGTCCGCATCCAAAATGGCAACCAGGGAAACCTCAGGCAAATCCAAGCCTTCCCGAAGTAGGTTAACACCTATTAATACATCAAAAAGCCCTTTGCGCAAATCCTGCATGATTTCCACCCGCTCCAAGGTATCCACATCACTGTGAATATACCTGCACCGAACATCGATTCTGGATAGGTATTTGGTCAATTCCTCTGCCATCCGCTTGGTCAAAGTGGTAACCAAGGTACGCTCATCCAGTTCCACCCGTTGCTGAATTTCTTCCACCAAATCATCAATCTGGTTTATACTGGGTTTTACCTCAATAATGGGATCCAACAAGCCTGTAGGCCTGATCACCTGCTCAACGTACACCCCTTGGCTTAATTGCAGTTCATAATCAGCTGGAGTGGCGCTCACATAGATGACCTGGTTTTGAAGGGTTTCAAACTCCTCAAATTTTAGTGGACGATTATCCAAGGCGGCAGGAAGTCGAAAACCGTAGTCCACTAAATTTTCTTTCCGTGAACGGTCACCGCCATACATAGCGTGCACTTGAGGAATGGTCACATGGCTTTCGTCAATCAACATAAGATAATCATCTGGAAAATAATCCAACAAGCAGAAAGGTCTTGTTCCCGGTTCCCGTCCATCCAGATATCTGGAGTAATTTTCGATACCGGAGCAATAGCCCAATTCCCTGATCATTTCCAAATCAAAATTGGTGCGTTCTTCCAAGCGTTTGGCCTCCAAGGGTCGTCCAATTTCTTTGAAATAGTCAATTTGCTTCACTAAGTCATCCTGAATCATGTGGATGGCGTTATGCAAAATATCCGGAGAGGTCACAAACATATTGGCCGGATAGATATTCAGCGAATCATAGATTTCAATGACCTTATTATTGAACGGATCCAAAGCCTCAATTTCCTCGATTTCATCTCCAAAAAAGTGAATTCTGAAAGCATGGTCCGCATAACCCGGAAAAACATCGACTACATCTCCTTTTACTCTGAAATTTCCATTTCTGAAATCAGCGGTGGTGCGGGAATATAGACTCTGAACCAGTTGTTTCAGGAATTTGGTCCTGGAAATGACCTGGTCACGGTGAATGGAAATCACATTCTTTTGAAATTCAATAGGGTTTCCAATACCATATAAACAAGAAACAGAAGCAACAACCAGAACATCCCTTCTTCCGGAGAGTAGCGAAGAAGTAGCACTTAAGCGCAGCTTTTCAATATCCTCATTGATGCTAAGGTCCTTTTCAATATATAGACCGCTGGTAGGGATATAGGCTTCAGGTTGATAATAATCGTAGTAGGACACAAAGTACTCCACCGCATTGTTGGGGAAAAATTGCTTGAATTCGGAATACAATTGGGCAGCCAACGTCTTATTATGGGCTAGTACCAAGGTAGGTCGTTGTACACGTTCCACCACATTGGCTACGGTAAAGGTTTTCCCGGAACCCGTTACCCCCAACAGGGTTTGATGGGGCTCACCTTCTTCAATTCCTGTAACCAATTGTTGAATGGCCTGCGGTTGATCACCGGTAGGATCAAACTCCGATACGACTTGAAACTTCATGCTATAAAAATACTAAAGGGATAGGGCATAGGGAAGCAAGGACCATTATCTTTTTAATGCAAAATGCCCTTGGACTTCGCGATTTTGATCATCAGTGGCAGAAAACCAATATTCACCCGCTGGAAGGGGTCTGCCTCCATAGTTGCCGTCCCATCCCGAAGAGTTTTCAGTGATAACGGATAGCAGCCTTCCATACCTGTCAAATATTCGAATATTCCTCGGTATCACAGCATTGCCCTCCTTGGGTAGGACAAATTGCCAGATATCATTGACATTGTCCCCATTTGGGGTGAAGAATTTAGGAAAACCTTCTACGGATAAATCCTGAATAAACTTTTCGCTAACCGTTCCACATCCATTTTTATCCCTCACATAGAAGGTATGCGAGCCCGGGATAACTCCGGAAAAGACATTGCTATCTTGATAAGGTCCATTGATGTCATCAACAGCAAATTCATAGTCTCCATTACCAGTTGCACTTATGGTAACCTCAAATCCCAGTGCTGTATCCACCGCAGATAGGCCATTAATGGTAGCTGTCTCGGACGAAACTACCTCAAACACCTGCGAGGTGGGGCATTCGACAATACCGCTCCCTTGGGAAACCACATTAAACGCCATATACCGGTAGCGTCCATTCTCACTCACTGTAACCTCATTGGAATTGGAGATCATCACCTCGTTGTCAAAATCATCTATCTGAAACCATCTGTAGCCATCAGCGAAATCAGGTGCGGTAATGGTCAAAGGTGCTTCGTTCTGACAAAAGGAAAGGGTTTCCGGAAAATCTATTTCAGGGCCAAAGGTTATAAATTCTCCCGTATTGGGATCCAAGTATGGCCCACAGCCCAATAAAGTGGAAAAACTTTCTTGTACACAACCAATGGCACTTCCAGCGGCATTGAAGGGTACAATGGTGATAAAGAAAGTTCGGTTGGGTTCAAAATTGAGGACAAGGGTGGAATTGCTAGAGAATGATGTATTGTTCAATATGTCTGTACCGTCAATAGTGGAACCAATGGTAACCCGATATCCTGTGGCACCCGGAACCGGCAACCATTCTATTAACGGGGTTAGCGGTACGTTGATCTCCCCATTGGCAGGTGTAACCAAGGACGTGCATCCAGGTAATGGGGCCAAAGTGGCGGTGGTAAAACTAATTTCTGAGCAATTGGGGGCGTTACCATTTTCATTATATGGGGTAACGGTAGCGTATAATTGTGTATTCGCGGGTAGTTGCCCGGGTGGGTTGAAGGATATTACATTGCCAACATCCGTTAGGGGAACTACATCATCTGTTCCGGGGGCAGTTCCTATTGAAACGTTATAGCCCGTTGCCGTTGGCGCATAAAACCAAGAAAGATTGGAAAAAACGCTGACATCTGTGGCTCCGTCCACTGGTGTCCTAAAGGTAGTGCATCCCGGCGCAGTGACCACGTCTTCAGTGGTGAAGGTTTGGCTGCTACAGATAATATCCTGACTCCCTTGAAACAAAAAATCCAGGATAATGGTGACGTAAATTTGGGTGTTTTCAGGTAATCCCAATGGGGGTGTATAGGTGGTTGCGCTTCCCACGGATTGTTCCAGTATTTCTGCTCCACCGTCTGTGGTGCCCAGTCGGATTCTGTAGCCTGGAATACCATCGGAAACGGCCCAGGTAATGGTAGCATCCACAGGAACATTGGTTGCACCGTTTACCGGACTAAGCAAATTGGGACATTCCTGGGCCATCCCAACCGCCGTTATACCAAGTACAACGATATGTAGCAGTTTTTTTAACATTCAATAGCAATCCTACCTAAAAGGTAGTCATTTTTATGATTCAACCAAGGTTTAACGTTTTAAACTAAAATGCCCTTTGAAAACCCTGCCATCTTCCAAATTCACTTTGAACCAATAATCTGATGCGGGCAATTCATTATTGTTGAAAGTGCCGTTCCATCCATTGGTTTGGGGACTAAGCAATGCCATGAGTTCCCCATAGCGATTATAAATGGAAATAAGACTATTGGCCTGATACACCTCGTCGACACCGATGAGTTGCCAGGTATCATTAACATTGTCTCCATTTGGCGTGAAAAACTTGGGATATCCAATTATCGCTATTTTTTGCTTGCTTATTCCACAGCCATTTTTGTCCTGAACGCTTACCGTTATAAAACCCGGATCAATATTTTCAAAAATCGGCGAATCTTGATAATTGAATCCGTCCAGTGAAAACTCGTAGTCCCCGTCTCCAGTAACCAATATTTCCACCAGGTTATCAGCTGATAAGTCCTCAATAAGCACATCTTGAATCAGAGCTTTGTTCGAGGGAACAATCTCGAAATCCGCGGTATTGAAACACTCAAAAACTCCTTCGTCCCTGACATACCGATAACCAACTTCCAGAGTATATCCGCCAACCGCTGCAATGGAAATATCCTGTAAATCGCCTACAAATTGGAGACTGGTTCCATTTCTCCTGTACCATTGGTAGCTATCATAACCGTCAGGGGCCATGACCACTAACGGTGGTCCATCCGTGCACCAGGAGATTTCTTCGGGAAATTTAATGGAAGGCGTAGGATTCACCACGAAATTTATGGCATCGATATCCTCACATTCATTGTTGCTTTCCAAACGGGCATATATTGTGGTGGATTCCGAAAGGTAATTTCCGGAAATGGGATTCAGTTCAAGGGTGGCATCTTCAACCGAAGCATAAAATGAAACATCGGAGTTTGGATATTCCAAGGCCCGGATTTGAGTCAAATTAAAGATACCCTCCAGGGCATCATCTTCGGTATCAATGTCACATTCATAAAAGGTTTTTGCGTCATCCGGATTTAAAAGTATAGACCTAACCTCAAGTTGGAGTTCCCCGGAATTGGAACAGCCGTTGCCATCCACGATTTGATAATAAATGGACTGGTTGAATGCAGAGGTATTGGTATAGCCAACGGGACTACTTATTTCGTTGCCAGTTCCCAAATCTGACAAGCTTTCGTAAAAAGAATAGCTGTACGCGGTGTCAAAAATGGCTTCTTCCAGATTGAATGCCGTAAAACCATCATCGTTCCCATCCAGGACTATGTCGCATTGGGCCAAAGTTAGAGGAGGTGCAATGGGTAACGGGTTCACCGAGATGAAAGCCTCCCCGATAACAGGACATTGACTAGGGTCGTTAGGAACTATCGATAGACTATATCTACCGGCATCAGAAGGGTCGGCATTGGTCACCGTCAATATATTTCCAGCATTGGATATGGCGGTGCCGTCCTTTTCCCAATTATAGGTTGCATTGGGAACAACATCAGCCTCAAAAGAAAAATCTTCACCTTCACAAATAGTACCAGAGGTGCTTTCCGATCCATCGTTATTTTTAATTAGGGCAACTCTGTCAAAGTAGGACTGAATAAAGGGTGGGAGCCCCTGCGTAGCCCTTCCGCTCCCTAAGTTTATAGCATTGTGTTTGTAATTGGCCGCGTTTCCCTGCTCATTGGGATTTTCAATAACCCCCAAGAATGAAGTGCCTCGGATATAATTTTCAGCAATAGTTCTGTAGATTTTTCCGTTTTGACCCAATTGTAACGCTCCGCGATAAATGGATCTTCGGTCTATTTCCATTTCGGATGCTGCCACATTGGTAGCGGTAAGGTCATACTGCAATAGCGAAGAAGAATGGCCCTCCTCTTCAAGCGCTGGGAGGTTGTTGGAGGTATGTACGTACAAAAAACGTTGATTGGGGGAGAACTCCAAACCATACGGAATCTTATTGGGAGCGGTTACGATAACCCTTTCCTGATTGTCCACTATACCAGTAGTCGTATTAAAATCATACAAATAAAGCCCAAAGGCCATATTGGCACTGGCCAATTTCTTTCCATCCGCCGAAAACTTTAGGTAACCACGCGGATCCTGAATTTCCAGACTGGGAAAGGTGGATTTTACAGCGGTGGTATTGACACCGGCCATGCTTACTTCGAAAGCATGGTAGGTATTGAAAGGCCCTTGGCTACCATCTTCGGAGCCTAGAGTTACCACCCAAATAGATTCATCTGAACAATCTTTGATTACCGCGGTAATTTTCTCCGAACAATCGGGAAGGAGGTTCACATTTTTTTGAATTACGACTCCATTTCCTCCATTGAGAGTCATGTCCACAACAGAATAGCTTAGTCCGCGATCCGGATCCTCCTCAAATGTTGAGGTATCTACCGTAAAGATGTACAGAATATTGGGATCTTGTGGTTTTTGTACCACAATTGCAGATTGAGTACTGGAAGGATCGCCATATAACCCACTCCCGCCTTGCATTATATTATGGGTGCGGTCATAAACGGTAATACCGTCTGTATAGAGCAAGAGATTGCCAATACCATCCGAAATGGAGGTGCAGCCTTCAAAGGTGTTAATGCGCCCACCAGATAACGGGGTAACGGTACCATCATTATTGAAGGTAATTCCAGCCCCATTTCCAAAATACCAATTGGAAGTCTCTCCCTGTCCAAAAAGGCCATGGACGGAGAAAAACATCAGGAAAAAACAAACGTATTTATATAGCATTCAACGGATAACAGTACCTGACAAGATACTATAAATCCCGCTTTTTCAACAATACGTATGATAAATAGATGAATAGACCTGTCCAACCGACAACAATTAGTACTTCATGCCAATGCACGGAGTAATCATATATCAAATCCTGTTTTTCAGGTACTGACATGGCAACAACTCTTTGAATAGGTTGATTTATCAAGGACCAAAGTGATGTAAAAGGAAAAAACTGCATTATTTGATCAGCAATTTGATCATTGAACCATTTCCATTTGAATAATGCATACAAAATCATCTCCACTATGAAGGAGATAAACAAAAATCCAAGAGCAAAAGCGGATCTTTTAATCAGTACGCCCAAAAAGAAGCACAAGCTGAAGAAACCAACTAGCTTAAAGAAATATGCAAGTACAAACTCACTTCCTCGAAACAGGAGGTTCATTTCAGTGTAACTTGAATGAAATAAGGCAATTATTAAAGTTATAAGAAATACAACAATTGAAGAAATCAATGAATAGGTAAGAATAAAATAAAACTTAGAAAGAATGAATTCTTTTTTTGATAAGCCATCAATTAAATTTTGCTTGATAGTTCGATTGCTATATTCGTTTCCAATCATTGAAACGACCACAATTGCAAAGAAAATTTTAAAGAACGCAATAAAAAAAGTACTGATATGCCAAATTATTGGAACATTGAAAATTCCAGTTTTACCCAGGTCGAGAGTGAAAAAGCCAAAGAAAGGAATCTTAATTGACGATAAAATTAATATGGAAAATGGGAAAATAAAGGAAGTAAGGATGAGTATTCTACTTGTTCTATTATTCCAAAGCTTGATGAATTCTATGTGTAGTAAGCGTACCATTCGTTTTCTGATTAGTTGTTTTTGGTCAAGGTCAAAAATTGCTCCTCAAGGCTTTCCTTCCGTTTTACCAGATGAGATAAAACCAAGCCTTTCTCATACAGAATCTTGTTCAGTTCTTCTGCCTGCATTTCTTCTTTAAGAAAAGCGGTAAGGGTGCCATTTTCCCGGGTGATTTTACCAAAACTGGCGTTCTTGTCCAGCAATTGCTCCAACTTGTCCATATCCGTTGTGCGAAGCTCAAAGAACCCATGACTGGCCAACATGCCATCCACAGGTCCCGAATACAACTTTTCACCCTTTCTTAGGATTACCACATGGGAACATACTTTTTCCACCTCGTCCAATAAGTGCGAAGCTAAAAGGATCGTGGTTCCTTGACCGGCAATTTTCTTGATGATTTGTCTGATTTGATGAATGCCCTGAGGGTCCAATCCGTTAGTAGGTTCATCCAGAATAAGAATTTCTGGGTCGTTTAACAAGGCAGAGGCAATGGCCAAGCGCTGTTTCATTCCCAACGAATAGGTTTTAAATTTACTATCCTTTCGCTCCCAAAGGCCTACCAGTTCCAATTTTTCCTGAATCTTGGTTTCTGAGACTTCCTTAATCTTACATACCAGCTTCAAGTTCTGAATCGCGGACATATACGGATAGAAGTTGGGCCGTTCAATAATGGCCCCCACCTTTTTTAAAGCTTCGTGGGTAGAGGTGTTACCGTTAAACCAGCTAAAGTCGCCAGCGGTACGGTTAACTACATTTAGAATAATGCCCAAGGTGGTGGATTTACCGCTACCGTTAGGCCCCAAAATGCCATAGACGTTGCCTTTTTCTATGGTGAAAGACAAGTCTTTGACAGCAGTAAGAAAACCAAATTTCTTGGTCAGATTTTGTACGGTCAGTATTGTTTCCAAGACGGAATCGTTTTTTGATTAGTTTATAGTAACTTGACGAGGTATAGCCAATTTTGTTACAAATTAGGGAAAGAATGTCCGAAGAAAAATTGATGTCGAAGAAAAAACCGGCTTATCCGGTCAACAAAAAACTGGATGGATATCTACACCGGTACAGCCGTAAAATAGAGATTCCCATTTTTTACGAAGATCTCTTGCGCTTTGCAGGTTCTGTAGTGGTTTATGATGCCGATGGGGAGGATACGCTTTGGGTACGGGTGTATTACTCCGATTTTGATCGCGAGGAAATCGACTTAAGTTTGAAAAAGGTGTATTCCATTTTACACTCGGATGGGGGAGACCGGATTTTGGATTACCTCAACGTGGATGCCGTGGATTACTGCACTTTTGGGAATTCAAAACCCTTCCGGATAAAGATTCGGAATATCCTTAACGACAATTACACCTATTTCTATGTCAAAAAAACAGATGCTTCCAGGGTATATGGATTGGAGCTGGAACATATGCTTTCGCCATACAACCTTAACTTTTTGGTATTTGGAGATACCCTGATTGAGGAGCACATTGCCGGGATTCCGGGTGATGTATTTATCGAGGACATGTTGCCCAAGTGTACCGAGGCGGAAAAAGCCCAATTGGCCAAGGAATTTGTAAAGTTCAATGAGCGATGTATGATCAGGCTGCTGGGGGATATGCGGTCGTACAACTACGTTATCGTTCCTGTGCATGATTTTGACCATGTGGTATACAAAATCAGGGCCATTGACTTTGATCAGCAGTGCTTTGAGGGGAAATTAAAAGTGTATCGTCCCCAGTTTTTCAAAGAGAATTTTCGGATGGTGGAGTTGGTACGTACCAAATTGCAGAAATATTCCGTAGATCAATACAAGATAGAGGAACGTTCCATTGTGGCCAAGCGGATACTAAGTTCTGGAGACAGAATCAAAAGATTGCTGGATGCATGTGTAATAGATGATATTTCCCTGGAGGATAACATCACTCGCTTGAAAATGGAAATCTACGAACTGGCCAAAGACATCAATTTCAAAAAATGCAATACCATGGGCGAGGTTTTGGCTCTAGCTCTTGATTTTGTGAAGCGGAATTACCAAGATGTTAATATGAGCAAGATTTTTGATAACTAGTTGCGGGATGCGGGATGCGGGATGCGGGATGCAGGATGTCAGTACTTAGTTATCCGGTTTTTTTTTGAATTTTTAACTTAACTCTTGACTCTTGACTCTTGACTCTTGACTCTTGACTCTTGACTCTTGACTCTTGACTCTTGAGTTTGAACTTGAACTTGCGTTTACTTAACTTTTCTGCTCCTTGTTAAAGTACACCAGATAGTAGTACATCTGTCGTTCTTCGTCCCAGCCCTTTTCAACAAATTTTTCTGCAGATTCCGGGTTAATAAAATCCATTTTAATCTGAATGTTAGTGTCCAGATTAATGACATTCTTTATTTTTTTCCTTGCATCGGAAACCGCCTTGTTGGCAATGTCAAAATTAGAAACATCCTCAATGCTGTATTTGGGACCTTTTTCAACCTTGTAGTGCTTAAACTCTGGAATAAGTTCAGGGTTTTCCATGACCTCATTCAAAAATGAAGTTTCTTCAAAGGCATCGTTCTTGGCAAAATGGTTTACCGCGCGATTCATAAAAAGCACTTCTTGTTGTTTGTCTTCTGCTGGTAAAACCACATCTTTGGCAAAATTTTGACAGAACTTTAGATAATTCTTGGTATAAAAGTTCTCATCAGTAAGTGCGGACAGGCCCAAAAAGTTTTCCAACCAATATTTAGCATCATAGCGATTGCTATCCACAGATAAAACCTTGTACCCATCTTCTTTGGCAACATTGAAAATGATACACCCCTTATCCAATTTATTAATGTTGATTCCCTGTTTGATAAGGATTTCCAAGTTTTGACCTTCTTCCTGGAACTGTAAAAAATCGTGTTTTAGCTCGCTTTTGAAAACTCCAACGGCCTCCACCTTTTGGTTGTCCAATACCATATCCGAAAAGTGAACCACATAGACCTCTCCACTTTTTATGTGAGGATGGTTGGATTGCTCAAAAAGATGGGTGGTTATTTTTTTTGAAACCGAATGGATTTGGGAAACGTCCTCAAAAATCTCCCCGATAAGCTTATAAATTTCATTGAACTCTACATCCACTTTGTTGTCGAATCGGAAATAATTCTCTTCTTTTTCTCGAAAAGGTCTAAAGAAATATTCTTTTAAAAGACCGGACATCTCATCATTTAAGTTGAAGGGCTGAGCGGACAAAAAGATGGATTCGTTCTTGCTTTTATTGCCAACGCGATGAAGGGACACGCTTTCAATCTGGGCAGGGTATAGGTTTAGCATTTTTGGGTAAAGGGTTTAATGGGTAAAAGGTTGCGGGTGTCTATTGAACTTGAACTTGAACTTGATTTTGAGCTTGAGTTTGTACTTTTTCAGTTCCAATTTTCGTCAAAATCCAAATCATCGTAACTGTCAAATGAATCGTCAAAATCAATTGAAGGTTTGGATTCGAATTTTTTCTCTGGTGGGGCATCAGGAAGTTCACCAAAACTGAACAATACATTGGGATATGAACGGCCATTTTCCTTTTCCACAATATCGGCCAACTCCACAAAAAATGTCCACATGCTCAAAAAATCATAGACATAAATCATTTTGGGACTTTGCTCGGTAAGCACGTCATCCAGAACGGTTTCGTTCATTAGACGCACATCAGAACCATTTTCGCTCATATCAAAGAGTGCGATTTCCTCATCTTGGTTCCAATCTTCGTCACATGTATAAAAAGAGGCCATTTCACTTCCCCCAAATCCAAAAGCTTGGGTAATGGAATTGTGAAACTCTTCCAAGGTATTGGAAGACTCTATTTCCAAATCCCGAAAAATATCCTCTTCCGCATCAAGAATTATCCTGATTTTGTATATCATTCAGCAAAAATTATAGTGGGTCAAAGTTACAATAAATAGTGGGTTATTTGGTGAACCTATGCAAGCTAAACGTCATTGCCGCCAAAAGGAAAAATGCACCAACCTGATGTAAAATCCCAAGCCACAAGGGTATGGCCAGAATCAAGGTTAAAACGCCAAGAAGAAACTGGACAAAAACAAGGATAATCAACAATTGTACACCTTTTTGCTGTGTTAAAGTCATCTTTATTTTCTTTGTTTTGTGCCAAATGACAAAAACAAAAGCCACTACCACATAGGCCAGATAGCGATGCACGAATTGAACACCGCTTTTACCCTCATACAGATTTTTGATAAAGGGTTGTTGCTCAATGTAGACAGTTTCATGAATCAATTTTCCGTCGCTCATCAGCGGCCAGTGGTTATGAATGAACCCAGCGTCCAATCCAGCTACAAAAGCCCCCCAAATAATCTGCATGATCAAGATTATCAGTGCAACCCGAATTAGGTTTCTGATGGATTTCTGAGCCTCCTTTTTGTTGGGATATATAAGATCAAGTGCTACCCAAAGGCTATAAGCAAAGGTCAAGAAAGCCGTAGTTAGATGGGCCGCTAATCGATAATGGGAAACATCGGGGCGATCCACCAATCCACTTTTGACCATATACCAGCCCAAAAAGCCCTGAAATCCTCCTAAAAAAAGTAAAACCAGCGATTTACGTATGGTGGGTCCATCTAGTTTTTTGGTAACCAAAAAGAACAGGAATGGTACAATAAACACTACACCTATGAACCTGCCAATTACCCTGTGCAACCATTCCCAGAAGTAGATGCTTTTAAAATCCTCCAGGGTAAAATGGTAGTTTAACTTTTGATACTCTGGATACTGCTGATAGAGTTCAAAGGCTTCTTCCCATTCTTGTTGATTCATGGGAGGCAAGGTTCCACTGATCAGCTTATAGTCCGATATGGAAAGTCCGGAATGCGTAAGTCTGGTGATTCCACCCACCACAACCATAATGAAAATAAGGACACATCCGGTCAGAAGCCAATAGATAACGTATTTATTTTTTTTCATCCGCAGCGGGTTCAAGATTCATTTGTTTCCCTTTTTCCAACATAAATTGATAGGCTGCTTCATATTCATTGGGGATTTCCCCTTCCAAAATGGCCTCTTTGATGGCATCCTTTAGGATTCCAATCTCCTTGGATGGTTTAAGATTGAAGACTTTCATGATTTCTTCCCCAGAAACAGGAGGTTGAAAATTTCGGATTTGGTCCCGCTCTTCTACTTCCACAATTTTTTGTCGTACAATCTTAAAGTTGTTCTTGTACTTTTTCTGTTTTTTGGGGTTTTTGGTGGTGATATCCGCCTCACATAAGGTCATTAGATCTTCTACGTGCTCTCCTGCGTCAAAGACCAACCGCCTAACTGCAGAATCCGTTACATGTTCTTCAGACAAAATAATGGGTCTGGAACTCATGAGCACCATTTTCTGCACGAACTTCATTTTTTCGTTCAGGGGCATCCTTAGGCGTTTAAAGAGTTTGTACACCATTTTGGAACCGACAAATTCGTGGCCGTGGAATGTCCAGCCAATTTTTTTGTGAAATTTTTTGGTAGGAGCTTTGCCAATATCGTGCAACAAAGCGGCCCATCGCAACCAAAGATTATCTGTGGTTTGGGCAATATTGTCCACTACTTCCAAGGTATGCCAAAAATTGTCTTTATGTCTTTGCCCTTCAATTTCCTCAATGCCCTGAAGTGCGGTCAATTCAGGTAAGATGTAGGGAAGAAGTCCGGTTTGATGCATTAATCCAAGACCGATTGAAGGTTTATTACTCGAAAGAATTTTATGCAGCTCACCCACAATGCGTTCCTTCGAAATAATTTTGATGCGGTCTTTGTTTTCAGAAATAGCCTGAAGAGAGCGTAGTTCAATGGTAAAATTCAACTGGGTCGCAAACCGAATGGCGCGCATCATTCTAAGCGGGTCATCGGAATACGTGGTGTCGGGTTCAAGCGGAGTTCTGATAATCTGTTGTTCCAAATCTTTTCTTCCATCAAAAGGATCCAAAAGAAGCCCAAAATTTTCAGGATTAAGGTCCAATGCCATGGCATTTATGGTAAAATCTCTCCTATTTTGGTCATCTTCCAAAGTCCCGTTTTCCACCACTGGTTTACGGCTATTTCTATAATAGCTTTCCTTGCGTGCTCCCACAAATTCAAGCTCAAAATCTTGGTGTTTGATCATGGCGGTCCCAAAATTCTTGAAAACTGAAATTTGAGGTTTACCCGGTAGCTTCAAAGCTACTTTTTCAGCCAATTTTATCCCGCTTCCCACGGCAACAATATCAATGTCTTTTGGAGCCCCTCTTTGAAGCAGGTAGTCCCTGACAAATCCACCAATAACATAGGAATCCAAGCCTAATTCTTTGGAAGCTTCACCAATGATCTTAAAAATTGGATTTTCTAGTACCTTTTTATGGAATTCCTGCGCCATGCTACTCCCGGATTACCTTGACCTGTCCATCGTTGCTAAGCTTAATAATGGAAGAAGGTGAAGGGTCTTTGTTTTCGTCCGGCAAATTTACCACATAGTCCACTCCTTTTAAAATTTCTGAAGCAATCTCCCCAAAATGTTTGGGAGACGGAAAGCCAGAGATGTTTGCGGAGGTGGATACGATGGGTTTTCCAAAATTATTGATGAGATATTGACAGAATTTATCAGATGCTACCCTAATGGCCAAAGTGTTATCTGAGGCTATCAGATTTTTTGCAACACCAGTGGGGTCGTCAAAGACAATGGTGGTTGGTTTCGTTGCGCAATCCATAATATCATAAGCCACATCTGGAACTTGCTTGACATGACGTTCCAACATGGCCTGACTGGAAACCAAACAAATCAGGGCTTTGCTGTCTTCACGCTGTTTAAGCTGATATACTTTTTTTACAGCTTCGGGGTTGGTGGCGTCGCAGCCAATACCCCAAATGGTATCCGTAGGGTAGAGAATGAGCCCGCCAGATTGCAAAGCTTCCTTTGCTTTGGCGAGTTCTGGACCAAAATCAGGCTTCATTTACTTTTTGTATTTCAGTTTTTCACGCTGTACGCTCTCAATATCCAGAATATCTTTTTGCTTGTACGTTAATGCCTGATGGGTTGCCCTCACATCCCGGCAGAGTTTGCGAAGTCCCATAGGTTCCAAGGAAGCAGCATGGTCTGTTCCTTTCCACGTTCTATCCAATGTAAAATGACGCTCAATGATATGGGCGCCCAGCGTATAGGCGGCGACATCAACAGCAATTCCCAAATGATGGCCTGAAAAACCGATGCTCTTTACATGGTTATCGTATTTTTCCTTGAGCTTCAGAATGTCCAACAGGCAGATATCCTCAAAAGGAACCGGATAGCCAGAGGTGCAATTGTAGACTACCAAATCTTTTCCCCTACCACGTTCTTCAAAAAAATCCACCAAGGTTGAAATCTCATCTTTTGTGGTCATTCCAGTGGAAATGTGCAGTTCACCTTTATAATTGTCGCATAACCATCCCAACATTTCATAGTGGTTGTTGCATGCTGATGGAATCTTGATGAATTCAGGATTGAGGCTGGCAATCTCCTTTGCTGAGGTGGTGTCCCAAACGGAAGTAGAATAGGTAATACCCACTTCATTGCAATAGGCCATCAATTCCTTGTGCTGCTCCACATCAAACTCTAAAAACTCCCGATGTTCCCCGTAGGTGCTTCCATAAGAATTGACGGGATTGGGGTGAGGTTCGTTGTACTGCTCCTCGGTCAACAATTCCTTGTTATTCCGTTTCTGAAATTTTACCGCATTGGCGTTGCCAAAAATCTTGGCCATGTAAATGAGCTCTTTCGCTATTTTCATGTCACCTTTATGGTTACAGCCAATTTCCGCAATAATATAGGGTTCTTTATAGGTCATTAAATCTTAGATTGTAGTTCATAATAAATTCGCAAGCCTCTCGGATGGCTCCATTGGCAGAAGCATTGTTTAAAACAACATCTGCCTGATATTTTATAGGTTTTGTGGCGTTGGACGGACAGAAAGACCAACCAACACGGAGCATATTGGCCATATCATTGACATCATCCCCGATGTATGCAATTTCCTGAGCCGTAAGCTGGCGTTCTTGTAAGATGTTTTCCAAGAAGGAATACTTGTCCTTTACGCCAAGAAAAACATCCTCTATTTGTAGTTTTTTCATCCGTTGTGCCACTGTTTCGGAATCTTCCGAGGTCATTACCATTACGTTGACGTTGTGTTGCCTAAGAATCTCCAATCCCATACCATCCCGCATGTCAAACGTTTTGGATAGTTCGCCGGTATTTCCATAGGTCACTCTGCCATCCGTAAATACGCCATCCACATCAAGGATAAGATGAGAGATGCGCTGTGGTGTTTTTTTGGTTTTAAAACTGGAAATTAGCAGTTGCTCAATGACCTGCCAGTCGGTTTCAGAATCTATCTCCACCAAAGTGTCCTCTGACATTTCCACCAATCCTATTTTGCCGCTAAGTCTGTTACCTGATTCCAGCAATTCTTTCTTTCCAGAAGTGTAAACGGCCCCATTTTCCATGAGCAAACCATCAAAATCCTGTCTTCTAGGCCGATTTGTGTAATCGTAGTTAAGGCTTTTGCCATCCTCGGACCAAATAAACCGATGCGTACGAACTACGCTGAGGGCAGAATCATAATTTCCGTTCAAAACCAGTTCTAACCCTTTATTGATGTCTGTTCTTTGTGTTAGCGGTGAGGTGGCCTGCAGGAGGCAGAATACATCATAATCGTGGTTGATAAGCTCGGAGAATTCCAACATTGCCGACTCTGTCGAGGCGGTGTCCGACGCATTTTCAGCCGAGCGTAAAAGCGGCTTAACCTTATGGGTCCAACCATAGTTTTTATCAATGTATGCTATGATTTCCTCATCATCAGTGAACACATATACCTCGTCCAAGTTGGAAAAAATGGCTTCGCTCAGCACCCAAGAAAACAAGGGTCTACCCAACAACTTTTTCTTGTTTTTGCCAGGGATGCCTTTGGAGTTCTTTCGTAAGGGGATAAAACCTATGGTCTTTTTTTGCATGCTTTGCATTTTTAGGAAGGGATTTCCATGTTTTGGATCAAGTCCCTGGTTGCGCCGACGGTAAATTTATCCAAATAATCCTTACCTAGGAAAAAGGGCTCTTTAACTATTTCCAAGTTTGAAAGCGCTGTTGAGAATAAGGTATACCCTTTTTCGAAATAAAAACCTTCTTTCAATCCCAGAATTTCTATAGGAAATAGAGCGGGCAACACCGTAATATTTTTAAAGTGTTCCTTGTAATTGGTAAGCTCTCTGGGATGTGTCTTTAGAATGATATTCATGTCTTGCGGTACTTTGGAGATAAGATCCTTGTACATCGCTATTTTGACTTCCTCATTGGCTACCACCTTATCTTCGGAAATGGGCTGGGTAAGGATTAGGGCATTGTTGTTGCTGGAAACCTCAAGGGTTTCATCTTGAATAAATAACTGAAAAACTTCTTGTTTTATACTTTCGGGCCATTGGGCCACCTCTTTTTTAATGTTGAGTTCCTTTGCCTTGTTTTGGATGCCTACGGGGAGTTTTTGCGGGAATTGGGCGTAAATAGTTGCAATTTCCTTATCAAATCCACCACCAATGGGTGTTTTGGTTATATAGGTCTTAATGAGTTGTTCAAATGAGGAATGTCTTTGTCGATATGTTCTAGCCCCATCTTCAATCATGTTAATGTCCCTTTTCTTTCCAAATTCATATAGAAAATAGCTTTTGGAAGAATCGGTATCGCACAAATACAAGTCAGCATTTTTGATAAACTCTTTTTCAATGGCCAGTTCCGGATGTTTAGCTTCTAAATATGGGATTAACTTGGATTTTCTTCGTAGCGAATAATTGAATTTCCCCAAGTCTTTCACATGATCCCTTCGTTCCGAGATAATATGGACTTCCCTAAAGAAGCGTTTTTTTAGGTTTGGAATTAAAGTTTCTATCATAGGGGTGCTTTCCACCAAAAACAAAAGATTGTTTCCACAATTATCCAAGGAGTATTCCGAATTTTTGATGATATGGATCAAGGAGAGATAAATGTGGTATATAGTAGAGCCTACGTAGGTTCGATGCATATAAATTGTGGGAATTATATTGGAGATGTACCTCAAAAAACTACATTTGCAAAAGTACTGAAAAACTCTAATTAATGCCTGCAGTCAGTGTAATCATAAGTACCTATAACAAACCGGACTGGTTGGAGAAAGTTCTTTGGGGATTCCATTGCCAAACCTATAAGGATTTTGAGGTTGTCATTGCTGATGATGGCTC
Source organism: Flagellimonas algicola (assembly GCF_005937185.1). GTDB lineage: Bacteria > Bacteroidota > Bacteroidia > Flavobacteriales > Flavobacteriaceae > Flagellimonas > Flagellimonas algicola. Next base: position 1,483,546 of record NZ_VCNI01000001.1, on the reverse strand, counting down.
TACCGAAGAAACCAAAAAAAGGATTGAGTCCTTAAGGCATGAACTTAGTTATCCTATAAAGCATGTTTGGCAGGAGGACGATGGCTTTCAAAAATGCAAGATTTTGAACAAGGCCATTGTGGCCACGGAAACGGATTATATCATTATGACCGACGGGGATTGTATTCCCAGAGAGGATTTTGTGCAAGTACATTACATCAATAAAGCGCCTTCTACTTTCATTTCTGGGGGCTACTATATGTTGCCCATGAATATTTCCTTGGCCATCACCAAAGAAGATATTTCGAAGCAAAACTGCTTCAACATCAATTGGCTCATGGAAAAAGGAATACCAAAGACTTTTAAAAACAACAAGTTGACGGCCAATGGATTTGTTTCCAAACTCTTAAATGCATTTACGCCCACCAACCCAAGTTGGAATGGTCACAACTCTTCTGCTTGGAAACAAGATATTCTAAATGTCAACGGGTTTGACGAACGTATGCAATATGGTGGGGAAGACCGTGAAATGGGGGAGCGGATGGTGAATTTTGGGATAAAAACCAAGCAATTGAGATATAGCGCAGTGTGTATTCATTTGGATCACGATAGGGGCTATGTCAATCCAGAAGCTTTGGCCAAAAACAAGGCCATTAGAAAAGGGGTAAAACAACAAAAAAGTGTTTGGACGCACTATGGCATCACCAAATAGTAGGTAAGCTGGTTTTTCTTTTCCAACCGTTTCAATTCCCGATATCTTTCAAGAACGCCAAGAGCATTCAGGTAGCTAATGATGATTCCTTTTTTGCCATCCAAAAAGCCTAATCGAATCACATAATGGTTGAAGAATTTCCAAAGGGGTCTAAAAACCAATGAAAAATAATTGAATTGTTTTTCTTTATAGAAAGCTTCCTTGGCCTTAAGCTGACCGTAACGGAGCATTTTACCCTTATAATCTTCGTAATTTTTGTAGCAGTAATGAGTCAAACGTTCCTTTAGGATGCAAGAATTGCCATCCACTTCCAAGGTCTCATGCACTAATTTTTTGTCCGTGTATTTGGCCTTACTTTTTCTAAAAAGGCGGTGGTTTTTATCGGTTTGCCACCCACTGAAATTCAGTCGAGTATCTTGAAACATAAAAATCCGGTAGAACCAATAGGCCTCACAGGCCTTTGGGTCATTTATCGTGGTAATGATTTCCTCCTGTAGTTTGGACCCCACAACTTCATCAGCATCCAAAAATAATACCCAGTCATTGGAAGCTTGCTTCAGTGCATGGGATTTTTGTGCCGTAAAATTCTGAAAAGGATGTTGGATTACTTTAACCTTAGGGTGGCTTTGAAGATATTCATAAGTGCCATCTGTACTGTAAGAATCAACCACAAGGATCTCATCAGCGAAGGTTACTGACTCAATGCATCGCTCAATATATCCTATTTCATTGTAGGTAATGACGAGTGCGGATAGCTTTTGTTTTGGGGTGCTAAATCCAGCCATATTTATTGGTACGCGGTTTGGTGATTACAAAACTATAACAAAATAATCAGGAGAAAATTGTTTTAAAGCGTAATTTTCTTACACCATTTCGATTTGCGAAATCTTTCATTTACTCCTTAAAATTTTAACAATGTAGGTGGTTTTGTATGGAATAGATGTGAAAAATAAAATAGGTTGCTTGGCACCATCAAAAAACACCGTTACCCCTTCATTTATCAATGGTGGTGAGTATTTATAGGGCTGTAAAGCTGTGTAGTTGGAATAATTTCGCAGTGCTTAAACGGCAACATCATGTTCTCTAAGTGCATTGTTCAGAGACGTCTTTTTGTCCGTACTTTCCTTTCTTTTTCCAATAATCAAGGCACAAGGGACTTGGTACTCGCCAGCAGCAAATTTTTTGGTATAACTGCCTGGAATAACCACAGAACGTGCAGGAACCCTACCTTTTAATTCGATGGGTTCATCACCTGTTACATCGATAATTTTTGTGGAAGCGGTCAACACCACATTGGCACCTAAAACGGCTTCTTTTTCAACCCTAACACCTTCCACAACAATGCAGCGCGAGCCGATAAAGGCATTATCCTCAATGATTACGGGGGAGGCTTGTAAGGGTTCCAATACACCGCCAATACCAACACCACCACTCAAATGGACATTTTTGCCAATTTGTGCGCAGCTACCCACCGTGGCCCAAGTGTCTACCATGGTTCCTTCATCCACATATGCACCAATGTTCACATAGCTGGGCATTAAAATGGTACCTGAAGAAATGTAGGCACCGTGCCTGGCCACAGCGTGAGGTACAACCCTAACGCCTTTTTCCTGATAGCCTCGCTTTAATGGGATTTTATCATGATATTCAAAGATGCCTGCCTCCAGAACTTCCATCTTCTGGATAGGAAAATACAATACCACAGCTTTCTTGACCCATTCATTGATTTGCCAACCATCGGCAGTGGGTTCAGCGCAACGCAATTGACCCAAATCAATCAGGTTGATTACCTCCCTAATCGCGTTTTGGGTTTCTTCTTCTTTTAACAGTTCCCTGTTCTCCCAAGCGTCTTCAATACGAGCCCTAAGCTGTGTCATATTTTTTAAATTTTGACAAAGATAGTCGGCTCAATAGAATATTCTACCTTATTTTAATGGCATAACATTTTTAGGGTTATTTTTGCCAAAAATTTAGACTTGGCGAGAATTTTGGCTTTGGATTATGGGAAGGTGAGGACAGGCATTGCGGTGACGGACGAGCTTCAACTCATTGCATCTGGACTTACCACGGTCGAAACCAAAGAATTACTAAGTTTTATTGGGGATTACTTAAAAAATGAGAAAGTGGAAAGATTCGTGGTGGGGTTGCCCAAACAAATGGACAATACACCATCGGAATCCGAGGCATTGATTCAACCTTTCTTGAAAAAGTTGACAGCTGCATTTCCGAAAATTCCTATTGAACGCCAGGATGAACGTTTCACCTCAAAAATGGCCGTTCAGTCCATGGTGCAAAGTGGAATGAAAAAGAAAAAACGTCAAGATAAAGCCCTGGTCGATGAGATAAGTGCAACCCTTATTTTGCAGGCCTACTTAAACAGATTTTAGTTTATGATTTTACCCATTGTAGCCTACGGGGATCCCGTTTTGCGTAAAGTAGCCAAGGAAATCAACGACGAGTATCCCAAATTATCGGAACTGATTGCCAATATGTGGGAGACCATGTATAACGCCCATGGAGTTGGACTGGCAGCCCCTCAAGTAGGCCTTCCTATTCGGATGTTTATGGTGGATACTACTCCCTTTTCGGATGATGAGGAACTGGGTCCAGAAGAACAGGAAGCGTTGAAAGGCTTTAAAAAAGTCTTTATCAATGCCAAAATTGAAGAGGAAATAGGCGATGAATGGGATTTTAATGAGGGCTGCCTGAGTATACCTGATATTAGAGAGGATGTAAAGCGTAAACCACAGCTTACCATCAGTTATGTTGATGAGAATTTCAACGCGCACATAGAAACTTATGATGGGCTATTGGCACGGGTGATTCAGCACGAGTATGATCACATACAAGGCGTGCTTTTCACGGATAAACTTTCTTCTTTAAAGAAAAGGCTCTTAAAAAGTAGATTGGACAAAATTTCCAAGGGAAAAATCAGCGTGGACTACAAAATGAGATTTCCAAATATCAAAAAAGGACGTTAAAAAAAAGGCTGTTTGCTATAAAAGCATAATTTTGCGCGCATAAAACTAAAATATGGCACTGGACAAAATTTTATCAATCGCTGGAAAACCTGGTCTTTACAAACTATTGACCCAAACCCGCACCGGATTTGTAGGCGAATCCCTTTTGGATGGAAAACGGGTAACTGTTGGTATGCGTAACAACGTGAGTGTATTGTCTGAGATTGCTATTTATACGCTGGAAGAAGAAGTGCCTTTAAGGGACGTTTTTTCCAAAATCAAAGAGAAGGAAAATGGCCAAAAGACAAGTGTGAGCCATAAAGCAGAGAAAATTGCTTTGGAGGAGTATTTCTTTGAGATATTGCCCAATTATGACGAGGATAGAGTGTATGCCAGCGACATTAAGAAAATAATCCAGTGGTACAACCTGCTTTTGGATAATAAAATCACGGATTTCACCGAAGCAAAGGAAGAAGAGGTTACGGCCGCATCATCCGAAGAGGAATAAATCTTATTCCGGCCAGTCCACCAGTTGGGTTGGGTAAAAATTCACCTCCATTCGAGATAAATAAGGTACCTGTTGGGCAAGCCTTAGCTTGTATTCGTCCCAATTTCTGTGTGTTGCAGGAGACCAACCCATTTCGGCAAAACCAATGGCCCTAGGGAAAGCCAAATACTCCAATTCGGTACTGTTGCTAATGGTCTCGGACCACAGCGGCGCTTCAATACCCAAAATGCTTTCTTGTGGCAGTTCCTCCAAAAAGGTGTTGGGGTCCCAATTGTAGGCAACATCAACGGGAATCATCCCAGCCCATGTTAGCCCATATTCGGAAATGGAATCGTATTTCATGTCCAAGTACATTTTCTCGGCGGATGAAACGATGATTTTGGAGCCGTTCTTGGCAGCTTTGACGGCATTGTGCGGTTCGTTCCACAATTGCAGGACACTTGAGGAACTGATATCCGCCTGGGCAATTTCGTTCCAGCCCACAGGAGTTTTGCCATGCTTCAGCACAATTTTTTCCACCTTCTCCACAAAGTGGATATAATCCTTCTTTTTGGTCACATGACTTTCATCCCCACCAATATGAAAATAAGGCCCAGGGGTAATGGCAGCAATTTCACGGATTACGTCATCCAAAAATGCATAGACGGTATCTTTTCGTGTATGAAAGGAGCTATAGCCCACCAACATATCTGTTCTCACTCTGGGTTTGTCTGCCTTGCCACCCGCATGAAGAATGGGGTAACTCAAGGAAGCTGCATTGGTGTGTCCTGGCATATCTATTTCAGGGATGATGGTAATATGTCTTTCCGCAGCATAAGCCACGATGTCCTTGTACTCCTCTTGGGTATAAAAGCCTCCTTCGCCACCTCCAACTTCACTGGCGCCACCCACTTCGGTAAGTTTGGGCCAGGATTTGATTTCAATTCGCCAGCCTTGATCATCCGAAAGATGTAAGTGAAGTGCGTTGTACTTGTAGTAAGCAAGAATATCCAAGTATTTTTTGACTTCATCAACAGTGAAGAAGTGCCGTGCTACATCTAACATGGAAGCTCTATAGGCATATCTGGGTTCGTCCAGAACTTTTCCGGTGGGAATCAACCAAAGTGAATGATCTACTAAAGTATCGTTCGTCTGTTCAGGAATGAGTTGGCGAAGTGTCTGAATCCCACGAAAAGCCCCAGCCGCAGTCTTTGCATTTAACAGAATGGAATCTTTTTTAATGTAGAGTTGATAAGATTCCGGAGTTTTCAAGTCCTCGCTATCCGATTGGTTGATGTACACCACCCGCTCCATGGGCAGTTCTTCGTTGGTTTGGTTTACACCAAGATTCAACCCGGTTTTAAGCTTTATTTTTTGGGACAGAAACTTGCCCACTGCTTCAAAGTTGGAGTCAGTTTGGGTGGTGAAAATTACAGTCCCGGCATCAAGGGCAAATGCGCTATGGGTGGCAATGGTTTTGACCGGCTTTGGAATCAAGGCAACTTCCGCTAAATCCGTTTTTGGAAAATTGATTTCCTTCTTTTTGGGTTGACAAGCCGCCAAACAAACAACGGCTACAAAAATCCATATCACTCTTAATTTCATAACTATAAAGTATGGTTTACGTAATTTTTAAGGACCTCGTGCCACAGGTCATAACCTTTGGCATTCATATGCAATCCGTCCTCAATAAAAAGATCTCTTTTAAGTTTTCTTTTGTTTAGCATCACATTCCAAACATCCGCAAATCGGACCCCTTGGGTTTGGGCTGCCAGTTTTCGAAGTCTTTTGTTAAAGCGCATATACTTCCGCTTTAAATGCCATCTGGAAATGCTGGGCTTGGCCGAAATCAATACAATATCCATCTCCGGCCTTCTGGTTTGAAGCACACCCAGGATATCTTCCAGGGTTCCAATAATGGCTCGAGGGCTTTTTTTGGCGCTGATATCGTTGTCACCCTCGTAGATAAATACTTGCGAAGGACTGTAATCCAAGATCAGCTCGTCCAGAAAATGCTCCAAATCCGAAGATTGCGAACCACCAAAGCCCGTATTCAAAATGTGGGCCTTAGGGAATCGTTCTTGCAGGTCCTCCCACATTCGAATACTGGAACTACCGGTAAATACGATGGTGTTTTTGGAGCTGTCCCAAATTTTCCGGGTATTTTCTTGAACTTCCTTTACCTCTCCTGAAAAGGGTAGCGACGCCTGACCCATAACAAAACTAGAGGCAAACAAAAATAGGGTAACGATAAAGAGCGACTTCATTCTAAACTTCATGACTGTAAGACTTGTTGATAAATAATTTGATGTTGTCCAAAATTAGCTAAAAACCAGTCTCCCTAAATGTATGGTCTTTGTACTTTTAGATAAAATTTTATAGATGAATGAAAGATCTGGGCAGCTAAAGGCCATTGACCGGCTGCTTACCATCATGGATGAATTAAGGGCTGGATGCCCCTGGGACAAAAAACAGACCATGCAGACCCTTAGACATTTGACCATTGAGGAAACCTACGAATTGGGAGATGCTATTTTGGACAATGATCTGGAAGAGGTTAAAAAGGAGCTGGGCGACCTTTTACTTCATATCATATTCTATGCGAAAATTGGTTCGGAAACCCAGGACTTTGACATTGGCGATGTGGCGAATGGTATTGCTGAAAAGTTGATCAACAGGCATCCGCATATCTATGGAGATGTAAAGGTGCAGGATGAGGAAGAAGTAAAACAAAATTGGGAAAACATTAAACTGAAGGAAGGAAAGAAAAGCGTACTTCAAGGTGTCCCCAACAGTTTACCTGCCTTGGTCAAAGCCAATAGAATACAGGAAAAAGTAGCTGGAGTGGGCTTTGATTGGGAGCAACCCGAACAGGTTTTTGAAAAGGTACAGGAAGAGCTATCAGAACTGCAAGAAGAATTGAAACAAGGCAATGCCGATCGTTTGGAAATGGAATTTGGGGATGTCCTATTTTCCATGGTCAATTATGCTCGTTTTCTGGATATCAATCCCGAAAATGCCCTGGAACGAACCAATAAAAAGTTCATCAAAAGATTTCAGTATTTGGAACAGAAAGCCAAGGATTCAGGTAAAACGCTCAAGGAAATGACCCTGGATGAAATGAATGTTTTTTGGGAAGAGGCCAAAAAAGTCTAACAAATCACACAGGGAAATAGTCGACAATTTTCAATAGTTTTACGGCGCGTCAAAATAAAACCTTGAAAATGACACCCATAGCCAAAGCCAAAATTCTCCCATTCATTTTTGGGTTAGTAGTTCTTGTATCCTGCAAAACAAAAGTAGAACCAGAGCCACCATCCCAACCCAATATTTTATTTATCCTGTCTGATGACCATACCTCACAAGCTTGGGGATTATATGGTGGAATACTCCAGGATTATGTACAAAACGAAAACTTGGAACGCCTGGCTAGGGAAGGGGCGGTTTTGAACAATGCTTTTTGTACGAACTCCATTTGTACTCCAAGCAGAGGAGCCATTTTAACAGGACAGTACAGTCATGTAAATCAAGTATATACACTTAGCGAACCTTTACCAAAGGGACACCCAAATATTGCCAAGACCTTATCGGCAAATGGATATCAAACCGCTATCATTGGAAAATGGCATCTGGTGGGTAAGCCTGAAGGGTTCGATTATTTCAATGTGTTACCTGGTCAAGGGTTGTATTGGAATCCCATTATGAAAACTGATGAAGATTGGGTAGATGGGTACGACAGTACCAAAGGTACCGTCCACGAAGGTTTTTCAACAGACGTGATCACCGATTTGACCATTTCGCACTTGGAACAAAGAGATACGGAAAAGCCATTTTTGATGTTTTGCAATTTTAAGGCTACCCACGAGCCTTTTGAATACCCCAAGCGATTTGCGCATTTGTATGAAAATGAGGAGATTCCCGAGCCGGAATCTTTACTTGACTTTGGAAAGGAGACCACTGGAAGAACTTTTGGAGGACAGATTTTGGAGCGTTTAGCGGACCGATGGGAGGGAGCGACCAAGAACCCTGACGTATTCTGGACCCAATACCCTGGATTACCATACCCACTGGAAGGTCTTGACAGTGTTCAGAAACGGAAAAAAATCTATCAAAAATTGGTAAAGGATTTTATGCGCTGCGGAGCCGCCATTGATGATAACATTGGCAAACTATTGGACTGGCTGGAAGAGGAAGGAATCGCAGACAATACTGTAGTGGTGTATACCGCAGATCAAGGTTATTTTCTAGGTGAACATGGCTTTTTTGACAAGCGACTCATTTATGAAGAATCCCTTCGGATGCCCTTTGTAATTCGATATCCAAAGAAAATTAAAGGAGGGCAGCGCATAGACGACATTATTCTTAATATTGATTTTGCTCCATTGCTAGCCGATTACGCTGGAATTGAAAAACCTGCTTACATGCAAGGCGAAAGTTTTCGTCCCATCCTGGAAGGCGAGCCTCAAGAAGATTGGAGAAAGCAAATGTATTATCGCTACTGGTTGCACAATCCTGTAAGACCTGCCCATTATGGAATCAGAAATGATCGGTACAAATTGGCGCTTTTCTACGGTCAGGACCTGGGCAAAAAAGGAACTACGCCTGAAAGTACAGAGCCCCGGTGGGAATTCTATGATTTGCAAGAAGATCCAAGGGAAGTCCGAAATGCGATTGCCGACGAGAAGTATACGAGCATTATTTCGGAGATGAAGGAACAACTGCTAAGAGAGCGGGCAAAATACGGGGATTTGGATGAAGACTATCCTGTAATGCAGGAAATTCTGACCACGGCCTTTGAATAATTTTTATCCGTAAAATGGTTCGGTTAAGGTTTGGGGAAGCAGTATATTTGGCTGCCTAAACCCATTCAATTGCTCTCTAACTACACCAAAGAGTTTGCGTACAATCTCAGATTGGCCTATCCCGTTATTTTGGGAATGTTGGGCCATACTTTCGTTGCCTTTGCCGACAACATTATGGTAGGGCAATTGGGTACCGCGGAGCTAGCCGCTGTTTCCTTGGGCAATAGTTTTGTGTTTATCGCCATGTCCTTGGGCATAGGTTTTTCCACAGCTATAACACCTTTGGTGGCAGAGGCAGATGGAGCAGGGGACAAGGTTGCAGGGAAAAGTGCGCTGAAACATGGATTGGTATTGTGCACCCTACTCGGAATTTCCCTTTTTGGAATTATCCTGCTTTGCAAACCCTTTTTGCATTACATGAAGCAACCCGCAGAAGTTGTGGAACTGGCCATCCCTTACTTGGAGTTGGTAGCCTTTTCGTTGGTGCCCTTGATCATGTTTCAAGCGTTCAAGCAGTTTTCTGAGGGCCTTTCCCAAACCAAATACCCTATGTATGCCACGGTATTGGCCAATGTGATCAATATTGTAATCAACTACCTATTGATATTTGGCTCCTTTGGGTTTCCCAAACTGGGAATAGTCGGAGCCGCAATTGGTACGTTGGCATCCCGATTTATCATGGTGGGTTACATCTGGTTTTTGTTGAAGCGCAAGGAAAAGTTCCAGTTCTATGTGACCGGCTTCAATTTTAAGGCCATAGAAAAAAGGATAATAGACAAGATTATAAGTCTTGGTTTCCCATCTGCTTTACAGATGTTTTTTGAAGTGGCCATATTTACCGCAGCTATTTGGTTAAGTGGGGTCTTGGGCAAGAATGCGCAAGCTGCCAACCAAATCGCATTAAACTTAAGCAGTATGACCTTTATGGTTGGGATGGGACTCAGTGTTGCGGCCATGGTTCGGGTAGGCAATCAAAAGGGGCTTAGAAAGTTTGGGGAACTACGAAGGATCGCCCAGTCCATTTTCTTTCTCACTCTGTTGTTGGAAGTTGTTTTTGCTGCCCTCTTCTTGATTGGTAGACATTGGTTGCCCACCATTTATTTGGATGTTGACGATGTCATCAACCAAATGGACAATACTGAGGTAATAATAATCGCAGCCAAATTATTGTTGGTGGCAGCATTTTTTCAAATTTCAGATGGAATTCAGGTAGTTGTTCTTGGAGCGCTTCGGGGGTTGCAGGATGTCAAAATACCAACCTTTATCACTTTTGTGGCCTATTGGTTGATTGGATTTCCGGTTTCATATTACTTTGGCTTGTATTCGGAATTAAAAAGTACGGGCATTTGGTTGGGACTTTTGTTGGGGCTGACGGCATCAGCTGTAATGTTGTATATTCGATTTAACTATCTGACCAAAAAGTTGATAAGAACCCATTGAGACTTTAATACCTGACATTCAAAACAAACGCATGGAATTACCTAAATTTTTGTTGGGAGATAATACAGATCATCCTAATTCCATTTTTATCGTTCATACCGAATACCCAAGATTCATAATCAATCTGGAAAATGATGAAGTGGAGTGGCTAGAGGAATTCTCCAAAGAAGATGAGGCAGAATTGGCCGCGGAAGCAGAAAATTTGGTGGAAGCTGCAACCGCTTTTTACGACCGGGAAGTATCCAGATACAACGATTAATAGATGCTTGAACAACTTCTACAGCTGGACCAAGAGCTTTTTTTATATCTCAACGGACTTGGAACCGAGACTTGGGATGGGTTTTGGATGTTCATGACCAGAACTAGAAACTCTTTTCCGCTATATGTGTTGTTACTTTATTTGGTGTACAAAAACTTTGGAACCAAAAGAACGCTCATTGTTTTGGTTTCCGTTGCTTTGTTGATTACTTGCACAGACCAGCTTTCCAACTTTTTTAAGTACGGGATAGGTAGATTGAGACCCTGTCACGACCCTGAAATAAATGATGTTATGCGTTTGGTGAAGAGCTATTGCGGTGGCAAATTTGGATATTTCTCTGCACATGCTGCCAACTCTTTTGCACCGGCCACATTTTTTGTGCTGTTGTTCAAGTATAAGGTTAAGTTCATAGGTTGGATACTAATCCTATGGGCGATAATTGTAGCCTACAGTAGAATTTACATTGGAGTCCATTTTCCTTTGGACGTAATTACGGGTGCTGCCATTGGGGCTTTATTCGGTTGGGTATTTTACAAGTTGGCTATATTTGCCTTCCAAAAATTGGGTACATGATATCTTCCGTAAGGTATTGGTTTTTAATCGCATTGATTCTGGTGGTGTACATTGCCGGTCTCTTTGTTACCCTTTTTGAAAATGATTCGGCCCAATTTGCTGTAATGGCTATGCGAATGGTACAGGAAAATGACTTTTTCACCCTGATCAAGGGCACAGAGGAATATCTGGACAAACCCCATATGCATTACTGGCTTGCGGCCTTTTCCTATAAGTTGTTCGGCATTCATGATTGGGCGTACAGAATCCCTGGTATGCTGGCGATCTTTTTGGGAGCTTACAGTTGTTTTGGCCTTGGGAAGCTGTTGTATAATACAGATGTTGGCAAGATAGCGGCACTAATTTTCTTGACAGCGCAAACCATAGTTCTGTCCGGAATTGACGTTCGTACCGATGCGGTCTTGACTGGGTTTACCATTTTCTCAATTTGGCAACTTGCCCTCTACGTTGAAAAAAACACTTTGCGCAATGTACTGTTTGGTGCCTTTGGGGCAGGGCTGGCCTTCTCTACCAAAGGACAAATTGCATTGGTTGTGATTGGGGTTGCCATTCTTTGCCATTTGGCGTACACTAGAAAATGGAATCGAATATTAAATTGGAAGGTTTTCTTGGCCCTACTGGTCTTTGGGATTGCCATTGCTCCGATGCTGTACGCTTACTATTTACAATTCGATTTACATCCAGAAAAAGTGATTCGCGGTAGGGATCATAGAAGCGGCGTCTTTTTTATTCTTTGGGAGCAGAGTTTTGAGCGTATGAGTGGTCAAGGAGTAGGAAAAAACAGCAGCGATTTCTTTTTCTTTTTCCATACCTTCCTTTGGGTTTTCTTGCCTTGGACCGTTCTGGCACTAATGGCCTATTGGAGTAGGGCCAAGGTTTTTATAAAAATGCGATTTACATACCATCGTCAATTTGAATTCCTGACTTTGGGTGGGATTACCATCTTGTTTTTCCTGATAAGCCTGGCTCAATTTAAGCTGCCGCATTACATCAATATTTTGATTCCATTGTACGCCATCTTATCCGCCTCCTATCTTTACAAGCTCTATAAATTCCAGAAACGTAAAGTGATCAAAACCTTGCTGGGGATTCAGTATTTTATCTTGAGTTTGGTTTTTATAACCACATTGCTCATTTGCTTTTATGCGTTTCGATTTGAAAAAACCTATTGCTATTTTCTTTTGATAGCCCTTTTGGGGATTATCACCTATTTCTGCTTAAAGCGTGAAGTTTATTTTCTACGAATTATTACTATTTCCGTTTGCAGTTCCATGCTTTTAAATGCAGTGTTGAACATGCATTTTTATCCCAATTTATTGACCTATCAGGCCGGCTCCACCATGGCCGGAATTGTTGAAAAGGAAAAGATACCGGTTGATGAAATTTATAAGATTTCTGAAAGACATACTTGGGCTTTGGATTTCTATAACCAGTATCCGGTAAAAGTCGTTCCGATCGCGGATTTGGAAAACAGGAATGGAATCTGGATTTATGCCTCGGACAATGAACTGGAGCAGATGGTCAATTCAGGGTATCACTGGCATGAGCAAATAACAGTAGACCAATTCCGAATCACACGCTTACAGTTGAAATTTCTTAACCCAAACACCCGGCCAAAGAAATTGAACAAAATGCATTTGGTTCAGCTGGACTAGGAAACCGTTTCTAGTTGAGGTTTCTTAAAGTGGTAGAAAATCCCGAAAAAGGAAATCAGGGCAGTGATCAAGAAAAAAACAAAACTAATACCTATGGATGTGTTGGCATCCAATTCCAGCCACTTTGCACCATAAAGAAAAGTGACTTCCCGACTTCCAATACCTCCTATGGTCAAAGGGATCACCGAAACTATGGATGAGACCAGAAAAACAAAGAGGTATTCCACAATATCCCAGCTAATGGACAAGGATTTTAGAATACAAAGAATGCAAATCAATTGGGTGCCTTGAACCAAGGACGAATATCCCAGGGATTTCCAAAATACGGGCAAACTATAACTGAAAAACTTTTTGTTGAGCAACCAAAATGTGAACAGGGACAGCGGGATACAGAAGGCAACCAGCCATTTGATATCTTGAAATATGGGTTGCTGGAGCAGCATTGCCAAAATGCAGATATAAATAAAAATAAGGAGCATACCACTTAAGCGATCCAACAACAGTACACCCACTACTTTTTTGGTGCCAGATTGGTATTTCTTATGGATCACATAGCCCTTGTAGGCATCTCCACCAATACCTCCCGGAAGGAAAAGGTTATAGAACATTCCCAACAAGTACAATTTTTGGTTACTAAATTGGGTAATCCGCACATCGATTTGGTGAAAATAAAGATTCAACCTAAAGGCCGCCAAAATTTTGGACAGTATAAATAGGATAACGCCAAGAAAAAGATATATGGGATTGCTATCCTTTAAGGTGCTTACAACATCCTTCAGGTTTATTTTGGTGAAAATAAAATAGATCAGGGCGGCACTGACAACTATTTTCAGTACGGTGATGAGTCTTTTACGCAGCTTTTCCGTCACCTATGCTTATTTTTTTGATGCGGTACGGTCTTTTTTGTTGGGACTCATAGTAAGTGCGGATCAACAGCTCCATCACAATACCGATGGTAAACAATTGAATGCCCCCAAGAATGAACATCATCCCAAAAATCAAAAGAGGTCTGGTGCCAATGTCCTCACCAAATCCAAGTTTTACGATCAAGAGATAGATATTGATGAACATTCCCAAAATGATCAGCAATACCCCAAAAATTCCAAATAGGTGGATGGGCCGCTGGAAGTATTTCCGTATAAAGAGTAACAACATCATATCTGCCACTACTTTGAAAACGCGTTCAAGACCATATTTGGAAACCCCGGCATGCCGTGCATGATGCTTCACGGGAACCTGCTTGATCTGTCCGCCTTCCAAATGCGCCAACAGTGTAATAAAACGGTGCATTTCGCCATAAAGATTCAATCCTTTGGCAATGTCCTTAGTAAAAACTTTTAAGGCGCAACCGTTGTCCTTAATGTCCAGTTTTGTAACCCTGCGGACTAGGAAATTGGCAATTTTGGAAGGGATTTTTTTGACCAAGGAATCCTTTCGTTTTTGTCGGATACCGGTAATCACGTCATAATCGCCTGAAATGGCTTCCCCCAACATTTTAGGAATATCTGAAGGGTCGTTCTGAAGGTCGCCATCCATGGTGATGATATATTCCCCTTCCGCATAATCAATACCGGCCGCCAAGGCTAAGCTTTGACCGTAATTTTTTTTCAGTTCTATAAGGTGTACCTGGGAATCATCCATTCCTTTGACCACTTTACGGGTCTTGTCCTTGGAAAAATCGTCTACATAAATAATTTGATAATGGTACCCGTCAAGGCTTTCGTGAATTTTCTCCGTCAAAAGAACCACATTGTCTTCTTCATTGTACAAAGGAACCACAATGGACAGAAAGGAATCGGTAACAGTGCTCATGAATTGACTTATAGACGGAGCAAATTTACTTCTTTTATTTAAGTTCTTGGGTCAGGCTTGCCAACAAGGTTTTTGCGGCGTAAAAGGGTGAGATTTTGTTGGATTCAATATCCTTGAGCAAGCTATCCCTTTGGGATTTAAATGATTTTTTCCGATGAAAAAACTGCTTCATTTCCTCATCCACGGTTTGTAGGAACCAATTTTTGTTTTGGGTCTTTCTGTTTTTGCCAAAATGCCCATTTTGGGTTGATTGGCCGGCAAATTCCTGAATCATGTCCCAAATTTCCACAATTCCAGTATTTTCCATAGCTGAGCAACGCAGTACTTTGGGAATCCAGCCATTTTCCTTTGGAGGATACAAATGTAGAGCCCTGGTAAACTCGGTTTCTGCCAATTTGGCCTTTTGTAGATTATGTCCATCCGCTTTATTGATTGCAATGGCATCCGCCATTTCCATAATGCCCCGTTTTATACCCTGAAGTTCATCCCCAGCACCGGATAGTTTCAGTAACAAAAAGAAATCCACCATGCTGTGCACTACCGTTTCGCTCTGTCCTACACCTACGGTCTCTACAAGAATAACATCAAATCCGGCGGCCTCACAAAGAATTATGCTTTCTCTGGTTTTTCGTGCCACCCCACCCAAGGATTCACCTGAAGGTGAAGGTCGGATAAAGGCATCTGCATCTTTGGCAAGTGTCTGCATGCGGGTCTTATCTCCAAGAATACTTCCCTTGCTCAGGGAACTTGTTGGATCCACGGCCAAAACGGCTACCTTTTTTCCAAGTCCGGTAAGGGTTTTGCCCAAGACTTCAATAAACGAGCTTTTACCTACCCCCGGGACACCTGTTATACCAATTCGGATGCTTTGGTTTGGCTGGGCAAGACATTTTTCCACTACGGCATTGGCCTTTGCAAAATGATCCGGATTGGAACTTTCCAGTAAGGTAATGGCCTTGGAAAGCATGGTTTTATTTCCTTCCAAAATCCCATCTATCATTTTTTCTACCGGGATTTCCTGCCTACGGAGTTGTTTTATTTTGGAAACAGTATTTTCAGGTATGCTTTTTTCGCTTTCCAAGGGCAGAATACTTAGGTTTTGTACGAAGGTATAAAGTTTTCCCATGGCAACCGAATCATGGGATTTTCCATTTTTTGTTAAAAAAGATGTAAAACGACACTATTTTGCAACGGGGCCAAATTTGTATCGTCCTTAATGCAAACAACTAAAACACCAAACCTTTAACTCTCCATGTTTCAAATTGAACTGGTAGAACAATGTAAGGCTAACGACCGCAAAGCGCAGATGCAATTGTACAAGCAATATTGCGAGGGTATGTATGCAGTAGCCGTACGATTTGTTAAAGATGCGGATGATGCAGAAGACATGGTACAGGAAGCCTTCATCAAGGCGTTTCAACGCATTCATCAGTTTAAGGGCGAGGTCACTTTTGGGGCATGGTTGAAACGAATCGTGGTAAATCGGTGCATCGACTTTTTAAAATCGAAACACCAGCAAAAAGTGGAGCTCAATGAGGGGCATTTGCATGTAAGTGATGATGAAGATTGGAGCGTGGATGACGGGGTGACACTGCAAAAGGTAAAAAAAGCGATGGATGGCTTGCCCGAAAAATATAGGTACGTGGTACAACTGTTTTTGGTAGAGGGATACGACCACAGTGAAATAGCAGAGATTTTGGGAATTTCCGATACCGCTTCGCGCACCCGATTGCTAAGGGGAAAGGCACAATTAAAAGAGAAACTTAAAGATGTAGCTTATGGCACAGGATCTTAGAAAAATGTTCGAGAAGGAAAGGGAGCAGAAGACCTATTCCATGAAGAAAGGC
This sequence comes from Flagellimonas algicola, assembly GCF_005937185.1. Taxonomy (GTDB): domain Bacteria; phylum Bacteroidota; class Bacteroidia; order Flavobacteriales; family Flavobacteriaceae; genus Flagellimonas; species Flagellimonas algicola. Next base: position 1,467,020 of record NZ_VCNI01000001.1, on the reverse strand, counting down.
CACGAAGACCGGTTTTTGTCCAAATTGGAACAAGAAATCCCGGAGGAGGAAGTCGGGAGAAAGTCCCGTGGGATGTTCTGGCTTAAAAGAGCCGCCTCCGTTGTGGTGCTATTTGCCCTTGGAGCCTACTTTTTAGGGAGCGACGGCCAAGTGGATTCGGATCCCAATGGACAAGTGGTAGGGAACAATCCGGATGAAACACAAATTCAGACCATCTCGTTGGGAGATCTTTCCCCGGATTTACAGAAAATTGAAAGTTATTACCTAACCAACATTAATCTAGAATTGTCCGAATTGGAGTTTTCTGAGGAAAACAAAGCTATTATTCACAGTTTTATGGATCAGTTGGTTCAATTGGACGAAGAATACAAGGCATTAAATAAAGAGTTGAATAGTGTTGGCCCCAATGACCAAACCATCAATGCCTTGATCAAAAACCTGCAAATACGTTTGCAGTTATTGCAAAAGTTAAAATCAAAGTTAAATCAATTAAAATCATCAAAAAATGAACAGAAACAATCCAATATTATTTAGTGTTTTCCTCCTGTTTCTGGCCAGTTTTATAGGCCAGGCACAGGAAAAAACCAAAACCTACAAAGAGACTTTTAATGTGGGCAATGAAACGGTGTTGAACATTGATACCAAGCATGCCGACATTGAGTTTGAAACTTGGGATAAGGCAGCAGTGGAAATTACAGCGGTGGTGGAACTGGATGGAGCTTCGGATGAGGAAGCTGAGAATTACTTTAAAAAGGATGCTGTAAAAATTATGGGGAACAGCAAGGAGATTCAGATTAAGACCAGCGGGAGTGATTATAGTGTATTTACCTCAGGAAATATGGATTTGGGAGATTTTGACATTGTGATTCCGGATGCCCCAATGGTGGAGCCCATTTTTGAACAGCTTGAAATTCCTGAATTGCCAGAAGTGTTCGTGTTGCCGGAATTACCACCATTGCCCCCCGTACCTTTTACAGACTTCGATTATGATGCCTATAAAAAGGATGGAGACAAGTATTTGAAGGAATGGAAAAAATCGTTTGACAAGAGTTTCAACAAAGACTACCAAAAGAAATTGGAGGAATGGAGTGAACGGGTAAAGGAGATGTCAGAGGAGCGGGAGCAAAAGCGGGAGGCTCTCATGGAGCAGCGCGAAGCCCTTATGGAACAACGCAAAGCCTTGCGGGAAGAAGCTAGAGCGGTACGCGATGAGGCACGGGAAGCCCAGGAAGAAGCTAGGGCAAAACAAAGGGAGCATCGACATAAGCAGAGGGAACAGATCATAGAGAGTAGAACCTTTACCATTCGAGGAGACGATGATTCCAACATCTTTTACTTTTCTTCGGATGACGGGGAGCATAGAGAGTACAAGGTGAAAAAACGCATCAAAATTAAAATGCCAAAGTCGGTGAAGTTAAAAATGAACGTTAGGCATGGGGAGGTAAAACTTTCCGCCAATACCAAAAACATTAAAGCAAGCTTGTCCCATGCAAGCTTGCTTGCTTCCACCATTGATGGTGACCGAACAGATATTAGGGCATCCTATACGCCTGTTGTGGTTCAAAAATGGAATTATGGTCAGTTAAAGACGGATTTTTCGGAAAAAGTGGACCTTAAGGAAGTAAAGGAACTGAGATTGAATGCCGTTTCGTCCCGAGTTTCCATTGATAAATTAGTGAACAAGATCTTCGTTACCAATAATTTAGGTTCGGTACATATTGAGTCCGTGGCGGATTCCTTCTCTAATATTGATATCACAGTTGAAAACGGAGAAGTGGATTTCGGATTGCCAAGTGTACCTTTCGCTATCTATGTGAATGAGACCTTGTCCGATTTTGAGTTTCCTGAAAGTTTACAAATGAACAGTTCCAAGAATTACGATACCGTGGTGCACAAAGGTTACCACATCAACAATAAAGGTGATAAAACCATCAACATTAATTCCAAATACAGTGAAGTAGTGCTAGATCAATAGACGAATGTGACGACCACAATCAAAAGTCAAAAGTCGAAAGTCGAAAAGTTCAAATCCCAAATCCCAAGTATCAACTCCCATTAGGCAACTAGCCAACCGTTTTCAATTTTCCCTTCCTCCCAAATCTAAAGTCTCAACGGGGAAATGAATCAATTTTCATTTTCAATTCTCCATTCCTTAGAAGCAGCACTGGTTTAGTCAAGCAATAGGTTAGTGGCTTTCTTCCTTTAAGTATGATTTGAAATTCTCTTTGAATCTGTTCAACCTAGGGATGGACACATTCCTGATATAGGAGTTGTTCGGGTTCCTTTTCTCATAATCCTGGTGATAATCCTCAGCTTTGTAGAATTTGTTGAATTTGACCACCTGGGTCACAATGGGTCTCCCATATACCTTAGAGGCTTCCAAGGTTTCTATATATTTCTTAATAATGTTTTTCTGCTCCTTGTCTTTATAAAATGCAACGGAACGGTACTGGGCGCCCCTGTCCGGTCCCTGTCTATTTAGTGAGGTTGGATCATGTGAGCCAAAAAATACCTGCACCAATTCGGTAAAACTGATTATTTCAGGGTCGTAGTAAACTTCAACCGCTTCGGCATGATGGGTTCTTCCATAGGCTACCTCCTCGTAGGTCGGGTTTTTCTCAAAACCTCCAGAATACCCTGAATATACCTCCTCAACACCTTTGACACTTTCAAAAATGGCCTCAACACACCAAAAACAACCACTGGCAAAATATGCTGTTTCATAATTTTGAAGATCCTTCTGAATCACCACTGGCGTTGTATCAACTTTTTCTTGCGTAACGGCAACGGACTTGTCCTGTTGTATAGTTTTGGGCTTACAACCCGTGGATGCGATGAAAAGCATCGCAAAGAGAATTACTTTCATTATCGTAAACTTAAATTTTCTTTTTGGTCGGGCAGAAAGTGTGCGCATTACTATAGTTCAAGGTTAATTAAAAACTAAATCTCTATGCTTTCCCCAATTTCTGGAAGCAATAATTGCTTGCCTTTGGACTCAAAATAAGATTTGGAGGCTTTTTTATCCAATGCAATGGGCGGGAAAGTATCATAATGGCAGCCCAAAACGGTATTGCATTCCACAAAATCACTAGCAATTGCAGCATCTTCATAGCCCATGGTAAAATTATCGCCAATGGGCATTATACACAAATCTAGGGGAGGGGAGGACAGGGGAATCAATTTCATATCCATGGTAAGGGCTGTATCTCCAGCAATATAGATGGTTTTGGAACCGGAGTTTACTACAAATCCTCCAGGGTTTCCTCCGTAAGTACCATCGGGTAGTACACTGGAATGAATGGCATTCACATATTTTAGGGTTCCAAATTCCAAACTGTGCTTTCCTCCGTGGTTCATGGGATGACCATTGATTCCTTTTTCGGCAAACCATTGTACAATTTCAAAATTGGAAATAAGCAGGGCATCTGGATTGTTCTTTGCAATAGCTTCTACATCCAATACATGGTCCTGATGGCCATGGGTCAATAATATGTAGTCCACTTCAATTGCATCCACATTAATGTGGGAGGCAGGCGCATTTCCACTTATAAATGGATCAACAATGATTTTTGAGTCGCCAATCTCAATATGGATTGTGGCATGTCCGAGAAAAGTAATTTTCATAATGGAAGATTCTAGAAATGAGGAATAGGGTTTACGAATTGCACCTGAAATTATGAAATAAACGCTATTGACACAAAACTTTCATCCGATGATTTCACCAAAAAACCAGATAAAGTGCATGGTCTGTACCGATGGCTATTACTGGGAAAATCGATGAAATGCACAAGCTATCGGCAGCCTGTTTTTTTGCATGAAATCTTTCATCGAGGATAAAATACACTTCAGCCGAAAAAAGTTCCCACACCGAAAAAAAAGGAGGGTTAAGCGATGAAAATCTGAGCCGGATAGACCCCAAGGTAACTTTACCATGTAAAAATAACCCAAGTCATGAAAGCAATTTTAACCATCATCGCAATCGTCTTCTTCGGAACTGTAGCAATGGCTCAAAACGTTTCTAAAGAGGTAAAAGTAGAAACTACTACTGTAGGTGTTGAATTGAATGTTGAGATTCAGGAAGAGACTGAAAAGGATGCTGAAGTAGCTAGACTTTATATGTTCAAGAACTCCAGAATCAAGAAAGCGCTTTCTTTCAGAACTAAAAGAAACAAGTCTAAATTGGCTTAATCATGATATTGGAAATCGCAATACCTTTTACCTTATTTCTTAGCACAGCCTTTGTGGTGGCGTCCATTTTGTTCTCTTTACGCAAAAGAAGACCAAAATCCAATACCGATACTCTTAATCGGATTAAATCGCAACAGACCGATTATTAAACCACTGCCCTTTATATTCACTTACTTTAGTAAAATCTAATCAACACCCCACGTTATGGATATCATTCTAATCCCGGTTGCTTTATTTTGTAGTTTAGTTTTTGTTTCTGCTGCTGTACTATTTTCTTTACGTCTTGCAAAAGCCCCTTCGCATCGTAAATAATCCCATCTTTGATGGTATAGGTAACCCCACCTACACGAACAACTTTGTTATCTTCCGTGAGTTTCACGGCTCCTGTACCATATAGTAATTTCAAGTTTTTTAGTGGATTTTCAGCGACTACCACAAAATCTGCCAATTTCCCAACTTCTACGGTACCTATTTGGTCAGACATACCCAATGCTTCTGCACCGTTTAAGGTAGCAGAGCGAATAATCTCCAATGGATGGAACCCTGCCTCCCGCAATAATTCCATTTCCCGTACATAGGCAAAACCATACAGCTGGAAGATAAATCCAGAATCGGAACCTGTGGTGACCCTACCTCCCCTGTTTTTGTATTCATTGACAAAGGTCATCCACAATTTGTAGTTGTTTCTCCAAGCTACTTCCTGCTCTGTACCCCAATCATGCCAATAAGAGCCATGGCTTATTTTACTGGGTTGATAGAAATCCCAAAGGGATGGCAAGGTATAATCTTCATGCCATTCTGCCCTTCTGGCCCTATGGAGGTCCCTGCTGGCTTCATAAATATTGAAAGTGGGGTCTAGCGTAAAGTCCAAAGCAATCAATTCGTCCATGACTTTGTTCCAATGCTCCGAATAGGGTTTGGCCGCCTGTTCCCATAGTTTTCCCGCTTCCTCAAACCGATGTTGTTCGTTTTGGTAATTGTATTCCAAAGGGTAATCTTGCACGGTTCTATCCTCGAATAAGGCTTCTGGTAGTCCATACCAATGTTCCATACTGGTAAGCCCAGCCCTTGCCGAGTGGAGTACATTCCATCGAGCCACATCCAATTGGGCATGGTGGCAAGCGGAGCGAAGCCCTAATTTTTTGTTTTCATCCAAGGCCGCAGCCATGATTTCCGGAGATGCCCCAAAAAACTTGATGCCGTCAGCACCCCTTTGGGCATTGGCCCGCACCCATTTCCTGGCTTGCTCCGCGGTGCTTATTGGAGCGTCGTTCAAGGGATTAAAGCCATTGGAGGTTTGCCCAAATGCTGTGTAAGCTTGGATTCTTGGTGCTATGATTTCATTTTTTTCACTTTTCTGCTTAAGGTCAAGGGTCCAATCTATACCTCTTCCGGCGGGTTCTCTTACTGTGGTAATACCATGGGCCATCCAAAGTTTGAATACATAATCGGAATCCGCACCTTGCGCTACTCCCCCAATATGACCATGCATATCTACAAACCCTGGTAAAAGGTACATGCCCTCACAGTCCAGCTCCTTGCCGCCTGCCTTAAGTTGGGGTCTTTTACTTTCATCAATCTTGACACCCGGATAACCCACAACTTGGATATCCACAATTTTGTTGTTTTCTACTACAATATCGATGGGTCCCCTTGGTGGTGCTCCGTTACCATTGATTAAGGTGACTCCACGAATTATAAGTTGCGAAAAGGGTCCTTCGCTGAGATTGTCCTGCCCCAAAACCAAGAAACCGTTACAGAGAAGCAAAAGGAATAGCAGTTTTTTCATGTTATCTTATTCTGGAATTTCAATTTTATCGCCTAAAAACAGGGCGTTTAAGAAAAGTCGATTGGTACCATACCAAGATCCCCTAAAATTCGGATTGTCCGCAAAGAGAACTACTCTTCCACTTCCAACTTTACTTACAATCAAGGAAGCCGAGGGTTTTAGAAAGTCTTCCATATTTTTCTTGGTAATGAAACCGTCAATATGCGGATTTTTGGCGTACTTGGCCACAGTGGCATATTCATTTTTACTTGGGGCCAACCAAACCGAATTGTTCTTGTATACCGGAATAGAGGTGTCGTGATATCCAAAAGCTAGAGGATGGGTAATATCCAAATCTACCTTGAAGATTCCTCCGCCAACGCTCTCTTTGCCCAAATGTTCAGGGGCATCCACATAGGGTTTTCTAACTACTAATTTGGTAGAATCCTTTTCCTTCTCCGTCAATCGTTCCTTGACAAGCTTCTTTTCGATGGCCCATTTGGAAGCTGTTCCAATTGTGATCAAGGTATTCCCTTTACTAACCCAATTTTTGATTTTTTCCTGCTGTTTTTTGGATAAATCATAGTTCCCAGACACCATGACCAAGGTGTTGTACTTGTCCAAATTAGCCCCTCCAAAGTTGCGCATTGGAATTTTTGTGATGGGCATGTGCACTCGGGTATCCAAAAGATGCCAGACTTCCCCTGCATCATAAGAGCGGACACCATCTCCAATGAGCAATGCAGCTTTGGGTTTGGTAACTGGCTCCACATATCTGCTCCCCAGGTCGATTCCCGCAGCATTGTAACCCGTAGCTGCTGCAAAAATGGGGACTTGAAATTTCTGTTGCGCTTGCTGAACTAGTTTATATACTTCATCGGAATCCTTTTTTTGAAGACTAACTGCCACAACCAAAGCACCATAATTAAATCGTTGATTGCCAGTTGTGGTTTTGGCCGTAAAGGGTTTAAAAGATGAGGATACTACCAACCCCTTGGACTGTAAGTAATGCAATGCGGCAACAGCGTTGTAGTCATCGTAATCCATGATGTAGGCATAATCTGTCTTTGACACTGCATTGGGATTTACCAAATTATCCAAGGAGGTAATTTGCTCTCCCAGGTTTAAGTTGGAAACCGTGTTGTACTTCATGTTGTAGAAGTTGGCCACAGACCAAGCCGAGGCATCGTAATATACACTGTCCCGGTACTTTTCATAGGTCTCGAACATGGTCTGAACCATACGATATTGAGGCTGCCTGGTAGGTACCACAAATTGGTTTCCGGTACGGTACACATCCACTTTATGTAGAAGTAGTTTATCCACGAATGCCTTAACCCTATTGGGATCGTGATCATCTCTAAACGTATAGCCTTTTATTCTGCTTTTTGAAGCATTGGTCAACGCACTTTTGAAGAAATCCTGCTGATATTTTCTTAATTGCGCCTTGTTTTCAACGGCAGCTTTTACAGTAGCTATGCTTGAAACGTATTGGTTTCTTATGGTGAATGGAAAGGTAATTTCCCCAAACGCCGTGGTTTGTTTATGACCTCTTGAACTGGCTTGCTCAAACAACAAAGCCAATCCCCCCTGTAAATCGGGGTAGGAGGAGCCATATCCCGGATACGTGCCATCAAATACCTCTTTGGTAAAGTAAAACGAACCAATACTGTCCAGGGCTTTGGCGAAGTAATCCCCAAATAGGTTGTTGAGGTCGATATAATTTTCCTTGGGCATTATGGGATCCCAGGAAGCATTATCTTTCATCGGCTCAAAGAAATACGAGCTTTGGGTGCCCATTTCATGAAAATCCGTAACCACATTGGGATACCATTGATGGTACCAGGTCAGCTTACCACGACTTTCAGGGTTTATACCCAAAAGCCAATCCCGGTTAAGGTCAAACCAATAGTGATTGGTTCGTCCCCTTGGCCAGTATTCGTTATGTTCTGCATCTTGGGGATCAGCTACCAAAGGACTGCCTTGGTACATATTGGCCCATTGGGTATGCCTGTCCCTTCCATCGGGATTGATGGTGGGGTCAATAAAAATCACCCCATTATTGATATAGTTGAGTATCTCCGGATGGTTGGATGCAGTTAGGGTATATGCTGCCAGCATGGCCGCTTCAGAACTGGAAGGTTCATTACCATGTACATTATATCCCAAATTGACAAAAATGGGCACATCATTGTAGTTGGTTGGACTTTGTTTTGGATCCACAAACTGCAAATGCTGACTTTTGATTTGATCCAGATTCTTCAGATTGCTCGGTGATGTTACGGTTAAGATGACCAATTTTCTGCCTTCATGGGTTTTTCCATATTCATGGATACTAGCTCTATCAGAAGTTTCTGCTAGCTTGGTCAGATATGCCACAATTAGATCGTGTCTGGTGTGGTGCTGACCAATGGTGTAGCCGAGGAATTCCTCTGGAGAGGGAATATCAGAATTAAAAGGATGGTATTTTTTGAAGAAATAGTCTTGTGCTGAAACTGTAGTACCTATAAAAAGTACTGCCAAGAGTAGTTTTTTCAACATGTTTGGAAAGATTAAGTTAATCTTCTAAAGATAGAAAAAGGATTTAATCAATGGCCTTGATTTCCTCTATAATTTCCTCGAATTCCAAACGATAATATGTGCCTTGTTTTTCGGGGTCTCGCTCAATGGTACCCCTAAGTTGTCGGGCAAGGTTGTAAATAAGCTTAAGACCTAAGGACTTTGAAGTTTCTGGCGTGATATTATTGGCATAGCCCACACCATTGTCGCCCAGATGCATCTCATAACGCTTTTCAGACAACTGGCGCAAGGAAATCAGGATTTCCCCTGCATCATCGCCCTTTATTCCATATTTGAGCGCATTGGTGATGGTTTCGTTGATGATCAATCCCAGCGGAATTACTGTATCAATGCTGAGTTTGTAATCATCCACATGAAGGTTGACCTTTATTTTGTTGGTATTTCCCTTTACGGACCGTACTAGATAATTGCAAAGCTCCTCCACATAGGGCCGTAGCTCTATCTTGGACAGATAGTCGTCGCGTTTGTACAACATCTCATGAACCATGGCCATGGAGACCACCCGGTTTTGACTACTCTTGATAATGCTGCTTATTTTCTCATCGGAAACAGCCCTGGATTGCAAACTCAATAAACTGGAGACAGTCTGTAGGTTGTTTTTAACTCTATGATGCACTTCTTTGAGCAGGGTTTCTTTTTCCTCAATCCGCTCTTGTACTTCTTTTCTGGACTTATATAAATTGTGATGGGCACGTAGCAAGTTCCTTCCAAAAACTCCTCCCAATAGATACACGGCAAAGACTACGCTTAAAAAAGCAAACCATCTTCTAGAACCCTCTGGAACCATGTTTGCCGTAAGATTCAAATCAGCAAGATCATACACAAATATGGCTGCAACCAGGACCAGATTTACAATAAGGTAGAACTGCCCATACATCTTAGTGGTCACATAACCCGCAAAGACCACAATGGCCAGCACCAAAATAAAGGGACTCTGAATTCCCCCACTATGGATGGTGATCAATATTCCACCTGCCATAGCCAATAAAGAGGCAATATTGTAGGTTACGGTAAGGTTTTTATGCTTGTTGTACAGATACGTATTCAGAAAATTTATAGCTGCATAACCAAAGAATACGTAAGGAATAATGCCCTTTATATCCAGGAGAAAAATGCAAACAAGCCCAAAAATTATGGAGGTCAAGATGGAATTGTGGTTGACTTTAAGGATCAACTGGATTTTATCCTGCAAACGACGATTTTCCTCGTTGGGCATGTTCATGGTCATGGTATGGTTATTACTTTTTACTACAGATGGTTGAAAAGCAGTAGTAAAAGTAGCTATGTGGGGGTGTTTGGGATGTAAAACTAACTATGTTTTTGTTATAAACAAAAGCGGCAGCCTTAAATGACCGCCGCTTTTTAAATTTTATGTATTTCCGATTATTCCTCAACCAAGACCCATTCACCCTTATCTATCAGAGGTTCAGCTTGTTTGTACTTTACAACCTTGCTTTCTCCGGACATCACATTTTTTATGGTCACCCGTTCGTTTCTTCCAATTTTGGGCCTTTCCCGTACCACAGTTTCAGTGACCTGTGGTCTTCTGCCCTGGGTTTGACCGGCAGCTCTATTTTGGGCCGCAAGTTCATCACTGTTCGGGATTTCCTCCTTGGAAGTTTTTAGATTTTCCTTGGGTCTCCTTACGTTTCTGGCCTCTTGGATTTGATTGCTATTCTCCGATGGAAGCTCTCCTTTGAACAAAAAGGATATTACTTCCTTGTTTACTTTGTCAATCATGTCCTTGAAGAGCTCAAAGGCCTCAAACTTATAGATCAACAGGGGATCTTTTTGTTCGTGCACCGCCAATTGAACGGATTGTTTTAACTCGTCCATTTTACGCAGATGCGTTTTCCAGGAATCATCTATGATGGCCAGTGAGATGTTCTTTTCGAAATCCGTGATCAATTGCTTACCATCACTGCTATAGGCCTCTTCCAGGTTGGTTACCACATTCAAGGTTTTGATGCCATCCGTAAATGGAACCACAATACGCTCAAACTTGTTGGTCTGGTCCTCGTACACTTTTTTGATCACCTGAAAAGCCACTGTGGCACTACGTTCCATCTTTTGCTGATAGAAATCATATGCCTGTTTGTAAACCTGATTGGCAATTTCCTGGAAACTCAGTTTGCTGAATTCCTCCTCCGTAACCGGAGAGGTAATGGAAAAGTATTTGATCAACTCAAACTCGAAGTTTTTGTAATCTTCGGCTAATTTGTTGGTATCTGCTATAACCTCGCAGGTGTCGTAGATCATATTTGCAATGTCCACCTTCAAACGTTCACCTTGCAAAGCGTGTCTCCTACGTTTGTAGACCACTTCACGCTGGGCGTTCATTACGTCATCGTACTCCAAAAGACGCTTACGAATTCCGAAGTTGTTCTCCTCCACCTTTTTCTGGGCCCGCTCAATAGACTTGGTCATCATGGAATGCTGTATCACTTCACCTTCTTCCAGTCCCATACGGTCCATCATTTTGGCTACACGGTCCGAGCCAAACAAGCGCATAAGGTTATCTTCCAGCGACACATAGAATTGGGAACTACCCACATCTCCTTGACGTCCGGAACGTCCTCGTAGCTGTCTATCCACTCGACGGGAATCGTGCCTTTCTGTACCCACAATAGCCAGTCCGCCAGCCGATTTGACTTGATCACTCAATTTAATATCCGTACCACGACCTGCCATGTTTGTGGCAATGGTTACTACGCCAGCGTTACCTGCTTCGGCAACAATATCGGCTTCTTTTTTATGCAATTTGGCGTTAAGAACGTTGTGTGGAACCTTTCGAACGCTCAAAAGTTTGGATAGCAACTCAGAAATCTCAACGGAGGTAGTACCAATAAGAACAGGTCGTCCAGCCTTTGATAGCTCTGTTACCTCTTCAATAATGGCATTATATTTTTCTCGCTTGGTTTTATAGATCAAATCGTGGCGATCATCCCTGGCGATTGGTCTATTTGTTGGGATTTCCATCACATCCAACTTGTAGATTTCCCAGAATTCCCCTGCTTCAGTAACTGCCGTACCGGTCATCCCAGCTAGCTTATTGTACATCCTGAAGTAATTCTGCAAGGTAATGGTGGCGAAAGTTTGGGTCATGGCCTCAATCTTCACATTCTCCTTGGCTTCAATAGCTTGGTGCAGCCCATCGGAATAACGTCTTCCGTCCATAATACGGCCGGTCTGCTCGTCCACGATCATCACCTTGTTGTCCATCACCACATACTCCACATCTTTTTCAAAGAGGGTGTAGGCCTTGAGCAATTGGCTCATGGTGTGGATACGTTCACTTTTTACCGCAAAATCCTTAAAAAGGTCTTCCTTAAGTTCTGCTTCTTTTTCAATTTCCAGTTCTTGCTCCTCAATTTTGGCAATTTCACCACCAATGTCTGGCATCACAAAGAAATCCTTGTCTTGGTCTCCAGAGATGTAATCGACCCCTTTATCGGTCAATTCAATCTGGTTGTTTTTTTCATCGATGGTAAACAACAGGTCGGCATCCACTTTGGGCATTTCCCTGTTGTTATCCTGCATGTAGAAGTTTTCCGTTTTTTGAAGCAGTTGTTTTACCCCTTCTTCGCTCAAAAACTTAATAAGTGCCTTGTTCTTTGGAAGACCTCGGTACACACGTAGCAATAGGAATCCACCTTCTTTGCTATCCCCTTCCTTGATGAGCTTCTTGGCCTCAGCCAAAACCCCTGTCAAATGTTGCCGTTGTTTTTGAACGATATCTGAAACCTTGGGTTTTAGCTCATTAAATTCATGGCGATCTCCTTCGGGAACTGGGCCGGATATAATTAAAGGGGTACGGGCATCATCGATTAAAACGGAATCCACCTCATCCACAATGGCATAATGATGCGGAGGTTGTACCAAATCTCCAGGAGTATGGGCCATATTGTCCCTTAGATAATCAAAACCAAATTCGTTGTTGGTACCATAGGTGATATCGGAATTATAGGCGGCCCTTCTTCCGTCAGAATTGGGTTGGTGTTTGTCTATACAATCCACGGAAAGGCCATGGAACTCAAAAATAGGAGCCATCCATGCGCTATCCCGTTTTGCCAAATAATCATTTACGGTTACCAAGTGAGCTCCTTTCCCAGAAAGTGCGTTGAGATAGAGTGGGAGGGTGGCGACCAAAGTCTTTCCTTCTCCAGTCTGCATTTCTGCAATCTTACCCTGATGCAAGGAAATTCCACCAATGAGCTGAACATCATAATGAATCATGTCCCAGGTCACTTCCTTGCCTGCGGCATCCCACGAATTTTTCCAAATGGCGTCGTCTCCATCCAACGTAACATAGTCTTTGGAACCGGACAGGGCGCGATCAAATTCCGTGGCAGTTACAGTCAAGGTTTCATTGTTGGTAAAACGTTTGGCGGTTTCTTTAACCACAGCAAATGCTTCGGGCAAAATGGAATTCAAAGTATTCTCTGAAATTTTGTAGGCCTCTTCATTGAGCTTATCTATCTCGGAGTAAATTTCCTCGTTGCGATCAATATCGGTGGAGTTTTGAACTTCTTCTTTGAGTGCAGCGATTTGGTCATTGATTTCCTTACAATCCTCTGCTATCTGCGATTTAAACGCAGTTGTTTTTTGACGGAGTTGATCATGTGACAATCCTTCCAACGCTTGTTCAAAGGATCTGATCTCTTTTACCAAAGGCTGTAGTGCTTTTACATCTTTCTCGGATTTATCCCCAACAAAAACCTTTAGTACGGAATTAATAAAGCTCATGAATAAATTTTCTTTTGAATTGCAAAAGTTGTTCCATTGTCCAGAACGGCTTGGAATGCCCTTGCAAGGCTGTCAAAATTACAGAGAACTCCTTATAAACGCATTAAAATTGATTATAAAATTAACCTTGGCACCCACATTTTAAGGTTACTGGCCCAAGTTTCGTGGTAAGATTGCCTCTAAATTCCTGGCATCCAATGAAAGTGCAATGAACCTTCTTAGTTGTCAACCTTTCAGGAAAGGCATAAAAAAAGCCTCGAATGAGGCTTTTTAGTTTGATTTCTTTTTTAGAAGTTTAATACTCATCCTCGTTCCAGAGGTAATCTTCCTCGGTGGGATAATCGGGCCAGATTTCCTCAATGGACTCGTATATTTCGCCACCTTCCTCTTCCATGGACTGCAGGTTTTCCACAACTTCCAACGGAGCTCCGGTTCGGATGGCGTAATCTATTAATTCGTCTTTGGTGGCTGGCCAAGGCGCATCACTTAAATATGAAGCTAATTCTAATGTCCAGTACATAGTAACGGTTTGATTTTTATTTTTTGCAAAAATAATTTTTAAACCCAATTTGTCAAGTAAAATCGGCATTATTTAAAAAATATTTTTAGCGTGTTAATCTGAAACGCAGAAAATTAGGAATTATTCTTTCAATTTTTCGGGAATCCACTTGACCTCTTCTGCTTGCAGTTCTTTTGACAACTTTCGTGCCAATACAAAAAGGTAGTCGGAAAGACGATTGATATATGACAACAGACTTTCTGGGACGGGGTCATTTTCATGAAGGTAGGAGATCATCCGTTCTGCTCTTCTGCAAACAGTTCTGGCAATATGACAGTATGACACGGTGGTGTGGCCACCAGGAAGAATAAAATGGGACATTTCCGGAAGCTCTTCGTTCATTTGATCCATTTCTTTCTCCAATAAATGAATATCCGCCTCAGAAATTCTAGGGATTTTTAATCGGTTTTCCTTGGTGGGTTCCGTGGCTAAGATGGCGCCAACCGTGAACAACTTGTTCTGGACAAGGGATAGCACAGCTTTAGTGTGTTCGTCCATCTCCAGATCTCGTAGCAAGCCCAAAAAAGAGTTCAGCTCATCTATGGTTCCGTAACTCTCTATACGAATATGGTGCTTGGGGACGCGCTTGCCAGTAAATAGCGCAGTAGTTCCCTTATCGCCTGTTTTGGTGTAAATTTTCATGTATTCAATTATCAATGAACAATTATCAATTAGCAATTATCAATGGGCGAGTTTAAGAAGCGGCTCCAATACATTCCAATTGCAAATTGTTTACTGTTAATTGCAAATTGTTTATTGTTAGTTGGACTTATTATGACGTCTTTTACCGTCCATGAATCGTCTTGATTTTCTGCGTCTTTTGCCTCTTCTGTTGCTGAAAAGGATAATCAGATAAATAAGAAAGAGGATTCCAAGTACGTACCAAATGGTGTAATCTGTTGTTGCACTTTCCATACCTAAAATTACTTTTTTAAATCCGGATGGTGAAATGTTCCTTTTCTTGCTCCCTTCGGATGAAAACAGCTCCCAAATGATACATATCCATACTTACCGTGATTTTTGGAGAAGTAATCAATGACAGCCATTGTTCTTGTTTTTGTGGATTTCGATGTATTCCATCAAATAAAATCACACTATCGTTATGAAGTTTTCCTTCGTAAATCAATTGATTGAAATGGAACAGATCAAACTGACTGGCAAAGACCGCATCAAATTGAGGTTGATCATATTCTAAATCTGGAGAGGACTTCATTATGGTTTGAGCGGCTAGTAAATGATCTAAAATGGCCACTTTTTTAACATCAAAATAGGGGATGCACTTCAAAAGGATATTTATGCTTTTGCTTTTATGAACTTTGCCCTTACTGTACAAGCACTGGGTCACAAACTGGAAAACAAAGGGAGAATGTACCCCATGCTCGTTGGTGGATTTCAAAAGAAAATTTAGATAAGAAGTGATTCTGAAATACATGTTAACCTTCCAAAATTGCCGAAAGTTCGAACCAACGTTCCGTTTTGGTTTCTATTTGATCCGTTATTTGGTTTAACTCTACAGATAATTTAGCGATGGCATCGCCGCTTAGTTCAGGATCAAGGAATTGGTTTTGTAAACTTGCCTTTTGTTCTTCAAGCTTTTGGATTTCCTTTTCCAGTTGCTTGTGTTCCTTTTGTTCCAGATAGGACAGTTTTCTGGAAGCATCCTTTTCCTTCCAAGAGATTTTTTCAGTTTTATCGGAACTATTGCTCTTGGCCTCTCTTTCTGCCAGTACCCTGCTGTTTTCGTAAGCTCTAAAGTCCGAATAATTGCCAGGGAAATCTTCAATAAGGCCGTTGCCTTTAAAAACAAAAAGGTGATCCACAATTTTATCCATAAAATAGCGGTCGTGGGATACCACGATCAAACAACCGGGAAAATCCAGAAGAAAACTCTCCAGAACGTTCAGGGTTACGATATCCAAATCATTGGTGGGCTCGTCCAGAATCAAAAAGTTTGGATTTTGGATCAAAACCGTACACAAATAGAGCCGTTTGCGTTCCCCACCGCTTAATTTTTCCACAAAATCGTACTGCTTTTTGCGATCAAACAGAAAACGTTCCAAGAGTTGCTGGGCAGAGATTTGCTTCCCTTTCTTTAGGGGAATATAATCACCGAACTCCCTGATCACATCAATGACCTTTTGTCCTTCCTTGACGGGGATTCCTTTTTGGGTGTAGTAACCAAACTTTAGGGTGTCACCAACCACGATCTTGCCACCATCTGGTTTTTCGCTTTGGGTAATCAAGTTCAAAAAAGTGGATTTCCCGGTTCCATTTTGACCAATGATTCCCACCCGTTCTCCTTTGTTGAAGTTGTAATCGAACTTATTGAGAATCGTTTTTTCATCAAAAGCCTTGGAAACATTATGAAGTTCCAAAATTTTACTGCCCAAACGTTCCATGTTCAATTCGAGTTGAACTTGATGATCTTGTCTTCTTTGGTGCGCTTTTTTCTTGATTTCAGTGAAATCGTCAATTCTTGATTTGGATTTAGTGGTTCGTGCTTTGGGTTGTCTTCGCATCCAATCCAATTCCTTTTTAAATAGCAGTTTGGTCTTGTGTTGCTCAACGGCTTCCCTTTCCTCCCTGGCTTCTTTTTCCCTGAGATAATAGGAGTAATTTCCTTTGTAACTATACAGTTGGTTGTTATCTAGCTCAATGATTTCATTGCAAACCCGTTCCAAGAAGTACCGATCGTGGGTCACCATGAACAGGGTGATGTTCTCCTTGGAAAAGTAAGCTTCCAACCACTCGATCATTTTTAGGTCCAGATGGTTTGTTGGCTCGTCCAGGATGAGTAGGTCGGGCTTATTCAAGAGGGCATTGGCCAAGGCCAATCGTTTTTTCTGCCCCCCGGATAAGGTATTAACCTTGGCATCCAATTGGTTCAGATGCAGTTTATATAGAATTTGTTTGTATTGCGTCTCAAAATCCCAGGCGCTGTGCTGCTCCATGGCATCAAATGCCTGTTGGTAACGGTCGGTATCATCAGGATTTAGTACAGCCTTTTCATAGTTGGCAATGACTTTTAGAATTTCATTGTCCGTAGTAAAAATGGTTTCCTCTATAGTCAAATTGGGATTCAGATTGGGTTCTTGCTCCAAAAAAGAAATTTTTATCCCCTTTCTGGATACTACCTGACCGGTTTCCGACACATCTTGCCCCGACATGATGTTGAGAATGGAGGTCTTGCCACTCCCGTTCTTGGCAATCAAGGCTATTTTTTGGTCTTTGTTGATTCCGAAAGAAATATTGGAAAACAAGACCAGTTCGCCATAAGATTTAGATATGTTTTCTACTGTCAATAAGTTCATGGAAAGTTATTTAGACCGTGGCTAGCTCTTGGTGAATTTGAGGAGATAACCATATCGTATGGCCAAGGTCAAAAGTAATGGAATCAGAACCGGAGAAAAAATCTGGACGTTAAATACCCAAAGAATGATCATGAGCGCCAAAAAGCTAATGGCTGTCCAAAGATACTTTGCAAACCAGGCAGGCAAATGTTGTGGAAACACAAAAACGTAGGCCGTGCCCAAATTGGCAGGTAATGCCCACAGTATATTATAGTTCCAAGGTGTCGAGGTATGATCGGTGGCCAACCAAAGAATCAAAAGGAAGGTGCCTATGAGCCCCGTCAATAGGAATAGGGTAAAATCCAGCCACCTACTTCGGGTACCGTGTTTGTGATCAAGATAGGTTACAATTGCGGTAAACAAGAGTAATAGAGCAAACCAAAATAAGGGGGAAAGTGGGAAAAAGCCAGACGGGGTAATTTCTGCATAGTCTAAGATGGTACGCTCCCTTTTGAGCAAAGGTTTGCCATCTTTGGTGGTGTTCCTGATTTGTTGCATGGCATAATAAGGAAGAAACATGTGTTCCTGTACCGTTGCCTTTCGGTCCACTACGGAGCCAAAGGCCACATCTATGCCAAAGCTTGCCCATGAATTTAAATCCATGTTTTGTCTCACCAATTGCCTAAAGGTGTATTGTTGGTCCAAATGAGAGCCATCAAAGACCAGGGCATCTCCAAATTGGTCCTTTAAAATGTTCCCAGTGATACTGGAGCAATTGTTCAATAAGGGATCGTAGAGGTAATCCCGGTTTTCAGGAAGGTAATTGGTCTCAAAAAAATTAAGGAGCTGGTTCTTTTCCTCCAAGCTTAGATCTAGGATTTGTTCCCTTACCCATCGTTTCTCAAGCTCATACTCAAATAAAAAACGATCAAAGCTTCTTCGGGACAAGGAATAGATCAATCGGCCCTTTACAAAATTTGAATAGAAGTTGGGGCGGTTAAAATCGAAAGTGCCATAATTGTATACTACATCGATACCCAACACAGAATCTTGAACCCGAAATGCGGTATGACCAAACATGGAATAAAGTTCATCCCCTGCTGCACAGGTTAATAAACTTATTTGGGAGTTTTCAGATAGCGAAGGGGTCTGGGAAAGTAATCGTCCTCCTGACAACAGAAAGAACATCAAAAGCAAAACTGATAGTCTCATTTGCGACATAGTCCCGCAAATATCAGAATAATTAGAACATGGTGCATCTCTAGCGGAAGCGAATACTAAAACCGGTTCATTTTTTAGCTTATTTTTACGAAAACCAGAAAACGTATGAGATCCTATATCCCGAATTTTTTAACGCTACTGAATCTTTTCAGCGGATGTGTAGCTACGGTGTTTGCAGTACTTAACCAATTGGAAATGGCTGCCATTTTTGTTTTTATCGGGATTTTCTTTGATTTTTTTGATGGTTTGGCCGCAAGGGCGCTCAATGTCCAAAGCGAGATAGGGGTTCAACTGGATTCCTTGGCCGATATGGTCACTAGTGGGGTGGTTCCTGGTATAGTGATGTTTCAATTGCTGGATATGTCGCAGGCATCTGGCTGGAGTGAAGGACAATTAGGTGGTATTCCATGGTTGGGAGCAGATGTGGCACCCATTTCCTTTTTTGGTTTTATCATCACTTTGGCATCTGCCTATCGTTTGGCCAAGTTTAATGTGGACGAAAACCAGGTTTCATCCTTTATTGGCCTGCCCACTCCTGCCAATACGCTTTTGATTTTGTCCCTGCCCTTAATTTTATTGTACCATCACAATGATGCGCTCAACAACATCATTTTGAATCAGTGGTTTTTGTTGGGATTGACTTTGGTGAGTGCTTATTTGCTCAATTCCAGGATTGAACTTTTCGCTTTGAAATTTGGCAATTGGAGTTTTAAGGACAATGCCGTACGCTATTTGTTTTTAGTTGCCAGTTTAGTGCTCTTGATTACTCTTAGGTTTTTGGCGATTCCGGTAATTGTGATATTGTATATTCTGTTATCCATAATCAATAAAAATACGTGAAGATGGGTGCTGAAACTGTCAGATACAGATCAAAAGTGGACCTTTGGTTGTTTCTATTGCTACTGCTGAATTTTCTTCTGGTAATTTATTTCCTGAGCGCGGAATGGAGCTGGGTGGGGGCAATGGTTAATGTTGGGGTATTTGGATCTGTTCTTTATTTGCTTTTCTATATTTCCTATGACATAAAGGGCGAAGATTTATTGGTTAACTACGCGGCATTTTATCAAAAGAGGATTAAAATTTCTACTATTAATCGCATTAAGGAAACCCGAAATCCATTAGGCGCGCCTGCCGCTTCCTTGGACCGTTTGGAAATTAGTTATGGTCACGGACATATTTTGGTGTCTCCCAAGAAAAAGACGGAGTTCATGGATCACCTAAAATCTATAAATCCAAAGATTGAAACTCAATTGAGAAAGCGGGGCAAATAGTCGGACTAAAAATCCAGCTTCTTTTTTCGAAGCTCAAAGTTTTGACCTAGGTACACCTTTCGTACCATTTCATCAACCGCAAGTTCTTCCGGTATACCTGCTTTTAAGATACCACCTTCAAACATTAGGTAAGAACGCTCGGTGATGGCCAAAGTTTCCTGAACATTGTGGTCGGTAATCAAAATTCCAATGTTCTTATTTTTTAGTTGGGCCACAATACGCTGGATATCTTCCACGGCCACGGGATCTACACCGGCAAATGGTTCATCCAACAAAATAAATTTGGGATCGGTGGCCAGGGCTCGGGCTATTTCCGTACGCCTGCGCTCCCCACCGGATAACAGGTCTCCACGGTTTTTGCGGATGTGTCCCAATCCAAATTCATCAATAAGCGACTCCATTTTCATGTGTTGCTCTTTTTTGGACAAATTGGTCAATTGGAGGACACTTAGAATGTTCTTCTCAATACTTAACTTCCTAAATACCGAGGCTTCTTGGGCCAGATAACCGATTCCATGTTGGGCTCTTTTGTACATAGGAAAGGTGGTAATCTCCATATCATCCAAAAAGATTTGCCCCCCATTGGGTTTGATCAAACCAACAATCATGTAAAAGGAGGTGGTCTTTCCCGCACCATTGGGTCCTAGCAGACCTACAATTTCTCCTTGGTTCACCTCTAGGGAAATACCTTTTACAACCTTACGGCCTCGATAGGCCTTCATGATATTTTCAGCACGTAGCTTCATAAGAATTCGCCAAAACTAAACATATTCTCTTTGGGGATCATGGACTTTGGGAATTTTTTAAGCCTCAATGGATTCCAGTTCTTCCCAATACTCATAAGCACGTCTAAGATGGGGAATCACTATAGTTCCTCCAATAAGGGTAGCAATGCTTAGGGTTTCCATGACCTCTTCTTTATTCGCCCCTGTTTTTTTAGAGCTTTCCAAATGATATTTGACGCAATCATCACAACGCATCACGGCAGAGGCCACCAAACCTAACAATTCCTTGGTCTTCACATCTAAGGCACCTTCCATAAAGGCATTGGTGTCCAAATTAAAGATACGCTTGATTACTTTGTTGTTTTCTGCCAGGAGCTTATCGTTCATCTTAGCCCGATACGCATTGAATTCTTCTACTTTATTTGGCATTTTGTTTTTCTTTTTTAGCTTCTCTTTTTACTACGATACTGGAGATATAAATACTGGCTTGGTATAGCAACAATACTGGAATGGCCACAATTATCTGGCTTGTAACATCAGGTGGGGTAATTACGGCACAAAGAATTAACACGACTACCAATGCTATTTTCCTGTATTTTTTAAGAATTTCTGGTGTGACCAATCCAACTTTGGTCAAAAAGAAGATGATAATGGGTAATTCAAACATCACCCCACAAGCAATAACTGAAGATCTAACATTGGCGATGAAGGAGCTAATGTCGATTTCGTTGGTTACTTCCTTGCTCACTTGATAGGTTCCCAAAAAGTTGATTGAGAGAGGCGCCACTACATAATATCCAAACAAAACTCCCAAAAAGAATAAGGATGAAGCCACTAATATAAATCCACGCGAGTGTTTGCGTTCGTTGGAATGGAGCCCCGGACTTATAAAACGCCATACTTCCCATAGCACATACGGAAAGGCAATGATAAAACCAGCCCAAATGGAAGTCCAGATATGTGCTGAGAACTGCCCGGCCATAGTTCGGTTTTGGATTGTGAATGGCAGGGAGTCACTACAAAATTCAGATTCCATACCGAAAAAATTGGCAATCTTGCAAAAGAATTGATAGGTAGGAAAGTCCATTTTTTTTGGACCAAATATGATGGTGTCAAAAATAAAATCCTTCATGATAAAGGCACCACAGGCTACAATGACGATGGCAGCTACGGATCGGATCAAATGCCATCTCAATTCTTCCAAATGGTCCAAAAAGGACATTTCGTCGGGGTTGTTCTGTTTTTTTGCCATTAAAGGATGCCTTCGTTTATGAGGTTATGTAAATGAACCACGCCTGAATAAGTCCCATTGTCAAATGCCAATAATTGCGAAATGCCGTTGTCCTGCAGCATTTTCAATGCTTTTACGGCTAAGGTGTCCACATCCACGGATTTAGGGTTTTGGGTCATAATATCCTTGGCAGTAAGCTCTCCAATATTGTCATATTTGCTTAGCATACGTCTGATATCCCCATCAGTAACCACTCCAACAACTTTATTGTTGTCCATAACCGCAGTGACCCCAAGCATTTTTTCGGAAATCTCCACAATTACTTCCTTGACGCTGGAATTTATGTCCACTAGTGGTTTTTGATTATTCACAACGATATCCGCCACCCTTAGGTATAGTTTTTTGCCTAAAGCTCCCCCTGGATGATATTTGGCAAAATCCGAGCTGCTAAAGCCTCTGAGTTCCAAAAGACAGATGGCAAGGGCATCACCCATGGCCAATTGCGCCGAGGTGCTGGTGGTGGGAGCAAGGTTATTGGGACAGGCTTCTTTTTCCACATAGGCCCCAAGTACAAAATCGGCTTGTTTGGATAGAACGGAATCCATATTTCCCGTTATGCCAATGAGTTTGTTGCTGCCATTTTTAATCAGGGGCAGCAATGCCTTGATCTCTGCGGTGTTCCCGCTTTTGGACAGGCAGACCACCACATCATTTTTCTGGATGGTTCCCAGGTCGCCATGGATGGCATCTGCGGCATGCATAAAAATAGCCGGGGTTCCGGTAGAATTGAGTGTGGCCACAATTTTAGAAGCGATAATGGCACTTTTTCCAACGCCGGTCACAACCACCCTGCCCTGGGATTTTAGTATGTGTTGAACGGCCTGGGCAAACTGCTCATCCAATTGATTTATCAAATTATGGATGGCTTTGCTTTCTGTTTCCAGCGTCCTTTTTGCAATAGATAGAATAGATTGGGTTTCGTCCAAGGTAATTAACTGATTATCTAATTGTATTCCTAAAAGAATGTCTTATATTTAAGTTTACAAAACTAAACAAACTATCGCTTACAGACCATTTAGGAAAGATAGATTGCTTCTTCTTTTAAATTGATATTTAAAATTAGAATATGAACCACCTCCAGATTAGGTTGCTTGATATTAAAAGAACGCATGGGAATGGGGCTTACCAATACTGATTTATATACCTCGCTTAAAAAATACTTCGGATTTTCACAGTTTAAAGGTCTTCAAGAGAAGGTTATTCAAAATATATTGGATAACAATGACACCTTTGTTATCATGCCCACAGGTGGTGGCAAATCCCTCTGTTACCAGCTTCCGGCCATAATGAAAGCGGGGACCTCCATTGTTGTTTCCCCACTTATCGCCTTGATGAAAAATCAAGTGGATGCTATACGTGGAGTTTCTGAAAACCATGGAATTGCACATGTACTTAATTCTTCTTTGACCAAAACAGAGGTGAAGCAGGTCAAAGAGGATATTACCAATGGCGTTACCAAGTTGTTGTATGTAGCACCAGAATCATTGACCAAAGAAGAGAATATTGAATTTTTGAAAGGTGTTCCCCTCTCCTTTGTGGCGGTGGATGAAGCACATTGTATTTCGGAATGGGGTCATGATTTTAGGCCGGAATACCGAAATTTGAAGAGTATCATAAGCCGGTTAGGTGACGATATACCCATCATCGGTCTTACTGCAACGGCAACGCCCAAGGTTCAGGAAGACATCATCAAGAATTTGGGCATGACCGATGCCAAAGTATTTAAAGCTTCCTTCAATAGGCCCAACCTTTTTTACGAAGTACGACCCAAGACCCAAAACGTGGATGCGGATATTATCCGATATGTGAAACAAAACCAAGGTAAATCTGGGATTGTCTACTGTCTAAGCCGAAAACGAGTAGAGGAATTAGCTCAGGTACTTCAGGTTAATGGCGTAAGTGCAGTACCCTATCATGCCGGTTTTGATGCCAAAACACGGTCCAAATATCAAGACATGTTCTTGATGGAGGAGGTTGATGTGGTGGTGGCTACCATCGCTTTCGGGATGGGAATTGATAAGCCCGATGTTCGCTTTGTAATCCATCACGATATCCCAAAAAGCATTGAGAGTTACTATCAGGAAACCGGACGAGCGGGTAGAGACGGGGGTGAAGGCCATTGTTTGGCGTTTTATGCCTACAAAGACGTGGAAAAACTGGAAAAATTCATGTCGGGCAAACCCGTGGCGGAACAGGAAATAGGCAACGCACTGTTACAGGAAATTGTGGCCTATGCCGAAACTTCCATGTCACGACGAAAATTTATACTGCATTATTTTGGGGAGGAGTTTGACGAAGTAAATGGCGACGGGGCCGAAATGGATGACAATACCCGGAATCCCAAGCCCAAGGAAGAGGCCATGAACGAAGTGGCCAAACTCTTAAGTGTGGTTAGGGATACCAAGGAAAAATTCAAGACCAAGGAAATTGTCAAGGTTTTGGTAGGCAAGGTAAACGCCATGATTTCATCCCACAAAACGGATGAAAAGGAGTTTTTTGGCATAGGGAAAGAAAGGGACGAACCTTACTGGATGGCCTTGGTTAGACAAGTGCTGGTTGCTGGATTGCTCAAAAAGGAAATAGAGCAGTACGGTATTTTACATTTGACCCCAGATGGAGAATGCTTCTTGCAGGAACCCAGGTCATTTCAGATGACCAAGGACCACCAATATAGCGAGAAGAATAACGAAGCGATAGTGGCAGCGGCCAGATCAGGAGGTGGCGCGGACAACAATTTGCTTAAAATTCTAAAAGACCTCAGAAAAAAAGAAGCACAAAAGCTGGAAGTTCCACCGTTTGTGGTTTTTCAGGATCCTTCTTTGGAGGATATGGCCTTAAAATACCCCATTACAATACCAGAACTATTAAACGTTCATGGAGTTGGTGAGGGGAAAGCCAAGAAATATGGGAAACCTTTTGTAGAGTTGATTGCCAGCTATGTTGACGAAAACGATGTGGTCAGACCCGATGATTTAGTAGTCAAAAGTACCGGGGCAAATTCAGGTTTGAAACTGTATATTATTCAAAATGTGGATAGAAAATTACCTCTTGATGATATAGCGTCGGCCAAAGGTTTGGAACTGCCCAATCTGATTAAGGAAATGGAGCAGATTGTCTTTAGTGGAACTAAGTTGAATATTGGTTACTGGATAGACGAAATTTTGGATGAGGATCAGCAAGAGGAAATCCACGAGTATTTTCTGGAAGCCGACTCCGACTCCATATCCGAAGCTGTAGAGGAGTTTGAAGGAGATTATGAGGATGAAGAGTTACGGCTCTACCGCCTCAAATTTATCAGTGAAGTGGCCAACTAGTAGCCGCCCCATTCTTCTGCTCCAATTACGGCCAATATAAATCCGAAGTAAATTATTCCCAGAACCAAATATACCAAGGCAAGTGCCAGGCCAATATAGGCTAGGATTTTACCAGTCTTTACATTGCTGTAATCAGTATAGGCTTCAGGGTTCTGCAGGTACAATTGACTGGCTGTTTTGGCTTTCAGTAGCGCAATTATGCTAAAGATGGCTCCAAAAGGACCACAACAGAAAAAGGTGCCAACAATGGAGATAATCCCCATTGTTAGCACTGTACTTGCTCCTGGTAAAGGTTGTTGACTCATATCTTTTCGGGATTATCCGCCGTATTGCTCCATGAGTTCCCTTTGCATCTCCTGAATGCCATCCATTCCAATGGTGCTAAACAAGAATATGGTATAACCCAAATAAAGAACGTTCAATATAATACCAATGATGGCCAATATTTTTCCAGTTTTCACATTACTGAAACCTTCGTAGTTCTCAGGGTTTTCCATGTAAAGTTTTGTGGCTTTATTGGCAAGTACCAAGGCAATGATGCCGAAAATCAGTCCTAGAACACCATAGCAACAACAGGTTACTATGGAAACGATTCCGAAAACCAGAATCAGCGTTGAATTTGGGAGTTTTTGTTTTTCCATAATTTGAAATTTAATTGAATAAACTATTCATTTTTAATATATAACTAACTATAATGGTCCCAGCAGTAACCAACATCAAAAAGAATTTTACTTGATGTGCATATTTCAATTTTAAAAAGAGGTTGGTAATCAAAAAAAGTAACAGTAGTGCAATAGGATATACTGCCGGATACATTTTAAATGCCCCTACAAAATCGCCATGTAAAAGTAGGTCTGCCGACCTTTGCATACCACAACCGGGACAATCAATTCCAAAAAGCTTTTTATTGAGACAAGGCAACATATAGTCCTTGGCGCTGAGAAGAATGGTTAGTTGTGAAAACATGGTCTTGGTTACTGCCAAGTAAATTACTATTATTTTTGATATTGCTGTTGAAATTTCAAAATATTTTTGACACAAACAATGACTGGATTTCAGATAGGAGATAAGGTAGAAGTTTTGGACGAGGACATTTCCGGCTTGGTGAAATCGGTTGATGGGGATATGGTCACACTCATCACGGAAGATGGTTTTCCATTGCAATATCATTACAGGGAACTGCTGCTCAAAAAAGAGGGTATCAGGGTGACTAATTTTGAGGTTTCGCAGGTAAAAAAAGAAAAGGAAATTCCAAAGAGAAATCCATCCGAAGCGGATAAGCCCAAATTGCGGAATGCCCCAAGGATGGAAGTGGACCTACACATCCATCAATTGGTAAAAAACACCAAGGGTCTAAGCAATTTCGATATGATGAATTTGCAGCTGGAGACCGCCAGGCGTCAACTGGAATTCGCCATTCGGAAACGTATCCAAAAAGTAGTGTTTATCCATGGTGTGGGAGAGGGTATTCTGAAAGAAGAACTCCAATACCTCTTTAAAAAATATGAAGGGGTGAAATGGTACGATGCGGACTATCAAAAATATGGACTGGGGGCTACTGAGGTGTATATTACCCAAAAGGCCTAATTGGTAATTTCTGTGCTTACCGTTCCAAATTCATCAATGGTTAAATTGGTGATTCGTTCCCCGTTCTCGGTAACAAAAGAAACGCCGCTTAGGAGAATTACATGGTCGAAACCCGTTTCATCTGCATTGGCCACCGTTTCAATGGTAACTGTGCCATCTTCTGCTTCTACTTCTTGGGAAACCGTCGGCGTAGCGGGTGGAATATCGGAACAGAAATAGGTGGAGCTCACTGTCCCTGAAAAGTTGCGGTACGTCAACTGTGATTGACCAGGAACGGTACTCTCCGTAGTAATCGTTTCTCCAATGACCCCATTATTTAAAACTCCACTTTGTAGATTTAAAATGAGTGCTTCACTATCATTGATTTTAAAAAGGATGTTGCTAGTGTTCGCAACAGGATCATCACAAAATTGAACAACTTGATCATTAAAGTCAATGGTCTCGATCTGTAGGTCGCCATCGCTGCAAGAAAACAACATGAGCACAAGCAGCATTGGGAAGCATAATTTTCTCATGGGCCAAATTTAAAGGAATTCCAATTTAATACCCTAAGGAAGGCATAATCTTTAAAAGAAATTAACTTTATTTCGCCTATTTTTGATGATTCGAAAATTGATAGCTAACCCATGCAAAAAGTTTATCTGGATAATGCCGCCACAACGCAGGTAAGACCTGAGGTAATTGCAAAAATGCAAGTGGCACTTTCTGATTTTTACGGGAACCCATCTTCTACCCATAGTTATGGAAGATCGGCCAAAACTGCAGTTGAGCAGGCCCGTAAAACCATTGCAAAGACGCTGAATGCCAAACCGGCCGAAATTATATTCACTTCAGGTGGAACAGAGGCGGATAATATGATTCTTCGTTGTGCAGTCCGTGACTTGGGGGTAAAGACTATTATCACCTCCAAAATTGAACACCATGCGGTGCTTCATACCGCTGAGGAGTTGGAAAAAGAATATGGTATCTCGCTACGATTTGTGGATTTGGACACTTATGGTAATCCCGTAATGGACCACCTAAAATCACTTTTAGTGCAAGACGATAGTAAAAAATTGGTCAGTTTAATGCATGTGAACAATGAAATTGGAAACATCGTGGATATTCATGCGATTGGAACTCTTTGTAGAGCGCATGATGCACTTTTTCACTCGGATACTGTACAATCTGTTGGACATTATCCTTGGGATGTTGAAAATACCCCAGTTGACTTCTTCACTGCGGCAGCCCATAAATTTCATGGTCCAAAAGGTGTTGGATTCGCATTTATCCGGAAAAACTCGGGCTTAAAACCCATGATTTTTGGAGGTTCCCAAGAACGGGGTTATAGGGCGGGAACCGAGCCTTTCCATAATATCGTGGGTCTGGAAGAGGCTTTTGTGCAGTCCTATGATAACTTGGAGGATGAAATCCAATATGTAAAAGGGTTAAAAAAATATTTTGTGGAGCAGATCAAGGAGGCCATCCCAGAAGTTGAATTTAACGGATATTCCGGGGACCTGGATAAAAGCACCTACACCTTGGCCAATGTGCGTTTGCCCTTTGATAAACAAAAAGCATTGATGCTTCTGTTTCATTTGGATATAAAAGGCATTGCCTGTTCCAAGGGGAGTGCGTGTCAGTCAGGCAGTAATATGGGGTCCCATGTGCTTAATCAAATCCTGGCTCCAGAGGAATTGGAAAAACCCTCTTTGCGGTTTTCATTTTCCAAATACAACACCAAGGAAGAATTGGATTACACCATAGGAGTGCTTAAGGAATTTGCGCAGAGCTAATTCTTGTTCTTGCGTTGCTTCTTTTCCTTGTCGTATGGAAATTTACGGGAAGCCAACTTCATCATGCGATCAATAAGCTCGGTGGTGTTCTTTCCCGTTTTTTTGGTGATGGCTTTTTCGTATTTCCAGAGGAGTTTACCAGAGCCGCCATCACTCACTTTTACGCCAATCCTGCCGTAATTGGCATCCCCGCTAAAATAGTCCAGCAGGCTAAAGTTTGTGGGAACACCTTTGGAGAGCAGTATATTAAGGCTGAGGTTGCCGCTTATTATACCATCAACTTCCAAAATTTTGCAAAGTTGTTTGATGGTATGTATGTCCAAATTTTCATAGGTAATACCATTTTGTGCTAAAATAGCGTTGGTGTCTTCAATATTCTGAAAGTCAACATTGAATTTTTTCCGTTTCTTCCGTTTGGAAAAGTAGGTTTCCAAGGCATTTTGTACGGCATACCCCTCCTTTTTGGCCAAGTCCAGCAATTCATTTCGATCTACGTTGCGCTTTAAATCCAAATTGGCAATAAAGGGGATGATAGCCAAGGTCTCGTGGTGTTCACTTAACTCATCAAACCTTCTGTTCTCGTAAATATTCTTTTGCGCACTACCAACGGCTACCATCAAAAACGACAAAAGAAGAATAAATTTTTTCATTCATGTACTTTAAAAGCGCATCCCAAATTTTAAATTTAGAATACGGCCGGTAAGAAAATTGGGAACCGCAAACTGCTGTTGCGTGTCCACATCCCTAACCCATGTATTTGTTATGGAATTCTGGTTGTTGAACATATTGAAAATTTCAAATCCAACGTTGAACTCCTTAAATTTATGTAACCAATGTCCTTCCGGGTACTGGTTTTTTCTGTCCGCAAAAATATACGAAATTCCCATATCGGCCCTTCTGTAATCTCTTAATCTATTCTGAAAATCGTAAGGATCGGCATTGTTGGGAGAACCTCCGGGCACTCCTGTGTTGTAAACCAGATTGAGATAAAGTTTGAGATTCGGAATGTTGGGGATATAATCTTGAAAGAGCACTGCAAACTTAAAACGCTGGTCGGTTGGTCTGGAAATATAACCTCTTTGATTGGAGTTTTCTTCGGTTTGAAGGTATCCAAGACTCACCCAGGATTGGGTTCCTGGAACAAAAGCCCCAGTGAGTCTAAAATCAAATCCATAGGCGTAGGCATCCGCATTGTTGTTGGCTACATAGCGCACCCTAACGTCTTCCACGGTATAGGTATTGACGTTGGTTAGATCTTTATAATACGCCTCACTGATCAAGGTAAAAGGGCGGTTCCATAAATTAAAGCTGAGTTCACTTCCCAAAACATAATGAATGGATTTTTGCGCTTCCACCTCGGGATTTATATTGCCGGCAACATCCCTGAGTTCCCTATAAAACGGTGGTTGCTGGTAACCGCCCACAGAAAATCGGAACAACATATCCTTTTCCCAATCCGGTTTTATGGAGAATTGTGCCCTGGGGCTTATCAAACTCTGGGAATTGGTTTCAAACCCTTCTCCGCTCAACCTCCAATATTGCGCCCTTAAGCCAAGGTTGAAATACACATCATGCGCTCCCAGTTTTGAGTGCTCACTATATTGTGCATAGCCTGAAATTCTGTTCGTTTTCACAAAGTTGGTGGCCTGCACACTTTCATAGGCTATAAGATCGCCGGTGAACGGCTCTTCCGGTTGATTGTTAACGAATGCCGGTTCAAAAGGTCGGATGAAGAATCCTGCGGAGTCTATAAATTCGGATTCCCGTAACTGATCCCGAATATCTTCATGGGTAAACTTGGCACCCCACTCCAAAGAAGCATTACCTTTTTTATAGGCTCCTTTATGGGCAAAATTGAAGATTAAGGCATCTAATTGATTGCGAGCCCTGTTCAGCTGTGAGCCAACACCTCTGGAATTGACCACCTCTCCCAAATTTTCACTACCTAGATTGGTGTCCAAGTCACCTAATTCATAAGAAGCTATGATATCTGAGAATTCCTCTTCCTGCGTGTGATAAACTGATGCAGTCACGGACACTTTTGTGTTATCGTTTATTAACAGGTCCGATTTGAGTGCAGCAAGTCCGCTTTCATAGCTGCTATTTTCGCGACCTTCATAGAAAATCAACAAAGCCCTTGGGTCGTTCAGGGTCCCAAAGTTGGTCTGCCGGGTCAAGGGTTCATTTTTGTAATCGTTGACGGAATAAGTTCCCAAGAAATTAAGATGGAATCTATCTGAAAAACGATAGGTAAGAAGACTTTGAACATCCACAAAAGTGGGATTGAAATTGCTTTCGGTCTGTTGGCTATTGACCAATAGGCTGTTGTTCCGATAACGCAGACCTGTAATACTACTAAACTTATTGTTTTTTGAAATGGATTCTACTGTGGCCGATGCACCCAAAAAGCTGCCCTCTAGTTTCAAACCAAATTCAATGGGTGTCTTGTAAGTGATGTCAAGTACTGAGGACAGCTTGTCTCCGTATTTTGCCTGAAAGCCTCCAGATGAGAATTCCAAGGAAGTAATCATGTCACTGTTCACAAAACTTAACCCCTCTTGCTGGGCCGAGCGTACCAAAAATGGGCGATACACCTGAATTCCATTGACATAAACAAGATTTTCGTCAAAATTGCCACCACGGACGTTGTATTGGGTACTAAGCTCATTGTTGAAGGAAACACCGGGGAGTAATTTCAATATATTTTCTACCCCTGCATTTGCTCCCGGAATCTTACGAACAATCTCCGGGTCTACTGTAGTAATGCCTTCAACGCTTTTTTCTCCTGTGGGAGAAACTTCTACCCCAGCCACTTGGGTTATTTTGGTGTTCATTACAGGGTTGAACTCAAAGGTTTCGTTTGTGGACAATATCAGGTCTTCCAAAACCACATCTTCATGACTCAGGTGCGAGAAAGTAAGAGTGAGCTTGGTTTCTGCAATCAGCAACAAAAGATAATACCCGTTGGAATCTGTAGTGGTACCTTCCGTCCCAACTGAAATATTGACATTGGGAATGGGTTGGTTGTTCTCATCCAAGACTGTTCCCGCCACTGTTGCGGTTTGACCATGAATGGTCAAAGTCCAAAAAATGAACAACAGGAATGGAAGGGCTTTGGCTTGGGGTAACACTATTTTCTAAAAAAAGTACTCTCAAAAGTACTGGAGTTGCCTACATTATCTGTAACGACCACCTTGAGGTCGCATTGTGTTTTGTCCAAGATTTTATCGTCAAAATTGTAGGTCAGCGTTTTGGTCTTGGGTTCATATTCCATTAAAATCCACTCCCCGTTCAGTGTTGCATTGTAAGAGTTAACACCGCTGAGGTCATCTGATATTTTAAGGCTCAAATAGCTATAATTGCTCAGCCATTGCTTTTCTTTAAAGTTTCGCGCTTTGATTTCCGGGGCTATGGTATCCCTTGCCAAAGTATAGGTTCCCAAGGTACGGGTTCGGGTGGTAAATGAACCATCTCGCTTAAAGGTTTTTGAATACCGGGGTTTTTGGCTGTCATCGAGTCGGGCAATGAACAATTGTTTTTTGTCCAGTCCGGAATACTTGGAAGCATCAAAGCTGATGGTGAAGTTTCTGTGGGCTGCCACTTGCTCATTGTGGATGGCAACCGTATCCTGCCCCTTTTCCAATTCAATATAAAAATCCTTATAAAAGGTATTCGCGGGAAAATACACTTTGGCCGCTCCAAGATCAAAATTGTTGGGTTTATTGGCTATGATGAAATTCTCCGTTTTTGAATCACCTTTAGGGATTTTGGGTGCTTCACTTTTTCCTTCTACTGGAATAATAACCTTGGTTTGGTTGCCATGGATGTCGGAAATATGGAGCTCCACGGTATAGGACATCCCTTCCTTTACGGTTATTTCGCCATTGTTGTGCAGTGTCTTGTAGATACCAAGTCGGTTATGGGATTCCTTAAAACACTTTTGTATGCGTTGCCTGAATTTACCATAATGTGCATAATCAATGAGGGTATTGATATAGCGGGTTTCTCCAAAGGAAAAGGTTTCAAAGTTATATTCAGAATACACTTTTCCATTGACGGTCTGTTTTACGGCGTAAACCCCGTTTTTGTTTGCCGCCATATCTTGGCGATCAAACCCGTTAAAACCGAAACCAATATTTCCAATAGCGGAAATCTTATCCGCTAAGAAAGAGCCATCTGTTTGTTTGGTAAAGTTCAACTGAATTTTCCGAGCGCTTTGGTTGATTACCGCATCTTCTGATAATGGATAACCATAAAGACCCAATAGCGTAGGATTGGTGGCATCCCTTACCTCATAACCATAGAGTAAGGGATTGGTAGGTTTTTCAGTGACACTGCTTCGAATTTCAAAATGGAGATGTGGCCCGGAAGATCCCCCGGTGTTGCCCGAATAGGCAATGGTACTGCCTTTGGTAACCTTCAGTTCGCCATAATCGGGAAATACTTCAACTTCAAAGGACTGTTTCTTGTATTGAATGTCTTTAATATAGGACTCAATTTCTGGGCCGAATTTCTGAAGATGGGCATACACCGAGGTATACCCGTTAGGGTGAGCCACGTATAAGGCTTTGCCATAACCCCATAAGGAGACTTTGATTCGAGTAACCGTACCGTCAGCAATGGCGAGTACGGGGAGCCCCTGTCTGCGTTGGGTCTTGATGTCAATTCCAGAGTGAAAATGGTTGGAACGCAATTCGCCAAAAGTGCCAGCTAAAACCAATGGAATATCCAGGGGAGATTGAAAGGTATCTTGAGGGTATTTTTCCTGAGCCGGAAGAAAGGGGGATAAAAGCAAAAGTATTCCCAGAAAGTAAAACCGCATAATGTAATTTATAATTACATACGAATGTAACCCATATTTTGGTTAGGTAAAAGGCTTTCCCTTTGGTTTAGGGGCTTGTAGGGCATTCCTTAAAGAATAATACCAAAAAGTATTGTGCGGTTTGGCTAGGTTGGTTAACTTTGTGTGATACGCATTTGATGTTTGCATATGGGCGAACTTGTTGAAATTGTGGATTCTTTGGAAAACAAGGTGAGCAAATTGTTGCACAAAATGGAATTGTTGCACAAGGCCAATGCCAAGTTGAAAAAAGAACTCGACCTCGCAAAAGAAGAGACCAAAGCTCAACAGGAAGCCGTTAATGATTGGGAAGAAAAGTACAATTCCCTAAAAATGGCAAACTCGATGCTGGGTAGTAATACGAATAAAACAGAAGCCAAGCTCAAGATAAATACATTGATACGCGAACTGGACGTTTGCATAGCCAAGCTTGCAGATTAGTTTGTACCAATATTATGGAGGAGAAGCTCAAAATAAAGCTTTCCATTGCAGATAGGGTGTATCCATTGACCATAGACCCTAAACAAGAGGAAGGATTACGGAAAGCGGCCAAGAACATTGAAAGTTTGGCCAAAAAATTTGAGCAGAATTATGCAGTACGCGACAAGCAGGATGTTCTTGCCATGTGCGCCCTGCAATTTGCCTCCAAAATAGAGCAAGGGGGAATAGATAGTTCGGAAAGCACCAAAGCGGCTTATGAGCGACTAAAAGCACTGGACGATTTGGTACATTCTAAACTTGGTGAATAAAATAAGTTCTTTTAAATAAAATATTTGTTACTGCCCACATTGGTAATTAATTTTTGACAAACTCAACACTATTATAATTAAAAAGGGTGAGTTTAAGTTGTAAAAGCAGGCCCTACCTGTATAGGGATCCTTGAGCAGCTTGTTAGCCCTAAACCTGTAATTTGGAGTTTGTACAAGACTTCGCCCAATGTGGGCTTTTTTTATAACCAAACATAAACAACATGGATAACACTATAATTTTGGTTGTAGCCGCAGTAGTAGGATTGGTCATAGGATTTGCCATTGCCAAAATGCTGGAGAAGGGAAAAGCGGCCAAAACCATTTCTGGAGCTAAAAGGGAAGCTGCCGATATTGTCAAGGAAGCCAAAAAAGAGGGCGAAAACATAAAAAAGGATAAAATATTCCAAGCCAAGGAAAAGTTCCTGGAACTCAAGGCCGAGCATGAGAAGGTCATTATAAATAAGGATAAGAAAATTGCTGAAGCAGAGAAAAGAACCCGCGACAAGGAATCCCAGATCAGTAATGAGCTTTCGAAGAACAAGAAGTTAAACGAAAAGCTGGAGACCAGAATCAAAGAGGTCACTTACAAAAGTGAGATTTTGGACAAGAAACAGTCCGAAGCTGATAAATTGCACAAAAGCCAAGTACAGCAATTGGAGGTCATTTCCGGACTTTCCGCGGAAGATGCAAAGAGCCAGTTATTGGAATCCTTAAAAGAAACTGCAAAGACAGATGCCATGGCCTATCTTCAGGGAACCTTGGAAGAAGCCAAACTTACTGCGCAACAGGAAGCTCGAAAAATCGTAATCAATACTATTCAACGTATTGGAACGGAGGAAGCGGTGGAAAACTGTGTTTCCGTTTTCAATCTTGAATCTGACGACGTCAAAGGACGCATTATTGGCCGTGAAGGGAGAAACATTCGCGCGCTTGAGTCCGCTACTGGAGTTGAGATTATTGTGGATGATACCCCAGAGGCCATCATTCTTTCCTGTTTCGATTCAGTACGGAGGGAAGTGGCACGTCTTTCCTTACATCGCTTGGTCACCGACGGAAGAATTCACCCAGCCCGAATTGAGGAAATCGTAAAGAAGACCGAGAAGCAAATCAATGAGGAGATTGCAGAGATTGGTAAGCGAACCGTAATCGACCTTGGCATCCATGGCCTTCATCCGGAATTGATCAAAGCTGTTGGTAGAATGAAATACCGTTCCTCTTACGGACAAAACTTGTTACAACACTCCAGGGAAGTGGCCAAACTTTGTGGGGTAATGGCTGCGGAGTTAGGATTGAATCCCAAAATTGCCAAAAGAGCTGGATTATTACATGATATTGGCAAAGTTCCCAATACCGAGGTTGAGGTAGAAACCCCTCATGCAATTTTAGGTATGCAATGGGCCCAGAAATATGGGGAGAAGAAGGAGGTTTGCAACGCTATTGGTGCCCACCACGATGAAATTGAAATGAACACCTTGATTTCTCCCATAGTACAGGTTTGTGATGCCATAAGTGGTGCACGTCCTGGGGCTAGAAGACAAGTTCTGGATTCTTACATTCAGCGATTGAAGGACTTGGAGGATATTGCCTTCGGATTTAATGGAGTACAAAAGGCCTATGCTATCCAGGCGGGTAGGGAACTGCGGGTGATTGTGGAAAGCGAAAAGGTTAGCGATGACAAAGCTGCTGAGCTATCTTTTGAAATCTCACAGAAAATCCAAACCGATATGACCTATCCGGGTCAAGTAAAAGTTACGGTTATTCGGGAGACGCGGTCCGTGAACGTGGCCAAATAGGAAATCAATCCTATTTATTCTTCTGCCGACTTTTCATATTCAAAAGGAAAGACCCTGGATTGGCTGTGTTCCTCTTTCATGATTTCCACTATCTTTTGAACAATTTCAGGATGTTCTGCTGATACATCTTGGGTTTCACCTTTGTCCGTTGTCAGATTGTATAACTCCACTGGTGCATCTGGGTTTTGGCTCATATTGTAGCGTACACCTTTCCATTGGTCAAGACGAACCGCCTGCCTTCCCCCTTTTTCAAGAAATTCCCAATACAGGTGATCATGCTTGTCCTGTTTCTCCCCCAGAAGTTCTGGAAGAAATGAAATACCATCCGTATGTTCCGGAGGATCTAGTTGCAACAGATCATGTACTGTTGGCAGAAAATCCCAGAAGGCAGAAATATGGGTTGAAGTGGAACCTGCTTTAATTTTATCAGGCCAATAAGCAATCATTGGTACACGAATCCCTCCTTCGTACAAATCCCTTTTATAGCCTTTTAAATGTGCGTTGCTGTCAAAAAAATCTGGATCGGCACCACCTTCCATATGAGGGCCATTATCCGAAGTGAATATGATAATGGTATTTTCCGCTATGCCCAAGGTTTGCAATTTTTCCCGGATTTCCCCCACCTGGTCATCCAATAGGCTTACCATTGCGGCAAATGCGGCATGAGGTTCCTTTTGTGAACCATACCCTCCATTTTTATAATGTTCCCCGTCATCTATCCCTTTGTATTCCTTTTCTGGCGCAAATTTTTCCCGGAACTTGGTCATATAAGATTCAGGAGCTGCAAGTTCTGCGTGAGGAATAACAGAAGGATAATACATAAAGAATTTTCGGTCTTTGTTTGCTTCCAAAAATGCCAAGGCCTTTTCATGTATAATATCAGGACCATACGCATTGGTCTCTGAATTTTTGTTTCCATCCAGCAACTGCTTTTCCTGGTTGTGCCACATGTGGTACGGATAATAGTTATGTCCGATTCGTTGGCAGTTGTAGCCGTAGAATTCATCAAAACCTTGATTATTGGGGTCGCCTTCAGAACCGGGATAACCCAATCCCCATTTGCCAAAGGCTCCCGTAGCGTAACCTTGTTGCTGTAACAATTCTGCCACGGTAATAGCCTCTGATTCCAACGGATGTTGCCCCTCTGGCCTTACCTCTTTGTTTCCACGGATGAAGGTATGGCCTGTATGTTGCCCGGTCATAAGCGCTGAACGGGAAGGGGCACATACTGTAGACCCCGAATAGTGTTGTGTAAAAAACATGCCATCCCGAGCCAATTTATCAATATTAGGGGTGTCAAAGTGCTGTTGTCCGGTACAACTAAGGTCTCCATAACCCAAATCATCGGCCAAAATGTAGATAATGTTGGGCGCATTGACGGTTTCTCGGATTTCCTCATTTTTTTTGGATGGCTTACAGTCTACAACTATTAGGGATAATGCTATAAGAGTGCAGATTAGCGGAAAATGGGAGAGATGTTTACTGGACATGGCTGATTAATATATAGTGTGGTTACTAAAGTAAAGATTTATACAAGAAGGTAAAACAGCTCCTGATATTTATCATGCTTTGGCAGGGGAATTCGAGCTAAATTCATGATAAATAAACATCAGATATCATGAAAAAGAGAGTCCCTGTTTCCGAAATAATGACCCGAAATTTGGTTACTGTAACCACGAATAGCGATTTGGTAAGCGCCGAAGAACTTTTTAAGAAAAACCGTATACGGCATATTCCCGTAGTTTCTGGAAAGGAAATTGTAGGAATGCTCAGCTATACGGACTTATTACGAATTAGTTTTGCAGATGCTGTGGATGAACACGAAGAAAGTGTAGACACCATGGTGTACAACATGTTTACCATTTCACAAGTAATGGTGAGGGACGTGGTGAGTGTTTCTTCCGAAACTACAATTAAGGAGGTAGCTCAGTTTTTGGCTTCCAAAGAATTTCATGCCTTACCCGTGGTGGATGATGGAAAACTAGTGGGTATTGTAACAACCACAGACCTTATCAACTATCTGTTGGAGCAGTATTGATTTGGGGTTGGGGAGCTATTCCTCCTCGCTTGAACTCTCGGCGTCAGCTGCTTCAGCCTCTTTATTGCGGTTGTGCTTTAGAATATTCAGTTTTTTGAGCTTGGCTTGCCAGGTTTCCAAAGCCGCTTTGTGTTGGTCTATATTCTTTATAACATCCTTTACCAATGGGCTGTCCTCTGAGGCATTGGAGAAAAATTGAAGATTGTTTTCCAACTGCCGGATTTCCGACTTGCTTTCGTCAATTTTTCTTCGGATAAACGTTCGTTCATTGCTTATGGCCCTATCATCATCAGATTTGACCAATTCCTGCATCTTGTCCCCATATCTCAATAATTCCGACTCGTGTTTGCTTACCCCCAACTTTCTAAACAACGCATCCACAATTTTATTGAACTTGCCGTTGATGTGCTTTTTGTTATACGGAATTCGGCCATGCGATTTCCATTCAGCAATAAAAGCCTTGAGTGTTTCGAGGTCCTTTTCGTTGTCACCGGTTAATTGGAAGGCTTTAAGACGATCCAAGCAGGCATTTTTCTTGTTGTAGTTCTCGAATTCCTCCTTTTGGGATTCGTTTTTCTCGGCATGCAAGCGGTTAAAATAATGGTTGCAAGCATCCTTGAACTCATTCCAAATCTTATCCGAGTACTTTCGCGGAACATGCCCAATTTTTTTCCATTCACTTTGAATGCGCTTCATTTCTGGAGTGGCCATTTCCCGGTCATCACTATCCTTTAAAGCTAGGGCCAGACCCAACAACGCTCTTTTCTTTTCCAAGTTTTCCAGCTGTTCTTTTTTCTGACTCTTATAAAAGGCATTTTTATTTCGGTTGAAAGTCCTTACCGCTTCCTTAAAGGCACTCCAGGTTTGTTCGTTCACCTTTTGGGGAACTTTTCCAGCCTTGAAAAAGGAATCCCTTAATGCCTCAATTTCCTTTATTTGCTGTTGAAGTGCACGATGGTTATGGGTTACATTATTGGCTATTTCCGTTATGGATGCAATAATTTCCTGTTTCTTCTCCAGGTTCTTTTCATAAACTTTTTCCAACTCACCATAGTGCTCTTGCCTTCTTTGATGCATGGCCTTGGTGGCTTGACTGAAACGTCCCCAGACCTCTTCTCGCTGTTCCTTGGCCACAGGACCAATATCTTCTTTCCAAATTTTGTGAAGGGTTTGAAGCTCTCGGAATGCTTTGCCCAAATCAGGTTCGTTAGCCAGTGCTTCCGCTTTTTCCACCAACTTGAGCTTTTCCTCTAAATTATGTTTAAAGTCAAGATCCCTTAACTCCCGGTTGAGGTGCAAAAAGTCGTAGAAAATCTCCATGTGATGGTGATAGGTCCGCCACACATCATTATAGCTGTTTCTGGGAACTGGCCCTGCATTTCGCCAGTTTTCCTGTAAGTCCTTAAAATTCTTGTAAGTGGTATTGATGTCTTCCTCAACGTTTACAAGGCTTTTAAGTTCTTCAATGATTTCAAGTCTTCTTTGGAGGTTGCTTTTTAAGGTTTGCTCCAGATTCTTGTAGTACTGATCGCGTTTTTCCCTGAATTCGGAAAAAACCTCATTGAACTGCCTTTTCGCTACAGAGTTATATCTAAAATCGATTTCATTGCCGCCATTGGCTACAAATTCCTCCTTTTTTTGCTCTATAAATTCCTGGAATTTTTGGTCAAACTCGTATTTGATGGAGCTAACATGCTTACTTATAGCCTGTACCTTCTCGTTCTTTACCAAACGTTGTAGTTCGCCCACCAAGTTTTCCATAGACATGGAATGGTAGTCCAGAAAGGGAATATGATGTCGCTTTTCGTTCTCCACATCTTCAGCATCTTCAGCGTTCGATTCTTCGATTTCCTCAATGACCTTATCGTCTTCTTCAGATTTGGATGTAACGGGTTCTTCCTTGGCTTCGCTATCTGGCGTAACCTTGGTTTCTTCTTCATCCTTGTCTTGTACTGCAGTGTCGGATGCACTTGGCTCAGAAATGGGGGATTCCTCTATAGTTGTTTTTTCAGTATCCGCACTTTGTTCAGTACCACCACCTTCAGTTTCCTGAAGTTCTTGTTCGTTGTCCTGCATTCGTAGTTTGTTTTCCTTTTTGGATCGATGATAATTATAGCCAAGTTAACAACTATATTACCCAATAACAAAAGTAGTGATTCTTCTTTTGTTCAGGTTTTTAGCCTTCTTTGAAGAAAACTACGGGTGAGAAATTACCATTTATGGTGTGTTCCAAATCTCCCAAGCTTTTTCCGCCTGAAATTCCAACATTTGCTGCCCATTGCAAATAGCCGCACCTTGGGCCTCTCCTGAAGCAAGAAAAGCCGTTTTTGAAGGATTATAGATCAAATCAAACAGAAGGTGTTTTTCTGAGATTAAGGAATAGGGTATATCCGGTTTTTCACTAAGGTTTGGATATGTACCCAGCGGTGTACAGTTTATGATTACTGTATGGTCTTCCATAATTTCCCTATTCAATTCCTCGTAGGTGAATTGGTTCTCTTTTTTGCTGCGGGAAACAAACTGGTGCGCAAATCCCAATTCGTTCAATACAAAACGAATCGCTTTTGATGCACCTCCTGTGCCCAAAATCAGGGCTTTGGTATGATGCGCTTGTAAAAATGGCTCCAAGGATTTCTGGAAGCCATAAAAGTCGGTGTTGAATCCTGTTAAGCCCTGTGGGCCAAACTTTATCACGTTGACCGCTCCAATTGCGCTGGCGGTATCATCCAACTTGGAGAGAAAGGGAATCACCTGTTCCTTATAGGGAATGGTGACATTCATTCCTCTTAGGGATTTTTGTGTGACCAAGGTTTCAAAGTCCGAAATCTGGGGAATGTCAAAATTTTCATAACTATGGTCATCCAATCCCAATTCTTGAAACTTCTTTGTGAAATATCCTTGGGAAAAGGAATAGCTGATGTTCTTACCGAGCAGCCCGAACCTGCTTTCTTTCTTTTCTGTTTTTTCCATACCAATCCAGTGCTAATAAAACCAAAATTCCCAAGATTACAAATACGACGGCCCACCAGGTTTCCATATTAGCCAAATCAGGAAGGTAACGTTCGTAATTGTGAATCACTTTATCCCCGTTGCTATCCAATAAGGGATTTCCGAGGGCGTCCATTTTGAACATGGTACGTTTCCAAGGCCATAGAACCCCTAAAGAACCTGTGATAAAGCCCAAAATAACCGCTGTTGACATTTTCTTATAATGTTTCAGAACGTAACTCAGCAAATGGGAAAAAGTGACCAATCCGGTGGCTGATCCCAAGGTGAACACGGCCAAAATCTTTAAGGTCTGCATTCTTTTGGCATCCTGCATGAAACCAAAATCGCCGCTAAACATTTCTGAAATGGTATCGTAAAGGGCATTGACGGAATCCACAAGCAGCAACACATAATTTCCCAGCAGGATAAGAATGAACGAGCCGGAAAGTCCAGGTAGGGTCATTCCGGAAACACTGATAATCCCACAGAAGAAAATAAAAATCAGATTGTCGTTTTGCGTTGCTGGACTTAAAAAACTGATGGAAATCCCCACAATTAGCCCAATAATGCCGGAGGTAACAGTACGTTTGTTCCAATGATCAAAATCTTTCCCTATATAATAAATAGAACCTAAGATCATTCCGAAAAAACCAGCCCAAACATAGAGTTCTTTTTGTTCCAAAAAGTAATCCAATACACGGGATATGCTAAAATAACTGATAAGCATTCCAGCAATCAACAACAGTAAAAACTGACCGTTTGTATAGCGGTAAAAACTCTTGAAACGTCCGTTGACCAAGAGTTTAAAAGCTTTGCCATTGACTTTTTGAAGGGAATAGATAAACTCCTCATAAAAACCGCCCACAAAGGCCACAATGCCGCCAGAAACACCTGGAACCTTGTTGGCTGCACCCATACAGAGGCCTTTTATGACCAAAAAGAAATTGTCAAGAAATGTTCTTGGCTGATGCATATGGGAAGGTGTTTATCTTATTTTTTGGAAGCTGTTCTTTCCAGGATAAAAATAAGCGAAAAACCAACAATGGCTAGGATAATGGCAGGTAATAGCTGGCTATTCCCTTCAAAGGCTGATGGCCAAACATTTACGTCGTCCACAACAACAGTTTTATCGCCGAAGGTCTTGGTCTCCAATACCTTTTTCCAAGGCCACACCTGGTTTATGGAACCAACAATTAAACCCGTAAGCACGGCAAATGTCTGGAATTTGTACTTGCTCAACAACCACTTTAGGACTTTGGAGAAACTAAGGAGCCCAATTACCGCCCCTGAAACAAAAACCAACAACTTCTTAACATCCACATCGGCAATGGCGGTACTTAAGGTGGTGTAAGCGCCCAAAAGGATTAATATAAAAGTCCCTGAAATACCTGGCAAGATCATGGCACATATGGC
Source organism: Flagellimonas algicola (assembly GCF_005937185.1). Classification (GTDB taxonomy): domain Bacteria; phylum Bacteroidota; class Bacteroidia; order Flavobacteriales; family Flavobacteriaceae; genus Flagellimonas; species Flagellimonas algicola. The sequence continues at coordinate 1,424,884 of NZ_VCNI01000001.1, read as the reverse complement.
TATAGCGGCGCAAACAAAAAAGTAGACTTGGTTGTCATTCACCTCTGCACTGGGCAATGTGGTCAGGTAATATCCCAAGCCAATTCCCAAAATTAGAAATAGGATCATTGCCAAATTCCATTTGGGAATCTGTTTGCCCAAATACCAAATACTTGCCACTATTAATCCTAAGAAAAATGACCAAATTAAGATGGGATGGTGCTCCAGAAGATATTTGGCCAATTTCATAAAGGAAACGTAACTGATCAATACGCCGGCTCCCAACGCCAATATAAAATTCCCGTTGGCTTTTGACCAGAACTCTTTGAATTTTCCTTGAAACAATAGTTTGATCAATCCAAGATTGATGTTACCAATGGTTTGCACTAGCTCTTCGTAAATTCCAGAGACCAGAGCAATGGTTCCACCAGAAACTCCAGGAACCGCATCAGCGGCACCCATGGCCATACCCTTTAGTGTAATCAACACATAATCAATTAATTTGCGTGCTTTCATGAAATGATGAAGTAGGGAATGCCCTAATTTAGGTGGATGTTTTTTTAATCTCGGAAACTAGGTTGCGCAGCCAGGCCACTTTCTGGAATTCAGGGAATTCCTCTTCAAAAAGTTGCAATTTTTCAATATCCATATGCATGGCTTGGGCCAGTTTTTCCTTGGCGTTCAACACCTCGTTGTTCTTTAAGTACACGCCTGCCAGTTTATAAACCAATTCGGCATTTTCAGGATAAAATTCCAAACCTTGCACGAGTACCTGGATGGATGATCCAAAATCCCCAACTTTTCTGAGCACTTCTGCCCAATTTAACCAAGTGTCCAACTCGTAATTTCCCAAATCAACAGCTTGTTTATAAGCAAAATCGGCTTCATCAAAGTTGTTGAGTGCTAGATAAATCTTTGCGCTTTTTTTCCAATAAATCGGGTTTTCCCCATCAATATTGATGGCCTTGTTGATGTAGTACAATGCCCGTTCATAGTTTTCCAGTTTGCTATGAAAGTCCGTGATGGCCAACCAGCCCTTATCCAACAAGGGATCCTCATGTACGGTGTTGTAATAATAATATTTGGCCAAATCGTTGTTTCCCAATTTTTCATGGCAACGCCCAATACGTAAGTACGCATGGGAAGTTGGGTCTTCTATAGAAATAGTGGTTTCGTAATTTTCAATGGCCTCGTTGTATCTGCCCAACTTTTCCAGCACCTTGGCTTTTTCAAAATAAGCGCCAATAAAAGAATCATCAGAAATAATGGCAAAGTCAAAGGAGGTCAAGGCCTCGTTATACATTTCCTTGCTGAAGTAGATTTTTCCCAGCTGGTGCCAGGCGACTTCACTATAGGGATTGCGCTCCAAATACTGGTTGAGAAAATGAATGGCCCCATCAAAATCTTCCAAAAACTCATAGCAGTAAACCACGTTATACAGCGATGAATAATCGGCGTCATCAAACTCCACGCATTTCATAAAACTTCGCTTGGCCTTCTCATAATCGTCCATAAAAAGGTATTCCATGCCTAAAAGGGAATGGATGTCAAAGTTCTCGTCGGTAAGGTGCAGGGCTTCCAAAAGCAGATTTACAGCTTCTTGGTGATTGTCCTGTTTGGATTGAATATTGGCCCTTTGAATAAAGATTTCTTCGTTATGGGCATCTATGGTCTGAAGTTCGTCCAACAAACGTTCCGCTACTTCGTATTTGTCCTCAAAAACCAATACCTCTACCCGAAGCAATTTAAGCTCCAAGGAGTTGGGATGCTGCTCCAAACCAATTTGGATAGCCTTTTTTCCTAGGGAGATTTTGCCGTTGTTCAGGTAATGGTGAATGATTTCCTCGAAGTCCTCTGCATCAAAAAAATACACATCATCTGTTTTGAGCATGGACTCAAATTTACTGATGGATTTTTCCGGAAATTCGTTAGAATCTAACGCCATAGTAACGTATTTGGTTTAACTATGGACTTAAAATTAGCCCTTTGGAGCTATCAAAAAGTCCGATTTTGGGGGATGTTATCAACAAATTAGTTAACAGCAGTAGGCTTAAAAGCGTCTAAAATGCTAATGATTTGGTCGCATCCTTCAACAATTTCTTCTTCCGAAATGGTTAGTGGTGGAGATATCCTGACCGCTTTGGGCTCAAAGAGCAGCCAAAACAGGATCAATCTCTGTTTGGCCGCAGTCAGCACCAGATAATTAGCAATTTCCTTGTTTTTTAGTACCAGGGCGAGCATTAAACCCTTCCCCCGTATTTCATTAATCAAAGGATGTACCAAACGGGATCGAAGGATCTTTTCTTTTACTAGGGTTTGTTCAATAAGCTGATTTTCAGTGATTTCCTTTAAGGTTGCCAAGCTGGCAGCCGCTATGACCGGATTTCCGCCAAAAGTGGTGATATGCCCCAATTTTGGACGCTCTTGCAGGGAATCCATAATCTTTTTGGAGGAAACAAAGGCGCCCACGGGGAGACCAGATGCCATTCCCTTGCCAACGACCAAAATATCCGGGACACAGTTAAAATGCTCAAATGCAAAGAGTTTTCCTGTTCTTCCAAATCCCGGTTGAATCTCGTCCAAAATCAACAAGGCACCAACTTCGTTGCATCGCTTCCGAACCTTGGACAAATAATCGTTTTGTGGCATGATGAAACCTGCTCCTCCTTGAATGGTTTCCAATACTACCGCAGCGGTTTTATTGGTGATTTTTTCCAAATCTTGGATGGCATTGAATTGGATAAAGGAAACATCGGGAATCAGGGGTCTAAATGCACTTTTTCGTTCTTCGTAACCCATCAAACTCAAACTGCCCATGGTGTTGCCATGGTAGGCCTTATTGGCCGAGATAATCTGGGTTCTTCCCGTGAACCTTCGCGCCAATTTAATGGCTCCTTCGATGGCTTCTGTTCCCGAATTTACCAGATATGTAGATTCTAAGTTTTTGGGTAAATGAGAGGCTAAAAGTTTAGTGTAATCAACGGCTGGCTGTTGCACATATTCCCCGTAGACCATCACATGCATGTATTTTTCAGACTGGTTTTTTACCGCGTCCACCACTTTTGGGTGGCAATGCCCTAAACTACAAGCTGAAACCCCGGCCACAAAATCTAAATGAGGCAAACCTTCCTGATCATAGATATAACTGCCTTTGGCATGGGAAACCTGCAATCCTAACGGATGGGGAGTGGTCTGCGCCTGATATTTTAAAAAGTCTTCTTTCACCTTAGTTCAATGAACAATTATCAGTGGGTAATTAACAATTGACAATGAGCAATTATCAATTACTGTTGGTGACTTTGGTCTTTTTGGGCTTGGTTGCGGTTGCATTGGGTTTTTGGTCGGTGTCCAGAGGTAGGTTTCCGCTCCGTTCTTGTTCCTCGGTATCAATGTCCACTGGATTGTCAATGCCTCGTATTTTAACCAATTCAACATTGTTATCGTCTTCGTCAAAAATGTCATCCTTGGAAAGAATGCGTTCATCCCCCCGCCAAACAAAACCTTTTAATTTTCTGCTTTCTTCTGGTAAATCGGTTTCCGGAAAGATATCCCCGTCAGGGTTTACGAAAAACGTAATGTCCTCAATATCGCTATTGGCCATAAGCAACCTGATCTTGCTGCAGATGGTCTTGTCAATTCCGATGAGTTCGTCGTCATCATTGTACATGTAATAGATGACTTCGGTGTTTTGTATCAAGTCGATAATTTTGAGCTCATTTTCTATGAACTTGCCAAGGAGGTTTTTGCCTTTTGCCTGATTGTACCCTTTTTTTCCTATGGTGTCCGCAGAAATGATAAAGGCATTTTCAAGCACTTTGAGCGAATCCAGTTTCTCTGTTTCCAAATCAGAAATTAGGTGGATGCTGTCTCCAGTAATTTGATTCTCCAGGTTCCAAAGAATGGGATTGGTGATCAACTGGGTAATACCTGTTTTTTCCTCGGAATGGATGGAATCGCATTTTCCGCTTAAATCCGTTTTGTAGAATTTCGCATTTCTAAATGCTCTCACAATGCGGGACTCTGGCTTCCCGGTTACCATGAGGGTGTCGCCATGAATATATAATGAGTCTTGCTGAACCAAATTAATAGCCACCGCACGCTTGGTGGCAAAGACGGAGTCTTTTTCCTTGAATACTTCGGCATAATGGGCTTTTATGACCCCATTGTTTACCGTGTCTGTCACCTTGATATTGTTCGTGGCGGAAGCAAAGGAGCTGGTTTTGTCAAAATAGACACTATCACCTTCAATGATACGGTCGTTGTAATCTATCCTCGTATTTTTTACGCCGTAACCCCGCTCTATTGTGGTATCATAAAATCCTCGCTCACAGTAGATTTTGTACTCTTCGCCAACTATAGTGGAGGGGCCGTACATATAAGCGTTTTTGGAAAGGCGGTAGTAATCCAGTTGTTCGGAATCAATAATGTATTCTGGATTGTCTATATGCACATTTTTCCGAAACTGCACTTTCTTGAGTTTCATGAAGTAATTTCCGATGATACTAGTGAGCACATTTGCCGAATCCACTACCTTACCACCAGAGCGATAGTAGGAGAGCTGGTTTTCCCTATCAAAATAAAGTGTGTCTGTGGTCAGGGTCATTTTACCATCGGTAAGATCCACATTTTCCCAGGCCTTGGCGAGTTTGGTATTGCCATCATAGTCCATTTTTCCACTATTCATTTCAATGGAATCCCCTTGTTGTAAACGGATGTTTCCAATGGCTTTTAGGCGGTTCTCTTGGTTGTAAAAAATGGCTACATCACACCATAGGTCGGCACCTTGGTGCTCAAACTGTACCTGTCTTTCATCATCTTTGCTAAAAATGGACGCTCCGGGGAAATTTTCCTCGTCCTTGGTGAAATTGGCTCCGTAAACAATATTGATTTGCCTTCCTTCTGCCTGTTCAGGTTGCTCCTGACCCAAAACAGGGAATGCCATCAGGATCAAAATGAAAAAAACTAGTTGCCTCAATACCATAAATTTTGTCCAAAAGTAGGCTTTTTAGGAAAAGTAAGGGATAGGATTTAGAAAGCTTTGGGATAATTTAAGTCCAATGCCATAAACCCCTGGAGGGAGAAGTTGGAACCCGGAACGGTTAGGTGTATACCGGAGCATTAATCCGTTCAGGGATGCCCTCCGTCGATTTTTGCAGGTAGAATTATTTTGAATTTAATTTCTTGTTGATCCAAATACAGAATCCTATGCATTTTATGATCAGACTCACCATTTTGGTGGGAAGTGCGATTTGTTTAATTGCTTGTGCTGATAACAGCCCCAAGCTTCCGGAATATATTCAAGAACATCCCTTGGAAATTTCTGTTTTGAATGAGGAAGGAGCTGAAACTGAAATCTATGTGGAAGACAGGGGAGAGGCTTCCAAGCAGGATATTACGGTAATTAAAAAAGTAACTCCAACTTTAGACGGTGGTTTGTTATATGCATATACCATAAGTGCCGAAAAAGATTTGGATATCAACCTTCATAAAACTTGGTCCGTAACCAATAGTTCTTTCCAGAAGGCTGAGTTTTTATTGCCCGGCTTTTGGTACAAACGGAACATGCGATCCCCGGAGACTGCCCCTTCCTTTAAAACCGCTGACTATTGGTCCTTTAGGGAGGACCGCATGAGTACTCCGGCTGCAATTGCATTCAATCCAGAGCTGCAACAATGGATTAAATTGGAACGTATGGATGATTTGGTGAGGGAAGAAACACCAGATTCTACAGGAGGAAAAATTAGCATTAGAACGGATATTGGGAGTCTGGGAATTGGCAAAATGGGAGAAGATCATATGCAATTGGCCGCCAATTTCCCATTTACTGAAGTACCAAAATCCTATCAATCTAAATTGAAATTGAATCCCCAGTGGAAGGCTTTTTATTCTTTGGAAAAAGGGGAAACCCTTACGGTAAGTTGGAAGGTGAGCCATGGAAACGCAGCAGATTTTACGGCCTTGGTGACCCAAACGTGGGAACAAGCGTATGACAGACACCTTCCGCGTCCTGTGGCACATAAGAAGACGGATGCTGAAATCAAGGAAATCCTTAGCAATTACTTTTATGAAAGCTATGCGGAAACCAAAGATTTGAAAGGATTTGCGGGACTTTGGTTTGATACACAAACTTGCGAGAACACAGGAGTACTCTCCGTAGGTTTTTGCGGCAAGACATTTGCTAATGCCTACAATTTATTGGAATATGGTTATGAGCAAAACAATGATGAGCACAAAGCTTTGGCCCGAAAAGTCTTGGACTCCTACTACGCCAATGGTTTTACGGATACTGGCTTGATTCGGGAGTTGGTATATGGCGAAAATGCAGAGGATGTATATACGCTTAGAAAGCAGAGTGAGGGGCTTAAAAATATATTGTTTTTGCTGGATTTTGACAAGCAACATGGCATGGAGCATCCCAAACTTGAGGAAACCATAGAGAATCTTATGCACCAATTTGCAAAATTGCAGGATGATGAAGGAGGTTTTCCAAGAAAATTTGATACCTCTTTTGCCGTATTGGATGATTCCAGGGGTAGTACACAGAGTATTATTACACCTATGATCATGGCAGCTCGATACTTTAAGGAGCCTAAATTTTTAGAAGTAGCGGTAAAAGCAGGGAACTATTCTGAAAAATATATTATAGATCAAGCCGACTACTTTTCTTCTACCTTGGATGCTAACTGCGAGGATAAGGAAGCTGCGGCCATTGCGGCTGTATCATTTTACCATTTGGCATTGACCGCACAGGAGGATATGCGCAAAAAGTATGTGGCTTTAGCGCAAAAAGCCGCGTATTTTGGATTGAGTTGGTATTACCTTTACGACGTTCCTTTTGCGGAGGGCAGTCTGCTTAAGGAAGCGGAGCTTAAAACACGAGGATGGGGAAATGTGTCCACTGAAAATAACCATATCGATGTTTGGGCCTTTGACTTTCCACATGTACTAAATTGGCTGTCCGAAGAAACCCAGGAAAAGCGGTTTGCTGAAATGTCTGAAGTAATTACTTCCTCCATCAAGGACCAAATGTTGCCTTATGAAGGACATATGGTAGGTGTTGGTAAAAAGGGATACATGCCTGAGATTATCCAACACACGGTCTGGGACTATGGAGCCAATGGCAAGGGATATCTCAATGCACATATGTCTGTTGGATGGACGGTGGCTTCCATTTGGGAAGTGCTGACACCAGGCCGATTCCAAGGTTTTATGGATAGAAACCCCTAACTATTTTGAAGTCAGAGTAACGGAAACCCCCTTGCGCAATGTGTTGTGTATTTCGGCAACCTTATCCGTGTGGGCTATAAGGGTGTCCAGAACAGATTTGGGAGCATCTCCTTCAATAGCGACTTCGTAGGTAAGATTAAAGCCAGGTTCCCCCTCGGCGGTAAACTCGCCAGATGCTTCTACTTCTACTTTGCTTAGCGTGATGTCTTTTTTTGCGGCTTCACGATAAAGGTCGTTGCAGAAACAGGTAGCGAGTGATAGAAACAAAAGTTCACCTCCATTTGCTGATGACCCAAAACCGGTTGGACGACTAGGAATATTAAGCTGGGATACTGTGCCGTTTGTATCCAACCACACTTCGTGATGATTCAAACTATTTGAAACTTTAGCCGAAATTTTCATGACAAATGGTATTAAATTACTTTATTAATCTAGCTTCCGTTCCAAAACATAATCATCCATGATAAAACCATTGCCAATATCTTGGACAATGGAATCAATATTGACAAAACCTATTTTTTCATAGGCTGCAATGGAATTACTATTGTACTTGTTAACGGTCAATCGTATTTTGTTCTTTCCCAATTTATTGGCTTGATCCTCAATAAATTCGATCGCCTTTCTACCAATCCCCTTACCCCGTTCAGAACTCAAAACATATAATTTGCTTAAGAATAGGAAGGTATCTTTTTGATTGAAGGAAAAGTAGCCCACCGGGGTATTTTCATGCTGCAACAGATAGTAGTTATATCCGTCTTTTACTTGATCTTCCATGGCTTGTGCGGACTGAAATGTATCCAACATATAACTGACCTGTTGTTCCCCAATTATTGGAGTATAATGTTCGGTCCAAATGATATGGGCCAAATGGGCAATAGTGTTGAAATCTTGTTTTGATGTAGCGGGAAGAACCTCAGTCATATTCTTGAAAGCTTGGCAAGTTTATGGCAATGTATCAAACATGGTTTGTACAATCAAATAAAGGACTTTGTTTTATTTTGATTTAGTTGGTTTTTTACCACCACCTCCGCCCAAATAGGGATAATGGTCAAAGCCATCAAAATTGGGGTTTTTAGCCCTTGGGTCATTAAGGGAAGTCAATTTTTCTTGAAGTTTCAACCTCATTTGGTTTAAAACATCGGCATATTCTACTTTAGCAGCAATATTGTTAACCTGATCAGGGTCTTTTTTCAGATCATAAAGTTCTTCTTCAGACCTTTTGGCAAAACAAAGCTCGTATGCCTTTTGATGTGTTTCATCCTTATCCTTGTTTTCAATAATGTAATCTTTGGTGGGGCCGCCATCACAATCTGCATACCATTGGTTGGGTAGGTTGGTGTTTCCCAATTCTCCGGTTCCCGCAGGCCACCAATCTTTTTGGTAATTGCGAATGTACAGGAATCGATCATTTTTGTACCCGCGGGAGGGATAACCACCCATATTTAGTTTTTCTTGGGCTGGAACATGTCTCTCACGACCAAAAACAATATCAGTCCGGTTGGGAGCATCAATGGTTCCTGACTTTGTGGACTTCAAGAGATTCACAAAGCTTTCACCTGTCATTTCCTTGGGAATGTCCACATCGGCAATTTCAAGTAGGGTAGGTGCTATATCTGCAAAGGAAACAAAATCGTCAACCCGTCTTTTGGCTTTGATTTCTTTCCCCCAGCGCACTGCAAAGGGAACGCGAACCCCTGAGTCGTAAAGATTACCCTTGCATCGAGGGAAAGGCATTCCGTGGTCGCCGGTCATGATGATAATGGTGTTTTCCAATAGATCTTGTTCTTCCAGTTGGCTTATGACAGAACCTACTAGGCTATCCCATCGCTGAACTTCAAAATAGTAGTCAGCTACATCGTTGCGCACCACATCCGATTTGGGATAATGCTCAAAGAGATGAACTTTTGAAACATCAATACCACTTTCCTTCCCTGAACCTTTCTTATAGTTTCTGTGGGGGTCAGAAGTTCCTAGCCAAAAGAAGAATGAGGCTCCTTTTGAGGTAGTTTCCAGAAAGTCCCCAAAAGTTTCATAGGCCTGGTTGGCTGGATGGGATTTATGATGTGAAATCCATTCCTCCAGATTTCCGGGTCCCCAAGTTTTCGCCTTGGTTCGCCCTGTGGTATACCCTTTGCTGGCCAACAAATGAATAAAACTTTGGTGTTCTGTTGGTAGTGTGCTCCAGAGATTTGCCCCCGGTCCAAGTTCCCAATGATACTTTCCGGTTATGAAAGCATTCCTACTTGGGGTGCAGGAAGGGCTGGTAACATACACATTGTTGAAAAGAATCCCTTCCTGAGCAATCCTATCAAAATTTGGTGTTTTAACCGCTTGATCGCCATAGGCTCCTGCATGCGGCCATCCCCAATCATCAGCAAGGCAAAATACAATATTTGGGGGTTGGTTTTGTTTCTCCTGACTTTGCGAAAGATTTGGAACAAAGCAAAGTACCATGCTCAATAGCAATTGCGCAACTAGTATTTTTCTAAAGTGCATCATATGAATCCGTTTTCCAGGGATGTACCGACCAATTGCTAGAATTTAAATCTTAGATATCCCTTGTTCATTGTACGATTTTATGTTTTTCTGGAAGCCTGGCTTCCAAGGTTTTTTTCAGTTCATCCACAAGGCCAGGATTTTCCATTGCCCTATTTTGGGATTCAGCGGCTTTGGTAGTATGATCATACAGTTCGGTATAACCATCATTATGCAGGGTGAAGCGGTGGGTATTGGTCCTAAGAGTCATGGCATTGTTGGTATATGCAACAGCCGGGTGCCCTGGTGTCCTAGAATCTTCCAAAATTGGTTTTAAGGAGGTTCCCTGTACAAATGAGGGCGTTTCAACGCCGGTTAATTCGCAAAGTGTGGGAAAAATGTCGATGGTCTCAACTATGGCCTTTGTATTGGCATTGGCGTTGTCCATTCCCGGATAATGAACGATCAAAGGGGCGCGTAACGATTCTTCAAACAAGCTGTGTTTTCCCCAGATGGCATGTTCACCCAAATGCCAACCGTGATCTCCCCAAAGCACCACGATGGTATTTTTGTCCGCTCCAGTCTTCTTTAGTTCTTGTAGCACTTTACCAATTTGTGCATCCACATAGCTGATACAAGCCGCATAATGTCTTCGTACTTCCTCAGCAAAGGTTTGATCCTCGTTTGGATCTTTATCCCAGCGGTTATACTTCATGAACTCGCCGGAACCATGCCATGTGGTTTTCCCTGCAGGTTTTTGCGAATGTTCCGGGCGTGGGATTTTGATGCTAACATAGGGCTCTAAATAAGATTTTGGTGCTCCAAACGGGAGATGGGGCTTCAGAAAACCGACAGCAAGAAAAAAAGGCTTCTCATTGGTGTTGGAAAGTTCTCGCAATTGTTTCAAAGCTTCATTGGCTATGGCACCATCAGGGTAGATTTCATCATTGCCCTCTCCACTTTGAAATACATCCATCTCTGTGGCATTTTTTCGGATTTCCCCATAAGCCAAGCCATGCATGGCACCTCTGGGATGTATCCATTCGGAAGCAGGCATCAAATGTTTGTCCCATGCATTTGGTATTTCCACTTTGGAAGAATCGTTCCAATCTTTTCCGCCCCTTCCACCAGGATGATGGGAAACTTTGCCGACAGAAACCGTTGTATAGCCGTTAATCCTAAACCATTCTGGCATACTGGGAGAAACACTTTCCTTGTCTATTGCCCAATTTTCCGCTCGATGAAAAAGCGCATAATTGTCCGCTCTTCCATATTGACCGGTTAAGAGGGTATATCGGGATGGTCCGCAACTTGGGGCGTTGACGTAATGCCTATAAAAAGACATTCCGCTACGTGCCAATTGATCTATATTAGGGGAAATGATGTGTTCTGCTCCAAAGCTTTTAAGGTCAGGTCGAAGATCATCAACACAAATCAAAAGGATGTTGGGTTTTTTTGGGTGCTGTTCTTTGGAACTGCAAGCAGTAATTAAAAGAACTGCTAAAGAAGCCCACGTCAATAGTTCCAAATTTTTCATCCTGCTATTCTATTTTTTCTTGCCAATGAGCAAAAAGGAATCCCCTTCCTCAAATTCCTTGTACGTTTCCAACAATAAAATCTCAAAATGGGGTCGGAATAGTTGCTCAAGGGCTACTTTGGTATGATAATTTACAAAAAGCCCTTTGAAAATTTCCGAACCTTCCCCTTTCCAAAATGAATGGCAGATTATACCCTTGGAATTCAAAATGGCATGTTGTCGATTTATGGACTCTGACAATGCATCATCCTTCAAATGATGCAACACTTTGTTGGAGTAGATACCATCAAACTTTTGGTTTGTTTTTAAAGTTTTGGCGTCCAAATCCAGAAACTCTCCGGTGGGATTTTCAGCTTTAAGGTGTTTTAGAAACTGGTCTGAGTTATCTGAACCTGTGATTTGATAGGATTCATTCAAAATTCTCCAATCTAATCCTGGTCCCGAACCGATTTCCAGTATTTTCGAATTTAAAGGTAGTACATTACTAAGCTTTTCAATCAATGACCTACCATTGACATCTTTGGCTAAGCGAATGTATTCTTGAACGGATTCTTGGGTTTGATAATAATTGTTCATCATTAAATTTTAACAGCTAGTCAGCAACTTCCACATGTTCTACCCTTACAGCGTTGGCATTTGGCAAGATTTCGTATCCCAATCGATTGCTGATGATTTTAACAAAACTAGCCCCAAGAAAGATAAGTTGCGATGTATAATATACCCAAAGCATCAATAAGGCCAAAACACTTGCAGAACCAAAGGTTGATGACACATGGCTGTGACCTATATACATTCCAATGCCTATTTTTCCGAAAATAAAAAGTAAAGCGGTAAATGCCCCGCCAAATACTGCTGCTTTCCAATGGATCTGGGCATCTCCCAAAAATTTGAACATTATGGCAAAAACCAAAGTGAGTACCACAAAGGAGGCTATATGCTCATAGAGGTATGTAAATCGGTAATCACTGGGCAAGTTATTCCCGTGTTTTACCAAAAAACTATTGATGGCCGTGCTGGTCAAAATAAGAAAGAACATTACAATCAAAATAAGAAAGGAAACAGTATGCTTGGACAAATAGTTAATAACACTGCTTTTAGGCTTTGCCTTAATATTCCATAGACTATTGAAAGCGTTGTGGATTTGGCTAAACATTCCCGAAGCGCTTAAGCCCAAGGTGACAAACCCGATAATAGAGGTTACAATACCATTGTGTTGAGTGTGATGATTTTTAATGATGTCCTCAATTTGCGTTGAAGCCTCTGCGCCCAAAATGCCGTTGAGTTGCCCATATATTTCTCCTGAAACAGCTTGTTTGCCAAACAAAAGTCCCAAAATGGAAATAATGATCATAATCATGGGCAACATGGAAAAAACTGCATAATAGGCCAAAGCAGCTCCTTTTTGAAAGGTGTTGCCACTAAAAAAATGATTGAAAACTTCCTTGGTAAATTTTATCATGAAGAGGTGAATGGATTAGAAATTTGCATCATAAAGTCAACGAGTTGTGTTGTAATCCCAATAGCATGGACTTGGAAACAGATTGTACCTCAAAGCCATTAGAGTTCTTTCTTTATTTCGCATGGATTCCCAAACGCTAAAACGTTATCTGGAACGTTTTTGGTCACCACACTCCCTGCACCAATGGTCACGTTATTACCGATGGTAATCCCGGGAAAAATTATCGTGTTGCCCCCGATCCAAACATTATCCCCAATGGTCACAGGTTGGGTGGAAGTCAGGTAACGTGATGATTGTCCATCTTGCAGAATGCGATCCGAAGCTTTTAAGGGGTGATTGGCGGTATAGATTTGCACAAAGGGCGCTATCAACCCGTTTTTGCCAATTGTAATCTTATTGTTGTCCAAAAACATACAATTGGTATTCACAAAGGTGTTTTCTCCAATGGAAATGTTTTCTCCATAATCACAAAAAAATGGTGCTTCGATCCAAACACCACTTCCTTTGAATCCAAACAGCTCACCTAAAATTCGCTCTCTTTCTTCAATTAATTCTGAATCGAGGTTATTGTATTTCTTTAGCAATCTTCTGGCCCTGTGATACATTTGAATCAATTCCGAATCCCTGGAATTGTAGTAATCTCCAGCCAGCATTTTCTCTTTTTCGGTCATGAAATAGTCTTTATGTGCACTTTGGCAATATTGTTTGTAATGGCATACCACTGCTTTAGACAATGGGTGCAAACCATTACAGGGAAAATCGGGCACTTTTACATAGCAATATACCTCTTTAAATACAAAAAAGGTTCGAGTTTAACCCCGAACCCTTATGGTTTAGATACGCAATTGCGAAAGTGCTTTTCAAGACCTAGTTTGGAGAATGTAACCCCATTTTATTGCCTTCCGAGTCAAGGAACAAAGCGAAAAATCCCATCTCATCTGCATGTGGTGTTTTGGGAACCAGGATCTGGCCCCCGCTTTCCTGAACTTTGTTAAGAATGGGTTGGAGGTTATCACCCCCGTTGAGGTAGATAGTTGTCCCATCCGCTGATGGTTGAAATCCTTCTCCTTTGGTAATGACCCCGGTGACCAGTTGCTCCTCATAGGGTAAAATGCCCATTTCCATATCTGGCATCTCGAATTTTTCAATTTTTATATTCAGAATATTTTCATAGAAATTGATGGCCCGGGAAATGTCTGTGGCCGGAATCTCAAAAATTGAAACATAACTTTTCATATCGTTTACATTTTTGCTTTGTGTTGCATCTGTTTGTTGTTTTTCCAATTCTGGTTTTGTTTTGCCATTGCAGGAGTAAATGACCATTGCCAATGTTATCATGGAGAGCTTAAGAATTGTTCTTTTCATGTTGTAGGATTCTTTTGTTTGGACTAAACTAAATCCCTTAGAAAAGAGGAAATTGTAAAAATGCGACAGCCAGATTTATTTGTAGAAAAGAGTGGAAAGGGCCATGTTCTCGTTCCCTAAGAATGCCGAAGGATTAATTCCCGTGAACTCTTTAAAATCTTTGATAAAATGAGCTTGGTCAAAGTATTCATTTGCGTAAGCAATGGTGGTCAAATTGTCTTCCTCCTTATTCAACAACATGTTCAGGGCACTTTGCAACCGAATTACCTTACCCAGTTGTTTGGGAGAGATACCTATTTGTTTTGCGAATTTCCTTTCCAATTGCCTTCGTTTGGATAGATCGTCTTTTAGGATTCTGCCTATGGAAGGACTTCCCTTAGATGCTAAAAGAACATCTATGGTTGTTCTTACAATTTGATCTATTGTAGATGGATTGCTAAGTTTCTTTAAAAGAAACGCTTCAATAATGGCTATCCTTTGTTGTGTATTCGTAGCTTGAACCATTTTTTCTTCCAATTCCTTAGCGGGTTTTTGTCCAAAAAGAGATTCCAGTGGGGTTTCCTTGTCCACCAAACTTTTAAGGGGAGTGTTCACAAAGTTTGCAAAACCATAGGGATAGAAACAGATGGCAAAAGTGTCAACATCACCTACGGGTTCAATGTAGTAGGATTTGGTTCTTTGTCCCATGACCATGGCGCGAGGGTGTAGGACAAATTCGCTATCGGAGATGTATCGTTTGATAGGATTTCCAAAATTGAATGTCATTTCGATAAAACCATCGGGAATTATTTTTTGCTTTTGGTTCTTGGCATCAAAGGGGACTTCCAAGGTCCAATAAAAGTTGATCAAGGCCTCCAATTCAGGGCGCGGCTGATAAGTCTGATAATTCATTGTTCAGCTGTATTTCCTAGTGTTTGGTTTTAAAATCGGTTGCCAAAATGGCAAAATGAAAATTATCGGACCAGCCCTGTTTTAAGGGTAACACCTGTCGTTTTCTACCCTCCCTGGTCATTCCAACTTTTTCCAGCACCCGAATACTTCCCAGGTTCTCAACGGCACATCCGGCCTCAATTCGATGCAATTGAAGTTCGTTAAATCCAAATTCCAAAAGTCTGTGCAAGGACTCCGTGGCATAACCCTGCTTCCAGAAATCGGAATGTAATTTATACCATACTTCTGCAATTCTAAATTTCGGAGGGCCTAAGTTTATGGCTATCAAACCTATGAATTCCCTGTTTGCCACCGATTCTATTTTAAGCGTGAAATGTTTGCTTTCCGCAATGTTGTTTTTTGCAATCCAATCCTTTACGATTTGCTCGGTTCCCTCTATGTTTTCTGGAATTCCCAGCGTGTTGAACTTGTCCGTTTCAGCTAGGGAATGCAATTCGTGGATTTTCCCTAAATCCGCTAGGGAAATAGGGGATATCAACAATCTTTCCGTTTCAAGTTTAACTTTCACAAGATGTCGTTATAAGGGACAGATACGGGATTATGTTTCATTACAGAATAATCGATTTCCATAGATAAAGGGCAAAAACAGCAAAGTCAAAGTAGCCCAAATCCAGCCTGCCGAATTACCCATGCTCTAATATAGTCCAAATGCAAAACAACGCCAAGGTCTCTGAAATGTAGACATAACTGAATTTAAATGACCGTTGTATCCAGCATTATTAATTTGTCCATTGGTTACCTTGTAAAGTCGTCCACTTCCTTAAAAATTTCCACGGAGATCCGTTCGCCCAAATCATGCATGGATTGCATTTGTGTTGGCTTGCTTTCGTTCCAAAACTGCTGCCAATCCTCCAGCGAATCCCATTTGGCAATGGTTTTTATTTGGCTGCTGTCCGCTTCTCCTTGAAGCATAAAGCTACCTTGCGCTCCTTTAACCTCCTCATGAATTTTGTTCGTGGTTCTTTTCCAGGTTTTTATAAAAGATTCCATGTGTTCTGGTGCAACTTTCCAGCTGTAGATGATTCGTATCATTTAATGTTGATTAAGTAGTACTAATATGGGATTATTGCTTAATTCGAACAAAATATTTTGTACGAATTGGTGCCAAATAGCCATCAGCTGCTTTATAAACCTACGCCAAATACATAGTAGGTCACCTCAAACCCTTCAAGCGCTTTTTTTAGATCATCAGATGGACTACCACATAAATCAGGTGAAATGGTGGACAGCGCACCCCCTCCCACAAGTGTCCCACATTTATCATATGCTGCAAAACTGCATTGGAATCTACGCAGCGTTCCCTAACCCTATAAGTTGACAAAAAATAAAAAATGTCAACTAGTGGGTTGACAAATTGAAATTAAAGCAAACGGTTTGGCTAAACTGCGTTTTATGCAGTTTAGGTGTTGTTGTGTGTAGTTTTAATTTCTGGATCATAACAAACAAATTCAACAATATTCGATTCTGGATCTTTGATAAATATGGATTTCCATTTAACCCATTCAAATATCTCAGTTACATACGCTATGTTACTTTTTTTACATAAAATCAGCATTTCCTCATAGTCTAATTTTTCAATTTCGAGAGCGAAATGATGTAATGTAGTATTCTTTTGTTGTATAGCTTTTAACTCTTCTCCAAAGGCAGTTGTGTTATTCTTTGCAAATAATGCCAAGGTTTGGGTATGGCCACCAACACCATCTGCAATTTTGAAAAAAGTATAGTTATCGGATTCATACATTAATTCAAATCCAATAGTTTTACTATAGAAATTTTTCATGGATTCCATATCATTTACTCGCAGAACTATTTCTCCTAAGCCTTTAATTTTATTTCCAATCATTTCTATTTTTATATGGCATACAACGGTTTAGTATATGAAAAGTAGCGGATTAAAAACGCTTACTTTTCGGAAAATAATATACTTATTTAAAAGCAAAAACGATTCAGATTAGTGCCTAAACCGCTATTTTTTATATACATTGTTGGCAACAGTATTTTAAATCTGTTCAATCCTTTGATAGATTTCTTTTTTAGAATTCTCAAATATTTCTCCACCAAACTCTTCATTGTCCAATGAAATTATAGAAATGTCTTTTATTCCCATAATCCCGAAAACGAATTTCAAGTATGTTGTTTGGAAATTCATATGTTCGTTTTTCTCGTTTTCCCGATAACCTGTGTCTCCACGACTTGACAGAATGAACATTTTTTTGTTTTCAAGAATTCCAACATAATCTCCATCTGGCTCGCCTGAACGGAATTTCCAAGTTTCGTTAATTCTCATAAGTTGGTCGATATAAGATTTTAGTCCACTGGGAATTGACCAATTGTACATTGGTGTTCCCAAAACATAAATATTATGTTCCTTGAATTCTTTAACTAATTCATTGCTAAACTCAACACCCGACTGGTTTTCTTTTGTTCTTTCACTTGGTTTGATGAATGCGCTTGCAATCCATTTTTCATTTATGGGCGGAATTTCCTCCAATCCAACTTCCCGATGAGTAAATTTGTCGTTAGGATTTTTCTTTTTCCAATTGTCCTCAAAAAGTTGCGTTAGTTTTCTACTGTGCGATTTTTCATTTCTTACACTTGCGTTGATGATTAATACTTTGTTCATATTCCTAAATTTTGATTATGAGACAAAGTTCTGAATTGGGAAAGTGAAAAAAATTGATGTAGTTTAAGACGCTTTGATTTTTTTACGTATTCTGCTCAAAAATTCGGCGGTAATTCCCAGATAAGATGCAATAAGATAATTTGGTACTTTCTCAGAAATTTTCGGGTAATTTTTCAAAAAATCCAAATACCGTTGTTCTGCATCAAGAATGTTATTTAAGATTATTCTCCTCTGTAAACTTCCAAGATAATTTTCGAGGATGATTCTAAAAAAGCGCTCAAGTTTTGGGATTTTCGCTAACATTTCTTGAAAAGAGTCGTAGCGGATTTGTAGCAATGTGGTCTTCTCAATCGCTTGAATATTATAAATCGAAGGCTTTTGTTTTTGAAAACTTTCAATATCTGTTGCCCACCAATTTTCAATTGCAAAGTATAGGATTTCTTCCTTTCCTGTTTCAGGGTTTATGTAAAAAGCTTTCAATGTTCCTTTAACAACAAAATTATCCGTTCTACAAGTTTCCCCGTTTCTCAATAGATAATCCCCTTTTTCAAGTATTTTTTCAGTCCAAAACGTTTCGATTAAATTTTCTTCTTCGGAACTTAATTTAATATACTTTGAAATTGATTTGATTAGTTGCTCTTTCATTCAAATTGCTGCCAACGGTCTCCACCACTTTTTCATTCCTTCATTTCCATTTGGGATGAACCACCGTCATTGTTAAGTTATATGTTTAATGATCACCTCTACCCAAGTATGCTCGGATTGATTTTATTTTTTGATGGGTATCAAAGGTTATGACATCGACCACATAAAGTTCTTCCGTAGTGTTGACGGTAATTTTAAGCTCGGCGGCCACGGTATCCTTATTTTCATAAACCGAAAGTACATCAATGGCTATGGAATCTGCCGCCCTGAAGTTTTTCCGAGTTTCATCGATTGCTTTCTCCTTTCCTTCAACCCGAATTTTCCAGTCTCTTAATACAATGTTTTCCGAAAACATCTCTTTGATACCATCCAAGTCCTTTTCCGCATATTTTTCCAGATGGTCCAGGCATAAAGCCTTGTTGGATTTTTGGGTCATAGGCTCATTTTTTTCTTTCAATATTTAATTCCATTTGCCAGAAGGTATAGCATGGGTGTCTGCTATGATTTTGCCCTTAGTCTTGGGATGAATTATGGCCATTGTTGCCTGTAGTTTTTATTAAATTCAATCCGATTTTTTGCCTAAATGTTCAGTCAACAACTTCCATTTGTCATCTTCATTTATTAAAACAGAAGTTCCAATCCCATTACCAGAAACAGATTTGTTGTTTACAATTCCAGTCCAAAAAAAGTCGAATAAAAAAACAGCAAAATTTTCTTCCCTACTCAACCATCTTACATTATCAATTTTATATTCTTCATTTTTTATTTTACTAAAATTGTTTTCAAATGCAGTCTTTACATTGTTTTTTCCAAAATGAACAGTTCCGTTCGAGAAAGTTACGCTTATAGATTTAGAAATTAGCGGTTCAATATTTTTCCAATTTTGGGTTCCTAAAGCGATTTCATAAGCTTTTATAAATTCTTCTGGTTTCATTTTACTGGAATTACTGGTAACGGTCTAGACTAACCGTACGTTACTGGTTTTAAATTACCGCTTTTTGGTTAAGCACAGACGTAAGCAATTATTACAATTGTTATCACATGTTTTTTAGAACAAGGAATATCCAAATATCATTGATATGGTATTGAAGTCAGAGTCGTAAAAAGCAAAACTGCCCAACAAATTTCTACTCGTATGGTATCTTAGCTCCAAACTATATTTGTCATTTTTCTTATACCCGAGTCCAAATCCCAAGTTGGTGGATTTTGTAATTTCCACATCAGCGCTTGAGTAGGAAATTTTGGAATCTAGAACGTTGTCCAAAATATATGAGCCATTAATAAAAAGCTTTGAACTTTCACTAAGAAAAAAATAATGCCTTATTCCCAAGGGTATTTCAATTGATTTATAGTCCACCATGCTATCGGGAGATTCTTGTTCAGCCTTGAATTGTTGGTAGGTAGGCTCAACAATAATGGACCATTTACTTTTATTAAAAGGCAGAAAAAATTCTCCCTCTACCCCAAACCTAAATCCTAATCTATTTCCAAAATCTACGTTTCTAAAAGTATTTACCTGGTTGGTAACATTTAACGAAGAAACATTCAATCCAGGCCGAACACTTAGACTGAATAAGGTTCTTTTCTGCATTTCTTGGTAATTAAACGACTCAGAACCCATACACTGGTTGTATTGAATAAATAGACGGATTAAATTTTCTTTGCTATACTTGGTTTTTTCAATACCCTTAGGTGTTATAGCAGTGCATTCCAAATTGTTTAATAACTGTTGTCTAAACGAATTGTTTTCTCCACGGATGTTATTGTCTTTTAGATAATATTTGAAAATGAGTTGTTCTATATTTTGTTGACCGTCCTTGCCGTAAAAATACCTGATTAGATTACCGTCTTCATAATAGTACAAATTGGAAGTTCCCTCAACTAGAATTTTTAAAAAGAGCGTTTCTTCTTTAAAAATGGGATTTCTAGTGGAGCTCAACTGATTTAAGTTACTGGAAGACCTATCAATTTTAACATTGGCACGTATATGTTTCGAATAATTTTGAATACTGAATTCTTTCACCGTTGTTATCCCTACTTTTATAGATTCCGAACTTTCGGATAACTTATATTTGAATTCAGTAGGATTATTTTTCCAATCAACATTTTCGATAAAACAATCAACTTTTTTTCCGCTGTTTTCAATGAAATATCCTCTTTCATAGGAAATTTGGGCATAGCAATTAAAGCTTAAAGCCAATGTTATAAAGAAGAATAGATGTTTATTCATTATTTAGTGGTTTTATTGAACTTGCCTCAGCTTCACCTCCTAAAACCTCTCCTGCTTTTTCCAAATATTTCCTCAGACGTTCATAGAGTGTTTTAGCCATATTTTTATTTTAATGAAACGGTCTCGGCTATGATTTCGTCCCGAGCCTTCAGGATGAATTATAGCTATTGTTATGCACTGGTTTTTTATTTTTCTGAATTCCACCAGAAGTAGAGAATACTCTCCTCGTTTTGGTCAGATATAGCAAAATCTCCATTCCCTTTTGGGATTCCTTTTATTGCGTTTTGTAATTCATTCAGTTTTTCTTTTCCGAACTGAATTTCAATTCCGTTATCAAGTTCTTTAATCAGCCAATGGTTTTCCAATTCAGACATTTTGCAGTTCAGAGTCAGATTCGGTTTAGATTTCCATTTAGCAGTGCCATTTTGGTTATTCGGCACATTCAGTTGCGCTTGAGTTGGTAATTCAGTTTTAATTTTCTTCTTAGTAGACCATTCACAACCAGACATTAAATCCAATAATTCTGAAAGACTTTCACTTGCTTTTAAGTCAACCGTAAAGTTCCAACCTGGAAAATTTCGGTTATTGTCTTTATAAGTCCAAGCGTATACTTTTCCGCTTACTTTATGTTTCTCAATTTTCGCTTTCATTCGGTTTACTCAACTTGTGCATAACGGTCTCGGCCATGATTTCGTTGTGGAGTCATCCGCAGGATTATTCCGCTGAAATCCAGCCGTTAGATTTATACTTTTGTTTTGGTGTGGTACAAAACCACAATGAATTATAGCCATTGTTGGGCATAGTATTTTACTCTGTTGAAAAATCTTCATCAAGAATATACTTATTCACCTTTTTTCCAATTTCAGTTAATTCATACATTCCTTTTCCGCTGTTAGAAATAATTTCATTGGATTCAAAATAACTCAAGAGTTTGGATGAAAGTTGTTCGTCTTTCGCAATTCCAGTATAGCCACCTTGGATATATTGATTTATTCTCTCCAAAGCAATTTTTAATTCAGAATTTTGGTTAATTCTTAAAGCGAGTTCTCTAAGTTCCTTTTGGTTAGTTTTAGTGGCTTTTGGTGCGTTTTTAAAGCGCTCATTTGATTCTCTTAAATCGTCAATTGTTAACTCCAATTGTTTTATTTCATCATTTTTTTCTGAAAGAAGATTATCAAATCTTTTTTCCATATCTGAAAATTGCTCTCTTAATTTAATAGATTGCTCTATAGACAATAGTTGTTTTTTCTCTATAATTTTCTTTTGGTCAATTTTCCATTGAGAAAATCTTAAGTTCAACCAATATGCACCATTTGAAATGAAAGGAATTATTGTAATTAGAATTACAGTCGAAATTAATGGATACCATACTAAAAATTCAACTTGGTTATAATTCTTTAATATGAAATCTACTTTGTTTAACTCAATTTTGTCAGAATCTACAAAAAATGTCAAGTAAACAATTCTCCAATTCCAAATCAGCCAAGAGACTATAAAAGTCCCAAAAAGAGGACTTGAAACTCTTTCATACAATATAGAATTAATCGATTTTTTAATTTCATATATCATATTCTGATATTATACCCAACGGTTAGTATAAAAAGCGTTTTAATGCTTTTTATACATTGTTGTAAGTAGTATTATTGTTTCGTTCCTATAACTATTTCCAATTTATCAGGATTGAAATTTTGACCCATTACTGGTTGAGAATAAACGGCTTGATTTACTCCGTTCACTGGGAAATTTTTTGATTCTAGAAAAGTTTTAATTTGAGTGGCATAGCTAAAAGCTTCTCCATCTCCCATTGTGCATGTGACGGTAACTGTTTGACCAGTTTTACCATTTAGTAATTGTAATAATTGACTCTGAGCTTCTTGAGTAAATTTCCTAGGTTGGGAGCTAACGTTTACAACTCCAGCCGTAATCCCACCTTGCTGATTATTGCTTGTAACATTAATCACCTGTTGAACTTCTTTTTCGGCTGTTATTTTCTTATTCAAATTATCTCTAATCCATTCTTCATGTTGAGTTTTCCAGTCATTAATTAATGAAGTTTCAAAATCAATACCATTGTTTTTATCTATCATATCAGCACAGCTGCTACAAAGAAAAATCCCATTGTTTATCGAGCTTCTTTCTTCAGAAGTTAAATCAGAATCATATCTTGGTCCGCCTTCAGAGGCAGCTGTTATATGTGCGGCTTTACCAATGTAAATAAATTTATTTTCATCTTCTTCTGAAGGAGAAATGGTCATAGCTCTGCAATTGGGGTTAGAACAAATAAAAGCAGCTCTCTTTTTTAATATTTCTATTGTTGCACCGGTAAAATCATCTCTATTACTACTCATATCATTCTTTTATTACTTACAACAGTCTCGGCTATGAGTAGTTGCACGGTTTAGCACTTAACTTTGCAAGTACACACCAAGCTGAAAATCCGTGAGGATTTTCAGAAGTAGGGGAGAACCAGCAATTATTTATAGCCATTGTTGTGTGGCGTTTTTATATCCATTTATTAATTCCCAATAATAATCCGAGTTTATTTCAATTCGGACAATTCCTTTTGATTTACTCCAATAAATTCCGTCAACGTGTCCGGAATGAGATTTTTCAGAATTTCTACCAATCCGAACCACATCATTTAGTTCAATTCCGTTTATTATTAGTTTTTCAAGGTCTAACTTGTTCAGAGTTTTTAATTCGGTGCCGTGATAATATCTTTTACCGTTCAAAATTATATCAAAACTGATTTTTGTTTCAGACGTGAAATTTTGTTTAGCAACTGTAATTATTTCATCACAATTTTTACAATCCTTGTCCGATTGTACTCTCAAAATTTCTGTGTTTTTTGCCCAAAACATATCGCCAAGATTCGGCGGATGCTCACGCACAGTTATTTCCGTAATTCGGATGGTATCTATTTCAGATTTATTTGATTTGAAAACTAAAACCTCATTTCCATTGTAAGGAATTGATTGTTTCTCTTGTTTGGTCAGCTTTTTTGTTCGAAATGGATTGGTAAATATATATCCTAACATAAATAAGATTAGGACTAGAAAATATGGAAGTAATTTAAGTCGGTTTCTCATTTTTGGTCAAATGCACTACAACTTGTTTATAGCTACAATTTACCCTTTTTTATACGCATAACCTCCCCTTTTGGAAAGATATAACCTACTTTTTGTCCCACTTGCCATATATTGCATTAAACGGTCTTGAGATTTCTTCTTTCTTTGGCTTATGAAATACAAACCATTGACTAAAACCCAAAAGATACAGCTCTCCCATTTTATTAAAGAAGGCTATGGCTCCCCGCAGGAGTTTGCCAAGGTGCTGGATCGTAACCTGGAAATGCTCTTTTATATAGAGGAAGAAGTATTTACCCCGCGAGAGGTGCAAAGCGTGGTCTCGGCGCTAAGGGGCATTGTTACAGTCCTTAGAATACGGGAAAGGAAAAAAAGCAAATGAAAAATTGAAAATGGAAAGTGGAAAATTGAAAATGCAAAATTGAACCTGAGTTTGAACTTGAACTTCAACAATCTTCATTGGAATTTGGGGCTTCCTGTTTAATGCTAAATCGTAAATCCCGACTTTCAACTTTCGACATTTGACTTTGAAACCTACCTATAAAAGTTGGTCGTTACCAAGGCACATTAGCACTGTGCTGCACCAAAAAGAGTAAGCGCGTTTTAAGCGGGAACGGGCTCTTTAAGTGTTCGCCCCTTGATCAACAGCCAGAACATAAACACCAATTCCCCAAAGAAGGTAAAGAACAAGAGATCCAAATTGGTTTCCGGGCTAACAAAAGCTCCAAGTGTGTGGATCACGTACCCTAGCCCGGCTATCAGCAATAGAAGCCCAAAGATTTTTGGTACGTAAGTGGCCTTAAAGACCAAGAGGCCCAATAACACCAAATACACCCCAAAAATGACCAGCCCAAAGGACCATTCCAATCTAAACGCATCCACATAAAACTGCATATTTTGAGCCACTTCTGTTCCCGTACCTGAAGTATACTGGTGTACAAGCGTCAATATTTTCACCAAATTGGTCAGGGCCACCAAGTACATGGCCGTATAGATCAACCGAAACCAGGCCACAAGCAGGGAAAAGTAGCGTTGCACGGGTTTTAAAAAAAGATAGAGCGCCCAGGCCACAACAATATCGCAGAGTAGGGTGATCAAATGCAGAAAAATGCTGGTGGTAAACAACAACTTTTCTTTGCTGATGTTTTCAGCTGTAGTCGCTGCATCATCCAAAATA
Organism: Flagellimonas algicola; assembly: GCF_005937185.1. Lineage (GTDB taxonomy): Bacteria > Bacteroidota > Bacteroidia > Flavobacteriales > Flavobacteriaceae > Flagellimonas > Flagellimonas algicola. The sequence goes on along the minus strand of NZ_VCNI01000001.1, from coordinate 1,400,130 downwards.
AGCTTGGGAAAAATATAGAATTCAGCAAAGGGAACGGTAAGGGTCATGAGCAATAGCCCAAGACCGGCTATTAGGGCAGCTTTGCCCAAGGTAAAAGTCAATTTAGTGGTAGTTGTAGTGGTCATGTTGTCCAGTTTTTACCTAAGACTGATCAGCTGGGAATTTGTTACACCACCATTGGCGTTTTAAAAGCGTCATGCATTGTTTGGCCCTAGGGCATATCTACATCAAGGGTTTTTTAGTCTCCTTTTATGGCCTTATAAACTTCTTCAGAAACCGGCTCAAGCCAATTGGTTCGCTTATTGCCCGAAATGGCAAGATAGGTAACCCCGTTATCCGCGCTAGCCGCGTGCCAATGCTCTACCCCCGGCTGGCATTTAATGGCATCGCCCTTGTTCACTATTTGCACCTCCTTCCCCCGTTCTTGATAGTATCCGGTTCCCTCTATGATCAATAGCTGCTGTCCCGCGGGGTGTATATGCCAATCCAATCTAGCGCCTGCCGCAAAGGTGGCAACGGCTACATTATAATCAAAATCAGGGTCCGCAGCGCTTACATGGTATAACCAAACATCTCCGGTATGGTGAAGGTTGGGAGCCAATTCACCTCTTGGGAAAACTGTATTGTCTTGGCCAGCTGCTCCAAAACAGCAAATGGATACCAATACAAATGTCAGTAATGTTTTCATGGTCCTTGAAATTAAGACATTTTGGTCAAATTCCATAGATTGCCCAGACAGGAGCCTGGTCAAGTGCGTTCCAAAGAACCTTTAATTAAAGGACATTGAGGTTGTTGTGGATTCTTTCGGTCAAATCTTTTCGCACTTGGGCCTGTGCTGCATAACTTTTCCAGGATTTTACCACCGCATTGATTTCCTCTAAGATGCTTTTCCCTTTTTTAAGGTTGTTGTCCTTGGCAATGGTCAAGAGGTCTTCTTTGGTGATGTCCAAGCGCTTTCCGTTCACGCTCAAGGTCTGTTTGTTTACCCAGTGGTTGGTGGGGTCAAAGGAAAAGCAAAGGTCGTAGGCCGGGGCCAGTCGCCATTCCCCGTCCTTTTTTAGGATAAAGGAAAAATTCTTGGTGTGGTCGTCATAGTTGGTGGCCAAAACATTAAAGGCCATTCTTCGGAACATTTGCTCTGCTTCGGGGTAGGTCAACCGCAGTATGCGCATGGTTTGAAACAGCTGTTCATAGCTATAGCCGTACATATCGTTAAAATCGTAGTGCTGTATCCCGCAAAGCGATAGGATGTGGTGACGGGTGTTGCCCTCACGATCAAAACGCTGGGTCATAAAATGGGCCCTTCCGTGTTCTTCCAGCAGTTGGCATTCGCTCATTTCAATACCGCAATCTTGGGCCATAAGATAATAGGCGTATTCCACACGCCCCCAACCCGAGCTTTCACCAAACTGATCCCCGCTAACGCCATCCAGTTTAAGTAACCAATGTTCAAACCCTTTAGGCACATTGCCCTGCCCTGAGCGTACTTCCTTGGTCTTGGGATTATAGGCAATTACCGCCTTGGGACGCGCACCCCCGGCCGAGGTTCCTATTTTAAGGATATCCATCATGGCCTTTTCGTCATCCTTGTTCAATTGGGTCAAAAAGGTTTCGCGTTCGTTCAGCATTTTTTGGGCCACCTCCACTAGGCTATCCAGTTCCAGAGCATAGGTGTATGCTCCAGTTTTGATTCGAGTAGGCTCAAACTTCAACGCACCCATACCCCTTGTGCCTATAAAGCACAATTTTTCCACGGGGTTCATGCTGTTTTCAGGTCTACCTTGCTGGGCCAACCAGATATTGATCAGCTTGTTTCCGTATTTGTCCGGTAAGGTATCGGATAATAGACCGGGCAATCCCTTAAAGGCATCTTCGGTTTCACCACGGGCTTTCCGCAATTCTGGAAAACTGTGTATACGTCCACCTTGGTCCAAGGGCATTTTAATAGGGGATAGGTCCCAGCCTTTTTGGAGAAATTGGGGATCGTACTGGAAATACCCCAGTTGTTGGGACTCGTCCCAGCGAATGGCTCCTACCAGTTCGTCCCATATTTTTACCTCGGCCACATCTACCATCCCAAATCTTTTATATTGGGTTTGGGATTGGATTTACCACTGGCCCGTTGCTTTTGTTGTTTTTTAAGCTTGGCGTATGCCAAAGGGCTTATTTCTTCTGAAACTTGAAAAGTATCCAGAACATAGAGACTATTTAATGCCCTAAGAATTTGAATAAGGCTCATTAGGGTAACGGGCTCCCCATTCTCTATTTTACTGATGGTCCAGCGATTTAACCCTGCTTTTTCTGCCAATTGGGCCTGTGAGGTATCTTGTTGTAAACGTAAACGTCTTATATAACGTCCTAGCTGTTCTACTATAGCTGAATCTGTCATATGCGCCCACTCTATGTTGGTATTTCCCGTCATAATAGATTATTTACAACATAAATGTTGGTATTTACCAACAAATATAAGTATAAATATAAGATTTTCAAAACATGATGTAAGTAAATACCATCATTAATGCTAAAAAATGCATTTAATGCTAGTAAATACTAACAAAATATAACAATAAATATACAGTCTTAAAGTATCTTGAACGAAATAAAGAGTAACTATCGATGAATGGTCTGCACTCGGTCAGGTCCTACGGAAACAATTTTGATCGGAACGTTCAATTCTTTTTCCAGAAAGTCGATATACTCGTTTAGGGCAGGAGGAAGGTCTTCCGCTTGGGTCAACTGGGTCAAATCCTTGGCCCAACCTTTCATTTCGGAATATACCGGTGTTACGTTTTCGCTTTCAATATTGTAGGGAAGGTGCTGGATTTCTTCGCCATTATATTTATATGCCGTACAGACTTTTAGCGTTTTAAAACCGCTTAAAACATCCGCTTTCATCATCATCAACTCGGTAACCCCATTGATTTGGACCGCATATTTTAACGCCACCAAATCCAACCAACCGCAACGTCTGGCTCTGCCTGTGGTAGCACCAAATTCGTTACCTACGCGACCCATGGTCTCTCCGTCCTCATCAAAAAGCTCAGTAGGGAAGGGGCCACTGCCCACACGGGTGGTATAGGCCTTGAAAATGCCCAGTACGCGACCAATTTTATTGGGAGCTACGCCCAATCCGGTACAAGCTCCAGCAGCGGTAGTGTTACTAGAGGTTACAAAAGGATAGGTTCCAAAATCAATGTCCAAAAGGGAGCCTTGGGCACCCTCGGCCAATATTTTCTTGCCTTCGGCCTGGGCATTGAAGATAAACTCTTCGCTATCTATGAAAGTGAGTTTTTTAAGGGTTTCCACCGCTTCAAAAAACTCGGCTTCCAGTTCGTCCAAATCGTATTGGATATCCACATTATAAAAACCGATCATGGCCTCGTGCTTGTCAGCCAGAGTACGATATTTTTTCTTCCAGGCATCAAACTCCAAATCCCCAACACGCATCCCGTTACGTCCTGTTTTGTCCATATAGGTTGGACCAATACCCTTTAGAGTAGACCCAATCTTGGCCTTTCCTTTGGCCGTTTCTGAAGCAGCATCCAATAAACGGTGGGTGGGTAGGATCAAATGCGCCTTTCTGGAAATTAAAAGCTTGGCAACAAAGTCAATGTTGAACTTCTCCAGATTGTCCAGTTCTTTTTTAAAAATCACTGGGTCTATGACTACCCCGTTGCCCACAATGTTCAGGGCATTTTTATGGAAAATTCCGGATGGAATGGTGTGCAGTACATGTTTTATACCATCAAACTCCAAGGTGTGCCCTGCATTTGGACCGCCTTGAAAACGGGCTATAATATCATAATCCTTGGTAAGAACATCAACAATCTTTCCTTTTCCCTCGTCTCCCCATTGGAGTCCAAGCAATAAATCTACCATGAAATAGGTGGGTTAGTCAGTTAGGTTTTCTTCTTTGTTTCTGGTTCCGTAGAAATATAGAGAATGGTTGCTGATCTTGATATCAAAAACCTCCTCAATGGTTTTTTTGATGGATTGGATACGTGGGTCGCAAAATTCTACAACTTCTCCCGTATCTGTTAAAATAACATGGTCGTGCTGACGATCAAAATAGGACTTTTCGTATTGGGCCTGATTTTTCCCAAACTGATGCTTGCGCACCAATTTGCAGTCCAATAGCAATTCAATGGTGTTGTAAAGGGTGGCTCGGCTTACCCGGTAGTTTTTGGTCTTCATTTTAATATAAAGGGACTCTACATCAAAATGATCGTCACTATCATAGATTTCCTGAAGAATAGCGTAGCGTTCAGGAGTTTTGCGATGTCCTTTTTCTTCCAAAAAGGAAGTGAACACATTTTTTACAATTTCCTGGTTTTTGTTGTTGCCCATAGCGTCTCACCAATGCTAAAAGACAAAGGTACAGCTAAAAATTAAATTCTTGATACTTTGTCTATCCCCTCCACTTGTTTCAGGTGGTTAATCAATTTTTTAAGAATATTGTTGTTTTTTACCACCAAGGTAATCTGTCCGGTAAAGGTCCCACCGTCCGCACTAAAGTTCAGATTGCGCATGTTCACGTGCAAGTTGTCCGAGATGATGTTTGTAATCTCGTTCACCAATCCCAGATTATCAATTCCTGTTATACGGATATCTGCAGTAAACTCCTCTTGAGAGGAGTCTATCCATTTGGCCGACATAATTCTGTAGGCATAACTGGACTGTAATTGGATAGCATTGGGACAGCTTTTGGTATGTACCTTTATTCCTTCATTCACACTTAAAAACCCAAAAACATCATCCCCGGCAATAGGATTGCAACATTGTGACAATTTATAGGGAAGTTTTTCCTCTTCCTTGCCAAACACCAACATATCGTATTTGGTGGTGATCTCATCCTTGTTTACATCCTTTGGCGTTGGGTTCCTTCGGATTTTGTTCTTGAAGAAATTTAGGAAGGCATTGTGATAAGAGGATGCAAAGTCTTTGATGCGTTCATTGTCTATGACCCCAATTCCTACACGGTAAAATAGGTCAAGACTGGTTTTTAGCTTAAAATAGGTCACCAATTTGTTTATGGTATCCTCGTTCAAGTTGATTTTTTGGGATTTTAATTTTCGGCGAAGCACTTCCTTCCCATCTGCCGCAATGCTTTTCTTTTCTTCGCTAAGGGATGATTTGATCTTGGATCGGGCACGGGCGGTCTGGGCATAATCCAACCAACTTTGGTTGGGTTTGGCACTTTCTGAAGTAATGATTTCCACTTGATCCCCGCTTTGAAGTGTTGACCCCAGCGGAACCAATTTTCCATTGACCCGGGCACCTCGGGTTTTCATCCCAATTTCGGTGTGGATATGGAAGGCAAAATCCAATGGTGTGGATCCCTTGGGCATGGATTTTAAATCTCCTTGGGGGGTAAAAACAAATATCTCTTTGGAATACAGGTTAAGCTTAAATTCCTCTACAAAATCAACTGCATTTCCATTGGAGCCCTCCAAAGCTTCCTGTAGTCGGTTGAGCCAATCCTCAATACCTTGTTCCTTTTGTTCCCCATGCTTATACTTAAAGTGAGCCGCATACCCTTTTTCAGCGATCTCGTGCATGCGTTCACTTCTTATCTGAACCTCCACCCATTTTCCTTTAGGTCCCATCACCGTAATGTGCAGAGCTTCATATCCGGTGGATTTTGGCGAGGTGATCCAATCCCGCAAACGAATAGGGTTGGGTGTAAAGTGATCCGTAACAATGGAATAAATTTTCCAAGCTAGGAACTTTTCATTTTTTCGGTCCGATTTATAGATGATTCTAATGGCGAACTTGTCGTAAACCTCGTCAAAGGCAACGTTTTGAGCCTTCATTTTTCTCCGGATGGAAAAAATGGATTTCATCCGACCCTTGATATCGTAGTTGAGGCCTTCCTTATCCAATGAATTGCGTATTACATTGGAAAAATCCTCAATATACGCCAACTGTTCCTCCTCGGTATCCTCTATTTTGGCTTGAATGTCACTATAGACTTCTGGTTCCGTATACTTTAGACTTAAGTCCTCTAGATTACCCTTGATATTGTACAGCCCTATTCGATGGGCCAACGGGGCATAAATGTAAAGGGTTTCGGAGGCGATTTTCACCTGTTTATGCTCTGGCATGGCGTCCATGGTGAGCATGTTGTGGTAACGATCCGCAATTTTGATGATGATTACCCGGACATCGTCATGAAGAGTCAACAGCATCTTCCTAAAATTCTCAGCCTGCTGACTAATGTCCTTGTCCTTTTTTAAGTGGGCAATTTTAGTAAGCCCATCCACAATACGGGCCACAGTCTCCCCAAACATACGCTCAATATCATCAAGGGTGTACGGAGTGTCCTCCACCACGTCATGCAGCAGTGCAGAAGCAATGGAAACCGCATCAAGACCAATTTCAGAAGCTACAATTTTGGCGACGGCTATTGGATGGAAAATATAAGCCTCACCCGACTTTCTACGCTGATCCTTGTGGGCATCCACGGCAACGTCAAAAGCGGAGCGTATCAATTTCTTGTCCGCAGCGGTCAAGGTTTGATAACTGATACGAAGCAATTCCTTGTACTGCTTCGCGATCTCCTTGTTCTCTTTTTCTATAGCAGCCTCCGTCATATTAAATTAAAGTTAGCACAATCCTAATAGCTAACCAACAAAAATTATGCCTTTAAGTTTCTAATCCGTTCAATTAGAGGAGGGTGTGAATAGTGAACAAATACGTAGGCCGGATGGGGCGTGAGGTTGCTCAGATTGTTCTTGGAAAGCTTTTTTAAGGAGGTGACCAAAGGAGTGGCCGCAAATGTCATTTTGGCATAGTTATCTGCCTGAAACTCAAACTTTCGGGATAGGTAATTCATAGCCAATCCAGTAATTTCGGAAATTGGACTATAGAGCAACACAAAGCCTATCAACCCCGCATGAAAACTAGGGGTGGACACGCCTATGGCCAATGAGATTTGAGGATTATTGATGAAAATGGATAATATGAACAAGGTCAAGCCGGTCAATAGTAATGAAACCACCAAATTGAAAATAATGTGCTTGCGTTTGTAATGTCCAACCTCGTGGGCCAGCACGGCCACTATCTCTTCCTCGCTCAAATCATTGATCAAGGTATCAAACAAAGTAATCCGTTTTTCCCGTCCAAATCCAGAAAAATACGCATTGGCCTTGGTTGACCTCTTGGAACCATCGATCACAAAAATGTTTTGAAGCTCAAAACCCACATGTTTGGCATAGCGTTCAATGGATTCTTTTAGGCTTCCCTCCGAAAGGGGGGTTTGTTTGTTGAACAAAGGCACAATAAGCTTGCTGTAAAACAAGTTCATGAATAGGATAACAGCAGCAGCCATAATCCAAGTGTATAGCCAAAAATTGGGACCTGTCCATTGATAAAACAAAATGAAAAGGGATAGGATTCCACCTCCGAAAATAGCGGTAAGCACTCCAGCTTTAAGCTTATCCAGGAAAAAGAGTTTTTTGGTAGTCTTATTAAAACCATACTGCTCCTCTATCACAAAAGTTTGATAGTAGGAAAATGGGGCACTGAGAATACTGCTCCCCAAAACAATAAGGCCAAAGAATACTAGGGCCATAACAATAGGATTGTCCGATATGGAACGCGTAAGCTGGTCTAACCACTCAAATCCGTTCAATAATAAAAAAGCCAAGGTCACCAACAGGGAAACCCCATCAGATAAACTACCAAATCTGTAATTGGTTCGCTTATATTGTTGGGATTTTTGGTACTCCTCCCCATCAAAAACATCTTGGAGCTCTTCCGGAACATCGGATTCAAATCTCTTAGCGTTCAAATATTCCAAAAGTTGATGGATAAAATATTGCACCACCAAAATACCGATGATGACATAAAACAGCGTAGTTTTTTCCATAGGCTAGTATCCGCGTTGCCGCTTGGCTTCAAATATAAGTATTGCCGCGGACACGGACACGTTCATGGAGTCAATTTCACCCTGCATGGGAATAATAATATTTTGATCCGAATGCTGGAGCCATGTTTCGGACAAACCGCTTGCCTCGGTCCCAACCACAATGGCGGAACCACCTTGAAAATTGCATTCCACATAGTTTTTGGAGGCCGTAAGCGCTGCACAATAGATGGTGATGCTTTTATGTTTTAAATATTGAAGGATTTCTTCTGTACTACCCATACCAACGGGAGTAGTAAACACGCAGCCTACGCTAGACCTAATGATATTTGGATTATAAAGGTCGGAGCGGGGATTGGCAATCAATACGGCATCGATTGCCGCAGCATCTGCGGTACGGAGAAGGGCCCCAATATTACCTGGTTTTTCGGGAGCTTCAGCAACCAAAACCAAGGGATTCGGGTTTTTAAACTGAAGATTTTCCAGTGGATGCTCCTTACCCTCGACAAGCGCTAGAATCCCTTCGGTTGTTCCTCGGTGGGCCAGTTTTTCGTAAACCGATTTGGAAAGTTGGATGTATTCGATTGTTGGATTTTTGGATATCGGATTGCTGGAAAAACTGGAAGCGATTTCGGGGCTAAACAGCAGCGTTTTTATGGTATAACCACCTTTTTGGGCCAGCTCAATTTCGCGAACTCCTTCAACAACAAAAAGACCTGTTTTCTTCCGTTCCCGGGATTTTTCCTTTAGGAGCAGTATCTTCTTTATCAAAGGATTTTGGGTACTGCTGATGGATTTGACTTCCTTCACCCCACAAAAATACATATTCTTGTAATCTCATTGTATGCCTTCCGACCAAGCATGAAATTGACCAAAAATAGAAGATGAAAAGAATAGTTCTCTTGGCAATGATTCTAATTGTTGCCTCCTGTAAACCAGCTTCCAAAGAAGAAAAAAGTGTAGAAAAGGTGCAGGCCGAAACCGAAGTTGCTACTGCGAAATACCCTAAAATACTTGAGACTGTTTTTACCGCCCATGGTGGTTTGAAAGCATGGAAAGCCCAGCGCACATTGACCTTTGAAATGCCCAAAAGCGAATCAAAGGAAACCCATACGATAGATTTGTGGTCTCGCATGGATCGTGTGGATACCGATAAGTTGTCCATGGGTTCTGATGGAAGTCAAGTATGGCTCCTGGATTCGGATGAAAGCTATGAGGGCGATGCCGTTTTTTACCACAACCTCATGTTTTACTTCTATGCCATGCCTTTTGTTTTGGCGGATGACGGTATAGTTTACCATGAAACGGATGATTTGGTTTATGAACAAAAAAGTTATCCTGGAATCCGTATTGCGTATAATTCTGGTGTGGGTACTTCACCAAAGGATGAATATTTTATCCATATAGATGCTGAAACTGGTCAAATGGCCTGGTTGGGGTATACGGTGACTTATAGAACGGGAGAAGTGTCGGAGATTGTTAAATGGATTCGGTATGATGATTTGCAGGAGATAGAAGGTCTGGTACTTCCTAAATCCATTACATGGTACAACTATGAGGGGCCAAAAATTCTCGATGCCCGAAGTACGGTTAATTTTGAAAACGTGAGCTTGGCCAAAGAGGCAAAACCCAACGACTTTTATGCCAAACCCGGGCAGGCCGTTACGGTGGAACCCAAAAAGTATGACTAGGTTCACTGGAATCTTAAGTTGCTGGCTTTAAAATCCGTATTTATTGTGGTAGCTGATCAGTAATCCAACGACAGAATTGTAACTCTCAATTCCTTCTTCTTGATTATTGACTTTGAGAAACGTATTGAAAATCGATTTGAAGACAGGTTCCAACGGATTTTCATAGCGCTCCCAAAAATCACGGACTTCTTTGTAATTTTTTTTGACCCCGGGGTTTAGGCCCTCTACCAACTGCTTGAAGGTGTCCTCATCTTTTTGGGCCAAATCGGATAGGCAATACCCCAAGGCATGGGAATAAGCAGTATACTTAAAATAAGGATCTTGGTTTTTGGCTGAAACCAGAAACCCGATAAAATTGGTGGCATCTTCGGCCGAATATCCCAATTGATGACCAACCTCGTGTCCGCTTACTGTTGGCATGCGATAAATGGGTGTAATACCATTCACTTGGGCTTCGTTGGAAAAAGGATTAAGGTAGCCCCCATAGCCCATATAACTTAGTGGAATACTGAACAAGGATGACTTAATACTTTGGCTCTTATACTCTAGATAGGGGTAAGTATCTTTGAGTTGGGCATATCCAGTCTTGGTCTTTTGGAATACCTCCTTGCGGCTATACGGAACCTGGACCGGTTCAATACTATCCCCGGCAATCTGTTCCTGAAAATGGTTGGATTGGTCAATCAGATACTGTGTGAATTCTACCAATTGTTGTTGAGTATATTCCCTTTCAATGCCTAGTTTCCAAGTAATGGGTTGTCTGTAGTAGTTCATTCCCCAGAGCAGATGAAATGCAAAATATACCAAGGATAGAACTACTACAATATCCTTTAAGAAAAGCAATGGCTTTTGCCTTATGCTCTTCCAGTTTCGGTAGAGATATCTTAGGGCCAGAACTATGAGGGTTAGATAAAGCAGATCGCCAAAAGAAAAAGGAATCCAGCCAAATAGTAAGCGCAGGAATCTGGAAATAGGCGGATAAATGCCCTCACTATAATAACGCTCAACCCAATTGGGATAACTGCCAATCCACTTGACCAAAATAATTTGGAGGGGTAGGGCAAGGGCAATTAGAGTTTTGACTTTGGGTCGCATAGATTATATATACGGGAAACAAAGCCTCTAAACTACTTCTAAATTTTTAGAATGTATATTGAGGGATGGAGTCTTAACAAAGCTTTGTGCAAAAAGGAAAAAAGCCGAACATAGGTTCGGCTTGGTTCTAATAATTTTAAGGATTTTATTCTTGGATTCCGGTAATCTCCAAATCGAAAATCAAATCGGAATTAGGTGGGATGGGACCACCACCTTGGGCTCCATATCCTAAATGTGGCGGGATAAACACACGTATTTTATCACCCACTTTCATAGTTTGTAATCCTTCTTTGAATCCTGGAATTAACCTAGCTTCAGGACTATAATCCATAGGAGTTGGGAAATAACCGCCACCTTGCTTCCTTCTTAAATCAAACTTGTTGAATTTGGTGGCTATCTCCTCGTAGTTACTGTCAAAAAGAAGTCCGTCGGGAAGCCATCCAGCGTACATCACCAAAACCTTTTGTCCAACTTTGGGCTTTTCTCCGTCTCCTTGGGTTAAGGATAGAATTTTAAGTCCGGAGGGCAGTTCCTCGGCCTGTGCTTTTTGACTTTCAAATTCAGCCGCATAATCGGCTTTCATTTTTTCAAAAGCGGCTACCGCAGCTTCTTCTTCGGCAAAATAATCCGTCATGATTTGAATCGCATCGAAGTTTTTGGCTTCCTTGCCATTACGTACAATTTCTACCTTGTTCATGACAACATCTTCATCAGGTGTATTGCTTTGGGCTGCAACGGCTACATTGGCAATAGTATCCACTACTTCCAATCCGCTCACCACTTCACCAAAAACAGTATGTCTTCCGTTTAACCAGGGTGTTTCTTTATGGGTGATGAAAAACTGGCTCCCGTTGGTTTTTGGACCCGAGTTGGCCATGGACAAAATACCCTTTTTGGAGTGTGTCAGGGAGTCATTGAATTCATCTTTGAACTTATATCCTGGATTGCCTCTTCCGGTTCCCATTGGGTCACCACCCTGAATCATAAAATCCTTCATGACCCTGTGAAAAATGAGGCCATCATAGAATTTTTTGTTCTTAAGGCTATCGGACACAAAAGGACTATTGCCTTCTGCCAGCGATACAAAACTGGCCACGGTAACCGGGGTTTTCTCATGTTCCAATTTTACAATGATATCTCCTTTATTGGTTTGGATATCAGCAAAAATGCCATCTCCCAAATCGGTATACTTGCTGGATTTACAGGCAAGTAAGACCATGGAGAATAGCGTAATTAAAACTAGGGATCGTTTCATGGTATTATGGTTTTAGATTTAGACTATCTTGATTAACAATGATGGTATGTAATTCTATGGTCGACTTCAGCGGAGTTCTGGGACCTATTCTGTCGCCATCCCCATGATAGCCATAGGCCTGCAAGGATGGAAATAGGAAGGTCGCCTTTTCATTGATTTTAAGCAGTTTTACTGCATTTTGAAGTCCGGTGAACAATTGTTCTTTGTCAACTACGTATGAGGTAGGGCCAATTTCCTCGGCCGTATAGATGGTATCGTTGTCCAAATTGCGCAAATTATACGAAAAGAGGATTTGGTCGTTGGTTCTGGGCAAATATCGTGAGCTGTCATTTTTGACGTCAAAATAATACCAAAATCCACTGGGGCTGGCGGTATACTCATGCAGCGTATCCCTTTCAATGATTTCCTGTATGATGCTTTCTTCTTGCGCCAAAAGCGCCTTGTTCCGTTCCACGGATTCCTTAAAAAAACTACCGGACTTTACTTTTATGGGCCTACGCGGTTCTGGGCCTCCACAACTCATTAAAAATAAAATCAATATGGACGACCAAATCGCTTTCATGGGTTTAGTTCTTTTTGGTATGTCTTAAGGGTCAAATTGAATTTATCAATAGTTTCTTCCATGCTGAGTTCGCTGCGCCCTCCGGCTGCGTTGTCATGGCCGCCACCATGAAAATGCGCTCTGGCAAACTGGTTCACGGAGAAGTCCCCAATAGATCGGAAAGAGATTTTGATGATACCTTCCTCTTTGTTTTCAATAAAGATGGCGGCAAAATTAATGTCTTCAAGTGTTAAACCGTAGTTAACAAATCCTTCGGTATCCCCTTTTTTAAAATCGTAATGATCCAATTCTTCTTGGCTAAGTGTAATATACGCGGTTTTCAATTCGGGAAGAATGACCATATTGCGCAAGGCTGCACCTAACAAATGTAAGCGGGATGGGGAGTTGGTATCAAAAACCTGCTGATGAATTTCCACGTTGGATGCCCCTTTGTCCATAAGATCTGCAACTACCCGATGCGTTCTACTGGAGGTTGAGCGATATTTGAAAGAACCCGTGTCCGTCATGATTCCGGTATACAGATTAGTAGCAATTTCTGGCGTAATGCTATCCAAAGCTCCCAAAAATTCTATAAAATTATACACCATCTCACAAGTGGAACTCATGCTCACATCGGAATACGTAACCCTGGCGTAATCATGGGGCTGTTGATGATGATCGATCATAATAAAATCCGCCTCTTTTTCCTTTAAAGGAGTTTCCAACTGCCCAGTGCGGGATAAATCATTAAAGTCCAAAGTAAAGACAACCGTGGCTTCTTCCAGAACCTTTTTGGCCTGACTGTTTTCCCTTTCATAATTTAAAATGCTGCTGCTGCCAGGCATCCATTTTAGGAATTTAGGAAAATCGTTGGGTGCAACTACAGAAGCCTTATGACCCTGCCCTTTCAGAAAAAAACTTAGGGCCAAACAGGAGCCAATGGCATCTCCATCAGGATTTTTATGCGGTATAATTGCGATGTTTTGGGGCTGGGAAAGAATCGACTTAACTGTCGTGATATCCTCTAAATTCATGCGCCCAAAGATACAATAATATAATATAGAGGTATGCTTGGATGCTTTATTTTTGTCCAAGCTCAAATTCACGGTATGACACGTTTCCTTTCATTTTTTTTGTGTGTAATGGCCCTCATCACATGCAAATCAAAGCAAGAATCTTCACCAATCCAGGAAAGTGCTGGTGAAAATTCCAATCCCATTTTTAACATTGCTTTTGGTTCCTGTAACAAACAAGATATGGAGAACCCTTTTTGGAACGATATCTTGGAAATGGACCCCCACCTTTGGATTTGGGGTGGAGATAATATTTATGCGGATACGGATGATATGGAGCTTTTGAAATCGATGTATGATAAACAAAACAAGGTTGAGGGATATGCTTTGTTGAAGTCCAAAATTCCTGTCATAGGAACCTGGGATGATCATGATTATGGTCTAAATGATGGAGGGGAGGAGTTCACCATGAAAGATGGAAGTCAACAACAGTTTTTAGATTTTATGGGAGTGGCTCCGGAAAGTGAAAGACGGGCAAGGAAGGGAATCTATGCTGCACATACGTATGAGATTCCAGCTGGTAAAATAAAGGTATTGGTTTTGGACACCCGCTATTTTCGAAGCAGGCTGGAGAAAGACGAAAATCCCGGAAGAAGATACAAACCAAATGCAGCGGCTGATGCAACAATTCTGGGAGAAGCCCAGTGGGAATGGCTTCAAAATGAATTGCAATCATCAGATGCCAATTTCAATTTGATTGTGACCAGTATTCAATTTTTGTCCAGGGAACATGGATTTGAGAGTTGGGGCAATTTTCCAAAGGAAATTGAAAGAATGAACCAACTGATTTCCAACTCCAAAGCCAAAGGAATTATGATTTTATCTGGTGACCGACATATTTCTGAGTTTTCCATAACCCAGTTGGAAAGCATGTCGTATCCCTTAATTGATTTTACTAGTAGCGGTCTTACCCATTCTTACTCCAATTTTGAGGCAGAGCCCAACCCCTATCGCGTGGGTTCGGTAACTTCTGTGACCAGTTTTGGTCTTATTGAGTTAAACCTTGAGACCCGGGAGGCCAAGCTTAAAATCATGGGTGAAAATGGTTTGGTGCATCAAGAAATAAAACAGCAGTATTAACCCTTGTCCGTTGGTGGAAAAAGCGTAAGTTTGCGCAAAATTTTAGAAAATAATGGGAAATAGAACGTTTACCATGATCAAGCCAGATGCCGTTGAAAATGGGCATATTGGCGCTATATTGGAAAAGATTACAGGGGCTGGCTTCAAAATTGTGGCCATGAAATATACCCAATTGAGCAAAAGAGATGCGCAAGAATTTTACGCAATTCATAAAGAGCGACCTTTCTTTGGAGAATTGGTGGAATTTATGACTCGTGGGCCAATTATTGCCGCAATTTTGGAAAAGGATAATGCTGTGGATGATTTTCGTGCGTTGATCGGGGCGACCAATCCAGCAGAAGCTGCAGAGGGAACCATCCGTAAATTATATGCAACCAGTATTGGTGAAAATGCCGTTCATGGTTCAGACAGTGATGAAAATGCCACCATTGAAGGTGCTTTTCACTTTTCAGGAAGAGAAGTATTCTAAAGAGAATATAAAGTATACATGGAAAGCCACTCTTTTTGGGTGGCTTTTTTAGTTGGAAAAAAGAAGAAGTTCCTCTTTCTTACCTGGAGGAATTACCGTACCCGCTTCCACAAGTCCAATTTTGGTAAGAAGATTTCGTGATTTAAGATTGGATGGGGTGGTAATACCCAGGATGGATTTTAGCTGTAAGCTTTGCTTGGCATGTCCCATTAGGGCTGAACAAGCTTCAAAAGTGTACCCAAACCCTTCAAAGGATGGAAGGGTGGCAAACCCAATATCCGGATGGTCCAGATAATCCCGTTGTAGGAATCCGCAGAGCCCTATTGGGGTTATGGATTCTTGCAAAATCACCACATAAAGACCAAAACCATGATTGCTGTAGGAGTGTCGTAAACTGGTTTCTATATAGGTCAAGGCCTGTTTTTCAGTCTTTACACCTCTGTCTCCTATAAATTCCAGCCAGTTAGGGCTGTTGAGCAGTTCAAGGATAAATTCGGAATCTTTGGGTCCTGCTTCCCGAATCAGCAATCTTTCCGATGCTACAATTGTTTTCATTGGACTAGGGATGATTATTTTTTAGCGCAGCACCAATTTTTTGACCAATTCTTTGCCCAACTCCTCATTGAGCATTGTAATGATTTTACTTTTTCCCAAGCTAAGTTCTTCCCGCAATACTGAGGAGGATAAGGAAACGTAAAGGGTTTCGTTTTTAAGCTCCACAGCAGTAGTATAATTATTCACCCCATTTCCCATGAGCTTTACCCAGGCGTCCCTTGCGTCTACTTTGTCCATGCCTTTTTGAAGCTTGTTTTCCTTGATAAACTCGCTCAGCGCATCCCGAAGTGGTAAACCTGAATTTTGTCTTTTGGCCATTATTTGGGAATGGATATAGGTTGAAATCGCTTATATATATATTGTACACCCTCCTCGTCACGGATGATAAAGGAAAGCGAATCCAATTGGATCAGAGTTTCCTGTCTATCATCCAGATTATGTTTATAGGTTAGAACAAAATACTCCTGACTTTGGATGACTTCAAAAGCTTCCGATTGATTGGATGTTTGATAACTACCATCAAACTTGGGCTGCATTTTTTTTCGATAACCTTGGCTACCCTCCAAATGAATAAAATCAATGGCGGGGTTAATTCCATAATCCTTCTGCTCTCCATCTGGAAACATCACATTGCTGATTTCCCAATAACCATTCAAATGCCGAAGTTCTTCCTTGGAAATGGACGATTCAGCACATCCAAAAAAGATTAATCCCAATAAAAAAAGGATTGTCCACCTCATGTTACAAGGTAAAGATTTTATAGCTCTGCTTAATGTTTTTAACTACATTTTCGGTGCGTTCAGCATGCGTATCACTAATAAACAATTGTCCAAAACTTTTATTATCTACCAGTGAAACAATTTGGGAAACCCGATGTTCATCCAGCTTGTCAAAAATATCATCCAAAAGCAGAATGGGTGTGGTTCCGGCCTGTGCCTTTATAAAATGGAATTGGGCCAGTTTTAAGGCAATGAGGAAAGATTTTTGTTGCCCTTGGCTCCCAAATTTCTTGATTGGATGCCCAGCAATGGTGAACTGTAAGTCGTCTTTGTGAATCCCCATACTGGTGTATTGCAAAACCCGGTCTTTCTCGACGGATCCTTTCAGCAACTCCAACAAACTTTTATCTTTTAATTGACTTTCATAGGACAAATTGATTTGTTCATCCTTTTCTGAAATATGGGCATATTGTTCCTTAAAAATGGGAAGAAATGATGCTATGAATGCCAATCTTTTCTCATGGATGTTGGTTCCCAATTCGTGAAGTTGACCGTTGTAAATGGATAAGGTGTCGGGATCAAAGGTATTGTTGGCCACAAAATACTTCAGTAAGGAATTTCGCTGTACCAAGACCTTATTGTATTTGATCAAGTCTTGCAGATATTGTTTATCCGATTGGGAAATGACCCCATCCATGAATTTTCTTCGGGTATCGCTGCCCTCAATGATCAAATCCCTATCCGAAGGTGAGATGATTACCAAGGGTAAAAAGCCAATGTGTTCCGAAAATTTTTCATAGGCTTTACCGTTGCGTTTGATGACCTTTTTCATCCCCCGTTTAAAACTACAGATGATTTTTTCTTCACGTTTTTCCTTTTCAAACTCTCCGTCAATTACAAAAAAATCGGTACCGTGTTTAATGTTCTGGGTCGTTACTGGGTTAAAATAACTCTTGCCAAATGCAAGATGATAAATGGCGTCCAGAATGTTGGTCTTTCCAACCCCGTTATCGCCTACCAAACAATTGATTACGGGGTCGAACTCCATGTTTTTGGAATCGAAATTCTTGTAATTAACTAAGGATAAATGCTTTAAAAACATGAAAAGCTAGTGCAATAATGTGTTTGGGGCGCTATTGAGACCCATAAAAGATTCCAAAAATAACGAATAAATTGCCTTTTGGTTTTGGATAAAAACTTTATTTTTGCGCGATTAATTTAATGAAGAATGGCAACATACAAGAAGCGAGGCTTTAAACCAAAAAATAAGGCTGAAGAAGTATCCATAGACGAAAACAGCACAACGGCAGAGGTGTTTAGCACCTTGGACGAAAGTGCTTCCAAAACGGAGGCTTGGGTACAGAAGAACCAAAATTTCATCTTGGGGGCCATTGGAGTTATTGCCATAGGTGTATTGGGATACTTGGGTTACAACGAGTTTATTCAAAAACCGAAAGAAGCTTCTGCTGCCAATGAACTTTTTTATCCGCAGCAGTATTTTGATCAAGCATTGGCCAATGAGACCGCCCAGGATTCTTTGTTTGGGTTGGCCTTGAACGGTGCGGAAGGGAAATATGGTTTTTTGGATATCATTCAGGAGTATAAGGGAACCAAAGCTGCAAATTTGGCCAAATATTCTGCTGGAATGACCTATTTGAACCTACAACAATATGATGATGCCATTACCCAATTGGAGGATTTTTCTTCCGATGATGCTGTTTTAGGTGCCATGGCCAAAGGTGGAATTGGGGACGCTTTTTCCCAGTTGAACCAAGAAGAGGATGCCTTGGGTTACTATGAGAAAGCCATTGCACATAGTACCAATGAATATACCACACCTCGATTTTTGTACAAGGCGGGTGTATTAGCCATGAATCTTGGCCAAAAAGATAAAGCCATCAGTTTCTTTGAGCGAATCAAGGAAGAGTTTGAGGGTTCGCAAGAAGCCAATGGCATAGATGTGCTTATTGGTTTGGCCCAAAACTAACAACATGGCCACTGAAAATAAGAATCTTTCGATTTACGATAAATCCAAAATCCCAAATGCGAAGTCACTTCGGTTTGGGATTGTTGTTTCTGAATGGAACGAAGCGATTACGGAAGCCCTCTATAAAGGAGCTTTTGATGCATTAGTTGACTGTGGTGCGCAGCAAGAGAATATTATTCGTTGGAGCGTCCCTGGAAGTTTTGAACTGACATTCGGTGCTAAAAAAATGCTCACCACGGAAGAGGTAGATGCTGTAATTGCCATAGGAAGTGTCATTAGGGGGGAGACCAGCCATTTCGATTTTGTTTGTAGTGCCACGGCCCAGGGAATCAAAGACCTTAATGTTGCATACGATGTTCCGGTCATCTTTTGTGTACTTACCGACGATACGCTACAACAGGCGGAGGATAGAAGTGGTGGTAAACACGGGAACAAGGGTACGGAAGCGGCTATAGCTGCTATTCAAATGGCAGTGCTGGGGAATTAGCCAAGACTTCAAATTCAAGTTCTTTCAATATTTAATTTTCAGTTTTCAATGTTGAATGCTAAATGGCAAGTATTCCCATTCAAAATCCAGAATTAATCCTTTAGTATTATTCTTGAAGCAGCAAGCACCAAGCTACAAATTGTAATTTACGGTTATCCATTTTTCATTTTCAATTTTCAATTCCACCAAGCACGTATTTCCAATAATCCAACCATCCAATTGTCCAACGGTCAGTTCGAGCGCAGTCGAGAACTATATTAAATTCTAAGCACCAAACCCCAGACTACAAACACCAAACTACAAATTCTAATAGTCCAACAATCCAACAATCCAAAAATCTGGTTGCACTTGAACTTGTTTTTTGATTTTGAACTTGATCATTTCCCTTGTTAACATTTTTTGGCATACGCCCCAAGCCATGTTTTTCGATTTTAAGTACCTTTGAAGTTACACCGAAAAGGATGCAATGCGAAATTTTCTAAAACTTAGAAAAAACAAGACGTTTGACTACTCGCCACGTTATTACAAGGGAGAAGGCAGTCCTTATAAAATTGAACATAAACTTGATAAATTCAGAAGTACGGCGCATACACAAAGAGGGATAAAAAGTAAGGTGACTTCCGCAATGGATGATTTGAAAACACAGGGGGATAGAAATCTAAGAATCCGATTCCTAATAATTGTTGCCGTATTAATATTGTTGTTTCTCTACATCATCGACTTTGATTTATCCATATTCCTGAATCCCTAATGGCGGACATCATTAAACTTTTACCAGACCATGTTGCCAATCAAATTGCAGCAGGGGAAGTGGTTCAACGCCCAGCTTCAGTGGTCAAGGAATTGTTGGAAAATGCCATTGATGCCGGAGCTACCCTGATCAAGTTGATCGTGAAGGATGGAGGCAAGGCGCTTTTGCAAGTGGTAGACAATGGCAAAGGTATGAGCGAAACAGATGCAAGGCTTTCTTTTGAACGCCATGCCACTTCCAAGATTTCCTCGGCCCAAGACTTATTTAACCTTCAAACCAAAGGGTTTAGGGGTGAGGCCTTGGCATCCATCGCTGCTATTGCCCATGTAGACATGTTGACCCGAATTGAGGACATGGAGGTGGGAACCCATATAAAAATAGAAGGCAGCAAAGTAGTTTCCCAAGAAGTGGTGGCTACTCCCAAAGGCACTTCCATATCAGTCAAAAACCTATTTTTCAATATCCCGGCTCGGCGCAATTTCTTGAAATCGAACCAAGTGGAATTGAGACATATTACGGATGAATTTCATAGAGTGGCCTTGGTACATCCCAATATCGAGTTTCATTTTTACAACAACGGTTCCGAGATTTTCAATTTGCCCAAAGTCAATTATAGACAGCGAATTGCCCATGTTTTTGGGAGTAGGATGACCGAGCGTTTGGTGCCAGTAGAAGAGGAAACTGAGGTGGTAAATATCTCTGGTTTTATTTGTAAACCAGAATACGCCAAAAAGAGCAGGGGAGAGCAGTTTTTCTTTGCCAACAATCGATTTATAAAAAGTCCATATTTACATCATGCAGTGGTTGTCGCATTTGAGGGACTGATCAAACCGGATGCTTTTCCAGGTTATTTTATTTATTTGGAAGTGGATCCCAAGTCCATCGATATCAACATACACCCTACCAAAACGGAAGTAAAATTTGATGATGAGCATGCACTGTACGCCATGCTTCGTTCCACCATAAAACATAGTCTGGGTCAGTTTAATGTGGCCCCAATTCTGGATTTTGAGCACGACCCCAATTTGGATACGCCCTATGCCTACAAAGAAAAAGGAGTGGTTTTGCCCAAAGTCACAGTTGATGCAGACTTTAATCCTTTTCAGGATACCCTTAAAACCACAGCGGGGAAACCCGCTTTTCAAAAACAAAGCGCTAAGGGCTGGGAGAATTTGTACCAAGGTTTGGATATTGAGGAGACCGGAAGTTTCAGTAGTGTTGAAATTGAAACAGATACCGTTGTCCAGAGGGTAATGTATTCCGAGGATGAGATGGAGACCCAAGCGGGAACAACCTTTCAATTGCAGCGGAAATATGTGGTCAGTACCATAAAATCAGGGTTGTTGGTGGTTCATCAGAATCGGGCTCATGAACGTATTTTGTTCGAAAAATTCTTGGGGGAGATTACTGTTAAGGAAGGGGTAAGCCAGCAGCTACTTTTTCCTTTGGAACTTTCATTTTCCAACCAGGATTTGGACATTTTGAAAGAGGTACGGGAAAGTTTATATAATGTTGGATTTGCCTTTGAAGACTTGGATCAGGAAACTGTAAAAGTGACAGGGGTGCCAGTCTTGGTGTCTGAAAGTGGGATTGGCACGGTATTGGATCGCTTAATTGCGGATTATAAGGAAGGGTATCAGGAAGGTTCCATTTCACAGGCAGAGTTATTGGCCGAGGCACTTTCCCGAAATTTGGCGGTAAAGACCGGGGAAGTATTGGACCATGAATCGCAATTGGCCTTGGTGAACAATCTTTTTGGTTGCAAGGAACCTACCTTGAGTCCCAGACAAAAACAAATATATACCATCATCTCCGAAGGGGATATAGATAAAAAAATAAATTGATGTTAAGACTTACTGGCACAATTAAGCATATTATAATTATCAATTTTCTTGTGTGGATTGCTACTTTATCATTTGGGAGTTATGGTGAACCATTCAATTCATTGTTTGCGCTCCACTTTCCTTTTAGTAAAGATTTTGAATTTTGGCAGTTGCTTACCCACATGTTTATGCATGCATCCTATGTTCCAGATGGTTTAAACGGATTTAAAATTTATTTTCCACATATTTTAGGTAATATGTTCATGCTTTGGATGTTTGGTAGTGCTGTGGAACAAAGTTTAGGAAAGAGGAGATTTTTATTTTTTTATTTATCTGCAGGATTGGGTGCCGCAATAATTACATTGGGGTTCGATTTCTTCAAGTATTTTTCGATTCTTTCCAATCTAACGGTTGATTTAGATTTAAACGTGATAAAGCAAATTCTAAGTATTGATGCTAGCAACGGTAATGGATATATTGTAAGTGATATTTTCCTGGAAAAATTGAGGCCAATTGTTGAGGCTAACGGAATTCAACTAACAGGTCAAGATTTTCGAACCCTATTCGAGTTAAATGCATCTGGTTTGGGATTTAAATCAATGTTAGGCGCATCAGGGGCAATGACTGGTGTATTGGTAGCTTTTGGAATGATGTTCCCCGAATCCAGATTGATGTTAATCTTTTTGCCTGTGCCAATAAAGGCCAAATATTTTATACCTGCGATTATTGGATTGGATTTGTTTTCGGCCATAACGGGTGTATCTATTTTTAGTCCAAGCAATACCGCTTATATAGCTCATTTAGGAGGCGCTTTTTGTGGATTTATCATGATGTGGTACTGGAAAAAGAATCAGTTCAACCAAAACCGATGGAACTAAAAAATGGCAAGCGGAGGACTTAAATATTATTTGGCCCGGCTTAACATAGCAGAAAAGCTTATTGGAATCAATGTGCTCGTGTTCATTGCTTCCGGTTTACTGGCCGTGCTGATTGGAATTCCCAAGGATGCTGTGCTCAATTGGTTTGAACTTCCTGAAGATGTCAATGAGTTCATCACCAAGCCTTGGACCTTGGTCACCTATTCTTTTTTTCATGGAAGCTTGGGGCATATTTTTTGGAATATGCTGCTGCTCTATTTCTTTGGAAGGATTTTTTTGAACCTTTTTGACAACCAAAGGTTTCTCAATGTGTACTTTCTTGGAGTCATCTTTGGAGGGTTATTGTTTATGCTGGGATACAATATATTTCCTATGCTGTTGTCAACAAACGCCATTTTAATAGGTGCTTCCGCCGGAGTCTCCGCGGTTTTGATTTTTGTTTGCGCATACATTCCTTCGCGTGAGGTACGAATCATATTTTTCAATATTAAACTCTGGCAATTGGCCGTTTTTGTGGTGTTGAAAGATGTTATCTCCTTATCCATGGGCAGTAACGTTGGCGGGATGCTTGCGCACTTTGGAGGCATTTTATTGGGCTATGTTTATGCTACTCAACTGTTAAAGGGGAATGATATTGGATCTGGGTTTACCAAGCTTTGGAATGGGTTGGCTCAACTTTTTAAACCAAGGGAAAAGAAGGCTCCACTTAAAACCGTCTATAAAAAGAAGACTTCCAAAAACAAGACCAAAGTTGATTATGACAAGGCTGCTCATCAAAAGAAAATAGACGACATCTTGGATAAAATAAGCAAATCGGGCTACGAGAGTTTATCCAAGGCCGAAAAGGATTTTTTGTTCAAAGCAGGTAAGGAGGATTAGACTATGGGCAAACTTGCTAAAATCTTTGGAAAACTCTTTTTCGTTTTCAACATGTTAATGGCATTCATGCTGCTGTTTGCCAGCTTGATTTCACTTTCTTCTTCAAAGATTTGGACCCCCTTCTCCATATTGAGTATTGCGGTTCCTGTTCTTTTCCTTATCAATGTTTTGTTTGCGGTATACTGGCTCTTCCGACGTAAGAAAAAGATGTGGGTATCCTTGGTTGTCCTCATGGTCGGATTTTTTACGTTTGGAAGTTTTTTCAAACTGGAAAGTGGGGAGGTCACAAACTCAAGGGAAGAGCTTAGGGTTATGACATTCAATGTCTGGCGTTGGAATAAGAATGGATGGATCAAGAAGCCTAATATTGGAGATAGTATTATTGGCTTGATCAATAAAGAAAAACCAGATGTTTTATGCATTCAAGAGCATACTCGAGTATGGAGAAAGAAATTGGGCCGATATCCTTACAGAACCGAAACGCCATATTCAGTGGAAGGCCGAGCCACTCAGGCCATTTTCTCTGTATTTCCAATCGTTGGAAGCGGATCTCTGGATTTACCTGGTACGGCAAATAATATTATTTATGCTGATATCCAACGTAATCAAGACACGATTCGGATATACAATGTGCATTTGCAATCGTTCAGTATTGTTCCGTCCTCAGATGCTTTCTCAGAGGAGAAATCCGAAAGAAACTACAATAGATTGGTAAGGACGGTTGGCAAACAGTTGGATCAAGTAAAGATTTTCAATGAACATAAAGTGAAAAGCCCATATAAATCTTTGATTTGTGGAGATTTCAACAACACGCAGTTTTCCAATGTATACCGTACCATCAAAGGCGATATGAACGACAGCTTCCTGGAAAAGGGAAGCGGTTTTGGAAGAACGTATAGTTTGTTGGGTTTTCCCTTACGTATTGACTACATCCTTACGGACGCTTCTTTTGAGGTACTATCCCATAAAAATTTTGACGAAAAACTGTCCGATCATTATCCAATTGTGGCCACCTTACGACTCCAGGCAAATCATTAAGCAGTCCAACATGTCGGCAATAATATGAATGATCAAGGCCAGGCCGATAAGTCGTGTGGGTCTAAAGAAGGGTAGTATGCAATACACCAAAATAGCCCAATAGGTATGCAATGGATGAAAATTGATACTGCATCGGTTTGGATCAAATACGGGGTTGGCCCATAAATGATCTATATCTATGACGATTCCTGCCAAAAGGATAAGCGAGATTTTTAGTCTATCCTTTTTAAACCACAGAAAACCTATGAGAAAGGGAATCACGAAATGCACGCCATAATGGATAATAAACCTAAGCATCCAAAAAATTCAATGATAGGTTGTGTAGGTAAGGAGCTGCGTTCGTTCCCTCATTAAAAAGCAAATCCAGAATGCTCAGATTGGACAGAAAACCGTGACGTTCAGCAAACACCTGGGTGTACTCGGGAAATTGCTCCACAAAGGGTTTTTTGGCATTCACTAGAAAGCGCACGTCTTTGAACTCATTGGGAGACATTTCGAAATTTGAGGTTTGCGTACGAGGGAATTCAATCCCCAAACAGTCGGAAACGACCTGAATCGTACTTAAGTTAAACTCAAATAACGATTGTGCCTCCGTTTCAAAAAGAGGCTTTAAATCGTCCTCATAATACTCAAAAAACGGGGAGGTTCGATATGCAGTTTCCAGGGTGCGCCAATGTTGTTTCAACCAATTGGCAGAATGGTCCAGTTGCACCTCCCGGTACTTTTGTCTGCCTTCATTCCCTCCCACATGTTTTATAGGAATATTGAGCATATGCTTGCCCTGATCCGTGCAGATGTAGCAACGGTTTCTATAAGTTTGCTTTTGAAAGTTATCATGAGCTTCCCAAACAATATCCTTCTGGGCAAAAACCGCAAATGTGGCTATGCTTGGAAAATAAGAGGGATGTATGAGAAATTTGGACATAATGTGCTGTTGCCCTATATCAAATTAGCTTATTTCTAACGTCTAACCGTCTTAGTCCGATTTCTTTTTTCTTCGTTTGTTGACAAAATCGAGCACAAATAAACCCAATACCACTGCCACAAAATACCAGCGGTACGAAACAGGCTCTCCACTGCCTCCAACGGTAGTGAAAATCCTTTCCCAACGTGGGCGCCAATTAAAAAATCCGTCCTTAAAGTTGTCAAAACTCATCCATAGAAATACAGGTTTGCCCACTATATGATTGGCGGGAACATAACCCCAAGTACGACTGTCTTCAGAGCTGTCCCTGTTATCTCCCATCATCCAATAGTAATCCTGCTTAAAGGTGTAGGAATTGGCTTCTTGACCATTTATGAATACTTTCTGCCCTGTTACCTGAACATCATTGTTTTCGTAATCCCTAATAATCTTTTTGTAAAGGGGAATGGTAAGATGGTTGATTTCCACAGTTGACCCAGCTTCTGGAAGGTAAATGGGGCCAAAATTATCATTGTTCCAAGGATACAGATTGGGTTTTTGTGGAAAGGAACCTCCATACTTTCCTTTGGGTTCATTGGTTCTGACTACCGAATCTATTTCTTGGTTATTTCTGAGTTCGGTCACCATTTCATCTGTCATATTGGCTAATCTGGATAAAGGCCTTTCCTCGGAAAGCGACAACCTCAATTGCCTTATTACCTCTGTTGGAATTCCCTTCTCATCCGTGATGATTTCAATTTGACCTTTTGGATTTTTATAGGCTCCCCGAATATAAGGGGACAGGCCATTGGCCTGGGCCTCGCTCAGGGAATTTGCAAAGTACTTTCTGGTGTAATCAGCTGCATCAACAGCTTCCAACGCCCTTGTGGAAACACCTTTTTTGGAATAGATCGTATAGAAGTACATTACCTTGGCGCGATCCGAAAGCTTTAGTTTGGTACCATTGACATGCACAAAACCATCAATCACTGACAACGAATCACCAGGGGTTCCTACACATCGTTTTACGTAGTTTGATTTCTTATCAATGGGCTTTTTTACCGCTTTTTCCGCCCTAAAAAACTGATAAAGCGTATCCGATGGCAGGCTAAACACCACAATATCATTCTTTTTCACCGTATTGAAACCCGGTAAACGCATGTACGGCAATTGCAGCTTGTTGATCCACGAAGTTTTGTAGGTTTCAGGATTTACGTCAGCCAGATAGCTCCGCTTTCTTACCACTGGTAGCGTATCATGTACCATAGGTGCGGCAAGCGTGGTCATGGGAACACGGGCCCCATAATGAAATTTGCTCACAAAAAGGAAATCCCCGATCCGAAGGGTTCGTTCCAAAGACCCCGTCGGAATCACATAGGGTTGGATAAAATAAGTGTGCACAAAAGTGGCCGCAACAATAGCAAAAACAATGGAACTTACCCACTCACCTAAACCTGTCCTGGGTTTTAGGCTTCGGTTTTCAATATAGCTTACATCTTCTGCATAGTTGATATAATAAATATAGAATCCAAGGGTAAGTATAACAGCCCAAGTATCCAGGAGCTTGTTT
Source organism: Flagellimonas algicola (assembly GCF_005937185.1). Classification (GTDB taxonomy): domain Bacteria; phylum Bacteroidota; class Bacteroidia; order Flavobacteriales; family Flavobacteriaceae; genus Flagellimonas; species Flagellimonas algicola. Next base: position 1,373,468 of record NZ_VCNI01000001.1, on the reverse strand, counting down.
TTTCCAAAACTTCGGATTGTTTCTACCCAGACCACCGGGAACATCAATAGGTTAATAATGGGTATGAAAAGCAATGGAACCCACCACCAGGGCCTATTGATAATTTTCATGAGCACAACACCATTATAAATGGGTATTGCTGCTTCCCAGGCTTTACGCCCTGCTTTTACATAGAGTTTCCAAGTGCCCAAAAAATGGATGACCTGAATGATCAAAATAAAGATGATCCACTGTGTTCCGTCCATAAAAAAGTTTATTTGTGAGACTTAAAGTCTTGCTAGTTGTTACTTTGTTAAGTGAGATTTAACACATCTTTCATAGAAAAGATGCCCGTTTTTCCCTGAATCCATTCAGCAGCAATTACAGCTCCCAAAGCAAATCCCTCCCGGTTATGGGCGGTATGCTTTATTTCAATATCATCCACCGGGCTCTTGTATAAAATGGTATGCGTGCCTGGAACTTTGCCTTCCCTTTTGGACGTTATGGGAACTATATGTTCGCCATCCTCGTCCAATTTCCAATCTGCATAATTGGTATTCCCTATAATTCCTTCTGCCAGGGTAATAGCCGTTCCACTTGGAGCATCCAATTTTTGCGTGTGGTGGATTTCTTCCATCGATACTTTATACTGATCTAGCCCCTTCATAATTTTGGCCAGATAGGCATTCAATTCAAAAAATACATTTACGCCCAAACTAAAATTGGAGGCATATATGAAAGCGCTTTGGTGTGTTTCACATTGAGCCACCGCTTGGCCAAACTGATCTAACCAACCGGTAGTCCCTGATATCACGGGAACCTTATGTTCAAAACAGCTGGTAATATTGCCAAATGCTGCATCTGGGGTACTAAAATCTATGGCAACATGCATATTTTCAAAAGGGATGTCGGTGGTATCCACATCTACTCGAGCAACAACGGTATGCCCCCTATCTTGAGCTATTTGCTCTATCATCTTGCCCATTTTACCGTAGCCAAACAATCCAATCTTCATACATCAGAATTTTATGACCAGAGCCATGCCATAATTTGGGTCATTGGTCAGGGGGTTAAGGTCCAAGTAAGGTTTAAAGTCGATAGCCAAGTTCTCATCCACGTTGTATTGCTTCAGGTGGGCATCCACATTGGCATCAATAATGTTTAGGGCATACATGGCAATCGTAATCAACAATGCCAAATCCCGATCTCGTTGTGCACGCTCTTGGGCATCTTGAAGGGCTTCCAAGGAAAAATCAGGTCCTTCTCCATCACCTGTGATGTCGAAAAACTCATCTTCCAAGCCTACTCGTCTTCTTTTAAAAGCATCACGGGCCCTATTGTATTCCGTATTGTTAAAGGAATACACATATATTCCGGTACCTATGGCACCCCATACTATAGGGGCTTTCCAATACCGTTTGTTGTAAATCTGACCCAAACCGGGTACTATGGCGGAAAAAAAGGCTGCCTTGCTGGGCGCCAATGGATTTATTTTTCTTTTTTCATAGGTCACCTCCTCAATGGTAATACCTCTACCTTCAAGGTCTTGTGCCAAAGAGTCAATTTCCGAGGGATGCTCTTGAATCTGGTCATCTTGGGCAAAAGAAAAGCTGACAAAAAACAGGCAAGTGCCAAATAAAAGGAGGTTTTTAATCACCAATCAATAATTTTTTTAGACGCTGGAATTCTTCTTTGGAGTGGAACGGAATCACAATCTTTCCTTTTCCATTGGCCGAGGTACTGATGTCCACTTTGGTCGAAAGATGGGATTTCAAGGCATCAATTCCTTTGGTTACATAATTGGGGACTTCTTTTGAACTACTGATTTTCTTCCCAGAATCGATTCCTTCTTTGGATTCTTTGTAGGATTTGACCAAGCGCTCCGTTTCCCGAACGGATAAGCCATCTGACACAATTTTTTCGTAAATATTGATTTGGTCTTTTTTCTTGTCAATATTGATAAGTGCCCTTCCGTGGCCCATACTCACAAATCCATCCCGCATACCGGTTTGAATGATGGGATGTAATTTTAGGAGCCGAAGGTAATTGGTAATGGTGGAACGTTTTTTTCCAACCCGATCACTCAATTTTTCCTGGGTCACCTGGATTTCATCGATTAAGCGTTGGTAGGATAACGCAATCTCTATAGGATCCAAATCTTGGCGCTGGATGTTCTCTACCAAAGCCATTTCCAAAGATTCCTGGTCGTTGGCAATCCGGATATAGGCGGGAATGGTTTCCAAGCCCACCATCTTTGAGGCGCGGAAACGACGCTCTCCCGAAACCAGTTGGAATTTGTTGAAATCCAACTTACGTACCGTAATAGGTTGTATAATTCCCAATTCCCGAATAGAACTGGCCAATTCTTTTAGCGTGTCATCATTGAAGTTGGAACGCGGCTGAAATGGATTAACCTCAATGGATTCAATCTCCAGTTCAACTACATTACCAATAACCTTGTCCGCATTTTTATCGGAAACGGATTGAATGTCGTTCTCCGGATCTTTTAATAGAGCGGACAGGCCTCTTCCCAAAGCCTGCTTTTTGGTTGCTTTCGCCATTTAAACTTTCTCCTTGTTTTTCTTCAATATCTCATTGGCCAAGTTCAAGTAATTGGTTGCACCTTTGCTGCTTGCATCATATTTAATGATGCTTTCACCATAACTAGGGGCTTCACTTAGCCTGACGTTTCTTTGGATAATGGTATCAAAAACCATATCTGCAAAGTGTTTCTTTACTTCCTCAACTACTTGGTTGGAAAGCCTTAATCTAGAGTCATACATGGTTAGGAGCATGCCCTCTATGTCCAAGTCGTTGTTGTGTATTTTTTGTACGCTTTTTACCGTATTCAACAGCTTTCCAAGTCCTTCCAAAGCAAAATATTCACATTGGATTGGAATCATTACGGAATCCGCCGCCGTAAGTGCGTTAAGCGTTAATAATCCCAAGGATGGCGCACAGTCAATGAGTACAAAATCATATCGGTCACCCAACTCCTTAAGAGCTTCTTTTAGCATATATTCCCTATTGTCCTTGTCTACCAATTCAATCTCGATGGCCACAAGGTCTATGTGTGCCGGAATCAAATCCACATTGGGAGAATCTGTTTGGATAATTACATCATCCACACCAAGCGTGTGCTCCAATAACTGATATGTTCCATGCTCAACCCCATCAACATCAATTCCCAAGCCGGAAGTGGCATTGGCCTGAGGGTCCGCATCAATCAACAACACCTTTTTTTCCAGTACACCAAGTGAGGCCGCAAGGTTTACCGTAGTCGTTGTTTTTCCAACACCGCCCTTCTGATTTGCAATAGCAATTATCTTGCCCATTTCATAGTAAGTTAGGTGCTAAAAATACGATTATTTAAGACGCTAAAAAATGTATTTTGTTAACAGAGGGTGAATAACCTTAACATCTTGCGTTAAAGAAAGTTAAAGTTTTAATTGCTAATAAGTTAAGGGGTATTATCCTATTAAAATCTTTAGGATTTCAATAGCGGCATTGCTGATTTTGGTACCGGGTCCAAACACCGCTACGGCCCCATGTTCCATTAGGTGGTTGTAATCTTGTTTGGGGATAACCCCACCTACGATGACCATGATGTCTTCCCGACCATGATTTTTAAGTTCTTTGACCACTTCTGGCACCAAGGTTTTATGACCTCCGGCCAAGGAGGAAATTCCTAGGACGTGCACATCGTTTTCAACGGCCTGTTTGGCAACTTCAGCAGGTGTTTGGAAAAGGGGGCCAATGTCCACATCAAAACCAAGGTCTGCATAACCCGTGGCAACCACTTTGGCACCGCGATCATGGCCATCCTGACCCATTTTGGCTACCATGATTCTTGGTCTACGACCTTCTTCCAACGCAAAGTCATCGGCCATTTGCTTGGCCTTCTCAAAGCTTGTATCGTTTTTGATTTCCTTGGAATACACGCCTGTAAAAGATTGGATTTTTGCTCTGTATCGCCCAAAGGCCTTTTCCATGGCATCACTAATTTCTCCCAAGGTGGCCCTTGCTTTGGCGGCTTCTACGGCTAAAGCTAGCAAATTTTCACGATCACTTTCATTTTGCATGGCTTTTTCAGCCGCCATTGAAATACGCTCTAAAGCAAATTTTACCTCTTCTTCTTTTCGTGTTGACCGTAGTTGCTGCAATTGGGTAAGCTGTTGTTTCCTTACCTTATCATTGTCCACTTCCAAAATTTGGAGGTCGTCTTCATTCTCGAGCTGATATTTATTCACTCCAATGATCACATCTTGACCGCTATCTATTCGAGCCTGTTTTTTAGCAGCTGCTTCCTCAATCCGCATTTTGGGTATCCCCGCTTCTATAGCCTTGGTCATACCGCCTAATGTTTCCACTTCCTGTATCAGTTCCCAGGCTTCCAATGCAATTTCATGGGTCAACTTTTCAACCACAAGGCTTCCAGCCCAGGGATCTACCGTTTTGGTGATATGCGTTTCCTGCTGTAGATATATCTGGGTGTTTCTGGCTATCCTTGCTGAAAAATCAGTGGGCAGCGCAATGGCTTCATCCAAGGCATTGGTATGTAGACTTTGGGTGCCTCCAAATGCCGCCGCCATGGCCTCAATGGTGGTACGCGCAACATTGTTGAAAGGATCTTGCTCGGTCAAACTCCAGCCACTGGTCTGACTATGGGTTCGAAGCATCAAGGATTTTTCATTTTTCGGATTAAAATCCTTGACCAATTCAGCCCAAAGCATGCGTCCAGCCCTCATTTTGGCGATTTCAGTGAAATGGTTCATCCCAATTCCCCAAAAAAAGGACAATCGTGGGGCAAAATCATCGATTTTTAGCCCAGCCTTTATTCCAGTCCGGATATACTCGATACCATCAGATAAGGTGTATGCCAACTCCATGGCCGCTGGAGCTCCCGCCTCGTGCATATGATACCCGGAAATACTAATACTGTTAAATCGGGGCATGTTTTGACTGGTGAACTCAAAAATATCGGCAACCAATTGCATGGAAGGAGCAGGTGGGTAGATATAGGTGTTCCGCACCATGAACTCCTTGAGAATATCATTTTGGATAGTCCCGGAAAGCTGCTCCATGGATACTCCCTGTTCCAGTGCCGCGACAATATAAAACGCCATAATAGGAATAACGGCCCCGTTCATGGTCATGGATACGGACATTTTGTCCAAGGGAATTCCATCAAACAGCACCTTCATATCTTCAACGCTGTCAATGGCCACTCCGGCCTTACCTACATCCCCTACCACACGCTCGTTATCACTATCATAACCTCGGTGGGTGGGAAGGTCAAACGCTACCGAAAGCCCTTTTTGACCTGCTTCCAAATTCCTTCGGTAAAAAGCATTACTCTCCTCGGCTGTGGAGAATCCAGCGTATTGACGAATGGTCCAGGGCCTGCGTACGTACATGGTAGAGTATGGCCCCCGAAGAAAGGGAGGGATGCCCGCCGCAAAATCTAAATTCTGTTGGGGATCTGTATTGGTATTTGGATATTTTACATCCGCTAATTCAAGTTGGGAAACGTCTTTTCTACTCATCGTCCAATCGTTTTATTTCCATCTGTTCCGCTAGACGTCTAGCTATAATCGGCTCAATCAACGTCTTACGGGCATGGGTTTTTACAAACGGGTAAAGCTCCATATCCACCTTCATTCTGTCTTGGGGATTTTGGAATTTATTGGTCCCTAAAAGAACGATGTTCCCGTCGTCGAACAAGCCTTGTTCCTTGTCGGCACTTTCCTTGATTTTTCGCTGTATGTTGCCCTTTTTTAATTCATTTAAAAATCCCCCTGAACTTTCAATTTGTTTGAACAATGCCAAGGCTTTTTCTGCAAGCTGTTGGGTAAGCGACTCTACATAATAGGCGCCACCTGCCGCTTTGGCCCCTTCACCAAAATAGCTTTCATCCTTTAAAAGCAGGAGTTGATTCCTTGCTATTCTGTCCCCAAATTCATTGTCCTTATGGTAAATGGCATCGTAGGCTTGGTTAAGTATGGTATCCGCGCCACCCAAGACAGCAGACATACATTCGGATGTGCTACGAAGCATATTTACATTGTAATCGTACAGGGTTTTATTGCGTTGGGTGGGAAAAGCCAAAATATGACAATCTGAGGATATGCCGTACGTTTGGGCCAGCGTCTGCCACAACCATCGGAGAGCTCTTAATTTGGCAATTTCGAAGAAGTAGTTGCTTCCCACAGATACTTTAAAAGTGATGGGAAGTGATTCGCTTGATGAAGTTGAAGTGGTATTGGAAAAATGATTGAGATACTCGTTGGCATGGGCAAGGCCATAGGCCAATTGCTGAACCATGTTCGCTCCTGAATTTTGATAATGGGAAATGGCTACACTTAAAACACAACAGTTTTTATAATTGGACACCATGGCATAGACCTCTTCCAGCAGTTGGTGGTCCTTTTCCAAATTTTGGTACCAATTTCCGGTTTTCCCCAAATGACCAATGAGGTCTATGTGAAAGTAAACGGAGCTGGATTTTCCCTTCAGAAATTCCAGGAATTCCTGTATGACATTTTTATCAAGGGTTTCAAAGTTTAAATGCAACGGATGTTCTGATAAATCAATGCCTTGAAACAATGTGGCTACATCCAAATCCTGACCTGGAATGGTGAAAACAAGGCTTTCGGCACCACGTTCCAAGCTGTCTATCGCTTTTTTGTTGGCCAAAGAAAAATTTCCAGCGTAAATGGGCTGCCCAATCTTCCATTCCGATGGTACTATTGGTTGAAACGATTTTAGGTTTTCCAGGTCTTCCGAATGGTAATAAGGTTTAACCTTGATACCCTCCAAGGATTCCCAAACCAAGGTTTCATTATAATCTGCCCCTTTAAGATCATACTGGATTTTTTGCTTCCACTGTTTGGAAGACACTTGGGGGAATTCATCAAATAAACTGGGACTATTCATTTTTTTTGATCTTAAGACTATCCTCGTATTCAATAAGAAAAATTTCCTCGTTTTCTTTCTTCATATAGTATTTTTCCCGAGCAAATTTTTCCAGTTCTTCATTGTCGGAGAGCTTGTCCAGGATTTGCTTGTCATGTTCAATTTCCCCTTCCAAAAACTCCCTTTGCTTTTCCAATTTTTTGATTTCCTGATTCAATTCCCGATGAATTAATAAGGAGTTGGCATCAAAGAAAATCATCCAGATGGCAAATGCTGTCAGCACCAGAACATAAATGTTCCGCATAAATTTGAACCACTTCTTGTTGTACAGATCACGAATCAGCATATTAGCCTAACCTTTCATTAATTATAGTTCGAACCATGTCTACCGCTACCGTATTGTAGTGGTTGTTGGGGATGATGATGTCCGCAAACTCCTTGGAAGGCTCAATAAACTGCTGGTGCATAGGTTTTACCGCCGTTTGGTAACGCGTCAGAACCTTGTCCAGATCATGTCCTCGCTCTCTTATATCCCGTTGTAATCTCCGAATCAGACGCTCATCGGAATCGGCATGGACGTAGATTTTGATATCAAACATTTCTCGGAGCAATGGATTGCTCAATACCAAAATGCCTTCCACAATCATCACCTTTCTTGGATGGGTCAAAATGGTATCTTCCAAACGGGTTTCCTCCACAAACGAATAAATGGGTTTGTCGATGGATTTGCCCTCCCTTAGTTGCTTCAAGTGGGAAATCAACAATTCAAAATCTATAGAGTTGGGGTGATCAAAGTTGATTTGACCGCGTTCTTTCTTGGTCAAATGGGAAAGGTCATTATAGTAGGAATCCTGTGAAATAACACCCACCTCGTTATCGGGCAGTTCTTCAACAATTTGATTGACCACTGTGGTTTTACCACAACCGGTGCCTCCGGCAATTCCCAAGATCAGCATAATGATAATTTTAACCCCAAAAGTAAGCATTTGATACGTTTTTCAATCTGCCATTGCAACTGCATAGTTAGCCCCTTTTTGCCATTCCATGAATGATTATTGTCATGATTCCAGAAAGGAATTAACCATAGCTTTGCCTTGGAATACCGCTTTAATCTTATATTTATATTGACAACCCATGAGCACATTCTTTATGGACAATTCCTTTACTGTCAAGGTCGATGGAGACCTTGAATTTCAATTATCCAAAGACGATATTTCTTCTATGGATTCCCTAAAAACGGGGGATGGCACTTTTCATATTTTGAAGGATGGCATCTCTTATCATATCCAGATTCCTGAGACTAATGGCAATCGGCGACTGTATACCGTCAAGGTGAATGGCACTGAGTATCAAGCGGAAATTCAAACCCCATTGGACAAGCTTATCCAAAAAATGGGATTTGCTTCCAACGGTGCCAAAAGTATCAACTCCATAGCTGCACCCATGCCCGGATTGATATTGGATATTTCAATTGAAGAAGGCCAGGAAGTGGCTGAGGACGACCAGTTGGTAGTTTTGGAAGCCATGAAAATGGAAAACATTATTACATCGCCCAGAAAAGGGGTCATCAAAAAAATTGCTATTAAAGTTGGGGAAGCTGTGGATAAACAGCAACTGCTTGTAGAATTTGAATAAGTCATAACATGAAAAAAATATTAGTTGCCAATCGCGGTGAGATTGCCCTTAGGGTAATGCGAACCGCTAAAAAAATGGGAATACGCACCGTGGCGGTCTTTTCTACAGCTGATAGAAATGCGCCTCATGTGAGGTTTGCTGATGAGGCTGTTTGTATAGGGGAAGCACCTTCCAACCAATCCTATTTACGGGGAGATAAAATCATCGCTGTGGCCAAAGAGCGTGATGTGGATGGAATACATCCGGGATATGGGTTCCTAAGTGAAAATGCAGATTTTGCAGAGGCTGTAGAACAAAATGGAATTACGTTTATCGGCCCAAAATCAAAAGCAATTCGAATCATGGGAAGCAAACTTGCCGCCAAGGAAGCGGTCAAGGCCTATAATATTCCAATGGTTCCGGGTATTGATGAAGCCATTACCGATGTGGCAAAGGCCCATGAAATTGCTAATGAAATTGGATATCCGGTATTGATCAAGGCTTCTGCTGGTGGTGGAGGTAAAGGAATGCGTATCATAGAAAAAGAAGAAGACTTGGAATCAGGAATGGAAAGGGCCATTAGTGAGGCCACTTCTGCTTTTGGTGACGGTTCTGTTTTTGTGGAGAAATATGTCACGTCTCCGCGCCATATCGAAATTCAGGTTATGGCGGACACCCATGGAAATGTGCTGCATTTCTTTGAACGGGAATGTAGTATTCAAAGACGGCACCAAAAGGTTGTGGAAGAAGCCCCGTCATCCATTTTGACCCCAGAACTTAGGGAGGCTATGGGCGTGGCGGCCACCAAAGTGGCAAAAGCATGTGATTATATTGGCGCTGGTACCGTGGAATTTTTAATGGATGCCGACCTTAATTTCTATTTCTTGGAAATGAACACCCGATTGCAAGTGGAGCATCCGGTTACCGAGCTCATTTCGGGAGTTGACCTTGTGGAGCTGCAGATAAAAGTGGCTAGGGGAGAAGCATTGCCCTTGAAACAGGAGGATTTAAAAATTCATGGACACGCTATGGAACTAAGGGTTTACGCCGAAGACCCCCTAAACGATTTCTTGCCCAGTGTGGGAACACTGGAAACCTATCAATTGCCGTTTGGTGAGGGCATTCGGGTAGACAACGGTTTTGAAGAAGGAATGGATATTCCCATTTACTACGACCCTATGCTCTCCAAGCTCATTACCTATGGAAAAACCAGGGAGGAATCCATAGAACTGATGCTGGAAGCCATACGGGATTATAAAGTGCAGGGTGTGCAAACCACCCTACCTTTTGGTGCCTTTGTTATGGAGCATGAGGCATTCCGCTCTGGGAATTTTGATACTCATTTTGTAAAAGACCATTATTCGCCAGAGTTGATTTTGGAACAAAAATCCAAAGAAGCGGAAATGGCTGCGATAATGGCTTTACGCCAATTTTTAGATGATCAAAAAATTGTTCAACTACCTACAAACTAATGCATATGGATTCCAAAATAAAAACGCTTAACGAAAAGCTGGCCGAAGCCCATTTAGGCGGCGGGGAAAAACGTATAGAAAAACAACATCAAAAGAAAAAACTAACCGCGAGGGAGCGAATCCATTACTTGCTTGACGAAGGCTCATTTGAGGAGATGGGCATTTTGGTCACGCATCGGACTACTGATTTTGGCATGGACAAGGAGCAATATTATGGCGATGGGGTGGTCACTGGATATGGAACCGTTCACGGCAGATTGGTCTATGTATATGCCCAGGATTTTACGGTTTTTGGTGGGGCCTTGTCTGAGACCCATGCGGAGAAAATCTGTAAGGTGATGGATTTGGCTATGAAGGTAGGTGCTCCCATTATCGGTTTAAACGATTCTGGAGGTGCGAGAATCCAGGAGGGGGTACGGTCTTTGGGAGGCTATGCGGATATTTTCTATAGAAATGTCCAAGCTTCAGGAGTTATACCTCAAATTTCGGCAGTGATGGGCCCCTGTGCGGGAGGTGCGGTGTATTCGCCGGCCATGACAGATTTTATTGTAATGGTGGAAGAAACCAGCTATATGTTTGTTACCGGACCAAACGTGGTTAAAACTGTGACCAATGAGGAAGTAACTTCGGAAGAATTGGGTGGGGCCACTACCCATGCGGTTAAATCCGGGGTGGCGCATAAGACGTCGACCAATGATGCATCTTGTTTGGACGATATAAGAAAACTGTTGGAGTATCTACCTCAAAACAACAAGGAAACTGCAGCGAAGCTGGATTGCGAGCTTGGGGAAGAATTGAGAGAGGAACTCTCAAATATTGTTCCTGACAACCCAAACAAACCTTGTGATATGCACGATGTGATCAATGGTATTATTGACCACGATTCGTTCTATGAAATCCATAAGGATTATGCAGAAAACATTATTGTTGGCTTTGCTAGGCTAGGGGGCAGGAGTATTGGAATTATTGCCAATCAACCTATGTTTTTGGCTGGAGTTCTTGGCGTAAAAAGTTCCAGAAAAGCTGCCCGTTTTACCCGTTTTTGTGATGCCTTTAATATTCCATTGTTGGTTTTGGTGGATGTTCCTGGATTTTTACCGGGCACGGATCAGGAATGGTCAGGAATTATCATGCACGGTGCCAAGCTTCTCTATGCGTTAAGTGAGGCAACTGTGCCGCGGGTTACCGTGATTACTCGTAAGGCATACGGCGGAGCCTATGATGTGATGAACTCCAAACACATTGGGGCTGATTTTAACTTTGCATGGCCCACTGCCGAAATTGCAGTAATGGGTGCCAAGGGCGCCAGTGAGATAATTTTTAGAAGGGAAATTGCCGCAGCTGAAGACCCAGAGGCCAAATTAAAGGAGAAAGAAGTGGAATATGCGGACAAGTTTGCAAACCCATATAGAGCGGCTCGCCGAGGATTCATTGATGAAATAATCCTGCCCAAAAATACTAGAAGAAAATTGTTGAAAGCTTATGCAATGCTTGAGAAAAAGGAAGTAGCTGCCCCAAAAAAGAAGCATGGCAATATTCCGCTGTAATCCATATGCGCTTTATGTCTCGACTGCCTGTCTGTCTGCAGACACGGCGCTCGACCTGACATGGAAATAATTTCGAGTCACCTCAATAAAACCGTTTTACCCGTTTTTACAGATTCATCCGCGGCCAATACAATTTTTAAGCTATTTACCGCATCATTCAAATGGTTGGTAAGGTCACGGTTGTTTGCGATGGCATCCAACAGGTATTCTTGTTCCAGAAGACAAAGTTGGTCATGGTCAGGTTCATTCGCAGTGTTTACTATCTCGTCTTTTTTGGCAAAGTGACCATCCTCGTCCAAAGTACTGTGGTGTAGTTTTAAACTACCTGTTTTTGTATGCCCCTCAATATCCTCAGAGGCTCCCTTGTCTGCATCACTGATGGAAACACAACCCTTTGGCCCAATCACATCCTTGATAAAAAAGGCATTCTCGCTCATCATAGGTCCCCAACCTGCTTCATACCATCCTACGGAACCATCTTCAAATCGGACTTGCAATTGTCCGTAATTGTACATTTGGGTATCAACTTCATCGGATAAACGAGCGCCAATTGCGGAAACACTTATGGGATTGGAGCGGGTCATGGAGCACATGATATCCACGTAATGCACACCACAGTCCACAATGGGGGACATGGATTGCATCAATTGCTTATGGGTGTACCATTGCTCCCCAGCACTTTGCTGATTTAGGTTCATCCGCATCACCAATGGTTTACCCAAGGTTTGCGCCATTTGGACAAATTGGGTCCAGGTAGGATGAACACGAAGAATGTACCCAACTACCATCTTCTTCTTTTGCTTTTGAGCCAGTTCCACCAAACTCTGGGCCTCTTTCACCGTAAGGGCAAGGGGCTTTTCCACAAATACATGGGCGTCGCCTTGCAACGCCTTCTTCACGTAATTAAAATGGGTGTCGGGATAGGTATTGATGGAGACCACATCCGGTTTTGTCTGTTCTAGGGCCTGGTCATAATCGGAAAATGTTGGGATTCCGTTTAATTCTTGGGACAGCCGTTCCCGGCTTTTGGCACCACGACTAACCAATCCAACGATTTCAAATCCTTCCAATTTATGATAGGCTCGGGCATGGGAGGTTCCCATGTTACCGCAGCCCACTACCAATGTTTTTAATATATCCATCAACCTGTAGTTTAAATCAAATATAGGCATTAGCACACTGTTTTTGGAACCGCACGCGCCGACTAAGTGTTAGATTTTGGTTTGAACAACCAAGGATTGTGAAACCATAACTTTTGACTATAAACCATAACATTAATACTATCATAATTACTTCATTGGTTTCTTGAGGTTGCCTAATTTTGCCAAATGCAAAAAGAGACGCAAAAACCCAACTTCGAATTTATTGCCTTAATGGCCGCATTGATGTCTATTGTGGCCTTGGCCATAGACGCCCTTTTACCTGCGATTTCAAATATTGGGGAGGCCATACACAGCTATAGTTCAACAGATAACCAGCTGTTGGTGACCATGATTTTTTTAGGCCTTGGTGTGGGACAGTTAATTTTTGGTCCCCTCTCGGATTGCTATGGTAGAAAACCTGTGGTTTATTTGGGATTTGTTTTGTTTGCTATTGCCAGTGTAATCTGCGTTTGGGCCCCATCTTTGGAGGTAATGGTTTTGGGTAGAATTTTGCAGGGTATAGGATTATCAGCGCCAAGAACTTTGGCCATTTCTATCATTAGAGATACGTATAAAGGGGATTACATGGCCAAGATAATGTCATTTGTAGTCGCATTTTTTATTCTGATTCCGGTGATAGCACCGGCCATAGGAAAGCTCATTTTGGACGCTTTTGGATGGGAAGCTATTTTTTACATTCAGCTCTTTTTTGCCCTTGTGGTGGCCCTATGGTTTTGGAAAAGGCAACCGGAAACCCTAAAACCGGAATACAAGATTCCGTTCACTCGTCATGTATTTGTAGATGGAGTTAGGGAGTTTTTCAAGTATAGGGATACTGTGATTTTTACGTTTATTTCAGGTTTGGTGACTGGGGCATTCCTGGTGTACTTAAGTTCTTCCCAGCACATTTTTGAGAATCAATACGACCTTAAGGAGGCCTTTCCGTACATATTTGCTGGTTTGGCGATTTCCATTGGCTTGTCAACTTTTATGAACGGAACACTTGTAATGCGTTATGGAATGCGAAAACTTTCGGTGTTGGCACTTTCTGTGTTCTGTGGAATTGCCATTCTTTACGTGTTGCTATTTTGGGGAACACCCAACCCAAACATTTATGTTTTGGTTGGATTCCTTTCCATTCAGTTTTTCTGCCTTGGTTTTATGTGGGGAAATTATCGCTCCATCGCTATGGAACCCATTGGGCATATAGCTGGGATTGGTGCTGCCATAAATGGTTTTGTGTCTACCTTGTTGGCCATACCAATTGCCACTTTTATCGGAGACTTTATTGCTGAAAGTGTTTGGCCTCTTTTCGCTGGATTGGCCATTTGTGGAATAGCATCCTTGCTTTTAGTCCTTTCCACCAGAAAAGGCAGCCGGGTGGCATTGACCAACTAGGCCTGCGGGTAGAAAATTTCACCACTGCAGGAATCTATTTTTGCCCCTGTTACGGAGCTCAACACATTGGTTTTGCCCTGTTCTTTAAGAACACTCATTAAGGCAAAAACGAGTGCTTCCTTATAGGCAATGAGGGTTGCGGATGGCGCACTGACTTCTATGGTTGGCCCCAATTTTACTTGCAGCGTTTCTTTAAAGAAACCATTTAGCGCTCCCCCTCCGGTAACCAGCATTTTTTGGGTTGGTCCAGAGGCATGTTTCTGTGCTTCCAAAGCAATTTGTTCGCAATTGTGATGGATGAAGGTGTGAAGCAAATCGGCTTGGCTTGCCTTTGAAGATTCAATTAGGGGAACAATTTCTTCAGTGAACCATTCATAACCAGTGGATTTGGGATAGGGTAGTTGGTAATAGGACAATGCGTTGAGTTGCTCCAATAGCTGATTATCCAAGTGTCCAGATCGGGCCAATCTCCCATCTTCATCATAAGCCATTTCCAGCTTTGCGGTGATAAAGTTCAAGGGCATGTTGGCCAGACCAATATCATAGGCAATTCTTTGACCATCTTTTTCAAAAGACATATTGCTGATTCCTCCCAGATTAAGGCAAAAATCATATTCGTGAAACAGCAATCGGTCCCCTATGGGAACCAGCGGAGCACCCTGACCACCTAGAGAAACATCCTTGGTCCTGAAATCACAGATGACCTTCTTTTTTGAGTTATTGGCCAGCAACTGGCCATCTCCCAACTGGAAGGTGTAACCTTCATCAGGTCTATGGTGCGAGGTATGTCCATGACTTGCTATAAAATCAACATTCAAATTTTTTTCAGTAATGAACTTCAAGGCCTGTTCTCCCAACCAAACGCCATAATCCTTATGTAACTGCTCATGATCTTGTTCGGAAAGATGTATAGCATCCTTTAGTTGGTCTCGTAATTGAGGGCCATAGGAAACATCTTTTGTATTTTCCAATGAAAATTCCCATCCCTTCGCACCTTCCCATAAATGGCAAAAGGCTAAATCCAACCCATCTAGGGAAGTGCCCGACATTAAACCTAAAACCTGATACTTTTTCATATAGATGGTTTTAATTAACTGTGAGAAGCTGATTTCATCTGAAATGGAAGCTTTCCTTTGGCTTCAAATTTATCTTGGAAATGTTCAAAGGCCACTTCTTGGAATACTCTAAAATCTTGATAGGCGATGACTAGGTTCGAATTTGCTTCCGATTCGAGGATGTTGCATACATAAGGATTCCCGAACAGATAGATCAAGACATTTTTCTGTGCAATTAATTTGCGGATAAATTCCAGTATCGCAGTTTCAAATCCAAACACCCCCTTAGGTTTAACAGCTGGTGGAAACAATGCCAAAACCACATTTTCATTGGAAGCAACCAATTGCGTTATGTCCGTTAAGTTTTCAGATTTCACTTGATGGTGTTGTCTTTCCAAAGTGTTTTCAACGGATTTGGAAAACAAATTTTCAACAGGGCTACCAATAGAAAGGTTGAGAAATTGACCTGCTTTTAGCTTCTGGATTGTCGCTTCATCTCCATAGCATTCCGTCAACGAGAAATGTGCCAATTTTCGATTCAGCTCCTCGAACTCCATGGGATTTGATGCCTGTTTGGAACCGTTGCTCAAAAATGCTTTTTCCTTCAGTTGCCATACCCTTCTGAAGCTTTCTTCTATGCGTTCCGCGGTAGCAGCGTTCAATATTTCAGCTATACCCTCCGTTGGATTTTCGGTAAAACACATCATATCCATTCCAGCCTTGAATGCGGCGGCTTCCAAGGTTCCCTTTTCGGTATAATGTTTGGAAACGGCATGCATGTTCAATGCATCAGAAATGATCACTCCATTAAATCCCAATTCGTTTCGGAGAAGTTCTGTGATTATGGGATACGAAGTTGTGGACGGATTTCCCGATTCATCCAACGATGGTATCGATAAGTGTCCCACCATGACCGAATCAACACCTTCTTGAATGTGCTTTTTAAAAGGGAAAAGCTCATTTTCCATCAGGGTTTCCTTGGATTTGTCTATGACCGGAAGTCCCAAATGGGAATCCGTTGCGGTATCCCCATGCCCTGGAAAGTGTTTAACGGAATTTAGAACCCCAACGCTGGACATTCCTTGGATATAGGCTAAAGATTTGGAAGTAACTGTAACCCTATCATCACCAAAGGATCGATACCCTATGACCGGATTTTCTGGATTGTTGTTAATGTCGACCACGGGGGAGAGGTTCCAATGCACACCAGCATTTAGACAATCCAAACCAATATGCTTTCCAACATCAAACAGCAATTTAGGCTGTTCCTGAATAGCCCCCAAGGTAATGGCATACGGATATTGTGGTGTGTTTTCGATACGCATGGCTAACCCCCATTCGGCATCTATGGCAATAAGCAGAGGAATATTTGCTGCTTTTTGATACCGCTCGATAAGCTGCAGTAAACGATCGTAACTTTTCTCGTTGTGAACTACTTTCTTTTTGCCTTCAAAATTGGTCGCAGCACTGGCCCTGCTATGGAAGAAACATATGGCACCAATGTCCAGCGTATTGATTAAATACTCCAATTTTTGAACCTCCTCTTCGGTATCATTTATAAATGCCGCAGGCATAAACAATTGACCCACTTTTTGCTTTAAGGTGAGCTGGTTTTTGGCTTCTTCGTATTTGGGTAGTAGATCATTCATGGGATATGGCACTTTTCTTTCCGTAATCGGCAGGGTATTTTAAAAATTTGAGCAACAAAAATGCGGGTAAGGCTGCAATGACAACCCAAACAAAGAATCCATCATAGCCCAGCCATTCTTGGATATAACCGCTCAACATTCCGGGAAGCATCATTCCCAAGGCCATAAAACCGGTTGCTATGGCATAGTGGGAGGTTTTGGAAGCTCCTTCGGCAATATAGATGAGATAAATCAAAAAAGCAGCGAACCCAAATCCGTAACCAAATTGCTCCACCACAACGGTTCCCACCACAGCAACCAGACTGGAAGTTTTGGTAATCGCCAATAGGGCGTATAGGATATTTGGCAGGTTTAGGGATAATAACATGGGTAGCATCCATTTTTTCAATCCATCCCTAGAAATTAATATTCCCCCAATAATACCGCCCAAAGAAAGCATAATGACCCCCACTGTTCCATAAATGGTTCCTACGGCCTCTGTGGAATAAGCCAATCCACCGACTTCTTTTTCATCCAAAAGAAAAGGGGAGGCCATTTTTACCAATTGCGATTCTCCCAACCGATAGGTTAGTATAAACAACAAGGCGATGCCAATCTGTTTTTTTCTAAAAAAGGAAGCAAATACTTCCCAAAAGTTATTAGGCTTGTCCGAGTTTTGGTTGGGAGCTATTTCAAACTTGGGCGTAGCAAAGAAATTGGAAATGGTGAGAACAAGCATGAGAACGGCTGCGCAGATCATGGTGAGCGACCAGGCTTTGGTGTTATCCCCATATCGGTTTTCCAGAAAGCCTGCAAAAATGACCAGTAGCCCTTGCCCTGTCACCATGGCCAAACGGTAAAACGTACTTCGCATCCCGATAAAAAAGGACTGTTTTTTTTGGGTCAGACCTATCATATAATATCCGTCCGAAGCAATATCGTTGGTCGCCGAAGCAAAGGCGGCCATCCAGAAAAACGCAAGGGTAATCATAAAGAAAGATTGGGTTGGAAGCGATAGCCCAATTCCCAAAAATGCCAAGGAAACAAGCAGTTGCATGGCCAAAAACCATTTTCGTTTGGTACCATTTAAATCCACAAAGGGACTCCAAATGGGTTTCAAAACCCATGGTAAATAGAGCCAGCTGGTGTACAAACCAATTTCTGCATTCCCAATCCCCAATCGTTTGTACATTATTACTGAAACCGTGACAATTAGGATATAGGGAATTCCTTGGGTAAAATAGAGAATAGGTACCCAGACCCAGGCTCTTTTGTCTTTCTTTGCGATGCTCATCTACGTTAACTTCATTAGATTTTGACTTTATGGTGTTTGAATCAATACAACCTCACTTTCATTTCCATAAGCATCTGTTATGGTAATGCCTATAGGATTTCTTAAGTTTTTTACTTCCAAACATATACTTTGTTCCCTTTCGGATAAATACTTTTTCTGGCTCAGGATAGAATCCTCCCTTTCAAAACCACTTTTTGAACGATAGAGATTAAGGAATCTTGGTATGGAGTCATTGTGCGAAATGCAAAGTTCCAAGGTCTTGTTGTGCCTTTTGTAGGATGCCAGGGATGGTTGGACAATCTCCCTATTGGTTTTGATCAACCCAACCGGATTGTGAGAGGGTGATGGATAAAATTTACGCTTTAGGGTGTTTACGACCCTATCATGTTTGCCCATCAAAGATTTGGCACTAAAAAAAATGTTGCCATCAATTTTATCTTGATTTCGGGCTAGGATAAGTTGTTTGGGGATTTCGTTTCTGCGTTTCCAAGCTTTATCCGCATTATTTTTGATTTTGTAAGTACCATTTCCAATATACAAATTGGAGCCCTTTGAATTATTGGCCCACCACTGGGTAATAATTCGATGTGATGCAAGGGAATAGTCCATACTCCAATACACTTGTGGAGCCAAATAATCCAGCCAACCCTGGTCAGTCCAAAGAAGTGGGTCGGCATAAAGATCTTCATAAGTAGTCTGTCCCGCTTTGGTGTCCGAACCCTTAGGATCAGTATCCTTGTTTTTCCATACACCAAAAGGACTAATTCCAAATTGTACCCAGGATTTGTGCTTTTTTATGGTGGTATGGACATTCTTAACCAGAGAATCCACATTGCTTCGTCTCCAGTCTTCTAGAGATTGATTGGGCAGGCCATATTTTTTGTAGGTGATGGAATCGTTGAAGACTTCTCCTTTGATTTTGTAGGGATAGAAATAGTCGTCAAAATGAATGGCATCCACTTGGTAGTTTCGAACCAACTCGTTAATAATTGTATTAAATTTCTCCCGTACTTTGGGTAGGCCAGGATTGTAGTAATACTTCTTGCCGTACTTCACCATCCATTCAGGATGTTGATAAAAATCGTGCTGATCGGAAAGTGAAAGAGTGTCTAAATCAACGGTTGCACGATAGGGATTCAACCAAGCGTGAAATTCCATGCCCCGTTTGTGTGTTTCCCCAATCATCCAGTGCAAAGGGTCGTCAAATTCCTTTGGAGGCTTACCTTGTTCCCCTGTTAAATATTTGGACCAGGGGGAAAGTTGGGAGGGATAAAAAGCATCTCCAGCTGTCCGAATCTGAACAATGGCGGCATTAAAATTGAGGTTTTGGTAGAAATCCAAAATACGAATAAAATCCGCTTTCTTTTTGGCTGTATTATCATTGGGGTTTTTGGGCCAGTCAATGTTGGCTACCGTTGCGATCCAAACCCCTCTAAATTCAGTTTTAGGGGTGGGTGTTGTGGTTCTGAATACAGAACAGGAAAAGAAAAGAACTGGGAAGATTAAATATGCAATGCTGCGCATGGATAAAGAAAAAGGCCTACTCTTCAATAAAAGTAGGCCTTTTTATACGGATTATTTGAAATTGTATCGTACAAATCCTTCCATGGCTTCGTACTCTGCCATTCCCAGTTGGTTGTATTTTCTTGCGGTATCCTTATTACGCTCTTCGGCTCTCATCCAGAATTCCCTGGAATCATCGCCCTGGAACATCACCCCATCTTTTTGCGATTGGTGACAGAATATGGCCAATCTTTTTCGGAGCACTTGATCCGGACTCATGGGCACGGCCATTTCAATTTCGTGCGTGTCCCATTCGTGCCAAGCGCCTCTGTACAGCCATACCCAGCAGTCGTCCATATAGGATTCCTCCTTTAACTCTTCCAAGGCAGCAAACAAGGCATCCAAACAGGTTTTGTGTGTACCATGCGGATCAGCCAAATCACCTGCCGCATAAATCTGATGCGGTTTAATATCCTTGATAAGATCCACCATGATTTTCACATCGGCATCCGAAAGGTCATTTTTCTTGATAGCTCCAGTTTCATAAAAAGGAAGATCTAAAAAGTGTACGTTGGCATCATCCAATCCGAAGTAACGGGTGGCTGCGAAAGATTCCCCTCTTCTAATGTTACCTTTGAGTTTTCGTATTTTAACCGGGTCAAAGTCAGCTTCTTTTTTAGCCTTTATGGAATCGATTATGCTTTGGGCTTCCTTTGAAGGATTGATGGATTTGGCGATTTCTGCAAATTTTAAAGCTTCGGTATCCGAAACGGCGATGTTTCCTGATGTTTGATAAGCAACATGAACATCATGCCCCTGTTGCACCAAACGATCAAAAGTTCCTCCCATAGAAATGACATCGTCATCTGGGTGGGGGCTAAAAATGATGACCCGTTTACTTTCCGGTTGTGCTCTTTCAGGTCTATTGGTATCATCAGCATTGGGTTTACCTCCCGGCCATCCAGTTATGGTATGCTGGAGTCGATTGAACATTTTAATATTTAGATCATACGATTCTTGGGAGGTTAGAAGACCTGACATTCCATTATCGTTATAATCCTTATCAGTCAAGCTCAGAATGGATTTTCCGGTTTGTCTGCATAACCATACTATGGCCTTGGCGGTCAATTGCTCGCTCCATGTAAGGGACTCATCCACCAGCCACGGGGTTTTATGCCGTGTAAGTTCACTAGCCGCTCCTTTATCCAAAACAAATGTACAGTTGCTATGTTCTTGAAGATAGGTAGCAGGTACTTGGGAGGAAATCTCACCTTCAACAGTTTTTTTGATGATATCTGCTTTATTAGGCCCCCATCCAAGTAATACGATCCTTTTGGCGCTCATTACTGTGGCGATTCCCATGGTAATGGCCCTTCTAGGAACATTGTCTATACCCAAGAATGCGGGTGCGGCGTCTACCCGGGTAATGTGATCTAGGGTAATAACCCGAGTTGCTGAATTGTGGTGAGAACCTGGCTCGTTAAATCCAATATGTCCTGTTCGGCCAATGCCCAAAAGCTGAAAATCCAGTCCGCCAGCTTCCTTTATTTTTCGTTCATAATCCAAACAGTGCTCAATGATGGCATCACCAGTAACCGTGCCGTTGGGGATATTGACGTTTTTGGGATCTATGTCAATATGATTGAACAAGTGCTCATGCATAAAGTAATGGTAGCTTTGTCTATTATCCTTTTCCATGGGTAGATATTCATCCAGGTTAAAAGAAATGACATTGGAAAAACTAAGTCCCT
Source organism: Flagellimonas algicola (assembly GCF_005937185.1). Classification (GTDB taxonomy): domain Bacteria; phylum Bacteroidota; class Bacteroidia; order Flavobacteriales; family Flavobacteriaceae; genus Flagellimonas; species Flagellimonas algicola. Next base: position 1,352,170 of record NZ_VCNI01000001.1, on the reverse strand, counting down.
CATCTTGGTGCATTCGAACCAGTTCGCGGTAAACTCGAATGGGGGAGGAACCTGTGGCCAAACCAAGGATACAGGATTCACCCTTTGCCTGCTTTTCCTTAATCAAGTCCGCAATTTCCTTGGCAACCACGGCGGAGCCATCTGCAGAATTATCAAAGATGATGTTGTGAATTTTTTCAAAACGGGTTTCCTCAAATCGTCCTGCTGGTTTGAATGAGATATCCACTTTTCCGTTTTTTACTGTTACTGTTTCCATGAAACCTAATTTTCGATGTGCTTAGTTACTATTATTTGCTGGTTTTGAACTGCAAAAATAGAAAATAAAATCAAAAACTGCTGTTTTTTGCAAGTATTTTGCAATATTTTGCTTTTTTTAATCATTTGGCAACATTAAATTCGAATTAAACAGCATAAAATGGGATTGTTTTTTTTACTTTTGATCTTGAATTAATACGCTGCTTGCATGCTTAAAGAGGAAAGACAGCATAATATTTTAAATGAAGTGGAGCTTCATAACCGGGTTCTACTTACCGATTTGGCTGAAAAACTGGATGTTTCCATAGACACGGTTAGAAGGGATGTCAAGGAGTTGGATGGAGAAAACAAGTTGGTCAAAGTTCACGGCGGGGCGGTTTCCACGGGATTTGCAAACCACAGCCCCACCAGAAATAATGTTTACGCCCTGGAAGAAAAGATTGTGATTGCCCAAAAGGCCACTTCCTTTTTAAAAGAGAACAGCGTTATTTTAATTGATGGAGGCACAACTTGTCTGGAACTGGCAAGACTGCTCCCCGCCAACATCAACTTGACTTGTTTTACGCTTAGTCTTCCTGTGGCCATGGAATTATTGGGAAAGCCCAATGTGGAGACCATCTTCATTGGAGGGATGCTGTCCAAGGATTCGCAAATTGCCATCGGTTCCAATGCCATTCATAATCTATCCCAAATAAAAGTGGATTACAGTTTCATTGGAACAGGCTATGTGGATTCGGCTTTTGGACTGACAGAATTTGACTGGGATATTGTCCAAACCAAGAAAGCGGTAATCCAGGCTTCCAAGAAAACAGTGCTTTTATGCATTTCAGAAAAATTGAATTCGCAGCACCGGTTTAAAACCTGTGATTTAAATATGATCGATACCATGATCACCGAACTGGAACCTGAGCATCCATTGTTGGAAAGTTTTAAAAACCAAGACCTATACCTATTATAATATGACAGATTACATTAAAATTACCGAGCGTTCTTCCAACCATGATCATTTGGAAAAAATGTCCACCAATGAAATTTTAGAGGGAATCAACCAAGAAGATAAGCGAGTTGCAGAAGCTGTTGAGCAAGTGTTGCCCCAATTGGCTCAACTTATTGATGGTATTGTGGAACGTTTTGAGAATGGCGGACGTCTGTTTTATATCGGAGCCGGTACCAGTGGTCGGTTAGGAATCCTGGATGCTTCAGAAATTCCTCCCACCTTTGGGATGCCGCATGATCGGGTTATAGGTCTAATGGCTGGAGGCGATGTTGCGATCCGTAAATCTGTGGAGCATGCAGAGGATGATACGCAACAAGCTTGGAAAGATTTAATGGAATATGATATCAATGCCAATGATTCTCTAGTGGGCATTGCAGCTTCAGGAACCACCCCGTATGTTTTGGGAGGAATTGAAGATGCCAAAAAGCATGGCATTCTTACAGGTGGGATTACCAATAATCCGGGATCACCTTTGGCCCAATTGGCAGATGTACCCATCGAAATCAATGTGGGACCGGAATTTTTGACAGGGAGTACGCGAATGAAAAGTGGTACCAGCCAAAAACTAGCACTAAACATGATTTCCACTGCTTTGATGATTCGGGCAGGTAGGGTGAAAGGGAACAAAATGGTGAACATGCAGCTGAGCAACAATAAGTTGGTGGATCGTGGGACCCGTTACCTGGTGGAAGCGCTGGGAATGGATTATGACGAAGCGCAAAAAGCTTTGAAAGAGCATGGCTCAGTAAAGAATGCTATTGAAGCATTGAAATAGCGGGCACTATTTAGGATCCAAACGATAGATTCCCTTTCCTTCTATTCCAACGTAAATAAAACCGTCCGGGGCCTGTCTCACGTTTCGAACACGGCCCATGCCATCCAGTAATTTCTCTCGATAGACTACTTTGTCGTTTTCAATCACCAAACGTTCCAAATACTGAAAGGCCAAGGAACCCACTAGTAGATTTCCACGCCATTTGGGATATTGCTCTGAGGATACAAAAGTCATTCCGCTAGGGCCGATGGAGGGTGTCCATTGATATACTGGTTGTTCCATACCTGGTTTGGAGGTTTCATCCGTAATTTTTGTTCCACTATAGTTGATACCGTAGGTAATCACTGGCCAGCCATAGTTCTTGCCTTTTTGTACCAAGTTGATTTCGTCACCTCCCCGGGGACCGTGCTCATGTTCCCAAAGCTTGCCAGTATTGGGATGAAGCGTCAAACCTTGCGGGTTTCGATGTCCATAGCTGTAGATAGCAGTTTTCGCCCCTGACTTATCTGCAAAAGGATTGTCTTTGGGAATACTGCCGTCATCATGGATACGATAGATTTTTCCACCATCCCTTCGGATGCTTTGCGGGTTAACATCCCTGTTTCCACGATCGCCTACTGAAAAGTATAGGTATCCTTCCCGATCAAATTCCAATCGGGAGCCAAAATGCTGTCCCTTGGTGGTGTTGGGTTCGGCTTTATAAAGTAGTTGGTGGTCTTTTAGTTGATTGCCTGAAAGTTTTGCTCGCGAGATTGCAGTGTTGCCACCCTTGCCATTTCCTTCGGAAGAAGCATAGGAAAAATAAATCCAGCCATTTTCCCGAAAATTGGGATGAAGTTCAATATCCATAAAACCACCTTGTCCACGGACATAAACGTCAGGAATATTTGAAATTTGAGTGGTGTTTCCATCCTTATAATGGAACAACTTCCCTGATTTTTCAGTAACAAGAATTTCCCCATTTGGCAAAAATGCCATGCCCCAAGGGTTTTGAATGTCCTTAATTAGCAAATGTGTAGTAAAATCAATGCTTTCGGGAAGATTTATGCCCTTATCGGAATTTTGGGCACAAGATGTATTAAGCATTACAACGAATAAATAGGGAAGAATGGCACTTTTTTTCATAATTTAACGTTGAAATTATAGATTTTATAGATGAACTGCGACTTTCTGTAGTCGAAAGATAAAGAGAATATATAAGTTTAGACAATTACAATCTAGAATATTAAGACCCCAAATCTGAAGTATTCTTCCATAACAAGACTTAACCTATGCTCCCACAGAAAACAAGGCATTTGCTATATGCCGTGCTGTTGGTGTTTATATCAATTTTTTGTTCCACAGTACTTGCAAAAACAGAGGTGAATAAAGTATTTGCCAAGGTGGTAGATGCCGTCTCTGGAACTAGCAAAGCAAAAACCGCTGAGTTGCCTGAGGTACAATCCTCGAAGGTTCATACTCACGATGTAATCACAGCTTCAGCTCCTATGTTCATGACGATCATTCAGGGAGCCAACGAGGAAGTGGTATGTCCCAATGATGGTAGTACCCTAGCCAAATTCTTCTTATGCGGTACCAGCGATATTAGAACTTTAACCCTAAGTCAGTCGGGAAGTAGTTATGAGTGGCAACAATTGGACACCAACACTTGTGCCCCAACCGTTGTTGACGATTGTCCTACTATCAATGCGGCCTGTACATGGAATACTGTAGGAACCGGAGCTACCTATAGCCTGTCAACTGCCGGTGAATTTAGGGTACGAGTGGATTCAGGTCAATATTTTTATTTCAAATCCACTTTGAACCCACTGGATCCCCAATTGATCCATGAAGATATCATCTGTGGAAATCCTGGTAGAGTGGAAGTTACCAACGTACCTGCTGGATATGAATATAGTATCAGTGGTGCGGCAGGACCATATCAGGACGATCCTTTCTTTGATGTTACAAGCGCTGGTAATTATATGGTATGGGTTCGTTTGAAAAATGTTTCCGCTAGTGCCTGTGTCTTCCCATCCAATACAGTTAATGTTCAAGATTTGGATATAACAGTAGATGTTACCGCCAACGATATTTTGTGTAGTGGTGAATTGGGAAGTGTGGATGTACAGGTTTCCGGCGTTCCAGGATTCTTTACCTACAGGCTGATCAAAAATGGGGTAACAGTAGATACGTTTGGACCCAATGCCACTGATAGCTATACCTTTGCCAATGTTGGTCCCGGCACATATTCCATTCGCGTGGATACCAATGACTGTTCTGAGACCGTGACCACGGTTTCTGGTGGTGGCCCCATCGAAATTGGAAGCGGTATTAGCCCATTGGATGTTTCCGCAACAGCTTCTGATAGTTTTGGTTGTGGAGCCGCTTCGGTAGATGTCAATTTAACCACTACAGGAGGGACTGCTCCTTACCGCTTTAGCGTGGATGGAGGTCCATTCAGCTCAACATATACAGGTTCGACAACTTTTTCGGTTACTTCCGCCGCTACCTATAATATTTTAGTGGAAGATGCCAATGGATGTCAAAGAACTGCCTCGGTAGACGTTCAAGATATCCCACCACCCTTGTTCAACTTTACAGAAGAAGATGCCAATTGTGGTGGTGCGAATGATGGAAGAATTACCATAAATGTAACCAATGGTTATGGTTATGAGATACAGTATAGTATTGACAATGGAGCCAACTATCAAATAAGTAATGTTTTCTCCAATTTGGCTCCTGGAACCTATGACATTGTGTTAAGGTACGAACAGGATTCATTTACCTGTACCACAACGCCACAAACGGCAACCGTGGGTACTCCTTCAACGATTAACGCCACTGCTACTCCAGATTCCTCTCCAACTTGTTTGGACGAAAATGGTGGCCAAATTACCATTTCAGGGGTTTCTGGTGGAACCGCTCCATATGAGTATAGTGTTGGTGCTGGCTTTGGATCTGGTAATGTATTTACAAATTTGGGTGTTGGGACATATACCCCTTTGATTAGGGATGCCAATGGTTGTGTACAACCTTTACCAGATATTGTTTTCAATACCCTGAATAAACCTACCGATTTAACCTTTACCATTTCCAGTTTGGATTGCATATCCACTACAGCCAGCGTTGGTCTTGTAGTAACAGGGGGGACAGGACCTTATACTTATGAAATTATCGCTCCTGCGTCAAGTGCAATCAATAACGGTAACAACGATACCTTTACCGGACTTGGATTGGGAACTTACACCTTTAGGGTTACCGACAATGAAGGTTGTTCCTATGATGAAAATTATGCCATAACCGATATCAGTTCTATTGCAGTTCAAGCCCAACAAACCAAAGTGGTTACCTGCGTGGGCGATTCTGATGGGGAAGGAAGGTATTTGGTAGATGGATTTAACACCACCTATAGTTATAGTATTGATGGAGGACCACTATTTACCGGGCAAAATGCAGGAATAATTCCTGTTACCGGTTTGGCGGCAGGTAATTACGTCATCTCTGTTACTGACGAGGATACCAATTGTACGGACACAGCTACCCTTACCATAGAAGAGCCCTCCACGGCCTTCGCCATTTCCAGTTTGGATGTAACCGACATGAGTTGTCAGAATGGAAATATTGGCTCTGTGCGAATCAACACTGTTGGTGGTTGGGGAGGTAATAGATATACGTTGACCCAGCCAGATGGATCCACCCGTGGTCCAAAAAATGGAAGGGTTTTTTCCAATCTTTCACAAGATGGTTTGTATCAAGTGAGCGTAACTGATGCCAATGGTTGTACCATTACGGATAGTTTTACACTAACCTCATTACAAGCCCCTGCTTTGACCTTGGATTTGGGTGCTTCCGATTTTTGTTATGATAACTTTAATGCAGCAACCTTAGTGGTCAATGCTACATTGGGCACGGCACCTTATCAATATCGTATCAATGGGGGAGCTTTAGGAGCTAGCAATACTTTTTCTGGCCTTACACCTGGCAATTATACAATAGAAGTGGTGGATGCCAATGATTGTAGAGATACTGTTTCTGCAACTATTGAACCACAGGTGATGGCTACAGCGGTTACCATTCAGGAATTGGACTGTGCAGGTCCTCCTGGACAGATTCAAGTGAATATAAGCAACGGATACACTTCCGGAGGAGACTATGACATTTACGAAGTCAGTATCAATGGAGCACCATATACCTCGGACAATAATAATATTACAGGAACCTCTTTCATCTACAATGTACCCAATGATGGTTCGATCGTATCAGACACCACCTATCAGTTTATGATAACCGATGCTAATGGTTGTACTACAGAATCTAACGTGATAACCATAACGCCACCTGAAACCATCGCTGGTTCTGTGGTAGGGACGGACACGCAATGTGGTGACCCCAGTAGTGGTATTGTGGAACTGATTCCAGATACTTCCCAGGGAATACCTCCATACGAATTCAGTAATGATAACGGAGCGACTTTTGGAACCCAGAACATTTTCTCTGGATATGGACCTGGAACACACGGTGGGTTTGTTATTCGGGATAGCCGAGGGTGTGTTAGCCCTGCTTACGATGTAACCATTGGTGGAAGCGCTGCCTTGGATGCCACGGCTACACCGTCTCCAGCAGTTTGCTCGGCTGGATCGGTATTGGGTTCCATCTCAACCACAATCAACAATGGCGTTGCGCCTTTTGACTATGTGTTACTTGATGTTGCTGGAAATTTAGTGGCATCTTCAATGGGAACCGCCAGTACAACGGTGAATTTCCCAAACCTTCCAGCCGGAAACTATACCGTGGTGACCACGGATTCCACAGGATGTGAGGACAGGGACCCTGTAATCATTGATCAGAATACACTGGATTTGATTCCATTAGATCCACCACCGGCCCTTTGTACCGATCCTTTCATATCTTATCGTGTACAGGCCACTGGAGGTACGGCTCCCTATGAATTTAGATTGGTTGGGGACCCAACTTTCGTTCTTGCCAATGTCAACGGGGTAGATATCCATGATTTCTCCGCAGTAGTAACCTTTGGAGTGACCTATTTTGTTGAAGTAAGGGATGCTTTGGGATGTACATACATTGAGGAAATAGACCCTATAACTGCTCCAAGTCCAGTAACTGTAACGGCTACAGCTACAACAGCCTCCTGTAACGTTGCGGGAAGTGGTGCAATTGATTACGAAGTGACAGGAATTGCAAGCCCCGCAGATTTAACCATTACTCTTCAAAATACAGATACAGGAGCCACAATTACAGGTCCGACCCCACACAATAATGTGGCAATTCCTTTCAATGATTCATTCACTGGTCTGGCACCGGGGAATTATCAGATTTTGGTAACAGACAACAATACTGGCTGTACGGGAAGTACCTTGGTTTTTATTGATTTTAGTTCCCCATCCATCGTTATTGATAGCAATGTACAAGCAACCTGTAATGCGGGGGCCTTTGTAACAGTAAGAGGTATTGGTTCAGGAACTCCATTCGGATATGCCTATGTGCCATCAGGAGACCCTGCTCCAACAGTATTTAATACGGATACTACTTTTGAAATTCCAGGGCCATACCCCACCAACTACGATTTCTATGTGCAGGATGCCAACGGCTGTACAGCTCTGACAACAGCTACCGTGAGCCAGGAGGCCGGAGTGCCCAACCCAACCATTGATGTCACTAATCAGTGTACGGCAACCAGTGGATATCAGATTGAAGTACTTTCTCCTATTTCAACAGGTTCTGGACTGCCACATGAAACCTATATGTATGATATTGGTAGTGGATACCAAACCAGCGTTAATTTTGTAGTTCCCAACCCGGGAAGCTACGTGATTACGGTAAGGGATGGTAACGGATGTACCAATACAGTAACTGCAGATGTATTCGATTTCTTTGCGATTACCGCGGATGCAACTTCATTCCCCACCTGTAATGCTGGTGATGGAGAGATTACCGTGAATACCACAGGGGGTAGTGGAAACTTCGAATTCCAATTGCGGGATGCCGGCACCTTGGCCAATGTAGGTCCGGCCCAAAGTTCCAACGTATTCACCAATGTAATGCCAGGGGATTACAACGTTTTGGTGACGGATTTAAGCTCTAATACTACCCCATTATGTTCCGATGAAGCCATTGTGAATGTTTCAACGGTGAATACTCCGGTGATTACCGCAACCCCAAGTACGGATATCTCCTGTAACGGAGCTGATGATGGTACGATTTCGGTAGAACTTCAACCTGGTTCGGATACGGATACTCCGTTGAATTATATTCTTTATGATGGTGCTAGCACAACCGTAATTGCAGGCCCACAACCATCACCTGTATTTGATAATCTTACTCCAGATACATATCAAGTGGAAGTGGTTTCGGATAGAGGTTGTACGGATCGTTCGGGAGACATCATTATAGCGGAACCCACATTGTTGCAAGTGGATGCCATCAATACGGAATTCAGCTGTAACCCTTCCAGTAACCAGTTTAGTACGGCTACCATTACCGTTTATACGGATACCAATGGGGATGGAACCGGAACACCTACAGGAACGGGACCTTATACCTATAGCTTAAACGATGGTACCCCCCAGTTTGATGGTACCAACTTCCAAACCAGTAATGTTTTTGAGGTGATCGATAATGGTACAAACCAAACCTTTATTTTGACCGCTAGGGACCAGAGTGGGTGCGAAGAGACCACCACGGTCAATATCAATACACCAACAGATATCACTTTTAGTTATAATGTTGGACCCATATCCTGTGATGCTTCCGGAAGTGGTGTTAACCCAGGATTTATCGAAATTATTGTCAATGAGGGACCAGGAAACTACGAAGTTGAGATCTTGCCATTGGGTTCCGAACCAGCCAGAAGTTCGTCTGGAACGGATAGGGTGACCTGGGACATATCTACCCCCGGAGACTACATCTTTGCAGTAACAGATGTGGGAAGTGGAGGTTGTTCGTATTTGACCTCTACCATCAACATGCCGGAATACAATACCATTGAAGCTGTAATAGCTGAGGTGCGACCGGTAACCTGTTTCAATGGAAACGACGGTGAAATCAGCCTGGCAATCAACAATTATAGCGGTACTTATAATTATGAAGTCTTCTCAAGGGATAATTCAGGGGTAGAAACCACCACCGGAGTGACCGGTAGTTTTGACACCAATGCCCCGATCAATAGCCCAGAGATTATTTCAGGACTTCCAGCTGGAAACCTGATAGTTCATATAGAAGCGTTGGATGACCCATATTGTGATGTGGTGAGTAATGTGGTGACCGTTAGATCTCCAGACCGACCACTTACCGTAACAGCGGTGCAAACCACTGAGGTAACGTGTAATGTTCCCGGATTTGGGGAAATTACGGCGACCGGAGACGGCGGTTGGGGAACCTATGAGTACCAATTGATTGCTCCGGATGGTGTTACCGTGTTGGTAGATTATCCCAATACCAATCCTATATTCCAAGATTTGTCAACGGGAACCTATACGGTGAACATCCGTGATTTTAGGGGTTGTGAGGAAAGTACAACCATAAACCTACCATTGCCAGTACCGATTTCCGCAGATATTCAAGTGGTTCAACCCTTGCGTTGTAACAATGACAACGACGGAATTATTGAAGCCTACAATATGGCAGGTGGACAAGGTCCAGGGAATTATCTATATCAATTGAATAGGATAACGGATGGAACCAATAGTGGACTTCAGACCATTCCAACATTTGCCAACTTGTCTGCCGGTGACTATACCATTACCATATTTGATGGTTGGAATTGTAGTTTTACCACAGTTCCCATAACCGTTCAAGATCCAGAAATTGTAGTTGCAGAATTGGTGGAGCTACAGCCTCCAGGTTGTGGGGATTTGGGTAGAATGCAATTAACGGTTACGAACCCAGAAGTTGGTGTGGATTACTTCTACCGCAGAGCGGGAACAAGCGACCCCTTTACGCCGTTTGGTGCAGGATTGAGCAGTGTTGAAATTGCCGCGGACATTACCATAGATCCCGGACCTTTCCAATACGACGTTCAGAATTCCAACGGCTGTCCGTCAGAGAAATCCAATCAGATTTCCTTGGATCCAGCAGCGCCTTTGGTTATCGCGCTTGATTTAACCAACGCAACCATCAATTGTGCTGGTGAAGCAACAGGTATTATACGATCCGAAGCATTTGGAGGTATCGGAAGCTATATCTATACCCTTTTGAACTCAAACACACCTCCAGTACCTACACCTTCAACAACGGTGAGGTCTGCGCAAAGCTCTGGGATTTTTAGGGACTTACTACCAGGTACCTATTATGTATATGCACAGAGTGGGGGATGTGAGGCCATATCCGACCCTATCATCATAGAACCAAAACCGCCATTGGTATTGGAGTACTTGGAAGCCGTTCCTGTAGCCTGTTACGGTGATACCAACGGACAGATTATTATCGAAGCCAGTGGAGGAACAGGGGCTATACGCTATTCCATTTCTGATACCTTGAGTGAGTTTTTTGAGGGGGACGACCCGGCCAATCCAAATAGAAAGACTTTTGATGATCTTTCACCAAGAACCTATGATGTAATTATCCAGGACGATTTGGGTTGTACCATAACACGAACCGTGGAAATAACCCAGCCGATGGAATTGATTGCGGCAGTGGCATCAACAACTCCTGAAGTTTGTTTGGGGGATATGGACGGTACCATGACATTGGAAGTAACTGGAGGAACTGCGCCTTACTTCACCAGTGTAAATTCCGCTGATGATGCTGACTTTGAGCAAAACGACACCTTGTTCTTTGATAATCTTCAAGGTGGTGAAACCTATGTGGTTTTTGTTCGGGATTCCAATGGTTGTCAAACTAATGTAACTGCAGACATTGGACTCGGTATAGAATTGATGGCAGAACCCATTGTGGAATATGGTTGCGAGGGGATTTTCCCTTATAGCACTGCCACCGTTTCCATTGCTGATGATTCCATGCTGAACGATTTACTCTTTTCATTGGATGTGGACGATATTAGTTTGGCAACGGAGCAAAGAACCTTTGGAGATCTTCCGGAAGGAGAACACACGGTTTTCATTTATCATCAAAACGGTTGTGTGACCTTTGTTGAATTTGAAATTGAGGTTTATGAGCCTTTGACTTTAGAAGTGCTTAAAACCGGCCCAACAGAAATTAAGGCTATTGCAACAGGAGGTTTTGGAGGTTATGAATACTTCTTTCAGGGCGAATCCTTTGGGGAGACCAATACATTTACCATTAATCAAGATGCCAATGTGAATGTTATGGTCCGTGACCGTAATGGTTGTGAAGCTAACTTTATGATGGCTTTTGATTTTGAGGGAATGCCTGAAATGCCTCCGTTTTTTACACCGGATGGAGATGGTATGAACGATAACTGGTACCCTAGAAATAGGGAGTTCTTCCCCAATATTGATGTGATTATCTACGACCGCTACGGTAGGGTAATAGCCAGACTGGACCAAGTTCAGAAGTGGGATGGTACCTATGAGGGACACCCACTTCCAACAGGGGATTATTGGTATGTGGTCTATGCCAATGATAGGGAAAAGCAACAATATGTAGGGCATTTCACCTTGTACAGGTAAGTGTAATCTAATTTTTGTTATATTTACTCATCTAAGACTCTGTTTGCAGAATTATTTTGATTGGAGTTATAACCTCGCCTCTTTTTATTCAATGTATATGCACAAAATAGCTGTTGGCCAGTAAATAGTTGGGCTTTATGGTTTTTGGGGTCTTGAAGACTAATCCAAATCTTAAATTCGGGACCACCATGGATTCAAAGAAATTTGACCTGCAATTACCCTCTTTTTTGCCTATCGAAACCAAAACATTGGAATATTCACTGTTTCTTTTGAATCTATATCTTAACGGGTATGGTGAGAAACACAAACCCTACAAAATCGATTACCACACATTGCTGTTGAGCTATCATTTTTGGGGAAAGAGGAATTTGGATGAATTTTGCCAAAATCAAACATTGAGCTATTTTTTGCTGCACCCAAATGATGATTCCGCTGAGGCCAGGGAAGCTTTTTACATTGAAATCAGGGAGTTTTTGACCGGGAATTAATTCCTTTCAAACTATCGCTTTAGTGTAAAATGACCTTTGAAAGACCGACCGTCCTCCAAAGAAACACTAAACCAATAATCCGAAGCGGGTAAAGGCTGACCATTCCAGCTGCCATCCCAACCGGGAGAGGCTGGATCTACTTGGGCAAGGAAATTCCCATACCTATCAAAGATATATACAATGGATCCGGACTGAATATCTCCGCTGATACCTTCAATTTGCCAATAATCGTTCACATTGTCATTATTGGGAGTAAAGAAAGCAGGATGCCCTATGACCGAGAATTGGAATTCCACCACTTCACAGCCATTAATATCCCTAGCGTAGGCCTTATGGATGCCAGGAGGTACATTGTCAAATACGTGACTTCGCTGGAAAGGGCCAAAGGGTGCATCCACCGAGAACTCAAAGTCCCCAAATTCTGCCAATTCCACAGTTGCCGTAGTTTGCAAACTGACCAATCCATCAACATTCACAGTTAAAATTTCTGGAGGTTCTATGGTTGTGACCTCCACCGTTTTGAAAGCCTCGCATCCTGTGCCATCTGTCATGGTCGCCTTTAGCGTATAGGTCCCTTCATCAGGAATATCAAAAGTTTGGTTGGTACTCAAAATATTTCCATCGGCATCTATCCATTCATAAGTATAAACGCCTTGGACATTTGTGGGATCAATGGAATATGGTAACTGATTTCGGCAGACCTCCAAACTAGAGTCCAAATCAAAAATTGGCCCTTCATCCACTACCAACGTAATATGCTGGCCAAGTCCAATACAGGCATTTTGATCTTCACTATCTACCCTTACCCAAAGATCCTGCCGACCAGGTGATAATGCGTTTCTATAACGCGTTGGGTCGATGGCTTCCAACTCAGACAAAGCATCCTCCGCCGAAGCGTAATAGCTCACCTCAAAATTGCTGCCTGGTGGGAACAAGGCAAGAATAGTGTTGGTGGCATTACTAAATTCAAAAGTTCCTATTCCATCCGTGTAGTTTTCATTAACATCATCATCGCAGGCCTTGACTTCGATATTAAAATCACTGGGAATGGCCGTGCTTACCACGCTTAAATCTAAAGTTGTAACGCCAAAACAACCTAATTCATTTTCAACTCTCACAAAAAGTTGCGAGTTTAAGGCATTGGAATAGGCCTCAGGACTGGCAACGGGACTGGATCCACCTCTTGCCCCACGTTCAGTATCATGAAAGCTAAAAGTGAGTCCCTCTGAGGCATTGATCAGGGAACCAGCTTCAAAGAGATTAAATTCCGAGAATCCGTCCCCATCGGGATCGCACTGGACCAATTGAGCTGGATTGGCCAATGGCAAAGCGGTTACCTCAACCTCCTTGGTATAAGATTCCACTTCTGCACCTTTGGTTATGGTGGCTGTAACAAGATAGGTTCCAGGAACGGCATAAACATGCTCGGGAGATTTATCCAAAGTGTTTAATACAGGGGATCCGTCTCCAAAATTCCAGGCAATGTTATCCGGGTCTGGGAGATAGTTGGTAGACAGCTTTGTATTGTCTCCAACACAAGCTTCCTCATATTCTACCCGAACTTGAAAATAGGACTGGACAAAGGAAGGAAGTCCCTTATGGCTACCACGATCTATGGGGAGACCATCTTCCACATAATTGCAGGCTGCCCCCAGTTCCTTTGGATTGTTGATCACTCCCAGATGTCGTCTTTGCACATGTGCTTGATAAATTTTACCGTCAATCGCCAATTGCAGGGCAGTAGGGTCAACAGGAGACTCGGCTATCCTTTGATAATCGTTGTTTCTCTCCAAATCTATCTGGACCAATATACTTCCATCATTATCATGGCCACTTGGAGGTACGTCACCATTGTTAAAACTACTGACTGTTGCATACAATTTTTTTGAGTCAGGAGAAAACTCAACTCCGTAAGCAAATACAAAGTCATCATCCATCAATTGTTGGGGATTGGAAACGGTTCCTGTTAAAATATCGAAATCAAAAAGGTACAGACTGCCTGGGGAGTGTCCACTGGGATCTATGTTGTTCATAAAGTTCGCCATGGCAAGCTTGGTTCCGTCGGGTGACAACTTTATCTGCCCTTTGGCATTTCCTGGATAGGCTCCCAAATACATCAGTGGACCTACTTGTGAAACAATGGGAGTTTCATTAACTCCATTTTCATCTACTTTAAAGGAATAGAATTTATCATGAAAATGTGCAATTACCCAATAAATATCCTCGCAAGGGTCCTTGATGGCGGTAAGTTTTTGAGAACATTTCAAAGCCCTTTCAAATCGGTTATCTGGATCATAAGTGATTAAGTGTGCTCCGCGACTACTAATAGTTCCCGGACCCGTCATATTGACCTCAAAAAAGTTGAGGCCACTCCCATTCCAGATAATGGTATCCACCGTTTCGTAGTCATCTGTTATAAAAAGATAGTAGAAATTTGGAAAGCCAGGCTTTGGTACAATTATCGAAGACTGGGTACTGAAGTTACTTCCTGATAGCGCCCTGCTACCCGGCATACGTCTATGCAACCTGTTGTACGCAATTTCCGAATCTGTATAAAAAAGAAGATTACCTTCGTCGGTGGCTATGGTAGCGCTGCCTTCATAGGTGTCCATATTACTTCCAATCAAGGAACGGGGAGTTAGGCTATTGAAATCGAGCCCTGCATATTGCCCAAAATGCCATATGGCTGCCTCCCTGTCTTGGGCGCACACCACACCAAACCAACATGCCATAAGCAATGTAAGTGCTCTTTTCATAGCGCAATCGGAGTATTATTCCTTCCGTATAGTGATGAAAGTAAATAGCTATCAACTCTAAATATAGTGATTTCAGTGTTTTGGGCATAAAGAGGTGGACAAAAATGGGTGTTCATCTGATTTTATAGATGAACAGAAAGGATTACCGTTTCAAAGTAAAATGACCCTTGAAGGATCTGCCATCTTCCAAGAAAACCGTGAACCAATAGTCCGAAGCTGGGAGCGGTTTACCGTTCCAACTACCATCCCAACCTTCGGAAGCTGCATCAACTTGCGCAAGGAAATTGCCATATCTATCATAAATGTAGACCATGGATTGGGATTGGATGTCCGCGCTTATTCCCTCTATCTGCCAGAAATCATTTACACTGTCATTGTTTGGGGTGAAGAAAGCAGGATGCCCAATTACGGAAAATTGGAATTCCACCACTTCACAGCCATTTATGTCCCTGGCATAGGCCATGTGCACTCCAGGAGGAACATTTTGGAATACATTGCTACTTTGGAAAGGGCCCAGCGGGTCGTCCAAAGAGAACTCGAAATTGTCAAAGTTTGCGAGTTCCACGCTTGCAGTTGTCTGCAAGCTGACCAATCCATCCACCTTAACATCCAAAATTTCGGGAGGGTCGATGGTGGTGACTTCGATAGTGCTGAAGGCTTCGCATCCTGTGCCATCCGTCATGGTTGCCATTAGTGTATAAGTTCCGGCACCTGGAACGCCAAAATTTTGGTTAGTACCCAAAATAGTACCGTCAGCGTCCGTCCATTCGTAGGTATAATTGTCCTGTGGATTTCGGGCACTTATGGGATAGGGTAATTGGTTCAGGCAAACTTCGATGGAGGGCTCCAAATCAAAAATTGGGCCTGCATCAATAGCTAGGGTAATATGTTGCCCAAGTCCAATGCAGGCATTCTGATCTGCCCCATCAACCCGAACCCAAATATCTTGTCTGTTGGGTGACCCCACATTGCGATACTGCGTTGGGTCTAAGGGATTGGTTTCTGAAAGCGCATCCTCCGAGGATTCATAATAACTTACTTCGAAATTACTGTTTGCAGGAAACAATGCCATAATGGTACCGGTGGCACCGCTAAAGTCAAAAGTTCCGATACCATCTGCATAATTGTTGTCCACCCCATCGTCGCAGGCCCTAACCTCCAATTGAAAATCACTAGGTATAGCAGTACTTACTACCCTTAGGTCCAGTGTGGTGACATCAAAACATCCCAGTTCGTTCTCTACCCTCACAAAAAGTTGGTTGCCCAATGCATTGGAGTACATTTCTGGATTGTCTATTGCAACAGAACCGCTTCTGGCGCTCCTTTCGGTATCATGAAAGCTATAGATTAGCCCTTCTGTAGCATTTATAAGGGAAGATGCTTCAAATAGGTTGAATTCAGAGAATCCATCCCCATCTGGGTCACACTGCACCAGCTCAGCAGGGTTTGCCAAGGGTAAAGAGGTCACTTCCACTTCTTTGGTATACGTTTCCACTTCCGCACCTTTGGTAATGGTGGCCGTAACAAGATAGGTGCCTGGAGCGGAATAAACATGCTCCGGAGATTTATCCAAAGAGTTCAAAATAGGAGATCCATCCCCAAAATCCCAGGCAATATTATCCGGGTCAGGGAGATAGTTGGTAGAGAGTTTTGTATTGTCTCCTACACAAGCTTCTTCATATTCAACTCTTACTTGGAAAAAAGACTGTACAAAAGCTGGAAGCCCTTTTTGACTAGCTCTACCCATTGGAAGACCATCTTCCACGTAGTTGCATGCAGTTCCTATTTCCTTGGGATTGTTGATTACACCCAAATACCGTCTTTGAATATGGGCCTGATAGATTTTACCATCAATGCCCAACTGCAAGTCAGTGGGGTCAACTGGTGAATCTGCAATTTTTTGATATCGGTTGTTGTCCTCCAAATCCACTTGGACCAACATGCTTCCATCATTAAAAAAACCACTGGGCGGAACATTTCCGTTATTAAAACTACTTACAGTGGCGTACAATTTTTTAGAATCTGGTGAAAACTCCACTCCATAAGCAAACACAAAATCGTCATCCATCAATTTTTGCTCATTGGAAACCACACCAGTTAATACGTTAAAATCAAAAACATACAAACTCCCTGGTGCATGACTTTCCTTGTCTACCCCATTCTGAAAATTTGCCATGGCCAAGCGGGTTCCATCTGGAGACATTTTAATCTGCCCTTTAAAGTTCATAAAGGGTCGACCGAGTTCTACAGCAGGCCCCACTTGTGAAACAACAGGTGTTTCGTTTACCCCATTTTCATCAATCCTAAAGGCGTAAAATGAATCCTTAAAATGAGTGACAAGCCAATAAACCTCTTCACATGGATCTTTGATGGCTGTAAGTTTTTGCGAACATTTCAATGCCCTTTCAAAACGATTGCTGGGATCATAGGTCACAAGATGATTGACCTCACTCCGAATGGATCCTGGTCCTGCCATGCCAACAGAGTAATAGTTCAGCCCTGAGCCGGTCCAAACAACAGTGTCCACTGTTTCGTATTCGTCTGTGGTGAACAAAAAGTAGTTTGTGGGATTAGACGGGTCCGGGACTATAATTGCAGACTGGGTACTTCGGGTACTACCTACCAGAAACCTACTTCCTGAAATTAGCCTATGTGAGCTGTTATGGGCACTTTCCCCATCTGCATAAAAAATCAAGCGTCCTTCCTCGGTAGAAATGGAAGTTGTGCCCTCAAAAGTATCTGTGGCGGAGTCTGCCAAAGAACGAGGAACCAAACTATTGAAATCCAACCCTGCAAACTGTCCAAAATGCCAAATTGCTGCTTCCCTATCTTGGGAAAAAGCCAGGCTGGTCCAAAATGCCATAAGTATTAGTAGTGCTCTTTTCATGGTCAAATTGGATAACTACAGGGAACATAAATCCTTGAATTTGAGTAGCTATCAAAAATAAATATAATGAATTCGTACTACTGGATTGAAATTAGCTGACAAAAACAGTTGGGCGTCCAAAAAATTGGACGAAATGAATAGTTTGATAAATCTGCCCAAATTGTATATTTGCACTCCCAATTTGTTAAGCTAAACTTGGAAATTGGGTATTGTTTATTGAAAATTATTGATCAAAGGTCAATTACGGGATGTGGCGCAGTCTGGTAGCGTACACGCATGGGGTGCGTGTGGTCGCTGGTTCGAATCCAGTCATCCCGACAAGCTAAAGCAGAAAAGCTCACGTAGAAAGTTTACTTTCTTAAGAGAGCTTTTTGCGTTTAGGGTAAATTAAAGCCTGCTTTAATTTGCAACAAAACCCGTTCTGGATGCACAAAGTGAATCCAGTCATCCCGACATAAAAAGCCGAGCTACATTGCTCGGCTTTTTTATTTAGTCTTAAATCTATTTACGTGTTCAAAATATGAGCGGGCGCATATTGAATTAAAAAGATGCTGTCTATATATGGATACAACCAAAATGTGACCTATCTTACAGTGTCTAACACTTTCATTATGAATTAAATGTGTTGGGAAGTAAATAGGTCAGATGAATAAAATCAATCTGTTGTTAGCGTTGGTGGTTTGTACCTCGGCTTGGACCCAGTCCAAGATTGAAGGTCATATATATGATGAAGCGACCAACACCCCCTTGCCCTATTGTTCCATCAAAATATATGGATCCAAGGAGGATTATACCATAACAAATGAGGATGGGAAGTTTGCTATTGGTCAGGAGTTTGCCAATGATTCCCTGGAAATAAGACATATTGGATTTAAACCAAAAAAGGAAGCCCTGTCCTATTTTAAATCAGAATCCAGACTGTATCTTGAGACCGATGTTTCCGCCTTGGATGAAGTGGTGCTAACTGCTGGAGAGGACAAAGAATATCCTTATAGATTGTTGGCCCAGGTAGTGGAAAAGTACCGTGCAAAAAATAGTATAACCCACAGCAAGGCCTTTCTTAAGTTGAGTTCGTCAGCTCGGAACATCCCAATTGAACAAATAGAAGGCTTTTATAACAGTGATCAAAGCTTGTCAGGAGGAATCTTGGATTTGAAGGTAAAAAGTGGTCGGTTTGGACAGAATAAAAAGTTTGCCTTTTACAGCCTTGATAACACCAAAATTCTAAGTGACTTTGAACTATTTGGAACTACAGGCCAATTATTACCGAATTATCCAGGTAATATGAATTACGAGGCGATTTCCAGAAAGTACAAGGTGAGGATTGACCCATGTACTTCCTGCAATGAACAGGATGTGGCCATTGCCTTTTTTCCAAAAAGACCCAATGGTAGATTGTTTTATGGGAAGCTGATAGTGGATCATGCTCGCTTGATTGTCAAAAGAATTGAATTGGGCGTTAAGGAACCGAATATTACGGATTTGGCCTCCATTAATGAAAACATTGAGCTTATACCCATAGAAATGCAACTTGATATTGCCTTTGATCCTATGGATTTGGATAAAATCCAATACCTGAATCTGACATTGCGAATGGATTATAGGTTCGATGGCATTTCTGAAATCATTGATTCCCGTACTTTTCTCTATGCCTATGATTATGATTTCACTTTTGAGGCACCTTACTTTACCAAAGAACTAACCTTCAATAATGACTACGATAAAATTATCGCATTACAAGCCTCTGACCACTTTTGGGAATCAAACTATCAATTCCCCAAAAGTTTTAAGGACAATCGTTCCATGAACTTCATGAAGAAACATGGCTATTTGATCAACTATAACAGTTATATTCCTTTAAGTGACCTAATGTATGCGAAACCTTCGGTATTGTCCTGGCATAAGGACTATCGCTTGCAGTGGGAACATCTCACAAACTTTACTCCAGTAAAGGAAGAGGAAGTAGGGCGAAAAAATTCGAGGGGCAAAAGGGATGTTACTGTGGGCCAGTCCTTTGATTCGCCGGTAGCTGCCCACATACAAAGTACAAGCGTTAAAAATAGCACCGGACTTAATATTACCTATGTGGTGGATAGCTATTTCGATGGGGAAGGTAAAAATAAAACGGAAAGCCGTACTTTATTAGATTTAACTGCTTCCCAATTTAACAATGATGGCTCTAGAAACAGGTTGGCGTATATCAATATAATATTTGATATCTATGAGGTTTACCGTCAATTGGCATCTTCCCGTATTACCGATAGTATGAATTCTGATGAGGCAAAGGCCATATTCGATGAAATATATCAAGGTGCTGCAATCGAGGTCAAAAAAATGCAAAAAGAAACTCAGCGAGGTGCGGATCAGGAAGCACTACAGCTATGGAACCGAAGAATCAATGCTCGATTGGGGGTGGATAATATATCTTTGAACCGTTAATGGTATAAACGGGTCATTCAATAATAGAATCTTTTTGGGTATTTATGGAAAATAGATGATTGCCTTGGTAATCTGGGCTAAGTTTAAACAGCATCTGTTTTTGGTGTTGGGAGGGAAGCCCATAATCAAAATAAGCAGTTATCCGAAGATAGGTATAGGTTCCTTCAAAGTACTGCAAATTTACCTGCCATTCCCCTTGGGGTTCTTCTTCAAAAAAGAATTGGGCGGTGGCCAAACCCTCCTTATTTTCGCTATTGTTCCAAGTTCTGTATTGCGACTCAGGATTTATGATCTGAATGCCCAAGTTGATCTCGGGATGGCTCCATGCCATAACAATTCTGGTGGTGGACTTTGCTGAAGGCTCAATCGTTCCTGAATCAAGCTTTCCAAACAGTCCAAGCTCTTGGGGTTCCAAATTAAAGAGCCGATTGATTTCAGCACTTTCAGGAATACTGCCATTCTTGACCTGGTCATTGTATTGACCGTATACCTCTGCCGCTTTTTCCCGATTTCCAAGAGCAACATAAGCATTGGCAAGATCAACATAGGATTCCGGAGCTGAAGAATCTTGTAGTAGAATTTGAAGATAAGTTTCCAATGCTTGATCATTTTGCCCCAATGTTTCCTGACTGTAAGCGAGTGATCGTAATGCCGTAATATTTTGCCCAAACATTTGGCGGACATCCTTTAGCAATTGATTGGCTGTTTTTTGGTCATCCCAACGTCCTCTAAAATACTGGGCCAAGTCCAAGAAAAAATAAGGTTGGGATGCATAAGCTTCAGCATGGGTTTTCAGTAATGCTCTGGCTTCCTGATGCGATGTCGCTCGGCCAAAGACATCCATATATTCAGGATTTTCCGGCGCATAGCTGTTTTTACTATCGAATATGTTATACAAGCTATCCCGCATTTCAGAGTTGTCGTATCGTCTAACAATCCCCATTTCGTCCATCCGGTTTTTGCCCTTTGTGTTGACTATTATTACGCCTCCAATTCCTCGAGGGCCGTATCTGGATATTGCGGCATTGCGCTGCAGAACAACCAAACGGTCTATGTCACTTGATGAAAGATAAGTTGGTGTGCTTTCGAAAATCATTCCGTCCACATCAAAAATGGCCTTAGGAGAGCTGGCGGAATCGGCATAGGCTATTCTCCTTAGATAAACCTCTACATCTGGTACATCATTATGTGGCGGTCTAACAACCCGCATGCCGGGAATGTGGTTCTTCAATGAAGTCAAAAAATCCGGCCCCACATTGATAAGATCCTCACCTTCCACAAAGCGCATGGAAGCGGAAGAACGGTCTTTGTCCAGAATTCCAAAAGAGGTCTTGATTAAATTGGTGTTTTCTTGGTAATCCGCAAGCAATTCTTTTTGCCGTTTGCGTTTCTTTTTTTGTACAACAACTTCCCTTAATTTGGTAGTTTGTGGAGATAAGACCACTTTTAAATCTTTCATTTGCCCGTCAACAAATAGCTCAACAGGGCCAAAGCCAACCGAGGAGATGACCAAAATTTCACCGGTCGTCGCTTGTATGGTGAACTGCCCCTGGGCATCTGAA
The DNA here is from genome assembly GCF_005937185.1 of Flagellimonas algicola. Taxonomy (GTDB): domain Bacteria; phylum Bacteroidota; class Bacteroidia; order Flavobacteriales; family Flavobacteriaceae; genus Flagellimonas; species Flagellimonas algicola. The sequence continues at coordinate 1,330,421 of NZ_VCNI01000001.1, read as the reverse complement.
TTTGTGCCACGCTGCGTATTCTTGATTAATATGTTCGCATCAGGAATAGGGGTTTCCCACACATCGGTAACCTTCCCTGAAATTGTTACTTCAGTGGTCTGGGCATACAAAGGTAGGGCAAGCAATATTAAAATATAAACCAAGCTATTTTTCATGTGCCTATGATTTAAACCGATTAGAAGTCAGAGGATTAAGCGGGACAATTACTTCCTTATAAAAGTAAGAAAAAAGCTTAGGAATGGATTAATTTAATTTTTGGAAGCGCAGTGTTTATTTAAGTTTTTGGAAAGTTTCAAGAATTACATCCATTGGATTTGGATACAGGGAGTGTTGCATATCCCATGGTAATTGACCGCATGACCCAAAAAATATGGTTACATTTAAATACTATGGAGCATATACCGGTTAGGATAAACCTAATATCCCAAATTTTGATTTTGGGGGTAATTTTTGGAATATACCTCTCCTACTTTTTCATCAAAAAATCGATTAGGACTAAGTCCCCCAATTTTTTTATGGGGCTTTTATTGCTGATTTTATCACTTATCATGCTGGAGGGCTGGTTAAATTATACGAGTTACATTTTTCAGGTGTTGCCCTTGACCAATTTTTCAGAGCCCTTAAATTTTGCTATTGCACCTATCATTTACTTGTTTATGTTGTCACAGCTGGGCGATAAGAGGACCAAGTGGGATGGATTTCATTTTGTTCCCTTTGCCCTGTGGTTGGGCTATTGTGTATTCTTTTTTATTCAAGCAGATGTTTTTAAGTACAACGACAATCTGGCTGTAATGAACTTAAACGTGCCCGCGGCTAAGACATCCATACCTTATGCTGGAGATCCCTTGGGACTTCGGAATTATGTAAACCTTGCAACCATCGTCCATATAATTATATATAACATCATCTTAGCTAGAAGGTTGCTTTTGGCTGTGGGTAAAAAGGGGGAAACTATTTTCAACACTCAGGATAAAAACCTTCGTTCCATAAGAAATTCATTTAACCATTTTTTAATCATAACCATCATCTTGGTTTTTGTCAAAGCGAATTACGAAAGTGATGTGGGGGATTACTTGATTTTTCTATACATGTGTTTTATGATTTTCTTGACTTCCTATCAAATCATGAATTCCTCTTCGTACTATTTGCAGACCTCTTCTTTTTTGGAAGGCCCTGTGCTGAAGTATAAAAAGTCTTCCTTGGCCAATGAGGACAAGGTCATCATTTTGGAGGCCATTTCCAACCAAATGAAAAATGAAAAGTACTTTTTGAGGAGTACTGCCTCTTTATCGGGTCTGGCCAAATCCATTAATGAAAGTTCGCATCATGTTTCCCAGGTTATCAATGAAAAGCTCGGACTCTCTTTCTTTGAGTTATTGGCCACTTATAGAGTGGAGGAAGCCAAGTCCATTTTAAATACCGAAATGGGAAAGAAATTGACCATTGAAGAGGTGGCCGAACGCGTAGGTTACAACTCCAAATCTGCTTTTAATACTGCTTTCAAAAAAATAACTTCCCACACACCTTCTTCCTATAGAAACCTGTAAGTATTTGATTATCAGGTAAAAATTGTTCTTCCTTATAAACTCGAACACCTTACTTATCGGGAAAGTCGTTCATAGAATATATCTGTCAATACTTTTGGGTCAAATCAAAAAAACGAACAGTCATGAAAACCCAAGAGATACCAAAAAAAGATAGAAAATACTTTATTGATTGGCTGCGAATCGCATTGATCATTAGTGTTTTCTTTTTTCATGTTGGAATGATTTTTAGGCCCGAACAATGGCATGTGAATAGCAAGGAAACTTTTGCATTCCTAGATCCCATTATGTGGTGGTTGCACTTATGGCGAATGCCCCTACTTTTTCTGGTTTCAGGTGTGGGTACTTTTTATGCCATTGGGCATAGGACCACCTGGCAATACATAAAGGAGCGCCTTAGAAGACTCTACATACCATTCTCCGTTGGCTTTTTTACCCTTGTGCCCCTAATGGTCTATGTGGAGCGAATAGATCAATATGAATCTTTATGGAGCTTTATACCCCATATGTTTGACGGGGGACCTTATCCTGCGGGTAATATTTCATGGCACCATCTCTGGTTTATTCTATACTTGCTGCTGATTTCCTTATTGATTTCACCATTTCTGAACTATACCAAAAGTGGTCACTACAATATGATCAGGGGCAAATTAATCTCCATTGCCTCCAATAGGATGGGCTTGAACTGGTTGTTGCCAATTCTAATCTTGTCGCAAGTGGTATTGCGGCAATACTTTCCATACAGCACCCATGCACTATATAATGATTGGGCTTATTTTACGTACTACTTGCTATTCTTTTTAAGCGGATTTATGCTATTTACAAGCAATAAAGTGGTTACCGCACTTGCCGATGACAGACGATTATATTTGTATCAGACATTGGTTTTTACCGTACTCCTCTTTTCATTGCCATCCATTTTTGGTGAACCATCAATAATTCAAGACTATGCACGTGGAATTACTGAAATGATCATTTCACTATCTTGTGGATTAACCGCAATAGGCTATTTCAAAAACTACTTCAATAAAGACCATAAATATAGAAAAGAGCTGAACCAAGCTATTTACCCCTTTTATTTGCTACATCAGCCCATGCTGATATTTGTGGGTTATGTTGTGCTCCAATGGGATATTTCTTATGGTCTCCAAGCCGTACTAATTACCATTTTATCCCTCTTTTTTATTTTAGCCAGCTACATCCTTATCAAAAAGTTCCATGTCCTTCGAATTGCATTTGGTTTGAAAGGAAAACCTAAAGCCAAAGTATCCAGAAAACCTAAAGCGGAACCTGCGCCGGCTTTGGATAAATGAAATAACCTAAAAACGACAATACAAATGACCTTGTTTCGAAAAATACGCAAAGACCTTTTGATAAAGGGACGACTAAAAAAGTACGTAATGTACGCCATAGGAGAAATCCTCCTGGTTATGATTGGTATAAGTCTGGCCTTCCAAGTAGACAATTGGAACGAGGAACGGATCAAGGAAAAGGCGGAACTTGGCCACTATAAAAATATTCAAGACCAGATAAACACAGATAAAAGCTTGATTCTCGGGCTTATCCAATTTAATAATGCGTACACGGAACAATTTAAGTACGCTAGCAAAATAATCCATGCCAACGACCGAAGCCAGATAGATACACTTGGCCTCATTGTCCGTAATCTTACGCAATACTCAGATTTTGACCGTCAGGGGAATATTTATGAGACCATGATCAACAGCGGGGAGGTTAAATTGCTCAAGAATGATGCTATAGTAAATGGTCTCCGGATTTTGGAAGAGAAATACCTTTACATCAACCGCATGGAAAATATCCATTATGACGCCATGATTGCTTATGTAGTTCCAGCATTAAACCCCAACCTAAAGTTTGCCACTGCCGAAATCATGAAACCCGATGTATTATACACCTTTGAGTTTCAAAATTTGATTATATCCCTATTGCAAATCATGTCCGAAAAAGACAAGGTTTACAATGAGGCCTTACATGAAATTGATATAATAAATAAATTGGTGGATACTGAACTGTTTAATCAATAGAGTTTCCATAGCGTAAATTTGACGGATATCAAGATTTGGGACAGTTTACGCTACCTAATTCAAGCAGCTGGTTACTTATTCCAGGCATAATTTTAGGTTCAAAAAAAGCATTCTGGGATTTAATCCGACATTATAATTACTCACGCATGGGAATATCATGGGAGGAGTATGGACAAAGTAATGGAATAGGTGCTCAATGCTATACAAGATTAGTGGTTCCATTCATATCAAGTTCATCTATTCCCTTCAACTGTAGTTAATTAAAAAAGATACTTTTGTGAGTAGCCCAACAATGAGGATTTGATCTCCTTTTGGCAGTCAAATTAGGTTGATGTTTTTTGTATTAGGAATTTTTATAGCCATCTTTTTGGAGTTGCTATTGGTGGCCAAGAAAAGCAAATCCCGCGCAGACAAAGTACTCGCTATCTGGCTGTTGCTCATTGCTCTAAACCAGATATTCAATTATTTCCTTTATGAAGGTGTCATCTTTAAGCACCCCCATTGGCTTGGGGTTGATTTTCCGTTGCCGGTATTAAATGGACTTCTTCTTTACTTCTACGCAAGGGAGATTACCGGAAATACCAATACGAATGGATGGATAGTATTACTCCATCTTCTTCCAAGTATATCCCTTGTTCTTCTTGCCATTCCTTTTTATGGTCTATCAGGTTCCGAGAAAGTCCAAGTTTTCGAAAATGACGGAGCAGGTTTCGAATGGTATGTTGTTTATAGCAATATTTTAGTGCCGTTGTCAGGATTGGTTTATGCTATATGGACGCTGGTACTTATAAAACAGCATCGCAAAAAAATCCAGGATAATTTTTCCAATACAGATAAAAAGGAACTGCAATGGTTGAAATATCTTTCCATTGGTTTTGTAATTATCTGGTTACTGACCATTTTCTTTGATAACATTATCATCTTTTCTGCCGTAGTAGTGTTAGTATTGTTCATTGGGTTTTTTGGCATCAATCAATTGAATATTTTCTATCGTCATGCGGTTACTGGGCCCAAGTTGGGTTCAAACGAAAATACCGATAAGGGGTCCAAAAAGAGAAAGGTTAAGGATACCCCGGTTTCCAAGCGGTATGCCAAGTCCGGTCTAACGGAAGAAATAGCAGTTCATATTAGCCAAAAACTTCATGATTTAATGGCCAAGGATGATGTTTACAAAAACGAGGAACTCACATTAACAGAACTGGCAAGACTTGTAGATGCACATCCCAATCATTTGTCACAAGTTATAAATGAACAAGAAGGAAAGAATTTCTACAATTATATTAATTCACTTCGCATAAAAGAATTCATAAAGCTTGCGTCCCTGCCTGAAAACGAGAAATACACCAAAATTTCTTTGGCTTACGACTGTGGTTTTAGCTCTAAATCCACATTTAACAAACACTTTAAAACTTGCACAGGTAAAACACCTACTGAATTCTTCCACAAATAAGTGTAAGGAAACCATATTTCTCCTTTTGCCTGAGTACTCGTACGTTTTTTCGAAATTTTTAGAAATATTGTAAATTATTGATAATCAAATAATTGACTGTACTTCCCTATAAGCTCGAACGTTCCGTTTGATTGTGCCTATAAGCTAAGTCTTTGCGATGGAAATAGCTCCCCATCTTTGTCCAAGAATTCAGTGATACAACCATCATGGTTAATCACAAAGACAAAGTAAAAATGAAAACAGAAGACGATAAAGTGGCCATTTCACATCCTCAATTTGTACTAGGATTCGGTTGGAGCTGTGGAGGGCGACCATCAATTTACAGAAACAAAAGGTATAAAACCAAATTGAATCAATGCCCTACAAAACTTAAATAGTACCGGGGCACGCAATAACACGAGTTTATTTATCAATCATAACAATCATAATTACAAAAATTAAAATCATGAGAAAAATGCAATTAAGAATTTCGGAAATGTTCACTGTGGTAAGCGTTTTACTGTTATCCATCAGTATGAGCGGCCAAGTAAACGGTTGGAACCCAAAATTGGAAAGTGATTCCGAGAAAGCCATGCGCTTTGTTTTGAAGAAGGCACCCAAATTGGAAACTTTTAAAGATGAGGCCTATGGCTATGTCGTCTTTCCAAAGGTAACCAAAGCCGCAATTGGAGTAGGCGGTGCAGCTGGGAATGGAATCGTCTATAAGCTGAATAAGGTTGTTGGCAAGGCCCATTTAAAGCAGGCAACTGTTGGAATTCAGTTCGGAGGCCAACAATATGTTGAGGTAATCTTTTTTGAGGATAGAGCAACATTTGTGAAGTTCACCAATGGAAAATTGAAGTTTGATGCACAGGCATCAGCGGTAGCGCTTAAATCTGGAACCTCTATTGATGCTGCCTATCAAAATGGAGTAGCGGTGTTCACTTTGACCAAGGGAGGGGTAATGTATGAAGCGTCTCTTGGCGGACAACACTTCAAATACACACCCAAAACAGATGAAATCCCATTCTAAATAAATAATTATTCCCAAAACTTAAGTAAACAGCATGAACAATATCCAGTTCCATACGGCCACGGAAATAACCCAGCTCATCAAAACGGGAAAAATTTCCAGCGAAACAGTTGTACGTCATTTTTTGAAACAGATAAAAGAGCATAATCCAAAAATTAATGCCATATCTGACCTAAGAGATTTTGACGCACTAATTAAGGAGGCAAAGGAAAAGGATAAACTTCGTGATAAGGGAAAGATATTGGGGCCTTTGCATGGACTGCCTGTGACCGTAAAGGATAGTTTTCAGGTATTGGGACTTATATCATCCAATGGGAACCCCAAACTTTGTAATAATGTGGCCGATGAGGATGCAGAACTGGTAAAGCGCTTAAAAAACGCTGGCGCCATAGTTCTTGGCAAGACCAATATGGCACTATATGCCATGGATTGGCAATCCAGTAACCCATGCTTTGGACAAACAAACAATCCCTATGAACTTAACCATGTAGCCGGGGGTAGCTCGGGAGGTTCTGCAGCAGCATTAGCTTCCGGGTTTACTGCCTTAGAGTTGGGAACGGATGCAGGTGGTTCCGTTCGCGTACCATCCCATTTCTGTGGAGTATGTGGTATTCGCACTACTGAAATGGCATTGTCCAATAATGGGAATATGGCCACACCCGGCTTACCTAGACTTGGACGCCATATAATTAGTAACGGTCCTATGGCACGATCTGTTGAAGATTTAATACTTGCGATGGAGGTGTTATGGCAACCTCAAACGGGACATTTTATAAATCCCCCTGTTCCCTTAAAGCAGTTTAAATATATTGGAAACAAGTTGCGGATAGCTTATAGTCTTACCCTTGATGGAATTACGTTGGATGATGAATACAAAAGACTATATCAAACTTTTTTGAATAGAGTTGCCGACTGTGATCATGAAATGATTCAATCCAAACCTCGTTACAGTACCAATGCCTTGGTGCGGCTGTGGGGAAAAATCGCTGGTTTTGACTTTGGCGCTGCAATGAAACGAATACCTTTTAAAAGGTGTATCGCATATGTATTCATCAAACTGCGATATAAGGACTCACAATGGGCTCGAGGCATGGGGTATGGCGCAGCAAGCTCGCCCTATCAATATGCTAGGTCATTGCATCTCAAGGATGAGGTTTCGCAAACGTTTAGTAACTTTTTTGAAACATATGACATTTGGATAACACCTGTTTCAGCAACACCTGCATTTACACATCAAAAACCAGGAGTGCCATTGGAGGTGAACGGATGGCAAATACCCTATACAAAAGCCTTTATCCCATTCAATTTTCCATCGAGTATTCCAGGTCACCCCATTGTGGTTATTCCTATCGGTTTGACTAAAAAAGGCCTTCCAGTTGGGATACAGATCCATGGTCCCAAATGGCAGGACTACAAATTACTCCAAATTGCTAGGGAGTTGGAAAAGCTAACTCCTGGATTTCAAATTCCGAAAATGTTGGATCAAAACACATACGCATCAAGGGAATAAACAACTAATACTCTATACCAGTGCATCCCGCATTGGTTCGAGAGATGGTATATCACCCAAAATTATTTCCAGGAACTGGGGTTTTTATTCTCAAAATCATTTATTGAAGTACTATCGAGGACATTACGAGTAGGGGGCGTCTTGGTTTCCGCTCCCAATTCCTTTAAAGGTATCCCCATAGATTGCATGCCATGGAATAAATATTTTCCTGGTTTTCCTAGAGTTAAAACATTAAACAAAATTGTTATACTGCTAACCGTATCTTCTGTTTTAGACCATGATTTTCTGTATAAATAACAGATTGAGGTTTAAAAGCAAATACAACTGCCTAGATTGTTTTTTGTTTAAGTGTTTGATAATATGGGTATTGGTTCATATAGTAATGAAACAACTCTTAAAATCATGTTAAAATATTTATCCATAATTTATTACCTTAAACCAAATGCATTTTTGTGGAAATCTGTTCAACCTTTGATTTACTGGTTTTTACACGATCAGCATCTTAAGTTTTTGAACAAAACGACATTCGGAAATCATGGCTCGCTATGATTGATTTAAATTTCACAAAAAAACCTTTGGGAAGCTTCTTAAAGAAAAGACGGGAATTAACCTCAACAAATATGAAACAAAGATTGTCCATCGTAATGCTCTTCTTGTCTTTGGCCGCATTTGCCCAAACCGGCCAGACTTACCAGATAGGTATTCTTATTGACCAGCTGAATCCTGAAATGTCTCCCTTGCTGGAAAAATTAAAATCTGAAGTCGTGGCCGTGGTGGGAGAGGACGCGAACATTCAGTTTCCTGAAGAAAACATTCTTGTCAACGGTTTCGATATAGCCAAGGCCCGGCAGAACTACAATCAGCTCTTAAACAACAGCACAGATATTATCCTGGCCTTTGGGATAGTCAATAATCAAATCATAAGCCCCTTGGAGTCACATCAAAAACCTACGATTCTCTTCGGGGCGGTGAATCGTGACCTCCATGAACTCGACTTGACCAATGCATCTTCAGGAATAGAGAATTTCACCTATTTAGTAGAATCTGAGTCCTATGAAGAGGATTTTAAGAAATTCATCGAGCTTACCAATTTCGAGAATGTTGGGATTTTGGTTGATGCTCCATTTGTGGACATTTTGCCCCTCAAGGAAACTTTTGATAGGGAAATTACGGCGCTTGGTGCTTCGTATACATTGATTCCTTTTACTACTGTTCAAGACATTACCTCTAATCTGGATGGAATTGATGCTGTTTATATGGCCGGTGGATTTTTTCTGAGCAGGGAAGAGAAGAAACAATTGGTGGATGCCTTCTTGCAGGCCAAACTTCCTTCGTTTACGGTTAATGGTACCGAAGATGTAAAAGGTGGTATAATGGCGACCTACCAGTCCGATGATAACCTTGATCAGTTTTTTAGACGCATTGCTTTGACTATCGAGGCCTATGTTTCTGGCACCCCATTGTCAGAACTTCCCGTTTATATTGATTATACACCTAGATTGACCATTAATTATAATACTGCTGAAGCCATAGGTGTACCCATTAAATATAGTTTGGTGGGTCAAACCGATTTTGTAGGGGAGTTTAAAAATGTTATTTCCGAGAAGGATTATGATCTCTTGACAGCAATTAATGATGCCCTTGAGAATAACCTATCCCTTGGTTCCAACCAAAAGGATGTTCAATTGGCTCAGCAAGATGTAAAATCGGCCAACAGCAACTATCTGCCTAGTTTGACTGCCGCTGGAACGGCCACCTATATTGATCCAGACGCCGCTGAGGCCAGTGCAGGACAAAATCCAGAATTCTCTACGGGCGGAAACATTACCTTAAGCCAGACTTTGTTCTCAGAAGCAGCCAATGCCAATATTTCCATACAAAAAAGTCTTCAGAAAGCCCAAGAGGCAAATTTCAATGCTGCGGAATTGGATTTGATTTTTGATGTATCCAATGCGTACTTCAATGCCCTTATCTTAAAAGTGAATGCACAGATTCAGGCTAGAAACGTTGACTTAACTAAGCGAAATCTGGAGATTGCCGAGCTAAATTTTGAAGCAGGCCAATCCGGCAAGTCCGATATGCTACGTTTTCGAAGTGAAATGGCGCAAAACACCCAATCCATGGTGGAGGCTGTAAATCAAAGGGAACAAGGGTTTTTGGTGCTCAACCAATTACTGAACAATCCAGTGAACCTGGAAATTGACGTGGAGGATGTGCAGTTCAACGAGGGTATTTTTGAACAGTACAATTATGAAGAGTTCTTCGAACTCTTGGACAATCCCACACTACGGGAACCCTTTATTGATTTTCTAATAGATGAGGCCTACAAAAATGCCCCGGAACTAAAATCATTGGACTACAATCTTCTTGCCACGGAACGGAATATAAGGCTGAATGGATATGGTAGACTCCTGCCCACTTTGGCATTGCAGGGCCAGTACAGTTCCACTTTCAGTCGATCAGGTGCGGGCAGTACAGCTCCGCTTGGCGTGTCATTGCTTGATAATACCTACAATGCAGGGCTCAATTTGTCCATTCCCATCGTAAACCAGAATTTATCAAATATCAATCGTCAAACCGCCATCATTCAAAAGGAACAGTTGGAAATTAATAAAAGCAATGTTGAATTGGGAATTGCGGTGAATATTCGAACTTCAATACTGAACCTTGTCAATCAGGTCTCCAATATTCAGCTTTCCAAGATATCGGAAGAAACCGCTCAAGAAGCCTTGGAGCTTACACAGGCCTCATATTCCAGTGGCGCGGTTAATATTGTACAATTGTTGGATGCCCAGAACAACTATTTGAATGCTCAATTGGCCCGTGCCAATGCCACCTATAATTATCTAATTAATTCACTACAGGTAGAACGCTTTTTGGGCTATTATTTTCTATTGAATTCTGAAGATAAGAACAACGAGTTTAGACAAAGGTTCTTTGAGCATCTAAACACCAGAAACTAACGAACAAAAAAACGAAGGGATGAAATTCATATTAAAATTAAGTTTGTTCAGTATCCTGTCAGGGTTGCTGTTATCCTGTGGAGGCGAACAAAAAAAGGAAGAAAAGTTCTTGCGGCCTGTCAAGTTTCAGGAAGTGGGATTCCTGGGTGGGGAGCGGGTAAGAACCTTTAGCGGAACCGCCCGCACGGACAAAATCATCAATTTAAGCTTTAGAAGCGCTGGGATCATAACCCAATTTGATATGAAGCTTGGGCAAAAAGTGAAGAAAGGGCAATTGTTGGGTAAGCTGGACAATGTGCAATCAAGATTGGCTTATGAGCAATCCATCACCCAACTGAACAGCGCTGCATCCCAAATGAACACTAGTAAGCTGAACCTAAACAGAATCCGTTCGCTATACGAAAAAGGAAGCACTTCCTTAAGTGATTTTGAAGCTGCAAAGAACTCCTTTAAAAATGCGGAAGAAAGCTATAAGTCCGCCAAACGGGGAGTGGAAATTCAGCAAGACCAAATAAACTATGGATATATCTATGCACCTGAAGATGGGATTATAGCCTCTATTTCGGCGGAAGTTGATGAAAATATTCAGGCAGGGTCATCTGTTGCTATTCTCAATTCAGGAACCGATATGGAAATTTCCTTGGGTTTGCCTGAAAGTGTTATTAATGGAGTTCAGGAAGGAATGGAGGTTGCCGTGGATTTTACCTCAATACCCGATCAAACCTTTAAAGCCAAAGTTACCGAAGTAGCTCCAGCAGTGGATGCCAATACGGCTACCTATCCGGTTAGGGTAACGGTGGTTAACCCAAGTGATGCCATTAAAAGTGGCATGGCGGCCAATGTGGCTTTTGATTTTGGCAACCATGAAATTGATGAAAACCGTTTAGTGGTTCCAGCCCACGCAGTAGGAGAAGATAGCAATGGAAGATTCGTGTTTTTGATAGAAGAAGACGGAGCAACCACCAAAGTGCGAAAACAAGAAGTTGTAATCGGCAGTCTTGCTTCGGATGGTTTCGAAATAACATCTGGTTTGTCCAAAGGACAAAAAATTGCCACAGCTGGACTTCAGACCCTTTTGGACGGGCAAGAAGTAAGATTACAATGAATTGAATTGGCTGCATTAAAACCAACCTATGAATTTAGCTAAGTTTTCCATTGAAAAGAACAGGATAACCTTTATGGTTCTGGCAACCGTTATTTTGCTGGGTATCTCCATGTATTTTGGACTTTCAAGGGACAGTATGCCGCCATACACGGTTCGTGTGGCCACCGTTGTCTCTTCTTTTCCAGGGGCCAGCCCCGAACGTGTTGAACAACTCGTAACGGATAAAATTGAAAAAGTTGCTCAAGAACTTCCCGAGCTTGATGAGGTAAACAGTACCTCAAGAACAGGACTTTCCATTGTTAGCGTAACCCTTAAAGACGAAGTATCCAAGGAAAAAATGCAGTCTGTTTGGGATAGATTACGAAGAAAACTCAATGCCATTCAAGGACTCCCAAGTGGTGTGAATCCCAATTTGAATGATGATGGAGTGGGGGATGTTTACGGTATTGTTGTAGGCTTGACTTCGGATGGGTATTCGTACGCTGAAATGAAGGAGTACGCCGATGATATCAAAGATGAATTGATCAAGCTCCCCGATGCTGCAAAAGTAGAATTGGGAGGGGTACAGGAAGAACGGGTTTTTGTTGAATTTGACAATACTCGACTAAAGGAATATGGACTTTCGGCATCTAAACTGCAACAGAGTATTTCCGCTACCAACATACTTAATTCCGGGGGACAGGTCAATGTAGGTGATGAGCGGATTATTTTGGAACCCACCGGAAACTTTGATTCCGTTGAAGCCATTCGAGATATGCTGATAGCTGTAGGAGATGGTACACAACTGGTTAAATTGGGAGATATAACCACAGTTTCCAAAGGTTATATTGATCCACCCAATCAAATTGTGAGCATCAATGGTAGGGAAGCCATCTCCTTACACGTCAACCTAAAGGAAAACAAGAATATTGTGGCGCTGGGGGAGGCCGTAAACCAAGTAGTAAACACCTGGAAAAAGAAACTGCCAATTGGCTTGGAACTGACCAGGGTTTCATCTCTGGACACTTACATTGATGTAAAAGTAGGCGACTTTATCATTAATCTATTGCAATCCATTAGCATTGTTTTGTTGGTTATGCTTGTTTTTCTAGGATTCCGAACAGGATTCGTTATTGCAAGCCTTATCCCCATTGTAACCATCATGACATTAATGATTATGGGGCTTATTAATGTGGGGTTAAATCAAGTGACCCTTGCCGCTTTGATCATGGCATTGGGCATGCTGGTGGATAACGCCATCGTGGTCGCAGAGACCATTATGGTAAAATTGGAACAGGGTGTTGCAAAGAAGCAAGCAACCGAAGAAGCTTTTTCCGAACTCTGGATGCCACTATTGATTTCGACCTTGACCACATCCGCTGCCTTTTTGGCCTTCTTTTTATCCCCTACCACCATGGGGGATATTGTTGGACCAATTTTCGTGGTGATTACCATTGCTTTGATGTCTTCATGGATCATAGCACTTACGGTAATAACCATGTTCTGTTATCTTTTCCTAAAGGTAGCTCCCAAGGGAGAGAAGAAACCAAGTTTGGTCGATAGGATTATTAACGCCTGCAAGAGCTATTATAAAAATTTGATTCTGATGGCATTGGCGAACAAATACAAGGTGATTATCGCAATATTCCTTGCCTTTTTTGTTTCGCTATATGGCTTCACCAAAATTCCTTTTATTTTCTTTCCTGATAGTGACCGAAATATGATTACTATCGACATCAACTTACCTGAAGGGAATAAGATTGAGCGAACCACCGAAGTGGTTCAAAAGATTGAACAATTTATGACCGATTCGCTCAAGACCAATCCAAATAGAAGTTTGGGCATTGTGGATTGGTCTTCCTATGTTGGCGAGGGGCCAGAATCCTATGATCTTGGGTATTCTCCCGATGAAGCCAATTCCAACTACGCACATATTTTGGTGAACACCACCTCCTTCAATGAAAATGTGGCGATGATTACCAAATTGGACAGGTTTACGTTTAATAATTTCCCAAATGCAGATATTAAGGTGGGTGCCTTGGGTTCAGGTGGCGCCGGAACCCCAATTGAAATAAAAGTTTCGGGAAATAATCCTGACGAGCTGTCCCAGATTTCGGAGCGAATCAAGTTGAGGCTTGCCAGTATTGTGGGAACCAAAAATGTGAAAGATGATTGGGGCCCTAAGAGTAAAAAATTTTTGATTGAAATAGACCAGAATAGGGCCCAAACGGCTGGGGTGACCAGTCAGGATATCGCCACTTCTTTACAAACCGTACTGGATGGATTTCAGACCGGGGAATATCGAGAGGATGATAAATCCATACCCATTATCATGCGAAGTGATGCTTCCCAACAACAATCATTGGCATCCTTGGAAACCTTAAATGTCTACTCACAAAACTCAGGAAAAACAGTCCCCTTATTGCAGGTCGCTGCCATTGTTCCCGCTTGGCAATATTCTAAAATTAAGCGCTTGGATTTGCGGCGTACCATAAACATAAGTAGCGAGCTACGTGAAGGAGCCAATGCCTCGGCCATAACGGCTGAGATTACGCCTTGGTTGGAACAAGAATCACAAAACTGGTCGGATAGCTATAGCTATAAGTTTGGTGGGGATGCGGAGAGTACAGCTGAAAGTATGGGGTCGGTGATTGGGTTCTTGCCCATTTCTGCATTTATCATTGTTTTGCTTTTGATCATTCAATTTAATTCGTTCAGAAAGATGACCATGGTGGTGCTAACCATTCCTTTGGCGGTAATAGGTGTGGTAATTGGTTTACTGGTATTTAGGGAGGCATTTGGTTTCATGCCGTTTTTAGGGGTTATATCCTTGGCGGGGATTGTGATCAACAACGCCATTGTGCTCATAGACAGAATGGAAATTGAACAGAAAGATTTGGGTCGCTCGGTACAGGACGCTGTAATTGGTGCCTGTTTGCAGCGTTTCAGACCTATTTTGTTGGCTACTTTCACTACGGTTTTGGGATTGATTCCGCTGTATTTGAGCGGAGGTGAGATGTGGGAAGGTATGGCTGTGAGCATTATGGTTGGACTACTGTTCGGAACCATTATTACCCTTTTGTTCATCCCCGCGCTATACAGTGCGCTGTTCCGGGTAAACTATAAAAATTACCAATTCAATGAAGAACTGCTGGATGCGTAGGAGGAATTCAGTAGAAATCATTTACGATGGCATTGGACTGCTTATTTTAAAGTAAAGCAGCTTGGCGGCATGCTATAAATTGATTTTGTGTATTTTAAACCTACGGATAAAAGGATATCCCAAGCGTATTGGAAATTGAGAATGACTAATCATTTGATTCCCAGCTATTGACGATTTATCACTAACGCTTAATAAAAATTTGTGATCCAACTTAGGTATTTTGTTTTGCTTGCGATGCTAACCTTACCCGGTTGGGGCATATCGCAAGAACTCCCCCCAATTCAGAACTTTACCCCAGCTGACTATAGCTCTGAAAGTCAAAATTGGGCCATTTCACAATCTACGGATAAAATCATATACGTTGCCAATAACAATGGCCTTCTCGAATTTGATGGAGCAAGATGGACTTTGTACCCATCTCCCAATGAATCCATCATTAGAGCTGTGAAAGTGGTGGGAAACAGAATCTACACGGGAAATTATATGGATTTTGGCTATTGGGAAAAAGATCGCTTTGGCATTTTAAGGTACACTAGTTTAGCTGCCCAGATGAATGATGCACTTGTTGAGGATGAAGAATTTTGGGGAATTCTGAATCTTGGGGAATTCATGGTATTTCAATCTCACAGCCGAATATACAGTTACAATTTGGGAAACAATTCAGTCAGCATCATCAATTCTGATTCCTTTTTGCCTAAGATATTTAAGGTTGGGCAAACTGTTTATTTCCAGAAAATGAACCACGGACTTTTCCGGATTGAAAACGGGCAGGAAGTTCTTGTGTATGACCAAGAACCACTGAAGTCGGATGAGGTAATCAGCATTGTTCCGGATGATCGGGAATTGCTCATTCTTACACGCAATAGTGGTTTTTATAAAAGTCAAGCCAATGCATTGGAAAAATGGAACGTGGCTATTGATTCCCTTCTAAACGATATCAGTCTTTATAGTGGATTGCAGATGCAAGAAGGAAGTTTCGCCTTGGGAACCATTTCCCATGGCCTGATCCTAATGGATAAGGACGGGCAATTGATTAGGCATATTGACCAGATCAGTGGATTACAGAATAATACGGTCTTGTCCCTCTACGAAGATGAGGACGCAAATGTCTGGTTGGGACTTGATGTTGGGATTAGCTATATCAATTTTGGGTCGCCCTTTCAGGTATATCCTGATAGTAGGGGATTGGTTGGGAGTGTTTATGCTTCGGCAGTTCAAGACGATTACCTGTATTTGGGAACCAATCAAGGCCTTTTTTATAAAAATGGGAATCAATCCGATTTCCAATTTGTAGAAGGTACCCATGGGCAGGTGTGGTCTCTTGACGTGGTGGATGGCACCCTGTTTTGTGGGCATCACTCGGGTACTTATGTTATTTCAGAAGGGAAAGCCCAAAAAATCTCAAATATTCAGGGAACCTGGAAAGTTGGAGATTTATCCGGTAAGCCCAATTTTGCATTGCAAGGTAACTATGATGGGCTATATGTTTTGGAAAAGACGGATGGTAACTGGCAGCTTCGGAATAAAGTGGAGGGGTTTGACAATTCCGCACGCTACTTTGAGATTTTCGGAGATCAAATATTTGTCAATCACGAATACAAGGGAGTATTTAAAGTAAAAGTGGATGAGGATTTTTCACATTCCACCCATGTGCGGATTGATACGGTAATAAGGGGTTCCAATTCGGGCTTGATTAAATACAAGGGTAAATTGCTCTATGCCTTTAAAAATGGAATTTTCTCCTATGAAAAGCAGCAAGATAAATTTGTCAAGGATACCGTTCTAAGCCAGTTGTACTCTCCTAGCGAATATACTTCGGGGAAAATGGTAGTGGATCCCAAGAATGGTTATCTGTGGACCTTTTCCAATGCAAGCATTGGCTATGTATCTGAAAGTAGTTTGGCAAGTACCCTTAGTATAAGCAAGGTTCCGCTAACAGAAAATATCAGAAATGGAATTATTGGCTATGAGAGTGCCACCGCCATCGAAAAGGAAGGGGTTTATCTTTTTGGTGCCCGTTCTGGCTATTTTACTTTGGATGTCAAAAATTTTCAGGAGAATCCAATCGACATTAATATCGGCACCGTGCAAATAGGCGGGAAGAATAGGGTGACCACTGAGAAAAATCTTTGGGACCCTAACATTACCGGGGATTTTGAAAGTGAGGAAAATAGTCTTCAAATTTCTTATTATGTTCCCCACTATAACAAATATCTCAAGCCACAATATCAATACCAGTTGCGCGATATTTATCCAACTTGGAGCAACTGGTCAAGTGAAGCCTCTGTCCTATTTGAAAATTTACCCCCAGGAAACTACACTTTTAATGTACGGGCCAAAATCGGGGAAAAAGTTTCAGAAAGCATGGAATCCTTCACCTTTAAAATAGCTCGACCTTGGTATCTGTCCAATTTAATGTGGATGGTTTACATTGTTGGCGCCATCCTAGGTTCCATTCTAATACATTCCTTGTACCGAAGGTACTATAACAGGCGTCAGCAAAAATTGATAGAAGAGAATAAGCGGGAAATGGAGTTGGCCAAGGCCCAAAATGAAAAGGAAATCATCAAACTTAAGAACAAGCAATTGCAGGAGGAATTTAGAAGTAAAAGCAATGAATTGGCGGCATCAACCATGAGCATCATCAAAAAGAATGAGCTATTGGCCAAAGTTAAGGAGCAATTGGCAGCAAATGCGGATGACAAGGATACTATCAAGCCGATAATTCATGTAATCGATAAAAGCCTAAATCGAAATGATGATTGGGAATTGTTCAAAGAAGCATTTAACAATGCTGATCGCAAGTTTTTAAAGAAACTTAAAAAGGCACACGCCAATCTATCACCAAATGATATTCGATTGTGTGCCTATTTGCGCCTCAATTTGTCCTCCAAGGAAATCGCCCCCATGTTCAATATTTCACCCAGAAGCGTGGAAATAAAAAGGTACAGACTGCGCAAAAAAATGAATCTGGAGCACGATGATAACCTAGTTGATTACATCTTAAAACTTTAACCACGCTACAGATCGGGTTTTCTACCTCAACATTACCTATACAAGTCTTGATTAACCATCCTTCCCGAACATAGGGAATCATCCCTGAGCTCCTATAAAAACTGATGTTTTGCCATATTCATAAAAAACACACATTTTTTTTGTGATGTATATTTTTTGTTGAGGTAAACTTTAAGGACTTGCTATTTTTTTAAGATAAGTTTAACCGTCCGCAAAAATGAAGGATGGTTCGGTTTCGGCTCCGGTCAACATTCGACTTCACCTTCTTTTCTGCGCAGACTTCAAACTAAAACTAAACATTACTATGAAAAACAATTTAATGAGATTACTCCTCATATTGTTTGCTTCGGGATTGTATGCCCAGGTCGATCAGGTATCGGTGGTAAGCAATGAGGAAGGAATGAAATTGGTTGTCAACGGTGAAGATTTTATGATCAATGGTATGAATTGGGATTATATTCCCATTGGAACCAACACCGTAAATGCCAATTTCTGGAAAAAGTCTGATGATGTGATCAAGGCAGGACTTGATCATGAAATGGCCCTGCTCAAAAACATGGGTGTGAATGTCATTCGCCAGTACACCGGAGTCCCTGCAAAATGGATTAAGTACATCTACGAAAACTACGGCATTTACACCATGCTCAACCATTCGTTTGGGCGCTATGGTTTAACGCTGAATGGCGTATGGACTCCTGTTACCATCTACGACGATGAGACCACCGTAAACTTTTTGATGTCCGAAATGGAGGAGTTGGTCAATGGGTACAAGGATACCCCTGGCTTATTACTTTATCTATTAGGTAACGAAAACAACTACGGCCTGTTCTGGGCAGGAGCGGAAACTGAAGATTTCCCGGATGATGAAGGAAGAATCCAATTCATTGGTGAGAGTAGGGGCAGACCCATGTATCGCTTGATGAATGAGGCCGCCAAAAAAATGAAGGCCATGGACCCTTCCCACCCAGTGGCCATCTGTAATGGAGATGTATTGTTCATTGATATTGTTGCTGAGGAGTGCAAAGATGTTGATATCTACGGTACCAACACCTACAGAGGTGTTTCTTTCGGGGACATGTTTCAAGTGGTGAAAGACAAGCTCAACAAACCTGTAATGTTCACAGAGTTTGGAGCCGATGCCTTCAACGCAGTTGAGAATAAAGAAGACCAGTATTCCCAAGCCTATTACATGGTCGGAAACTGGAAAGAGATTTATGAAAATGCTGCAGGATTAGGTAAGGTTGAAAATTCCATAGGTGGATTCACCTTTCAATTCAGTGATGGGTGGTGGAAGTTTGGTTTTGATGATAGAAAAAATGCCGACGTTCATGATAACAACGCTTCATGGTCCAATGGAGGGTATGCGAGAGATTTAGCGGCCCCCGGAGCCAATAACATGAATGAAGAGTGGTTTGGGATATGCGCCAAAGGGGCAACAAACCCGCGCGGGCTTTATGAGCTTTATCCAAGAGCCGCATATTATGCATTAAAAGAGGCACATCAACTAAACCCATATGAGGAAGGCATGGACCTGGCCTTTCTAGAAAATTATTTTGACAATATTGAGCTAATGGAGGCTGTGCTTAAAGCACGTGGCGATAAAGCCGCACTACGAGGAGAACAAAGTAATTTGCTACGAATTAGCAATCTTCAGGCAAAGTTCTCCACCTTCAGCACAGGAGGGAGTTTAATCACTACACCTGATAATGCCGATCCAGATGACCCCAATACCTTTCCCAACCAACTAGGATTTGATCATATGCAGTCCTATTTTGTCGGGATTGAAGGTAACCCTGCTCCCAATATGCGGGCAGAGGTGAACTTCAACATTCTTGGAAATGTCGCCCAAAATCCAATCAACGAAATTTTTTATGAAAATCGGGCAAGGCCTATCACCGTAAGTTCGCCCGAAGGCGATGTTGTGCTTAATGACAACAATAGATTGGCCGTATACCAAGCCGAATTTGAGTGGAAGGCAAAGGAATTTGACCTTCGAGGGTTTTATAGGACCGGTCACTACCAATGGGGTTACGAAGGTGACTTCTTCGGATTGTATCCAGAAGCCAACTATGGACCCAACCTTGATATCTATAACGGTGAGATTCTTGGAGTCGAAGTCGACGGCAAAGGCCCTTTAAAAGGATTAAAGGCAGCCATTGGGCCACAATTGTGGTGGGGAGCCAACCCTACAATGCTCTTTAAATACAAAAAGCACATTGGAAAGTTCGACATTACAGGTATTTACCATAGGGATTTTAAAACAGAAATCGTCTTTGACGAAAGCGGACGACGGGTCTTGGATGCAAACCAGGTACGAAGTGGTGTAATCCCCTTTTGGCCAACCGAAAGAGCTACATTGGCTATTGAAAGGGAGTTCGGCAAGTTTGGAGTTCATCTTGGTGGCATTTGGGCTGGAAACCCCTTGAATGGAAGTACGTTCCAAGACGTAAGAGGTACTCCTGGCAACTACATTGTTTATGAAGATGTTATTAATTCAGATGACAATTGGGGTGGTAAAGTAAAGCTGACGTATGAAGGTGGTAAATTCAATTGGTACGGTCAAGGGGCAGTTATGGGACTTGTCGCCAATGGCGGCGCAGACCAGACCTTGACATTTACAGGGTGGAAATTAAAGGATACTGGAAGCGGAAATCAAGCCAATTTCTTGACTGGATTTACAGTTGCAGCTGGAAATTTTCAGATTGCACCCAACTTTCTGTATCAAAAACCATTGGTGGATCCTATGCCCGGCGATGTAAATGCACCTGGACGCCTAAGGAATAATCTTGATGATCCCTTTTCTGTTCGAAGCAACAGAGAGACCACTGCAGGTGAGATACTCTTGACTTTCGACCCTACCCCGGGTACTTGGATGTACGAGTGGGATAACGATAGATCGGAGGATGCCAAATTCGCTATGAATCTTGGATTTGTATATCGTCACCTTCCTACAACACTTGATTCACATATTGGCTTCAACGCCGACAGGACTTTCTTTGCTTTCCCAAATTCAGCTCCAGCTGAAGACTTATGGGAAGTCCATTCCAGAATGGTGTCCAAGATTAATTCCGACATAGGAATTATTGGAAACTTCTACTATGGCAACGGACAGGCCAACGGTGATAGTGATAGGTTGATCAAACGTTTCGGTGGAGATGTTCGAATGATCTACAACAAATTGAAAATCCAGTATACCCAAAAGATTAATGATTGGGGACCTTTTGATTATCATCGTGATTTTAACTTAACGTACCCAGTGCAATTAATGCTGGATATATCTACCACACTTGGAAAACCGGATTGGTTTATTCTGCCGAGCACGCAAGTGGGAATAAGGGGCACATGGCGTTCCTTGGATGAATTTTCGCCTAGATACCTTCCCAACCAAGCACTTGAATTTGCTGACTCCCCAATTATAAGCCCAGTAGGATTCGGCGATGGTAGCGAGTGGGAAATCATGACTTATATACATATCAACATCGGCAAATAAAAAGACTTAAAAATGAAAAATAAGAATTATATCAGCTTACAATCTATACTTTTTCTCTGCCTGGGTATTGTAGTTTTTTCCAGTTGTGAAAGAGAGTTTTCGGATGAGGTGCAATTCGCCACCTTCCCTCCGAACGGAGATGTATTTATTGATGCCTTTTCCGCAGGCTTGGATTATTTTCCCTTTGTGGATGCAGGTGCAGACCCCGAAGCATTTTCTGTAGAAACAAATGATGTTTTTGATGGTGATGCCGCAATGAGGTTTGATGTTCCTGCATTTGGAAACGGCTTCGTGGGCGCTGCGTTCAACACTACGGTTACGAGAGACCTTTCTGGTTTCGATGCGCTTACCTTTTATGCCAAAGCGTCCCAAGCAGCATCCATCAATGCTATTGGATTTGGTATTTCAGCGGAGACCGCCAATAAGTTTCAGGTAACGGCCAATAATTTGGGTGTAAGCACTCGATGGGAAAAATATGTGATTCCTATTCCAGATGCTTCCAAACTGACCGAGGAAACCGGACTGTTCTGGTTGGCGGAAGGTGCATCCTTTGAGGGTGATGAAGGCGGCTATGTTTTATGGTTTGATGAAATCAAGTTTGAAAAATTGGGTACAGTTGCCCAACCTAGACCAACCATTTTTGATGGACAGGAATTGGTAGAACAGGCCTTTACAGGTTCCAGCATTCCAATTACAGGGCTTACCCAGACCTTCAATTTGGATAATGGGGTAAACCAAACAGTTATTGCTGCACCTTCCTATTACGATTTTTCATCTTCAGATGTTGGCGTGGCCGTGGTGAGCGAGTTGGGTGAAATCTCCATAGTGGGAGCAGGAACATCCACCATTTCGGCCCTGTTGGCCAATGTTAGGGCGGCAGGTTCCTTGGAAGTAACATCAAGTGGTAGCCTACAGGCTTCCCCGGATCCCATTCATCCGGCTGCCAATGTAAAGTCCATCTTCAGTGATGCCTATGCCGATGATACCAGCAGTAATTTTTCACCAGGATTTGGTGGCTCTACCACCGAAACCAAGGTTACATCCACGGATAATGGAGATGTATTGGTGTACAACAATAACAACTTCACGGGAATAATATTTGATAATACCGTGGACGCCTCAGGCCTCACTTTCTTGCATATTGATGTCTATGTGCAAGCCCCAGGTTTAGAGGTGGGAGTCCAAATTAGGGACAGTGGTGCCAATCAAATGATAGAGACGGATGTCAACACTGGACTACCCATTGGAGACGATCGGGACCGTAGGTTTGATCTGACCGGATTGACCGTAGGTCAATGGACATCGTTTAACATTGCGCTTGACGGTGACATTGCCAATCAGAAGAACAATTTGGCAGCGCTCATACTTACTGGAGGACCAAATTTCATATTTGATAATGTATACTTCTTCACCGAATAAAAAGGTGTTCAATCAATAGAAAAAATAGGGTTATGAATATAAAGTTTAGAAACATAAAAACCATAAAATCAAGTTTTCCAAAATTTTTGGTGGTACTTCTGGCGTGCTGCTTATCAGGATGTACAACAGATGATACCCAAACGGTGGTAACATTTACCAACTTGGTGATGGAGGACAATTTTGATACAGAAGGAGCTCCCAATCCGCAAATTTGGGGCTATGATATAGGAACGGGGGTCAATGGCTGGGGAAATCAAGAGCTTCAGTACTACACCAACCGTTCTGAAAACGTGAAAGTAGACAACGGGCTCCTGCTTATAACAGCACGTCAAGAGTCTTTTGAAAACTCACAATATACGTCTGCCAGATTGTTGACCAAGGACCTTTTTGAACAACAATATGGTCGATTTGAAGCGCGGATTCGCCTGCCTTATGGCCAAGGAATTTGGCCAGCTTTCTGGATGCTTGGAGCGGATATTGATGATAATCCTTGGCCCGCGGCCGGAGAGATTGACATCATGGAATATCGTGGCCAAAATCCATCTGTACTTATTGGTAGTGTTCATGGGCCTGGTTATTCGGCCGGGGAGGCCATTTCCAAGGAATATATTTTGGAAAATGACCGATTTGACACTGGCTTCCATGTCTTTGGAATAGAGTGGGGGCCAGGGTACATCAACTTTTATGTGGACGACGTACTCTACAATCAAATTACTCCGGAGGATGTTACCGGGACTTGGGTGTTCAACAAGCCTTTTTACATCCTAATGAATCTTGCCGTGGGAGGAACCTTTGTGGGCAGCCCCAATGCAGAAACTGTATTCCCTCAAACCATGTTGGTGGATTATGTAAGGGTATACGAAGGAATAGAAGCTAACTAAACTAATTTATACTAAAATGAAACAATTGCTAAACAAGGCTAAAGTTTTATGCTTGATGATTTTGGCCGTATCCTATTTAGGGTGTGAAGAAGACGATGAAGGA
Organism: Flagellimonas algicola; assembly: GCF_005937185.1. Classification (GTDB taxonomy): domain Bacteria; phylum Bacteroidota; class Bacteroidia; order Flavobacteriales; family Flavobacteriaceae; genus Flagellimonas; species Flagellimonas algicola. Next base: position 1,306,742 of record NZ_VCNI01000001.1, on the reverse strand, counting down.
AATGTACTGCCGGAAGTTTTGGCTGGCTTTACCCAATTGACGACGGAAGGAACGGGGACAGTTTCCTTTATCAATACCTCTGAAAATGCAGATAATTACGAATGGGATTTTGGAGATGGAACAACCTCTACGGAAATAGACCCAATCAAAACATACGGAACGGGTACGTATACGGTAAGCCTAACGGCGTCGAACGCTGCTGGAGGTTCAGATATCTTTGAAGATGAACTGGTCATTGTAGTACCGGAAGCTGTGGCTTTGCCCATAACCTTTGATGGGGCTAATGTGGTTTATGATGCTTCTACGTTCAACGGGGCTGCATTTGAAGTGCTGGATAATCCTGCGCCAGGGGGCAGCAACAATACCGCATCCAAAGTTGGGGCCATAACCAACAGCGGAGCAGCGTTTGAAGGGTTCTTCTTTGATTTGGGAGCACCTATCGACTTAAGTGCAGATAAGACCATCCAAATGAACTTTTGGGCTGAAGCGGCCATCGACGTTCTTCTTAAACTTGAGGAAGGAACAGGGGCGGCCACAGAGGTGACTGCCAGTCATGGAGGCAGTGGTTGGGAAATGTTGTCTTTCGACTTTACATCCGAAGATAGTTTCTCAAGATTTACAATGTTTGTGGACGGTCCTGGAACGACCGCAGGTACTTTTTACATTGACGACATAATACAAGTTGAAACCATGTCTGGAGGTGGTGGCAATGCGCCAACTACCTCTGCGCCAGCACCACCTGCTCGTGATGCCGCGGATGTCATCTCAATATACGGCGGCACCTACACGAACATTGACGGAATCAACTACAATCCAGATTGGGGACAATCAGGTTTGGCGTTCGTGAATACCGAGTATGATCCTGGTGATGGGAATTTTGCCTTGGCCTATCCAACGTTCAATTTCCAAGGAACGGATTTCTCCGGGAACGCGCAAGACGCTTCGGCGATGGAATTCCTTCATGTTGATATTTGGGTGCCGGAAGGTACAGATAGACAAGTGAAGATAAGCCCAATTAATGGAGGCGGAGGAACTGGTGTGGGTGAATTTTTGGTAGAAGTACCTTTGACTCCTGGGTCATGGAACAGCGTGGATCTTCCTATTGGCGATTTCACGGGAATGATCTGGGACGATGTGATCCAAATGAAGTTTGATGGCCAGTTCAACGGTGATGGTAGTGCCAATACGGACCCACACGATATTTACCTGGATAACATTTATTTCTATAGGGAAGCCAGTGGAGGAAGCAGTGCACCAACTACTTCCGCACCTGTTCCCCCAGCTAGAGATGCCGCAGATGTAATCTCCATTTATGGAGGAACATATACTAATGTTACCGGCATTGATTACGACCCAAACTGGGGCCAGTCCGGATTTGGTTTGGTGAACCCTGCCTATGATCCTGGTGACGGGAATTTGGCCTTGGCTTACCCAACCTTCAACTATCAAGGAACCGACTTTTCTGGGAATGCACAGGATGCCTCCGCGATGGAATTCATTCACGTGGATATCTGGGTTCCCAGTGGAACTGACAGGCAGGTGAAGATAAGCCCCATCAACAGTGGTACTGGGGCTGGCGAAGTACTTGTTGTGGTGCCAGTGACACCAGGCTCATGGAACAGCGTGGACCTGCCTATTGGGGATTTCACGGGAATGACCTGGGATAGCGTGATCCAAATGAAGTTTGATGGTCAGTTCAATGGCGATGGCAGTGCCAATACCGATCCGCACGATATCTATCTGGATAACATCTATTTTTATAGGGAAGCCAGTGGTGGAAGCAGTGTGCCGATCACTTCGGCCCCCGTTCCCCCAGCCAGAGATGCAGCCGATGTCATTTCCATTTATGGAGGAACATACACCAACATAACGGGAATCGATTATGATCCCAACTGGGGGCAATCCGGATTTGGATTGGTGAACCCTGCCTATGATCCAGGGGACGGAAATTTGGCCTTGGCCTATCCAACCTTCAACTTTCAGGGAACCGACTTTTCAGGGAATGCACAGGATGCTTCAGCCATGGAGTTTGTTCATGTGGATATCTGGGTGCCCAGTGGAACTGACAGGCAGGTGAAGATAAGCCCCATCAACAGTGGTACTGGGGCTGGCGAAGTACTTGTTGTGGTGCCAGTGACACCGGGCTCATGGAACAGCGTGGACCTGCCTATTGGGGATTTCACGGGAATGACCTGGGCTAGCGTGATCCAAATGAAGTTTGATGGTCAGTTCAATGGCGATGGCAGTGCCAATACCGATCCACACGATATCTATTTGGACAATATCTATTTCTATAGATCCGCTGGCGGTGGTGGAGGCGGATGCCCGGCACCTCCAAGTGGTGAATTGTTGTCAAATGGTGGATTTGAGGCCAATTCGGGTGATGCAGCATGCTGGCAATTGAATGACGGTGGCGGTGCAGTGGCGGTTATCGATACCGACGCAAATACGGGTACTTACTCAGCTAGACTAACTTCAGGCCCAGCCCAAGTGCCAAACATCAAACAAGAGCGATTTGCTTCTAGCATAGCTGGGAATCAAGGTGTTCAAGTAGAATTTAGATATAAGATTACCACCAGTTTTGTGGATGGTGCCATACTACAAGTACTGGCGTTCTCTGAATTTACGACTGATCCTGCGGTAGCGCATGATTTAGGTAACGCCATGGATGTAACTACGGTTGATGTTTGGCAAACCTACACTGGAACGTTCACAACGGATTCCAATATCGAAGAAGGCATCTCACTGCTTATCCAAGCTACCTGCGGTGGAGCCGGTACTTGCGCTGGTGAAGTTATTATAGATGATGTGGTAGTAACCGAAATCTAGTAGTTGAAAGAAATTGTTCTTGATTTCAGGAATGATCGTGTGAATTAGAGAATTGATTGTTAATGAATGGGTCGGACTGGCTGTTCGGCCTATTCAATTCTTAAAATTAAGCACCCAATAAGCAACCTATAACCAAAAGGATATATGTCACAGCATGAACAAGTAGTTAAAATGAACAAATCCTATACGGTGCTCATTAGTCTGATAGTGGCTCTTGGAGGATTTCTATTAGGCTTTGATAGCGCGGTAATATCTGGTGCGATTAAAGGCATTACCACCTATTTTGAAATGACAGATGCCATGCTTGGATTTGCCGTGGGCTGTGTCATTTTTGGTGCCATGGCCGGAAATTTGATGGCTGGACCCCTCGCGGATAGATTTGGGAGAAAAAAGGTGCTTATTGTAGTTGCTGCGCTGTTTGCAGTTTCAGCTACATGGTCGGCATTGGCTACTGGCTATACCGAGTTCATTATTGCTCGAATTATTGGAGGAGTTGGTATTGGTGGAGCTATTTTGATAGCACCCATCTACATTGCGGAAATTGCACCTCCCAGGCTAAGGGGCAGTTTGGTTTCTTTTAACCAACTAAACATAGTCATTGGTATATCGGTGGCCTACTTTTCCAATTACTTTTTAGTGAATTATGGGGATGAAAGTTGGAGATGGATGCTAGGAGTAGAGGCTATTCCAGCAACTATATACTTCCTATCCTTGTTTACTGTACCGCAAAGTCCTCGATGGTTGATCTTAAAATTGAACAAAGTCAAGTTGGCCCGCAAAATTCTACAAAAAATAGGAGGGGAGGAATATGCGGAAGTAACCGTGCTGGAAATTCAAAGAGGACTGGAGAAAAAGGAGAAAAAAGGACGTTTGGCAGATTTGTTCAAAAGCAAATATGCTACCATCATGATCATTGCTCTTGGTGTAGCATTCTTCCAGCAAATTACGGGAATCAATGCCATTTTTTACTATGCCCCCACCATTTTTGAACAAGCGGGTGGCAGTACAGATTCCTCCTTTTTACAGGCTATCGTGGTAGGTCTCACCAACTTGGTTTTTACACTAGTGGCCATTTGGCTAATTGACAAGTTGGGAAGAAAACCACTACTTTTAATAGGTTCTGGGGTGATGACCATAGCATTACTAATGGCTACTATGGCCTTTAACAATGCCAGCTATGAGTTTAAAGAGTCCTCTTTGAGGAAGGTGGATGACTACCAGATTTACGTTGCATTGACAGAATTGGAGGGCAAGAGTTATGATAGTCAAAAAGCCTTGTTTGAAGAAATACGGGAAAAACTCACCTCTCAACAATTTTTGGATTTTAAGCGGAACCAAGTCACCAATTTCATCGACATCAATGCCACATGGGTTCTAATAGCCATTTTACTGTATGTGGCAGCATTTGCTATTTCATTAGGGCCGGTGATGTGGACCTTGATATCGGAGATTTTTCCAAATAAAATTAAGGGCATTGCCATTTCTGTGGTGGGCTTTTTCAATTCCTTGGTTAGCTTTTCGGTGACCCAAATTTTTCCTTGGGAGCTGACCAACCTTGGCCCTACATGGACATTTGCCATTTACGCAATATTTTCTGCCATAGCATTCCTTTTTGTTCACCGTTTTGTGATAGAAACAAAAGGTAAAACATTGGAGGAGGTGGAAGATTTGCTGATAAGGACATAACATATTGAATTCGAAAATGATAAGTGAACTACCACCAATAACAAAAACCAAAGCAGTTAATACCAAGAAAATGGAACAGGTTCAAATAGGTAATGAAGGCTTTTTTAAGATTTCAGATAGCGATAAATTAAGACCGTTCTTTATGAGCATCGTTAGTGATTCAGATCATTGGATGTTTATCTCAAGCAATGGGGGACTTTCTGCAGGACGAAAGAATACCGAATATTCGCTGTTTCCGTATTACACGGACGATAAGATTACTGAATCCGCTGAGATTACCGGAAGCAAAACCATTATTGTTGTGCATGCACCCGATGCTCCTGAAATTTGGGAACCTTTTTCAAATCGGAATAGAGAGAAATTTCATGTTACCAGGAACTTATACAAGAGTGTTTATGGTAACAAGATTCTGTTTGAAGAGATTAACCACGACTTGGAATTGAAATTTAGTTATCAATGGAATTCCAGTGACACCTATGGGTTTGTTCGGAAATCATCCTTGGTCAGTATGAGCGATAGAGAAATTAAGGTTTCTGTGCTGGATGGAGTCCAGAACCTAATTCCTTATGGGGTGAGTAGCGATCTTCAGAACAGACAAAGCAATTTGGTGGATGCGTACAAACGCAGTGAATTAATTGAAAAACAAGGAATTGGGATTTATGCCTTAAGCGCAATTATAGTGGATAGGGCTGAACCTAGTGAAGCTTTAAAGGCGAATATCGCTTGGTCTATAGGTTTGGATGACCCAAAGTATCTGCTATCATCCCTTCAACTTAATGACTTTAGAACAAAACATACAGTATATCAAGAAACGGATGTTAAAGCGGAAAAGGGAGCGTATTTTCTAAATTTCAATCTGTTGTTGACGCCAAAATCCAATAAAGACTGGATGATTGTTTTGAATGTAAACCAAAACCATGCATCCATTGCCAACATTATGGCTTCACTTGGGAATCCGGCTTCCCTTGTCAATAAAGTAAATGCAGATATTGAGAACGGTACAAAACAACTTATTGGGTTAACAGCAGCTTCAGACGGGCTACAACACACTTCTGATAGCTTACGGGATACCCGTCATTTTTCCAATACCCTCTTTAACATTATGAGAGGCGGTATTTTCGATGATGGCTATCAGATTGAGAAATGGGATTTCATGGATTACCTATCCAAGGCCAATAAAGAAGTCTACAAAAATGCTGCAAATACGCTTGCGGAATTGCCTGAAACATTTACCCTAAGCTCGCTTAAGAAAATAACCGAGCAAAGTGCAGATAATGATTTTGTACGTCTTTGTTTGGAATATATGCCCCTGAAGTTTAGTAGAAGGCATGGAGACCCCAGTAGGCCTTGGAACAGATTCTCCATTAATACAAGAAATGAAGTGGACGGTTCCAAAATTCTGGATTACGAAGGAAACTGGCGTGACATTTTCCAAAATTGGGAGGCTCTGGCCCATTCGTATCCTGAATTTATTGAGAACATGATCCATAAATTCCTGAACGCTACCACTTTTGACGGATACAATCCATACCGAATAACCAAAGGAGGCTTTGATTGGGAAATAGTGGAGCCGGATGATCCATGGTCATATATTGGGTATTGGGGGGATCATCAAATCATTTATTTGCTGAAATTCTTGGAGTTTGTTCAAGATCATTATCCGGGTAAATTAGAGCGTTATTTTGATAAGGATCTCTTTGTATATGCCAATGTGCCTTACAAAATCAAGAGTTTTGAAGATATTGTAAAGAATCCAAAGGATACTATTGAGTTTGATGACGAGCTGGATAAGAGCATTCGCAACAGAAGAGCCAAACTGGGGGCGGATGGAGCTTTGCTGACGACCGGCAACCTTACCATACATCGAGCCAATTTCTTGGAAAAAATATTGGCAACGGTACTGTCCAAATTGTCCAACCTAGTACCAGAAGGTGGGATATGGATGAATACCCAACGCCCTGAATGGAATGATGCGAACAACGCCCTTGTCGGCAACGGGGTGTCCATGGTTACCTTGTATTATTTGAGGAGGTTTCTAAAGTTCTTCGAAGAATTGCTTGACGGGTCTGAAGTCAAGGAAATCCTTATTTCGAATGAGGTAGGCGAGTTTTTTGTAAATATTGCCAAATGCCTGGATGATTTTCGCCATTTACTTTCAGAAAGTATAGAAGACAAGGAGCGATACCTAATTGTAGCACAATTGGGTCAGGCTGGAAGCTTGTTCCGATCAAACATTTACGAAAATTCATTTTCGGGACAAAAATCCGTGCTCTCGTTGAATGACCTAAAACATACTGTATCGGTTGCCTTGGAATTTTTGGAACATTCCATCATTGCCAATAAACGACAGGATGGCATGTACCATGCCTATAACTTGATGACAATAAATGAAAATGATACCGCTTCCATTTCCTATTTGAGCGAAATGCTGGAAGGACAGGTTGCAGTGTTAAGTTCTGGTTACCTAACACCAGAACAATACTTGGAGGTATTGGATGGACTAAAAAAGAGCAAACTGTTCAGACCGGACCAGTATAGTTATTTACTGTATCCGAACAAAGATTTGCCTTCATTCATGGATAAAAACACCATTCCAGATGGGCAGGTCAAAACCTCAGAATTGCTGTCAGCATTGGTACATGACGACAATCTAAAAATTATTGAAAAAGATATCAATGGGGCCTATCATTTTAATGGAGATTTTAAAAATGCTGCAGACTTGGAAGAAGCGTTACAGACTTTGTCGGATACGACTTATGCCAAACTCGCGGAAAAAGATTCTGAACTACTGCACCAAATTTTTGAAGAGGTATTTAACCACAAGGCATTCACCGGAAGATCTGGTACATTTTACGGATACGAGGGCCTAGGCTCCATTTATTGGCATATGGTGTCCAAATTACTGTTGGCCGTCATGGAATGTTCAGTGGAAGCCATAAAACAAAGTGCCAACGATATTGTTGTTGGTAAATTACTGGAACATTTTTATGAAATCAATGAAGGAATCGGGGTACACAAATCCCCAGAGCTGTATGGTGCATTTCCCACCGATCCGTATTCCCATACTCCTGCGGGCAAAGGAGCTCAGCAACCAGGAATGACAGGGCAGGTAAAGGAGGATATTTTGAGCAGGTTTGGCGAATTGGGAGTTTTTGTAGATGGAGGGAAACTCAAATTTGACCCGGTATTGCTTAGAAAGAGCGAGTTTTTGGAATCACCCGCTAGCTTCCGTTTTGTGGATGTGAATGCCCAGCTAAGGGAAATACAGATAGAAAAGGATGCCCTATGCTTTACGTATTGCCAGGTTCCTATCATTTATAATATTTCGGATGAAGAAACCGTGGTTGTACTGGATAAAAACAACAGCAAAACTAGTTTTGATTCACTAAGTCTTGACTTAAAGCATAGTAAGGAGCTGTTTAACAGATGCGATGAGATCAGGTGCATCATTGTTAACCTTAAACAGGATCGATTAAGATGAATGAAAAAATCGTATTATGAAGTCAGCAATAAAATTGTTTCTTGTATTTCTGGTCATCTTGGTGACCCACGCTTGCAAGGAGAAAAAAAATAGTACAGAAGATCATCAATCCCAAACACCTCAAGAAGTGACAGCGAAAGATATTTTAGGCAATCCAGAATTTACGGCCATATCCTACGGCGGATACAGGGCAATTTCCAGAGATGTTCAACCAACCTTGGAGGAACTTAAGGAAGACATGCGATTGTTATCGGCCATGGGCATTAAAATTGTGCGTACCTATAACGTGCAGTTACAACAGGCTTCCAACTTATTGAAGGCCATTCGGGAAATGAAGGAGGAGGATTCCAGCTTTGAAATGTATGTGATGCTGGGAGCATGGATAGACTGTAAAAATGCATGGACGGACAAGGAGCCGGATCACCTTGTGGAAAGTGAGCAGAACGAAGCAGAAATTGGCAGGGCGGTGGCATTGGCCAATGCATACCCGGACATTGTAAAAATAGTTGCAGTGGGCAATGAGGCCATGGTGAAATGGGCCACAAGTTATTATGTGCAGCCGAGTGTTATACTAAAATGGGTGAACCATTTGCAAGCGCTTAAGAAAGAAGGAAAGCTTCCTAAAAATTTATGGATTACCAGCTCGGATGATTTTGCTTCTTGGGGTGGGGGAGACCCGGAGTACCATACCAAGGATTTGGAAGAACTGATCAAGGCGGTGGACTATATTTCCATGCACACATATGCGTATCACAATACGCACTATAATCCGGCATTCTGGGGCGTTCCTGAAGATGAGGAAAAGCTAGTTGATATAGCCAAAATTGAAGGCGCGATGCTAAGGGCAAAATCATTTGCAATGTCTCAGTACGAAGCTGTGACCAAGCACATGAAAAGTTTGGGTGTTGATAAACCGGTTCACATTGGTGAAACAGGATGGGCCACAGTTTCCAACGGACAATATGGACCCAAGGGTTCCAAGGCCACTGATGAGTTTAAAGAGGCTTTGTATCATAAACATATGCGCGAATGGACCAATAAGGCTGGAATTTCCTGTTTCTATTTTGAAGCATTCAATGAAAAATGGAAAGATGCCCATAACAAACAAGGCTCAGAAAACCATTTTGGTCTCTTTACCCTGGAAGGTCAAGCCAAATATGCCCTTTGGGATTTAGTGGATCAAGGGGTATTTGATGGGTTGACCCGCAACGGAAATCCAATAACCAAGACGTATAATGGAAATTTGGAAGCCCTTATGACGGATGTACTTGTTCCCCCGCTGAAACGAGAACAGACGGTAGCCCAATAGACTTGAACAAAGAAACTTGACGCAATGAGGCTATTTGGTAAAATTTTAATGTTAACCATAGTATTGGTAATGGCAATATCATGTAATACAAAACACTTGGAGGTGGAGATTTATGAGACTTCTGAAGAAGGTCATAAATTGTCTCCAGTCCTACCAATTAATAAAGTTGGGGATGGTACCAAAATCATACTTTTACCAGATAATCAATACCAAACAATTACCGGTTTTGGGGGTTCATTTACTGAATCTTCAGCTTCTTTGCTTAATCAAATGGGTGAGGAAAATCGAAGAAAAATCATTGACGCTTACTTTGGACCCGATGGAGCGCAATATTCGCTGACCCGGACTCATATGAATTCCTGCGATTTTTCTTTGAGTAACTATTCCTACGCACCGGTGGAAGGAGATGTGCAACTCGAACATTTTACCATCGAAGCGGACAAGGACGATATTATCCCCATGATCAAAAAAGCCATGATGGCGTCTAAGGATGGATTTAAAATATTGTCCTCCCCTTGGACTGCTCCGCCATGGATGAAAGACAATAAAGATTGGCGGGGAGGCAAGCTTTTGCCAGATTATTACGATACCTGGGCGCTCTTTTTTTCCAAATATGTGGATGCATACAAAGCTGAAGGTATCGATATCTGGGGTTTTACCGTGGAGAATGAACCTTTGGGCAACGATAATAATTGGGAAAGTATGCACTTTTCGCCTGCTGAAATGACTCATTTTGTACAGCACTTTTTAGGCCCAAAATTAGAGGCAGAGGGCAAGAGCCACATCAAAATACTGGGATACGACCAAAACCGGGAACATTTGAAGGATTGGGTGGATGAAATGTTCCAATCTGAGGAAAGTTCCAAGTACTATGACGGTACTGCCATTCATTGGTACGCCAGTACTTTTGAAGTATTCCCAGATGCCTTGCGGTATGCCCATAACAAAGCTCCAAACAAGCACCTAATTCAATCGGAGGCCTGCGTGGATGCTCAGATACCCAAGTGGAAGGATGATACCTGGTATTGGTCCAAAGAAGCAACGGATTGGGGATGGGACTGGGCACCGGAGAAAGACAAGCACATGCATCCCAAATATGTGCCGGTCTTCAGATATGCCCGGGATATTATTGGATGTTTGAACAACTGGGTGGACGGCTGGATTGATTGGAACATGGTTTTGGACAGGCAGGGCGGCCCCAATTGGTTCAAAAATTGGTGTGTAGCGCCAGTTATAGTTGATCCAACCAAGGACGAGGTTTATTTTACCCCCTTGTATTATACAATGATCCACTTCAGTAGGTATATACGCCCCGGCGCCATACGGATTGGATTTGAAAATTCAAATCGTGATTTACAGGTCACTGCGGTAAAGAATCCTGATGGCAACATTGCAGTCATTATTTTAAACGAACATTCGGAAGCTAAAATTTTTTCATTGGTTTTGGATGAAAATACAATACCAATCAAGATACATGGTAAATCCTTGCAAACTATCGTTATTCCTAACGAATCTGATAAAGGTTAAACCAGCTAATACTAACTAAAACAACAATTATGTCAAACGTAAAGACCATCAAAACAGATAGGGTCCCCTTGGGACAAAAAGCCGCTTTTGGAGCAGGGCATTTGGTTTTGAACTTATATCCCGGTGCTTTGGGATTCTTTATGTTCTTTCTATTGACTGCATTTGGCATGGATCCATTTTTGGCAGGACTTTTAGGGGGATTACCTCGATTTTTTGATGCCATCACCGATCCAATTATGGGGTTTATTTCAGACAACACAAGCTCAAAATGGGGTAGAAGGAGACCTTATATCTTTGTTGGGGGGATTCTAAGTGCCATTACATTTGTGTTGCTTTGGCAACTTGATGAAGGCAATTCCTCAGACTATAATTTTTGGTACTTCCTTATCATGTCGATGGTTTTTCTAATTGGAAATACCATGTTTGCCACCCCATTGGTAGGTTTGGGTTACGAAATGACTTCTGATTATAACGAGCGGACACGTTTAATGGCATTTTCGCAAACCGTGGGGTTATTGGCCTGGGTTATTGTTCCTTGGTTTTGGGTAATCATTGCAGACCCTGATGTTTTTAGTAATCAAGCTGAAGGGGTACGAACAATGGCCATATATGTAGGGGCGGCATGTTTGCTACTTGGACTATTGCCGGCCATTTTTTGTAGGGGTATGGATGCATCCCATATGGGAAACAGGAAAAAGCTAACCTTTACCTCCATATTTAGTAATTTAAAAGACTTGTTTGTCAGCATAAAAGAAGCTGTAAAGAATAGGCCCTTTATGAAATTGTGTGGCGCTACTTTTTTAGTATTCAATGGGTATCAAATTGTGGCATCCTTTAGTTTTTTCATCTTCGTTTTTTACATTTTTAATGGAAGCTACGAAGCCACTGCCACATGGCCAGCTTGGTTTAGCTCCATCGGTGCATTGGTATCGGCATTTTTAGTGATTCCGATTGTATCTGCAATGGCAACCAAATGGGGTAAAAAGAAGGCTTTTATTATTTCAACGGCCTTGTCCATTGTTGGATATCTCATGAAATGGTGGGCATTCACCCCAGATAACATTTGGCTATCTTTCATTCCTATTCCATTGATGTCATTTGGTTTGGGAAGTTTGTTTACATTAATGATGAGTATGACGGCTGACGTGTGTGATTTGGACGAACTTAGAAATGGCATGCCTCGAAAAGAAGGGACGTTTGGCGCATTGTATTGGTGGGTTGTGAAACTCGGTCAGGGCTTGGCGCTGGTTTTGGGAGGTTTGGTTTTAAAGGTTATTGGGTTTGATGGGAACGCGGCCACCCAAACGGTAGAAACCTTGACCAAATTAAGAATAGCAGATATTATTATTCCTGTAGTTACCGCCGGTTTGGCTATCTGGGTGATGTGGAAATACAGCTTGTCTGAAGAAAGAGCAAAAGATATTAAAGCACAATTGGAAGAAAGAAGAGGAGTTTTATAAGGTTTTGGAAGATTGATTAATAGAAAAAAACAATAAGATGTCAACGAAATTAATAATTATATCAGTAGGGATTTTGCTTGTGGTCATTGCCATTCTTGGCAATAGAACAGGAAGCTCGGATAAGGGATTTCTCGGGAGCAAGCTGGTAATGTTCTTCGGAATCATTGGAGTTTTGATGGTTATGTACGGTAGTTATTCGTCGGAACTTGTAAACTTTAATACGCAAATGGAGCAAGTTTCCATTGGTAATAAATTAAAGGTAAGCGGTCCCGTTGATGTGGTAAAGGTGGTGTCGCCAATCGCGCAAGATTCTGTGGATTGTCGCATTTTGACCATGGGTGTCTACCCCAAGGGTCATACCAAAGATATTTGGGTCGTCATCAGACCCACCGATGACCGGTATTATCCACAATCCGATCACACCAATACATCATACAAAAGAGATGGGGAATGGCAGGTTGTTACCCGATTTGGAGGGGACAAGGGAGAAGCGTATGATTTGATCATATATGAAGCAAATGCTGCGGCTTCCTCATTTTTCAGTACCACCATAGCCAATTGGAAGGAAAAGGATGAATACCCCGGCTTACAATTGGAAGAAATGCCGGCTGGAGCGAAAGAACTGGAGCGTCTTGTGATTTACACCAGTAAAAACTGTAGAGGTGTTTTTTAATTACTGTTTAATTACGGTTAGAATGGGATCCGAAGGAAAAAGGATGAGCCCATCAGTTAAAAGGAAGCAAAACTAACTAAGGAATACGAAACAAAATCGAAGACCACTATGTCGTATAAAGCAGAACGATTTCTTAATCTAGCTTCATTGGATTATGCTGGGAAAAGTGAAAAGGAACTAAAGCTACTGTGTAGGGAAATTTTAAAAGAAGGTATGCATGGTCTTTGTTTTAGTCCGTATTTGGAAAATCAGCAACCTGGAGATCAGATTTCTGAAGAGCAGATCCATCGTCGCATGAAAATTATTAAGCCGTATACCAAGTGGATTAGGTCTTTCTCTTGTACAGACGGCAATGAGGCAATACCAAGAATTGCAAAAGAATATGGTATAAAGACTATGGTAGGTGCATGGTTGGGCGATAACCCAGAAATCAACGAAAAGGAAATCGCAGGGCTCATCAAATTGGCCAACGAAGGTTATGTTGATATTGCTGCGGTTGGAAATGAAGTGATGTACCGGGGAGACTTAACGGAAGAGCAATTATTAGATTTTATTTATCTGGTTAAAGATGCCATTCCAAATGTGACCGTTGGCTATGTGGATGCCTATTATGAATTTACAGATCACCCTAGAATTACAGATGCGTGTGACGTGATATTGGCCAATTGTTACCCATTTTGGGAAGGGTGCGATCTGGATTATTCCCTGTTGTACATGAAGGATATGTATCAGCGAGCACTAAGGGCAGGAAATGGTAAAAAAGTGATTATATCAGAAACAGGTTGGCCTAGTCAGGGCACCAATCTGGAAGGAGCTTTTCCGTCCTACGAGAATGCCCTAAAGTACTTTATGAACACTCAAAAATGGTCCATGGAAGAAGATATTGAAATATTCTATTTTTCGTCTTTTGACGAGTCATGGAAGGTAGGGGCCGAGGGAGATGTTGGCGCCTATTGGGGCTTGTGGGACAAAGATGAAAAATTAAAATTCTAGTCGCTGCAGGTATGGACAAAGTAAGTTAAGTTTCATTTACAATTGTAGGACGTATAGCCAACGGTCCTGAATATTGGATTTTTCTTACTTTTTCTATCAGCCCCAAAATTCCTTTTTTGGAACTGAAGCTAGTTGAATTAGGGTCTTGAAGCCACTTTACCTAGGACTCTGATACTGTTTAACATGTAATTTGTGTTAACGTACACATTTTTTCTTATATTGCATACAAACCTTGACTTTTGGGCATGAATTTTTGCACTAAATCAACCAAGAAAAGAAACGTATTCCAGAAGTTAATTGATGGAAATTGGGAACAACAATAGCTCCACAGTTGTTATTGATGTCCCCATTAGTGCCTTCGGTCTAATTATTTCCGTCTTCTTTTATCAATTATTTAAATTTTAAATGGAAATAGGAAATATGGGTTATAGAATCCTCTTGTTTATAGCGGCAATTTCGGTAACCTTACCGCTTTCTGCACAAACCAAGACCAATGCTTCAAAAACTGTCAAAGTGCTTTCGTTCAACGTCTTTGGCGGGAGAACCACAAAAGGGGATTTGAATTTTGAAGTTGTGGCCAAGGTAATTCGGGACGTGAATCCAGATTTGGTGGCCTTACAGGAGGTGGATTATAATGTTAACCGATCTAGAAAAGTGGATTTGGCTACCGAGTTGGGCTGGCGAACCAAGCTTATACCCATCTTTGCTCGGGCCATGTATTATGATGGAGGAGAGTATGGAGAGGGCGTATTGTCAAGATATTCGTTTTTGACAACTCGAAGCGTTCCGCTTCCAAATATTGAAGGACAGGAGCCTCGCACAGCATTGGAAGTGGTTGTTGAGCTGCCATCAAGGGATACCATAGCCTTTGTGGGCACTCATTTTGCACATGAAGGACCGGCCGGAAGGGAGCTTCAGGCCAAGGCGTTAAATGAAATTTTTACTAAAAATAAATACCCGACCATTTTGGCCGGTGATCTAAATGCAAGACCAGGAAGCAAAACCATTACAACTTTGGAGGAGTTTTGGGAACCGACCTATAACAGGGAGAATCCAGAACCTACGTCCCCTTCACATGATCCCAAATCAAAAATTGATTATATCATGTTTTACCCTAAAAATAAATGGAGGGTAGTGGACAAAGAAATTATTGTGGACACCTATGCTTCCGACCACTGTGCATATTTAGTGACCTTGGAGCTTTTAGATTGATTTGACCAAGACTGTAGGTTGGTATTGGTAGAAATAGACTAAAGAGAACAAAACGAGAAAATGATAATAAAATCCATCAAAATAACAATATGTCTTACGGCATTGTTGGTCGGGTGCAAATCGGACCAAAAAACAATGGCCAAAAGGACGAATGTTGTGTTTATTTTGGTGGATGATTTAGGGTGGAAAGATTTGGGCTGTTATGGCAGCACATTTTACGAGACTCCCAACATTGACAAACTAGCCCAAAAAAGTGCCGTTTTTACAAACGCCTATGCCGCAAGTCCGGTTTGTTCCCCAACTCGGGCCGCAATTTTGACAGGTAAACATCCTACGCGAGTTGGAATAACGGATTGGATTCCAGGATTTGACCCTAAAGACCGGACGCTTTTGGGACCCAATGATTTGCATCAATTACCCTTGGAAGAAACAACTTGGGCCGAGGCCCTGAAGCAAAAAGGATACCAGACCTTTTTTGCCGGGAAGTGGCATTTGGGGGATGAAGGGTTTTTTCCGGAAGACCAGGGATTTGATATAAACAAAGGAGGGCACCATATGGGGCAACCTCCGGGAGGCTATTACTCACCCTATAAAAATCCAAGACTTTCAGATGGTCCGGAAGGGGAGTACTTAACGGATAGATTGGTGGGCGAATCCTTAGAATTCATGGAAGCCAATCAAGAGAACCCGTTTCTATTGTACTTATCCTTTTATACCGTCCACACTCCAATTCAAGCCAGTAAAAGGCATTTGGAAAAGTTCAGGATAAAACGACAAACGCTTGCCGATTCCATTCCACACATTGCCAGTGAAGGACAGGGCTACACCACACAAGGTCAAACCAATGCGGAATATGCTTCCATGGTTTATGCCATGGACGAAAATGTTGGAAGGATATTGGACCGATTGCAAGAACTGGATTTGATGGACAACACGCTACTGGTTTTTACCTCGGACAACGGAGGCTTGTCAACCGTGGCCAATGCAAATAGGGTAGCACCCACGGATGTTCTGCCCTTGCGTGCCGGTAAAGGATGGGCCTATGAAGGAGGCATTCGAATCCCGTTGATCATCAAAAAGCCTGGTGCCGACAAGGGATTGGTTATAGAAGCTCCGGTAAATAGTATGGATCTGTACCCCACAGTCCTTAATACATTGAAGTTGGAGGCAAGACCGGAACAGCATCAGGACGGAGTGGACCTTAGTGGGTTATGGGAGAATGGGGTAGAAGAGGTTCATGATGTGCTTTTTTGGGATTTCCCACACTATCATGGTAGTGCATGGACTCCTGGATGTGCCCTTAGAAAAGGAGATTGGAAAGTGATTCAATTCTATGAGGGGAATAAAGCAGAACTGTACAACCTAAAAGAGGATATCGGGGAGCAGAACGACTTGGCAGAAGCACATCCTGAAAAGCTTGGAGAGCTAATGAAAGAAATGGAAAAAGTGAAAGCAAAATTGGGTGCAAAAGCCCCAACAGAAAACATAAATAATAAAACTAATAGCAAAATTGATCTTTGATGACCTTTTTTTTGAGTACCTTATATGTGTACAATTCAGGTCGTCAATAAAGTATCCCATAAAAAATAGAGGAAGACTTTAGGCAACAAACTGAACAACTACAACTAACTAACTAACTTAACATGGCTTCACCTAACTTTAGTGCAGCTGCAAAAATTCATCGGATAACCGGCAATTCGAAAGTAAAATCGGATACCTGTAACTTTGATGCGACCAAGGAATGGAAATTGTTTTGTGACGGTAGCGAAGCTGCATTCGTAAAAATCTACAATCACTATTTCCATATGCTCTACAATCTAGGTAGACAATTCTCTGGAGATACTGAATTATTGAAGGATGTACTGCAGGAAACGTTTATCACGATCAGGGAAAAAAGGAGCAAACTTCATAAAGTGGTTTCTGCAAAGGCATTTCTGATCAAATGCTATAGGAACAACATTCTATCCGAACAGAAGAAGCGGAAAAAGAATATGACCTTGAATTTTTCAGCAACACCCTACGCGTTCCATTTGACCCCGTCACATGAAAGTGTCCTGATCAATAGGCGCTTTGAGGCAGATCAAATCAAATTGATTCAAGATTCCCTGAACAAACTAACCCGACGGCAAAGAGAGGCGATATATTACCTTTATTATAATGGGCTCACATATTCCCAAATAAAGGATGTAATGGGTTTTTCCAGTGTAAGGGCGGCCCGAAACTTAATTTATAGATCCTTGACAGAGTTAAAAAAACAGGTTGAAATTTTGGGGGAACCTAAAAAAATAGGGTAAAGCGCTGTTCAGTGCTGTTTAATTCAAATTTCTAGCAACTTTTTTTATTTCCCATAAAAAATCGTAGTTGCTTAATAATCAATAGTTAACATTAAGGAAACATATAAAATGACAACATAAATCTTAAATTTTTGCAAAAAAGGCAATTTTTTTTGATGTCATTTAACCTTTTCTTAAGTCTTTATAATACAGGAGAACACCAAATGGACTATCACGAGTATGAACTTGAGGATTTTTTAGCTAATTCCGAATTTAGGGATTGGGTAATTAAACCAAATAGATCTTCGCATTTTTTCTGGAAAAACTGGTTGGCTGCAAACCCTTCAAAAAGGGAAATAGTTTTGGCAGCCAAGGAGATTCTTCTTTCCCTTAGCTTTCATCTGGACAATGATTTGGATGACAAGGCAAGGGAAGAACTTTTGACGTCCATTTTGGGCAAAAGAAATCTCATTCCAAAAAACAATGGGAATAACCTAATGGCCTTCATACTTCCTTTGGTAGCATGTGGATTGTTGTTCTTCGGCTTAGTCATAGGAATGCGGATGTCCGCAACAACTGAGCTGATGCCGACCACCCAGTCCATTTCCTATTTGGAAAAGGAAAACCTAAGGGGAAAAAAGTCCAGAATTACTCTGCCCGATGGTACAACCGTATACCTTAATAATAATAGTAGGATTAAATATGCCTCCAGATTTGTCAATGAAAGACAAGTTTATTTGGAGGGCGAGGCCTACTTTGAGGTGGAAAAGGATCCTGCCAAACCTTTTTTGGTTAAATCCAACGGATTGGTGACCAGGGCTTTGGGTACAGCTTTTAATGTTAAAGCGCATAAGGGAAAGAAAGTGGAAGTTGGATTGGTGGAAGGTAAAATCTCAGTAGCCCCTGTACTTGAAGACAAGAAAGTTGGAATCATTGACAGCCCAGGAGGGAAGGCCACTTTTACCTCAGATGATGGGGAATTGAATTTTTCGGCCTATGCCGACATGGACTTTTATAAATGGACCAAGCGAACTCTGGTCTTTAAAGCTGCTGGTTTTGATGAAATTGAGGAGACCTTGGAAAACTGGTACGACGTTGACATTACAGTACGCAATCTGAACAGACGTGTCACCTATACTGGTGAATTTCCCAGCGAAAGTTTGGAAAACGTGTTGGAGAGAATCGCTTTCGTTGAAAAATTTTCATTTAGGATAAATGAGGAAAATGAAAGAGAGATAACGATCTATTTTAAATAGTGAAAATTAGAACTTAAACAATTTGAAATAATAACCACTAAAACTTAAACGTATGAAAATGAAATGCTACCCGTAAAAAATAAGTTTGCTCCAAAGAAAATGGCACTTTCGATGGAGACAAACTTATCATCAAAAGTTCAATTAAAGTATATCAACTAAACCGATGTAAAAGTATGAAATTTAAACTATCTAAAACAGTCGCTATGCTCTCTAGGATATTTATTTTGCAAATGGTGTTCTGCTATTTTGCAATGGCCAATGAGGGGTATACGCAAAGTATGAAAGACACCTACCTTGAGTGGAACTCAGACCGACAGGTGAAGGTATTGGATGTCTTTGAGGAAATCGAGAACCAATCTGCTTTCAAATTCAATTATGATGAGAATGACGTGAACAGGAGGACCAAGTTCCAAATTGCCCTGGGAACACATTCAGTTTATGATTTATTGGAGCAGATAAGTAAAGAAGCATCTTTGAATTTTAGAAGGATGAACAGCACCATTGCTGTGACGCCAAGACTCGAAGAAGCAACTCCCGAAATTATTGAAAAAGTTGTTCAACAAACCGTGACAGGAAATGTTACGGATGACGCGGGATCACCTTTACCCGGGGTAAACGTTGTAGAAAAGGGAACTTCAAACGGTACATCTACCGATTTTGATGGAAACTATACCATTTCGGTTTCAAGTGGTGCAGTACTAGTGTTTACTTCTTTAGGTTTCACAGCTCAAGAAGTTGCTGTAGGCGGGCAATCAACCATTAATGTATCAATGGGTGAGGACGCAGAGCAATTAGGAGAAGTGGTGGTAACCGCTTTGGGTATCAAAAGGGAAGAAAAAACCCTGACCTATGCCCAACAAACTGTAAGCGCCGATGAAATTACAAAAACAAGAGACGTTAACTTCCTTAATAGTATCAACGGTAAAACCGCTGGTGTGGAAATCAAGAAAAGTAGCTCAGGTGCAGGTGGATCCACCAAAATTGTACTGAGAGGTAACAAATCACTTGAAGGTGATAGTACTCCTTTATTCGTAATCGATGGTATTCCATTGGCCAACAACCGGGGCAATCAGCCAGGAATGTGGGGTGGAACTGATTCCGGGGACGGGATATCAGCTTTAAACCCAGATGATATTGCAAGTATCAGTATCCTAAGAGGTGCCAACGCGGCCCTACTTTACGGAAGTGCTGGTGCTAATGGGGTTGTATTGATTACCACTAAAGAAGGACAGGCTGGAAAAACTACGGTATCCCTTAACTCTGGTGTTACTTTTGAAAGTGTTATTGAGACACCAGATTTACAATTTAAGTATGGAGCAGTTGATGGAGCCAAAGAAAGCTGGAGCACCACGCCCGGTAATTATGCCAGTAACTATGTGGATGATTTCTTTTCCACCGGTGCCAACTTTATTAATTCACTTTCCATAAGTGGTGGAAACGACAAGACTACGGCTTATTTCTCGTATTCCAACACCACGGCCACTGGAATTACTCCTGATAATACGTATTCTAGAAACAACATGTCCTTTAAGCAGTCTACCAAACTATTGGATGATAAATTGACTGTAAGTTCAAATATCATCTTGTCCATAGAGAATTCGGAGAATAGATTGCCTTCAGGATATTACCTAAATCCGTTGACTGGACTTTATTTCTTTCCTCGTGAACGTGATTTTGAGGATACCCGAGTTAATTATCAAATATTTGATGTTGGACGAAATCTTTACACAATGAATTGGTTTGTTGAAGATCACCACCAATCCAATCCCTATTGGATTATTAACAACCAACCCAGGGAACAGAACAATAGAAGGGTAATTGCTAATTTGACATTGAACTATCAAATTATGGATGCACTTAATCTTCAGGTTAGGGGTAATTACGATTATGCCAATGTTAGACGTGAGCAACGCCATGCAGCTACTTCCAACACTACTAATGTAAATAGAAATGGTACTTGGGATTACCATAAATACGAAGATCGTTTGATCTATACCGATGCTATTTTAACCTATGATTCCGACCTGTCGGAAGACTTTAGTCTAACGGCACTTGTGGGAGGTAGTTACACGGAAACGGATTATGGCGATGGAGTACGAGTTACCCCAAGTAGTGGTAATGGTCTCATTTATCCAAATGAGTTCAATTTTCAGAATTTAGAGTTGACACAAAGACCAGTTGAATCCGTTACCAATGGGGTCATTAAAAAGCAGGGATTGTTTGCCAATGCTACTTTGGGTTATAAAGAAATGCTGTTCTTGGATTTGGGTGGAAGAAACGATTGGGCCTCTACCTTGGCCCTTACAGGAAATGATTCCTACTTCTATCCATCCGTAGGTTTAACTGCTATTGTTAGTGAAATGTTTGAAATGCCAGAGGCTATTAGTTTTGCCAAGTTTAGAGTTTCCAGAACCCAGGTAGCCAATGAGGTACCTTTCAACCGAATCAGTCCACGCAGCAGCATTGTAGATGCTAATGGAACTTTACAACGAAATACGGACAAGCCTTTTCTCGATGCCAAACCTGAAATCATTACCAGTACTGAAATTGGAGCTGACTGGCGCTTTTTTAGCAACAGATTGGGAATTGACTTTACCTATTACCATATCAAGAGTACAGATCAATTTGTTCCTGTTCCATTGGATGCTTCAGACCCAGAATCAGAAGGTAGATATACAAGAAAGTTCATTAATGCTGGTGAAATTGTAAACAAAGGTGTTGAGATTTCCCTGAATGGGTCGCCCATACGCAATGACAACTTGGAGTGGAATACGGCATTTAACTTTACAAGAAATAGAAGTGAGATTGTGGATATTGGACCAGATGATTCAAGGGTGGTGAATCTTGGATCATCTGAAGGCTATAGTTCTCGATTAGTTGAGGGAGGGCGATTCAATGATATTTATGTCTTGAAATTCCGTAGGGACGATCAAGGAAGAATACTTTTTGATGATGATGTAACAGACCCCGAACCTTTAAGAACCCAGGATCAGGAACTTATTGGTAATTTGGATCCAGACTTTACCTTGGGTTGGAACAATACGGTATCCTTTGGAAGATGGAATGCCAGCGCCTTGATTAACGGAGTGTTTGGAGGCAAAGTATTTAGCCAGACCGAATCCATGCTGGACGGAGCAGGGGTTTCCCAGCGTACAGCAGACGCCCGTGATGCAGGAAGTGTGGCGGTAAATGGAGTACGTGAATCTTCAGGAGAACCAGTCACCAGTGTGAATCCAGAGTCCTGGTTCCGTTTCCTTGGTGATCGTAATGGTGTTGGTGAAGCATATGTGTACGACAGGACCAATATTAGATTGGCACAGATGTCTTTGGGGTATGATATTGATTTGAAAAAACTGAATATGCCCTTCATACAATCAGCCTCCATATCCTTTATTGGCAATAACTTGTTCTTCTTGAAGAAGGAAGCACCCTTTGATCCAGAATTGGCCATGAGTACCAATAGAAATTCTGTAGGCCTCGATAACTTCAATCTACCTTCCACAAGGAATTATGGACTGAACCTTAAAGTAACTTTTTAAAAAATGGATATGAAGAAGTATATATATATATTATCAATGGTAGTGGCACTAGGTGCCTGTACCAGTGACTTTGAAGAGACCAATACCAATCCATACCAAATTTCCGACGAGTCATTGACGCAGGATTTTAACAGTATTGGTGCCTTCTTCCCGAGCTTGCTGTCAAATCTTTATGGTATTCAGATAGACCATAATTTGACCAATGATTCCTATGCCAGGCATTTGGCAACGCCTACCCCTTTCGTTGGTGGAGTAAACAATACCACCTATTATTTACGTTGGAATAGGTACTGGACCGTACAATACAACAACGTAATGGCCCCTGCCAACCAGGTAATCGATATTGCCAATCAAGGGGAAGGCAATGAAGTGTTTGTTGAATTGGCCAATTTGATCAAAATTCTTTCTATGCACCGTTTGACAGTATATCAAGGACCAATTATCTATACGGAATTTGGTTTGGGAAAAACTGGGGAGTATGACAGCGAGCAGGTACTTTATAATGCCTTCTTTTCGGATTTGGATCGCATCATAGGGGTGCTGAAAGCCAATCCCGAGTTTGGAGGTTTTGCTTCCTTTGATGCCAGTTATGGCGGTAGTACTGAACTGTGGGCCAAATTGGCAAACTCTTTAAGACTTCGCCTGGCCATCAGGATTTCCAAAGTAGATCCAGCCAAGGCACAAGCTGAGGGAGAAAAAGCTTTGGCAGATTCTGCAGGGCTTATTATGACCAATGCGGAAAACTTTAATATCTCCAACTATGGAAGAAAGTACCACCCAGCGGTTATCTGCTTCGAGTGGAACGATACCCGTATGAGTGCAAGTATGGAATCCATTTTAGGTGGATACGCAGACCCGAGGGTTTCTGCCTTCTTTGATGAGGCAACCGATCCCGCTGTTGTGGCGGATCACCCAGATTTCCCATACAAGGGAATCCGCAATGGAGCTAGCCTGGTGGCCAAGGATGACCGCTTGAGTTATTCCACCATTGATCTTTCATTTAATGATCCCGGAGATGTAACTGAACGTAAAATGTTTAGCGCTGATGAAGTATATTTCCTAATGGCAGAAGCTGCATTACGTGGTTGGGCTGGGGCTGGAGATGCCGGGACAAATTATGAAATGGGAGTCCGTACCTCATTTGATCTTTGGGGCGTTGGTGGAGTTGATGACTATCTGGCTGATAATACCAACATTCCATGGGACTATACGGACCCCAAAGCAGATGCAGGTGTTAATGCCTTTACGAATAGAATAACCAATACGATAGCTTGGGATGAAGCTGCTGATAATGAAACTAAATTGGAGAAAATCATTACTCAAAAGTGGATTGCTGCTTATACAGACTCCATGGAACCTTGGGTAGATCATCGTAGAACCGATTATCCTAAACTTCCGTTTAACTATCAGAACGATAGTAACTCGGATTGGGGGGTTATCGCAGACGATGATTTCTTAAGAAGAATGACATTTATCAACAGCGAGCGGGAAAACAATCCCGAAGGTGTTGCTGATGCAACTGCTAAGTTAGGTGGCCCCGATGAAATAGGAACGCGACTCTGGTGGGATACCGGAGGACCTAATTTCTAAAAAGGGGAGAAAAAAAACCTGTGGCGACCCCACAGGTTTTTTATTGTACTATCTTAAAAGACGCAAACCAATCCAAAATCTATGAGTTCCTATTACAAAGCGTTACTGCTGCTATTCTCTATTCTTGTTTCATGCAAAAAAATAGATTCCAGCAAGTTGTTTTCAAAAATGCCTTCCAGCCATACAGGCATTAAATTTAAAAATCTGGTCAACGAAACTGATGAGTTCAACATTCTTACCTACGGCAATATTTACAATGGGGGAGGAGTGGCCGTTGGCGATATCAACAATGATGGGTTACAAGACCTATACTTTACAGGAAGTATGGTTGGCAGCCGTCTTTATCTGAACAAAGGAGATTTTAAGTTTGAGGAAATTGCCCAAAAAGCAGGCGTATTTGCAGAAGGGCTTTGGAATACCGGAACTTCAATGGCAGATGTGAATGGGGATGGTCTTTTGGATATTTATGTCTGTCGATCGGCAGCTAAAGACAAGGAAAAAAGGCGAAACCTGCTCTTTATTAACAATGGGGATTTAACCTTTACAGAAAAGTCAGCAGAATATGGCTTGGATGACTTTGGATATTCCACACAGGGAAATTTTTTCGATTATGACAGGGACGGAGACATGGATGTTTTTGTACTTAATCATTCGGTTCAACCGTATTCAAGTCTTAAAAATGCCTCCAAGAACCTAAGAAAAAAATCGTTCCCGGATTATGCGGATCGTTTGTACCGAAATGACAATGGAAAATTTGTGGATGTCAGCCAAGAAGCCGGAATCATGTCCAGTGTATTGGGATTTGGATTAAGTGTTTCCATCAGTGATATCAATGATGATGCTTGGCCGGATATTTATATCTCCAATGATTTTCACGAACACGACTTTTTGTACCTGAACAATGGTGATGGCACTTTCACCGAAAGTCTAAAGGATTTTATTGGGCACACCTCCCATTTTTCCATGGGATCGGACATTTCAGATATCAACAATGATGGCAGGCCGGATATTGTAACCTTGGATATGCTCCCGGAAGGGAACTTTAGACAAAAAATGATCTCTGGCCCGGATAACTATGACAAGCACCAATTTCTTGTGGATTCTGATTTTCATCATCAGTACATGCGAAACATGCTGCATTTGAATCAAGGGAATTCCTTTGCGGAAATTGGACAATTGGCAGGAATACATGCTACCGATTGGAGCTGGGCACCGCTCTTTGCCGATTTTGACAACGACGGTTACAAGGATTTATTTGTGACCAACGGTGTTAAGCGGGACTATACCAATATGGATTTCATGAATTTTGCGGTTCAAAAGCGCTTGGAAGAAATGGATTCCGGAGTGGAAACCGCGATCAAGGATTTATTGGAAAATATTCCTTCCACCATTGAAGAAAATTACGCGTATCGGAACAAAGGGGATCTAACTTTTGGAAAAGTAACTGCAGATTGGGGCCTTGATGGGAAATCCCTTTCCAATGGCGCTGCCTACGTGGATCTAGACAATGATGGGGATTATGATTTGGTGGTCAACAATACGGACGACGAGGCTTTTATTTACCGCAACAACAGTGAGTTACTGGGGAACAACAACTATTTAAAGATACAGCTACAAGGCAAGGAAGGGAATACCTTGGCGGTGGGAGCCAAAGTGATTCTTAAATCAGATACCTTGCTGCTGCACCAGGAGTTGTATCCTGCAAGGGGATTTCAATCGTCCGTTGACCCTTCTCTTATTTTTGGTTTGGGGACCTTACAGAGTGTCGATAACCTAGAGGTGATATGGCCTGATGGGACGGTCTCTACAAAGAATAACATTGAGGCCAACCAAACATTAAGGTTCACACAGGCCGAAGCGACAATAGCGGATGTAGCTGAAAGTATACCACAGCAGCAATACTTTTCGGATATTACTTCCGATAGTTTATTGGTTTACAACCATATTGAAAATATGTTTGTGGACTTCAAGAGGGAATCGCTAATTCCTCACCAACTTTCCACCCAGGGGCCAAAAATGGCCAAATCGGACGTCAACAATGATGGCTTAGAGGATATTTTTATTGGTGGGGCAAAAGGTACTGCTGGAAAAATTTTGGTACAGCGAAGAACTGGGAATTTTGCTGAAGCTAACATCGTTTCATTCAAAGAGGATGAACAATCCGAAGATGTTGGCGCATTGTTTTTTGATGCGGACAACGATCAGGATATGGATCTCTATATAGTTAGTGGAAGCCACGAATTTGAAGAGGAAGCTCCTGAACTTCAGGACAGACTGTACATAAACAACAACGGAAACTTTACCAAAAAAGCATCTGCCTTACCCAAGATGCTGACCAATGGATCCTGTGTAAGAGCATACGATTACGACCAAGACGGTGATCAAGATTTGTTTGTGGGTGGCAGATCAGTGCCTGGCCAATATCCCAGGGCTGCCAGAAGTTATATTTTGAAGAACGATGGGAATGGTAACTTTAAGGATAGTACCAATGAGCTTAACAAGGATATATCCCAGATCGGTATGGTAACCGATGCCTTATGGACTGATTTTAATGGAGATGGGCTTAAAGATTTGATTTTGGTGGGCGAATTTATGTCCATTCGCTTTTTTAGGAATGAGAAAAGCAAATTAATAGAGGAAAACAATGCCGTCGATACTCAAAAATCCAAAGGCTGGTGGAACCGGATTGTTGAAGGCGATTTTGATAATGATGGAGATCAAGATTACGTGATTGGCAATTTTGGTTGGAATTCACAATTAAAGGCTTCCTCCGATGAACCAGTTCAATTGTATGCCAAGGATTTTGATGATAATGGAGCAATTGACCCTATTTTATGTTCCTACCTCATGGGTGAGAGCTATCCGGTATTCTCAAAAGACGATTTGGTGGAACAATTGAACGGGCTTAAAGCCAGATACGTCAACTATTCAGACTATGCCACCCAAAAAATAACAGATATTTTTTCACCAGAAGAGTTGGAGGGAGCCTATCTTTTGGAAGCCAATAATTTTTCTACGAGCTATATGGAAAACCTTGGTGATGGCACGTTCAACCTGACCCCCCTTCCTATCCAAACACAATTTTCACCCGTCTATGCAATTCTAGCAAAGGACATTAACAAAGATGGAAATCTGGATTTGGTTTTGGCCGGGAATTTCTACGGAACTAGGGTTAAATATGGCCGTTATGATGCCAACAATGGACTTTTGTTGTTGGGTAATGGCCAAGGAGACTTTCAAACTGTTGCAGATTTGGAAAGCGGTCTTAATGTAGATGGTGAAGTCCGTGATTTGGTAATAATCAATGGCAATTCAGAAGCTCCTCTACTACTATTTGCAAGAAACAATCAACCTGTGCAGGTGTACAGTTTAACCGCTGAAGACTAGCACTAAAACTAGAGTTTTGAAAAAAATAACTGCACTTTTATGGATTGTCTCTCTGAGCACAATGGCACAAAACGCCAAGATAAGTGAAGAGGTAAGACAATTGGATACCTACGGATTTGGAGCACCAAACCCAGTGCCCATTTTGACCGAAAACCCTAAAATATTCCCCTATTTTAAGTTTGAGGAGTATGATCATACATCGCAAAAAAAGGGATGGAAAGTGGTCAAACTCGAAAACGAATATATAGAGGTCTATGTGTTACCGGAAATAGGGGGCAAAGTATGGGGAGCTATTGAAAAGAGTACGGGCAATGAGTTTTTATATCGGAACGAGGTGGTCAAGTTCCGGAACATTGCCATGAGGGGCCCTTGGACCTCTGGCGGAATTGAGTTTAATTTTGGGATTATAGGACATCATCCTGGTACAGCAACTGCTGTGGATTATAAAACAGCAACCAACGAAGACGGAAGTGTAAGTTGTTTTGTTGGAAATATGGACTTGCCATCAGGAACGTATTGGCAGGTGGAAATTAAACTGGACAAAGACAAAGCTTATTTTGAGACCAATGCCTCTTGGTACAATGGAACCCCATTAAATCAATCCTATTATAACTGGATGACTGGGGCGGCGCCTGCGACCAATGATTTGGAATTCTTTATTCCAGGCAATGGATATCTGGAGCATGATGGCACCTGGAGAAAATGGCCTATTGATGATAAGGACAGGAATCTGGCCATGTACAAAAACAACAATTTTGGTCCATCCAAGTCCTATCATATTGTAGGGGATTATAAAAATTATTTTGGAGGCTATTATCATGATCGAAATGTTGGTTTTGGTCACTTATCTCCCTATGAGGAAATGCCCGGACAAAAACTATGGTTATGGGCACTATCAAGATCAGGCGGTATTTGGGAAGACCTTTTGACGGATACTGATGGCCAGTATATTGAATTTCAGGCAGGTAGATTGTTCAATCAGTACTTTCCAGGAGCTGAAAACCCGGTTTCCCAAGCCAACTTTGACCCCTATGTCATGGATTCTTGGCAGGAACTCTGGTTTCCAATCAAGGAGATAGGAGGGATGGAGGCCGCTTCAGAATATGGCGTATTAAACGTGGAACGGAGTGGAGAGACAGCTACTTTAGGAATTAATGCGCTTCAAGGATTTAAGGAACCTCTTCAAATTTTTGTCAACAAGAAGGAGGTTTTTAGAGAGTCTCTAGAGATGCAACCCATGCAGATTTTTACCAAAACCTTCCCATGCAAGGATACAGATACCCTGGACATTTCTGTTGGGGCCGATAAATTGGAATACACATCGGTCAGCAAAACTTTGCTTAAAAGAGATTTTGTTTACAAGCCAGAAATAAAGCCTTCCAGGGTAGAGCAGTTATATCATGAAGCTTCAGAAGCGATGAAGTACCGGGAATACGCATTGGCGGACGAAAAATTGACCGAATTGTTTGCGCTGGATGCAACCCACCACAATGCTCTGATTTTGGCAGCAGAGGCAGAATATAGAAAAACCAGATATGACAAAGCCTTGGAACTTGCCAATACAGCCTTACAGTTGGACACCTACAATCCTGAAGCCAATTACCTGGCAGGAATTGCCTATTGGGCCCAAAAAGATGCACTTAACGCTTTGGAATCTTTTGGTTGGGCGGCAAGATCCATACAATTTCGCTCGGTATCCTTTGCCCTAATGGCAGAAATACATCTGTACAGGAACGAATTGGATAAAGCGGAACGTTATGCTAAAAAAGCCTTGGCATTCAACGCCTATAACCTAAATGCTAGACAGGTTTTATTGGTGGTGTATCGAAAGTACATCAATGCCGACGCGTTTAAAAAACAGCTCAAAAAAGTATTTAAAATCAGCCCAATAAACCATTTTGCGGCTTTTGAAGAAATTCTTTTCCAAAAGGAGGCTTCAGCTTCTATCATAGAGAGTATACAGAATGAATTCCGCAACGAGACCTTATTGGAACTTGCGTTGGAATACCTGAATTTGGGACAGGGTAAGATGGCAGAACATTTATTGAACTTAAATTCCAAAGATTTAAAGTCCAACCTTTATTTGGCCTATGCTTCCAAAAATTCAGAAAAGGGGAAGGAGTTGCTTTCGGGATTGGCTAGCAGTTCTCCTGATTTTGTCTTTCCATATAGACGGGAGATGATTCCGGTACTGGAATGGGCAGTTTCCACCCATGATCATTGGAAGTTTAAATATTATTTGGCACAAAACTATTTGGCAGTAGGACTAAATGATAAGGCCATTGATTTATTGAAGCAATGCAAGGATGTACCAGACAACGATACCTTTTACAGCTTCAGGGCCAAGATTATGGACGACGATGCTCCTTACGGAGATACCCATAAAGATTTTGAAACTTCCCTTGCCTTGAACAAAAGCAATTGGAAACGGTGGGATGATTTCATTCTGTTTTACTTGGATCATGATAAAAATGATGAAGCTGTAGCGCTTGCCAAAAAGGGTTTCAAAAAATTCCCAAACAATTATAATGTTGGATTGAGCTACGCAAAGGCCTTGGTGTCCACTGGAAATTATGCCAAAGCAATAGGTGTTTTGGGAAGCCTGAATATATTGCCCTTTGAACATGCTTCCGAGAGCAAAAAAATCTATGATCAGGCACATATCTATCGAGCCAAAAAGTTTATGGACAAAGGACAGTTTAGCAAGGCCACCGCGCTTTTGGAAGCCTCAAAAAAGTGGCCTGAAAACTTGGGCGTGGGTACTCCTTTTAATCCAGATACCCGTATGGCTGACTATCTTTTGGGCCTTTGTCATGAAAAGCTTCAAAATGCTGATAAAGCAGGTGGCTTTTTTGAACAGGTTGCCAAATACAGAAGGCATTCCGACTCGAATGTGGTTAGAAACAGCTTGTTCAAGCTAATGTCCCATGGAAAACTGGGTAATGATGCCGCTAGGGAAAAGCTACTTTCGCAAATCCAAAAGGAATCTGAAGACAACCAAACCGCTGCCATGTTGTTGGCATTGCATGTTCAAGATGGGGAGAAGATAAAAGATTTAAATGAATCTTTGAATTGGGACAATAGATTCTTGGACATACTGAAATATGTGGCGAAACAGCAGTAAATGCTAAATCCTGAGCCTGCAGTTTATGAATTTTTCCTAAATTTTGGAGAACTGTTCTGGTGCGTTGGTTTTCCAGTCAATTCGTTCTATTAATGCCTTGCCAAGTTTCCTGCCAATACCCCGTTGCTTTTTTGTATCGCAATTAGGAGCTATGGGTTTAGTGTGTTTAATTAATACCAAACCTTCCTTCGCATGCTGCTCGAACATGTTTTCGGTGGCTGGATCCGTCCGTTCTAGAAGAAATACCAATCCGTCCACGGTTCTTTGGGGTTCCAATTGCTTAAGTGCTTGGGGTAATGTTTTAAGATCAAATTGATGGATCAGGGTTTGATAACCAAGGCTTTGTGATTTATCAATAATTCCTTCAATAACAGCCGAATACTTGCACAACTGTTGCTTGGGCAGGCATATCATAAGGATGTCCGTTTTTTGCTTTCTTAAGGCGCAAGCTGTTTTGTTTGGAATATAATTGTGATCGGTTGCAAGTTTCCGCAATTTCTTCTTGGTAAGTGAACTGATTTCATCACTGTTGTTTAGTGCCTTGGATACGGTAGAAATGGAAAATCCGGATATTCTGGCCAAATCTTTTAGATTGGCCATGGGAGCAGTAAGCTGCTTGTTGTCAAATGTCTTTTTGTTGGTTAAACCGTGCATTTTGTGTTCTTTTTTTCAATTCCTTTTGGAAAATTTATATTCGTATCTCTATGCTGACTCCCAATCCAACTTTGGATAGTTCTTTCTTAAATACTCCTTGACCTCGAGAATATCTTCCTTGGCGGTAAGGTCAGGGACATGTTCCGAAAAAGGAATCCCGATGGCCGAACCGGGATGATCCTTCAGCATATTCAATAGGGCAGTGGGAAGTTCCTTTTCGTTTCTTTCCGGATGAACGGGGCAATTCTTGATATAAGGATACATCATTGCACCGTCAAACGTAAAGGCATTCATGCTCACCCGAAGTTTACCCGAAGCATCCCGATATCGTTCTACCTCATTTTCGGAGGGCTTCTCAATGATATCCAATAGATGGCCGTCGGTATCCAGTTTGGCCAGGGCAAAACGTGAAATGCGTTCCATGGGAAATAGCATGGCATCCCTATCGTAGCCAATAAAAGCATTGGGACTGTGCGTCTTTCTAAGCGCGGTCAATGCTTCCACAGAATAGAGATTATCACTATTACAAACCGTATAGGAGGCGCTGTTCAACTCTGGAAATTGCTCTAAAGCCTGAAAAACTGCATCTGCAGTACCAAAGGGTTTCACCCTTCCTTCTGGGATATATTGAATTGCAAACGAAATTTTGAGCCCATGGAATTCATTGTCTCTATCCTTGTTGCCATAAAATTTCCTAAAGAGATCGCCCTGCTCCCCAATTACAATATAGATATGGGTGTATCCTGACAATTTAGCGTTGTATAGGACATAATCCATCATGGGTCTACCTTCATTGCCCACAGCAATAAGGCCTTTGCTACGTTCGTTGGCCTGTTTAATGTCTTCGGCACTAAGTCCTTTTTCCGGAGAGACCTGTTTCTTCATTCTGGAAGATGCCCCGCCCGCCAATACAATAAGATTTGAGTGTTCTTTCATCAATTACAATGTTTTGGTTTGAGGTTCTAAAATTCTTGCCCCTTCATCTACCGCTACAGCATATGCGTCTTTGGCCCCTGATTCCATTAGGGCTTTGATGACCTTGTCTTGTTCCCCATCTTTGGCCAAAACCACAATACTGCCTCCTCTGCCCGAACCTACAATCTTGGCTCCAAGTGCACCTACACCCAAAGCCCCCTCGATCATGGCATCGATGCGGGGAACAGTGATATTCAAATAATCCCTTAAAATATTATGGTGCTGGCTCATGAGCTTCCCAATTTTAACTGGATCCAACTCCTGAAGTTGAAATTCTATCAAGGCCTGCTGAGTAACATCATGGTTTAATATGGCGGCGTCCAAGTATATTTTAAGGTCATCGGGGACGTAGTTTCGGTATTTGGGAAGATTGTCCTTAGAAATTTTGCTAACGTCAAACGAAGGTAATTTTTCCTTCACTTTGTTAATGGCAAGCAAAGCTTTTTCCTTTAGTTCCCCTAGGACGCCGGTCGTGTCTTTAGGAATTCCGGACTCGGCCACAATTAAACCTGACAGTGGTTTGTGAAACACCTCATATTCCAAGGTATCACCGGTTTCCAAATAAATAATTCCTCCCAAGCCAATGCTAAACTGGTCCATTTTACCTCCTGGAGCGCCATGGAATGTCACCTCTGCCTCATAAGCAACTTGCGAGATAAATTCTTTGGTTATTGGGACATTGCAACCATAGGCATTCACCAAAAATAGGGCCCATGTAAGGATAAGGGCACTGGAACTGGAAGTGCCCGCATTGATGGCAACGTTTCCGGAAATGGTTAGATCATAGCCAGAGTTTGGAACACAGCCATAATTTTTTAGGATTTTTAAGGTGGCCAATAGATGGTCTCCTTTGGAAACAACCTTGTCTTGAACATCCAATTCAAGGATACGCTGTTTTCCAATATCAGGCATGTTGAGGACTAATTTATCCGTACTATTCTTACAGGCTTCCAATCTAATATGCCGGTCAAAAGCACAGGCTATTACAGGGAGTCCCAAATAATCTTGATGGTCTCCAAACAAACATGTTCTTCCGGGTGCTATAGCAATGATTTTTTCCTTCATTCGCAATGGTTCAAATACTGATTCTTTATGGTGCTACTTTTTGGCAAAAAATGGGACTTACACGCTCAATTTGGAGGCAAGATAGAAAAAATGTGTACGTTAACATAATTTTACTGTTAAGGTACACATTACATCGGTTTCTTTTTTGGATATATTTGTGATACGGATGAAAAAAAACACGACAATCAAGGATATTGCCAAGCTGGCTGGGGTCTCTATTGGCACCGTGGATCGTGTGTTGCACAATAGGGGTAGGGTTTCAAAAAAAGCTTTGGACAAGGTTAACCAGGCACTTAAGGAATTGGAATATACCCCTAACCCCATTGCCCGATCTTTAAGGAACAATGTGGTGTATACCATCCATATACTCATCCCCGATGCCAAACAGGATCCTTATTGGGAACCATGCATGAAAGGGGTTTCCGAACTCATGGATGAATTTGCGGCTTTTGACCTGAATTTTTCCCTCCACACTTTTGATCCTTCCAAACCAAAATCTTTTTTAGGCGCAGGAAACAAAATCCTCGGAGAAGATCCTGATGCGCTGCTGTTTGTTCCCCTGTTTGGCAAGGAAAGTACCCAGCTTCAGAAAGAGCTAAACGATAGAAACATTTTGTCTACGACCTTCAACAGCCCCGTATGGGAGCACGTTCACCATCATGTAGGTCAGGACTTGTTTTTGAGTGGACGGGTAGGCGCTAAATTGGTATCCAATCTTATTGACAAACCTTGTGAAATAGCCATTATTCATGTGGAGGAAGCCTACAACAACGCGGCCCATATGCAGGAAAAGGAAAATGGGTTTAGATCATATTTCGAAGAGCAACATACGGATTTCAAGATTTTGACCCTTATTTTAGGTTCCAAGGAAATTAGAAACAACTTTGATGCAACTGTCAAGAAGCACCCGCATATTGAAGCTTATTTTATTACCACGTCAAGGACATACGAGGTGGCCAACGCCATACATAAACTAGGAATAAAAAAGCCGGTCATCGGGTATGACCTTCTGCCTGAAAATGTGGTTTGTTTGCACAATGATAAGGTTCAGTTTTTAATTCATCAAGCTCCAAGACAACAGGCTTACTTGGGCCTTCGTAGTCTTGTGGAGAAACTTTTATTCAATAAGGAACTGGCCAAGGTTGAGCTTTTACCCATTGACATCATAAATTCCGAGAACGTAAAAAGTTACTTGTAAGGCGGGATTCCGTTAAGCGAGTTTCAAGGTTCCAAAGGTTGGGGGCACATGAAAATCTGGATTTTCCAACAATGGGTCGATCCAGCTAAGCCAATTTAATCTTGCATTTTGCTTTCCTTCTTCTGGAAGGGCTGCACAATGACCTAGATAGATACCTGCACATAGCGTATTGTTATTGATCAAACCGAGTTGGTTGAGGGATTGTTTGCTGATGCGGATGTCCACCTGATAATCGGTTGAACCAATATCTGTAATAACAAAAATATGTCCATCCGGCCAAGTCCATTGGTAATTAAATATCCTATGGTATGAGGCCGAATAATCCAGAATTCTTCCCGAAGGATCAATTTCCAGACAATAATAAGTCCGTAATTGTGGGTCTGTGCTAAGGAAAATCTCAACGCGATCGGATTGGGTAACATCCATTTTTCCGTTACCCCCCTCAAATAGGAGTGGGTTGGCATCTTGAACTTTATATCTTAAATACAGGAATCTATCGTCATGCAGCGCTTTGAACAAGATTTCTGGACATTCTTCTTGTCCCCAGGGTTGATGAAAGTTTTGTAATCTTTCCGCAGATTCCCATACGTAGTTGTTAGGGAATGCTGTTGACGGTTCACCAACATTGATTTTTCTTACGGAATAAACTCCTGTTTGCTGCATGCTGCAAAGGTTACAAAATTAAATAGCAACCTTCCAAATTTAAATACCTGGGTTCAGAACTAGGAAAAAAGTGCCCTTAATCACTCATTTTTTTCATCCGAAAATTGCAGAAGTAATGGTAATTTACCATCTTTGGTGGTAACGTTAACACAAATTATAATTATCTCATAATGAGGATTTTAATATTTTCAGTTTTTTCAATTTTTCTAATTGGTTTTACTGCCTGTGAACAGCAGACGAAAATTGTGGTGGCTTCCACTTATGAGGAGCCAGTAGATCCATCACCCGATACTGCTTCGGATTGGTCTAGGGCACCTGAAGGATTAAATGCAAGTTTTGCATCCAATGGAATTCGTTTCGTGAAAAGTAAAATGCCCAATGTAACCCCCAAGAATACCTGGGAGGCCACAGCTTGGAGGGGAGAAAGAGTGTCTGCCCAGTTGGTGTTGTGGTCCAACGATTCTATTTCCAAGGTAAGGGCAAAGGTGTCCGGATTTGAATCTGGGTCAGGTGATAATCTAGGTGTTGAATCCACCAAAGCTCGTTTTGTGAAATACGTGATTACCGATGAATTTGCCGATGGATGTGGCTACAGAAAACCAGAAGATTTTGATGCTTCGTTGGCGGCGGATGCCCTTGATAGGGTTGCTTCATATGCAGTAAAGGCTAGCGAAACACGACCGCTCTGGTTGACCATTGACGTACCATCCGATGCGAAACCTGGACTTTATAAAAGTACCTTGGCGTTGGAAGTAGAAGGAGAGAAGGATAAAAACTTTACACTAGAGTTGAATGTTCAAGATCGGGTTTTACCCAAACCTGAAGAGTGGAAGTTTCATTTGGATTTATGGCAAAACCCATACGCAGTGGCTAGATACTTCGGCGTTGAGGCATGGTCCAATGAACACTGGGAATTGGTGAAACCGGGGATGGAACGATTGGCAAATGCGGGGCAAAAGGTAATTACGGTTTCTTTGAACAAAAGACCTTGGGGCGGACAAACATTTGATCCTTTTGGAGCGATGATCGATTGGCAAAAAAAAGCTGACGGTACTTGGCATTATGATTATACGGTATTTGATAACTGGGTGCAGTTTATGATGGATTTAGGTATCAAACAACAGATCAACTGCTATTCCATGGTGCCTTGGGGCAATGAGATTTACTACTTTGATGAAAAGGAAAACAAAGAAATCAAGGTTAAGGCAGCTCCTGGCACAAAGATTTACGAAGATCTCTGGGTTCCATTTTTAAAACAGTTCAAATTGCATCTGGAAGAAAAAGGATGGTATGGTATTACTCGAATGGCCATGGATGAACGAGGGCCTGAAGAAATGAAAGCCATGTTGGGGATTTTGGAGGACCATGCACCAGAACTTGGTTTCTCGCTAGCGGACAATCACAAAAGCTATAAGCTCTATCCAGATCAGATGAAAGATCTTTCCGTGGCTTTTGGCGCCACTGTGGACGCAGAAGATTTATCGCTCCGTAAGCAAAGAGGATATATAAGCACACATTATGTTTGCTGTGCAGACAAATTCCCCAATGTGTTTACCTTTTCCGACCCATCGGAAGGAGTGTTCATAGGTTGGTACAGCATAGCTGCCGAATTTGATGGTTTCTTGCACTGGTCATACAACAGCTGGGTGGAAAACCCACTTCAGGATTCGCGCTTCAGGACTTGGCCAGCAGGTGATACGTACCTGGTTTATCCGGGCAATAGAAGCTCCATTCGTTTTGAGACACTACGGGAGGGCATTCAAGATGCTGAGAAAGTTCGGGTTTTAAGAGAGGATTTCAGCAGTAGAAATATGCAGGAAGAGTTGGCGGCCCTGAATACGCTTGTCAATCAATTCAATATAACGGAGAAACCAGAGAACTTGGAGCAAATGCTTCGCGACGCTAAGCATCAAATTAATACTTTGTCTGAGAAGTAACGGGCGGTTCTGTTTGTATCCTGTGGTGACTAATCCATAAATAATCTAGGGAGATATAAGGATAGATCCGGGAAAAGGGTTACCAAAGTCAAGATCAATAGACTTACCAGCAAGAAGGGAAAACCAGCTTTACTCACTTTTCCAATGGAAACCTTGCCAATACTTGAAGATACAAAAAGACACACCCCTAAAGGAGGAGTGGTTAGACCGATCATAAGGTTGAGCAGAGCTATCACGGCAAAATGAATAGGATCCACATCCACAGCTGTGGCAACTTTCAGTAGAATGGGAAACAGGATTAAAAGCGCAGCAATAGTTTCCATAAATGTACCCACAAAAATAAGTAAGAGATTGATCAGCAGTAGGACCACATATTTATTTTCCGAAAAATTGATGATTTCCGAAGAGATCAATTGAGGTAATTGTTCCGTAATCAAAATCCAACCAAACAGATTGGCAAAACCTATGAGCACCATCAACGAAGCGGAAGTTTTCATGGAATCCAAGATCACGACCATGGTCGTTTTAAAGGTGAGCTTTTTGTACACCAAACTACCCACCAAAAATGCGTAGATCACAGCAATTATTGAAGCTTCTGTTGGGGTAAATACCCCGCCAATAATTCCAAAAAGAATAATGAAGGTCATTAACAGCGACCAAAAAGTTTCAACAAATCCTTTCAATATTTGCTTGGCCGTACTCCGTTCCAATTTGGGATAATTTCTTTTTTTGGCGATGAAATAGGTGAGCACCATTAAGCTAAATCCCAATAAGAAACCTGGCAAGGCACCTGCCAAAAACAATTTTCCAACGGAAAGTCCGCTTAAGGTTGCGGCGATGATCATGGGAACACTGGGAGGTATAATCGGTCCTACAGTAGAGGAAGATGCAGTGACGGCGGCAGAAAAGGCAGCGTCATAACCTTCCTTTTTCATGGCAGGTATCATAACCGAACCGATACTGGCCGTATCAGAAATTGCTGTTCCTGAAATTCCGGCAAAAAGCATCGACGCTCCAATATTTCCCAACGCAAGACCGCCGCGAACATGTCCAATCAGATGGTTACAAAAACCTATGATTTTTTCCGTCAACCCTCCATGGTTCATCAAATTTCCCGCTATGATAAAACCTGGAATACTCAAAAGCACAAAAACGTCAATACCTGAGTACATTTTCATGGGCATTACAATAAGAGGGATACCTTTTAGTACCAGAAATACCAAGCAAGAGAGTCCTAGACAAAATGCAATGGGAAATCGCAATAAAAGACAAATAATAAAAACAGCGAGAAGAATCCAGATCATTTTTTATTTTTTGAAGAGGGAAATCAATTTAGTTATGGCATAATAGGAGATGGCCAGCCCCATGATGGTAACCCCAATAAAAGCAACGGCCATAGGAAATCTTAGACTTGGCGATTTCTCAATCCAACCATCCATTACAAATTGAAGACTGTGATAGGTGAAAATCACGAAGAGAAGCACAATCAATACATAAATGGCCTTCATGATCAACGATTTTAGTTTTGATGGGAGCTTTTCGTACAAGAAATCAAAATGGACATAATAACTGCCCCGCATAGCCAAACCTGAAGCACAACCAATGGCAAAAATGAAGAAGAGGCGAGCGGCTTCCTCTGTCCAGGAAGGGGCTTTGGCCATAAAAAAGCGGGCATAGATTTGTATAAGCGTAGAGGCCACAAAGCCAAGCGTGCTCAGAAGCGTACCCCACTTCAACAATTTTCCAAGCTGTCGTTGCAATGTTTTCATTGTTTTAAATCGTTTCTTAGTTTGGTGTAGATTTCCTGCATTTCAGGTGACAGGGTATCGAAAATAGCATCTCCACATTTGTCTATAAAGGCCTTGTTGTCTAC
This sequence comes from Flagellimonas algicola, assembly GCF_005937185.1. GTDB lineage: Bacteria > Bacteroidota > Bacteroidia > Flavobacteriales > Flavobacteriaceae > Flagellimonas > Flagellimonas algicola. The sequence goes on along the minus strand of NZ_VCNI01000001.1, from coordinate 1,268,038 downwards.
CTCCACAAAGGTCATCCCCAGCGCTTCAAGTTCTTGCCTGGCGTTTTCCTCATATTCCATAAAGATCTTTTTTTCATAGGCCTGCATATCCTCAGCTGCCTGAAGAAAAATCTCTTTGAGGTCATCTGGAAATTTTTGAAACTGTTTTTCTCCGATCAGTGGATAGACCCAACTGACCACATGCCCAGTTAGGTTCAAATAATCCTGTACTTCATAAAAACCCGAAACCTTGATTTGGGCGAAGGGATTTTCCTGGGCTTCAATGGTCCCTTGCTGTAAGGAGGTGAACACTTCTGAAAATGCCATAGGGGTGGCCTTTGCCCCTAAAGCCTCCCATGCCTTTACAAAAGCTGGAACATTCGGCACTCTTATGATCAGACCCTTGAGGTCATCTGGATGCTTTATGGGTCTATTGGATGTTAAGTGGCGCGTACCCATACGAAAATACCCTACGGGTCGCAGTCCTGCCTTGGCAATCATTTCTTGTTCAATACGTTCCCCTAGCGGGCCGTTGACCAATTTGTCAACATCTTCAGGATTCTGGAGCATGAAAGGCATTTCACAAAAAACCATAACCTCCACCCAGCTGCTCAACATGGCGCTGGTAATGGTCATGTCTATGACCTCAGCCTGAATCATTCGAATGGCCTCCACCTCTTTGGCCAACTGTTCCGAATGGTAGTTTTGCAAAACAATCCGCCCGTTGGAACGTTCTTCCAGGATTTCCCCAAAATATTGGAAAGCTTTGTACCAGGTATGGTCTTCGCCTACCAAGTGACTGGCTCTTAGCAAGAATTCAGGTTGATTTTGTTTGGGCTTGCATCCAACCAGCAATAAAAGGAATGCCAATCCTAAAATTAGGTTGAGGTTTTTTTTCATTCGAAGAATGGGTTGTTTGTTTGGTTGGAATCCAATTTACAAAAAACAATGCGCTAATTTCCCATTCTTGACAATTATAAAAGTTGTTTGGGAAGATGTTCCGATTATAACATGCTCTTAGTTTTGTGTTCCATTTAGGTTGGATACATGGGATTCGTCCAATGTGAAATTTTTAAATGCTGAAAATCAGCTTATTTTCGAGCTTCGGACTATCATGAGCTATGGAATGAGACCATAAATTTTCTGCAGATGGACTTTTTTGGGTTTCTTTGGTAGGAATTAAGACGAATCGGATTCAATCTTGAATTTCAAAACAGTGTATGGGTGTATTGGATAAGTTTAGCTTAGAAGGCAAAGTAGCATTGGTAACGGGGTGTAAACGAGGTATTGGAAAGGCTATGGCCTTAGGTTTGGCCGAAGCAGGAGCTGACATTATTGGGGTCAGCGCTACACTGGAAGCCTCGGGAAGTGGCGTTGAGCAAGAAGTACAGGCTCTTGGAAGAAAATTTAAAGCCTACAGTTGTGATTTTGGCCAGCGGGATTCCCTCTACAACTTTATAAATAAAGTAAAATCGGATTTTCCCGTTATCGACATTCTAATAAACAATGCAGGAACGATAAAACGGGCTCCTGTTGCGGAGCACTCGGATGCCCTTTGGGATGAAGTGATTGAAGTCAATCAGAATGCCCAATTTATTTTAACTCGCGAAATAGGAAAGGAGATGGTAACAAGGGGAGCTGGTAAAATTGTGTTTACGGCTTCGCTCTTGACTTTTCAAGGGGGCATTACCGTTCCTGGGTACGCGGCCAGTAAGGGAGCCATTGGTCAGCTTACCATGGCTTTTGCCAATGAATGGGCCAAACATGGAGTAAATGTAAATGCCATAGCACCAGGATATATCAGTACTGATATTACCGAGGATCTACGGGAAAACTCGGAGAGGTCAAAGGCCATTATGGCAAGAATTCCTGCGGAACGATGGGGAAAACCCGAGGATTTTGCAGGCCCTGTATTATTTCTTTCATCTGAAGCAGCAGCTTACATGAATGGGAGCATTATTGTGGTAGACGGTGGCTGGATGGGCAGATAAGCGGAGTACACGATCCCAATTAGTTCAAACCTGCCCTTGAACCCTAACTTTGGGTTTATGTCCAATTGGGAAATTGCAGGAGTTGGCAATAAAACACATTTCGTTGGCCTTTTTATGCAGTTGTTCCACAAGTTCCAATTCCACGGATGCTGCAACAACAATTTCTGGATGTAGGGTCACTTCCTTAAACCTACCACTACCGTCTTTTTCCTCGGTCATGGTACCAATTGCCTGATCTTGGTATTCCAATACCACAATTTTTTTTGTGCTGCATAAATGCAGGAACCAGAGCATATGACAAGATGCAATGGACGATAGAAAAACTTCCTCTGGATTATACCTGGTTCTATCACCCTTAAAACTTGGATCCGAAGATCCTTGGATCAGATGGTTTTTAAAAGGGGCGATCACTTCAAAGTCGCGACTATACGAACTGTAGTTTTTGGTTCCCACTCCTTCACTCCCAGTCCATTTTAAGTCAATTTGGTAGTTATGTTCCTTCATGAATTATGATACGATCTGTTTTTTCCACATTTATTTTGAAATCACTCAGGTGGATTTTCCCAATTTTAAGATAAAGATACCACTATCAATTTTGTAAATATTGATCCAGAACGGTCATCCGTGAACGCAGAAGGGGCATTCGTCCATTGGGAGCCCTTTTTCATGAACGGGCGTATTATGTTTGCTCAAGAATTAATGAACGGTCATAAACATTTTGATTCAAACCTCCGAACAGTCAGATACAAAGTATTTTGAGAACACTTTTCAAGCGTTCCTTACCTAATTCTGGCTACTACGAGGTTTCCGTTGTGCTGAGGGGTTTTGAGGTTGAGCCCCTTGGCCGACGGTTTTGAATCAGCATACAATATATCTTCATTCACTTAACCTGCATGTTTGGACAAAGAGTCGAGACCCGGACTCTTTTCCTTTTTTGTATCCATTATCCGACATCAACATTTTTCCAACAAATTTGTGTACAACTATTCCAATTCAATCTATAGTGAAATGTAAGTTTCTGCACAAAAAACCTACTTTTGTAGAACAAATTTTAGGAGAATTTTTGTTATGTCAGAACAAACAGAAAGATTAAAAACATTGATTATAGGCTCTGGTCCTGCTGGTTATACTGCAGCCATTTACGCTTCAAGAGCGGATTTGAAACCGGTTATGTATACGGGGATGGAGCCAGGGGGTCAGCTAACCACAACCACGGAGGTAGATAACTTTCCAGGATATCCAGAAGGAGTTGATGGTCCTACAATGATGGTTCAATTGCAGCAGCAGGCTGAGCGATTTGGAACTGAGGTGCGCATTGGGATGGTAACTGCGGTTGAGTTTAGCGACGAACCAGGAGGTATTCATAAAGTTACCGTGGATGACAGTAAGCAAATTGAGGCTGAAACCGTTATCATTTCAACCGGGGCAACAGCGAAATACTTGAATATTCCAAGCGAACAACGTCTAAGAGGCGGAGGTGTATCGGCCTGTGCTGTTTGTGACGGATTCTTTTATAAGGACCAGGAAGTAGCCATTGTTGGGGCAGGTGATACTGCTGCAGAAGAAGCTTCTTACTTGGCCAATATCTGTAAAAAGGTGACCATGTTGGTGCGCAAGGACTATATGAGAGCGTCCAAGGCCATGCAACATAGGGTAAATAGCCTGGACAATATCGAAATCAAATACAGTACGGAAGTTGATGAGGTTTTGGGCGATCAAGTGGTTGAAGGACTTCGTATGGTGAATAACCAAACCGGGGAGAAAGAGGAAATCGCGATTACTGGACTGTTCATTGCCATTGGTCACAAACCGAACACCGATATTTTCAAAGGTCAGTTGGATATGGATGAAACCGGATACATTATAACTGAAGGTAAGTCTACTAAGACCAATAAGCCAGGTGTTTTTGCCAGTGGAGATGTTCAGGATAAGGAATATCGTCAGGCAGTAACCGCGGCCGGCACTGGTTGTATGGCTGCCTTGGACGCTGAACGTTATTTAGCAGCTGTGGAGAGCAAAGAGGCCGTAGTGTCTTAAGGATCGATATCCAAATTGATTTTTCATAATAAAAAAGGCACCACAAACAAGCGGTGCCTTTTTTAGTGGAGCGCTAATTCAATTAATCAATGCGCTTATAGTTTTCTGAAAACGTACGGTGACCTTCTTCATCAAAACTGATTTGACTATAGGTGTCATCGGTCATTTCCAGTTCAAATCTGAAAACGCGAAGTGTGTCCAGTGCTGACATCATGGGAGCCGAACCAAATTCCAATTTTTCTATAAGCGAATCTGCGGTTATTTTGTAGGTGCCATACCCAAACCACTCCCTTGGGTCCTGGGGTGCATGCCTGCTCCACATTACTTTTCCGTTGTAGTACATTTTAACCTGACGGTACCCCTCAGCTGTAGGGACTGTATCTGAAATATTGATGCCATCATCGTAATTATAAAAGCTCTGTAGCTCCCAAGTCCCTTCAATTGAGTGCATAGCTTCTGGCTGCGGGGAAGCAAATTCTGTGGCAGATACCAGAAAAAACATCAACAGGGCCAATCCGAATATTTTTTTCATGGCATTGTGTTTAGTGTTAGAATTCCATTTTCACATATAAGATATAATATTTTTAACAAATAGTCAATAAATGCGCTCTAAAATTGATAATATGAAAATACAGCTATGGAGCGGATGGACAGAAAAAAGACTAAGCTCTTTTTAGATGTTGGCCAATGCCAAAAATCAGAACACCTCGTGCTCTTTTAAATAAAGAATGCCTTTGTCTTTTTGATTTAAGAGACGCTTGCTTCGTAGATATCTGTTGCGGTTGAATTCATCAAAGTTTTCAGCATTCGGTGCCATACTACTGATGTGCACATCCCCGGCCGAGTGTATAAATTCGTTATTTCCTATCCACATGCCCACGTGGGTGGCTTTTTCTTGGGTTGAATCTGTAGCCTTTCTCCCAAAAAAGAGTAAATCCCCAGGAACCAGTTTGCTGAAATCTCCATCAACATCAACCAAAACCCCTTCATGGACTTGTTGGGAGGCATCTCTGGGAATAATCATCCCGTTCATAAAATATACGGTTTTAGTAAAGCCACTGCAATCTACCCCCTTGGCAGAAGTTCCTCCCCAGAGGTAAGGTACCCCGAGCATTTTTTTGGAGGTAGCTACCAAGGCTTCTTTGCTATACGGGAGTTGTGTTTTCCATGCCTGGTAAGGCGCTGCTTCGGATTTGGAGACGTAAGCTTTTTTCCCATCAGCATAGTTAACTTCAAAAAAATCATTTTTCTCCGAGGTTAATCGCAAAATGTTTCCAAAAACCAAATCGGATACCATTTGGGAAGCCCTATCCGCTTCCTCAAAGGAATTTCCAAAGGTTTTGGTATAGATCAATTTATTAGAATCTTGCCACTCATCAAATTGAATTTGGTTCATTAAAGCAAGACCTCCACTGTCCACCCAACCCAAGTATTGGTCGGGTGTTTGTATGCGGTACCAACTTCCTTGTTTTTGGAAGATTTTTATAGGGGTTCCCATAATCGCCTGAGTAACCATTTCAGCAGAATGGGCAGGACGCCCCCTCAGGTTGGCGACTGAAACTTTGATGACTCCATGTACCTTACCTTCAAGTGCTTGGGACGGAAGAACTTCAGTACTATCTATATATTTAATTTGTTGTTTTTTTAACTCCGATTGTAAGGCTTCCAGTGCTTCAGGAATATTCGTGACGCCTTTTACTATGTAGCCATCATTAGTCGGTTCAGCATCTATTTCAAAGATGGCGATGCGCTTATCGGGTACATGCGCCCCTTTTACCGAGTCTATAACCATCTCAACCGCATTGTGTTTTGAAGACGAATCGGTCTCACAAGAGACGCCAAATAAGGTTAGGACAACTAAAAGAGATAATCTTATTTTCCTGACGAAATGATACTTCATAAGTTCAGTTTAAATTTTGGTTCAGCGGATATGTACAAGGTACACAATTGGCACAACTCATTTTTCATGGGATAAAATTATGTAAGCAATCCGCTAGTTTATGAATATCCTCTTTTTTATGATAGGCGCTAAGGACAATTCTGCTAACGATAGGCCCATTGTCATCAGGATAGTTAAAATTGGTGAAAATAAACCCATTTTGCTCTAAGAATTTAGCTAATTCTGGGTTACAGAACTCAAATGTGGGATGTCCAGTGATATGTGTGAAGAGTTGTTTAAAATGGGGTATGCCCTCCATGAATTCAAGATGTTTCATTAATATGCCCCTCCTTTTATTGTAGATATCCCCAGCATTTAAAAGTGTGCTTAAGAAAGCAGGCGATGCAGGACTTGCTCCACCAAAAAAAGAGGTGTCCCTAAGCATAGCCACAGCGGCTTTGTCACCAAATACGGCTCCGGCCTGAATACCCAACCCTTTTCCGAGCGAGGAACAAACAATCAATTGCACGGGCTCTAATTGCTTTAACATACTGTAGCAACCATTCCCTTGTGTTCCAACAATACCAATTCCGTGCGAATCGTCTCCCACCAGAATAATTTTGTCCAAGGGTAATTGCCGCAAAAGCTCAAAGTCTGGATATTGTCCTTTGGAAAAATCTATAGTGTCGAAAAGGATAACCGGGACAATGTTTTTGTCCAAATTCAAGATTTCGCTAAGCTTTGTATGAAATTCTTTAGGGCTGGCCGTCTGGATCACGTTATCGGTTGAAAGGGCTATGTGGGCATTGGGAACCGCTATGGCAGGGTGTCCTTGCTTCACAAGGGCTTGAACTACCAATTGTGCGGCCAAATATCCAGATGAAAGAGTGATACAAGATTCGCTGCCTGCCAATTTGGCCAAATGGGTCTCTGCTTCTTCAAAGATTTTAAGTTGAATGTTGGATTTTCGGGAAGCTCCATAATTGGTGCCATACTTCCTTAGGTTTTTGATATACAGGTCTTGAAACTCCTTATCCAATTGAAGCCCTAAATAGCTCGTGCCCCCAAAATAGAGATATTCCTTCCAGTTTTTGTAAATCGTTCGCCCAGGGTAAGAATCAATGATCATTGCCACTACTTTAGGGTTACGCCACTACCTGCTAAGATTGGGAACACAATTTCTCCATTGCTTTTAATTGTTACTCCTTTGGCAATGTCCTCCTTGAGCAACATGGACCCATCCATATCTACATAATCCAATTGGGGAAGTAGTTGGGCAATAGCGGAAATCCCCACTGTGGATTCTGTCATACAACCCACCATGACTTTCAAGCCCAGTTCTTTAGCTTTCTTGATCATACGAAGGGCAGGGGTAAGTCCCCCGCACTTGGTCAATTTAATGTTGATGCCGTTAAAGTAGCCACTACATTTTTCAACATCACCTTCTTCGATACAACTTTCATCTGCTATTACCGGAAGCACACTTTCCATTTTTACCCTTTCCATTCCTTCCCAATCATCAGCTTTAAGCGGTTGTTCCAAAAATTCCACCCCCAATTCTTTTAGCTGTGGGGCATTGGCTACGGTCTGCTCAGCGGTCCAGGCGCAATTTGCATCAATACGGAAAACACTATTGGTGTGTTTACGGAGTTCCCGCACAATGACTACATCATCCGTTGTTCCCAACTTTATTTTGTAAACTGGCCATGGCTTTTCCTTCAATTTTTCAACCATTTTTTCAATCGTATCAATTCCAATAGTGTAGTTGGTGATAGGGTATTTTGAAGAGTCTGTTTCCCAAATTTTATAAAGCGGTTTGTCCAATAACTTACCATAAAGGTCATGGGCCGCCAGATCTAATGCGCAAAGCGTAAAGTTCTGCAGTCCCAAATTTTCCAGATGACTGTGGAAGCGTTCTGGGGTGTCAAATTCATAGGCTTCAATTTGGTTTTGCACTGCCGCTATCTCAGCCTTCATGCTTTCCACGGTAATGTGGTAATATGGATTGGAAGTGGATTCACCATATCCTGTTTTTCCCTTGTGTGAAAGACTAACAATCATGGTATCCTGGGTTACGTGGGTTTCCCTTGATATGCCAAAAGGGTGTTGCAGCTGTAACTCGTACTTCCTAATTTCAATGCGCATACATTCCTCTGTTTTGAACGTACTAAGATAGCCACAAGGGAGATTGGAAAAGTAAAAACCCGTTGAAATTTCAACGGGTTTTTCAAGTTTTGGATGGTTTGGTTCAATTAGTATTTATGGACGCTACCGGAGACTGATTTTTTTGTGTGCACTTTGGCATCACCGGTATAGGAAATGTCAGCTCCACTGCTGGCATCCGCCGTTAGGGATTCCGAAACGTTTATAGAGATTCCTGCGCCACTGCTCGCATCTGCGTTGCAGGTTTTGGCCAATAAATCCCGTCCTCTTATATCTGCGCCACTGCTGGCATCAGCATATAATACATCCACTTTGCCAGATACTTTAATGTCTGCACCGCTGCTAGCATCTGCAGAAACTTCTACGGCCACAAGCTCTATATGAAGGTCGGACCCACTGCTTGCATCCAAATCCAATTTCTCAGATTCGATGACATTCTGTGCAATGAGATCTGCACCACTCGAACTTTTTAGTCCTGTGATCTCTGGAAGCGAAACATAAACTTTCTTTGTGGCTCTCCCTATGTTCTCAATGGCATGGATCCTAAGTTTTCCATCCCTGATATCTGTACCGATAAGGTCGATGATGTTTTCATCTGCCTCAACCTCAATTTTGAAGTCTTGGTCTTGGGTAACAAATACATCCAGACCTTCGGAGGCGGATACAACGGTAAATTCCTCGGTCACCTTTCTGGTTTCTTCAACTACTTGTCCGTTACCTTTCTTGCCATTCCCAAAGTTGATGTCCATCACACAGGAGGAGGCAAAAAGGGCCAATAATACTGCGATTGCGATTCTAGCTAGTGTTGTCATGATTGTTCTTTTTATGCTCAGCTTGGCTGGGCATTTGTTATTAATTGATTGATTTTATGAAGTGTTCAAATGATACTGAATTTAATTCAGTATGAAATTCGTGTTTATGATTGTTATTTTCTATTAAAGGTTTCCCAACTGTTGAAAATGTATGTTCAATTGTTTGATTGATCTCCTGTTTTGATTTCTATACCGTCTTCATCAATCTTCATTTTAAATTGATCGTTACGGTCTTTTACATTGATATCGATTCCGTTTTCGTCCAAAATGATCCGACCACCTTCTTCTTCTTCTTCAGATTCCAATTCTTCAGGGCAATCTTGGCACTTAAGCTCTCCATCTTCTCCCATGGCCCATATGTGGCCGATCATATTGCTCCTATAGTAATCCCTGTCATTTTTAATACCTCGCCCTACATGCCCCCTGGTAGATTCCTCAAACCGTACAAACTTACCTTCAGGAATAAATATGGTTGAGGTTACTTCTTGATTTCTGGCTTTATTGGATGTTGCAGTGGTCAAATAATCATCAAGGATTATTTCGTTTTCCTGTACCTCATAGCCATAATTAATTTGCTTGGCCCTTTCCCTTGCCGCGGGTGTGGAACTTCCATGGGAATCCTTTCTCACATTGATTGAAATTTGGTCATCCTTGGATTTTCTTAACTTGAAGTTCACATCGTCCGAGATCAAAATCCGCTTGTCATTCTCATCATAAGTAAAACGCATACGTCCAAAGTGAACATCATCCATATTGAATTCCAATTCCGAATCCCTCATTTTAATGACTAGAGTATCCTCCGGATTTTCCACATACATCTGATCTTTGATGTTCACGCTACCCACATTGGCAAATTCCGCTGCTTGACGAACACCTAGGGCAAAAATGGTTCCTATGGATATCAACCAAAGTCCAAGTAAGGAGAATTTGGCTATGTTACCTATGGATTTCAAATTGTTCACCAAAATCTTTAATCCCAAATAGAGCAAGAAGAAAAAGGGAATGCCAATAGCGAAAAATATCAGAATGGACATGAGCCATACGGGTGCTCCAGTGGTATTCACGATTTCATAGAAATCCACTCCTGGAATATGCACGGCATTGGACATACCCACGGTAAACATGGCGATGAACAATCCTACTAGGCTGGACGCCCCTATGATGATCAGCAATATTCCAATGAACTTACCAAAGATTTTGAACAGGAACATGATAATATCGCCGATAGTATCAAAAAAGGTCTTGGAGCCGCTCTTGACCTTGTTGCCTACTTGTTCGTAGTCAACACTTTTTACCTTGTCTGCAACATCATCAAACCCCTCTTTTACTTTGCGTTCTATATTGCTGATGTTGATGGGCTCTCCCGACATATCCAGTTTTTGGGAGGTGGTGGCCGCTTCTGGTACCAAAATCCAAAGAAGGATATAGGCTACCAGTCCAAAACCACTGAAAACCGTCAAAATGATAAAGAGTAAGCGCACCCAAAGGGCATCTATGCCTAAATAATGTTCTAGACCGGAACATACACCACCAATGTATTTTTGGTCAATGTCCCTGTACAGTTTTTTGGTTCTTCGTGTGCTTTGGGTATGGCTTTTTCTTGGTTCGTCCTCAAAAATGTCCTCATCCACCATATAATCTTCGGGTTGTCCCATTATATTGATGACCTCGTCCACTTCCTTTTGGGTAATGACCTGCCTTTCGTTTTCCATTTTTTCCAAGAAGAGTTCAGCGACCCTTGCCTCAATATCCGCAATGATCTCATCGCTTCCAGCCGTTCCGGAGAAGGAACGTTTTATGGATTCCAAATACCGCCTAAGTTTGTTAAACGCCTCATCATCTATGTGGAAGAGGGTATTGGCTAGATTTATATTTACTGTCTTGTTCATTTTAGATTCTTATTTTGTGTTGGTTACCAGATTAACTGCATTTCTTAGTTCATCCCAGGTACCGTTTAATTCGTTGAGAAACAACCTTCCTGTTTCGGTAAGGGCGTAGTATTTTCGCGGTGGGCCAGAGGTGGATTCTTCCCAACGATAGTTGAGCAATCCAGCGTTTTTCAGCCTCGTTAACAGAGGATATATAGTGCCTTCCACCACCAGCATCTTAGCGTCTTTTAAAGCTCCGAGTATTTCTGATGCATACTTGTCCTTATCATTTAGGATGGACAGAATGCAATACTCCAGAACCCCTTTGCGCATTTGTGCTTTTGTGTTTTCTATGTTCATAACTTCATGGTTCTAATTTTGCCGAACTAGGTTCGGGATCTGTTTAACTGTTCGTTTTTTGCTTCCGCCCAGTCCCTCTTTGATGAGAAGAGGGAGCGGAAACGTTTTTTGATTGATTGACCCTTCGACTTCGCTCAGGGCAGGTGTTTGATTGATGTTTTTCGTTTTTTGATTGATGATTAAACTCCTAATATTTTGATTGATGTGATTTTACTTGATAAATTTTATGGTTATGGGGTATTTAAAAGTTTCCCCGTCGTTTGTCCTGATGGTGGCCAAAATGGTGTAAACCACATTGATCACAACTAGGGCCGCTTGAAGCAGCCCCGTGATACCCACCGGCCAAAAGAAGCGACCGAACCGAAAATCGTCGCTATCAAAATGGATGTTCAAATTGTTCAGGTCGCTTAACCGGTGAAAGCCTAAAAAGTTCCAGTCAAATAGATCAGGTAAAAACCCGATAAAAAATGGAATGCTTACCAATCCTGCTACAATGGAATACAATAACATACTTATTTGAAAATTAAGAGCTTGTTTACCATTGTAATCCACAAATGCATATTCTTTTTTGTTGGCCGTCCACAAAATAAGTGGCAGAATAAAATTCCCGAAAGGAATAAAATACTTCGAAAAAGTGGACGCATGTATGATTGCGGATAAATTTCGTTCGTGTTTGGTCAATGTTGTCGCCATTTTTAATTGATGATTTTTGATAGCAATAATAGTTTACCTATTAGCTTACAATGCAAATATATGTCTAAAAGATGGTACTATGCAAAACAAAGTACTATAAATTAACATATATTTAACAAATAGGACTAACGATTAATTTGGTTATTTTTAACCAACCAAAACAGAAGTCATGGCTCTTAGTCCCAGTAAATTCAATACATTCACTTTTTTTAAACTGCCAGCTGCTTGGTGGTGCGGTGTACGCCTTACCTATATTGATGATCAAAAAGCAGTAACCAGTGTAAAGCATCGATGGTTCAATCAGAATCCTTTTAAATCCATGTTTTGGGCAGTTCAGGGCATGGCCGCAGAGTTAAGTACCGGTGCTATGGTCATCCGTCAAATTCAGAAAAGTGGTAAGAATGTTTCCATGTTGGTAGCCAATAACAAAGCCACTTTTACCAAAAAGGCCACAGGAAGAATAACCTTTACCTGCGAGGATGGTCATTTAATAGAAGCTGCCCTTCAAAAAACAATCGAGACAGGAGAAGGGCAGACCTTTTGGATGAAATCAGTGGGAGTTAACCAAGATGGGGTAGAGGTCTCCACTTTCCATTTTGAGTGGACTGTAAAAATCAAAGGTTAGTCCCCCTTACATAGTTTTTCTGTTTGTTGACCTTATAAGATTGGAATGGACCATAGTTGTTCCAAATATGCTGGTTTAGTGGGATAAAACGTTATTCGTCTAAACTATTTTCCTCGCACGGCTTTAAAGGTTACATTAGGGTAATCGAAAAACGGTCATGATTTTCACCTCATCTTCCTGTCTTGCCAAAGGCTTGCATTTGGCTATTGTAGCTGTTTTATCAAAAAAATGTCATGAAGAAAACTAGGTCAATTCCACTAACATGCATAGTGTTCCTTTTCTATTTTGGATGGGCTTTGGGGCAAACATCCGTTCAGGAAAAAGACCACTATAATTGGTTTGACAAAACTACAGGGATTGAGAATACCAACCTTCTGGAAGGCACATTGACTGTTGAAAAATATGGGTCCGTTGATGGTACCCATAAATTTTATACATCCAATGATTATCTAAATGGGCATATCGTTTTTGATGGGGAGACCTATTTTGATGTTGATATGAAATATGACCTTTATGAAGATGAATTGTTGCTCCCTCTGCGAAGCGATACCCAGGTAAGGTTAGTAAAGTTAATCAAGGAGAGAATTTCTGAATTTGTTATCGATGGACACAGATTTATTCCAGTTGTTCATCAGGGAGATGGACAAGCCAAGGTGACTTCCTTTTATGAGGTGTTGTCTGAAACGGCTTTGTTTACACTCCTGAAGAAACATAAAAAGGTCGGCTTTTCCAATTACAAAAAGAATCTTGTCCGGTATAAATTCGTGAGCAAGGATACCTATTATATAAATCATGGAGGCGACTTTACCGAAATCAAAAACAAAAAAGATATACTTCGAATTTTCCCAGAAGCTAAGAGCTCGTTTAACAAACGATCTTTTGACCATCTGAAAAAAACTAATAGGGACGAGTATTTCCTTAATATGATGGAAGTGATTCATCAACATTGGGTATCCAACAAAAGAGCAGTAGTGGAATGAAATATATACTAAGTTCTTTATTGGTATTGGGTTTTTACAGCGGACTTGCCCAGGAAATGGACGAGCAGGTAAGTTTGTCATTTGAAAATCTGTCCATGAAGGAGGCGATAGTTCTACTCCATGAAAGCTCGGACTATACTTTTTATTATGTGGATGATTGGTTGGACTCCCGTTCAATTTCCAAAAATTATGATGGCATGTCCATCAATGAAATTCTAAACGACCTTTTTGCTGACACCAACCTTAACTATCATATTATGGATGGTAAAAGGGTAGTGCTTACCAAGGGGAGTGTTATTTATAACGAACTTCCTGAAAATTTCTTTCCAAGCTCGCAGGAACAAACTATGGATTCCGTGGTCGTGGAAAGCATAGATGCCAGGGATATGATACCCATCCTGCAAGGAGCGAGCCAAGGAGCGATTCGGAATACAGGGGAAATCGTCAAAATTGGGAAGGAAGATAGAAACAGCCCAAATCGATTTGCCACCCTTAGCGGGTATGCCATTAATTCGGTGACCCAGCAACCTATTCCTGGTTTGGCCCTTGTGGTCAAGGGAAGCGGACAAGGTACAACCACAAATGCCCAAGGGTTTTATAGCATCCGTTTACCTGTGGGCAGACAACAGATTGAGGTAAGCGCATTGGGTTATAGGGGAGAGCAAAGAGCCTTGATTGTCTACGGCGATGGACAATTGAATTTTGACCTTACCGAGAGTTTTGAAGTACTGGATGAAGTGGTAGTGGAAGGAGATAGGAACAGGAATATTGAAGAAACTATTGGAGGGGTTCTGCAAATTGAAATCAAAGAAATCAAAAATATACCTTTGGTACTGGGAGAACGGGATATCTTCAAAGTAGCTACAACCTTACCTGGGGTCACCACTGCCGGGGAAGGAGCAGCTGGATTCAATGTACGAGGGGGAAAAACGGATCAGAATCTGATCCTGTTAGATCATGCTGTCATTTATAACCCTTCCCATTTCTTTGGTCTTTTTTCTGCAATCAATCCATTTACCTCCAACAATGTGGACATCTACAAAGGGAATATTCCGGCCGAACACGGGGGCCGATTGTCTTCTGTGTTCGACATTCATACCAAGGATGGCAACGACCAAAAATTCTCTGGAGAGGCCTCAATTGGACCGGTGACTGGTAACTTGACCTTGGAAACACCGCTAATCAAGGACAAATCATCGCTTTTGGTGGGAGGTAGGGCTACCTATTCCAATTGGATTTTACGTTCTCTGAAAGACGAGACCCTAAAAAACAGTGAAGCCTCTTTTTTTGATGTTATTGCCAAGTACAACTATAAGATCAACAAGAACAACGATGTGAAAGTGATGGGATATTATAGCAGGGATGCCTTTAATGTGACCAGGGATTCCTTGCAAACCTATAGCAATCGTTCAGTATCACTCCAGTGGAACCATAAGTTTAGTGAAAAGAGCAAGGGAGATCTCATTTTTACAAATAGCCAATACAAGTTTGATATAAATTTTGACGCCAATTCGGTGAGCGACTTTGATTTGAAGTACGATATAGAAGAAACCTTGTTAAAGCTTAAAATGAAGTATTTATATAATACTTCCCATAATTTTGACTATGGAATTTCTGGGAAACTTTATAATGTAAACCCCGGAAGTATAGAACCTTTGCAAGGAGAATCCATTGTAGACCCTGTTTTTCTTCCAAAGGAAAAAGGATTGGAGGCCGCTGCTTTTATATCCGATGATTTTAAGATAAATGAGAAATTATCCATTCATGCCGGATTAAGGTATTCCTGGTATGCTGCATTGGGAGAATCTGAACAACGAATCTATGAAGCAGGTCAACCCAAAAGTGAAGAAACACTTATTGAGACCCAATCGTTTGATAACAACGAAGTCATTGAGACCTATGGTGGACTTGAAGCCCGTTTGTCTGCCCGTTATTTTTTAACCCCAAGTCTTTCGGCCAAGGCAAGCTATAACAATACTTTCCAATATGTGCATACCTTGTCCAATAGCACAACCGCTTCTCCCACGGATACTTGGAAACTTTCCGATATCAACATTGAACCCCAAAGGGCCGATCAATTTGCCTTGGGACTTCATAAAAACATCAATGACAACGAGTACGAATTAAGTATTGAAAGCTATTATAAAAAGTTCTCCAACATATTGGACTATAAGACAGGCGCCAATCTTTTGTTGAATGAGGCGGTGGAAACCAATGTGCTTCAAGGGGATGGAAAGTCCTATGGAGTTGAATTGTTGATAAAAAAGAACCAAGGCAAAATCAATGGATGGCTAGGTTACACCTACGCACGTTCCTTGATTAAATTTGATGGAAACTTGGAAGAAGAACGGATTAATGGAGGAGAGTACTTTTCTTCCAACTTTGATAAACCCCATGATCTTAGTTTGGTGACCAACTATAAATTTAACCGACGTTTTAGCCTCTCTGCCAATTTTGTATTTCAGACAGGTAGACCTGTGACCTATCCGGTAGGGAATTATGTGTATGAAGGTAGAGAGTACACATTTTACAGTGATCGCAACAAATTCCGGATTCCGGATTACTATAGATTGGATGTTAGTTTCAATATTGAAGGGAACCACAAAATCAAGAAATTTGCCCATAGTTTTTGGAATATTTCAGTGTATAATGTGTTGGGAAGAAACAATCCTTTTTCTGTATTCTTTGTAACGGAAGAAGGACAGATAAAGGCCTATAAAAGCTCCATTTTTTCCATTCCAATACCAACCATCACCTATAATTTTAAGTTTTGAAGCAAATAAGGATGATATTTAAGGCACAAATTGGCATACTTCGCATCGCATTTTTAATGTTGTTGGGAGTAATGGTCTATGGCTGCATTGAGTCCTTTGAACCAGAAACAGAGACTTTTGAGGATGCCTTGGTCATTGAAACAACCATAACCAATGAAGTGCAGCAACAAGAAGTAATACTGAGTAGGGCTTTTCCATTGGAAGAATTGGTCTCAACCCCGGAGGTAAATGCCAGCGTGACCGTTGTGGATGACCTAGATAACCAATACAACTTTCAAGAAATAAACCCAGGAAGATATGGATCCGTAACCCAATTTGGAATTGTGCCTGGTAGAACCTATCAACTTTTTGTGACCACCAATGATGGGCGAACCTATGAATCCGACCCTGTTCTAGGATTGGAACCCACCCCCATGAACAATTTAACGGCCTCCAGAATAACCAATGATGGTACGGAGGGCATGGAAATATCAGTGGAATACGATAACTCCCAACTCTCAAAGTACTTGCGATATAAATACGAAGAAACATACAAGATTGTTGCTCCGTCTTGGAGCGGACAAACATTAAGGCTCCTAGGAGGCGAGCTAGTGCCATGGCCAATATACGGCAGTGTTGGGCGTACTTGCTACAATACCGATATATCCAATGATATCATCTTGAACAGGCCTCAGGAGTCCAACTCCGGTGAGGTGCAAAGATTTTCAGTGCGATTTATCGATAGAAATAATTTTATATTATCCCATCGCTATAGCATTCTTGTCAAACAGTTGGTCATCTCACAGGAATCATACCGCTACTTGGAGACTTTGGAGGAATCGACAGCTGAAGACGACTTGTTTTCTCCAAGTCAGCCTGGCTTTTTTAGCGGGAACGTCCGCTCAACTAGTAATGATGATGAAAAAGTGCTTGGCTTCTTTCATGTGGCAACCGTAACATCCCAAAGGATCTTTTTCAATTACAACGATTATTTTCCGGATGAGGAGTTACCGCCCTACGTAGATGCCTGTTTGCCTTTTGTTGCTCCTTTGGTAACCCATGACGGATCCCCGGACATTTTTGATCTTTTGGGTGATGATGTTGTACGATATCACAGCACCACCCCAACCGGAGATATTGCCGTGGTTTCAACAGTTTGTGCGGATTGTTCTGTGATGTGGGATACAACTATACCTGATTTTTGGGAAGAATAACAAGTATGAATGGAATGTATGTCATAAGGGAAATTTTTAAAAGCTATATCGCAGGCTTTATACTAATGATTCCCATCATCACCAGTGGTCAAGCCACTACATCCAATGAAGCCGGCAATAATTTGGTGTCTCAGTACAAGCACCAAGAAATGGTGTATCTGCACCACAACAAATCCTTATTATTTGCAGGGGAACAACTGTACTATAAAGTATATGCCCTAAAATCTGAATCCAAAACGCTTAGTTCTTTTAGCAAAATGGCTTATGTGGAGTTGATTGGGGAAGAGAGAGATGTAATTTTTCGGCATAAAATTAGATTAAACAATGGTGTGGGTCAGGGAGAGTTTTTTATTCCGGTTACGGTTCCATCTGGTAATTATAAACTTGTTGGATACACACAATGGATGAAAAATTTTGGATTGAACCACTTCTATAAAAGTGACATTGGTCTGATCAATCCATTCCAAAGCAATCAGCAGGCCATTGTGCAAAAAGCCGAGGATTCCATTCCACCATCCATAAAGGTAATTGAACAGACGGGTTTAAAGGAGACTGTAGATTCCAACCCATTCTTCTCATTTGAATTAAGCAAAAAAGAGTTCACTACTCGGGAGCGAGGACATTTGACTGTGAGGTCCCTCCAAAAAGGAATTCCCAGGGGGAGTTACTCGGTTTCCATCCGCAAAATAGATTCCTTGGGAGGTCCACCTCTGTTTTCAGCCCAATCCTATGTAAAAAAGCATCATTCGCAGTCCGAAGGGAATGCAAGTTTGGAAAGCCCGAGTTATTTGCCGGAACTGAGGGGAGAATTGATTTCTGGAACAATCACACCCAAGGATCTCGATTTTGTGTTGGAAGAAGAGGAGGTAGCATTATCCATTCCAGGTAAGCAGTTTGTACTTAAACTAACGAGGACCAATTGGGCTGGGGAATTCTATTTTAATCTAAACCAAGAGTATTTGAACAGCAAGGCCAATGTCCAAATATTAGGTAAGAACTGGAATAAATACCAACTTCAAATCAATGAACAACCTTCTTTGGATTATGGAGCTCTACAATTCAACAAGCTTCATATTTCACCTGAAATGACGGATTTGATATTGAAACGAAGTGTTCATAATCAAGTGGAAAATGCTTTTATCGAATTAAAGCAAGACACTGTCATGCCCATAGCTCAGACATTGCCCATCTATAGAAACTTCTCCATAAAATATGATCTGGACGACTATACACGATTTTCAACGGTTAGGGAGACAGCATCTGAAGTCTTGGAGCATGTGTGGGTGTTAAAACGAAAAGATGGAGAAGAAGTCCTCAAAGTTAGACAGGAGGAAGAAGGTGTAGCCTCAAATCTTTTGCCATTGGTCCTGATGGATGGGCTGCTGATACAAAAGCATTCTGATATTATTGATTATGATGCCAAAAAGCTTAAGCGAATCAATATCTCAAGGGAAAAATGTGTGATAAATTCCATTATTTACAATGGAATCATAGCCATGGAAACCATAGAAGGCAATTTTCAGGAGGAATTCAGCAGAGATTATATCAACCGAGTGGATTTATTTTCCCCGCTACCAATGCAAAAGTATTTCAATCAGAAATACCATCAAGCTACAAAACCGAATACAGACCAAATCCCCGATTTTAGGGAACAGTTGCTATGGCAGCCCCAAGTGGTTTTGGACTCGGATACCTCCCAACTAGAATTCTACACCTCTGATGTGTTGGGTGCATATGAAGTTTCTTTTGAAGGGTTTACTGCACAAGGGAACCCGGTCTCCTGGAAAGAAACCTTCGTGGTCAACTAAAAAATCCTCAATGACTTGTTGCATGATCAAAACCATAACCATAACCATAACCCTTGCATTTTCCTTAGTATGCGAAGTGACTTTGCAGGCCCAAAAAAACAATAATTGGCCGCAACCAGCAGGGCCTAACGGTAACTGGGCAGTAAAAACAGATGGCAAAGTGCCTACAGAATTCAGTGTAACCACCGGTAAAAATATTCTTTGGATTGCAGAATTACCGGAAGGTGGCCAAAGCGGTATTACCATTTGGGACGATACCATTTTCTTGTCGGTCATGAGCCCCATTTATGAGGTAAAAGAGGGACAACCCATAAAAGGAGCGAATATCTTGGCCTTATGCCTAGATGCCAAAAATGGACAGATCATTTGGGAAAGGGAGCTAAAAGGGAGTGCCCAAAGTGAATATATGTATGGTTTTAGCGATTCCTCTACTCCCGGACCGGTTACGGACGGGAAACATGTTTGGTTCTACAACGCAAGTGGCAACTTAAGCTGTTTTGATTTTAAGGGCAATCGAATTTGGGAAAGAACTTGGAATCCGGTAGAGGAGTTGGATGGGGTGCATTTTCCATTTAATAAGCAGTTTGAACCCTTTTTAACGGGGGACCTGGTGATAAACATGGAGACCCATTGGAAAAAGAATGGGAAGCGGGTTTATGGTTGGAACTACCTGTACGGTATAGACAAAGAAACTGGTGAACAGCGATGGATATCGGAAGATGGGCTGACGCATTACAATACACCAGTTATGTCCAAAACCGTTAAAGGAAGGTCAGCAGCTTTGATTGGTAGGGGCGGGCACCATGATGTTCCAGAAACCCCTGTTGGGTATTCCCTAATTGACCTGGAAAATGGAAATCGGATATGGAAATATGATACAGATGAAGGGCTGGCCTTGTACAAT
Source organism: Flagellimonas algicola (assembly GCF_005937185.1). Taxonomy (GTDB): domain Bacteria; phylum Bacteroidota; class Bacteroidia; order Flavobacteriales; family Flavobacteriaceae; genus Flagellimonas; species Flagellimonas algicola. The sequence continues at coordinate 1,247,972 of NZ_VCNI01000001.1, read as the reverse complement.
GCCACTTGGAATGAAGATTACGCGGTCTGGTATACTGAAAAGGAATGTGTGGCCCATTTGGTGGACTCCAAAACCGGGAAACTTCAACGAAAAGTATCACTGACGGCTAATGCCGATGTTAGAATCTATGATGCCGCTCAAGGCTCTTATTCACTTCAGAAAAATGTGGATCTCCAAAAAGATTTGGGAATCAATGTGTTCCCGGCATGGTTTACAAACATCATAGTGGACGACAGACTTTATTTTCTTTGTTTCAAATCGGGAAATTACCGCAACAACATTGGTCCGGATTATACAATTGCCAGGGCAGATTTAAAGTCTGGGAAGGTTGAATATTTACAGGTCCCAGTGCAAGTAACGTATAAAGATGGAACTAAATCCTATATATGGAACCAGGAACTTACCACGGAAACCATAAATAGCAGAGGCTTGGACGTTTCCAATGACAAAAGATCCCGAAGGGATGGTTGGCATTGGAATTTTAATGGCAACCCTATCGTGGTGAACGGGAAGGTTTACTTCACAACGATGTTGGGGGTAGTGTATTGCATAGATACAACAACAGATATCTTTGATGAGAGTGCCTTGATCAGCCTAAACGATTTGGGTCCAAGGGGAAAGACATGGTCCGTTAATACACCTTCATATGCAAACGGGAAATTGTATCATAGAACCCTCAAACACTTGATTTGCATAGGTGAGGAATGATATAAACAGATGTGATTTAACTCCTTATAGAGCATTCAAATTGGGTATGATGAATTGTTTACTTCCTTTGTAACAAATTCAGTAAATCAGCAACTAACTAATGTCAACCTAAAACGATAAAAATGAACGCACACGAAATAGATTATGACATTTACGGGGAGGAAATGCAATATGTAGAGATAGAGCTTGACCCCCAAGAGGCAGTAGTAGCAGAGGCTGGCAGCTTTATGATGATGGATACTGACATTAAAATGGATACCATTTTTGGAGATGGCTCAGGTCAGGATTCTGGAGTATTGGGGAAACTTTTCTCCGCAGGGAAAAGGTTATTGACAGGCGAAAGTTTGTTTATGACGGCATTTTTGAACATTGGACAAGGCAAGAAGAAGGTAAGCTTTGCTTCTCCCTATCCAGGAAAAATTTTGCCCATAGACTTATCTGAAAAAGGAGGCAAGTTTATTTGTCAGAAAGACGCCCTTTTATGTGCTGCCAAGGGGGTGTCCGTAGGAATAGAGTTTTCCAAACGTCTGGGACGAGGTTTATTTGGCGGTGAAGGTTTTATCATGCAAAAATTGGAAGGTGATGGATTGGCCTTTGTACATGCAGGTGGAACCATGGCCAAAAAAGAACTAGCTCCCGGGGAGGTACTAAAAGTGGATACTGGATGTATTGTGGGCTTCTCCCACACCGTTGATTACAATATTGAGTTTGTAGGTGGGATTAAGAATACCGTATTTGGGGGAGAGGGACTTTTCTTTGCCACCTTGCGGGGTCCTGGAACCGTCTATGTCCAATCCCTACCCTTTAGCAGATTGGCCGGACGAGTGTTGGCTTCAATTCCTCGTGGAGGAAAAGACAAAGGAGAAGGAAGCATTTTGGGTGGTCTCGGTGATATTGTGATGGGGGATAATCGGTTCTAGACAGTAGACGCAAGACAAAAGACATTAGACAAGCGTAAAATAGTTTTATTTTAGTCCTTCAAAAACCGTGGATGGACTTTTCAGAACTATTCGACTTCCTGACTCAACTTCAAAAAAACAACTCCAAAGAATGGATGGATGCCAACCGAAAGTGGTACCGTGCTTTGCGGACCAACTTTGTGGCATGGTTGGATGATTTGGATTTGACCATGTCACACTTACATGATGATTATTACCCCACCCCAGGTAAAAAAGGCATTAACCGAATCAACAACAACTTAATGTTCCACCCGCATAAACCCATTTATAAAGATCACTTTGGGGCAGGTTTGGACAAAGCACCCAACACTGCGGATTTTTATATTGAGATTGGGGTAAAACAATGTTTGTTGGCCGGGGGATTTTGGCGTCCAGACCCCAAGACCCTTCGCAGCATCCGGGATGGGATCGATTACAACGGAGAGGAGCTACAAAAGATTTTGGACGGATCAATGTTTAAGGAGCTATTTGGGAGTTTATACAAGGATGAAAAATTGACTAATGCCCCCAAAGGATTTTCAAATGATCATCCGCATATCCAACTACTACGAAACAAAACCTTTGCTGTGGTGCATGACATGAAGAGGGAAGAGGTTTTACGGAACGATTTTAAGGAGAAAATTAAACTAGTTTATTTGGAGATGCTCCCCTTTCGCCGATATTTGAACAATGCCGCATCCGTTTAGTATGATATTTTACTTCCGCGAAACCCGAAACCCGAAACCCGAAACCCGAAACCCGCAACCCGCAACTCCTAACCCATAACCCATGCCCATGAAAAATGGAACCGTCAGAAACATAAGCAAAGAGTTGCTCTCGGACAATTGGTATACCCTTAACAAGGTCACTTTTGAATACCATAGGGAAGATGGCGAATGGGAAACCCAGATTAGGGAGGCCTATGATCGTGGCAATGGGGCCGTAATATTATTATATAATAAGGAAAAGAAATCGGTGGTATTGACGCGCCAATTCCGAATGCCTACCTATTTGAATGGTAATACCGATGGGATGATGATTGAAGCCTGTGCCGGTATTTTGGAAAAGGGCAATGCAGAACAGACCATCCGAATGGAAGTGGAGGAAGAAACAGGCTACAAGATTGATACAATTGAAAAGGTATTTGAGTCTTATATGTCCCCAGGTTCGGTCACGGAAATCCTATACTTTTTTATTGGGCAATACCATGAGGAAATGAAAGTAGGTCAGGGTGGCGGCGCTGAAGATGAGACCGAGAACATCGAAGTATTGGAAATGCCATTTAAGCAGGCACTTAATATGATGGGCACGGGAGAAATTAGGGATGCCAAGACCATTATGCTCCTGCAATATGCCCAAATAAATAAGTTATTCGATTAGCAGTTTTACGACCAATAAGGCATGGACAATAAGAAAATTGCCTTGGGAGGAGGATGTCACTGGTGCACGGAAGCCGTTTTTCAATCCTTGTTGGGTGTGGAAAAGGTGGAGCAAGGTTTTGTATCCCCACAACTCGAATTAAATGCTTTCTCTGAAGCGGTGATTGTCCACTTCAATCCAGGTTTGATTCCGTTGAAAGCTTTGATAGCAATCCACCTACATACGCATAAGAGTACAAGCGATCATTCCTTTCGGAAAAAGTACCGATCTGCCATTTATGCTTTTACGGAAGAAGAAATAATCGAATCCAAAACCTTCTTGGAAGAGCTGCAGAAGGATTTTGAAGAAGCACTAATTACCAAGGTATTTCACTTCGGAGATTTTAAACCCTCGGAAGCTCAGTTTCATGATTATTATTTCAACAACCCCAACAAACCTTTCTGCGAAACCTATATTTCTCCAAAACTGAGGTTATTAATACAAAAATTTGGTGGATGGGTCAATCATGAAAAGGTCAATACCTCTCATGAATGGACTTAAGGGTCGCAAAGATATACGTTCGGATTTCATGCGATGGCACCCTAAAATGGTTGTTCATAAAACTGAAAATGAACACTTTTCCCGATCTGGTTATGAGATACCCACTAAGGTTGTAATGATTCCCGAATGACCCAGACTTTGCAAAAATGAAAGGTTGAAATCCTGGATGATTCCAAGTGTCCACAGTACCCGTTGCATCCCACATTGGAAAGAGTTGGAACAAACGCTCTTGGGAGATTTCGTTATGTAATTTTTTAAGAATATGCACCAAAGAATTGGGAGTAAAAAGGTTATAGCGGGATAGTCCGGAACCATCAACCCACCGTGGCTGTTGGGGCAAGTCACTGAGGTGTTTGTCCAACATTGTATTTATGGCAGTTTTGGTACTTAAGGTATCTGAAAGGGTAGAAGAGGCCAGCATCAGGATTTGTTCCGCTAAAAAATTGTCGCTTTTGTGCATCATCCGTTTATAAATGGAATCCATGGGAATGCCGTGAAAGGTTTCCTTGGGTCCCTGTGGAAATTCATCCACCACAGCAATTTCCTTCCCCAGAACATCCCGCAACAATCGCTGGCTGATGGCCATGTCGGTGACAAATGGAACTTCTATGGTGTCCTTTATCTTCGGATTCAGATAAAATTGATTCTGGAATTCCTCTCTTCGGAATTTTGCCTCTTTAACTTGAACACTATCCGAAAACAATTCAGGAGACGCCTTTAACTCTGGAACATTAAATAGGGTTACCACATTGCCATATAGTGGAAGCGCACTTTTTTCCGGAGAAAAATAAGTATCAAAGTCTTCCCAGGCCCAACCTGGTCCATATCTATCTTCAGAAGAATTGTAGGGATGCCAAAAAACGGTATTGTACTTTTGAATGAACCTGATGGCTGTACTGTCCTTAAAATAGGGATGGAGTAAGCTGGGGTCTCCGGTTCCTTCAAAATAAATGGTATCGTTTTGGGAGATGTACTTCAATGCAGGGACTTGTTGCGGTAAAAATTTGGTGCCGGTATAAAGGGTTACAATTTTGGTGTTGCTGGCTGGAGTAAAATACCTACCCCCATTGTGGTTGTAAATTTCCTTTTGTTTGTCAATGTTAAAAACAACCAAGCTGTGGAAAGAGCGGTTGAGTGGTGCAGATTCCAATTTGGATTCAAAACTGGCAAAACGGGAAGAAGAGCAGCTTGCAAGCAAGAAAAAGACTACGAATCTTGTGATTGCCAGATATTTAACTCCTTGATTGTATGAATGATACATTTTACGTTTAATCGATTTTAACACGAAATTATTTAATTTTTAACTCAGAGCTTATGCTTTGCTTTGTGTTTTTTCATAATTTAGGAGGACAACCTTTTAATCCAAATCATAGTTATATGCCAAGAGCAATGTTAGATTACACCAAAACCGTCCTGCAAAAGGTTAGTTTTGATGCTAAACTATTCGCTAAAGAACTCAAGAAAGCTGTTTCAAGGTTATTACCTAGTGAAATTGAAGAACTTAAAATCTGGTTACAATATTTTATATTGGATAAACCAGAATTGCAACCCACGCTACTTTTGATTAAAGCGTAGGAAGAAAGAGCCGATTTTTTAAAAAATCGGCTCTTTTTTTTCTGATTTCTTTCAACTTGGCCGATGGGTTTATTACTTCGCCAACGGACTTATGATTTTTACATCCTGAAAAGCGATTGCTCCTTTTACAATACTGGAGATTACCTCTTTCAGAGCCTCCGTTATTTGAATCTTCAATTCACTTTTGTGGTAAATTAAACTAATTTCCCTAGCTGGCGAAGGATTTTTGAACGGTCGTAGCTGCTGTACCTTTTTTGTATCAAGTTCCAACGTATTCAGGTAAGGCAGCAAGGTCATCCCCATACCTTCATCCGAAAGACTTACCAGTGTTTCAAAACTTCCACTTTCAATTTTAAAATGTTCGTCCTCTAGGTTTTTAGGTGTTTTACATAAATTGATGACTCCATCCCTAAAACAGTGTCCATCCTGGAGGAGTAGTATATCGTTGACATCCAAATCCTCCGTGCCCAATTCTTTGTGACCTGCCAAACGGTGATTACTGGGGACGTAACCTACAAAAGGTTCATAATACAATGGACGTTCTTTGATAAATTCAATTTCAAGGGGTGTTGCCGCAATTCCCGCATCCAAATGGCCATCCAATATATTCCGAATCAAGGCCTCTGTGGGTTGCTCCTTTATGATCAAGTTGACTTTGGGGTATTTTTTAATAAAAGTATTCAGGAACATGGGAAGCAAAGTGGGCATTACCGTTGGTATGATCCCTATGGTATAATCCCCGCCTATAAAACCCTTATCCTGATCTACAATATCCTTGATGCGCTCGGCTTCAGCGACAATGTTTTTGGCTTGGGCCACAATTTTTTGCCCCACTTCGGTGATGGTTATAGGCTTTTTACCTCGGTCAAAAATCAAAATATCCAACTCATCCTCCAATTTCTGGACCTGCATGCTCAAAGTAGGTTGGGTAACATAACTCTTTTCGGCGGCCAGGGTGAAATTTTTGTGCTCTGCAACTGCTAGGACATATTGCAATTGGGTAATGGTCATCAGTATAAATTTTAGATATAAATGTATAAAAAACCATCAGTAATACTTATAATATAAAACTAGAAAATCGGGGTTCGGTCAAATTCAGTTGTGAACCATGGGCATTGTCTGTCTTTAGATTCAAAACCGTATATTTAATTGATGCCTAACCAGCTATTTGCAACATGACCGATTCAAATCTAAATCAACAGCAATGGGTAGATTTCCTGAAAAAGGTGACTTTCTTTTCAGAAGTTGGTAAATCTTCATTGCTGCAGCTCTGTAAAAATCTCACAAAGGAACATTATGAAAAAAATGACTGCATTATCCAGAAAGGGGATGTTGGGGATGCCATGTATGTCATTTGTGAAGGGAAGGTAAAAGTGCACGACAAAGACCATCTTTATATTACCCTGTCACAATCGGATTGTTTTGGTGAGTATGCGCTAATAGATGATGAGCCCCGCTCCGCTTCGGTTACAGCAATGGAAGAAACCACCTTGCTGAAGATTGGGACCACCCATTTTGTGGAATTGATAACAGCAGATAGAGGATTTGCCCAAGGGATTTTGTCCGTTTTGATCAAAAGGCATAGAGAACTTGATATTATTCAGGAACGGTTGACGGTGTCCAAAAGGGATTTGGAATTGGCTAATTCCAAAATGCTGGGCCTGATCAATGGTGCCATGGACGCCATAATCATGTTCGATAGTAATTTCAGGATACTACTGGCTAATGCCTCCGCCAAGGAAATATTGGAAAATGAAGATGTCATCCAGCGGAACATCCTGTTTTTTATGGATGAAGAAAGCGCACATCTGTTGGAACGATTGGTAACTGAGGATTTGGATGGTGAAGGGAAAAGTATGAACACCTATCTGCCCAAGGTGGTCAAGGTGATTGGTTCTAAGGAAACCGCAACCCTTAACGAAGGCACCATAAGTAGATACGGCAACGAAAAAAAATCGTTCTACACCCTTATCCTTAGAAATATAGATGAGCGATTACAAGCGGAAAGCAAAATTAATTCCCTGACGACCCAGACGCAGTATTTACAGGAAGAGATAAAAGAACTGACCAGTGGTTATGGCATTATAGCCAAGCACAGGTCCATGAAAAAAGTGTTGGACTTGATAGAACAAGTGGCGCATACGGGAGCCACTGTTTTGATCCAAGGTGAGACTGGAACAGGTAAAGAGTTGGTGGCTCGGGCCATTCATATGGCCAGTGACCGTAATGAAAAACCGTTGATTCGGATCAATTGCGGAGCCATTCCTGAAAATCTCATAGAAAGTGAACTTTTTGGTCACGAAAAAGGCGCATTTACTGGAGCCACCGCAACTAGGAAAGGTCGATTCTTATTGGCGGACAAAGGCACAATCTTTTTGGATGAGATTGGGGAGTTGCCACTTGCGCTTCAGCCCAAATTGCTAAGAGTAATTCAAGAAGGTGAATTTGATCCAGTAGGGAGTTCGGATACGGTAAAGGTGGATGTACGAATTATAGCCGCGACACACAGGGACTTACTGAAATTCTCCATGGAAGGGAAATTTAGGGAGGATTTGTTCTATCGGCTCAATGTATTTCCTATCCAAGTCCCGGCCTTACGGGATCGGGGATCGGATGTGTGTTTGATAGCTAACCAGATTATGGGGCAATACAGTGCGAAATTGAACAAGGAAATTGACCTACTTACCAAAGAGCAAGAAAAGCTCTTTCTTGATTATGTTTGGCCTGGAAATGTCCGCGAATTACAGAACTTGGTGGAGCGCGCCATAATTGTGTCACAAAATGGTCAGGTTGACTGGGAGAGTATCATTCCAAATCCAACGAAGGAACAATCCATAAACTCAGAGACGGAGGTGGATTACATATTTACTTCTCAAGAGTGGGTTGCTATGGAAAAGGAAAATATTTTAAGGGCTTTGCGAAAAACCAATTGGAAAATATCCGGAGAAAAAGGTGCCGCTATGTTGTTGGGATTGCGCCCTACAACCCTTACTTCCAAAATTAAGGCACTAGGAATAACTAGGCCCGTCTAAATTCACGAGATTTCATAATTATCTTAACGATATTTCGTAAATAAGCGAAATATCGTGATAGGTGTATTCTTTATAAATTGTTGTAATCAATTGATAATAAGGTAGTTATATTTTTTGGCACGCCAAATGCATCTCTAATGGCAAAACAATTAGAAATCTTTAAAATTTAAAAAAATGATTACAACAGCAAACATGAAAAACGGAGTAAACGTAGATCAATTGGTAGACACTATCAATGCAGTTCAAGGAAATCCTGAATTGGCCAAGTTCGAGTTTCGGGCCAAGAACAATTGGATCACAGGAGGACATTGTGTAACCAGTGCAAAAGGATTTTACGGTGTTGGACAAGAAGACACTACAAGACAAGAGACTTTTACTATGGAATGCGACCATCCAAGTGTTCTTTTAGGTGAAGACAAAGCTGCAACCCCTGTGGAAGTGGTACTTCATGCGCTAGGTTCTTGTTTAACAGCTGCAATGACTTATCACGCCGCTGCAAACGACATTGACATTGAGGGAATGGAATCTACCTTGGAAGGTGGAATTGATTTGCAAGGATTTCTAGGATTAGATCCAGAAATTAGAAAAGGATATGACGGTATTACCGTTAAGTTCAAAGTGAAATCTGATGCTTCCGAAGAGCAATTGAGAGCCTTGGCCCAATTCTCTCCAGTGTTTGACATCATCAGCAATCCAACTCCAGTTTCCATCGAGTTCGTAAAGTAAGACTGAAACAAGCCGCCCCTGTGGCGGCTTGTTCAATTTTTATCACCGCCAAAAATCTTCAAACAGGTATTCTCCATCATGAAAGAACAGCAACACATCATCGTAAATGGTAATCAAGCTACAGCACATGTGGCTTATCGGCTTAATGAGGTTTGTGCCATTTATCCCATTACTCCGGCTTCGGAAATGTCCGAATTGTTAGAAGCTTGGAGTGCAGATGGTCAGGAGAATATTTTTGGAGGTGTTCCTTCCATCATTGAAATGCAAAGTGAGGGTGGAGTTGCTGGAGCCATGCACGGAGCATTACAAACTGGTTCGCTATCCACGACTTTCACGGCATCACAGGGTCTTCTACTCATGATGCCCAATATGTATAAAATTGCGGGTGAATTGACACCCAATGTCATCCATGTGGCTACGAGATCGGTGGCTACTCATGCTTTATCGGTTTTTGGAGACCACAGTGATATCATGGCGGCACGTAATACGGGCTATGCCTTTTTAGGATCTGCATCCGTGCAGGAGGCCATGGACTTTGCGCTGATTGCACAAGCCGCAACCTTGGCTTCAAGAATTCCTTTTGTTCACTTTTTTGACGGGTTTAGAACCTCGCATGAAACCTCCAGAATTGAAAAGATCAATGATCATGTGATTCATAACATGATTAATAAAAAACTTATTGGTGCCCATAAGAAAAGGGCGCTCAACCCCAACAATCCATTTGTGCGGGGAACTTCACAAGGGCCTGATGTTTTCTTTCAAAGTAGGGAAGCCGTTAACCCTTATTACGACGCTTGCCCCCAAATTGTTCAGGATCAAATGGACGAATTTGCAAAACTAACAGGAAGGCATTATCGCTTATTTGATTATGTAAGCCATCCAGAAGCAGAACAAGTGGTTGTTGCCATGGCTTCAGCCGCGGAAACCCTGGAGGAAACCATTAACCAATTAAATGCCCAAGGGGAAAAAATAGGATTGGTAAAAGTGCGCCTTTTTAGGCCTTTTAGCACCAAACATTTGATCCAGAGCCTTCCTGATAGTTGCAAAGCTATCGCTGTTCTGGATCGCACCAAGGAATCAGGTGCAACGGGGGAACCCCTGTATTTGGATGTGCTTCAATCTGTGGTCCAATCCTTGGGAACCAAATTTAATACAATCCCAAAAGTGGTAGGTGGACGTTATGGTCTTAGTTCCAAGGAATTTACACCCTCCATGGTCAAAGCCATAGTGAATAACTTAAAATGCGGGAAACCAAAAAACAATTTTACCGTCGGAATAACCGATGATGTTACCCATACAAGTCTTGTGATCAATGAAGAAATGCAAATCCGGGGAAAATATGATCAAGCCTTGTTTTACGAAACTAAGAGTGCAGATACCCCCGTGTATTTTAATTCAACTATGAGGCTGCTGGGCAGTTGCACAGATGCTTATATTCAGGGATACACCGAATGTGATTATAAAAAATCAAGTTCTAGGAGTGTTTCCAATTTACGTATGTCAGAACATAGGATTAAAGCTCCCTACCTGATTCAGGATGCCGACTTCGCTGCCTGCGATTCAATACAATTTTTAAAGTCAGATAATGTACTTCAGCGGATTGCCCGGGGAGGAACCTTGCTTGTGAATTCAGAGCTTTCACCAGAGTCCTTTTGGGCGGACCTTCCTTCAAAATTACGACATCGAATCCAAGAGAAGAATGTAGCAGTATACTTGATTGATTTAAAAGTACTACCTACCAACTTTATGGTAAATGGATATACAATCTCCGCGCTACATGCGTGTCATCTTGCCATTAAAAAAGATTTTCCCAGCAGCTTGTTTTCAATGGAACTGAAGGATAGTCTTGTACAAGTGGATACCACTGAAGACACGACTGAAGCGTATGCATTTATCCAGGAAGACGAAGAATTTGCCAAAACACTTTTAGGTAGCCTTTTAGCGGGACGCGGGAACGAGCTTCCTACAAGCATGCTGCCAGTGGATGGGACTTATGAAAGTGGATCATCAAACTATATTGTTAGAAATCCCAAAGAGGGAATCCCCATATGGGATACCGACCTTTGCACGCAATGTGGTGCGTGTAGCATGGCCTGTCCGCAAGGAGCAATGCGGATAAAGGCTTATGAGGTTGACCATTTAAAAGACGCACCTCAAAGATTTAGGCCCATTCCATTTTTAGAGGAACTGGAAGGAATGGATTTGCTCAATTACACGGTTCAAGTAAATCCTGAACAATGCACATCCTGCAATAATTGTGTGGACGCTTGTCCAGTAAAGGCTTTGGTTATGAATGCCAACCCGTCCAAAATGGAAAAAGAGAGAGAAAATTGGGAATTTTTCAGCACGCTTCCCGAAATGGACCGCACGAAAATTGATGCGACCAAAGTATCACAACAACAGTTGCAAGAACCCTTGTTCAAATATCCCATGGGAGTGGACGGATGTGGAGAAGCTCCTTACCTTAGATTACTTTCCCAGTTGTTTGGTGATCGCATGTTGGTAGCCAATGCAACCGGAGCCAGTTCCATTTTTGGCGGAGCCTTACCAACCACTCCCTGGTCCAAAAATGCAGCGGGTAGGGGACCTGCCTGGTCCAACTCCTTGTTTGAGGACAATGCAGAATTTGGTCTGGGCTATCACTTGTCCTTGGACTATCAGGAAAAACAGGCTAAAAATTTACTGCTTAAGTTGGTGGATGTCCTTGATTCCGATTTGGTGGAATCGATATTGAATGCATCGCAGAATACAGAGGCTGAAATCTTTCTGCAAAGACAACGTGTAGAGAGATTGAGAGCAGCTTTATCTCCATTGGAACGACCCGAAGCAGGAGCGCTTTTGGAATTGCTGGACAGTTTGGTTAAACAAACCGTATGGATAGTTGGTGGGGACGGATGGGCGTATGATATTGGCTACGGGGGATTAGATCATGTGTTGGCTTCGGGCAAAAACGTAAACATTTTGGTCTTGGACAATGAGGTGTATTCCAATACGGGAGGGCAAATGTCCAAGGCAACTCCTTTTGGAGCTTCCGCCAAGTTTGCCGCTAAAGGTAAACTCAAACAAAAGAAAGACTTGGGTATGTTGGCCATGGGATACGAAGATGTATATGTGGCTTCCGTGGCCATTGGCGCTGATCAAGAACAGACGTTAAAGGCATTTTTGGAAGCAGAGCAACATGATGGTCCGTCCATAATTCTGGCATATTGCCACAGTCCTGCGCATGGAATTGATATGCGTCATCCATCACAATACCATAAAGCGGCGGTAGCTTCTGGTCAATGGTTGCTGTATAGAAACAATCCCAACAGAACAACAGTTGGATTAAATACCTTGGAATTGGATTCTGGGAAACCTACCATTTCAATACAGGACTATTTACGCATGGAGAAAAGATTTGGTTTGCAATTTGAAATGCATCAGGATCTTTTGGAAGGTTTTGTGCAAACAGCGCAAAAGAACATTGATGATCGCTATTTTCGCTATAAGAGTCTTGAATGCCGAGAACATAGCGAGCTTGTACTGCAACCGTTAGGATAGTTACAACTTGGTTCTTTTCAATAACTACCGCATGTCGTTATTTTTGGTATCTTCTAGGGCAGATAACCATCCAACTCTTTTAATCGTGCTGAATTCCTTGTTTAATCGGATAGGGCAAATTGGTTCAGATGCCAATGACAGCCAAGAAGTACGTTTGCAGAAAACTTTGTTAATTGCATTTGCAGGGACCATGGCTATTTTGGCCATTCTTTGGGGAGCTATTTATTTTTACTTTGATGAACCCTTGGCCGGTAGTATTCCTTTGCTATATGCACTGACTTCCCTTGTTAGTATCTCCATATTTGCCAAGACCAAAAGCTTTTCTTTTTTACGGATAAGCCAATTAACATTCAGTCTCGTTTTGCCGTTTCTTTTGATGATAGCCCTTGGCGGCTATGCGGCGTCCAGTGCTGTAGTGATGTGGTCCCTTACTTCTCCGTTGGGAGCTTTGGTTTTCAAGGGTAGAAAGGAGGCAGTTAGATGGTTTGTGGTTTATCTGTTTTTGTTGGTTTCAGGAGTTTTCTTGGAAGGAAATATTCCATTTTCAAGTGCGTTGCCCAATCAAGTTGTCTTGGTGTTCTTTGCCATGAACATTGCCGGTATGTCGCTAACAACCTTTATAGTGTTGCGTTATTTTGTAGGAGAGAAAAATTTGGCACTCACTTTGTTGGAAAGCAAAAATCAATGGATCAAAGATGCTTTTTCGGCCTATGTTTCTCCGAATTTGGTGGACCACTTAATCAGCAATCCCGAAGATTTGAAGTTGGGCGGGGAGCGAAGGGAGTGCACTTTTATTTTTACGGATTTGGTCGGATTTACCACCCTAGTTGAGCAATCCGATCCATCAACATTAGTGGCCTATCTCAACGAATATTTTGAAGGTATGATTGCCATAGTTTTTAAACACGAGGGTACAGTTTCCAAAATAGTGGGCGATGCCCTAGCTGTTATGTTTTCGGCCCCTGTGGTACAAAAAGATCATGCCACAAGGGCAGTGGCCTGTGCCTTGGAAATGGACCAATATGCACAAGCATTTGCCCAAGAGAAAAAACAACAAGGACTGGATTTGGGACGTACACGTATTGGGGTGAATACAGGAACTGTAATCATTGGAAATATTGGTGGGAAAAACCAATTGGATTATAGGGCCCTGGGTGATGCAATAAATGTGGCGGCACGTCTAGAAAGCGCAAACAAGCAATTGGGGACACGTGTATGTGTTAGTGAAACCACCGTGGAACAATGCCCCAATTTTGTAGGGAGGCCAATTGGATCTCTGCTTCTCAAGGGAAAATCCAAACCGGTGGCTACCTTTGAACCCTTATCAAAAGAAGATATGGACTCCTCCAACGTACAGGCCTATCTTAAAGCTTTTGGGGTGATGCAAAAGAATGACCTAAAAGCTATGGAACTTTTTCAGCAAATTAGGGAGGAGTTCCCAGAGGACTCTTTGGTTGTCTATCATCTGGGAAGACTTAAGTCTGGCAAATCTGGGACCACTATTGTATTGCCATGGAAATAGGGGATTCCAAAATCATTTTTCATGCATCTGTGTCACGGACTGCCAATTACCTGGCGCCCCGGAAATGGCATAGATGCTAGCTTTGTTCTGAAAATATTGAACTACGGAGTCATTCGGATTTTTGGATAGCACTTCCTCAAAAGCTTCGGTGGCTTCTTCAAATTTTTGGTCAAAAAACAGTTTAATCCCTTTTTTGTAGTCTTTAAGGGTCTCCAGTTTTAGGGAGATACTGGAAATACTATCACCATCTATGCACTCGTAAATTCCCATGGCTTTTTGCTTGCCCTTTACCTTTACCTTGCCAAGATATCTAAAATTAAAACCACTGGAGTCCTTCATAGACTTCAGGCAACTTTCACTAATGATTATGTTGGCACCATAGTGCTTGGTAACCCCCTCCACCCGGGCACCACTGTTTACCGTGTCGGCAATTACGGCGGGGTCGTTTCTTTTAGAATCTCCTATGATTCCCATAACTAGCGGGCCTGAATGCAATCCCATACCCACAGTTAAGGGTTGATATCCCTTTTCTTCCACTCTTCGCTTGTTGTACAGCGCCAGGGTGCGCTGCATTTCTATTGCCGCATCAAGGGCGTTCTCTGCATTTTCTGGGAAGAGGGCCATAATACCATCGCCCAAATATTGGTTTACAAAGCCCAGGTTTTCCTTGATTATTGGCCCCATCCTACCAACGTATGCATTGACGAATTTGAAATTTTGTGCCGGGGTCATGGTTTCCGCCAAAGGAGTATAATCCCGGATATCGCTAAACAGCACGGTAACCTTTTTTTCTATATGATCGCCAAGTTTTACATCTGTAATAGAATCTTTTCCTACGGAATGTACAAATTCCATCGGGACAAATTTGGAGGTAGCACGATGGATAGTATTCAGATTGATATGCGTTTTGATGCGACTTAGCAGCTCATTTTTGGAAAAAGGTTTGGTCAAGTAATCGTTAGCTCCTGCATCAAATCCTGTCACCAACTCATTGACCCTATTTTTAGCGGTTAAAAGAATGATGGGCAATTCACTTGCTGGAAAGTCCTCCCTGATTTTTTTACAGACCTCATATCCGGATAAACCGGGCATCATTACATCCAGGAGAATTAGGTTGAATGGGGTTTCTGATTCCATGACCTTCAAAGCCTCTTTGCCCGAACTTACCTCCACTACGGTATATCCGGCCATGGTTAAATGGTTTTCCAAAACACGTCGGTTCACGGGCTCGTCATCCACTACCAGAATCTTTATGGATTCTCGATTGGGATCAAGCTGTGTTGTTTTGATATTTTCCACTTCCTTGTAACTGTTCAAATTTTGAACAAAATCCAAGGTGGATTTGTTTTTCTTATTTAGCTCCTTTCGTTTGGTTTTGCTCAATGGCAGGGCAAACGTAAAAATGGAACCCTTGCCTTGTTCAGAAGTTGCTTCAATAGTGCCTCCATGAAGTTCTACCAATTGTTTGGTGACCGAGAGACCAAGGCCTGTGCCCCCATATTCCCTTTGGGTGGAACCGTCCCCTTGTTCAAAGGAATTAAAAATGGTTTCAAGTTTGTCCTCTGGAATTCCAATTCCCGTATCGGAAACAATAATGGACAGCATCTCCTTTTTAGTTTCTGCGAGAAGGGTGATATATCCCTTTGGAGTAAATTTGATGGCATTACCGATGAGATTGTGCAAAATCTGCTGTAGGCGGTTTTCATCGGCATCAACCAAAGGAATCTCTTTGGGGATAGAATTGATGAGCTTTATTTTTTTGTCTTGTAGCAACGGTTGGGAAAGTTGCAAAACAATATTGGATATTCCATGAACATCCACGGGGCGTAAGGCAAGCTCCAAATCCTGGTTCTTTAGTTTGGAAAAATCCAAAATATCGTTTACCAAATGGGACAATCTTCTACCACTATTGGCAATCATATCCAGGTTATCCATGGCGGTTTTTGGAAGCTTTCCTGCAATCCCATCCTTTAAGGATTCCGTAAGCCCAATGATACCAACTAATGGGGTTCGCAGCTCGTGGGAAGTATTGGCGAGGAACTCGTCCTTGAGGATATCAATTTTCTGGAGTTCCGCAACGCGCTGTTTTTCTATTTCGGTTCTTTTCCGTTCTGCTTCAATGACCCTTTTCTTTTCCTGATCGGCCTGTTTTACACGCTGTGCATGTTTGTAGCGGTTAAAAACAAAAAGAAGCACCAGGAAGCCCGCTACGGAAACACCAATGATGATGTTTCTTAATGTGGTTTGCTGTTTGAGTTTGAGGTCGTTGATTTCAGCATCCTTTTCCAAAGCTGCAATGGCATCTTGCTTCTTCTCCGTATCAAATCGTACTTGTAGTTCCTCTATTTGCTTGGATTTTTCGGTATTGAAGAGGCTGTCCTTTACAGTGACAAACTTATTTTTAAAGATCAGGGCTTGCTGGTAATCCCCTGTATTTTCATAAAGTTGGGAAAGCAAATCATAGTTGGTTTGCAACTCGGATTTGGCTCCAATTTCTTCGGCAATAGTTATGGCCGTGATTAGATTCGTTTCTGCTTTGGCATAGTTCTTCATTTCCAGATTTACGGCTCCAATTTGAGTGTAACTCAAGGATAATTCTTTCTGAAGCCCCAATTTTTTTCTTAACCTAATGGCTTTGTCATGAAATTCTAAAGATTGGGTATGTTTTTTCTGGAAAGCATAGACCTTGCCCAAGGCCTCATAATCATAGGCTTGTCCCCACTCACTATTGGTCTCTATATCTAAGTCCAATGCCTTTTCAAAGTAATTAAGAGCTTGGTCGTAATCTTTTAATTGCATGTGGGTATCTCCAATATTGAAAAGGCAGTTCGCCATTTCCGTTTTGTCCCCTAAGTTGGTATAAATGGATAACGCCTTGTTATAGGAATCCATGGCTTCGGACTTTTTCCCAGAGTTTTTAAGGACCTCGCCAATAGCATTTAAGGTGGTTGCCACACTAAAGGAATCATCATGGGTCTCGTAGATTTTGAGAATGTCGTAATAAATTTCAAGACTTTTTTCAGAACTCCCAAGGTCATCAAGGATGACGGCTTTCTGGTACATTCCATTAGCAAGGGAAAAAGGTTTATCTATAGTTCGGGTATAATCTAGAAATTTTTCAATATAGGTAAGGGCGGTATTGTAATTCCCTTTTTGTCTTTCCAATACGGCATATTGGTAATTGGCAAGGGAAACTCCCCAATCTATACGGGCTCTTTTACTAATATGATAAAAACTATCGATGTGCTTTTTGGCCAGATCAGGGTTACCACGATTATTGATGTATTCCCAAGAAATGTTTTTTAAGATACCGATGCGGGCAGAGTCTGAGACTGCATTAGGATAGATCCGCTGCAGGCTATCAATGGCAATTTCTTGTCCCCGTAGCCCAAGTGCCAGAAGGAACAATACCAAGGTTATGGAACAGTACTTTTTGATGATTGTGGTTTAAAGGTTGATTAACAGCTACTTAAATTTAACGCTAAAACCAATACGGTCAAAATAAAGCGGTTAATCCCGGGAATTAGCATTCCAACATTCTCCTAAATGGGCATACAGCAGTTCGTCCCTAAAATTCTACAATTGGGTATTGCCGATTGGTTTATAAAAAGGCACAGTGACAATTTTGTGGCATCAAATAACGAACAGTCATGAAAAATCAACTGCTAACTTTTCTTTTTTTGTTTAACCTGGCCACCATTTTCGGTCAGACCACTTTATCAGGTTTGGTTACCGATTCCAGAAATGAACCTATCGTTGGAGCCAATGTGTATTTGGAGGGTACGTACGATGGTGCATCTACCGGAGAAGATGGTTCCTTTAGTTTTGAAACCACAGAAACTGGAACCCAAACCTTGGTAATTTCCATGTTGACTTATGATCCCCACTATGAAGTTGGGGATGTGAGCTACTTTACGAATTTGAAAATCAGTTTGGCCGAATCCATAAATGCGTTGACAGGGGTAACATTGACCGCAGGGACTTTTGAAGCTGGGGATAATTCCAAAGTATCTGTATTGAAACCGTTGGATATCGTCACCACGGCAGGTGCCGCCGGGGATTTTGTAGCCGCTTTACAGACTTTACCAGGTACTACAACCGTCAATGAAGATGGTCGATTATTTGTACGGGGGGGCGAAGCTGGGGAGACCCAAGTTTTTATAGACGGTCTTCGGGTGTTTCAACCCTTTAACGCCACGGCGAACAACATTCCTACCCGCGGTAGATTTTCGCCTTTTCTCTTTAAGGGAATCACTTTTAGTACGGGAGGATACTCCGCTGAATATGGTCAGGCATTGTCCAGTGTGTTGTTATTAAATACCACCGATGTTCCGGTTCAGGATAAAACGGATATATCCGTAATGTCTGTTGGAGGAGGAGTGGGGCATACCAAAATCTGGGGAGATGAGTCCTTGAGCATCAACACGTCTTATATTAATCTTTCTCCTTATGAGGCCTTGATCCCTTCCGATCAGGGCGTTCAATGGAATAGTCCTTATGAATCCATTTCCGGAGAGGCTGTCTTTAGAAGCAAAGGGAATAAGAGTATGTTCAAGCTGTATACTGGATTTAACCATGCCGATTTGGACATAGAACAAGAAGATATTAATTATGAAGATTTTGTACAATTTGGGCTTAAGAACAACAATCTATATTTCAATTCTTCCTATAAGCATTACTTTGAAAACGATTGGAGCCTGTCCACCGGGGCAGCTATTTCTTGGGATACCAATTCCATTGGACTGCAGGAAAATGTCGTCGAAACCAAAGAAACGGCTTCACATGTAAAGGTAAAAGCCCACAAGAACTTTAGCAGTAGGTTCAATCTCAATATAGGATCGGAGTTCTTCGCTATGAATTATGATGAAACTTTCAGTACTCCAGAGAACACCACGTTCAACAATGAATATCAAGATCGGTTGTGGGCAGGTTTCACCGAAGCGGATATTTTTCTTAGCAATCAGTTTGCCATGAAATTGGGAGCTAGGGTAGAGTATAGTTCTTTACTAAATGCCTTTGAATTGATGCCAAGAGTGTCCCTAGCCTATAAACCTGGAGATAAGGGTCAATTTTCACTGGCTTACGGGGATTTTTATCAAAACCCACTTACCGAAGTGGTTAAATACGGTCAGCTACTTGGTTCTGAAAAAACCTCACATTACATTTTAAATTACCAAAGGGTCGGGGATGGAAAGACATTTAGGGCAGAAGCTTATTACAAGGACTATGATAACCTGATAAAATATGACACGAATATGCCACAATTCAACTCAAGTTTTAGCAATAGCGGAAGTGGTTACGCTACTGGGCTGGATGTTTTTTGGCGCGACAACAAGAGTATAAGCCAGTTGGATTATTGGATTTCCTATTCGTATTTGGACACCCAACGAGATTATCGAAATTTTGAGGAGCTGGCCACTCCTAATTTTGCCCCAAAGCATAGCTTGTCTGTTGTAACCAAATATTTTATCACCAAACTTCGCTCTCAAGTGGGGTTGTCCTATTCCTACGGATCAGGTAGACCCTATGACAATCCTAACACAGCAGAATTTTTGGCTGAAAAGACAAAGTCTTTCAACAATCTAAGCTTTAATTGGGCCTATTTGATCGATCAGCAGAAGATCCTGTACTTTTCGGTCAATAATGTATTGGGATTCAAGAACATTAGTGACTATCAGTACGCCAATGCTCCCAATATGAATGGCATTTTTGATAGGCGTGCCATTACTCCGGCAGCAGACCAATTTTTCTTTGTCGGTTTCTTTTGGACCATCAGCAACGATGGTAAAAGCAACCAGTTGGACAACCTCTAATTAGGTCCTAGTTATTTCTGCATCTTGAGATAATAATCTGCCGAATGTTTACCTGAACCATAGAACAAAAAGAAAATACAGACCAGCAACGTAATGGTGGCCAATACCAGATTGTTCGTGTTCATAACCCCCATAAAGTTGGTCAATACTGCGCCCATGAGGATGGGTATTTGTGCCAAGGCGGCCCATCGGGTCAGTAAACCAACTACAATTAAAAAACCTCCAACAAAATGGGCAGGAGCAATATAGTGTAGTAAGATCATGCCACCGGGCATTTCCTGAAAGGGTCTTACCACCTCTGCCATTTGTTCATGATTGGTCATAAATTCAACGCCTTTAATAAAAAGAAAAACGCCTAAGGCTACTCGAATAAGATCTAAGGGGTAATAGGTATGGGCGTTGGCCCATTTGTTCAATCTTTTAATGGTTCCCATGACTCCAATATTTATGATGACATCTATAAGTTACTCATTTTTAATGGGATGAGAAAATTAAAATAGGCGATAAGCGAGCTGTTTTCCGTTAGCAATGGAGTTTGTTACTGGCCTCCTTTGGAATGCATTATCTTTAGGGAACTATGCTGCATCCGAGATACCTTAGATATGCCAAGCAGGCCTTGTTTTTTGCTTTTATTTGGCTTTTGTTCGGAATTGTGTACAGCCTTTTGGAACAGGGAATTTTAGGAAGGTCATCATTTTACCCGTCTACCCAAAACAGATACGATTTTAAGAGCTCCTTGTTGTACGCCACCACTGGCAGTTTTCTTATTGGGTTGATACATGGATGGTTAGAGGTATCCTGGTTGTCCCAAAAGTTCTATAACAAGGCGTTGTGGGTCAAAGTGGTATTAAAAAGTGGATTCTATCTTATTTTTATGTTCCTGTTCCTTACTTTTTTCACCTTGGCGATAAATTCCTATCGTTTCGATGCAAGTCCGATGAGCAAGGAGGTCATGTACGGATTTGAAAGCTTTTTTACTACTTTCTCATTTTGGAGTGTCTTTATTTATATTGCCTTTGGATTGGTGACTGCCATGTTGTTTGCCGAACTGGCCTCTTATTTGGGTCCCAATGTATTTTTGAATTTTTTGTTTGGAAAATATCACACACCCAAACAAGAAACCAGAATCTTCATGTTTATGGATATGAGGTCATCCACCACAATTGCTGAAAAAATTGGGCACACCAAATACTTTGAACTTTTAAAGGATTGTTATGCGGATATGGGCAATGCCATTTTGGAAACTTCCGGTGAAATTTATCAATATGTGGGCGATGAAATAGTGGTTACTTGGCCAGAAAAAGTGGGGCTGTATAGGAACAACTGGGCAGAGTGTTTTTTTAGAATTACCAGGCTATTTGAAACAAGAAATGGTTATTACAGCAACAAATATGGAAGCGTACCATTTTTCAAGGCCGGATTTCATCTTGGATTGGTCACCACGGGTGAGATAGGAACCCTAAAAAAGGAAATTATTTATACCGGTGATGTCTTAAATACTACTGCCAGGATTCAAGCCGAATGCAATACTTATGGAAAATCGAATTTGGTTTCTGAACAATTAATTCAAAAGATGAATTCTAAAGATTCCCTTCAGTTCACCAAAATTGCCAAGTTGCATTTGCGTGGCAAAAAGGAGCTTGTACAACTGTA
Source organism: Flagellimonas algicola (assembly GCF_005937185.1). GTDB lineage: Bacteria > Bacteroidota > Bacteroidia > Flavobacteriales > Flavobacteriaceae > Flagellimonas > Flagellimonas algicola. The sequence goes on along the minus strand of NZ_VCNI01000001.1, from coordinate 1,226,545 downwards.
TACCCTGGATCAATCTTCCAAGACTAATTCCATTTGAATGTCGCTTCGCTCGTAAGGGGATGAGGCACCAATCATTTCGGTAAACCCAAGCTTTTGGTACAACTGTAAGGCAGGTTTAAGGATTCGATTGCTTTCAAGATAAAGTTTTTTGCATCCAAGGGCTTTGGCCTTTGCAATAATATGTAAACCCAATAATTTCCCAATGCCTTTGCCCTGTGCGTTTGGTGAGACTCCCATTTTGGCTAGCTCAAAATCAAAGTCCTCACGCTCGCTAGGAATAAGTGCGCACACACCAACGGCTTCTCCATTCAATAGTGCCACTCCAATGTAGCCACCTTTATCCAGAATATAGGTTTGGGGATTGTTCAGGGAAATACGGTCCATTTCCTCCATTTTGAAATACTTATTGATCCACGCTTCATTTAGTGTCTTAAATGCGAAAGCATATTCCTCTCTGAAGTCTACAATTTCAATGATTTCTTCCATAAAAGTTTGAAGGTGTAAGCATTGTTTGGATAAAATTACAGCGAAATAATAAAATCGATCCTATTTGGAAATGGGTATCACCGCAGAATATTTTGTTAATTCCCTCGTTATTAATCTGTTGAACGTTTAATTATCGCGTAAACCATGTATTTGAACGAGTAAATTGGTTTTTTATCGAGTTAATACGTAATATTACAATTAAGTTAATAGTAAAACTCTTACAAGTATCCCAAATCTTGCTATGAGACCAAACAAAAAACACGCACCTGGGCTCCCCAGGATCTTTAACCTACTAACACCATTTGGCTATGGATGTAAAATTACCCCTATTCTCCAAAGGCAACTATTCATTTCCCGTTAATTGGATATTTCATTTGCTCATTCCTTGCTTGCTTTGCAGTACACTTAGCGCTCAGGATGGCAACCCTTATGTGAGTTACGATGTGCCGTTTCAGAACTTGTTGAAGTTCAATCGCTTTTTGATCAACCCAACATTTTCTGCTGTTCGTGAAGACAAATCGTATGTGAATCTGTTTCATAGAAGCCAAGGAGCCGAGTTTAATGATAACAACCAAAACTATTTTTTAAGCTATAGCGGCCGGCTCAATGATCGTGTTGGTCTGGGTGTTAGTCTGTACAACCAACAGGAAGGCGTGATTTCCAATTTGGGGATTATGGCCAATTATTCCCATGGTATCCAGCTGGGCCAAAAGAGTAATTTGAGTTTTGGGGTCAACGTCCCATACTATGTTAGTAGTTTTGATCCAGATAGAGCGGTTGCTTTAGATGATGATCCCATTCTGAATGATGCCACGCAAAATTCGATCATCTCATTTCAACCCGGACTAAATCTTTCCGTAGGCAAATTTGACTTTGGGGTATTTGCACAAAATTTGGTGGATTACAACATCAAAACTGGAAAATCCCTAAGCGAATTCAACGAGAAAACCTTTTCGAGTCATATACAATTTGCCCATAACTTCAGGAATGGAGCTGGAATTTTTGAGGACGGTCGTCTGCTGCCTTTGGCAAGAGCTAGATTTGAGGCTAACCAAGACCCAATTTTTGGAGGAGGGTTGATTTTGGATCTCCCCAAATTGGGATGGATCCAAGGCGGATATGATCAATTATACGGGGCTTCGGCCGGCACAGGTTTTAACTTAAATCGCAGACTTTCCTTCGGATATAATTTTGAAAAGAACCTCAATAGAAATCTTACGCATTTGGGTATTACCCATGAAGTTTCCATTGCTTTCTCCTTCGTTCCAACTATGTCAAGAAATGTGTTGTTGGCCGATTCGCAACCAGAGCAAAAACCCATAGAGGGAACTTTTGTAGCGGACATCAAGGAAAGCAAAAAGAAACGTAAGGACAAATTGGACGCCAAAACTACCTTGCGCCCAACCAATAGGGAAGATTTGGCTTTCTGGGAAGCCCAAGTCAAAGAATTAAAAGAGCAACAAGCGGATAATTACGCCATCATCAATGAATTGATTTTCAAGATGGATTCCCTTGAAAACAACCGGCAACGTGATTTGGAAATGCGTTTTGAAATGGTCATGCGCATGGTAAAACGACAGACAGACCACAAGAGGCCTGATATTGAGGCAATGGCTGAGACACTATACCTTGCCAAAAACACAGCATTGGATTCTTTGGCCAATACTATGGAAAGTACCACTCTTGCCGTAAATATTGAAAAACCCAAGAAAGTCGCAAAACCCAAAAGAACTTTTACTGGAGGCGCCGCATACAAACCCATAGAGAAATTTATAAGTCTGGATGGGGTAGGCAAGGGTCATTATATCGTTGCCAATGTGTTCAAGAACAAGGCCTATTTAAAAAACTTTATGGCCGACCTTAAAAAACGGGGGTTAGATGCTAATTACTTCAAAAACCCAGATAATGGGCTTAATTATGTTTACTTGGCCAAGTATGAACAAAACGAAAAGGCCTTCGCTGCTTATCAATCCCAGATGAAGGGGAAATATAAAGAAGAGTTGTGGATCATGCATGTGGACAACCCACGTTATTCCAATTGGGCCGACACCAAATTCATGGACAACGAATAGGTCAGTTTTTTTTCATTTGGTCCGCTATGGCTTTGCTTCCATAATCAACGCGTTCCCCAAGTTCTTCAATGATCTTTGGGTGATCTTGCGGACGTGACTGCGAAAGCTTGTACGCAGCTTGAATCTCGGTGATTTCAATCTGAAAGGCTACAATACCTTTAACTTGGCGAAGTGTTTTTGGAGACAGGTCGCTCAAGGACAGTGGGTTTTTTGAACCTTTCTCGTATTTGTCCACCAATTTGTGCAGGGAGGCCATGGTTTCGTCCTCATTCAAAATTTTGACTTTTCCGTATACGTGAACTGCTATATAGTTCCAGGTCGGAACCTCCTCCTCCTGATACCAAGAAGAGGATACATAGGCATGTGGCCCGTTGAAAATACAAAGCACCTCGGTATTGGATTCAAAGGACTTCCATTGGGGATTGGCCTTGGATATATGACTCACCAAAACATCCTTACCCTCTTCCGTTCTATCCAATTCCAAGGGAATGTGGGTGGCCCATGGCCTTCCGTCCAATTGGTTGACTAGGATTCCAAAGCTATTATGATTCAAAAACTCCTTGATTTCGGCAAGGTTTTCGTTTTTGTAGTAGTGGGGTATGTACATGAATTTGATTTAATAAGGTAAGTGCAATCCGAATATAAAGGTACCCATTAAATCAGCATGCGGAAGAGCAATTATGGTATAAAAAAGTAGGAGCATTTACATGCTCCTACTCAATCATTCAAATTGATTACTGGCGATCGACGGCTTGCACTGAACCATCGGTACCACTAAGATCGGGTCTAAAGGCCCAAAGCTCTTGTATATCACCATGTGTTGTGTCTCCAAAAGCTTTTAAAAACTCCATAAAACTGCCTTCACCATGCACTTCTTCATACCATTGTGGAAATTTGTCCTCTTCGGACATCCATGAGGTACTGTCAAAGAAGTTGACCCACGCCATATCCTGACCGTCGGCATTGTTGAGTTCGTTAAAATAAACACCCCATTGGGAATCAGCATCTTTGGTTTTGAACACTTTGGTAACCTTATCCAAAAGACCCATAAATTCCTGCCCTTTAAAACGTTTGATGTCCAACATGAACACTGCCAGGTTTTTAAGTTTAAAATCTTTGGTGAAATTGGATCTATCCGTATCAAACTTCCAATAGGTGACTGAAGCATCAGCTAAGGCATGAGCAGCCACATTGGCGTTCCAGTCGTCATTGTGACCATTTTCGTCTCCTGGAGCATTATCCATGGAACTCCAAGGGTTGGGTCCCATGCTCCAAATGTATTTGCCAAAGTTCTTACCACTCATCACGAAAAATACATTCGCTGTATAGGCTCCTTCAGAATGGAACTTTTTGTTGTGTGCTGTCAAACCAGCTTCAAATTCGGATATTTTTTCCGGGTTGGCCGTGAGCATAAGATTGGTGAACATACCATACTCTTGGACTTCCTGTGCGGATACCATAAAAGGTACCAGCAGGGCAATTAAGATTAATCTTTTCATTGTGTGTTGGTTTATGTTAGTATAATTATTCTGTTTCTTCTGCCATTTCCTCGGCTGCTTTAGCTGCTGCTGCAACTTCTTGTAACGTAAGGACAATTTCTGTGGGATCCCAATAACCGTATTCCCTAACAATTTTTCCATCAACAAAGCGAAAGGTGAGGTGAATTGGTACACTTATTTCCTTGTCATTGGCAGCCATAGTGCCCTGCCATTCCAACCAGCAATTGACCCAGGTTTCACCGTCATCGGTAATGACCATTTCATATTCTTGCCCTTCCGCTTTAAAGCCTCTTTTGGAATAATTGGCATCAGCCTGCTTATGGTAATCCATAGCTTCCGAGGCAGACATGGTTTTCATGCTATTGTAATTGGTTTTTGATGTATCGGCATACATACTGGTGTCATAACTTTTGCTGTCATAATTGGATAGTAGATGTTTTACAGTGTCAATCTCCGCCGAGGCTTGTGTATACCTTGCCGGTCCTTGATTGCAGGATACAAATAGGGCAATAACACAGCCCAATGCAAATAGTTTTTTCATTGTTGTTGATTTTAGTTAACTAAAAACCCTAGTGATTTTCACTAGGGTGTATTGGATTTTTACTTTGGGGAATAGGCGAGGTCTGGCCTCATTTTTCCAGTAACTTCTTCCATTTTGGTCACATGTTGCATGACTTTCCCATAGATGGCTTGGGCTTCTGGCCCCAACAATTTTTCGTTGGCATCACCCATCATTTCATAGCTGACCCCATCTTTGGCAGCAATGGCCACCATATAAAAGCTTCCCATGGTTCCAAAACCGCTTCGGTATACCCTGTAATGTCTCTTGGAACCTTTGTCCTCGTACATCTTTTTTACGGCTTGCATTCCTTCTTTCATGCCTTTCATGCCTGCAGGTGTGGTGTGTAAATAGTAGAAACGGCGGTAATCTTGACCCTCTGGGGTTTGTGTGATTCCTTCAGGCATATAGGAAAGACTCTTATCCAAGACGATGACGTAGTCTCCATGGGCATCATAGCATTTACCCATATCATCAAAAAGGGTGTCAAAGGCTTCTTCTCCCATTTTATCCCGAAGGGTGCCAAACCCTTTATTGGCCTTAGATATGTCCGATAAGGAGTCGATGGGAGATACAAAGAGATATCGGAAATCATCGGACTGAGTGGATATCCATGCCAAGGTTTGAATGTTGTGCTCCTTGCACTGGTCTGTAAGTTCCTTACTTACTTTTTCATACTCCATGACCATGGAGGGCTTTACCCGGTCCTCATGGACCCAATAGGCTTGGGTGGTTTTTTCCTGGGCTAGAGCCGTACCGGAAATTGCGAATGCGGCCAATGCCACAAACAGCTTACTGTGTAGTGTTTTCATAAGGTTGAAATTAAATGTTGCTATTATGTTGAATTAGTCTCGAAAACGAAAAGCTACAACTTGCTTAATTTCAACCAACATGTATCCACCTAAACATTTGCAAGTAAAGGATCTGCGTATAAAGGGGAACGGAGGGAAAAGGGGGCAGGTAAATGTTAAATTCCCAACTCTTGAATATAGTAAAAAACTGGTAATGAAGGGCTTAAATGGATGAATAAATAGGAATTATTCATCTAAAAAACCAAAACAGGGTGTTTTTCTTACGGTCGGAATACTAAATTATCCCGAATGCATTAAAGATTAGTTTGAAATTAAGGCCGGATAGATGAAGTCGACCAATAATGCTTCGGAATCTTTTTTTAATGTCCAATTGTTGTAGTTACCAGCTGTAATTACGATGATCATATTGTTTTTGGAATCTATATAAATTCGCTGACCCCCATTACCAACGGCAGAGGGAATTAGATGAGCATGATTTGGATTTATGGTTTCGGATTTAAAAATCCAGAACTGATAACCATAACCCACATTGTTGTTTCTCCCAAACCAAATGTGGGGCTGCAAAGCGTTGTTAACCCAGGATTTAGATAGGAGCTGTTTCCCATTCCACTGACCATGATTAGTATATAGCATTCCAAACTTCATTAAATCCCTTGACTTTAGTCTTAACCCAGAAGCTGCAGCTGGAATATCAAGACCAGGAAATTTAGTCCACTCGGAACCGGTTATTCCGAGAGGTGCGAACAAATTCTCCTCGGCATATTCATGAATATTTTTGCCAGTAGCCCTTTCAATGATAGAAGCTAAAAGCTGGGTGGTTCCCCCGTTGTATTCCCATTTTTCTCCTGGGATGTTTTGTAAAGGTCTACTGAGTACAAATTCAATGGGATCATCGCTTGACGTCATCTGGATTTCGCTATTTCTGGAATCCGTATAGGGAACATTTTCATTCCATTCCATACCAGTGGTCATGGTAAGAAGGTGCTCTATCGTTATTTGGGAACGCAATCCAACCTTATAGTTCCCATATTCTGGATAAAAATCAAATATACTTTGGGAGATGCTGTCAATCTTACCGCGTTTAAGTGCAATACCTAAACAAGTGGCGACAATACTCTTCGAAATGCTGCGGACATCATGCAGGCTATCCCTGTGGTGCTGGATAATGCCCAAACTATCTCCCCATAGTTCGTCATGTCCTTTGAAATATGCTTCATAGACCAATTTTTGATTCTTTAAAATCAGTACGCTGTGAATGTTGGGATAACTACCGGATTGGATGGAATCCTCCATTTTCTTTATTAAGATGGAGTCAAGACCATTTTTGGATGGTGAAGCGGTTTCAAACTTGAAATCCTTTCCCGCAGTGATATTGCTTTCTTTCTGTGGTGCCTTGTTTTGACAGGCAATAAGAAGTAAAAAAAATAACAAGGAGGTCGTAATAACAGAAAACTTGGACAGCTTCATAGGAGAGGGTCTTTGAGTTAGTTCTTCAAAGACAATACTTTTTGGCAAGTGTTACATTTGGCACTTTTCTAAATAAAAAATCCCAAGGTCAAGAAAGATGCTTGAACCTTGGGATTTGCACCAACCAAAAAACTACTCAAACGTAAAAGTGTCTTGCACCATCTGGGTGACCCTAAAGTACCCATAAGGGGCATTGCTGGAGTCATCCAGGTTTATGCAGTTTCCTACAAGCGCAACTGGAGTTGCACTAAATGGATCACCTGCGCTGTCAAATTGTTCTATAAGCAATTGCATATAATTGTAATAGTCCTCGGATACACCCAAAAGCTTAATGTCCACAATGTCTCCGGGTTCAAATTCCCTAATATTGTTACTCTCATCCTCAGTCTTTTCGTAATAGAAAGTGGCTTCATTACCATCTATAAATTCGTCCTTGATATCGAAAAGCTCCGGGAGCATATCATTTCTGCTTTGAAAGCGTAGGTAATAATAGTTCTCTATGCCCTCTGGATCTTGAAAAGAAACATTGACCTCCAATGCTTCATCGTCCTCACCATCCTCTTTGGATTGAAACACCTCGGAGATATCGGATACCGGGAACAAAGTTTCCGTTCCCGTATAGCGTTCACCGTTGTGGGTAACATTCAAGGTATATGAATTTTCAAGTACTGGGATGAAGTTGGCAGTAGTGTATCTACCATCATTTTGGTCTTCAAAATTGAAGATTGTCCCAGTATCATTATTTGTAACGGTTACCAGCGCTCCAGTTACTGGGGATGGCATTTGATTGTCATAAAAGGTGGTTGAACTACTCAACAAAATGGTCTGCTCGTTACCGGCAGTTCCTTTTTCCCAATCCAGAGAGGCTTCAATTGTCAATCGGATGGGGCCTTCCGGTACATCTACTTCTATGACATCTGTGCATGATGCCATTAACGACACCAAAGCAATCAATACAATTATATAATAGGATTTCATTTTGTTAGAATTTAAAATTATAGGTTACGGAAGGCACTATGCCAAAGATGGCTGTTCGGGTTGCTTCGTTTGCACCGGTCTCTACATTTTGACCAAAGGAAATGGAAGCCGCGTTCTTTCGGTTAAAAACATTGTAGATGCCAAAGACCCATTCACCCTTCCAACGTTTATGGGGCTTCTTATTGGGTCTGTAAGTTGCCGAAACGTCCAGTCGGTAATAATCCGGAAGCCTGTCTGCATTTCGCTGTGAATAATTGGCAATGGAAATACCTTCATAGATGTATTGTCCATTGGGATAGGTCACGGGTCTACCGGTTTGGTAAATGGCATTGGCCCCAAAACTCCATTTATCATTGAATCTATAAGCTCCAGTGACCGAAATGTCATGGGTTCTGTCAAATGGGGTATTGTACCAGTCTCCATTGTTTATACCAGGCCCACCTGCATTTCCGCCAAACGTTCTTTGTTCCGATTTGGAAAGCGTGTAGGAAATCCATCCGGTTAAATCCCCTTCATTTTTTCGCATTAACAATTCCAAACCATAGGCGCGGGATTCTCCGTTTAAAATTTCTGTTTCGATGGTGTTGTTCCCAATCAAATCGGATCCATCTATGTAGTCTATTCTGTTGTCCACGGTTTTGTAATACACCTCGGCTTCCAAGGAATATTTCTTGTCCATAAAGTTTCTGAAATACCCCAAAGCATACTGGTCGGATAATTGTGGTTTGATGTACTTGCCACTTGGTGTCCATACGTCCAACGGAGTTACCGATGAGGTGTTGGACAGCAAGTGGATATACTGCGCTGCTCGGGAATATCCAAACTTCACAGAGGAGTAATCATTTAACTGGTACGCCAATGAAGCTCGGGGTTCCAAATTGGAAAATGTTTTGATGCTTTCCCCTTTTTTAAAGGAAACCTCATCAATGGGGTCGTTTCGCTGATAAAACTGTAGAGTGTTGTTATAGACCAGCGGCTGGTCATTGGCATAAAGAGACAGCTTTTGCCCGCCCATTCTATTGAAATGGCTAAACCTAACACCATATTGAGCGGTTAACCTATCCGTAAGTTTATGTTCGGCATTGACGTAAGCAGCGCTCTCCAATGCACTTTTTTGCTCCAATTGCAATTCATTAATGGCTGAATCTGGTCCTTTAGGTTTGATTTGCCCTGGATCAAATTCATATTTAAGGGTACTTACCCCAAAATCCAATTTAAAGGCATCGCTGAAATAATACTTGAAATCATACTTGGCATTGTAATTTTTGATGGAGGATATCCAATCAAAGGAAAAATCGTCAATGGACAATTCATAGTCGTACTTGCTATAAATAAGGGATAGGTTGGAGAACAAACGATCATTGAAAATGTGGTTCCATCTTAAATTTCCTGAAGCATTCCCATAACTACTGCTGAATGATCCACCGAATTCAAAAACATCCCGACCGAAATACCCGGAAAGGAACAATTTGTCATTGTCGCTGAGGTTGTAATTGGTCTTTAGGTTAAGGTCATAAAAACTGACGCTGTTTTGTTCTCCTGCCATTTTGAGGAATAAATGGGCATAAGAACCACGACCGGCTACCAGAAAAGATCCCCGATCATTAAAAATGGGACCTTCCGCTGCCAATCTGCTGGAAATGACTCCAATTCCTCCGGTTAGGGCAAAGTTCTTACTATTTCCATCTTTTTGGCGAACATCAAGTACAGACGATACTCTTCCGCCAAACTTTGCTGGGATCCCTCCTTTGTAGAGTTTAAGGTCTTTCACAGCATCGGCATTGAAAACAGAGAAAAAGCCTAGCATGTGTGACGTATTGTAGATAATGGCCTCGTCCAACAATACTAGATTTTGGTCCACTGCACCACCCCTAACATGAAACCCACTGGAACCTTCTCCGTTGTTGGTGACTCCAGGTAAAATTTGCAAGGATTTGATAATATCCACCTCGCCCAAAACCACGGGCATCTGTTTTACCGTTTTAATATTGAGCTTGGACACGCTCATTTCCGGTTTTCTTAGGATAGCGCGTTCCGGTTCCTCAGCTGTCACTTCAACCTCGTCCAATTGGGTTGAGAATTCCTCAATCTCCATGTCCATTTTTAAATTCTGGTTCAATTGGATGGGCATTGAAATTTCTTTGTATCCCATATGGGAGAAGACCAAGATGTATTCCCCACTTGGTGCGGTTAAGGAATAAAAGCCATATTCGTTGGTAATGGCACCGATGGTGGTTCCTTCCAGAAAAATGGAAGTTCCAAAAAGGGTCTCCCCATTGATTTTGTCGGTAACATTCCCGCTAATGGTAAAATTTTGCTGTGCTTGGATGGTGAGACCGCCCAATAAGAGACATAGTCCGGTCCATAACCAGGGAAGCCTAAGCCTTCCGGTTTTTTGTTTCATGTTTTTTGATTTAATGAATTATGTAAATCCCTTTTTAGGATTTGTTTGCCTTAAGGACAGGGGTGGATAGGAAAGGGTTGCATGGAGGTAACTTTTTTTTTTGATTTTTTTTGATTTCCAAATGGGATTATTGCGGGATTTCAGGTGTTCATATGGATGACAATGTCGTTCAGCTAAGAATCAAATGAATACCCAAAAAGATTGGTTAAATTCAACCTCAATAACACAAATACTTAACAATGAAGCGACTTTTGCCGATACTGATTATGACCATTCTGCTTGCATCATGCGCTGAGAAACCTAAGATTCCCGTGTATGCTTGGCTGGGGGGACCTGGAAATGCAACTGATGCGGAAATTACCACCGAATTCAAAGACCTAAAAGCAAAAGGTATTGATGGACTCATGTACAATGGGGGCCATGATCCGGCCACCTATAAAAGAGTGGGAAAACTGGCCAAGGAGGCCGGATTGGAATTCCATACTTGGATTCCTACCATGGTACAGGGTAAAAATCCAAAGTTGAAAAAGGAATGGTATGCCATAAACGGAAATGGAGAATCAGCTTTTGACAAACCGGCCTATGTGTCACATTATACCTTTTTATGTCCCAACAAAGAAGGGGTCTATAACTTTTTGGCCGATTTATACGGAAGTGTGGCCGAGGTGGAAGAGGTAGATGGAATTCATTTGGATTATATCCGATTTCCCGATGTGATTTTGGCCCGCGGCCTTTGGGATAAATATGGCTTGGTCATGGACAGGGAGTTCCCGCAATTTGACTACTGCTATTGTGATCAGTGCACTTCTGATTTCCATTCTAAAACCGGTATTGACATTAAAGAAGTGGAAGATCCATCCCAAGTATCCGAATGGCTGCAATACCGGTACGATTTAATCACTAGCATGGTCAATAGACTTACCGAAGTAGTTCACTCCAAAAACAAGAAGATCAATGCTGCGGTATTTCCAGGACCGTCCATTTCCAAAAAGCTAGTAAGGCAGGAGTGGAACAATTGGAATCTGGACGCCATTTATCCCATGAATTACAATGATTTTTATTTGGAAGGTCCCGAATGGGTCGGAGAAATGACCAAGGAAGAAGTTGCAGCCGCAAAAAATGGAGCTCCGGTGTACAGCGGTCTCTTTATTTGTCCCAAGCCTGAAAAGAAGGGAAGTGAAAAAGATCCGGAAAATCATGGACTGCTTCCCGAAGAAATTGGGACTGCCATTGCTACTTCCATGCAAAATGGCGCAGCTGGCATATGCCTTTTTACCCCACGTAGAATGACCGACGCTCACTGGGTTGCTTTTGACGAAGCCATCCACAAAGATTATAGCCAACGTTAGTTTTCATATTTTCAATTGGTATGCCCGATAGTTTGCTGAGCTATCGGGTTTTTTTATTCCAACTAACAATCCATCCACTGATTCATACAATTCAGTCATTCTTTTTGTGCTTCAAAAGGACTTAGATCCAATTTTGGGGTGTAAATCATAAAAACGAAAAGTAATGAAATCAGCAATCTTAAGCTTCGGAATGATACTCTGTATGGTTTCCATTGCCTCTGCACAGACCACAGCCACATTAAAAGTGCAGATACAAGACATTGAAAGTGATGAGGGAATGCTTCGGGTTGGGTTATACGACTCGGCCCAAAATTGGTTGGAAAAAACCTTCAAAAGCAAAAGCAGCACTATTGTGGATGGTAAATGTGAGGTTGTTTTCGATAATGTTCCGTATGGATTCTACGGCATTTCCGTGTATCATGATGAAAACAACAACGGAAAAATGGACAAATACCTTGGTTTTTATCCGAAGGAAAATTATGCCTGTAGCAATCAGGCTCCGGCTAAATATGGCCCTCCGGAGTGGAAAGATGCCAAATTCATCATCAATCAAAAAACGAATCAGCAACTTATAAAACTTTAAAACCATGAAGAAGATTTTAGTAGTACTAGTTATTTGTGTAACCAGTGTGGCAACCGCCCAAGATCAGTATGCCAAAGGAATGCAAAAAGCATTTCAACTTTGGGGCGAACAAAAGCCCACGGAGGCTTCCAACCTTTTTGAACGGATTGCCATGGCGGAACAGGATAATTGGATTCCCCATTATTATGTGGCTCACGTCAATACCATTCATTCATTTGGTGAGAAAGATTTTGAAAAACTATCCAATCAATTGGAAAAAGCAAAAGAATTTTTGGATTTGGCAAAGGCCATTTCTCCAGACAATCCGGAGTTGATAGTTTTGGAGGCGTTGATCAATACGGCTTGGATTGCCTATGATGGAGCTACGTATGGGATGACACTTTCTGGTAAGAATTTTCAATTGTACGAGCAGGCCCTGGCCATGGCACCACAAAATCCTCGTGTTATACTGTCCAAAGCGGAATGGGATATGGGCAGCGCCAAATATTTCGGTAAGGATATAACACCCTATTGTAAGGACGTAGAAAGGTCCTTGGAACTTTTTGCTAATTTTAGCAATGATACACCCTTCTATCCTTCTTGGGGAAAAGATCGGGCGGAGGTTGTCCTTAATCAATGTGGCGAATGAAAATATCACTAAAATATATCGGCAAGTTATTGGCCACAGCCATACTGATAGGGCTAATTATTGCCGGAATATTTATTGGCCTTAGGGCGCTTTCGGGAAGGTCGGTATCTTTTGATATGGACCTTTTCCGTGAGATAGGGTATTACATATTCTACTCCATTGTGTTAAGCATGATCAATGGGATTTATTACGATTATCTGAATCACAAAGTGGTATGGAAACGCTATGCAAAGTACCGCTTGATCATTGGAGCACTTGGCAGTGTGATTCTCACCATGCTTGGAATTTTCTGGATAAGAATCGTGATCAATATTGGTTTTGAAGGCGAAAATTGGGAGGATTTCATCGCAGGTGAAAGGGCCATTTATTATGTGGTGGCCCTATTGATTACCATTGTTATTTCGGTTTTTTTCCATGCCTTTTATTTCTACAGGAATTGGCAGGAAAAAAGGGTCAAGGAGCAGAAAATCATTGCAGGTTCCGCTTCCGCTCGCTTTGATGCCTTAAAGAATCAATTGGATCCCCATTTTCTGTTCAATAGTTTGAATGTCTTGACCAGCTTGATTGAGGAAGACCCTTCCCAAGCCCAAAAGTTTACCACATCGCTTTCCAAAGTATATCGATATGTTTTGGAGCAAAAAAACAAGGACCTGGTAACGGTGGACGAAGAGCTCAACTTTGCACGTACCTATGTCAGGTTGCTTAAGATGCGGTTTGAAGACAGTATTGTTTTTGATATTCCGGAGAAGAGCAGCATACCTGAAGCCAAAATTGTCCCTTTGTCCTTACAATTACTATTGGAAAATGCGGTGAAGCATAATGTGGTCACAGCCGCCAAACCCTTGCACATCAAAGTAGAAGAAAAAGCAGGAACCCTAATGGTCAGCAATAATCTTCAGGAAAAACAGGTCGTCAAAAAAGGTAGCGGGGTGGGACTTCAGAATATCAAGCAACGTTATAGTATTTTAACGGATAGAGCAGTGGAAATTGGTAAAACCAAATTAAAATTCAGTGTGGCGTTGCCTATGCTTACCCAAAATTTGAGCGTGGTGGAGACCCAGCAGAGTTACATTGCCGAAAAACGCTATATAAAGGCCAAAGAACGGGTGAAGGCCATAAAGGACTTCTATTCCAACCTTACGGCCTATTGCATTGTTATACCCTTCCTCTGGTGGCTCAATTTCAGGACAACAGACTTTTTATGGGCCTTTTTTCCAACACTGGGCTGGGGTTTTGGACTCTTAATGCACGGGATGGAAGCTTTCGGGACAAACCCGCTTTGGGGCAAACGCTGGGAAGAACGGAAGATTAAAGAGCTTATGGAGAAAGAGGATTTTTAGTCTCTAGTCTTTGGTCTTACGTCTCATATCTCATATCTCATCCCAGTAACAACTCATCCCAAGAAAATAACAATTGGCTCCTTCTCTTTTTTTATCCTAACTGTTTGTTCCGAATTTTGAAGTGTAATTCAAACCAAAGTTGAACATCAATATAAAACAAATGGAAAATTATAGAGACTTTAAATACGAGAGAGCTAAAGAACGAGTCAAAGAACTTAAAGGTTTTTACAGCAGCTTAATCAGCTATTGTATTGTTATTCCAATATTGGCGTATGTCAATTACCAAACAACAAGTTTTCCCTGGGTACTTTTTCCGGCCATAGGTTGGGGGATAGGCCTAATCGCTCAGTGGATGAATGCCACCGGACATCATCCCATTTTAGGAAAAAACTGGGAAGAGCGAAAAATTAAGGAGTACATGAACAGCAACGAATTCTAACGAATCCTTATCTTTAATAACCTTGCTAAACACCAACCAACATGGACAATTTCAATAAAGAGAACAAGTATATCAGGGCAAAGGAACGCGTAGATGAACTAAAAAAATTCTACGCCAACTTGGGGTCTTATATTGTAGTTATCTCAATACTGGCTCTCATTAATTACCTGACCATCGGATTTGGTTATATGTGGTTTTTATGGGCCGCGTTCGGATGGGGGATTGGAATTTTCTTTCATGCCCTCAAAACCTTTGACCTTAATCCCTTTTTTGGAAGAAAATGGGAAGAACGTAAAATAAAACAGTTGATGGAAGAGGGGGAGGATAAAAATAAATGGAGATAATCATGGAACATTTTGATCAAGAAAAATACAAAAGAGCTAAAAAGAAGATTGAGGAACTCAAAGGATTTTACATCCATTTGGCCGTTTACACAATCATCAACACCTTTATTTTGGTGAATATCTATATGCATACGGACGACTTTTGGCAATGGCCCCACTTTGTAACTTTATTGGCTTGGGGAATCGGTCTGGCGTTCCATGCTTCCAAAGTTTTTGGTTTCAACCTTTTGTTTGGAAAGGATTGGGAGGAAAAACAGATTCAAAAGTATATTGAGGAGGACGAAAAAGAAATGGACAAGTACCGCTAATGGAACCGGAAGTTGCAAAATATGAGAAGGCCCAGAAAAAGACCAGGAAAATCAGGGGTTTTTACACCCATGTCTTTGTATTCCTGTTGGTCAATACCATATTATGGCTGGTAAAGGCGGATACCAGTCGCATGATCATAGAGGCAACCGGTATTCAGGAAGTGGGCTTTGCCAACTATCTGCACTGGCAATTTTGGACCATTACCTTGAGTTGGGCCGCAATTATACTTATTCAAGGTCTTACCTTGTTTGGTAGACCGTTGATCGCGAAATGGGAGCACCGGAAAATGCAAGAGTTTATGAACAAAGAAAATAACGGCTTCCACGAACACTAATTTACAATGGCTATAATGAACGTAATTATTATTGAGGATGAAAAACCGGCAGCTAGAAGATTAAGCCGTTTACTTTCTGATTTGGGCGTGCATGTCTCCATGATGCTCCATTCGGTGGAAGAATCCATTGAATGGTTTCAAAACAATCCCCACCCTGATCTGATTTTTTTGGATATCCAACTTTCGGATGGTTTGTCCTTTGAAATTTTTGAAATTGTAGAGGTAAAAAGTGCTATCATTTTCACTACTGCCTATGACGAATATGCACTCCAAGCTTTCAAGTTGAACAGCATAGATTATTTGTTAAAACCAATAGATGATGAAGAGCTGGAAAGTGCCATAAAAAAATATCAAAATTTTAAGCCTGGAAACCAGAAAATTTCGGTCGATTTTAACGATATAAAAAAGCTCTTGGTAAACCCTTTGGAAAGAGAGTACAAAAAAAGGTTCACGGTAAAAGTTGGACAACATCTGAAGATTATCAATGCAGACGAGGTGGAATGCTTTTACAGTGAAAACAAAGGAACCTATGCGGCCACTTCCGAAGGAAGAAATTATTTATTGGATACCACTTTGGAAAATTTGGAAGAAGAGCTTTCGCCCAAAATGTTTTTTAGGGTAAGCCGAAAGTTTTATGTGAACGTAAATCACGTCAAAGACATCATTTCTTACACCAATTCCAGGCTCCAAATCAAGCTAAATCGGTATAATGAGCAGGAAATTATAGTAAGTAGGGAGCGCGTAAAAGATTTTAAGTTATGGTTAGAGTGAAGGTAAATAAAAACCTGACTATCAAAATTATAACGCTATTATAAAACAACTATAAATTTTCTTTATACTGTGTTTTTTTCCTTCAAACGGCTTAATTCTCCTCAATTCTGTTGTCATCAAAGGCAGAGGGGAGTAATTTGGGTATCAATTTAATAAAAATCGGTAAAAGAACCGCTCCTCCAGGTAACATAAAAATGGCCAAAGAAGGAACACTTTTGAAAACATCCAACAGCTGATTTTGAACTTTTTTCTTTTCGTCAGAACTTAATTCCTTAACCGCAGATTTAGATAATAAGGTTACCAATTCTTTACTTTCAGCAAGTTCTTTTTTTAATCTTTTGCTATTTCGGAGAATTAATTTGCTAACGTTTTTAGACATTCCATCATAGAATTGTGAGGCCAAATTCTTGTTATTTAAATAGGATACTTTATCCCTGTTTTTTTCAAAGAAATCCTTCACGTTTTCCAAGGCCAATTTTACCTCATTTTCGGTCTTTTCCAAGTCCGTTCCGAGACCAAAAATATAATCCGATTCTGTGTAGTTCAATGTCTGGTCTTCCCAGATGGTCAAGCAGGCCATATCCAAAAAATATTGGCGCTCTTCAGGAGTGAAATTGGAGCACAATAAATCCCGATAGGTACCATCAAAATTTGCATTGTTCAGATCCACATAAGTCAGTGAAGAGGCCAAAAGTTGCATCAGTTTGGCATCCTTTTCATCCGTTTCTTTCGAATTTAAGGTCTGGTACGCAATGTTCATGATCACATATTCCAACTTTTGGGCATGCTCCATGATGGGGGAATATCCTTTGAGGTAAACCCTGAAAATGAGAATGTCGACATAAAGAAGTGAATTGGTCAAACTGTTCCCAAGAGCCCTGTTAAATGCATTTCCCCCTAAATAGATTCTTGAATCCAGTAATTTTTCAAGCTGGTTTTCTGTGTGACCACCCGCCAAAATCTTGTTTAGAAATGAAATTTTTCCAACTTCAAGTGATTGGTAATAAGCAAAAACTGTGTTCACAAAGAGGTCAAACTCCACCTCTCCTTTTTCAAACCTGAACGTATAATAAAGCGCGGTCAACAGGTTTATTTTGGCTATTTCATCTTCCGTGAGCTCGTGCTGTACGGGAATAAAATCAGAAATCCCAAGGTGGATGCCATAGATAAACCCGTTGTTCTTCAGTTCCTGGTATAGACTTTCAAAGTCGGGGAAGTGTAGGCGCTCTTTTTGGACTAGATGTCCAAACTTATTGATCCATCCGGAAGCAGAAGGGTTCATTGGGCAAAGATTTACCATTCAAAATAAAGGAAATTATGGCACTTAGGATAGACCAATTTTTGTTTTGCAACAAATTTGATGCGTGAGGTAAAATCTTTTAGGGGCGCATGCTCTGGTTTTACTGGGGGTTCAGTGTCCAATGATAATGGTCATATTCCTTGAAGTATTCCAACCCTAGTTTTGACAAAAATTAAAATCAAAGAACATGGGAAAAAAAGGAATTTTTGTTTTGGCAATACTTATGGCCATGATAACGAATGTATGGGCACAAGATGTACCTGGCAATGACGATACCAGCAAGTGGCAGTTTCGCTTAAGGGGAATTGTTGTGACTCCGGATGAGAGTGCTGATATTGAGACTATTGGGGGGGATGCATCCATATCCACGGCCGTCGTTCCAGAATTTGATATCTCTTATTTTTTTGATGAAAACTGGTCCCTCGAATTAATTTTGGCCACAACCAAGCACGATGTGGAAGCTGTTGGAACAGCTGCTGGCGATTTGGATTTGGGGCATGTTTGGCTGCTTCCTCCAACCTTGACCGGTCAATATCACTTTACAGGAGGGGATTTTGTTCCTTATGTCGGAGCAGGATTAAACCTTACTTTGTTCTATGGTGTTGATGAAGGCCCTGTTGCTGACGATGTGGATTATGACACTAGCATTGGATATGCTTTGCAAGGCGGATTTGACTATATGCTCAACGATAAATGGTTTTTGAACCTTGATGTGAAGAAGCTCTTCCTAAATACCGATGCAACCGTGAATGCTACCACCGCTCTGGGTGCCACTGTAGGTGCCGATGTGGATATCAACCCTTGGATTATTGGATTTGGAGTAGGGGTAAAATTATAAGAACCAGTATTGGTTTTTAGGTTTATTTTGATGGTGGGAACGGCTTGTTTGGCAAGCCGTTCCTTTTTTTGTTTAATTAATACCTTCCACACGTTTTATGGGTCTGACTTCCACCCGCCAAATCCCCTCTTCAAACCTGGGGTCTTGTTTGGCAATGGCTACAGCTTCTTCCATATCGTTGGCCAATAGGTGATAATACCCGGAAATAATTTCTTTGGTTTCGTTATAAGGGCCATCTATAATCTTCCCATTTTGGTAGGATAGCATGGTACCTTCCATTTCCAAAGGTTGAGCCGATTTCATTTTACCTTCCTCCGTGAGCCGTTGGAGATATCCTCCAACTTTTTCAATGTGCTGTTGCATTTGTTCAGGGGATAAATTGGCCTTGGGCGATTCTTCACTTCGGATAAGCAATAAAAATTCTCTCATGATTTTCTTGTTTTTGGATTAAAATTCAACCCTAGGACAATTGGGAAGGTAAGTTAGGGACAAGGTCCTGAATTTTTTTTGACAAAAGTTCCTTATCTCTTGGGTTTGCCGTCAGACGCTGGGCATTTTGATAGGCCTCCAGCGCTTTGTCCCATTCCTGATTTCGCTTATAAAGTTCACCCAACGTAAAGGGGTACATATAGTACTGCCCTATATCAGATTGGGAGGCTAGCACTTCTAATGCTTCAATGGCTTTGGTAGCTCCCTCAACTTCGGAAAGAACAACAGCCCGGTTTAGTGCTACAATAGGAGATTGTTCCAAGGAGAGCAGTTGGTCATATAAACCCAAAATGTCATTCCATTTGGTTTGCTCATAGGTAGGAGCTGCACAATGATGGGCAGAAATGGTAGCCAAAAGAGCATATTTTGAAATCTTGTGGCTTTGGGTCACCTCTTCCAAATATTGCATACCAGTTTGAATGGAGTTCTCATCCCACAAGCTCCTGTCCTGTTCCTTAAGGTCTAATACTTTGCCGTCTTTGGAGACCCTGGAGTTAAACCTCGAAACATTGAAATACATAAGCGCCAATAGCGAATGGAGGTCTGTTTTTAGCTGGACGCTTTTACTTTCCTGAAGCAATTGGGCCAAGCGAATTGCCTCAAGACAAAGGTCAAATCGGATAATTTCATTTTTACTGGAAGGAAAATACCCTTCATTGAACAACAGATAAATGGTTTTTAAAACTGCATCCAGTCGTTGGTTGATTACTTTCTCATTAACAAGCTCCAAACTTACCTGGCGCAATTGTTTTCTACCCCTTACCAAACGCTTGTTGATGGTTTCGGTGTTGGAGAAGAAAGCATGGGCAATTTCTTGAATACTAAAACCAGAGAGAATCTTTAAAACAAGGGCTATTTGGGAATTTTCGGAAACGGAAGGGTGGCAACAGCAGAACATCATCCGTAGTTGGCTGTCCGCAATAAGTTCTTCCGAAAAGGGAACCGCACTCTCCAAATTCGGTTTTAAACTGTTCTTTGCTGCATAATCCCTTTGGTACTTGCCGCGTTTGATGGTATTGAGTGATAGGTTTTTTGCGGTAGTATATAGCCAGGCTTTGGGGTTGTCGGGAACGCCGTTCATTTCCCAGTGAGATGTGGCCCTTAACATGGTTTCCTGTACAATATCTTCTGCCGTTTCTACATGATGGTTTCCTAAATATCTGGAAATTACGGCAACAAGCTTCCCATATTCGGTTCTAAAAAAATGGGAGGTGAGAGTGTTACCGGAATTTTCCAAAGACTCATCCATGGCTCGAATAATTTTTAACCTAAGTTACTTCAGAATAAGCCGAAATCCATGAACCTCTAATCCTTCTTGCTCAAAATCCAATTTGGGATAGCGAAGAAAACCCAATTTTCGATACATCTTTCGAGCAGGTTTCATGTAGGCGGTGGAATGAATCAATACTTGCATATTTCCATGTTCTTTGGCCTTGTCAATACAAACCATACTTAGGGCTTTACCCACACCCAGACCCCTGGCAGAGGAACTAACTGCCAACAATCGAAAACCTGAGGCATTTTTCATCTGTGGGGCCATTCCTCCGGAACCGTAGTACTTCATATCCCCAAAATAAAGGACACCGCCTAGAATTTTCTGGGAAGGGGATACGGCCACCAGCAGTTCTGTATTCGGTTTTTTGGTAAAGTCACCTATGTTGGCAAGGGTATGGTAATATCCAGGCTGGTCTTCTTGCTTGGGAAATCCATCTAGACCCGAATAGACCTCCACCATAAGTTGCCCAATTTGTTGAAATTCGGAAGGAAGGGCATTGCGTATGGTAAAGGAGTCGTCTTTTTTGAGGCTTTCAAAGTGGATTGCATAGCGTTCCGAAAAACTACTTTCCTTAAGATTTTGTTCCAAAGTATCCAGTTTTTTTAAAAGGGCATCGTCCACAACTTCCTGAAGCACTTCTTGAATTCTATTCCATTCCTTTTCAAACTTAGGGAGCAGTCTTTTTCCTTTTTTTGAAAGTCGTATCAAAGTCTTTCGTTGGTCCAATGCATCTTTTTGATGCTCCAAATAACCCTGCTCTTTCATTTTTCGGGTGGTTTTGATCATGGCAGGGTGGGAGAATCCTAAAGTTTGGGCCATTTCCGTTACCGTAAGGGTGTTCCGCTGTTTCAGCAATAAAAAAATAACATGCCAGTTGGGTTCCAATGCCAGATTCATGTTGGAATAGTGGTTCACTGTACTGGCCACTATACTTTCATTCAGTCTCTTTATACGGGCAGTGAAGCCCAAATGTTTGAGTTCTTGTAAAAAATCACGTTCCATAGAAATTATGTAACTGGTTACACAAATATATTGAATTATGTAATTTGTCAAAGAAATTGTTCAGATATGCTGGTCTAGCAAGATAACATTCCCGTCTGGGTCAGATATCATGGCACTTCCCGGTCCTGTGCCATTCTCATCAGTTTCGGAGAGTAATGAAATGCCATTGGCTTTCAAACTTTTTTGAATATCCCGAATATCATCGTAAGCCTCCATCGTTTGGGCATTTTCATCCCATCCAGGATTGAAGGTAAGAATATTGTTTTCGAACATTCCTTGGAAAAGCCCAATCAGGGCATTTTCATTTTTAAGTATGAGATAGTTTTGTTCCGCACTTCCAGCAAAAACTTTAAATCCCAACTTTTCATAAAAGTCCTTGGACGCACCAAGATCTTTAACAGCTAGACTTACGGAGAAGGCCCCTAATTTCATACTGAATGATTTTAAATGAAAAGAGCCACTGGAAAGTGGCTCTTGAATTTTCTATTGAATGATTCCCGTACAGGCCACTCGAGCTCCGGCAGCACCGCTGGGTTGTGATGTATAATCATCTATTCCTTGATGCACGATAACCGCCTTCCCCACAATGTTCTTGGTCTCGTCATCGCACCCTATACACCATTCGGAAGTTCCAAAATCCACAGAAGCATTGCCTTCAGCGTCAGCTACAAAGTTTCCAATATCGCCTTTATGGTAACCTCCATCAGCACCCCATTTAGCATGTGGCTGAAAGGTAGGGTTCCAGTGCCCTCCCGTCGATTTTCCATCGGCCGACGAGCAATCTGCCTTTTCATGAATATGGATGGCATGCTCGCCTTCGGTAAGCCCTGAAAGTTTAGCTTTCATAATCACAGTCCCGTTTTCCTCGGTAAAAGTGACCTCACCGCCCACATTGCTGTCGCTTTTGGCTTCCATGGAAAAAGAGATGGTCTTAACCTCTACAATTTCTTCTTTCACCTCCTCCACAACTTCATCCGTGGTTGTTTCCGCCTCTTTTTTAGCTTGTTTACAACTGAATGCCAATAAAACCAGTAGGCTCATGGCTGTGATTTGTATTTTTTTCATCGTAAGGATTTTTAGGTTTGGTCTAAGGTACCAATAATTTAATGTGAATTCAACCTAAAAAACTTCCAAAAGCGCTTTGTTATCTTTAACGCCTCTTTTTAGGTTTTCACAAAGTAGGAGAGATTTGTCAATTCGAGTTTGGGAATTCTTATAGCCAGATATCATATAAATGATACTTCTTTTTTTGCCATCGGTGAAGCTTTCAAAAATGGTTTCTGCATCCATGTCCGTAGAAAGTACCGCTTCCAGTTCTTCGGGCATCTCCACGCCATATTTGGAAGTGTCTTCAAAAAACTGCATTTGGAAAAAATCAGTTGGATAAACCCCCAAGTTTTTTTGATTGCCCCTGTTGAACATCACAAAACAAGCAGCTTGACGTTTCTAGAGGGCGGCGTAGTAGGTTACTTCCTTATTTTCAAAAAAAGCCTTTACCTTGACTCTTTTGTGGCCGGCCTCCAAAAAAGGAGTGACAATTTCCTTCGGAACCCTTACACTATGGGTGCCTTCCAGGCTTACCTCAAATACGGGACTTTCCATAAATTCCTGGGTTTAAGGGATAAATAGACAGTTAAACATAGGAGATGTCCTAGCTATAATTATTCCTAATATGAACCTTTAATGGAAGTAAAAATACTGATCTTTTAATTACAGCGTTATTTTGATAAAGCCTGATTGTTCCCTAAGGAGCTAAAAAAATTAATTTATGCTGGTTCAACAGCCGTCACATTATATTGATTTTCTAATGTATTGCAAAAAGAGAAAATCTTTCTGCAAGGGATACCACCGTTTAAAAAAACTGTGGTACGATGGGAAAATTGGTTATAACGAATATGTGCGCTCTTTGGGTAAAATCCGAAGGTCGGCCATAGAACTTGAGCTGGATTATTTTGACATCCTGTACATGCGCGGCTAAACCGCATTTACCCCACCAATGTACTGATGACCTGCGTTTCACTATGTAAGGTTTTGTGCACGGGACACTTGTCCGCAATTTGCATGATTCGCGCTTTTTGTTTCTCATCCAAATCTCCCGTGAGCCTGATTTCCCTATGAAAAGTATCTATTTTGGCACTATCCTGTTCGCAATTCTCACAGTCCTGTGCATGGGTTTTGCTATAAGAAGTGTGGACTTCCACATTATCAACGGGCCAGCCTTTTCTTTTGGAGTACATCTGAATGGTCATGACCGTACAGGCAGATAAACCAGCCGAAACCAATTCATAGGGCGAAGGTCCAAAATCGTTGCCCCCAAAACTTTCCGGTTCGTCTGCAACCATATAATGGTTGCCCAATTTCATTTGAGTGGTAAATCCATCTTCCGCATCCAAACTAGCCACCACTTGATGCTTGGTTTTCAATTTTGGTTCTTGGTTTTCCGTTGGACCCACATATCGCATCGCCCAACCAGCAATTACATTTCCGGCATAAATGGAATCCTCTTTTTTGGAGAGTAAGTGATCCGCCCCGTCCAAGGAAACAAAACTCTTTGGATGATGGGCAGCAATATAGATTTCTTCCGCGTTTTTGATTCCCACGGTATTGTCCTGCGGGGAATGCATGATTAAAAGTGGTTTACGAAGGGCTTTGGCGGTTTCAGGTAGGGATTTGGTTTCCAAATCGTCCAAAAATTGCTTTTTAATGGTAAAATCCCTTCCACTTAAATTGATTACCGCTTTTCCAGTAACCAGGATTTCATCCACCCCACTCCTCAGTAGGTGTTTTACGTGAACTGGATTGGATGGGGCACCAATAGTGGCAACCGCTTTGATGGATGGAATTTCCGATGCGGCAAAAATAGATGCAGCACCACCCAGAGAATGCCCAATGATAAGGGTAGGGGCTTCATAATTATCCCGCAAAAATTCAGCAGCAGCTACAAGATCACCTACATTACCTGAGAAGTTGGTATCGGCAAAATCCCCATCACTTTCCCCAAGTCCTGTGAAATCAAAACGCAAGACACCAAATCCGTGGGAGGTGAGTGCTTTTCCGATGTTTTTTACCGCCAACAAGTTTTTGTTACACGTAAAGCAATGCGCAAAAATGGCGTAACTATGGGGATGTTGGTCAGCGGGTAGCTCTAGTCGACCTACCAAAGTTTGACCATCTGAATTTTTAAAGGTGATTTTTTGAAGACCCATTTGTTCCTAATAAAAGTTAAACTTCTGGTTCAGAACAAATGGGCAATCAATAGGGATTAATTGGTGGCCCCTTTCTTCTTGAACACTCCCCTTAAGTCGGGATTATAAAAGATTCCTATCTGCACGCGATCAAAGACCGCATTGGCAAACTGATTTCGTAGGTAACCCACTTGAACACTGCTATTACTGGTCACATGAATTCCCAGAGCTCCATACAAACGGTTCTGTCCAAAAAGGTCATCCTGTAAATTGATGAACAGTTCATCATAGAAATTCAGGAAGAAGGTATCCGTCAGGGGCAAGGTCATTTGAATCCTGTACCGTCCCCGATGCTGGGTATCTGTCCTATTCCCAAAATCCAGGAATCGCTGCTCCAGACGATATCGGTGCTCAAATAGAAACTCCCAAACCTTGTTTTTCAAAATGAATTGTTGGAAAATACGATGTTCCTTGCTGTTGGTTTCGTTGGGAAACTCCTCAAAAGTGCCATCGGTGGTAATATAACCATAACCCATTGTGGCAATGGCGTTCTTATCTATGTGATAATTGAGTCCGGTTCTCAGTAGCATTTGGTTAAAGTTGGAGGCCGTTTCGTAGAACCTGAACTGAGCCTCCGTATGAATGCTGAACCGTTCCGCTATTTTGTTGGTTCCGAAATACATATACCAAGCACCCCATTCATCCTCGCCAGTTTGTTGGGCACTCAGTTGGGCTGTATACCCGATTGCCAATAAGCTAAATACTATTTTCTTGACCATATTACATTAATCTAGTTCAAAAATTTGAGTCTCCTTAAAAGGGGACAAATTTAAGGCTTCTATTGATTCTTGGTAGGGCTTCCAATCATTTGTGAAAAATGAATTGGTCTCATCCAAAGCATTCTTAAGTTCCTCCTGGGCAAACTGCACCAATTTCTTTTCGGTTTCGGTGATACCAGATTTTCTTGTATCCACATAAAAACTGGCTGTATTTAAGCGTTGCATAACAGTAATTTCTGGATTTCTGGTAATCCCTTGCCTTTTGTCCTCTTTACCTAAATAAATGGCCATCACGGAATCTATTTTTTTGACCATGTCCCCAGAAGCTTTGATCTGGTCCTTGTATTTTTCCTTATCCAGGTCCTTCATTTCTTTTTCGAACTTTTGGGCCAGATTTTTGTTCTGCACCAACTGCTTTACTGCATCGGCCGCCGTTTGGGTGTAGCCTTCCAATTTTTTGCCCATGTCATAAACTTCCTGGATTCCTGCTAGGGAAGTTTTGATTCGAGGATCTGTTTTGACGATAACACTAGTGGAATCCGCATGACCTCCATACTGGATTTTCACCTTGTAGGTACCGGGTTTAACAGAGATACCTCCGTTTTCCTTCTTGCTTTTGCTGATTTTCCTTGCAGGGGTATCTGGTCCTTTTTCATCCAATCCCCAATATACCCTGTGGAATCCGGCTTTTTTGGGTGTTTTGTGGGAGAGGGTCCGAATCAATCGGTCACCATCATAAATTTTGATAAAAATGGAATCCTTTTTTGGTTTTTCTTCTTTTTTGGTTTCACCTACCTTCGCCTCTTTATCCTCTTTTTTATCTGATTTGGACTCCTGTTTCTTTCCTTCTTTTAGATAGTAGGTCAACATGGCTCCTTGTTTTCTGTTTTCGCCATTATAGATGGCATCCCCGCCAAATCTGCTACCTGTCGCTTGTTGATAGGCCGCCAAATAAGCGTCAGGAGATTCAAATAGACTCACTTCCTTTTGAAGAATGGAAGGATTTTGGGCCAAGGCCCTTAATGGACGAATATCATCCAAGACCCAAGCTGCCCGTCCAAAAGTCCCAATGACCAAATCCTGCTCCCTGGGATGAATAACCAAATCTTTGGTAGATACCGTTGGGAATCCTGCTGTCCATTTTTGCCATTTCCTACCAGCATTAAAGGATATGTAAAGTCCGTCATCAGTGCCTAAAAAGAGTAGGTTGGGATTTTCCTTGTCCTCCACAATAGATAGCACATAACTCTCTACATCATTGCCGTCCGCGATTCGAGTCCAGGTTTTTCCATAATCTTTGGTACGATACGCATAAGGCGTATAATTGAACCTTCTGTAGTCATTGGCCACCAACAAAGCTTCGCCTCTATGGGTTTTCGACGCCTTAATCTGTGGAATCCAGCTGCCCGTGGGCAATCCTTTGATGTTTTGGGTTACCTCTGTCCAGCTTTCCCCTCCATTTTGGGTGATGTGCACGCGTCCGTCATCGGTACCCACCCAAAGCATGTTTTGCTCCACTGATGAAGGTTCTATAACGAGAATGGTACAATAATTTTCCGCCCCTGTAGCATCCATAGTCAAACCACCACTTTCACTTTGCTTTTGCTTTTCCTTGTCATTCGTGGTCAAGTCGGGCGATATGACTTCCCAGGTTAGTCCTTTGTTTATGGATTTATGGACAAACTGACTTCCAAAATAAACGGTGCTGTTGTCAAATGGGTCCTGCCCAATGCCTGCGTTCCAGTTGAACCGAAGTTTTGTGGTGGCATCAGGTGGGGTGGGGCGAACAATATAATTGTTTCCTGTTTTCCAATCGTATCGGGAAACAAACCCTTGCTGACTCATGGCATAACCAAATTGGTTGTCATCCAAATCGGGAACCACATCAAAACCATCCCCGAAAGCAATTTCTTGCCAATAGTCGTTTCGTATTCCTTGATGACGCCAAGCATAGGCAGGTCCTCTCCACGAACCATTGTCCTGCATGCCCCCATATACATTGTAGGGATACTCATTGTCCACACTGATGTGATAGAATTGGGCCAGGGGCAGATTTCCCACAAAGCGCCAAGTTTTGCCACCATCCTTGGTGATGTTCATACCCCCATCATTCCCATCAATCATGAATTGACCATTTTGGGGATGAATCCACCATGCATGGTGATCGGGATGCACCCCATTATCCACCTGATAGGCGGGCATCAGCTGCTTGAAATTTTTTCCACCATCTTCCGAAACGTTCACGTAGGTAAATATGGAATACACTCGATTTTCATTTTCTGGGTCTACATAGATTTCAGAATAGTAGAACGGACGATTGCCAATATCATTCTTGTCATTGACTTTCTTCCATTTGGCACCCCCGTCTTCGGACTTATAGAGTGCATTTTTCTTGGCTTCCACCAAGGCATATACCACATTGGGTTTATTTTGCGCAATGGCAATTCCAATTCTTCCCAATTCCCCTTTGGGCAGCCCATCTTCTTCCGTCACCTTTGTCCAATTCACACCACCATCGTGGGTTATATATAGACCACTTCCTTCTCCACCGGATTTGAAGAACCATGGATCGCGCTTGTGTTCCCATAGGGCAACAATTAGCTTGTTGGGATTGGAAGGGTCCATGACCATATCCGCTATCCCTGTTTTGTTGTTTGCAAATAGGATTTTACTCCAAGTTTCCCCCCCATCCGTGGTTTTAAAGACGCCTCGTTCCGGATGCTCGCCCCATGGAGATCCAATTGCGCCTACGTAAACTACATCTGGATTGGTAGGGTCTATAATGATTCTATGAATGTGTCTTGTTTTTTCCAATCCCATGGAAGTCCAGGTTTTACCGCCATCCAATGATTTGAAGATGCCGTAGCCTCCGTTAAGACTATTACGTGGATTTCCTTCCCCGGTTCCTGTCCAAATTACCGAAGGATTGGACTGTTGTATGGCCACAGCTCCAATAGAACCTGTAACCTCTTTTTCAAAAATGGGCTTCCACCTAATTCCTCCTGAAGTAGATTTCCAAAGTCCGCCAGAAGCGGTACCTACATACATGATATCAGGATTGGAGTGTACCACATCAATGGCGGTAACCCGACCACTCATCCCAGCTGGGCCAATGTTTCTGGGTTTCATGTCCTGTACCAAATCCATATCGAATTCTTGACCAAAAATCAAGGTGGACGCGAAAAGCGTCATCAGAAAAAGTAACTTTTTTATCATTTTAGGTAATTTGTCGTTTTTAGATTAATGATTAAGGAGAACTTTTAGTTTTTAGAGGCGTTCTCGGCAATTTTCTCAAGTTTAAGTGCAATCATTTCTTGGGATAGCCAATTGCCTTGACGAATAACTCCTGAGATATCTTTCAGGGCTGACAAGTTATCCATCGGATTGGATTCCAGAACAACGAGATCCGCGGCCAATCCTTCCTTAACTTCCCCAAATTCATGTTCCAGCCCAAAAAACTGAGCTGGGTTAATGGTTCCGGATTGAATGATTTCCAAAGGAGTCATCCCTGCTTTTACCATGCCCTCAATTTCGTGGTGGATGGAAAATCCTGGAACGTTGAACAATTGCGGGGCATCTGAACCCAATAAAATACCTTGACCGTTATCTTGTAACGCCTTTAGTAGCTGTCTTCGGATAGCAATAAAATCTTCCCATTGCTCCTCATCAAACCCGGAATCTGGCCCTGTCGAGTTCAATTTGATTCTTTTCCAGTTCTCCAAAGTGGAGGCAGGCATATATTTCATTTCCGGTTGTGCCAGAAGTGTTTCCGCAGAAATAGGGGCAAACCAGCGTTCAAACAGACTTTGGGTAGGCACAATCCAGACCTTATGTTCTTTGGAAAGTGTGACCAGTTCATCAATTAATGAAACATCTGCCAGCGGTGTAAAATTATATCCGAAGAATCCATTAGCTGATGGGTCAATAGCTTCCGAAGCGGGAACCAGTCCCTCCAAATAACCATCAATATGGTCGATGGAGGCAAAATTGCTTTCCAGGGCATGTCTGATGCCCACATCCACAGGAACATGGCCCGCAAAGGGAATACCCACATCATTGGCGGTTTTGACCAGCGCATCAAAAACGTTGCGTTGAATACCGGGATGGATTTTTAAAAAATCGTACCCATCTTTTTGATAGGCCGTTACTTTGGTAATAGCCTCTTCTTCCGAAGTAACCGAATTACCATTAAAGGAAGGGCTGGATGTAAAAATCCGAGGCCCCAGAATCTCTCCTTTTTTAACTTGTTCCCGCAATTCCAGATGACTTGATGCTCCCAGCATGCCACGTATCGTGGTGATACCATTGGATAAGTATAGGAACAGCGTTTCTTCCAATCGTTCTTGTGAAGTTGAAGGAGGGGGAATGTGCGCGTGCATTTCAGCAAGACCAGGAAGCACGAACTTTCCTGTTCCATCAATGTGCTTATTAAAATTTTCTGGTTGCTGTTCTTCTGATAGAATGTGTTTAATTATCCCAGAATCTATCACAATGTGTTGATGGGCCAATAGGGTTCCTTCGCGGACATCAATTACATTGACATCGCTAAGTAAAAGCTCGCCGGTAATTGCTTTTTCCTGGGCTTGATTGCATGCCGTTAGGGCAATCATGACCAAGAGTAGTGCTGTTTTCTTCATCGCAGTGTTGTTTAGGCCCCTAGAACGAGGCGGTTAGTTGTGTCCAATATGGCAGCCACAGCCAGGGCGTGTGAAGCTTTGGGCTTCTTCATGCCAAGGGAAAGCTGCATTGTATTTGTTGTTTTCCCACCAAAACTGGCTTCGGTTTTGCTCCGTATTTCCAATTTCATCCATGGTTTCGGTATCAAAGAGACGACCATTGACCATGGTGTATTTCACTGATTCCGTATTTCGGATGTCCTCTAAAGGATTTTTGTCCAAGACAATCAAATCCGCAAGTTTCCCCACTTTTAAGGAACCTATGTCGTTACCAGCGCCAATGTATTTGGCCCCATTGATGGTAGCTGCCTGTAGCGCTTGCATATGGGTCATTCCACCTTGGTGCAACAACCAAAGTTCCCAATGCGCACCAAGACCCTGCAATTGACCATGGGCTCCCAAGTTTACCTTAACACCTTCATTGGTTAGGGCCGTTGCCGTTTTGGAAACCAGTATGTGCCCATTTTCATATTCCTCATCCGGAATCATGGTTCGGTACCTGGATCGGGAATCCACCAAACCCCTTGGGGTGTATTTCAAGAGCTTTTCATTCTCCCATATCTTGTCTTTCTGATAGAAATAGTACTCTCCGTTCATCCCTCCGTAGTTGACCACAAGAGTCGGGGTATACCCTGAACCGCTTGTTTTCCAGAGTTCAACCACGTCTTTATAAACCGGGGCAACCGGAATATTGTGTTCTATTCCCGTATGGCCATCCATGATCATGGTCATGTTGTGGTAGAAAGTAGAACCACCTTCAGGGACCACATTGATGCCCAACTCTCGGGCAGCTTGCATCACTTGTTGGCGCTGGTCTCTTCGTGGTTGGTTGTAACTCTTCACAGATTTAGCACCAAAGGCCTTGGTTCTTCGGATTGACGAACGGGCATCGTCCAGATTGTTGATGACGGCCTTGAAATCGCCATCTGCACCATATAGGATGATACCCGTAGAATAGAGACGTGGCCCCACCATATCTCCATTTTTTATCAATTCAGACATAGCAAAAATAGATTCGGTGTTTGCTGAAGGGTCATGCGAAGTGGTTACTCCAAAGGCCAAATTAGCATACAATTGCCAATGCTTTTGTGTGGTTAATCCATATCGGAAACCCCCAATATGGGCATGGGCATCCACAATTCCAGGCATGATCGTCTTTCCAGTAGCATCAAATACCTTGGCATTTGCAGGCACATTAATTTCGTCTGACTTACCCAAATATTCAATTTTATTTTGGTTGACAACGATGGTGCCATTTTCAATGATTTCGTCCCCTTCCATGGTCAAGATTCGAGCATTGGTGAATGCGATTCTACCCGAAGGTTTATGGGTTTTGGATACCAAGCCAATTTTGATTCCGATGCTATCCATTTTAGCGGCCTTTTCAGGAGATCCGGGTAAGAAAGTATAACGGTCTTTAACATCGTTTGCGAAATACTCATCACCCAAAGTCCAAAAAATCTTCTTACTATCACTTGACCAATGCAGATTGATTCCTGCATCCTTAGATATTTGAGAAACAGGTACAGACTTGGAATTGTTGTCCAAATCAATTTCCTTTCCATTGAGCACCAAAGGAGCTATATAGGCTTTATGTAGGTTGGTGAAGGCAATCCATTTGTTGTCCGGACTGGGTACCAGACGGTTTGCGTATTTGGATTTGACATGTGTTTTCTTATCCTTACCATTAAGATTAACCGATTTAAGTTCCTTGGTCAGGCTTCCAAAAAACATTCCTCCAGTTTGGTAGAAAATACGTTTTCCATCTTTGCTGAAAGTTGGATATTCGCCCTCATTGATCACCCAATTTGGGTTGGAACCATCTGCCTTGATAGTATAAATTCCTGTTTTCTTGGCAAAACTTCGTCCTTGATCGTTGTTGCCAGGCTCTTTTCGGTATGTGACTTTGCTTCCATCCAAGCTAAACGAAGGGGTACGGTAAATGCCTTTTTCCGAGCTGAGCTTTATGGGCGTTCCTCCGGAGGTGGATATCTTATATATCGCCCCTAGAT
Source organism: Flagellimonas algicola (assembly GCF_005937185.1). Classification (GTDB taxonomy): domain Bacteria; phylum Bacteroidota; class Bacteroidia; order Flavobacteriales; family Flavobacteriaceae; genus Flagellimonas; species Flagellimonas algicola. The sequence continues at coordinate 1,194,614 of NZ_VCNI01000001.1, read as the reverse complement.
TTTCATCATTCCAAGTGACATAGGCCACGGTCTTCCCATCGGGTGAAAAGGTGGGTTCAAACTCAAAATCGGTTCCTTTGGTTAAGCGTCTCGGCTTTCCATTGGGCAGTTTCTTGGCCCATAGGTGCCCAAGGGCGTTAAAAACCAATGTTTTTTGGTCGGGGGAGGTTACCGCATGACGAATCACCTTGGCTGTGAACTGATCAGGAGCAACCGGTGAATCCACCCTAAGGGTTTCGGCAATCTTTATGTTGGCATCCACACTAAACGGGATGTTGACTACTTCTTGGGTCTGAATATTGATTTTATGGATTTTTCCCTTGTTCCAAAAAACCAGCTCTTGGTTATTGGGCATCCAGCTAAAGTTGGGGTATACCCCAAATATCGCCCAAGCTTCCTGCTGGTCCTTGTTCAGGGAATCCAAAATAGGCCATTCTTCACCAGTTTGAAGATCATGCAGATATAGTACCGTTTTTGTTCTAACTCTTTTTACAAAAGCCAGCAATTTTCCGTCTGGTGACACTTGTGGTCTGGCTGCCCCTCCAGGGCCTCCGGTCACCATAACGGTTTTTCCAGTTTCAAAATCATATCGCTTTATCACATAGATCTGTTTGTTGGGATCTTTGTTGTATTGAAAGAATCCTCCGGGATAAACATCTTCGCTGTAGTATAGGTATTTACCATCCGCAGAAACACAAGGTTCATTGACATCTTGCTGATCGTTTTTACGTTTAGTAAGTTGTAGCCCGGTTCCTCCCGTGATGTGATATTGCCAAATTTCACCCGCACCGAGGGAACGTTGTGAAGTAAAGTGCTTACGTGCCACCAGATAATGACCATTGGGCATCCAACAGGAATTATTCAGCAGCCTAAACTTCTCCTTGGTGACCTGCTTGGCATCTGAGCCATCGGCATTCATTACCCAAATATTGTCTCCGCCACCGGCATCACTCGTAAAGGAAATTCTGGAACCATCAGGACTGAATCTCGGCTGCACTTCAAAAGGGATACCACCTCGTAAAAGTTTAGCCTTCCCTCCAGAAATTGGCATAGAATAGATATCACCCAATAAATCAAAGACAATCTGGGAACCATCCGGGCTTACATCCAAATTCATCCAGGTACCTTGGTCCGTAGTAAATTGGTGATCTTGGAAATTAAAATCCCCTTTTGGAGTTGAGACATCCCATTTGGAGTCTTCTTTTTTATCTTTTTCTTGGGCAGCAAGCGTCACCGATGCAAGAAACATCAGGGCGAGGTAGAAGTATTTCATTATAGGTTCAATTAGTCAGCTAAAGATACCAAAAAGGGATAGGGCATTTCTTAAAAAGGTGTTAAGGGATTCTGGCGATTTTATTTTGTTTATTTTTAGCGAGCATGGATAAAAAAGCCCCTTGGTATTATCTTATTTTACTGATTCTGGCTGGAGAAGCGGTTTTTATCCTTCCCTTTGTGCTCCCTCGAATTTTTAGAAGTACCGTTTTAGATGTTTTTCAATTGGACAACACCCAATTAGGTCTATGCTTTTCAGTTTATGGGATTGTAGCCTTGATTTCTTACCTGTTTGGTGGTCCCTTGGCCGATAAATACCCACCTCGAAAATTAATTGCCATTGCTTTATGGATGACCGCCTTGGGAGGTCTTTTTTTTGTGACTTATCCCAGTTTTAAGCAACTGCAAGTCTTGTATGGTTATTGGGGTTTTACCACCATTTTTTTGTTTTGGGCACCCATGATCAAGGCAACCCGGGTGTGGGGTGGTGATACTTCACAAGGCAAGGCTTTTGGACTCCTGGACGGGGGCCGTGGACTTACGGGAGCTCTTTTTGGTTTGTTGGGTGTACTTATCTTCTCTTTTTTTCTAGGGGAAGAAGTGGATACCAGTTCACTTGGGGAGCGGAGAATGGCTTTTCAATACGTTGTGTATACCTCCTGTGTAATTATCGCTATTATAGGAGTCTTGGTTTGGGTTTTTATGAAATCTGGAATGGACGAGCGGGAAATATTGGTTGACCGTATCTCCAAAAAAGAAATTGGAGAGGTACTGCGAATTCCTTCGGTTTGGCTGCTGATGATTATTATTCTTTGTGCCTATGTGGGGTACAAGATTACGGATATTATATCGCAATATGCCAATGAGGTTATGTTGTATAACGAGGTGAAAGCAGCACAAACGGGGACGTTTTTCCAGTTTTTAAGACCCGCAACCGGAATTTTGGTGGGACTCTTGGTAGACCGTTTTCGAATTACATTGTGGTTGGTGTATAGTTTTGGAGCCTGTATTGTGGGGGGAATCCTGTTTGGTTCAGGAATTATTGGACCTTCAGCCACAGCCTTATTTTTTATGTCCGTAGTGATTGTGGCTGCAGGAATCTACGCGGCAAGGGCGCTCTATTTTGGTGTTATGCAGAAAGGCAAAATACCATTGATGTTGACAGGGACCGCAGTAGGACTCATTTCCTTGATAGGGTATACCCCCGATATCTTTGCTGGACCAGCTTATGGAATCTTACTTGATGCGCATAAAGGAGAAGAACTTGGGCATCAAAATGTATTCTGGATGCTTACTGGATTTTCCCTAATGGGCGGTGCAGCGGCTATTGTCTATCACAGACTGTATGGAAAAGAGGGCTAGGCTTTTTTATGTATACCTTAATGCTGTTCAAAGTTAAATGGGGATGGCAATCCCGATACCTGTTCTTAAGCCTGACCAACCTGTTTTAACTGCACTTCCACCATTATCTTCAATAAAAAAGTCCTTGTTGTCATTCAAGGTTAGTTTGTTTCCAAGGACGGCATCAAAACCTATTGAAGCTCTCAAACGGACTACGGAGATGGGATATTCATAGATTAGACCAACTCCAACCCCATAATCAATGGAATGTACACCTATTTCTTCCTCCGTGACCACACCCAAAGTTTCGTTATAGCTTTTAATATCCAAGGTTGAATAGGTGCCAAATCCTTTCAAACTTAAAGACAACGCGTTATTCCTATCGTTTCGTAACAGGCTTAAATGGTATATACCGCCGAGGGTATAGCCGTTTAATGGCTGGGTTAGACGAATCACTCCCGAAAAATCGGAGTACGAGATTTTGCCACCTGTACTATTGTAACTGGCAAAAATGGAAGTGTTTATAGCATTTATTTTATAACCCACGGTAAAGCCCACATGAGCTGGAAAATTGTCGTTCACCCTTAAATCAACCTGTGGAATGTCCTGAACGAATTCCTGCTGGAAACTCTGAAGATTCTTATGGGAAAAGGTATTGTAATTGATTTCGGCAAAAATACTTCCGCTTTGGGCTATAGCACTATGTGATAAAAGTAATAGAGCTAGAAATTTGAATATTGATTTCATGGCAATGGGTTAGTTAAAGTAATCTTGTAGGTAAAGCCCCTGATTGGAGATTAGTTTCTCATTTAAATAGTGATAATACCGTGTTGAAAAATCCACAAAAACCTTAAGCTGCTTCTCAACTCCGTTGGTCAGTGAATACAAATGGGCAATATCATTGCTGGAATCATCCGGATCACGTTTAAACATGCATAGTTTATCTGAAACAGGGTCATATTTGATGTCATCAATCCCGGTAAGCTGGGGAATAGTCTGTGAGGTATCCGCTACATAATCGTAAATAACGGGATTGCCATTAATGTTACTGTAAACCACAATGCCCTGATTGGGAACAAAGAAAGCCTCATGTAACGAAACATTTCCAATTTTGCTTATAGCAAGTACTTCATTGAAGGTGCTTCCATCCCAGCGATAAACTGCATTGTTGTTAATAAAGGTTTCTCCATCATCTGCAATAAAAAATTGATACTCAATATTGGATTGATATAGCAAGTTTTGCGTGTTGGCATCATAAATGGACAAAGATTCCCGACTGAGCTTTTCCAAAATAATGAAACCATTCCTATAGTAGGTGTGGATGTTGTGGGTGTCTGCCGAATAGTCCGCCGCATTCCAAGAACTTAAAATTTCAAGGGTATTCACATCAATCAAATAGGTGGAATCGCTTAGGTCCAGTATCAAGTTGTTCGAAATTGGATCTACCGTTAAATTGGCAAAGCTGTCGGTAATGGTAAAATAGTTTCTGGAGGCAACAATCTCCAAAGTTTCGGGATCCAATTCATGAATTATCACATCTCTTGGGGCGTTATGGGTTGTGCCACCATCAAGCACAACCGTGAAAATCGAATTCCGTGTGGTGCTCATGACATAATTTTCGCCGCTTTTGGCCTCAAAAGTCTCCCCAAAGTGCATTTCTCCTGAAACAAAATGGAGGTAGGTAAAGTCATTTTCTCGTTGTAAATTCAAGGAATGAACTTCAGTCTGTCCAAAGACTGGGGCATCATCCACGATGAGTTCCCCTCCTCGGTTGCTCAAATCAACAAAGGTATTATTGGGCCTCATGTTATAGGTGTATAAATCAAAATTGCCGTACAAGGGATGTTCTGTCCATAGAACTCTATATTGCGAATCATTGATAACTTGTCCTCTTAAACTTGGGTAGTCCAAGGAAATACCCATACGATTGCCCGTGGATTCGGCGTATCTGTTACTTAGCATTATCTCATATTCCAATTCGAGATTTGTGCTCAGGGCATCATTGAATTCTCCGGCCAAAATATCTTCTGGGGTAAGCTCAATTTGACGAAGTATCCGGTTGTCCTCTGGATCATAGACCAAAAGAAGAGCCTCGTCAAAATTTTGCTGCCCAACATCCTCCCATCGTATCCAAATGGTACCCTCGCTGACATCGACATTAGTAAGCGTTATAGGATCTGGACTTGACTTGTCTACCGTAAACGTATAGGCAATGGAACCCTCCATTCTTTCCAGGTCATTTAAATCGGCCAAACTTCCGGTTCCAGACGAGTATTGATAGCGAACTCTCAGCGTATGCTCTCCTTCGGAGAGGGCGTCCGTGTTGACAACGAACGAACCTGTACGATCTTGAGTTCCCAATATACCTTGGCCATCAATGTCAACATTGATGCTATACAGCCTATGCCTAGGGTCGCTGTTGAAACTATAGGAAACCGTTCTTGGTGCATTCAGACTAACGCCATCTTCAAAAGGTTCAACCGTGATGAGGGCGTTGGAGCCTTGATCCTCCAAATCGGCAAAAAAGTCCTCCGAAAATTGAAAAGAACAGCTATTAAAAAATAAAACGAAAAGAGATAAAGGGATGAGGTTGATTTTTGATTTGGTCATCTATAGCAATAAAGGTTGATGGTTGGCAAGATATAGCGTTGGGATCTTGTACCTAATTTTATGCGATTAAATATCAGGGATATTGGATAAACGAACAAATTTTGGAACAGAATTCTCTGACAAAACTTAAAGAACTATCTAGCGCTTCTGGATTTAATGTTCTTTTTACATCCATCGATGATTTCCACAATCCGCTTTTGCCGGGTTTCTTCCCTTTTGGCTTGGTTTAACCAATAGAGGTAACTCTTTTTTTGCGACCGGGTAAAACTTTGAAAGTTGGAAAATGCCTTTTTATTTCGATTGAAAGCCTTTTGTAGATCGGGAGGAACTACGCAGTTTTCCACATCGTCCAATGCAATCCAAGAACCATTATCCTTGGCTATTTTAATGGATTCCAAACCACTTTGGTGCATTTGGTCACTAGCCATCAATTCTTCAATGTGGTCCTTGTTGACCTTGCTCCATACACTTTTGGGTTTTCTAGGACAAAAGTATTGCCTACGTTTGCCCTCTCCCAGACTTTTTACCGTACTGTCAATCCATCCATAGCATAAGGCAACCCTTACGGCTTCCTCCCATCGCATACTTTCCATGGGATGATCCACTTTATATAGAATCAGATAAATCCCTGCAGAGGAATCGTGATGATTATGCAGCCATTTGCGCCACTCAGCATCATTTTTAAAATAATGTTCCGGAATTTCCTTCATTTAGATTTGTTCAGTCTCAATATAAAAGTTCTCATCAAAGACCAAGGTAGTGCCACTCAACTTTTCCGTTTTCCATTCCGAATTGGGATAAATCCACTGCTCCTTACTATCAACAAAGAGGCGAATGGGCATGTCAAAATCTTCTACAACATCCACATATCTAAAACGTAACGCATCCCCCTCTTGTTTGTATTCCAATTTGGGGATCATTGCAGTTCTCAGATATTGATTGAAGAAAGCGGACAAGTCTTTTTTGGTTTTCTTGCTGATATAGTTTTCAATTTGCTTCGTAGTAACGGTTTGATGGTAAAACTCCTCATTCAATCCCCTTAAAATAGCTCTCCAAAGCTTATCGTCTTCCAGCAGTTGTCGCAAGGTGTGCAACATGTTTGCTCCCTTATAGTACATGTCTCCAGAACCAGACTTATTTACGTTGTATGGGCCAATGATGGGTCTATCGTTTCTGATGTTTTTTCGGGTTCCAATAACATACGCTGCAGAGGCTTTTTTGCCATAATGGTAGTCCAGATAAAGATTTTCAGAATAGGCTGTAAAAGACTCATGGATCCACATATCGGCAATATCCTTGTAGGTGATATTGTTGGCAAACCACTCATGTCCACCTTCATGGATAATGATAAAATCGAACTTCAATCCCCATCCGGAACCGGAAAGGTCACGACCCAGATACCCATTCTGATATTTATTTCCATAGGTTACAGAACTTTGGTGTTCCATTCCCAAGTAGGGTACCTCTACCAGTTTAAAACTATCTTCATAAAAAGGGTAGGGGCCAAACCAATGTTCAAAGGCTTCCAACATCATGGAAGTTTGTTTGAATTGCTCTTTAGCCTTGTCCAAATTATCCCGAAGCACATAATAATCCACATCCAAAGCACCCTTCTCACCTTCGTATTTTTCCCCAAAATGGACGTAATCCCCAATATTCACATTTACGCAGTAGTTGTTAATGGGATTGGAAACAAACCACGTAAAATTTTTGGTGGTATCACCTTCACTGGTTTCAATCAGTCTGCCATTGGAAACGTTCATCAAGTTCTTGGGAACATCCACACTAATGCGCATGCTGTCCACCTCGTCGTACATATGATCCTTGTTGGGCCACCAAACACTGGCGCCCAAGCCCTGGCATGAGGTAGCGGCAAAAGGCAGGTTGTTATCGTCCCTGCTCCATGAAAACCCTCCATCCCAAGGTGCGCGGACAGCTTTTCTTGGTTCTCCGGAATAGACGACCTTAAGTTCGTTGTAATCCCCTTTGCGTTGTTTCTTTTTTAGTTTGACAAAGTGGGCAGGGCCTATTGAGGTAAACTCCAAGGGTTGATTGTCCTGGGTTACCTCATCAATTTGTAAGGGTCGCTGTAGGTCAATTTGGATGACATCTGCTTCTTTGAGAACCTTATATCTAATACGATTGAAGCCTGAAATATATTCTGCTTCAGGGTCTACCTTGAGGTTCAGGTCGTAATAACTCACATCCCACCATTCCCTTTCTGGGGTAATACTGCCCCTTAGCGTGTCCAGTTGGGTAAACATTTGAGCGGATACGCCTGTCATTATTCCCAAAAGCATTACACTTAAAACAATTTTATTTTTCATTCCAACACGTTTAGTATGATTTTTAAAGGTCTCAACCTATCTGAACACTTTATTGGGAAACACTACTGGGCTCTCATGCCCATCTGCTCCGACCGCAGCTATCCCAAAAAAGAAATTATCAACAACAATGCCGTCTAGGACAAATTCAGTGACATTCCCAACAGATTTGTGGTTGTCCCAGGTAGGGGAGGTAGTGTCCCTCCAATAGATTTTGTACCCCACAGCGCCATCTACCTTGCTCCATTTGAGCTTGGCCGAAGGCTCCACAATTCCTCCAATTTCAACGGTTGTTGGGGCTGGGGGAGCCCAAGCTATTGACGCCAAATTAATGGCATTAACCGCAGTAAGCTTTTTGGCATAATCAAAGTTGACATGTTCCAATACATCGCCATAGGAAATGCCGTCCTCCACCCTTATATCTTGATGTTGCTGAGTGTAATTCTCATGGGCTTCCATTATTCTAATCCCAGCAAAACCGACGTCGTTGAAAGGTCTGTGGTGACCCCCTCTACCAAATCGATCTAGCCGATATACCATGATTGGGTTCATTTCTGGCATATAGGTTTGAGTGGTTTTATGGACGTAACGGGCCAGTTGTCTTGAAATGCCGTCTACTTCGCCACCATAAAATCGTCTTGCTCTTCGTTGTTGTTCTGTCTCATTGGGCGGAACCGGTTCTGAGAAGATGCGGAAATCTCGATTGCTTACTACACCATCAACCCCGGTTATGTTTCCAATCATGTCGTTGTTCATGATACCAATGATCTCCCATCCTTTTTCCTTGGCATGGTTTGCCAAACCCTTGCCCCCAAAGAGACCTTGTTCTTCCCCAGATAGTCCCACATACATAATGCTGTTCTCAAATTGGTAGTTGGAGAGTACCCTGGCTGCTTCCAAAGTTCCGGCCATTCCACTGGCATTATCGTTGGCGCCGGGTGAGTCCGAAGTGTAATTGTTAGGGTCACTTACGCGAGAATCAATATCCCCACTCATAATAATATATCGGTTAGGGTATTTGGTGCCACGCTGAACCGCCACCACATTGACTACCCAGACATCTTTGACAATACGCTGACCTTCCTCTTTTTTAACCAAGTTTTTTTGATAGAAAACTTCCAGACACCCATTACAGGAGGCAGATGTGTTTTCAAATTCAGATTTGATCCATCGACGAGCTGCTCCAATGCCTCGGGTTTGCGAAACCGTATCGCTCAAAGTATGCCGTGTGCCGAAGTTGGCTAATGTGGTCACGTCATTTTTAATCCTTTCAGCAGATACTGAATTGATGATATCATAAAGTCTGGGATCAGTCTGCGAAAAGACAAAAGAAGCACTAAAAAGCGCAATGAGAAGGATGTAATTTCTTTTCATTTTAATTTCCTATCAGTTCAATGAAGGTTCCGTCTGGATCCTGTACCAATATAAATTTCCTCCCATCAGGAATGAGGGTTGGTTTCTGGCTAAGTATTGCAATGTTGTGGTCTTCCAATCTTTGGGTTACGGCATCCAAGGATTTATAAAAGATGGTAATGTACCGCATTCCATTGCGGTCTTGAATGTGCTTTTCCTCCTCATTTTTTTCGTTGCCAAAGGACATCAATTTATACTCTGTTGCATTGGGATCATCATAAAGCTTTAAAACTGTGACATCGAAAGCTTTTCCCCCGGTCAAACCTGTTTTTTTTGCCATTTCGTCGGTCACGGAGAATTCTCCCAATTCTTTCATTCCAATGATATTGGTATAGAAGTCTAAGGAGGTTTCTAAATCTGTTACTGCCACTCCAATGGATATATAAGGTTTATCGAATTCAGTTTGGGCCATGGTGGGATTTAGATAAATGAAGGACAGTAGTCCTAGGAAAAAGGATAATTTCATGGGTTGGGATTTTAAAAATGAGTTGTGAATGTAACAAAAGCTAAGGAATTTTCTAAATGTTGGTCTGGCTAATACGACGACCCTTACCGGATAAAGGTAACCTTAGTGATTTTTCCATCTTCTACCTCATAAATCGCTGCTGCACTAAAACTGGATTTGGTGCCCGTTATATACTCCTCATCAATCACTTTGTTGCCAATAACCATGCGGTTTTTGATTTCGCAGTGGAGATTTGGCGTGGATTTGAAAAACTCTTCGTATCTGGCTTTCATTTTCGTTTTCCCTTTCATAAAGGACTCGTTTGGAAAGTTGAAAAGTTCAATATCATCTGCATAGGTCGCCATAAAGGCATCTATATCCCTTGCGTTATACGCATCCAACTGGGATTGCACCACGGCCTCGGTATCATTGGTTTCCCGATCTGGAAATATAAACCGCATGGAAGCGATGAACCCGTTCTTTACCTCATAAAGAGCCACTTGATGCCCTTTTCTCCCGTCTACCAGGGTGATTTCCTCATCTATGACAGTATTTCCAATTCTGATGCGCTTAACTACTTCAACTTTGGCCTCTTTGGTGTTTTGGTAGAAGCGATCGTAACTATCGGTCATTTTCTGTCGACCCACATACATAGGGTTATTTGGAAATCGCTCCACCACCACATCCTCACTATAATTGGAGACAAATCCAAACAGATCCCGATCATTGAAGGTCTGGACCTGCCGGTCAATAACGCTTATCGGAGATACCTCTGCAACAAAGGCCAAACGATTACCACTTGGATTGATGGCCATTCGGGTAATGTTATTGATCTCATCCAAATCAAATTCCATAACCATCTGCCATTCTTTATCCGTTGAGATATCAAATTTGAGAATGGATTTACCCATCCCGGCAAGTAGTATTTGTCCATTTAACCAGCAAACATCCTCACTTTGGTTAGGGATATCGGCAATTTTCTTAGTAAGTCCACTGATGGGATCCAATGAGCGAATTTCCCAAGGTTGACTTGCCTTACTCACGTAACTGACCAAGTTGGTGTCGGGAATTTTATGAAAGGATCGACCAGCATTTCGGGCTATGGTTTTTTGCGTGCCTTCCTTTATGTTACTGACCACTAAGTCCATGCGATTGTCAACAAGAACAGAATTGACCAAAACATCTTCATTGAACCAGACGTGATAACCCACTTTTTGATTGGGTAAGATGGGCTTGGATTCCCCTGTTTTCAAATCGTATTCGTACAGCAATTGCAAACCATCCAGATCCAGTCGAATGGAAGATATCGCATTTTTATTCGGAATTTTTAAAGGAGAATATTCACTTCCCGTTGGCGTATTGCTCACCCATTCCGACGTGCTTCCCCTTTCAATGTTGAATTTTTTGATATCGGTTTGATCAGCTCGGGTTGCCGAAAACAGGATGGTATGATCATCCATGAAAGAGGGTTGGTTGTCATAGCCGTGATTGTTTGAAATGTTTTTGGGATTGGATAGCACTGGATTTCCGTTTTCCAAGCTTAAATCAAAAAGGTACACTTCCGTATTGGCCTGCGAAAACAGACTTTGAAAGGAGGTAAGGAGTAAAATTATGGGGATAATTCTTAAAGTCATGCGTCTACAAGTTGATGGAGCAAATCACGGACACGTTTGGTGTTTTCCACATAGTACCTGGCCTGTGTCTTTTTGAGCCCCACTTTAACGGTCACAGCAGAATCCGGTAATTCTTGAAACATAAATTCGTCCGTCCAATCATCTCCAATGGCAAAAACAAAGTCGTAATCATCTTCTCCCAGCATGCGCACAGAAGCTCGACCTTTGTTTACGTTACTACTCTTTACTTCCATGACCTTATTGCCGTTTAGCACGCTGATATCGTCGTTCCCAATAAGGCTGGTTAGCACCGTGTTAAGTTCTGTGGCCCTTTTTTGGCCAAAATCAGGATCGGTGTTTCTGTAATGCCAAGCCATGGAGTAATTCTTTTCTTCAATAAAAGATCCCGGTGTTCGATCCACAAAGGACTCCAATACCGGTTTTATTTTTTCCATCCATTCACCCTTAACGTTTTCCAACATTCTGAAGGGTTCACCTTCGGTGGAAATCCACACCCCATGTTCTACGATCATGTTGTATTTTTTGTCCAGGAACCACTTGGTAAACGTTTGTTTGTCCCTTCCACTGATTAAAAACAGCGTCGTATTCTTGTCGTTATGCAATTGATCCAGCAGCTTGTATAACTCAGCATCAGGGGTCGCTTTTTGGGGATCCTTATGGAATCCAGTTAGCGTACCGTCATAGTCCAGGAATAACAGGCGTTTCTTTGAGCCGGCATATTGCTTGCTGATTTGATTTAGAATGGAATTGGACAGTTTTTGGGAAACAAAGGTGTCGTCCCCCTCACTTTTTTGGTTGAGGGCATTCATAAATTCATTGGCCCATACCTCTACATTGTATCGTTCCAATCTGTTTTGAAGGAACATGTTCCTCGCCATTTGTTCCTCTTTGGGCATGGTAATGGCTTGTTTTAGGGTATCTGCCTGTTGTTCGAAATTATTGGGGTTGATGAGGAGAGCCTCGTTCATTTCGTAAGCGGAACCGGCCATCTCACTTAAGATCAAGACCCCAGTTTTGTCTATTCGGGTGGCGATGTACTCTTTGGCCACCAGATTCATCCCATCCCTCAAAGGCGTTAACCAGGCAATGTCACTACTGGTATATAGGTCGATAAGGTTTTCAAAGGGCATGGAACGGTAGAAGTACCAAATTGGAGTCCAGTTGACCGTGGAGAGCTCCCCATTGATACGGCCAACCAGTTCATCAATTTCCTTTTTTAAGAGTTGATACTGCGGTACGTTGGATCGTGATGGCACGGCCAAAATAATCAATCTAACTTTTTCCTTGTATTGCGGATACTTGTTTAAGAAGTACTCAAAAGCATTGATGCGCTTGGCAATTCCTTTACTATAATCCAATCGATCTATGGATATAATCAGTTTGGTATCCGGTGCCGACGCTTTGTGGTCATCCAACTTAATCTGAAAATCGGAGCGGTTTTCCGGTGCATTCTTTCCATGGGCAATGGCCGCATCCCTAAATTTTTTGTAGTCGATTCCCATAGGAAAGGAATCTACTTTGATTACCCTGTGATCTTGATAAACATCATTAAAACTCACTTCAAGTCCTAATAGTCTGCGAACCGAACTCAAAAAATGACGTTCGTAATCGTAGGTGTGGAATCCTATTAGATCTGAACCTAATAGTCCTTCCAGGACTTCTTCCCGCCAAGGCATGGTCCTGAAAATCTCGTAAGAAGGAAACGGAATGTGCAAAAAGAATCCAATGGAGGTATTTGGCCTTTTCTCACGTACCATTTGGGGCACCAACATCAGTTGGTAATCATGCACCCAGATGGTGTCATCCTCATTGGATTGTTCTATGATAGCGTCCGCAAATTTTTGATTCACGGATTTATATACATTCCAGAAATCAAGCTCAAATTCCGTGTATTCCAAAAAGTAATGGAACAAGGGCCATATGGTCCTATTGCTAAATCCAAAGTAAAACCCATCAATTTCGTTTGCAGTAAGGTTTACCTTGGCACAGCCATGCTTGGCTAGTGCTTTGTCAATTTCCGATTCAAGGTCCGCAGGTGTATCCTCTTCAGTAAGTCCAGACCATCCAATCCATAAACTTTCGCCCCCACTGTGTACCGATTTCATTCCGGTGGCCAAGCCTCCAACACTTGGGGTAGCGGTGAGTCCACCATCACTTATTTGCAATTGTACTGGTAGTCTATTGGAAATAATTATAGTTTTACTCATGAATCGTGATTTTAGGATCAAAATGTAATAAAATTCCTATTTTTTCGATTTAATAGAAGGTAAAAAAACCATTATTTAACCAACAGAAATTTAAATCCTGACTATGGATAACCTAAATTACGGAATAATTGGTAACTGTAGAAGTGCCGCGTTGATTTCCGATACTGGCTCCCTGGATTGGTGCTGCCTACCCCAATTTGATTCCACTTCAGTTTTTGCCAAACTCCTGGATAACAAGAATGGTGGGAGTTTTGAAATCAAAACCAAATACAATTACGAAATACATCAAGAGTACTATAGAAATACTGCTATTTTGGTAACTCGCTATTCCGATGGTGAAAACACTTTTGAGGTTCATGACTTTATGCCGAGGTACCATAAGTTGACCGGAAAATACAATGCCCCACCGGAAATTGTGCGATATGTAAAACACATCTCTGGGACTCCAAGGTTTAGCGTTCATTACGATCCCAGATTGGAATATGCGCAAGGGAATACCGCCAACCATGTAAAGGCCAACTTCATTGTGAGCCTGACCAACAAGCAAAAATTTGACACCCTTTTTCTCTACACCTCGTTCAACAAGAATAGGGTAATGGACGGGGAGGAAATTGTGCTTAAAGAGGATGGGTATTTTTTGATTTGCTACAATGAAAAAATCCTGAAACCGACCACAGAGAAAATGTCATTGGAATTGGAACGTACCAAGATTTATTGGCTGGATTGGGTGGATAGAACTCCGACTTATAAACAGTTCAATGATGAAATCATGCGTAGTGCCATTACCCTAAAAATGCTGACCTATGATAAAACGGGGGCGGTATTGGCCGCAGCCACAACCTCCTTACCGGAAACCATTGGGGAGGTACGGAACTGGGATTATAGGTTTTGCTGGATCAGGGATGCCTCTATGGTGATCAAGGTGGTGTCTGAGTTGGGGCATAAGAACTCCGCCAAAAGATATTTGCAGTTTATTATTGATTTGATGCCAGACAAGGATGAAAAACTCCAGATCATGTATGGGATCAACAAGCAAAAAACGCTTACTGAAAAAACCTTGGAACACCTAGAAGGTTATAAGGGTTCCAAACCCGTGCGTATTGGAAATGCAGCTTATAAGCAAAAGCAGAATGACATTTATGGCATTCTTATGGATGTAATCTATGAGCAATTGGTCAAGTTCAGCAACGATATGGAGAATGGGGAGGAGCTTTGGAGCATTACCAAAGGAATTGTTTGGATTGTAAGTAAACACTGGCGGGAACCGGATAAAGGAATCTGGGAATTCCGCGGGGAAGATAGGCACTTTACCTTCTCCAAGGTGCTCTGTTGGGTAGCTTTGGATAGAGCGATCAAGGTGGCACGAATTTTTGGAAAATCAAGGAAGATCGAAAAGTGGACCGCGCTTGAACAAGAAATCAAGGAGGATATACACGAACACGCTTGGAATCCAGATAGAAATGCCTTTGTGCAATCCTATGGTTCAAGTGATTTGGATGCCTCTGTACTGCTCATGGAGTCTTACGGATTCATTCATGCCAGAGACCCAAAATTTGTGAGCACAGTGCGAGCCATTGAGGAGGATTTGAGCAATGACGGTCTGCTGTACCGCTATAAAAATGAAGATGATTTCGGATTACCATCCTCATCCTTTACCATTTGTACGTTTTGGTTCATCAATAGCTTGTTCAAAATAGGGGAGGAGGAAAAAGCTTTGGCCCATTTTGAGCGTTTGCTAAGTTACAGTAACCACCTCGGTTTGTTTAGTGAGGATATTGACTTCAAGACCAAGCGGTTGCTAGGGAACTTCCCGCAAGCTTATTCCCATTTGGCCTTGATAGAATGTGCTATCAATTTTTCACGCAAAAAGAGCGAGGAGAAAATCCTGGAATCTATTGGCTGAGCTGTTTGGCCAATAGTTTTTCAGCTACTGATTTTATCTTTTCCAACAGTTGGGACAGATGCTTGGTGGTGGTGAACGGATTCATCAAGGTTGTTCGTAAATAATGGACACCACGCAACTTGGTTTGCACCAAATAGAATTCACCATCTTCCAGTAATTCCTGGCGTATGGCTTGATTTATGGAATTTAGCTCTTCTAGATTCAAACCAGCGTCTAGATATCGAAAACATAGAATATTGGATTGGGGTTCAAAAGCGAGTTCGAAGTGGTTATCTTTCTTCAACAACTGTTCAAATTCCATGGCTAAATCATAGAGTGTGGTCACGTTTTGGTCAAAAACTTCTTCCCCATACAGTTTTAGCATAATGTACCAATGCAAGCTCATCATGGATTTGGTGCATTCAAACGTTCGTTTGCCCCCATTGTACCAATCTTCCTCGTCCGTATGTGTCAGCAAATAATCCGCCTTTTGGGTAAATGTGGTGTGCGAATGCTTGCCTTCCTTATAAATCAAGGCGGTGGTAATGGTGGGCATCATCATCATTTTATGTCCGTCGATAACCACAGAATCAGAACTTTCGATCCCATTGAGCAAATGTTCGTATTTCTTGGAGAATATGGCAGCTCCGCCATGGGCACCGTCCACATGAAACCATAAATTGTGTTTTTCGGCAAATTGCCCAATGGCTTCCAAATCGTCATAGATTCCAGTTGCAGTGGAGGGAGCACTTCCTACTATGGCAAACACCTCGATACCATTTTTTTTGGCTTCTTGGTAATAGGGTTCCAATTTTTCCACATCTATGGTGTAGGTACCCGTCACCGGAACCTTGATAATGCCAACTTCACCCAGCCCCATGATTTTGGCTGCCCTGTCCACACAATAATGAGCCTCCTCGCTAACCATGATGCCCAACTTATGAGTGAGTCCGTTGTTCCAAACATCGCTGTCAACCATAGCCTTTCTTGCCGATAACAGAGCTGTTAGATTGGCCAACGTTCCGCCGGAAGTCAGTATGCCCCGGGAATTTTTGTCATAGCCGATTCGTTCACCCAATAAATCACACACTATACGTTCCATGGCGGTTGGAGCCATTCCCATTTCGTACACCGCCATTCCGTTGTTCAATATGGAACCAATCATTCCTGTAAGTGCTCCGATGGGAGCGGGGGCAGCTACTTGATGCCCCACATATTTAGGATTGTGGGTATGGATGGTACGTTCCAGGATTTGGGGAAAGAAATCGGAAAGATTTCCTTGTTCCAAAAAAACCTTCCAAAGGCCTAGTTCGTCTTCAGGATTTTTCCAATTCATGGTCTTCTGGGATGAACCAGATAATGACTTTTCCAGGTGATTGGCCAAAAGGTCGATAAGGGTATGTCCTTGATTTCTAAAACTCTCCGAATTGTAGACGGTATTCAGCAATTTTTCATCCATGGAATAAAGGTATGCGGATTGCCAAAAGTGTCAAAATAAACCATAAAAAAACCGCCCCTTTCGAGGCGGTTCCAAATTGAGCTTTGTTTCAGCATCATTTGAATTAGTCAAAGGTATACCCATTATCCGCTGCAACCTTGTCCGCAACTAGGGTGCGGAGTGCCACGACATTGGGTTGATTTGTATATTTCGTAAAACGTTTGAGTCCCATGAGCATCATACGTTGTTCGTCGCCTTCAGCAAAAGAAACTATCGCTTCTTTTCCTTTTTGATTTATAATATCCACCGCGCGGTACAAATATAACTTGCTCATTGCAATTTGTGCTGCTTGGGAATCTTCTCCAAATCTTTTGGCGTTTTTCTCCGTGCGTAAGATAGTGGATTCTGCCAAATAAATCTGAATCAAAATATCCGCAGCCGACATCAATAACATCTGATGTTCCTCTAATGCTGGCCCATACTTTTGTACTGCGCTTCCTGCAATCATTAGAAACACTTTTTTCAAGCGGGTCACCAAATCTTTTTCTTCAGAAAAAAGTTCTGAGAAATCGGGAGTATCAAAGGACGGGATGCCCATCAATTCTTCGCCAACTGCCGTGGCAGGCCCCAATAGGTCCACATGACCTTTCATAGCCTTTTTAACCAACATGCCTACAGCCAACATTCTATTAATCTCGTTGGTACCCTCGTAAATTCTGGAAATTCTGGCATCTCTCCATGCAGATTCCATAGGCGTGTCTGCACTAAAGCCCATCCCACCAAATATTTGAATGCCTTCATCAGTGGTGTGCTGCACGTGTTCCGAAACTGCCACTTTCAAAATGGAGCACTCAATGGCATATTCCTCAACACCTTTGAGCTCTGCTTCTTGGTGACTGTTTCCGTCTGCTTCACGCAAAGCGATTCTATCCTCAATATTTTTGGCCGCTCTATAGCAAGCTGATTCATCCGCATAAACGTTGGTGGCCATATCGGCCACCTTGGCCTTTATAGCTCCAAAGTTCATAATTGGAGTTTTAAACTGAATACGCTCGTTGGCATATTTTACCGCTTCTGTGGTCACTCGGCGTTGAGCTTCTAAACAAGCAGCAGCCAACTTGATTCGACCTACATTTAGGGCATTCATGGCTATTTTGAACCCATTTCCTCTTTCAGAAAGCATATTTTCAACCGGAACCTTGGTTTCGTTGAAAAATACCTGACGGGTAGAGGAGGAGTGAATCCCCAGCTTCTTTTCCTCATCTCCTAGTGTGATTCCATTTTCTGGGTCGTTTTCAACGATGAATCCAGTAATATTTTTATCATCCTCAATTCTGGCAAACACAATAAACAGGTTACAGAATCCCGCATTGGAAATCCACATTTTTTGACCAGTGATATTGTAGAACTTACCATCTTTAGACAACACAGCTTTGGTCTTACCTGAATTGGCGTCCGAACCTGCTCCGGGTTCTGTCAAACAGTACGCGCCAAACCATTCGCCCGTTGCCAATTTGGGCACGTATTTCTGCTTTTGTTCCTTGGTGCCATATAGGGTTATGGGCATGGTGCCAATACCGGTATGTGCTCCAAAGGCCGTACTGAAGGAACCAGTAGCCCCAGAAATATAATCGCATACCAACATGGTAGAGACAAATCCCATTCCCATACCGCCGTAAGCTTCTGGAACAGCAATGCTCAACAAGCCCAATTCGCCAGCTTTGCGCATGGTTTCTTCGGTATAAGCATAATCTTTCTGCTCAAAACGTTCCCAATGGCCCCAAAGGTCACGATCCACGAACTCTTTGGTGCTTTCCCGCATCATTTTTTGCTCCTCGTTGAGGTCTTCAAGGGTAAATACGTCTTCGCATTTGGTTTCCTTGACCAAGAATTGCCCGCCTCGTAGGATGTCTTTATTTAGGGTTTCCATTCTAATTAATTTTTAATGCTCAATTTTTAATTTTAAATGCTTCTCAGATTCTCCTGTGAGGTCTTCACAATTTTGGTAAGAATCTTTATTATTTCATCAATACCTTTTAAATGCTCATTACAGTTTACTTGCCCAAGTTTGGAACGATCCAAAAGTTTTAACCAATATTGTGTTTCCCTAGCTTCTTTAGAAGCAATTGCCATTTTATGGATAAAATCCTTTTTAGATTCCGCAGCAGTCGCCTCATTCACATTTGCTCCAATACTAGTGCCGCTTCTCAACAGTTGTTTTGAAAGAACGAATTCTTTATTTTTTTTAAATCCTTAAACAATTCAATTATCGAAAGCGAAAACTCAAATGTCTTTCTTAAAATAACATTGTCCTCCTTCACCTCATTCAACATTCATACTTCAAAATCTAAAATTGCTTTAGTTCAGAAACTCGTATATCCCCGCGGCTCCTTGTCCAGTTCCAACACACATAGTCACCATGCCGTATTTTCCTTTCATATTGCGTTTGCGCATCTCATCAAAAAGTTGAACCGACAGCTTGGCCCCTG
Organism: Flagellimonas algicola; assembly: GCF_005937185.1. GTDB lineage: Bacteria > Bacteroidota > Bacteroidia > Flavobacteriales > Flavobacteriaceae > Flagellimonas > Flagellimonas algicola. Next base: position 1,175,559 of record NZ_VCNI01000001.1, on the reverse strand, counting down.
TACAACCCAGAGGATGTCCCAAGGCGATTGCGCCACCATTCACGTTCACTATTTCCTGGTTTAAATCCAGCTCGCGCATAACAGCAAGAGATTGTGAAGCAAAGGCTTCATTCAACTCAATCAATTCTACATCATTCTGTTTTAATCCGGCTTGTTTCAAAGCCTTTGGAATGGCTTTTACGGGTCCAATTCCCATAATTCTGGGTTCCACTCCGGCTGCGGCATAATTGACCAAGCGGGCAATAGGTTCCAGATTCAATTCCTTTACCATTTCCTCGCTCATCACCATCACAAAGGCTGCTCCATCACTCATTTGGGATGAATTTCCTGCGGTAACACTTCCTCCAGCTGCAAAAACTGGGCGTAATTTGTTCAGGGTAGGAATATTGGTCCCTTTCCGCGGTCCTTCATCCTTACTTACGGTATAGGACTTGGTTTCTTTTTTTCCCTCTGCATTGACAAAGGTGTGTTCCACCTCTATCGGAACAATTTGGTCCTGAAAACGATTTTCTTCTTGGGCCTTAAGCGCTTTCATGTGGGAGCTATAGGCAAATACATCCTGGTCTTCCCTTGATATTTTGAATTGATTGGCCACTGCTTCGGCCGTTAATCCCATACCCCAGTAATAATCTTCATTTCCTTCCTTTGCTGTAGCGTAGTCAGGAGTAGGTTTGTATCCGCCCATGGGAATGTAACTCATACTTTCAGAACCCCCGGCAATAATACAGTCTGCCATTCCAGACTGGATTTTAGCGGTGGCAATTCCAATGGTTTCCAAACCGGATGCACAATATCTGTTGACCGTAACCCCGGGCACATCGTCAATTTCTAATCCCATTAAGGAAATCAAACGAGCCATGTTCAAGCCTTGTTCTGCTTCTGGCATGGCATTTCCGACAATGACATCATCAATGCGTTTTTTATCCAGATTGGGCAGCTCCTTCATCATGTGCTCAATGGTTTCCGCTGCCAGTTCATCAGGTCTTTTAAACCTAAACAAACCTCTGGGAGCCTTTCCTACTGCCGTTCTATATGCTTTAACTATGTATGCTGTTTTCACGTACGTGATTTTAAATGTTTAATGTTTAATGTTGAATGGGTCAATTCAAAATTTAAAATTCAACATTATTAATTTCTTAAAGGCTTGCCTGTTTTCAACATATGCTGTATACGTTCCAAAGTCTTTCTTTCGGTACAAAGGGATAGGAATGCTTCTCGTTCCAAATCCAAAAGATATTGCTCGGTGACATAGCTGGCCTCGGACAAATCCCCACCAGCCATTACATAGGCCAACTTATCTGCAATTTTCTTGTCGTGTTCAGAAATATAGTGTCCGGCTTCCATGGAATCCGTTCCAACCAAGAACATACCCAAAGCCTGTTTTCCAAGAACCTTAACATCCTTGCGTTTCACCGGTTTAGTATATCCAGCCTCTGCCATGAGCTTGGCATAAGCCTTAGCTGTAGCTATTTGTCGGTCTTTATTGACAACCACTACATCTTTTCCTTTTTGCATGATTCCCAAATCGTAAGCCTCATAGGCCGAAGTGGACACTTTGGCCATTCCAATGGTGAGGAAATACTCTTGCAACACGTTCAATTCTACATCGTTTTTACGGAAGGTATCCGATGCCCGTAGCGCCATTTCCTTGGAACCACCTCCACCTGGGATGACCCCAACACCAAATTCCACCAATCCAATATAGGTCTCCGCAGCGGCAACAATTTTATCCGCGTGCAACGAAAGCTCACATCCACCACCTAAACACATACCGTGTGGTGCAGAAATAGTCGGAATTGAGGAATAGCGCATCCGCATCATGGTGTCCTGGAAGTATTTGATGGCCATATTCAGTTCATCATACTCTTGCTCCACGGCCATCATAAAGATCATTCCAATATTGGCCCCAACCGAGAAATTGGCAGCTTGGTTACCTACCACCAATCCCTGGAAATCCTTTTCTGCCAAATCAACAGCTTTGTTGAGTCCGGCCAGAACATCACCGCCAATGGTATTCATCTTGGATTGGAATTCGATATTCAAAATACCATCTCCCAAATCTTCGATGACTACCCCACTGTTCTTGAACACCTCATTGGATTTCCGGATGTTATCCAGAATAATAAAGGCATCCTGACCGGGTACTTTGGCCATTGATTTTTTAGGAATATTATAGAAATAGGTCGCACCATCTTTTACAGAGTAAAATGAGGTAACACCAGCTTCTTTCATTTCGGAAACCCAAGCTGCAGCCTCCAGGCCTTCGGTTTTAATGAATTCCAGACCTTTTTCCAGACCTACAGCGTCCCAAATCTGGAAGGGACCGTGTTCCCAACCAAATCCAGCCTTCATGGCATCGTCTATTTTATAAAGCTCATCTGAAATTTCAGGAATTCTATGCGAAACATAGGCGAACAATGCGCCAAAGCTTTTTCTGTAAAATTCCCCAGCCTTATCTTTTCCAGCAGTTAGTACTGAAAAACGGTCCACCACCTTATCAATGGTCTTGGTCAATTCCAGGGTAGCGAACTTGGCACTTTTTTTGGCACGATAGTCCATCGTGTCCAAATCCAAAGTTAAAATCTCGCTTTTACCTTTATCGTCCTTTACTTTTTTGTAGAAACCTTGTCCGGTTTTGCTCCCCAACCATTTATTTTCCACCATTGTGTTGATGAAATCAGGAAGCTGAAACAACTCAAGACGTTCGTCCTCTTTGCAATTTTCATGGATGCCATTGGCTACGTGTACCAAGGTGTCCAATCCCACAACGTCAACTGTGCGAAAGGTTGCAGATTTAGGTCGACCTATAACAGGTCCCGTAAGTTTATCCACTTCTTCCACGGTCATGCCCAAATCCTTTACGGCATGGAAGAGACTTTGAATGCTGAAAATTCCAATCCGATTACCAATAAAAGCTGGTGTGTCTTTGGCTACTACCGATGTTTTTCCCAGGAATTGCTCTCCGTATCCATTGAGGAAATTCAGTACTTCTTTAGAGGTCTTGGGTCCAGGAATGATCTCAAATAGTTTCAGGTACCTGGCCGGATTGAAAAAGTGGGTTCCACAAAAATGTTTTTGGAAATCCTCACTTCTTCCCTCACTCATAAACTTGATGGGAATACCCGAGGTATTGGAAGTGATCAAGGTGCCGGGTGTTCTATGCTTTTCCAGGTTTTCGAATACCTGTTTTTTAATATCGAGGCGTTCCACCACCACTTCAATGATCCAATCTACGTCTGCAACCTTGGCAATATCATCTTCCAAATTTCCAGTAGCGATCCTGCTGGCAAATTTTTGATGGTAAATGGGGGAGGGTTTAGATTTTAGTGCAGCTGCCAAGGAATCGTTCACGAGTCTGTTTCGCACTACCTTGTCTTCCAAGCCGAGACCCTTGGCTTTTTCCTTCTCGTTAAGTTCTCGGGGAACAATATCCAATAATAGTACTTCGACCCCGATGTTGGCAAAGTGACAGGCTATGCCACTGCCCATAATGCCGGAACCGATTACGGCAACTTTATTGATATGCCTTTTCATGTAAGCGTTGGAATTAATTTGTTGATTTTATATATATTTTTTTATCTACGATAAGCTTGTTGATCACTGCCGCTGTCTTAAAAAAGCTGGCCAAATCCTCTTCGGAAACATGTTCTTTGACCACCTCGTTGAACCGAAGCACCACATCTTTGGAATCTTTTCGTTTGTCCAGCCCCAAAGCTGTCAAATGGATTAAAACACCCCTCCCGTCCTTTGGATTGGGCTTCCGTTGAATGTATCCCCGTTCCTCTATGTTTTTCAGAATTCTGGACAAGCTTGTTGCCTCCATGCCCATTTTGGGTCCCAAAGCGGTACTTGGGGTACCTTTTTTGGGGTCTATGCTCAGCAGGGTAAAACCTATGGCCATGGTAAGCCCGTAGTTCTTGGCCTCTTCATTATACATCTTGCTAACCGCTTGCCAGGTGGCCCTTAAAGCATAATCAATGGTCAAATCTTTCATGGAACAGGATTGGTGTGACCAAATATACAAAAATTTATTATGCATGCATAATAAATTTCAGAAATCGAAATTAAAAAAGCCCGATGTAAGTCGGGCCAATTATTTTGGTTGGTCTGGCACTCTAATTAATACCCGTAAATACTATTGTACAGGTCTAGATATTTTTCCTTTACAATTTTACGGCGGAGTTTCATCGTTGGGGTTAGGTGACCATCATCCACACTCCAAACATCCGGGGTAAGCCTAAATTGTTTTACTTTTTCCCATTTGGCAAAGTCCTCGTTGGCCATGTCCACTTCTTCTTGGAATCGGGAAATGACTTTGTCATTTATTGTAATATCCGAGTTGGCGCCCACAGTTATCTCATGGCGTTTGGCCCATTCGTGCAAAAACTCAAAATTTGGTTGGATTAGGGCGGCCGGCATTTTCTCACCTTCGCCCACTACCATGATCTGCTCTATAAATCGGGATTGCTTAAAGCGATTTTCCAACAATTGCGGAGCCACATACTTTCCACCAGACGTCTTGAACATTTCCTTCTTACGATCGGTGATCCGTAAGAAACCTTCAGCATCCACCTCACCTATATCCCCAGTGTGGAAGTAGCCATCTTTAAGAACTTCGGCGGTTTTTTCAGGGTCTTTGTAATACCCTTGCATAACCTGTGGGCCTTTAATACAGATTTCGCCATCATCGGCAATTTTCACTTCTGTTCTGGCAATAGGTCTTCCCACCGTTCCAATTTTAAAACCGCTTTCCCGCATATCATTAACGGAAACTACGGGAGAAGTCTCAGTTAAACCATATCCTTCCATTACGCCCATTTCAGCAGCGTTGAAAATTCGTGCCAAGCGGGGTTGTAAGGCAGCACTACCTGAGGCTATTAATTTCAAGTTGCCGCCAAGTCCTTCTTTCCACTTGCTAAAAATAAGTTTACGGGCCAAGGCCAGTTTCTTTTCGTACCACCAACCATTTTGTCTATACGGTTCATATTTTAAACCCACTTCAACGGCCCAAAAGAAAAGCTTTCTTTTAATACCAGTAAGTGCTGCTCCTTTGGATATGATTTTGTCATATACCTTTTCCAACAAACGAGGAACCGCTGTCATCACATGTGGTTGGGTTTCCTTGAGGTTGTCACTTATGGTTTCCAAGGACTCGGCATAATGTATGGCCACACCTCTATACTGGTACAGATAAATTAGCATTCGCTCATATACATGGCATAGGGGCAAAAAGCTCAAGGAACGGGTTTCACCATCCACAATGGGAAAACGCTTGGAACTTTCAATGGCGTTGCTAACCAAATTATCATGGGACAGCATTACGCCTTTGGGCCTTCCCGTGGTTCCCGAAGTATAAATCAAGGTGGCCAGGTCATTGGGTGTTACCTGCGCTTTCAACTTTTCCACTTCTTCCTGATTGGATGTGTCCGCACCCATATCCAACACTTCTTTCCAGTTTTTGCAATTGCCCAATTCGTCAAAGGAGTAGACATCCTTTAAATTCTTGATTTTGGATGACACCTCGAGCACCTTTTCCAAAACCTCGTTACAGGAAACAAAACAATATTTTGCCTCGGAGTGATTCAGAACATATTCATAATCCGCCGCTGAGATGGTAGGGTAAATAGGTACATTTTGTGCACCTATTTGCAATATCCCTATATCCATAATATTCCATTCCGTTCTGTTGGTCATGGAAATCACGGCAATTTTGTCGTTTGGTTGAACCCCCAATCTCAACAAAGCTCGGCTAACGGCATTGGCCTGATCAATATAGGCCTGCGTGGAGGTAGGCACCCACTTTCCGTTGTATTTGGTAACCAGCGAATTTTCAAGGGGGAATTTTTCCAACTGGTAATATGGAAAATCAAATAATCTGGTAACTGTTTGCATAGTAAGTTTCTGTAAAGTAATTGCAAAATAGGAAATAGGACCCAGATTAAGAAATGGTATTCTTACTATAGCGCAGGAAAAATTTAAAATTTGACAATGAGGTTTCGGCTAGGCCGATGGAATTTCATCGATGGAATAATACACCTTAAGCCCATTTTTTTTGGCCACCTCCACGTCCTGGTCTGCACCCTTGGATTCCCCTGGGATTCGGAGGATGGCATCACATTTAAGCAGCATACGATGCGCTGCTGGATACTGGATTTCCTGCCAGACTTTATCTCCTGGTTCTTTTGCTCCGGCCAATTTAAGAAGGGGCAAGGCCAACCATTCCCCAATGATGGGCATATGCCCCATTCGGAACAGCGGCAAGGCCATAGCCTCTAAGCGCTCCAAGTTCTTTTTCATAAGCTCAGGGTCGTTGTTGGTGCCACTTCTATAGGGGCCTGCTATCAATATCATCATAATAAGGCATTTTTGATATTGATAAAGTAAGCTGGAAATGTTTTGATGGCAAATAAAGTAGTTTAAGAAATAGGATTACTAAGAGTTGTTGCGAATCATGCTCAGAAACTCAGGGGTAATCCCCAAATAGGATGCAATCTGTTTTTGGTTGAGCTGTTTTGATATTTCCGGGTATCTGTTCTTGAAAATTTCATACTTTTCCTTGGCCGGGAGAGCAAGGTTTTCCATACTTCTTCGTTGTTCCCGTATGTACGCATTTTGCATTAGGATTCTAAAGAAGCGCTCCAACTTTGGAATCTGAAAAAGAAGTTCCTCATAATCCAATTTGGACAGGCGCAACACAGACGAAGGAACAAGTGCCTCAATGCTAACCACACTCTTTTGCTCTTTGACAAACGCAAACATATCCGTGATCCACCAATCCGAGGTGGCAAACATAACCGTGTGTTCCTTGCCATCCTCGGCTAATGAAAAGGCCCGCAACATACCTTCGTTAACAAAGTAAATGGCATCGCAAAAAGCAGCTTGCTCCAGTAGGGTCTCTTGTTTTTGAAGCTTCGCATGATGAAGATGGGATATAAATAGGTTAACCTCTTCAGGTGTCAGCTGAATATGCTTTTCCAAGTTGGTGAGAACACACCTAAACTCCTTCATTGGGTTGGATTAAGGTGTAGTTTCATGCCTTCATGCGAATCAGTGAATCCCAAGGTTTTATAGAATTCCAAAGCATCTGGGCGTTTTTTGTCTGTGGTGAGCTGTACCACATGTGCTCCTTTTTCCTTAGCTCGCTCAATGGCCCACCTGAACAATTTTTTACCGATTCCCTTACCGCGATAATTATGGTGCACCCGTACAGCCTCTATTTGGGCTCGAATCCCGCCTTGATAGGTTAAATATTGAATAAAACTGAGCTGTAAAGTACCGATAACCTTTCCGGATTCATGTTCAAATACCATAAGTTCCTGATTTGGATACTTGTTGATGTTTTTGAAAGCCTTGAGGTATTTTTTTGGAAAGGGTTCCTGAAAATCTTCCCGTAGCTTGCCCAATTTATCATTGGCCAGCATTTCAACTATTGCAGGAACATCTTCTATAGTAGCTTGACGTATGATATTTGGCACAATTATGCTTTTAACTTGTTTAACTGCTTGACACGAACCTGCCTTCCGGTGGGCAGGTGCCACCAATTTAAAGAATTACATTTTGCAATGTCAGTGGTTCAATTGTTGGACACGAATGTGACAAATTTACACGAAACTTGAAGTTTAAGAATCAAGATAAAGAAACAGAGCTGTTACTTTGAACATCAACTCCTCTAACAATCCAATAATCAAAAAATCTAACTTAATCCAGTGCTAGCTATTTTCCTCCACCCATTCCCTGGCATTGATAAACGCTTGTAGCCAAGGCGAGACCTCATCATTCTTATCCTTCGGATAGTGCGCCCAGTTCCATGGAAAAGTAGAACGCTCTATATGTGGCATAGTCACCAAGTGTCTGCCGGTTTTGTCACATAACATGGCGGTGTTGAAATCACTCCCATTGGGGTTGGCCGGATAGCTTTCATAACCATATTTGGCCACAATATCGTATTGGTCTTCAGAATGTGGGAGGCTGAACTTTCCTTCACCATGGGAAATCCATACCCCTAATGTAGATTCCGCCAGGGAGCCCAACATCACCGAATTGTTCTCTTGAATTTTGACCGAGGTAAAATTACTTTCGTGCTTGCCGGAGTCGTTGTACGTCAATCTTCCATGTGTTTCGTGATCTGGATTTATTAAATCCAACTCCATGAACAATTGACAACCATTGCAAATCCCAATGGATAGGGTATCCGGTCTGGCAAAGAAATCGTTGATGACCTTATTGGCTTTTTCGTTGTATTTGATGGCACCGGCCCAACCTTTGGCGCTACCGAGCACATCAGAATTTGAAAAGCCACCCACTGCACCTAGAAACTGAATATCCTCCAAGGATTCTCGCCCAGAAATCAGGTCGGTCATATGCACATCCTTTACATCAAATCCAGCCAAGTACATGGCATTGGCCATTTCACGTTCGGAGTTGCTTCCTTTTTCCCTTAGGATAGCGGCTTTAGGCTTCTCGATACTTCCCGATTTCATCGGGACACTCGAAGCGACGCCTTCTGGAAACTTGTAAACCAAGGGCTGGTTTTTGTAGTTTTCATAGCGGTCTTGGGCCAGATTTTGGGCGGTCTGTTTAGCGTCAAGTAGGTATGAAGTCTTGAACCAAGTGTCCCTTAGTGATGGAATGTTCAGGCCTATTTCTATACCATGGTTTTTGATGGTCAATTCCTCTTTTGAGGAAACTGAACCAATTCGGATTGCGGCAATCCCTGCATCCCTAAGCACTTCTTCCGCTGAATTGTCTTTCGCTTGGAAAACAATTCCCGCATTTTCAGCAAAAAGCAATTTGATGGTATCTTCTTCACCAACATCGGTGAGATCCAGTTGTGCTCCAAGGGCTAAGTCGGCAAAACACATTTCCAACAGCGTAGTGATCAATCCACCGGACGCTACATCATGACCCGCAAGAATTTTACCGTCTTTTATCAAGGACTGCAGGGTGTTGAAAACCAACTTTACATATGCGGCATCGTTTACCGAAGGTGCTTCGTCACCTATTTCATTCAGGATTTGGGCGAATGAGGAACCTCCCAATTTATATCCATCTTTGGATAAGTTGATGTAATAGATATCTCCTCCATCTTTTTGCAAGATAGGTTCAACTATTTTGTTGATGTCATTACAATTTGCAGCCGCAGAAATTATTACCGTGCCGGGTGAAAGCACATCACCATCCTTATACTTTTGTTTCATGGATAGGGAATCCTTGCCGGTAGGAACATTGATTCCGAGGGCAATGGAAAAATCCGATACTGCCTCGACCGCATCATAAAGGCGGGCATCTTCACCTTCGTTTTTACAGGGCCACATCCAATTGGCGGATAATGAAACCGATTTAAGCCCATCCTTAAGAGGTGCCCAAACAATATTGGTCAAGGCTTCAGTAATGCTATTTTTACTTCCAGCAACAGGGTCAACCAAACCTGAAATTGGTGAGTGTCCTATACTGGTGGCAATTCCCTCCTTACTTTTGAAATCCAACGCCATAACACCACAATTGTTCAAGGGCAACTGCAGTGGCCCCGCACATTGTTGTTTGGCTACGCGTCCTCCAACGCAGCGATCTACTTTGTTGGTCAGCCAATCCTTGCAAGCCACAGCCTCCAACTGAAGTAGCTGTTCCAGATAATCGTGAAAATGTTCAAGGGAGTAATTGAGTTTGGCATATTCGCGAAGCACTGTGCGGTCCTCCATTATGGTTTTTGGGGAACTTCCAAACATGTCGGAAAGCTCTAAATCCATGGGTTTATCTCCGGATGTATCCGAAACAAATGTAAATCGATGATCTCCTGTAACCTCACCGACATCGTACATGGGAGAGCGCTCACGAGCCGCGATACGATCCAATAAATCCAAGTCTTTTTTACCTATGACCAAGCCCATTCTCTCCTGGGATTCATTCCCAATAAGTTCTTTGGCCGATAGGGTTGGGTCTCCTAAGGGAAGTTTATCTGTATTGATGGTACCTCCGGTTTCCTCAACCAATTCGGACAAACAGTTAAGATGTCCGCCAGCACCGTGATCATGTATGGAAACGATAGGGTTATCATGACTCTCCACCATCCCTCGAATGGCGTTGGATGCTCTTTTTTGCATTTCGGGATTGGAGCGTTGCACTGCATTGAGTTCAATGGCCGAACTAAATTCCCCGGTATCTGCACTGGATACTGCTGCACCCCCCATTCCGATACGATAATTGTCTCCACCTAGAATGACTATTCTGTCTTCTTTTTGGGGTTGATCTTTGAGGGCTTGCTCTTTTTTTCCATATCCAATTCCCCCGGCTAGCATAATGACCTTATCAAAACCTAATTTTCGAGCGTCCTCCTGATGTTCGAAGGTTAGCACGGAACCTGCAATTAGGGGTTGACCAAATTTGTTCCCAAAATCGGAGGCGCCGTTGGAAGCCTTGATCAAAATATCCATTGGGGTTTGATACAACCAGTCGCGTTCCACCATGCCCTTTTCCCAAGGACGATTTTCTTCCAATCGGGAGTAGGAGGTCATGTACACCGCTGTACCTGCTAAAGGAAGCGAGCCTTTCCCGCCTGCCAAACGATCTCTAATTTCCCCTCCAGAACCTGTGGCCGCCCCATTAAAAGGTTCTACCGTGGTTGGAAAGTTGTGGGTTTCGGCTTTTAAGGACAGAACTGAGTTGAACTCTGTTTCCTCATAATAGTCGGGCTTGTCGGCTGTTTTGGGAGCAAATTGCACCGCTTTGGGTCCATCGATAAAAGCCACATTATCCTTGTAGGCAGAAACAATTTCATTCGGATTTTCCTCCGAAGTCTTCTTGATCATTTTGAATAAGGATGATGGTTTTTCTTCTCCATCAATAACAAATGTCCCATTGAAAATTTTATGTCGGCAATGTTCAGAATTCACCTGACTGAAGCCAAAAACTTCCGAATCCGTCAACTTTCTGCCAATCTTCTGCGCCAATTCTTCCAAATAGATCACTTCATCATCGTTCAATGCAAGACCCTCCTGCTGATTGTAAGCTGCGATATCATCTATCTCCAAAATGGGTTCTGGAACAATATCGATAATAAAAATCTCTTGATTTAATCCCTTGTATTTTTGGAAAAGCATGGGGTCATAATCCTGATGATCTTCACTTGCCGTATGAAACTCCTCAATCCTGAGGATTCCTTCAATTCCCATATTCTGGGTAATCTCTGTGGCATTGGTACTCCATGGTGTGATCATGGCGGCTCGGGGTCCAATAAAAAAGGCGTCAAGAGACGCCAGAGGTTTTTTTGATGCTCCCGAAACCAGTTCGGGACAGGCGAACAACCACGTAAGTTTCTGAATGTCTTTTGGTGCAATTTCTTGAGCAGTCTGGACGGCAAAAACCTTTGTTGCCTTGTCCCCAAAGAAATGAATCATATCAGCCTAATTGTTGAACAGATTAAGAAAGTGCAAATTTACGCTTTTCTATGTGATTCTATGTTCGGGGACAAAACAGTTTTCAACCTGAATTGTTAATAGCTGCTTTGAAGAATTTAGGAGCCTAAACAAACATACCTCCAGACGCCTCAATCCGTTGACCATTGATCCATTTGGCCTCATCTGTACATAAAAAAGCGACCAAACCACCAATGTCATGACTTTCACCAACTCTGCCAAGGGCGGTTAAGTTGGCAATGTGGTCCATTACCTCTGGCATTTCCTCGAAGCGCTCCTTGTTGAAATCGGTGTTGATTGCTCCAGGAGCCACGGTATTGGCTTTAATTTGGCGAGGTCCCAACTCTTTGGCCAGATATCTGGTAAAGACTTCCACAGCTCCTTTCATTGCCGCGTAGGCCGAATATCCAGGAAAAGAAAAACGAGCCAACCCACTCGATATGTTGATGATTCCACCTCCATCTTTTAGAATGGGCAAAAGCGTCTGGGTTAAGAAATACACCCCTTTAAAGTGGACATCAAACAACTGATCGAAGTTTTCCTCAGTGGTTTCGGCAACAGATGCGTTATACCCGAATCCGGCATTGTTGATTAGAAAATCGATGGTATCCGAATCAAATTCCTTTTTTAGTGTTTGTTGCAGTTGGCTTTTGAAAGATTGAAATGCAACTTTGGTGGTGTCCAACTGCAAGGCCACACCTTTTCTGCCAATGGCCTCTATCTCATTTATAGTAGAATTGGCTGCTGTTTCATTTGAATGGTATGTGATGACCACATCCAAGCCTTTTTTGGCAAGTTCAATGGCCATGTCCCTACCTAACCCTCGACTTCCGCCAGTAATCAATGCAATTTTTGTACTCATGTTTTTTGTTTTTAATTATTAATACTGCAAAGTTCTAAAGGGTCGGCTTGACTGTCTTGTGACGGTCAATCCAATAATTGCAAAAATCAAATAATTTCGATTTTTCGAAACTTTAAGGGAGAGAGGTCGGTGTGTTTTTTAAAGAAGTTGGAAAAATGGGCAGTTTCCTCAAATCCAAGCGCATATGCAATTTCAGCTATATTCCAATTGCTGTGTCTTACCAGTATTTTGGCTTCTTTGATAACTCGTTCTGCAATTAAGTGGGAGGTGCTTTTCTGTTCAACTTCCTGTAATGCCCTGTTTAAATGGTTTGTATGGACACTGAGTTGATTGGCAAAATCAGATGGGGAACGGAGCCTCATGCGCTGCCCCATACTCTCTATGGGGAACTGTCTTTCCAATAATTCGGTAAACAGGGATGTAATTCTTTCCGAAGCATTGGAATGGACATTGGTAATGGTATGTGCGGGCTGAAGTTTCAGGGCCTCATGGATGAGCTCAAAAACAAGGTTTCTTAAGATATCATACTTGAAGGCATAATCTGAATCCAGCTCTTTGAACATGCGTTGAAACAGGGGAGTGAATCTACCAATATCCTGATGGGTCAACTGCACTACCGGAATTCCTCCGGGTTGAAAAACAGGGTAGTTTAAGAGTGTACCAAATTGATGAAAAAAGGTTTCGGTAAATACGCAAAAATACCCAGTAAGTTGCTCATCTATTTGTTCCCAATTGTACGGTATTTGCGGGTTGGAGAATACCAGCACATGTTCATCAACCGGCACAACCTTATCAGCGTAGTGCACCTTGCTCCTTCCGGACACCAAGCTTATTTTGAAGTAATCCCTACGGTTAAAGGGCATGGGTTTGGGTTTTGGCCCTGCAAATTCGTCCAGCCTAAATACATTGAAATGACCTATCCCTGTTTTGAGATCTTCTGGAATGCGATTTTGACTGGAGCTATAAAACTCCTCGATGGAAACACGTTTGGCCATGCTTCAAAGTTACATAAATCAAATAAATGGGATTATTGGATTGTTGGATTGCTTCGAGCTGGGAATTTGGGATTTCAAGTTTGGAATTTGAAAATCGGATAGATTGTTTTCATAGATTACTGCTCATTGTTTTTTGAGCAACGCCATATAGAAACCATCAAACCCATGTTCCGAGACATAGATGTTTTGCTCCTTGACCAAGGTAAAATCTTGACCAGATTCAGAACCCAAGAACTTTTGCACTTGCTCTGTATTTTCTTGGGGCAGAATGGAACAAGTGGCATAGACCATTTGCCCGCCTATTTTGACCATTTTGCTGTAATTCTGAAGAATATCCTGTTGAACACCCATAATCCGTTCTATGAACTCTGGTTCCAACTTCCATTTTGAATCAGGATTACGACGAATCACGCCCAATCCCGAACAAGGAGCATCCAGTAAAAGTCGGTCTGCACTATTGTGCAGTTTTTTGATGACTTTGGTGGAATCAATAACCCTTGTTTCCACATTGTGGACCCCATTGCGACGCGCCCGAATCTTCAATTTTTTGAGCTTACTCTCATAGATATCCAGGGCGATCAGTTGTCCCTTGTTCTCCATCTGTGAAGCTAAATGAAGGGTTTTACCACCTGCACCGGCGCAGGCATCCACCACCCGCTGTCCAGGCTTCACTTCCAAAAAAGGAGCCACCAGCTGGGACGAGGCATCCTGCACTTCAAATAGTCCATCTTTAAAGGATTCCGTGGTAAATACGTTCTTGCGCTCCTTGAGTTTTAAGGCATCGGGATATCCCTTAATAGGTTCGGCTTCAATTTCATGTTGAGCCAAGGCAATTTGAAGCTGCTCCTTTTTTATTTTCAAGGTATTGGTTCTAAGAATGACCTCGGCCTGCTTGTTCAATGCGGCAATTTCCTTTGTCCAAAGTTCATTTCCCAAAGACTTTTCACCAAGCTCATCCATCCAATCTGGCACGGATTCCTTTATTTTTCTGATTTTGGACAGCTCATCAAACCTACCCTTGATTCGACGCTCGGGAGTACCTTCCAACTGCTTCCAATCTGGGATTCTGATGCCACGTAATACACACCAAACGGCAAACAACCGGAACAAATGTTCCCTAGAGTAGGGTTCGTGCACCTCTGCGATTTCAGCATAAAGACGTTTCCAACGCACAATGTCGTAAGTGGTTTCGGCAATAAAGCCTCTATCCCGGGCACCCCAGCGTTTATCATACCGCAGTACTTTCTCAATTACCTTATCGGCATATTCATTTTCGTTGAAGATCATGTTCAACGCATCAATCACGGCAAAGACCAGGTTTCGGTGTAATCGCATCCCAAAAATTAAGAAATGCAAAGGTATGGTTTCTAATAAGATTCCAATTACATTTGGGCAAACACATCTGCATGAAATACTTCCCATTACTTGCCTTACTGATTTTAATCGTTGCCTGTTCCGATAAGGAAAAACCAAAGCAGTTTTCCGCTGTTGAGATGAAGACTGTTTTTAAAGATTCGGTAAGCATACGTGCTATTGAGTTTTTGGATCGCAAAACATTGGCATTTGCAGGGAGTGGCGGTGTGTACGGAACCCTGGATGTTATCAGCCATACTGTACGTTCCAATATTCAATCCTATGACAGCCTTTATCCCGGATTTAGAGCTGTGGGAAAAACGGCCTCTGACTTTTTTATGCTTTCAGCTGGTAATCCGGCTTTGCTCTACAAAACAGGGAATTCTGGAACTATGGAATTGGTATATAAGGAAGAAGGCGAAGGTGTTTTCTATGATTCCATGAAATTTTGGAATGCTAGTGAAGGTATGGCTGTGGGCGATAGCATGTTTGGGTGCTTGTCCATCATAATTACCCGGGATGGAGGAAACACGTGGACTAAATTACCTTGCTCGCAGTTGCCCGCTGCCGAAAAAGGGGAAGGGGCATTTGCAGCCAGCAATACCAATATTGCCATTGTTGGCAACAGTGCTTGGATTGCTACAACGACTGGTGCGGTCTATAAATCTATGGACAAGGGTAAAACATGGTCAAAAACCGCAACTCCCATTGTTAAAGAAAAACCTGCCGAAGGTATTTATTCCATTGACTTTTATGATAAATATATCGGGTTTGCCATTGGAGGGGACTATACCCAGCCCCAATCCAACAAAGCCAATAAGGTTGTTACCCAAGATGGGGGTGCCACTTGGCAATTGATTGCCGATGGGGAGGAACCCAACTATAAAAGTTGTGTGCAGTATATGCCCAATTCAGATGGTGAGGGATTGGTAGCGGTTGGGTTTACAGGGATTTCCTATTCCCAAGATTCAGGACGGCATTGGAAACAGCTCAGCGATGAAGGTTTTTACGCCCTTCGTTTTTTGAATGATACAGTTGCCTATGCCTCTGGAAAAAACCGGATTGCCAGATTGGTGTTTCAATAAAAAAGCGACGAGAATATCGCCGCTCTTTTCTAACTACTAACCAAACCAACTTAAACGTTGACCACCACATAATGGCGACCTGATTTCTTATACCAGATACCTCTGGACTTATATAGTTTTCTTCCGTTTACCACAACCACGGTTCGGGTTCTGGGGAGTCTTCTAACTTTGATGCCTACCGGGGCAGCACACACCACGTACCTTTTTCCGCGGGCTTTGTACCAAACTCCATCGGCAAAATAGAAATTGGCCTTTTTGTGCACGACTACTCGTGGCTTTTTAATAGTGGTTACCACGGTTCCGTGTTTGGGATATACGCGAACCACTGTTCTTTGGGCACTAACGACCATTGTTCCCAAAAGGGCCATTGCAACTAGGATTGTTTTTAAAGCTTTCATAATGTAGATTTTTATGGTTTCTGGTTCTTTGACGACTGTTTTATGAGAAGGTTTAATTAAAAAAGGAGCCAATTGGCTCCTTTTTTGTGTCGTTCAACGAAATAGGGGATTACCCACCACCTCTACGTTTTCGCATTTGCTGTAACAGTCGCTTTTTAAAATCTTCTTCGGCCTTCAGCAACAACAAGGTTTTTTTTGGCGAAATCACATTTTTTATCTTGGAGATGAACTCCAGTTGGGCGTCATGTTTTTCTTTTTGTACGTCCAAAAACTTGGACAATAGGGTAGCGGATTCTGCATTGGATAAATCCTGGATGAAGGATATTTGGGAACGAAGTTCCAAACGTTCGGTTCTTCGAATGCGCTCCAAAGTTTCCTCGTGTTCATTATAGATAGGCCAGAAGGATTGTGCTTCTTGGCTAGTAAGGCTCAAACGTTCTGTGATGAATGCCACTTTTAGGGTTTTGATGCGTTCCCGGGCAGGACCCTGGGCATAAAACCATGAGGTTCCCATGGCAAAACTGAAAATTAGTATGAGTATTTTTTTAGTCATAATCATTGTAGTCTAGGTTTAAATCCTCAATATCCTCCACATTTTCATCCAGATATTCCAAAATTTGTTCCTCGCCCAAATTCTGGTCCAGCATATCGGATAATTCAATCTGATCCAATGAAACCACCTCTGCAATTTCATAAGAAGAAAGATTGAAGTCGTTAGTATCAAAATAGGCTTCCAACTCAGAATTTGCCAAGTCGTCAAAAGTTACGGTATCAACCTTGTTCCGATTGAGTCCAAAGAATAACAGCAATACTGCGGCAACTCCAGCTATGCTGTAGTATATTTTCTTATAAGATTTAAGTTGAACGACTTTAACCTCTTTAGGTTCCAGTTGGGCTATTACTTTTGGGGCAAGGTCTTCAAAGTAGGTCTCGGGCACTGCAAAACCGTCCGACTTAGGAATCATGGATTTTTCCGCTTGGGAATCCTCCTGTTGGATCCTGTCCATAAGTCGGTCATGAAAGTTATCGAAATAACCTTCCGGAGTTTTGAATTTATTTTTTTTATCCTTTCCCATCTTTTTTGTTTGACCCCCGAACCTTAAAAAGGTTTAATCGGCTTTAAGATACGCTTCAATTTTCTTTACCGCCAAATGGTAAGAGGTTTTTAAGGCTCCAACCGAGGTTTCAAGTACTTCCGATATCTCTTCGTATTTCATTTCCTGAAAATACTTCATAGTGAAAACCAACTTTTGTTTGTCCGGAAGTGTTGCCAAAGCTTTCTGAAGCTTTAATTGGATTTCGTCCCCTTCAAAATACACATCGGACTGTAGGTTTTCTACCAAGGACATTTTTAATTCCTCATCACTGATACCTGCTTTTTTGGATTTTTGCTTTAAAAAAGTCAGGGATTCGTTTGTTGCTATGCGATACATCCAGGAATACAGCTTACTATCCCCTTTAAAGCCGTCTATGTTCCTGTACACTTTGATAAAGGTATTCTGCAATACATCATCAGCATCATCATGATTCAGGACAATCCTTCGGATATGCCAATACAAGCGTTCCTTATAGGTGTTTACCAACACTTCAAAGGCTCTGGCTTGACTATCCTTATGTTTTAGCTCAGCGACTAAGGTTTCCTCAGCGATCAATTTTTTGTTGATTTGATGCTATGACTAAGGTAAAGGTAAAAGGTTTAATTTTTTCTGTGGGTCTTTAGTCTTTAGTCTTGGGTGAGAACGTTGGATTCTTGGATTTTTGGATTGTTGGAGTTTGAGCTTGAACTTGAATTTTGGATTGTTGGAGATTGGAATTTGAAGATTGATTGCTGGGTGCTGGGTGCTGGGTGCTGGGTGCTGGATGTCAGATGTTCGATTTTGGATTTTTGGATTCTTAGATTTTTGGAATTTGGAGCTTGGATTTTTGGATTATTGAAATTTGAGCTTGTGCTTGAACTTGAACTTGAACTTATCCAAGAGTCTGCATTTCCACTAGTTTTTTGTAACCTTTTTGTGACTTCATCAACTCTTCATGGGTGCCTTGCTCCACAATTTTTCCTTTGCTGAGGACTACTATGGAATCTGCATTTTGGATGGTGGACAAACGGTGTGCGATGACGATGGAGGTCCGGTTTTGCATCATTTTCTCCAATGCATCCTGCACAAGCTTCTCGCTTTCTGTATCCAAGGCGGAAGTGGCCTCGTCCAAAATCATGATGGGAGGGTTTTTCAACACCGCCCTGGCGATGGACAAGCGTTGCTTTTGGCCTCCACTTAGTTTATTTCCGCTATCCCCGATATTGGTATCATAGCCATTGGGAAGTTCCATGATAAAGTCATGGGCATTGGCCACTTTCGCAGCTTCCATAATTTCTTCATCGGTAGCGCCCTCTTTGCCCAGACCAATATTGTTTTTAACGGTATCGTTGAACAAGATGGAATCCTGGGTCACCAATCCCATAAGTCCACGAAGGGATTTTTTGGAAATGTCTTTGATGTTGGTTCCGTCAATGTTGATTTCGCCTTCGTTCACATCGTAAAAACGGGTGACTAAATTGGCGATGGTACTTTTTCCACTTCCAGATTGGCCCACCAAGGCCACGGTTTGCCCTTTTTTGACGTCCAGATTGAAGTTTTCCAACACATAATCATCTTCATACTTAAAGGAAACCTCCTTGAGAGATATGCTCTCAGCAAAGTCAGTTTTTTCCACAGCGTTTTGATGGTCTGCAATGGGGTTTTCAGATTCCAACACCTCCAATACCCGCTCGGCGGCAGCATTTCCCTTTCTAACACCGTAGGACGCCTTGCTAATAGCCTTTGCAGGGGTTAGAATATTATAAGCCAGTCCCATGTAAGCTATAAAAGAGGAAGGGTCAAGCGTTTTATCCACCAAGACCATCTTACCTCCAAACCATAGCAATACCCCTATAACCAATATGCCTAAAAACTCCCCCGTGGGCGAGGCTAGGTTTTGCCTGTTCAACAGGGAGTTGGAAAACCTAAAAAAGCGGTTTGTGGACTTTTGGAAGGTTTTATAAAATCGAGATTCGGAATTAAAGGCCTTGATGACCCGTAAACCACCCAAAGTTTCCTCAACAATGGACAAAAACTCGCCTTGTTCCCTCTGTACTTTATCTGATTTTCGCTTTAGCGATTTTCCAATTCGGGAAATGATCATCCCTGCAATGGGAATAAAAACAAAAACAAAAATGGTGAGTTTGGCACTGATGCCGAACATGATCAAAATGGTAAATAGGATGGTCAACGGTTCGCGAACGATCAACTCTAATATGGACAGAAAAGAGTGCTGTATCTCCAAAACATCCGAAGTGATTCTGGCAATAACATCCCCTTTGCGTTTTTCCGAAAAATAGGAAATGGGCAAATCCACAATTTTCTGGTACATTTTGTTCCGAATGTCCTTTAGCACCCCATTTCTTAGAAATGTGATAAAGAACATGGCCAGATAATTGAAGGCGTTCTTCAAGAGAAAAAGTGCCAGAACCAGTCCAATGACCAAAACGAGTCCTTTCATATCGTCATCCCCGGAATAAGCAGTGACGCGATAGTTGATATAATCCTGTAGATAGTCCTTTAAACCGCCCACTCCAGTATAAACTGGCTCTACAAGCACCTTGTCATCCGGCTGGAAAAGTACATCCAACATGGGAATCAAGGCCGCAAAGGAAAGCGCGCTAAAAAGCGCATAAAGGATATTAAAGAAAATATTGAGAAAACCGTATTTGCGATAGGGAACCGCAAAACGGAGAATCTTTTTAAAATAGTTCATTCACTATAAGTTCAATTCGGAAACGATGCCCTCTAATTTGGCATCCAACTGCGAATTTACGGATTTATAATCCGCGGCATTCTCCAATTTGGCGTTGGTGCTCATGTAAAATTTCACCTTGGGTTCAGTTCCGCTTGGTCTTGCGGCAATCCGTGTGCCATCTTCGGTTTCGTAGATCAAAACATTCGATTTTGGCAGGTCAATGGCCTTTTCCTCACCGGTTTGTACATTTTTGGCAGTTGAAGTATTGTAATCCTCTATCCAAACCACTTTAGAACCTTGAACGGAATCCACAGGGTTTTCCTTGAAGTCAATGAGCATCTGTTTGATTTCTTCCGCCCCGCTGATTCCTTTTTTGGTCAGGGAAATCAGTTTTTCTTTATAAAAACCAAAACTTACGTAGCAATTGATCAGTTCTTCATAAAAAGAGCTACCCCTTGCTTTGGCATCTGATGCAATTTCACAAGCCAAAAGCGTAGAGGTTACGGCATCCTTATCGCGAACAAAATCACCCACCATGTAGCCAAAACTTTCTTCTCCTCCACCTATAAATTGGGACTCAGGGAAGTCCTTGATCATTTTCCCAATCCATTTAAACCCGGTCAGGGAAGTCTTGCATTCCAGCCCATAGGCTTTTGCCATTTGTTGCATCATGGGTGTGGATACAATGGTGGAAGCGACAAACTCATTGCCCTGCAATCCTTTTTCCTTGAATTTGTCCAATAGAAACTTGGTCATCATGATCATGGTCTGGTTACCGTTGAGCAATTCAATTTCGCCTTCCAAGTTTCTAACGGCTATCCCAAGGCGATCACTATCTGGGTCGGTGCCTACCACCATATCGGCTCCAATTTCCTCCGCCTTTTTTATGGCCATGGCCAAAGCAGCTGGTTCCTCCGGATTTGGGGATTCAACCGTCGGGAAATTTCCATCAGGTTTGGCTTGTTCTTCTATGATTGTGACGTTGTTATAGCAAGCTCTTTTCAAAACTTCAGGAATCGCTGTTATGGAAGTACCATGGAGAGAGGTGAACACAATCTTGAAATCATCTTTTCCTTTGGCATCAAAATTCCCATTGCTTACCGAAGCTTCGAAGAAGGCTTCATCCACTTCTTTATCTATGTGTTGGATGAGTCCCACATTGGCCTCAAATTTTATGTCTTCAAAAGAAAGAGAGTCTATTTCAGCAATGATTTCCCCATCCTGTGGTGGTACGATTTGCCCTCCATCTGCCCAATACACTTTGTACCCATTGTATTCGGGTGGATTGTGGGACGCCGTTAAAACGATTCCTGCTTGACAGCCCAAATGCCTTACCGCAAAAGAAAGTTCTGGAGTGGTTCGCAATTCGGAGAACAAATAAACTTTGATTCCATTGGCAGCGAATACGTCAGATACCGTTTTTGCCAAGGTGTCCGAATTGTGGCGGCAATCATAGGCAATAACAACTTTGATCTCGCTATCGCCGTGAATCTTTTTTAAATAGTTACTTAGTCCCTGGGTGTTTTTACCCAAAGTGTATTTGTTGATTCTGTTGGTTCCAACCCCCATAATCCCGCGCATTCCGCCAGTACCAAATTCCAAATCCTTGTAAAAACGTTCCTTTAGTTCTTCAGTGTCGTTTTCAATAAGATGTTGAACTTCCTTTTTGGTGTCTGTGTCAAAAAAATCGGTAAGCCAAGTCTTGGCGTTTGCGGTGATGGAATCCATGTAATACGTGTAATTTTCTTCGTGTTAAAAGTACAAAGAATATGAAATTGGCCTCGGTTAAATGTTAATTTTCTTGGAGATGGTATATCGGGTATCATTTTTTCTTGAACGAACCATGATTTCACCCAAAAAACCGGCCAAGAACATCTGGGTTCCTATGACCATGGCCACGAGTGCAATGTAAAATTGGGGTCGTTCAGTTATCAAACGGCCAGTAGGGTTTAGAAAGAGTTTATCAATTCCCAAGTAGATGGAAAACCCAAAGCCAACCATAAACATGATTACCCCCATGGCACCAAAAAGATGCATGGGTTGCCGGCCAAATTTGGAGACGAACCAAATGGTGATCAAATCCAAAAAACCGTTTACAAAACGTTCCGCGCCAAATTTGGTACTCCCATATTTTCTGGCCTGATGCTGAACCACCTTTTCAGTAATATTGGAAAAACCGGCATTTTTGGCAAGGACAGGAATGTACCGATGCATTTCTCCAGAAACTTCTATGTTTTTGACTACATCTCTGTTGAAGGCCTTGAGTCCACAGTTAAAATCATGAAGTTTGACCCCAGAAGTTCTTCTTGCGGCCCAATTGAACAGTTTGGAAGGGATGTTTTTGGTGATTACGGAATCGTAGCGTTTCTTTTTCCATCCGGATACAACATGGTAATTGTCCTGCTTGATGAGGATGTACAGTTCCGGGATTTCTTCTGGATTGTCTTGCAAATCCGCATCCATGGTAATGACAACCTCTCCTTTCGCGGCTTCAAAACCGGCATGCAGCGCCTGGGACTTTCCGTAATTCTTTAAAAATCGAATCCCTTTGACGTTTTCATTTTTTTCCGATAGGGCACGAATGGTATTCCAAGAATCATCCTCACTTCCGTCATCAATAAAAACAATCTCATACATAAAATGATTGGATTGCATAACCTGTACAATCCAATCATGGAGTTCTGTAAGTGAATCTTGCTCGTTAAGTAAAGGGATTACAATGGAAATCTGCATTGTTTCTTTCTGGATTTCCCTTCAAAAGTAGCATTTTTTGTGTTAGTAGGCCGGTTTGTCCTTTTTCACGATAAGACCTGTTATAAGGCTCACGATAAATCCAAAAATGACGGAAAGGAGCATGAACACAGCCATAATGACCCAGAAGAACTTTTTCTGGATTTCAATGCTTTGGTCAATTTGTTCGGTGGTCAAATTCGGATTTTGCTCTAGGGCTTGTTGTCGCCCTAATTCATAGGCTTGCTCCATGAAATTGGGTTCAATGACATTGGAAAAAATAAGAAAATAGATAATGCCCAAAATGAAGCTGACCACGGCAACCCCAGGCCCTATCTTCATGGCTTGAATCAAACTTATGAAACCTCCATTAGCCTTTTTAAACTGTAAAATTGCCAATACAACAAAAACCGCAAGGATAAGGTACTGGACGGCCTGAATGGCAAAACTTCTTTCGTGGTGCATATCAGCTAGATAAAGCATGAGGGAAAAGATAATTCCTGTCGCTCCGGCAAGGACACCATAATTTCGTGAGAACGTTCCCACTTTAGGTTGATTTTCTTCCATTTTAAAAGATTATTTTAGATTGATAGCTGACTGTTAGTGACCTTTGTTAAGGTTTTGTTACAGTTAAAGGTAGATTTTTTCTTTTTTAATGTTTTTGGGTTGGGATTCTAAAAGAAATCATTAAATTTGCAGCTCGAAAATTCGGAGAATAAGTTTTTAAGGCGATGAGAAAAGGTATACACCCAGAAAATTATAGATTGGTAGCTTTTAAGGATATGTCCAATGATGACGTATTTATTACAAAGTCTACTGCTGAAGCCAAGGAGAAGATTACCGTGGACGGTGTTGAGTATCCTTTGGTTAAATTGGAAATCTCTAGAACTTCTCACCCATATTATACTGGTAAGACCAAGTTAGTGGATACGGCTGGTAGAATTGACAAGTTCAAAAACAAATACAAGAAATTCAGCAAAGAAGAGAAGGCTGAGTAGCCAACTTCTTAATAAATAGATAGGGCGCCCTTGATTTTTAATCAAGGGCGTTTTTTATTTTTACACCTAGAAACCACCAATATGAATTACATCCTTACCGATGGCCCAAGGAGGGAGGCCTTACTTCCTTTTACATTTACAAGACCCGTTGCAGAAATACGAATAGGAATATTGACCATTAGAGAAAAATGGGAAAGAAGGCTGAAAACCACCCTAAGTTTTAAGACAGAGGAATATTTATCCGAGAAATATCCCATGATTTCCGAAAAGGAAAACGTGATTATAGATGGAGCCATTGTACCAGACCAAGGTTTAGCAGAAATGGTAAGTACGCTTTCAGCAAATGAAGCGATTCAATATGGAGACAAGGTTGTGGCCTATCACACCGGGGACCCCAACTTGGAGCCTGATTTTTCACAGTATAAAATCAAAACGCATAACGGTGAACTTATAACTGTGGATTTTACTTGGGATATTTTTTCCAAAAATGGGGAGGCTCTCCAAGCCGATTATGATTTCATAACCCAAGGCAGGAAAAGTGCCCCAATTTCGGAAACCAATAAACTCATAAATCCTGAAGATATCTTTTTGGAAGAAGGAGCAAGTGTGGAATACAGTATGCTAAATGCTTCGAATGGGCCCATTTATATTGGGGCCAATGCCGAAGTGTGGGAAGGTGCCCTGATTCGGGGAGGTTTGGCACTTTGCGAAAAAGCAGTGGTAAAAATGGGAGCCAAGATTTATGGCCCTACTACTGTTGGACCGCACGGAAAGGTATGTGGCGAGATCAGCAACTCCGTAATTTTTGGCTATTCCAGTAAAGGACATGAAGGGTATTTGGGGAATGCAGTTTTAGGGGAATGGTGCAATATTGGTGCCGATTCAAACAACTCCAACCTCAAGAACAACTATGCCAAAGTCCGGATGTGGAATTATGAGACGCAAAAATTTGATCATACAGGACTTCAGTTTTGTGGATTGATGATGGGAGACCACAGCAAGACCGCAATCAATACCATGTTCAATACGGGAACCGTGATAGGCGTTAATTCCAATATCTATGTTCCTGGATTTCCTAGAAATTTCATTCCAAGCTTCAGCTGGGGAGGAGCTTCAGGTTTCTCCACATACATGCCCAAAAGGGCATTTGAAGCTGCCAAGGTCATGATGGCCAGAAGAGGGAAGGAATTTGATGATGTAGAAGCCCGAATTTTGGAACATGTCTTTGAACTGACCAAAAAATGGAGGAATTACTGATTCAATCCAATTTTATCCCTGATATTTTAGGTTTGTTATTTTGAGGTGCTACCAGATTGAGGAATGAGCTGGGCCTTTAGATTGGGGTCTTCCATCTCCTTATCCAACGGAAACATGGGTCTATTGATTCGTTGGTAGCCCAACCGCTCCAAATCTTGATCTACTCCTCCAGGAGTAAGAGCCATAATCCAATCCCCTCTCATATTGTAAAGTTCAGGTACCAAATACCCAATTTTCACGACTAGGATGTCTATGTTTCTTGGGTCCAATCCCAAATTGGTAAAATCACTTTCCTTGTGGTAGGGCTTCCGTTTTTTGGTAACGATTACCGAAATACTGCCCACTTTGACTACCACTTCCGTTTCGGCATGTCTATCTCCATGCTTAATGGCCTCTATTGTTCCCGAGAGTTCAATGGGAGGCGAAAAGCGACTGTCCACCTGGGCTCCTGCCAATGCCGTTATTTTTTCTCCCACACCCAATTCCACTGCTTTTTGCACCAAATCTGGGCCAGGAATGGATGCATAAATCAAACTCGGGCCATTGGTGGAAGCAAATTCCGGTCTTGACAATAACTCTCTCAGGGTCCAGGTAACATCACCAGCGCCGCCGGCAGTTGGGTTATCTCCCATATCGCTGATGATAAATGGCTTTTCCTTGCTGGACAACGCTTTTTTCAAGCTCTCCTCCAACGTTGTGGTTGGCGCTACAAATTCAAAGGCATTTCTAGCCTCCCAAAAACTGCTGGCCAGTTGTTCTGCACCTTGGGTTACTTTGTCCCTGTCGTCCCC
The DNA here is from genome assembly GCF_005937185.1 of Flagellimonas algicola. Classification (GTDB taxonomy): domain Bacteria; phylum Bacteroidota; class Bacteroidia; order Flavobacteriales; family Flavobacteriaceae; genus Flagellimonas; species Flagellimonas algicola. Next base: position 1,149,905 of record NZ_VCNI01000001.1, on the reverse strand, counting down.
AGTTACCATGACCACGGCGTGATTTCTAGGTTCGTCCGCCCAGGCATATCCTACCCAAATGGCAGCATCTACAACGCCTTCCTGATTAGCAGCTGGCGCTACCTTGGCATAAAGACTTTTTCCAGGTTCAACACGGGTACTCGTCATCTCCCCCGGTAAAAGTATGGGAACTGGAATCCAAGCTTTATAGGCAGGCTTTCCTTGATTACTTTCCAATCTATCCAGAAGATTCACTACCGCCCTTTTTTTGGATTCCATGGCATCTTCGTGTGGTGCCATACGGTAGCAGGTTATTAAATCGGTTTGTTCTGCAAGCCTTTGTGAAACATTGCCATGCAGATCCATGCAGGTGGATATAAGCGTTTCGTATCCAACCACTTCCCGAATACGGGAAATTAGGTCCCCTTCGGGGTCATCCAGACCCTCAACACTCATAGCTCCATGTATGTCAAAAAAGAGTCCGTCATAAGGTGAATTTTCCTTGAGCATTTCCAAAGTTTTGCCCACCAAGGATTCGTAGGTTTCCTTAGTTACAATACCGCCTGGCAATGCATGACCTTTTAGGGTTGGAAACCAATGGGCGCGTTTTCTCGAGAGTGAATCTTTGGACATAAATGGATACAGAGAAAAGACATCATCTCCGGTTTTGGCATGGAAAGCCTCCTCCAATGTAACCGCAGGGGAGAAGGTACTGGATTCAATAGCAATTCCTGCGATGGCTATTTTGGGGAGCGTATCTTTTGCTGTCTTCTTATCAGGGGATTTGGTGTTGCAACCCATAAGTAAAAGAAGCAGGGACAAAGAAAGGACAATCTTGTTCATGTTCAATAATTATCTGTTGATTAGAATTTCGCAGCTAGGTTCACGAAGTTAATGGAAAATGAATGAAATTTTACAAGGGACCAGAACGGATAAAGGGATTAACTTTTGCTTACTTTGTTGAAATGCCTTAAACCGAATTAAAAATGAAACCATTTACAAAACTTATCATTGCTAGTTTTCTCTTGATAAGCTGCATTCCAGAGAAAAATCATGATGAAGATATTATAGCAACAGTTGAAGAAGAGAAGCAAGCGATCAAATCCACATTGGTATCCATGTGGGATGCCATTGAAAAAGGCGATGTTGAACGCTATGCAACCTATGTCCATCCTGATTTTACCCAATTTGGCGAGACCGATTCAATCCTCAGAGTGGGGAAGGAGGCAGAAGTGCGTGGAGTAGCAGCTTGGGTAAAAAATTCTGAAGGTATTCACACCGAAATGGATGAACCTCAAGTGACTGTTAAGGGCAATGTGGCTTGGATTACTTATTATTGGAGGGATAAGGGTATTACCAATGGCGAACCGTTTGCTTCGCGAGGCAAGTCCACCCGGATTTTTGTCAAGGAAAATGGGAAGTGGCTATGCATTCATGGGCACTATACCCTGCTATGATTATTTTGAGGTGTTTTGAAGCTGGGTGACCAGCTGTTTGGCAAGAAGGGTATATCCCTCCGCGTTTGGATGTAGGCCATCGGTAAAAAGGGACTCGTTTAAAGTTCCATTCTCCAGTAACAAGGGGTTGCCAATATCCGCGTATGGGATGTTTTCCAACTGGGCCAATTCGGCAATTTTCAGGTTAATTTCCTTAACCCGGGCCTCTTTTCCCGTTCTTGGCAAGATCCCTATAAGATGTAGTTGACTTTTGGGTTGCCGAATTTTTATCGCTTGAATCAGATTTTGTAGTCCGGAAATAATTTCTGAATCCGTATTGAGATGGAGATTGTTGGTTCCAATCATAAGAATAATGCTTTCCGATTCGAACCCGTCCAACTCACCATGCTGCACTCGCCATAGCACATTTTCAATACGATCCCAGCCATAACCAAAATTGCGAACACCAAGTGGCACCATGACCTCATCCCAGGAATCCGCTCCGTTGGCAATACTTGATTTCGGTTCTCCGCCCCAAAAATTGATAATGGAATCCCCGAACAGACAGATTTTGGGAGGATTTTCCCGGTTGCGTTCAAGTATGGCTTGGTGCCTATTTTCCCATTGATACACTGCAATATCCCTACTTTGATTTTTGGGGATTGTGGTGGAAATTTCCCCTTTGGGTTCATTCAGAACTACACGGATCAGTTGTTCATAGGCATCAGCATATTGTAGCATGCCATAATCATTGGGATGAATGATATCCACAAAAGAATCAAAACCTAGACCGATAGTGTCCTTCGCCAACAAGAAAACATCCGTATACCCTTCAGATTTTAATTGGTTGTATGCATTCTGTAGGTCTTCATTTAGAGGCACGTATCGGTTTTTGTTTTCTTGGTTGGTAAAATCATCGGCATAGCCTACATGTGCCGTCAAAATTATTGGGGTATTGGGTCTTTTCTCCTTTAATCGTTTTACAGCATTCAATACGAGTAGTTGGGTGTTCTCTCGATTCGGACTCAGATTGGGAAGGCAATCAAGAATATAGAGTTTGGCATCAATTTCGGTCATTAACTTAATGAGTTCAGGTTCTAATCTACCATTCCCCGAAAAGCCAAGATTGATGATGGTTCTGTCCAGTCTACGTTCCAATATATTGGTCCAAGCCATTCCGGGTCGAGAGGCACATGCTCCTTGACAAATGGAGGTACCATAGGCTACAATGGGCTTCTCTTTTCTTATGGGAAGGGGATTTAAAAAGGAACCTTCTGCTATACCGATTTCCAAGCTTTCAATTTCATTGTAAAGCGGTAAAAAAAGCTGGTACTCCCGCCCGTATTGGTAGTACGCCTTGGTATCCGAGTCAATGGTGAAGGTATAGTTACTTTCCTTATCCAAGGAATAGAAACCCCAATGTCGAATCCAATCACCATGAGGGGTTTTGCCGTACAAATCCAATCCACTGACCCCTGTGGCCGGCATGTGAGGTAAAGAGAGCCCTCCTTTAAGGGTGTATTTTACGCGAATGCTTTTGGCGTTACTCCAGAATCTAATGGACAGGCCTGCTGCTTGTTTTGATAAGTTCCAAACCGCTTTTCTTATGTTTTTTTCTGCACGGGCAGGAAGTCTGTGGAACTGGGATTCCACCTCCTTGGGCCAAGCTTGGCCTGAAATCACTGGGAACTCATGCTCGGCAGGATTCCACCATTTAATGTCTGTCTTTTCTTGAGCTGAAGCTTGTGAAAGAAATATGAGAAATGTAAAGAGCATAACGCTTTTCATGAGTGCAATTTTGGAGGGTTTGTGTGCAGTCCACTAAAATAGTCCAAGTTTTGGGTAGTATGCAATACCGACCTACCTGGATTTTGTGATATGTACCACTCAATGATGTCCAAGGACCTTCAAAAATTTGAAATACAACTCGAACCTGCTAAGTCCCAACGAATCACTATCTTTGCAGCCCAAAATTTAGGACGGGTCAATGCGCAAAAAAGTTGCTTTTTATACCTTGGGATGCAAGCTTAATTTCTCCGAAACTTCTACCATAGCTAGAAGTTTTGAAAAAGAGGACTTTGACCGTGTGGGCTTTGCCGAGAGGGCCGACATTTATGTGATAAATACATGTTCTGTTACGGAAAATGCAGACAAACGTTTTAAGACCATTGTAAAACAAGCCCAAAAAAATAACCCGGAAGCCTTTGTGGCTGCTGTGGGATGCTATGCACAGTTGAAACCGGAGCAATTGGCCGAGGTTGACGGAGTGGATTTGGTTTTGGGTGCAACGGAAAAGTTTAAGATTACCGATTACCTTAACGACCTTACCAAAAATGAGCATGGAGAAGTGCATTCCTGTGAGATTGAAGATGCTGATTTTTATGTTGGTAGTTATGGCATTGGGGATAGAACCAGAGCATTTTTAAAGGTCCAGGACGGTTGTGACTACAAGTGCACCTATTGTACCATTCCGCTGGCTAGGGGAATATCACGAAGTGATACTTTGGAAAATGTTCTGGTCAATGCATCTGAAATTGCTTCCAAGGGCATTAAGGAAATTGTGCTTACCGGGGTGAATATTGGCGATTATGGAAAAGGGGAGTTTGGCAACAAAAAGCATGAACATACCTTCTTCGAATTGGTCCAGGCGTTGGATCAAGTTGATGGGATTCACCGCCTCCGGATTTCCTCCATTGAACCCAATCTTTTAAAGAACGAAACCATCGACTTTGTCTCAAAGAGCGATTCCTTTGTTCCGCATTTCCATATCCCATTGCAAAGTGGAAGTGATGAGATTCTGAAAAAGATGCGTCGTCGATACTTGTCCAATCTTTATGTCGATAGGGTGCACAGAATAAAACGAGTAATGCCTCACGCCTGCATTGGCGTGGATGTCATTGTTGGTTTTCCCGGAGAAACAGATGAACAATTTTTGGAGACCTATCACTTCTTAAACGAATTGGATATTTCTTATTTGCATGTTTTTACCTATTCCGAACGGGATAATACCCTGGCAGCTGAAATGGGGAACCCTGTTCCCAAAAATGTTCGGGCCAAGCGAAGCAAAATGCTTCGGGGACTTTCTGCCAAAAAACGCCGGGCGTTTTATGAAAGTCAGTTGGGAAGCACCCGAACGGTCTTGTTTGAGGGTGAAAACAAATCGGGGTACATACATGGATTCACGGAAAACTACGTAAAGGTGAAAGCGCCTTGGAATCCAGAATTGATAAACACCCTGCATCTTGTGGAACTTACCCAGATTGATGAAGATGGTTTGGTGCGGTTCGAGTTTGTTCCTGAAAAGATTATGGCATAAAAAAACCTCTCTAAATGAGAGGTCTTCAACTCGTTTTGTGTTTCTTGGTTAGATGCGAATTCCTACCGGAAGCATCTCTTTGTACTGTCTGTTCTTTCTTAAAAAACCTGCTATATGTGGACTTGTGGGTACCACTCTGAGGTTCTTTTCTTGAATTTCATGCAAAACGGCCTTAATGAACGTTTCTTTAAAACCTTCTTGAGTAATTTCCTCTGGAATGACCAATTTGGTCAAAAACACCTTGCGTTCTTGTGAGGAGTACTCAATTTTAGCCAAATGGCCATCAACCCTAGTTTCAAATTGGCGTAAGAAACTATTGTCATTAATTTCCATTTCTGTCATATAGTATTGTTTTAAAAATTGACACAGCACATTACCAAAGCGGTAATTTTAATATCGTCCCTTTTGGTTATTTGTTCAAAAATGAGCGGGGCCTGTTGCAAAAGGGACACAAAATTAGTCAAAAAATTGTTAATTTCCTAGCCCAATTGATATTAGGAAGAAATGCCCCATTCCAAAATCCATTTGTATTTGATGCCTGGCATGGCAGCCAATCCTTCTATTTTTGATGGGATTAAATTACCTCCAGAAACCTTTGTACTCCATAGGTTGGAATGGTTTGTTCCAGACAAGGGAATGTACCTAGTGGATTATGCAAAAAAAATGGTAGCTCAAATTCAACATAAAAACCCTGTTTTGCTGGGTGTTTCCTTCGGAGGACTTTTGGTTCAGGAAATGGCACATCTCATCAAAGTAAAGAAGACTATAGTGGTTTCTGCGGTGAAACATCAGCATGAATTACCCAAGAAAATGCTGTTTGCAAAATATACCAAGGCACATAAACTTTTACCAACTGGACTGGTGAACAACGTAGAACTTTTAGCTCGATATGCGTTTGGCGAACGCGCTACCAAGCGACTAGATCTTTATGAAACCTATTTGTCGGTTAGGGATAAACGTTATATAGATTGGGCAATTGACAACATTGTCAATTGGACTCCCCCGGCACCTATAACCAATCTTGTTCATATTCATGGAGATAAGGATGCCGTATTTCCTATTGAAAAGATAAAGGATTGCATCACGATTAAAAATGGGACACACACCATGATTATTCATCGTGCAAGATGGTTTAATGAGCATCTTCCCGCAATTATTTTAGAAGAAGGAAGTTCTATATAGTATATTTAACCAAACAAATGAGGTAATTTATGAAACATGTTAAAAACATACTGGCCGTAATTGGACTAGTGGTTGTGGTAGGAAGTTTGATTTTTGCAGTACAGTCCAAACCGGAGGATTTTGTTCAAGCCAAATCGGGAGAACAAGGTGTTGAAAATGATAAAAATGTAGCTGATGGATACCGAATCAGTGCTATTGAAATTCCAGAAGATTTAAACTTTGCAGGGGAGCCAGTACCTGTAGATGACCCGGAGGTTATGGAGCGAGTGGACCGGGAGTTCTTGGTAAACACCTACTGGCAGTCCAATGCATTATTATTAATGAAAAGAGCCAACAAATACTTCCCCATAATAGAACCCATACTTGCCAAAAATGGAATTCCGGACGATTTCAAATATTTGGCGGTTGCGGAAAGTGCACTGATTGATGTAGCCTCGCCGAAAGGAGCAGCAGGCATGTGGCACTTTATGCGAGCCACAGGTAGGGAATATGGGTTGGAGGTAAACTCCAATGTGGATGAACGCTACCATATTGAGAAATCTACCCAAGCAGCTTGCGAGTACATCAACAAATGGAAAAAACGCTTTGGCACCTGGACCTTGACTGCGGCCTCATATAATGCTGGCCCTGGTGGCATACAGAAGTATATGAATATCCAAAAGGTGGACAATTACTATGATCTTCTATTGGGCCAGGAAACAGGACGTTATGTATTTCGAATTTTGGCCCTCAAGGAAATTCTTTCCAACCCCGATAAATATGGATTTGATGTAGAGCAGGAGGATTTTTACAAAACTGTACCCACCTTTTCGGTGCAAGTGGATACCGCAGTAACCAGCTGGGCAGATTTTGCCAAGCTTTACGAAATCAACTATAAGATTCTAAAAAGGCATAACCCTTGGTTGCGCGAACCTCATTTGAACAATGCTTCCCGTAAAAAATACGTGGTTGAGATTCCCAACAAAGGATATTACCGTAATATTAGTGCCGGAGAATAAACACTTGAAAACTCAAGTTTCAAATGCCCAATTCCAACAACGTATGGATTGGAATTTTCACATTTGGGAATTGAAACATTTCCGTATTAAATACGCTTCATCTGCTGCTGCATCATCTTGATCTGCTCCGTCAGCATATTGTTCTTGTCCAATTTCTTGGCTTCTTGCAATAACTGGGTGGCTTCCCGCTTTCTGCGCTTTTGCATGGAAATTCCTGCAAGGCTTAACTTTGCCATGGCCACATCATAGTCCATGGTCAAACCAAGTTTAAGGGCTTTTTTGAAGTACTTTTCTGCTTGGGTCAAGTTCTTTTGAGAATAAATAATGCCGTGCAAGTAGTTGTAGTAACCTTGCTGTTTCTTGATCAATGCAGATTCCGGATTCTTGATCTTTCCCAGCCATTTTTGGGTGCCTTCCATGTCTTGCTTCCGCATCCGAAGAAATGCCATGAGGATGAATTCATTTCGGAAATACAGAAAAATAAAAACCAAGGAAAGTAGAATCAAGGAAATACCGTTGCCAATGTAGCCCTCGGCAAACTGATACCCTGAGTAGCCTACTATTAAGGCCGCAATGACTAATTTTATATTTTTATGGAACATATTTTGTTCGGATTTTAAGTCGGTTTCAAGAGGAGGCAAAAGTACTAAAAACTAAATTAAAAATTTTCTTTTTGCACTTGCCAAAGTAAAAACTCTTCGTATATTTGCGCCCAGAATTTTTCGGGTAGTTTTATCTCCCAGCAACAAAATCCATTAAAAGAGTTCCGAAATGAAAAGAACGTATCAGCCGTCAAAGAGGAAGAGAAGAAACAAGCATGGTTTTAGAGAACGCATGGCGACTGCCAATGGTAGAAAAGTTCTTGCTAGAAGAAGAGCGAAGGGAAGAAAGAAATTATCTGTTTCATCAGAACCACGTCATAAGAAATAATGACTGTAAATAACTTTTTAATAAAGGTGCTACTTTTTCAAGATTAGCACCTTTTTTTTGACCTAATTTTGAAAAATTTGATAACGAGTAACCCTAATTAGAATGCCCAAAAGAAAAGACCTTAAATCGATTTTGATTATTGGTTCTGGCCCTATCATCATTGGTCAGGCATGTGAGTTTGATTATTCCGGTTCCCAATCCTTAAGATCTCTTCGCGAAGATGGTATAGAAACCATCTTGATCAATAGCAACCCTGCTACGATTATGACGGATCCTGCCATGGCGGATCATGTATACCTGAAACCCTTGAACACCAAATCAATTATTGAGATTTTAAAAAACCACCCCAACATTGATGCGGTACTTCCCACAATGGGTGGACAAACGGCTCTGAATCTGTGTATTGAGGCTGATGAAAAAGGTATTTGGGAGGATTTTGGAGTGGAAATCATCGGTGTTGATATCGACGCAATCAATATCACCGAAGATCGTGAGAAGTTCAGGGAATTGATGCTCAAGATAGGGATTGGTATGCCTCCGCAAGCATCAGCCACCTCTTTTCTTAAAGGAAAGGAAATTGCCCAAGAATTTGGATTTCCATTGGTAATTCGTGCTTCTTTTACCCTTGGTGGGGCAGGGGCATCCATTGTATATGATCCTGAAGATTTTGACACCCAATTAAGTCATGGGTTGGAAGTTTCACCTATTCATGAGGTGATGATAGACAAGGCCTTGATGGGCTGGAAAGAATACGAATTGGAATTGCTTCGGGATAAAAATGACAATGTGGTCATTATTTGTACCATTGAAAATATGGATCCCATGGGAATTCACACAGGAGACTCCATTACTGTGGCTCCCGCAATGACTTTATCCGATAGGACATTCCAACGAATGCGTGATATGGCCATCCATATGATGCGCAGCATTGGGGATTTTGCAGGGGGATGTAACGTTCAATTTGCAGTGAGCCCTGATGAAAAGGAAGATATTATTGCCATTGAGATTAACCCTAGGGTGTCCCGTTCTTCGGCCTTGGCATCTAAGGCGACAGGATACCCTATTGCGAAAATTGCCACCAAACTGGCCATTGGTTACAGTTTGGATGAATTGGATAACCAAATTACCAAATCCACCTCGGCCTTGTTTGAGCCCACTTTGGACTACGTTATCGTAAAAATCCCAAGATGGAACTTTGACAAGTTTGAAGGTTCTGATCGGACTCTGGGGCTTCAGATGAAGTCTGTGGGAGAGGTCATGGGTATTGGTAGATCGTTTCAAGAAGCGTTGCACAAGGCCACACAGTCGTTGGAAATCAAACGAAATGGTCTTGGCGCAGATGGCAAGGGTTACAAGGACTACGATAAAATTATTCAAAAACTAAAAGTGCCCAGTTGGGACAGGGTGTTTGTACTCTATGATGCCATCCAGTTGGGTATTCCATTGAAGACCATCCATGATATCACCAAGATAGATATGTGGTTCCTTAAGCAATACGAGGAACTTCATTATCTGGAAATGGAGATTTCGAAATACACGGTGGAGAGCCTTTCCAAATCCCTGTTGTTGGAGGCTAAACAAAAAGGTTTTGCGGACCGTCAAATAGCCCATATGTTGGATTGTTACGAAAGTGAAGTCCATAAAAAGAGAATGGCCCTGAAAATCAATAGGGTCTATAAACTGGTGGATACCTGTGCTGCTGAATTTAAGGCGATGACCCCTTATTATTACTCCACCTTTGAGGAAGAAATTGAAACGGCTGATGGTACCCGTTTTGTGGCCAACGATAGTGAAGTCACCGATAGAAAAAAGATTGTGGTCTTGGGTTCAGGACCCAATAGAATAGGGCAGGGGATTGAATTTGATTACTGCTGTGTGCATGGGGTTTTGGCGGCAGCCGAATGTGATTATGAAACCATCATGATCAACTGTAATCCTGAAACCGTATCAACGGATTTTGACACCGCAGATAAGCTCTATTTTGAACCTGTTTTCTGGGAGCATATTTATGATATCATTCTTCATGAAAAGCCAGAAGGAGTCATTGTGCAATTGGGTGGACAAACAGCCTTGAAGCTGGCCGAAAAGTTGGATCGTTATGGCATTAACATCATCGGAACCAGTTTCAAATCCTTGGATTTAGCAGAAGACAGGGGTAGTTTTTCTACTTTGCTGAAGGAAAATGACATCCCTTACCCACGATTTGGAGTGGCCGAAACTGCGGATGAAGCCTTGCAACTTGCAGATGAGCTTAATTTTCCACTTTTGGTGCGTCCGTCTTATGTTTTGGGTGGACAGGGAATGAAGATTGTGATCAATAAGGAAGAGTTGGAAGCGCATGTAGTGGATTTGCTCCGCAGCATCCCCAACAATAAACTTTTGTTGGATCATTATTTGGATGGTGCCATTGAAGCAGAAGCAGATGCCATTTGTGATGGAGAAGAGATCTACATCATCGGTATCATGGAGCATATAGAGCCCTGTGGTATCCATTCTGGGGATTCCAATGCAACCTTGCCTCCTTTTAATCTAGGAGAATTTGTGATGCAACAAATAAAGGACCACACCAAGAAGATAGCTTTGGCTCTTAAAACGGTTGGACTGATCAATATCCAATTTGCCATCAAGGACGACATTGTATATATCATTGAAGCAAATCCGAGGGCATCGCGTACAGTTCCATTTATAGCGAAGGCTTACGGAGAACCCTATGTGAATTATGCGACCAAGGTAATGTTGGGGGAAAAGAAGGTCAAAGACTTTGATTTCAAGCCTCATTTGGACGGGTATGCGATAAAACAACCGGTGTTCTCGTTCAACAAGTTCCCTAACGTGAATAAGAATCTGGGCCCGGAAATGAAAAGTACAGGAGAGAGCATCCTCTTTATAGATAGTCTAAAAGACGATGATTTCTACAACCTGTACTCCCGAAGGAAGATGTACCTCAGCAAATAGAGCTTCAGCTAATTCGCGGTATCCACATACCCATGGTGGCTGCAAAAGTCCCCAAAGCTGTTATAAGAGTCAGGATTATCATGCCCATGGACATGGCAATCTTGGCTCCTCCTGACTTGTTTTTCTGTGCTAAAAAGTAAAGTTCCAACACCGCCAAAGGAAGAAGGTATTGGGCAAAACCCAAGAAGACTAGGAACGGACCCCGGAAGGTCTCCGGGTCAAATCCCACAGGTCTTCCGTGAACGAATAGCCAAAACATCAAGCCTATTCTAAAGAACCATACCCCCGCCATGGTTAGGAACAGTCTTAGAGCCCACTTTCGGTGTACCACAAAATCTCGCTTCATGGCTGTTCTTATGGCCATTAGGGCAAAGACCAAAATAAGTGCGCCATTTAGACTCACACTAATATCTCCAACCAAGCCGCTGATGGTGCCCTTGGTTATAACCATGTAGATTCCACTTAAACTGATCAAAAAGGCAGCTCCAATGTAAAATCGTCCATTCCAGCGATGTAAGCGAGGGAAATAATTCCTAAGTTTTGGAATGAATTGCATGGGCCCACCGACCATTACAATGACTGCAAAAAGCAAGTGTATGGCCACTGCCGTATTGCCCATGGTCTCACCTTCCACGTAACCGTGTGGTAAAACCCTGTTCCATCGCATAAAATCACCATCCATGGCGGCTCCTCCGTAGAATAACGCAACGTAAAGGGCAAATATCCACTGACCTAAAACGGCGACGGTAAACCAAACTTCAATGGATCTGTCCAATATTTTTTTAGGCCATATTTTAGTTGGCCTACCTGCGGTAAGCGTATTCGTTTTGATTGACATGATTGTTCGTTTTGTTGATTAATACATTGATGAAACTAGCTGTTCTGAATGGCAGAATCAGAAAACCCCTTGGCAATTAGCCATCCCATAAAGGCTATCATAAAAATGCCGTTCTGGGAATAGAAATGAAAGCTGATATCCAAATCAAAGATGTTGACCCAGGAGGCCGTAAATACCAGCGTAATGGCTGCCATTCCCCATAACGCCAATAATTTGGGCACCAATTTGGTTCTAAAAAGAAAATAGTAGAACACAAAGGCGGCCATGGCATAGGTAATTAATGCCATAAAATGCGACCAGAAGTAGTCCTCAATTTTTAACAAGCCTAGGGTGCGTAGGATGTCCAGATTAGTGGCACCAGGCTTCACAAATTCTCCGCTCAATGAAATCAATGACAAATGACTGATGTTGCCGTAGATGATGATGCCAAAATTAACCACCCAAAGCCCAAAAAAAGCGAGAGCGAACCCCAAGTTGTACGCTTTGATTTTGGGAAAAAGATAAATGGAAATAAAGAGCCATAAGGCGCTGGCAGTGATGTCCAGTACCATTCCTATGCGCATTCCCAGTGCGTTTTGATGGATATATTCCAGAAAATTTAGGTCTTCGGCCATTGATGTGGAAAGGCCTCTAAGATTTAATGAAGGTATACCCACCGCCATGATCAGGAGCATCAAGGCTCCCACAATTCTACCTGTTTTTTGATTTGTTTTCATGATTGTTCGTTTTTTACTGTCTTCCAACAGTAGATTGATGAATAAACTTTAGTACTTGTAAATTTTTCGTTTGGTTCGTTCAAATTGGTTCAAATGCCCCATTTTGCTAAACCCTTTGTTCAAGTTTTCGGATAATAGCCCAAGTGCATATGCCGTTTGCTGGTAGGCGAGCTCCACTTTCTTTTGGGTATGATACCTATGTAGCGCATAGCCGCAAAGAATCAAAACGGTGAGCCCTATACCTAGGAACCGGAAATGACGCTTGGTTCTTACTTTTTGTAATTTCATAATTGTTCGTTTTTTGACCTGTCTGCGTGTCTGCGAAATGTAAACCTACAGGCAGATTGATGAATGGTCTCAGGGATTCGCGGTGTTTACACCGGATAATCCCTGAATTTTAAAAAAGGCTTGATGAAAGCCTTAAGCAAATACCCCCATGGAATAACCAGGGTATCAATGATTACCGCAGTCACGCATACCCAAAAGAAGGATTCTGCGTTGGGAGTGATTGTCCCAGCATGTTTCATGGGAAGGTAAACCGTTAATGCCCAGATGGATTTGTAAGCCAATTGCAGTAGGATCAATGGCAGCATTTTTAACGGGTATCTTATGCCAATTCCCATGAGGGTAGCATAAGCCGCCCAAAAACTAAAAGTCACTCCGGTGATATAGTCCAGGGGCTCCGGAGGGAAGAGCAAATATTCCCAAGCTTCAAATACCAGTCCTATAAATGTGAGAAAATAGAGGCCGCGCATAAGCCAAATGCGCCATTTCGGGGGATATGGAATACCCTCTTGGTCATGTGTAGTTGTAAGTGATTTCATAACTGTTCGTTTTTTGATTGATTGACCCTTTGACTTCCTGCCTGTCGGCAGGCAGGCGCTCAGGGCAGATTGATGATTGATGAATAATGAAAGCTGATTGTTCGTTTTTTGATGGTATTTAGTTATTCTTTTCCTCCATAAAATAAAGTTGGTTAATTTTTCCATTTAAATTCACGCTGCCTGTTGAGGTGTTGGTGTAATTCAATCGCTCATAGGAAAGTTCAAGATTTCCAGAGCTTTTATCGCTGAACTTCAAGTCCAGATTTGTTCCTGATAGGGTCCCGACGGACTCAACTGATGTTTCAGAACTAAACTGGAGCCCATGATATTCTGGATTTGAAATACGTAGGATAATGCTGTCTTTCTTCTTCAAGGAAGAAACCACACTGATGTCCAAAGTATCGTCAATTATTAGGGTGCGAATGGAATCGATAATATAATCCGGGGCATTTACCTCAATACCTACTGCGTCTTGTTGTTCCATAAGAATTTTCAATCTTCCACTTGCTTTGATAACTGTAAAATGGGAAAGCTGCCTATTTTGCTTTAGCATTTGCACAGGTTTGATATTGGCTTTCCCTTCCTTCACATAGCTATGCACGAATAACTGAAAAATGAACGAAAATAGCAGGATAGCAATCAGCGCTCCCCATAAAATAAGACTACTCTTCTTCATTTTTGTGTTGGTTGTAAGCGTTGTTCAATTCTTCAATGCCAATGTCCAATAGACTCATTTGCTTGAATAGGTTAGGAAGGTTTTGTTCCAAAAACTCCTTACGTTTAATATCCAATACAGTGGTATATCCATTATTGGATACGAAGTATCCAATACCTCTTTTATTATAGATCACCTCCAAATCCTGTAGGTGGTTAAAGGCCCTTATGGCGGTATTGGGGTTGACCTCCACCATCATGGCTACCTCTCTAACGGAAGGGATTCTGCTTCCTTCTTGCCATTGTTTGCTCAATATGTTTTCATAAAAGAAATCCACTATTTGTAAATAAATGGGTTTACTGTTGTCAAAATCCATCCTACACCTCCTTTTCCCTCATTTTAAAATAAGCCACCACAAGCATTAGCGGACCAAATATGAAGCCATAGAACCATCGTCCAACAATGGAATAATCCATACCGGCCTTGTTGAATGCCATTGAACCTAGCCCGTCTTCGTCAAAAACACCAAGTTTATGGTTGAACATGGCGTACAATAGAAAATTGAAAAGAAAGAAGCCAAGTACTACGATTCCAACAGCCAATAAGGTTTTCCCGATCTTGTTTCTGGAAAAACTAAGCGCGCCCACCATGGCTACAGGTTGAACAAAAATATAGGTGCCAACAATAGTTAAATACGATTCTGAGAATAGCGTTAGCAGGTTAAAATTGGCTCCAAAAAGAATGATTCCCGCCGCCATGGCAACTGTCCCGACCAGCAGCGCCAAAACAGACAATACCAAGGTGTAGATCAGGCTAACCGTTAGCCATTTGCCCACTAGTCGTTCTATGGTAGAAATGGGAAGGGCCAGATATAATGCGTTGGTTTTTGGGTTGCCGAACTCGCGAAACAATGCAAAGGTGAACAGTATTCCCATAGGGATATAGATGATTCCGAAAATTCCATAAAACTCTTCCAAACTTAATTTTTGATCCCAGACCATGTTTAACAAACAAAAGAGAAAAACCAAGATGATGGCTACCAAAAATCCAGTCAGAAATGTACCTCGTAGCAGCACCAAGTCCCGCTTGATGAACTGTATTACCCGCTGAAAACTAAACCCTTGTCCCATGATCATTGTTTTGCATGATTTGATTTATTCTCGCAGGCTCGTTCAAGACCCCATTAAATAGAAGTTCCAAGTCCACCTCAGTTTCTTCCTTATCCATTCTGGCATGTACGGATCGTCCACCAAATGCCCCCTCAGAATAAATAAGTCCGGTTTGCTCCGTGCTGGATGCCCTACCAAACCAGAGCATTTTGGTCACCTGATCTAGGGATTCATCAAAAATGAGCTGAGCATTGTCCAAAATGATTACATGGTTGATAAGGCTATGAAGGTCTCGAACTTGATGGGTCGAAATCACTATACATTTCCCAGAATCAACACTGGCCGCCATGACCTTTCTAAATTGACTTTTGGACGGAATGTCCAAGCCATTGGTGGGTTCATCCATGAGTAACAGCTGTGTATTTACTGCAATACCAAAAGCTATTAGCACTTTCTTTTTTTGCCCAAAAGAAAGGTTGGAGATGATTTGTTGCGGTTTTAAATGGAATTCTTCCAAAAGATTGTAAAACTGTTCTTTGGAAAAATTGGGATAGAAAACCGAGTTGATATGTTCAAAAGCCTTTATGGAGATGGAAGGCAATTCAAATTCCTCGGGGATTAAAAAAATGTCCTGTAAGGTCTCTGGCTCTCTTTGCTGTATGGACCGCCCATTAAAAGTGCAATTACCGGATTTTGGAAACAACAACCCACTCATTATCTTGATCAAGGTGCTTTTCCCTTCCCCATTCTTACCAAACAAGCCATAGATATTGCCTGGCTTAAGTTCCAGATTAATGGACTTAAGTACCGAAGGACTGGTTGGATAGTTGAAATAAAGCTTGTTTGTCGTTAACATTTATAGCGTATTAGATAACTAGAACACTACAAATGTAAAATATTTTTTTGATTCTCCAAATTTTATGGAAAGAAGTAGTGGCGGATAAAAAATGTCCGCCACTACCAAAGAATATTATTTAATTTAAACTTACAAAGACAATTACCTCACAGTTATAGCTTAGGAACCATTCACTAATCTTGTCTGGTTAAGACGATATCTAAATCAACAGATTCATCAGAACCTTCTTGGTCAAAACTATAATAAACACCTGTCATGGTGGTTTCGCTAGGGAATTCCAAATCCTGTATGTCCAAAACGGAAATTGGAAAGCCTGTTCCAGCCGGCAAGGTAATGGTAACTTGAGTTTTGTTGCTGTTGAATAACCAAGTTCCCCCTTGAACAATGTCAGAATTCTTGGCAGGATCATAACAATTTAGATCTCCGATATCTACACTGGTACTTCCAGTTAAATCGGAGACGCTTCCTTCGGCCAAAATAAACTGGTCATCTGCAGCGCAAGTGCTGGATACATATAGTGTGCCTAAAATTGATGAACCGTTCACTGAAGCGCCTGTAAGCTTCCAAGTACCCACAATGGGATCTATGGGCGTAGGACTGTCATCTTTTTTACAAGCGTTAAGAAAGACAAGCATGGTTAAAATAAATGGAAGAAAGTTGCTCAATAATACATTGTGTTTTTTCATGGAATCTAATTTTTCGTTTAAATAAGCAATCTTCACTTTTTGGTTGAGATTCTTTGATTCCAATTGACGGATACCCAGTTTGAATTGACGAATGGGTTTATTATTGCTCAGTTTGAAAGATCATTAATAATAAAAGGCAAGCTTTAAGCTCACCTTTTCAATGATTTTAGACCTGAATTTTGTCATCTCTTTCTCATGGTTTGGACTTTACAAATTCAGACAAGCGGTCAAAGAAAGAGCCCCAGCCATTATAAAAGCCCATTTCTTCCTGTTGTTTGCAATACTCCTCAGTTTCGTGTACACAATTGAAGGTCAATTGGGTTTTGTCACCATCCGCCTTAAAAATGGTTTGGATTTCCACGCCTTCGGTCATAGGTTTAAAGTTGGCTGAGGTAATGATTCTTTCCTTCGGTACAATTTCTATGTACACTCCGTCGGCGGTAAATTCGCGGCCATCTGGCATGGTCATGGCATATTTCCATTGGCCTCCAACGGTAAAATCATGTTCTACTATTTTGGTTTCCATTCCGTTTGCTCCCCACCATTGTGCAATATGTTCTGGCTTTGTCCAGGCATCCCAAACTAGGTCTAGAGGGGCATCTAATGTTCGCTCAATGGTAAGGGTTCTGTTTTTTGGATTATTCATGCTTGTTGTTTTTGTTTTGTAATTGATTCAAATAGTTTTCAAAAGAGTCCAGTTTCTCTTCCCAGAGATTTCGGTATTGGTCAATCCATAAAAATGCAGGGATTAGGTTTTTTGGTTGAATAAGGCAGTGCCGTTCACGTCCTTTTTGACTATAGCTGATAATTCCGCATTCTTCCAAAATCTTTAGGTGTTTGGAAATGGCAGGTCTGCTCACCTGAAATTGCTCGGCCACCTCATTTACGGTCAAAGCCTGTTCCGACAGCAGCTTGATGATATCGCGCCGAACGGGATCTGCAATGGCTTGGAATACATCTCTTCTCATTTATAAGTAACCGTTTGGTTACAAATATATATGTAATCATTCGGTTACACAAATTTACAAATGAATTTTTTGGACTATTCGTTCTTTTCCTGTTGGTGAAGCGTTAAGTTTTTAGACAGTTTGTGCATCATCAATGCTATTCTGTCCGCTTGGGTATCTTCCTTTTTAGCAGCATAGATCCAATCCAAATATGCTTTTTGCTGCCCTTCAGTGAAAGATTGAAACGTTAATAGGAGGGATGCCGGCTCTTGACGAAAACATTCCATGATATCTTCGGGAATTTGAATGGGGTCTTCATCCAAATACAAAACAACTTTGACATAGTCCCCTGGCCATTTCCCAATTATCTTTCGGATGGCTGCCTTTACCGGCAAAAACATATGACCATTATTGAGCGGCATAATGTTGTACTGTTGAATGGGAAATCCATCTATACTCCCCTTTACCTTGACCCACCCAAAGGCATTGGATTTACCTTTGATTTTTCCTGGGATGCTTGCATAGGTCCATCCGCCCTTTCCCGGGCTTTTTTGAAGAAGGAATTCGCCTTTTATTATGGGTTCTTTCATTTTAATTTGTTAGCCTAATCCTTTGCATTTTGAAAAATAAACTGATCCAACCCGTCAGTTCGAGTGATTTTTTCGGCTTTCTGCCGCAAAAATAGTATCGAGAACAAGGGGTTTTTAATCAATTCCCTAATTCTCGATACTTTCCGTTGGAAATCTCGAACTGACGAATTTTTAATCAAAATGCCCAAAGGTCTGCATTAATAACTGGCATACATTTGATAGTGCAAAACACCTTGTTCCGGTTGGGAAGTATCAGCTTCTTCCATCAGGTTAAAGTATTTGGAAAAGGCAGGACTTTCCTGAACCTTGACCATAACTTCCCGAGCCGCATCCATACTTTCCCATAGAATGGTGTCGATAAAGCTCCGATCAGATTGAACCAAAAGTTCCCTTCGGATGAACCCGTTTTGCTTTTCCAAGAAATCTGTTTGCAAAGCTTTGGAGGCTTCCAACAGTTGTTGCTCCGTGATGCCCTCTTTGATGGTAAATGGGGCCCACTCCAAAATTTGATGATTGTTCATTTTTTGTGTTGTTTTTCATTTAACAACAAAGCTAATTCTGGAGAGTGTCAAGGGTATGTCAGTAGGGGTCAAGAATATTTTTCGCCCCGTTTCTTAAAGTGATCCTGTAGGTTGAACGTAATGGCTTTCCCGGATGTTATATCTGTAGGTTTTAAATCCAAAATCCTGTCCAAACGAAAGTCCCGGTAATCTTCCCTAAATCTACAATAGGCCACCATAACCCATCTGTTTTCCGTAAAATACAGTCCTAGAGGGTCTACCTTGCGTTGGGTAGTGATACCTTGCGGGTCACGGTAGGTAATGTCTATGACCTCAAAGGAGGTAATGGCTTTTTGGACCTCTGCCAAATAGGATGAGCTTTCTTCTTTGTTGAATTGACGGGCAGGGCTTATCCTGCTTTCCAGTAGCGCTACTTTATCCTTTTCGGAAGTACGCAGTACTGCCTTGATTTTGGTTAGGGCAGAGCGGTAATTCTTGACCAAGGAAGTTTCCATGTTCTGCAACACAAACTTTTCGGCGGTTACCAGTGCATTGGCTTCGTCCTCTGCAAAAGACACAGGGGGCAGCCGGTATCCATCCACCATAAAATAACCAATACCCGCTTCGGAACCGATGGGTACTCCGGCTTCCTGTAGGGTTTTTACATCCCGGTATACGGTTCTTAGACTAATGTCAAATTCGTCTGCAATCTCCTGCGCCGTTAGTGTGCTTTTGGATTGCAGCTTGATCAATATAGAGGTAATGCGGGTAAGTCTGTTCATGAGTGTGCACAAAGAAATCTACGGCAATTTACATGAAAGTGTACCAAGCCCCAATTTTTAAACCATAGGAAAAGAAAAAGAGCCGCTTTAGCGGCTCTTCCCCATTATTGGTTGGTACCCTTATTGCAATTGGGAATATAATGTTGCCCGCTCATACCAAAGACTTCAATACGCCCTTCTTTCCTATGCAACAACGAATTTATCTCCCCAAAACTATATCTGCCATCTGCCAAAGGGTATTTTGCGCGGAAGGTGGCCGAACATTTGTAATGAGTGATTACACCAAATACGTTCCGTACCGGAGTCCATTTAGTAACGTTGCGTACATCATTAATAAAAGTCTCTGTCCACCCTTGCGCTTTGGCATGTTTCCGTAGTACTGATAACAAGGTTTTGGCCTTGGCGCTTTGGTCCTTTGGCGCTTTGGATGGCCCGTACTCCGAATTGCACAGTCTTCGGTACCCCGCTTCGGTTACCTTCAAGGTCAATGGGCCGCTGGTGGCCAAGAGTATTTTATAGTCTTCTTGGTTATCTTCAACGCTGAACACGTATTTTTTGATTTCCAAAGGATAGTCCCCTACGGGTAGGTTCTCTTTAAGAACATGTTCTTCAATAAAAGGTATCCCATAACCCTCCCTTTCATTTTTCCATAAAGGATGCCTAATGGAAGTCCATGTATGTGCCTTTAATCTAGCGTCGTCGTATAACGGACCATCCTCTACTTTGGCCACAAGTTTTCCATTTAAGTGGTATTCTGTCAAAATCCGAATGCCATACCCTTCTTGGGTAATATGGATGCCTGCCCTTTGCAGGGTCTCCATGGGTGGTTCAATATTTTGATGAAATGAACGCATGTGCGCAGGCTTGCCAATTTCCAGTTCTTTTAAGCTAAAGGGCCCGTGGTTATCGTGGCCCAAGTTATCGCTATTGGATACTACTATTCTGCCAGCCTCTCGCTTTTGCATGTCTCCCATGGCGGCATATTCCCCCTCGCTCTTGGAATCTGGAATCCTAAATTCCTGCACCTTCTTTTTAAGGGTTTCTGCATCTTGTTCCCCAAACAGGATTACGGAGGCAAAGTCATTACTTTGGTAGATCTCCAACACATGGTGATCCTCCTTTTCATAAATGTTGAACTTTAGTTCTGTATTGAATTGAATTCTACCTTCAAATTTTTCAGGCTTTGTCTCGCTACTGGAATAGGACACAGTAACTACTTCCGGCTCGGTTGCACCTTTTTTAAAGAGGTTAACGTCCATATAGTATTTACCCATTTGGGCTTTAAAATTCCCTACTTCTATCTTTGGATAAACAAACGATGAAGTGCTATAGGTTCCCTCGTTAAATGGCACAAATTCTTTTTCGTATTCGTTGAGAATCTGCTTTGCATCGGAAACAGCCTTTTCCATATCAGATGTATCGCAATCAGGCGCCTTTTGCTTTGCTTGCTCCAAGTAGTATTCAGCTTTCGAGAGGTAACCTCGCATTTTTTCAGAACCACATTCTTCTTCAATACATCTTTGTACGTCTGTCATTTCTGTTTCAAACCTACTTCTAGCACCTAATGCTCTCTTACAATTTTCATCTGCTTGTGCCATAGTTGTCTTGGTTTTAGTTGTGTTTGGTTCTTGGTTAGGGGTTGCTGTTGTCTCCTGTGTGGATGTGGGGGTAGAGCCAGCGGAGGAGACCGTTGGGGTGCCTGGTTTTATATTATTACTTTTCCTTTTAGTGGTTCCGGGTTTGCCATCAATAACGTCGTTGGCTTTCCGTTCCACTTTTTTTTCCACCTTGCTTTTTAGTTTTTTAAAACGCTGGGCCTTGGTCGTCTGAACGCCTCCCAGCCCTAAGGCCAAGACCATCCATACTACTAGTATTTTGTTCATGCTTCCGTATTTTATTGGTTACCCTTGTAAGTTGCCCCATTTTAGGAGTTTCAACAGATGCCAATTGACGGATGCCCTGTTTGGGTTTACGGATGGGGGTTTTCAGTGAACGGATATGAAAAAGGAAGGGACTTTCCAAAAGGTATGTTTTTGTAAGATTTCTGGGATTCTGAAATAAATCCAGAATGACGTATTGCTTTTCTTTTAAAATGGTTCCATGCCATTTTTAGTCAGCAAAGCTTTTGTTCTAAACCGCTACTGGCATATGTGTACTTATGGCAATCCGGTTCCAGACATTGATGGTAGCAATGGCCATAATGATTTGTGAAAAGTAATGCGAATCAAAGAACTTCATGGCCTTTTGATAAGTTTCAGGCGTTAGTCCTTTGTCATGAATCTTGGTCACTTCTTCTGTCATTTGCAAGATTACTTTTTCCTCTTCGGAGAAAACATCAATATCTTGCCAAGCATCCAAAAGGAACAAGCGTTCTTGTGTTTCCCCAAGTTTTAATGCTTCCTTGGTATGCATATCAATACAAAAAGCACATCCGTTGATTTGGGATGCCCTAATTTTGATTAGTTTATAATGCGATTTTTTTAGGCCGGATTGCGCCAAGTATCCTTCCAATCCAAAGACGGCTTGATACGCTTTGGGTTCTGTTTCCCCAATTTGAATTCTCGTTTCCATGTTCGTTGTATTTTTAATTTGGAACGAAGGTAAATCAGGTAAAACCCAAAAAACTTAAACGGGTTTAAGAACGTCTTTTGGCTCGGATTTCACTTACGTATTCTGGAGTGAGCCCTAAAAAAGAAGCAATTAAGTATTGGGGGACCCGCTGCGCAAAATCAGGAAACTGTTCTGTAAAATGGAAGTAAATGTCTTCCTTGGAATAGTCCTGTAGGTACCTCATTTTATTCAAGGAAGCCCCATAGCCAATTTGGTAGATTGCCCGGAAGTATTTTTCCATTTGAGGAAATCGCTCCAGCAAAGTGTCGTATTGGCCGCGGCTTATCGACAGAAACCTTGTCTTTTCCACCGCTTGGATGGCATAATTGGAACTGGACTTGTTGCCAAATGAAAGAAAATCCGTTAACCACCAATTTTCTATTCCAAACTGGATGGTACGTTCCACTCCTTTCTCCGTTGGAAAAAACATGTTTAGGCAACCTTGTAGCACAAAATACGTATGGGTGCATGGGGTATTGGCTTCCATAAGCATTTCCTTTTTACGGGCGGTACGGAGCTCAAAAAAACGCATAATTTCCTCAAACTCTACAGGGGAAACAGTTGCATATTGATTGATATGGTCAAAAAGTTGTTTGGACATTTGTCGCAGGCTACACTGTTTAATCCTCCCATTCTGTATGGAAAATGCCCTCTTTATCTAGACGTTCATAGGTGTGGGAACCAAAGTAATCCCGTTGCGCCTGAATCAGGTTCAAAGGTAATCTGCCACTGGTATATGCATCAAAATAAGTCAAGGCATTGGACAGGCCAGGTAATGGAATTCCATTGGACGCTCCATAGGCCACAAGTTCCCTTGCAGCGCCAACCGTTTCCTTTACTTTATCTACAAATGAAGGGGACAGGAGCAGGTTTTGAAGATTATTGTCCGCTTGAAATGCACTGGTAATATCGGCCAACAATTCGGCGCGGATGATGCATCCGGCCCGCCAGATTTTGGCAATTTCTCCTAATTGCAATTCATAGCCGTACTCCTTGGATGCATCTGCCAGTTGGTGCATACCTTGGGCATAGGTCATGATGAAGGAAAAATAAAGAGCCTGTTCAGCCTTGCTGATCAAAGAGTCTTTTACAACCGATGTCAATTCTGGCTTGTCATAAAGATCATCTGCCTTTACACGTTCATCTTTCAAGGCGGATATTTCCCGCATGCTTACAGCAATATCAATAGTGGGGACAGGGATTCCCAAATCCATGGCATTTTGGGAGGTCCACTTCCCGGTACCTTTTTGTTTGGCTTTATCCAGGATTTTATCCACCAAGTCGCCATCGGCCAAGTCATCTTTTTGCGCAAAAATCTCGGAAGTGATTTCAACCAAAAAAGACTGTAATCTTCCGGCATTCCAATCCCCAAAGGTTTGATGGAGCTCCTGATTGGTTAGGCCGCCTGCTTTTTTCAAAAGGTCATAGATTTCCGAAGTGAGCTGCATTAGGCCATATTCAATACCATTATGCACCATTTTCACATAGTTTCCTGCGGATTTGGGTCCTAAATAGGCCACACAAGGTTCACCTTTGTACTTGGCTGAGACCGCTTCAAAAATGGGTTTTACGTATTGATAGGCCTCCCTTGAACCTCCAGGCATAATACTTGGGCCTTTTCTGGCACCCTTAGCACCGCCCGAAACCCCGGCTCCAAAGAAATTGATTCCTTTTTGTTGTAAGTAGGCCTCGCGACGGTCCGTATCGGTAAAAAAGGAGTTCCCGCCGTCAATAATGATATCCCCCTTGTCCAAATGGGGTAAGAGTCCGTCAATTACAAGGTCCACAACTTTCCCCGCAGGTACCAAAAGCATAATTTTTCTAGGGGTACTTAAAGCACCAACAAACGTGGCGACATCAGAGGTGGCATTGACCTTGGAGGTGTCTCCACCCTCGGCTATAAGCGCATTGACCTTTTCCTCATCCAAATCGTTCCCAAAGGCAGTAAATCCATTGTCCGCAACATTGAGGATAAAATTCCTTCCCATCACCCCTAGGCCAACGAGGCCAAAATCATAAGTATCTGCCATTTTTCTTTCTTTTTGTTAGTGTTTTGTTAGGAGAGCGATACGTAAGCTATCCGTTGAATCGCGAACCTAAAATAAACGTTATATTCGTCATGCTCAAAAATAAAACGGGAACGTAAAACATTTTTATGGATTCGTGATTTCCGTGTCATTTTTTTTGAGGTTTAAACGATTAACTTTCAGATGTAATTATGAAAAAGACGGACAACCAAATTCTTGTCATTTTTGGTGCCTCAGGGGACTTGACGGCCAGAAAGTTGATGCCTGCACTTTTTAATTTATATGTAGCGCGACAGTTGCCCGAAAATTTTGTGGTTTTGGGAGCTAGCCGGAGTGATCTTACGGATGAAGCATTTCGGGATAAGGTGGTTTATAACAGCCCTTATTTAAAGGAAAAAATTGAGGACTTGAAGGAAAACTACATCAGGGGTTTTGCGGATAAACTGTTTTATGAAGATTTAGGGGGTGCCTATGACACGGATTATCAAGGTCTAAGGACAAGGATTGAGACCCTAAAAAAGGAATATAAAACCTCGGGCAACATAATCTACTACCTGTCCACGCCACCTACTTTGTACGAAACCATAGCGCAGCGTTTGGCAGATGCTGGTATGAGCACCCAAAATAATGGTTGGAAAAGATTGATAGTGGAGAAGCCATTTGGCTATAGTTTGGAGACGGCCAGAAAACTGAATGCTGGACTCCATAAGTTTTTTACTGAACCGCAGATATACCGAATAGACCATTATTTAGGGAAGGAGACTGTACAAAACTTGCTGGTTACCCGGTTTTCCAACAGTATTTTTGAACCGCTATGGAACAGAAACTATATTCACCATGTTGAAATTACCAATGCGGAAAGTGTTGGTGTAGAGAAAAGGGGTGGATATTACGATAAGTCAGGGGCGCTTCGGGACATGTTTCAAAATCACTTGTTACAGATTGTGTCCTTGGTGGTCATGGAACCTCCCATTGGTGATCAACCAGAGGAAATTCGGAATGAAAAAGTGAAAGCCCTAAAGTCATTGCGCATTATGAGCGATGAAAAAACCCTATGGGACAATACCATTAGGGCACAGTATGTGGCATCAGAGGTAAAAGGGGAGAAGGTTAAAGGGTATCGTGAAGAAGATGGTGTGGATGCCAATTCCACTACGGAAACGTATGCTGCAATCAAATTTTTTGTGGACAATTGGCGCTGGGAAGGTGTTCCCTTTTATGTGCGAACAGCCAAACGAATGCCAACCAAGGTTACCGAAGTGGTGATTCACTTCAAGACCCCGCACCACCAGATTTTTAAGGATTCTGGGGTCAATAGTAAAGACAATAAATTGATTATTCGTATTCAACCCGATGAAGGTATTTTGATGAAGTTTGGTGTAAAAGTACCGGGGCAAGGGTTTAAGGTTGAGCGTGCCAATTTGGACTTTTACTACTCAAGTTTGGCGCAGACCTATGTCATGGAGGCTTATGAACGTCTTCTTTTGGATGCTATGCAAGGAGATGCGACCTTGTATGCCAGGGCGGATGAGGTGGAAGCGGCTTGGGAGTTCGTAGATCCTATTTTAAATTACTGGAAAAATGGAAAGGATGTCCGTATGTACGGTTATGCAGCGGGAGTTTGGGGACCTGAAAATGCAGATGAGCTTATAGACGATTTGGGCTCCTGGCGGAATCCGGGGGAAAGCTTGGCGGAGGATCCCGGGTATTGTGTGATTTGTTAGGTTCAGTAATCAGTAATCAGTAATCAGCAATCAGTAAAGAGTAATCGGTAATCAGTTGTCAGTTCTAGCAATTCGTGTCAGACCAACTAGACAAAACAAGTTTGGAATTTGGAGTTTGAAATTTGGGTATTGAAGTAGATTTATGGAATTAAAAATATTTAACGACAAACAGGAAGTAGCTGAACAGTTCTCAGCTTATTTTGAGAATTTGGTCAAGGATAAAGTTGAGTTTCATGTGGCGCTTTCTGGCGGGAGTACACCCAAAATTGTTTTTGATATTCTTGCTGAAAATTTTGCAGATAAAATTGATTGGAGCAAGATCCATTTTTATTGGGGAGATGAGCGTTGTGTACCGCCAACAGATGATCAAAGCAATTACAAAATGACTGTGGAACATCTGTTTTCAAAGATTGATGTGCCCCAAGAAAATATACATCGCGTTTTTGGGGAAAACGACCCCAATCCCGAAGCTATGCGGTATGCCAACCTCCTTGAAATCAATTTGAATAGGGTTGAAGGGATTCCCCAATTCGATTTGGTCATACTTGGGATGGGAGATGATGGACATACGGCCTCCATTTTTCCTCATGAGATTGATCTCTGGGAAGCAGCCGACCATTGCGTGGTGGCAACCCATCCCGAATCAGGTCAAAAAAGGGTTTCTATTACTGGGAAAGTGATTAATACCGCTAAGGAGGTAGCATTTTTGGTCACTGGAAAGTCAAAAGCCGAAAAGGTGCAAACCATCATTGGACAATCCGAAGGATTTAAATATTACCCAGCGGCACTGGTAAATCCAGTTTCAGGAAATTTGAGCTGGTTTATGGACCGGGAAGCAGCTTCCTTGCTTAGTTAATGAGACGCAGATTTTGGAATCTTATCTGTGGTTGATATCAAAGAAATTTGGCGCTAAATGTCAGGTCGAGCGCAGTCGAGACCGGTAAAGAATCGATTTTTTAGACTTTTCGACTGGGCTCGAAGTGACTATTTCTTAGGTTTGTGAATAGGCGCTGTCTAAAATCTAACCTCCCTTAGTTGAACTTAGATTAATCCACTTCCAGTTTTACATTTTCGGCATCCATCAAGTGAAGGTATTCTTTAGCCACAAACTTTTTTGAGCTGTACTTGGTATCCCTATCATAGGCCGAGGTCTTTCGTTCCATACTTCGTGCAAAACGTCGTAATCCTTGATTGTCCTCAACAATTAATCCAGGAACTGGAATGTTCTTGCCTTCCCCATTTTTGGCCACCATGGTAAAATAGGAAGAATTGCAGTGTTTGGTTTCCCCAGTTTGTACATTTTCCGACTCCACCCGAACACCTACAACCATAGAGGTACGCCCGGTATAATTGATGGCCGCTTTCAAGGTTACCAACTCCCCAACCTCTATCGGATTCAAAAAATTAACGCGATTCACCGAAGCCGTCACACAATAAGCTTGCGAGTGTTTGGAAGCACAAGCAAACGCAATTTGGTCCATTAGATTTAAAATGTGTCCCCCATGCACTTTCCCGCCAAAATTGGAGTGGGAGGGTAGCATGAGTTCGGTAATGGAGACTTTGGATTCCTTAGCGGTCTTGAATTTTTTCATGGTAATTACTAAAATGTGGAAAAAGGCTTAGAGTTCCAATTGTGGTTCTTCATAATCGTCTTCCTGAGCTCTTTTTAATATGGGTTCAGGGATGGATTTTTTGGCTTTGGCTCCCATTTTTTTCAATCTTTCAATGCTGGTCACAATATTGCCTCTGCCTTCCACCAATTTGTTCATAGCTCCCCTATATTCTGTTTTGGCCTCATCCATTTTTTTGCCCACCTTGGTCAAGTCAGTTACAAAACCTTCAAATTTATCGTAAAGTGCCCCAGCCTGTCTTGCAATTTCAATGGCATTTTTTTGTTGCTTCTCATTGCTCCACATGGTATCTATGGTTCTTAGAGTAGCCAAGAGGGTAGAAGGGGTTACGATGACAATATTTTGTTCAAACGCCTTGACATATAGCGAACTATCCTGATTGATGGCCACTGCAAATGCAGGCTCAATGGGAACAAACAGCAAAACAAAATCCGGGCTTTCCATTTCATAGAGATCCTCATATTTTTTGGAGGAAAGCTGTTCCACGTGTTTCCGTAGTGAATTGATATGATCCTTTAAATGCTTCTCTTTGACTTCTACGTCGGCATTGGTGTAGCGTTCATAATCTGTGAGGGAAACCTTGGAATCCACAATCATTTTTTTACCATCCGGTAGGTTGATGATAACATCGGGCAACACCCGGGAACCGTCTTCACGTGTAAAACTTTGTTGCACACTGTATTCCCGATCCTTCTCCAATCCCGATTTTTCCAAAACCCGTTCCAGCACCAATTCGCCCCAGTTCCCCTGCATTTTGCTATCACCTTTTAAGGCTTTGGTCAGATTCTCTGCTTCCTGGGTAATTTTTAAGTTCTGGTTTTGAAGGTTGAGCAATTGTTCCTTCAAAGCGGAATGTATGCTTATGTTTTCCTTTTGCGTAGCCTCTACTTTTTTCTCAAACAGTTGGATTTTTTCTTGGAGAGGACTTAAAATCTGTTTGATGTTCTTTTGGTTCTGCTCCGTGAATTTGGTGCTCTTTTCATCTAGGATTTTATTGGCCAAGTTTTCAAATTCCTTGGTAAACTTTTCCTGAAGCTTTTCTACTTCTTCCTTTTGTTCTGTATTGATGCGTTGCAAGTTTTCCAAATCGGCTTGGTAACGAACTATTTGGTTGCTTTGCTGCTCTTTTTCATTTTGCAATTGCTTTTTTTCCTCGTCGGTCGTCAATAATTTATCATTCAAAGCGCGAATGGATGAATTCAACTGCTGTTCCCGTTCTCCCCATACATCTTCGTTGGATTTGGTCTTCAATTTTTGGATATAGATGCCCAAAAACAGTCCAAGCCCTGCCATTAATAGCCCAACGATTATATAAATCAATGCTTCGCTCATAAAATGTAAATCTTATGATAAAGATACAGGATTCCCCCATGCTGAAGAATGGGAAAGTGCATTACTTTTTCACCTTAAATGAACCGCTGCTAGAATCAAACTGAACCATATCTGAAGGGAAAAGTTGTTCAAAATGTTTTTGCTTGATCAAATCAGATGGGGTGCCAAATGGGTTGGTCTTGCCATCCAAAATCAGGATTTTATCGCATAATTGAATGGCCAAATCTATTTCATGCGTTGTAAATACGATGGTCTTTTTGCTTTGATGAGCCAATTGCTGCAACATTTTTAGAATTTGAACCTTATGATATAGATCCAGATGGGTGGTGGGCTCATCCAGTAATACCACGGGAGTGTCCTGGGCGGCGGCCCTTGCTATTAACACCCGTTGCAGTTGACCATCACTGAGTTCATGGCATTTGCGTTGCTTCAAATCCTCAAGCAGAAAAGCTTTCAGATTGGTTTGAATGTATCTTTTATCCTCCTGGGTCAAAGTTCCTATCCAATTGGTGTAGGGTTGTCTTCCTAAAGCAATTAATTCCTGTACCCTTAGATTTTTGGATGCTGGTTGCTCGGTCAGCACAACACTCAAGATCTTCGCAAGCTGGTCCATGTTAAATGCTCCAAGGTTTTCCCCAGCAATTTGGATTTCACCATTCATTTTGGGCTGCAAATTCCCCAGTGTTCTAACAAGGGTAGATTTTCCAACACCATTCACTCCCACAATGGCGCAAAGTTCACCAGATGCCAATTTCAAATCAATGTTTTGACAGATCACCCGATCTTTGTAGCCTATGGCCAAATTCTCAACGTTGATATTTAAACGATTGGGATGCGACATCAAAACAACATTTTACGTTTTCTAACCAATAACCAGATAACCACCGGCGCCCCCACTAGGGAAGTTATAGCATTAATGGGCAGAATATTGGCCGAATTGGGGAGCTGGGCAATCACATCGCATAGTAGCATAAGGATAGCACCATATAGAAACACGGCGGGAATAAGAATTCGGTGCTCCATGGTGTCAAAAATCTGACGGGTCAAATGGGGCACAGCAAGTCCTACAAAAGCGATGGGGCCTGCAAATGCGGTTACCCCACCGGCCAAAATTCCGGTAGCGATGATTATGGTCAACCTGGACCGTTTTAGCGATATGCCCAAACTCTGCGCATAGTTTTCCCCTAGGAGAAAGGCATTCAATCTTTTAATTGATACAATGGACAAAAGTACACCCAAACCTACTATGGCTCCCATTAGGGCCACTTGCCTCGAAGATAAATTTCCAACACTTCCAAAGGACCAGAAAACAAAGCGTTGTAAATTTTCTGCTGTGGTAAAATAGGCCAAAACACTTACAATGGCCGAGGTAATGCTCCCAAACATGAGTCCAATGATCAATAGCGCCATGGTATCCTTGATTCGGTTAGCGACCAATAGCACCACCAAAAGCACCAAAAAACTGCCCAGACTGGCCGCGATGACCAAGGAAACATCGTTTAAAAATGGCATTACGGTAAAACCGGTAATCATTGAGGTTCCCATCAAGAGCAAAGCTGCGCCCAAACTGGCGCCAGAACTAATTCCTAAAACAAAAGGGCCCGCCAAAGGATTTCTGAAAAGGGTTTGCATCAGTAATCCACTAAGTGAAAGTCCACCGCCCACCAAAATGGAAGAGAAGGCTTTGGGCATCCTATAATTCCAAAGGATGTAATTCCACGATTCTACCTCCATATGTCCCCCAAACATGCCACTTAATACGGCTGTAAAAGGGATGTTCACGGAACCTGAGCTAACATTGAGCAAAAACGCCAAAAGAAGTGCCAAAACGATTATGGCAAAAACAAAGGAATATGAACGCTGCGAACCCATCTAATTTAAAGGCCTAAAAAAGTGAGGTTCATAATCGGGAAGAAGTCCGGGGTGCAAAATGGAGATGAGATCCTTGAGCACCAAGTCGGGTCTTTGGGGAGCCAGCTCATAAAATAATAAGCCCCCTGTGTCCCCCTTCTTAATGGCATTGGAGAACACCTTATTTTGTGTAAATGCTTCAAATTGTTGATAATGGGTATTGACCTGCAGCAACTCTTCGTATGAAGTATGCAAAGAGGGGTTAAACCAATAATCCGCTTGCGATCCCTTGGCCAGAACCACTTCCAGACTCAAACCAATGCTACCGCTTTCTGGGGATTCTGCCCAGAGATAATTGGCATTGGCATCTTGGAGAAACTGAGCCATCCAACTGTTCCCTCCAGCCACATACCACACGTCTTTGTACAGACCGCCGGTTAGTACAGTGGGTTTTTCTTTGGCTTCCAAGGCCAGTAGTTTGGCTTTCTTATAATCCGTTTCAATGGCATTAAAAATGCTATCTGCCTCCATTTCTTTGTGAAAGAAAGGGGCGAAAAATTTAATCCATTCCGCTTTTCCTAGCGGAGTGGCTTCCGTCCAATCTCCATTATATACTAATGGAACCCCAGATTTCTTAATAGTTTCGTAGGCCTTGTTAGTATCATTGATTCCAAAGCCAACGACTACCTCTGGATTTAGTTCAAGCGTAATTTCGGTATTGATGTTTTCATTGCTCCCCAGTTCCTTAATCTGGCCCTGCTCAATTCGTTCTCTTGTGCGTTTTGAGGAGATTAAATCCGTGTTGGGAAAACCAACAATGCTTTCGAGTTCCCCCAAAGCTTCCAAGGAGGGAATATGCGTAGTGGATGTAATGACCATTCGCTCTACTGGAGTACCAATAATGGCATCATATGTATCTGCAGGGAGTGAGATAGACGCCCATTTTTCTTTGGGTACAAGCGCATAGGTAAAAGTGGTGTTGGAACCCGGCCAAGCAGAGGAGACTTCAATTACCGTAATATCCCCTTGTTTTTCAAAGGAAAACCCCCATGCATGGGACAAGGAATTTACTTCGGCATGTGCCGCGGGTAAGGGCAGGTTCTCCTTTTTCGGTTTGCACGATACCAGCACAAAAAATGAAAGTAAAAGAAGGTATATTGGGAATATGCTTTTCATGATTGTATCTTTTCTAGGGTTAATCCCTCTAAAATTTTAAAGGCATGATCTTTATATTGCAGCTTAATCACCTGCCCATACTTTAATTTAATTTGGAAAGAATCCTTCAGTGCAATGCCCAATAGATGCGCAAGTAATGCTCTTATAGTTCCTGCATGCGTTATTAGAATTGATGACTGAGCTATTTCGGCCATTATCATATTGAAACAGGAAATGGCCCTTTGTTGTAGGGTTTGATACGATTCTCCATTTGGAGGAGCTATATGCACAAAGTTTTCCATCCAAGGATTTAACTCTGATGGTGGGATTTCATTCCACGGTTTAAGTTCCCAATCCCCAAAATCCAGTTCTTTTAAATGATCCATATAATGAACAGGGGAACCAAAGGTCTTGGCTAATTTCATGCACCTTTGTAAAGGACTGCTGTATATTTTGGATGCATCGGTTTTACCAATTATCGAATGAATTTGTTTTACCTCAGTTTCAAAAGTGGTTGTCACATCAATATCTGATTGCCCATAACAAATTCCTTTTTCAATATCAGGGGTTGTATGTCTAATTAGATAAATCTCCACAATACAATCAAGCTTAAGTAAAAAATAACTTCGGTTAATTGTTGGACAGCTCCTGCACAATCACCGGTTTGCCCACCGATCCATTTATTAAATTTTTGACCTAAAAACAGTTTTCCCATATACATGGGCAATAGGACCAATAAAAGTAATGGCTGCTGAAAAAAAAGCATGGGTGCAAGGCCAAACAGTCCACCAATACAGAGCATACCAAAACTCATGGTCTTTGCAGCTGGCTTCGCCTTACTGTTATCAGTGTCCCTGACATATTGATGGGTATAAATTAGCGTTGTGGCAATAAATCTACTGGCGGCATGGCCAGATATCAGTACCAATGGAATAAGGGATGATGGTACTTGAAGTAGGACGCTAAATTTCAATCCCAATAAAAGGATAAGGCCAATAACTCCGTAGGTCCCTAATCTTGAATCCTTCATGATCAGCAATATCTTTTCCTTGGTCCAACCACCACCAAAACCGTCACAGACATCTGCAAATCCATCTTCATGAAAGGCTCCAGTAGTGTAAATTGTGGCCGCCATACTCAATAAAATGGAAATGTCTTTGGAAAAAACAAATAGACTCAAATAAAAAATCAATGCCCCAATGGCTCCAACTACAATCCCGACCAAGGGAAAGTATTTAGAGCTTTGCCTTAAATATTCCGGGTCATGGCCGATCCACTTGGGACATGGTATCCTGGTAAAGAACATGAGAGCAGTAAAAAATATGTCAATTTCCTTTTTCATGTTACATGGGATTATCGATTTGGGCCGTTTCAAAGCTGGCCATGTCGTTGAGAAATCCTATGGCCGATTGTAGGATGGGAAATGCGACGGCTGCGCCTGTACCTTCACCCAAGCGCATCCCTAGGTCTAGAATGGCATTTTGCCGGAAGTATTCCAAAATTTTGTGATGACCCTGTTCCCCAGAATTATGCATGAAAATGCAATAGTCCAAGACATTTTTGTGAAGTGCATGGGCAACCAATAATGCCGATGACGCAATAAACCCGTCGACCAGCACAGTCATTTTTAGTTCAGCTGCCCTTAAGAAAGCCCCGGTCATCATAGCTATCTCGAAACCACCAAAATATGCCAATTTTTCTATGGGCGATGTAGCGGTACAACCCTTAAAGACCCTAGCAAGAATTTCCTTTTTTTGTGCTATACCAGAACTTGACAATCCAGTTCCGGCACCAACGCAATCTTTAATTGGGATGCCCGTGAAAGCCGCCATAAGGAGTGCCGCAGAAGATGTGTTACCTATACCCATCTCACCAAAACCAATACAATTGCAACCTGTTTTATAAATAGTGGAAACGATAGTGGCCCCTTTTGCAATTGCTGCATAACCTTGGTCTAACTGCATAGCAGGTCCTTGCTGGTAATTTCGGGTGCCATATTCAATTTTGGCATCAATTAAGCCAGGAGCGTTTTTAAAATTATGATTGACACCAGCGTCCACAATTTTCAAATCGATGCTATTTTGTTTGCAAAAGGAATTGATTGCTGCGCCCCCTTCTAAAAAATTATAGACCATTTGGGCTGTGACGGACTGGGGGTAAGGATTTACCTGACCCTCTTTGGCTATTCCATGATCGCCAGCGAAGACAACCAAGGTTGGATTTTTAAGACTTGGGCTATCGGTTTCTTGAATTCTGGCGACTTTTAGGGCAATGGTTTCCAACATACCCAGAGCACCCAGAGGTTTTGTTTTTGAATCTATTTTATGTTTAATAGATTGGACAATGGAGTCGCTTAAAGGGGTAATATTGAATTGTATTCTGTTCAAGGTTTGATTTTTACGGGGATTCCGGAAACCATTAAAATGGCAATGTCAGCATTATGGGCTATGTGTTGGTTCATAAAACCTTGAAGCTCAGTAAACTTTCTACCTACTTCTGTTGAGGCATGGACGCCCATCCCTATCTCATTGGATATAATTATAATGTTGGCACTGATATCAATAAGCTTATTAAACTCGTCCTTAGCCAATTTCAGCGATTTTTCAAGGTCATTTTTGGTATCCACAAAAAAATTGGTCAGCCATAAGGTTACGCAATCAATTACAACAGTATCCGATTCTTTAACAACAGCACTTAATTCTTTTTCTTCCTCGATTGACGTCCAACGCTCATCCCTATCATTTTTATGTCTATCCACACGTTTTTGGAAGTCTTTATCCCAAATTCGGGATGTTGCGAGATACTTTGGGGTGTTGGACAATTGTAACGCCAATTGTTGGGCATGGCCACTTTTTCCGGAACGTTCACCGCCCGTTATGTAATAAATCATGCCTTTGGAGTTTTGGAGATGACGTGTGCAAATATTAGTTATTTTCAGCAATTGTAGAAAATTTATATAAAAAGATTAAACAAAATGTATACTTTCGCCAAGAATTTTGGTTCATATAAGTTTTGATTTATATGATTAAAAGGGAATTCGGTGCAAATCCGAAACTGTTCCCGCAACTGTAAGTCTGTGTCAATTTTGTTTTGGCACCTTATGTAAATGAGATGCTGTTTTCTTCAAAAACCACTGCCCAACGGGTGGGAAGGTTGAGCAGCATAAGACAAGTCAGGAGACCTGCCAGATTCAAACAAACAATGTTAAACTTTCGGGATAAAAGTTTACGTATGGGTACAGACATACTATACTCCCGTTTATTCACTTAAACGAAATGAACAAAAATTATTTAAGATTATGTGCCACCTTTTTGGTAGGTAATGTGCTGGCCGCGCAAGAAGTGCAACAAGACTCTACCGAAGTAAATCAGTTGCAAGAAGTAGTGGTCACGGATTCGCGTTTTGCATTGAAACGTGAGAATTCTGGTAAAACGGTAATCAAGATTACCTCAGAAGAATTAGAGCGGAATCAAGGGAAGACCATTTCCCAGATTATCAACACCAAAAGTGGTATTGAAATTAATGGAAGTAGAGGTAGGAATGGGGTTATCCTCGGCAATTATGTCCGGGGTGGTAGAGGACGTCAGGTTTTGGTCATAATTGATGGGGTTCAAGTATCTGACCCCTCCTCATTTTCTTCGGAATATGACCTCAGGCTGCTTTCCACGGCCAATATCGAATCCATAGAGATCATAAAAGGTGCAGCAAGTACTTTATATGGGACCAACGCGGCCACAGCTGTCATCAATATTACCTCCAAAAAGCCCTCAAAGGCCGGAATAGCTGCAAATTTCCAATCGAGTATGGGGACCAACCAGACTTCGGAAGAGCAAAGAAATACAATAGCTGACTTTTCCAACAATGCTGCTATAAACGGAACACTGAAGAAATTTACCTATTCGGCCAATTTTTCCAATACCTATACCAATGGAATTTCGGCGGTCATCACCCCCGAAAATGAGGAAGACAGTTTTTCTAGGATAAATACCAATGTACGTTTGGGTTATCAAATTACAAACGCTTTGGACATAAGTGTTTTTGGAAATCACAGCAAGACCGAATTTGAATTTGACGAATCTTTTGGGTTTTTGGATGCTGATTATGTTTTCAACACAGAACAAAATAGATTCGGTTTTTCCACCAATTTTAAATATGGGCCGGGATCCATACACGCAAACGGGGCCTATTCTACCTACGACTCAGAAAGTATAAGCGCTTTTGGTGGCACCTTCGAATCGCATAACTACGTGGCTGATATTTACAACAAAATCAATTTCAACAATGCTTTTTATACCATAGTTGGTCTGAACTATATCAAAAATGAAATTGTATTGGATGAAGAGAAAAACTTTACCATTACCGATCCATACGCCAACGTAGTTTATGTTTCTGATTTTGGGTTGAACGTGAATGCTGGAGCTCGTTTAAATAACCATTCCGAATATGGTAGTAACTTCATTTACAACATAAACCCTTCTTACACGATCAAAACAGATTCTGGATATGCAAAAATTCTTGGCTCTTATGCTACATCCTACATTACCCCCTCATTGAACCAACTTTTTGGCAATTTTGGCCCAAACCCCGATTTATTGCCTGAAGATGACCGAACTATTGAGGGCGGTTTGGAATATAGCATTACCAATAAGTTCCGTACAAGTGTCTTATACTTCAATAGGAAAGAAGAGAATTTTGTGTTTTTTGACAATACCACTTTCGGATTTTTAAATGCGGAGAACACCATAGATGCCAAGGGAGTGGAAGTTGAATTGCAATGGATTCCGGTGGATGACCTAAGATTTGATGCTAACTATACGTTTACAGAAAGACAAGGTGATAACGCAATTCGAATTCCAAAACATAAGCTTAATGTTTTGGCAGCCTATAGTTTTTCAAAACGTACTAATGCAAGCGTGGCATATGCATATACAGGTGAGCGCTCGGATACCGATTTTAGCGTATTTCCTTCTGTAGATGTTCCTTTAGAAGCTTTTTCTTTAGTAGATTTATACGTTGGTCATGAGTTGTTACCGAAAAAATTGAAATTGTTTTTTAATGTGGACAACCTTCTC
Source organism: Flagellimonas algicola (assembly GCF_005937185.1). GTDB lineage: Bacteria > Bacteroidota > Bacteroidia > Flavobacteriales > Flavobacteriaceae > Flagellimonas > Flagellimonas algicola. The sequence continues at coordinate 1,113,204 of NZ_VCNI01000001.1, read as the reverse complement.
AATGAGGATTTCCAAGAGACCTTGGGTTTTAGCACCAGAGGAAGAAATTATAGGATTGGGATGAATCTAAATTTTTAAATCCATTAATTCCAACAGCATGTTGAAAGTCTGTTCCTTTATGCCTGCAGTGACCCAAATGCTCTACGATATGGGACTGGATGGACATTTGCATGGTATCACTTTTGAATGCCCTGAACAAGCTTTGAAAGAGAAAAAACCAGTGGTACGCTGTGTACTTGAAGGAAAAAATCTGTCCAGTATAGAAATAGATGCGCTTTTTTCGGCAAGCAAGCATCAAGGAAAGGATTTATATTATGTGGATGAGCCGTTGTTGGAACAGATTGCACCAGATATCATCTTTACCCAAGATATGTGTGACATCTGCCAAATAGATACGGCATGCACCGCGGCTGCCGTTGCCAAATTGGATAAACAACCTGAGCTGATTTCCATCAGCCCAGAATCCTTGGAAGATGTTTTTGAATCGGCAGTTACCATTGCAAAAGCCCTAGGTAAGGAAGAAGTTGCTTATGCTTATTTAGAAAGCTTACGCAAGCGGATTGATGATGTAGTAGATCAATTAAGAGCATCCAGGGCATTACCCAAACGAATTATGTTGATGGAATGGTTGGACCCTATTTTTAATTGCGGACATTGGATTCCGCATCAAATTGGATATGCAGGTGGCATTGATATGCTTTCCAATCCATCAGGCGACAGTGTCGTTACCCCATGGGAAAAGATTTTGAAGTACAATCCTGAGATTTTGGTCATAGCACCCTGCGGATTTAGCGTGAAACGAACCCAGGAGGAGATGCACATTTTAACCAACAAAAGAGGATGGAACGATTTAAAAGCGGTGAAAGAAAACAAAGTCTTTATAGCTGACTTTGACATGTTCACCCAATCCTCGGCCAACACTTTGGTCGATGGGATCGAATTGTTGGCTGGTTTGTTTCATCCAGATGCAGTTCAAATACCTGAACGTCTGACCAAGAAATTTATGCATCTTGATCTGCAACATGTTTGAGTTGTAGAATTCAATGTAAAATAAAAAAGCGGCTTATAGCCGCTTTTCTTTTATCTATTAAGGTGTAAAGGTTTGTCCAAGTACATGTTGTCCCGTAAAGGAGTCTCTATTCGCGACCCGGTAAAGGCTTTGGCGGGCATCTGCACGGAGTGGGATTTTTTGCTGCTAATTCCGGTTATTTCTGCAATGGCCCTAGCAAGCAAGGGCTCGGTAGGGTCGCCAAGTACGCCCAAATTTTCCAAATCTTCCTCTAACAGAATATTAGGGGCCAATCCATCGGTATAATCGAAAAACCCATCCGCATTTTCGTTTCTACCTACCAAAGGTTGAATTCCCCAGCTATTGTCAGGATTAATTTGGCTCTCACGATCGCTGTTATAAATATAGGAGTTGTCCACATCATCCACCAAGGTAATTGAAAACTCGTTTTTGCCTCTTGTTGTTTCTCCAATATGTACTACATCCACATAGGGCGCCAATCCGTTCATAACCAGTTCACTGGCAGATGCGGAGCTGTTGGTGGCAAGTACATAAACGGTGCTAAGATTCAAGGTGTTTATCGCGGTGGATCCCGTACTGCTGGCAAAATAATCTTCGAGTTGTTCGTTGCTCAATTGCCCTTGTATTTTGCTGTTCCAGCGCTGTCTTATATACAAATCGTTGGTGTGAGTCCCGTAAATCATACTGGCCAAAAGGCGGGAGGTGTTCACAGAGCCCCCGGGATTATATCGCATATCCAAAACCAATTCTGTGGCTCCATCGGCAACAAACTGCCCAAAAGCCGCATTAAGTTCCTCATTGAAGTTGCTTAAAAACCGATTGTACATCAAATACGCAATTTTGGTTCCGTTGATATCCAGGGTTTCGGCCACCAAAATGGGGTCCTCCACCTGGTTGGCAATCTTGGTGAGTTCAATTTCTGTACCGTTGTCCGTGATTTCTGTTCCGTTGATGTCAGCCAGGGTCAGGGTATAGGTATCGTTATCACCAAACAGGAGGTCTACATAGTTATCCAAAGTTATGGCTGTGCCATCTACCCGAGTGAAAATGTCTCCTCTTTTAATATCGGTTGTTGACGCATCGGAATTGGGGACAATGTATTGCACATATCCAAAGAGACCGTTGCCTTCGGAAAAACGGACAAGCCCAAATTCCAATCCGTTGCTTTTGGAAACGCCGGAAAGATTATTGACCAATTCCTCATAATTCTCATTCAAGAAACTGAATCTATCTTCCGAGAACAGCAAGGTGTTGAAATATAAATCTGAAGGATTTGGATGTTCTTCCAGAAATTCTGTGAATTCCTGATCATTGGCAAACCTATCATCTGCCAATACATCTACATCTGCTTGCCAAAAATACCAAAGGTTCAAGGCATTCCACATAAAGGCCTGGGCGTCTAAATTATCATTGGTGGGATTGTTTGGGTCGTTTGGATTGTCGATGCCGTTGTCATCACTTTTGCAACTGCCAAGTAACAAACCAAGCCCAATAAATAAATACAGGAGTTTTTTCATAGCTAATTTTGGTAAAATTCATCAATTATCATTCCACAATAATCTTTGAGGCATATTGAATTTGTAGAATTAATTCCTAATTTCTTACAGCAAAATATGCTACAAAATAGCCACTTAGGAGGAGACTGCAAATTTTTTGTAACAATTTTCGATATGTGTCGTCGTGATAATGTAGGCAATTTAGAAAGCTTGCAACAACTATAAAAACCGAATGAAACAAGCTGAATTTTTAAACGTGGTTATGCCCTTTAAAGACAAGCTATACCGATTGGCTAAGCGCCTATTGGTCTCCAAGGAAGAAGCGGAGGATGCCACACAGGAAATTTTGCTAAAACTCTGGTCAAAGAACGAGTCCATGGGAGAGTACAAAAATGTAGAGGCCTTTGCCATGACCATGACCAAGAATTTTTGTTTGGACCGATTAAAATCCAAACAAGCCAGCAATTTAAAGTTGGTGCACAGTAACTATCAGGACGAAAAGACCTCTCTGCAAACGCAATTGGAAGCAGAGGATAGTGTTCGCTGGATGGAGCGCATCATGGAAGAATTGCCGGAACAGCAAAAAATGGTATTGCAGCTACGTGACGTGGAGCAATACGAATTTGAGGAAATATGCGAACTCTTGGATATGAAACCCACGGCAGTCCGCGTGACCCTCTCAAGAGCAAGAAAAGCAGTACGACAAGAATTGATTAAAAAACATAGCTATGGAATTGGATAACATAGAAAAATTATTGGAAAAGTACTTTGAGGCCACCACTACGGTAGCTGAGGAGCAAACATTACAGGCTTATTTTTCCCAAAAGGAGATTGCTTCCCATTTGGAGCAGTATAGGCCTATGTTCAACTATTTTTCCATCGCCAAGGAAGAACGGTACACCAAGCAGGTTCCACTAAAACCTAGAAGAAATTACTACAAGTGGCTATCCGTTGCGGCAGTGGTTGTTTTAACCTTTGGTATCTATTTTGGTAATCTATACCAAATTGAGCGCGAGAAAGAAGAGCGCGAACGGGCTGCATATGCCTATCAAGAAACAAAAAAGGCTTTTGAACTCCTAGCGGAGAATTTTGGAAAAGGCACAGAGAAAGTGGCCTATTTACAAGAGTTTGAAGTCGCAAAACAAAAAATTTACAACAACGATTAAAACAGAAACGATGAAGCGCAATATTTTAATTTTATTAATGGCGGTAGTTCCCCTAACAAGCTTTTCCCAATCCCTATTTGACCGATTTGAGGATTTGGATGAAGTCACTTCGGTGGTGGTCAATAAGAGCATGTTCAATTTGCTGGCCAAGATAGATGTAGAGGTGGATGACCCAGAAGCTCAAGATTTTATGGACATCGCCAGTAGTTTAAAGAGTTTGAAGGTATTTACTACCGATAACAAAGAGATTGGAGCCGACATGAAATCTTCGGTACAGAAATACCTAAAATCTGCTACCATGGAAGAGTTGATGCGGGTAAAGGATAAGGATGCCAATGTAAAATTCTACATCAAGCAAGGAAAGGATGATGATCATGTAAGCGAACTTTTAATGTTCGTGACCGGATTGAAGGAAATTGAGGCGGATGGCAGAAAGTTTGAAACAGTGCTACTTTCCTTAACTGGAGATATTGATTTGAATAAAATCAACTCATTGACCAACAAGATGAACTTGCCCAAAGAGTTGAACAAAGCAGGAAAACAAGAATAGTACTCGGTTAACAGTCTACAGCCTTAAGCTTCAAATGGATAACATCAAATCAGTTGGCTTATAGCTGTAAGCTGTCAACCAAAAAACATCAATCATAAAAAAACAAAACAACAGTCATGAAAAAACTAAGTATATTATTAATGGCATTTGCATTGCCATACCTGGGCGTTTCCCAATCCATATTTGATAAATTTGAAGACTCGGACCACATTGGTACGGTAACCATCAATAAAGGCATGTTGAATCTTGTAGCCACAATGATGGCACATGATGAGGATGAGGACACACAAGAGCTTATAGAGGTGGCCAATAGTGTTAACCGTATCAAAGTTTTTATGTCTGAGGACGAGGGTGCTTCGGCAGATATGTCAGCAACAATGAAAAAGTATGTGAGGTCATCTAAATTGGAAGAGCTTATGAAGGTGAAAGATGGGGACACCCATGTAAATTTCTATATTAGAAATGGAAAGGATGACGATCATGTAGCGGAACTGCTTATGTTCGTTACGGGAATTGAGGACAAACACGGCCGTAAACATGGACGTAATTTTGAAACTGTCCTATTGACCATGACCGGGGATATTGATTTGACCAAAGTTGGTTCTTTGAGCAAGAGAATGAAATTGCATAAAGGGCTACGTAAATTGGATGAGCATTAGTATTCGCGGATTGGTTTTTAAATCATTCAAAAAAGAACAAATGAAAAATATAATTAAAAGTTTGGCGGTGGCAGGAGCAGTTTTACTGACGTCTTGTTCCTCCCAACAAAGTTTACAGGAATACTATGTGGACAATTCAGAAAACCCCAATTTTATCGCTATTGATGTGCCAGCGAGCATCTTGAAAATGGATGGGGTGGATTTGACGGAAACCCAAAGTGAGGCCGTTGAATCCCTGCGTAAGTTCAATCTACTGGCATTTAAAAAGACTTCAGACAATGTGGCTGAGTACAAGGCCGAAAAAACCAAAGTCAAGGAGATTTTGAAAGGGGACCACTTTGTGGAGTTGATGAAAATCAATTCGCAGTATGGCAAAGGAGTCATTAAATACATTGGTGAAGAGGATGCCATTGATGAGGTTATTATCTATGGTGACAGTAAGGACAAAGGATTTGCATTGGTTCGTGTTTTGGGCAAGGACATGAACCCGGCCCATATCGTTCAATTGATGCAGGCCATCCAAAAATCAGATTACAAAGGAGAAGGACTTGGCGAAATAGGGGAGTTCTTAAAAGGATAACACAAACGTCAATCAAAAAACTTGGTCCCGACAGCAAAGCTATCGGGATTTTTTATGCAATAGGATTTGATAAGATGAATTTAGTGACCTTCTTCCTATCTTAGTGTCTCACACATGGAACACTAACAAAATCAATTGGAACTTATGGAAAAAGCACAAGAATGGATGAACTATGGCCTAGAATTGGCCAAAGAGTTTGGTCCCAAGTTGATTACCGCGATCCTCATTTATATTGTTGGTTCGTGGGTTATCAAAAAAATAATTTCGGCAACAAGGAAAGTCATGGCCAAAAGCAAGTACGAGGAATCCCTCCAAAAGTTTTTGTTGAATCTTATTTCGTGGTCCCTTAAGGTATTTTTGATTATCATCGTTATTTCACGACTTGGAGTTGATGTAACCACCTTTGCCGCCGTAATTGCAGCAGCTGGTTTGGCCGTTGGTCTGGCGCTTCAGGGTTCCCTCTCCAATTTTGCTGGCGGGGTTTTGTTAATGATTTTTAAGCCGTATCGCATAGGCGATTTAATTGAAGCCCAGGGTGAACTGGGAGTGGTAAAGGAAGTTGAGATTTTTACCACTAAACTCATAACACCCGAAAATAAGCTTGCCATAGTACCCAATGGAGCAATGGCCAATGGTAATATTGTCAATTATACCGCCGAGGGGAAAATACGGGTAGATACCGTGGTAGGAGTAGGCTACGGAGAGGATATTAAAAGAACTAAAGACGTGTTGCTGAACGTGCTTACGTCCAATCCCCAGGTGCTTCAAGACCCCGCACCCTATGTTAATGTGATGGAATTAGCGGATAGCTCAGTCAATTTTGCGGTACGCCCTTACTGCAGGCCTGAAGATTATTGGGACGTCTATTTCTCTACGTAAGAGAATTGCAAATTGGCCTTGGATGAGGCTGGAATAGAAATTCCATACCCGCATCAAGTGGAAATACATAAACAGGCATAACCGCTTAACGTCTTAAACCCCAGTATAATTTGCTGGGGTTATTTTTTTGAGCTCACTTTTGATTTCAGCTGAAACCTTCAAGGTATCTATAAAATCTGCAATGGATTTTTGGGTAATTTTCTCATTGGTTCGGGTAAGTCCCTTTAAGGCTTCATAGGGATTGGGATAGCCTTCGCGCCTTAAAATGGTCTGGATGGCCTCTGCAACTACCGCCCAATTATCCTCCAAATCTTGTTCAAACTTGGCCGCATTCAAGACCAACTTGTTCAAACCTTTTAGTGTGGATTGCAAGGCCACATGGGTATGTGCAAAAGGCACCCCCACATTTCGTAGTACGGTACTATCTGTAAGGTCCCGTTGGAGTCGCGAAACCGGTAATTTGGCAGATAAATGCTCAAAAATCGCATTGGCAATGCCCAAATTCCCTTCAGAATTTTCAAAATCTATCGGGTTTACCTTATGGGGCATGGCCGAAGAGCCAACTTCTCCCTTTTTGATTTTTTGTTTGAAGTAATCCATAGAGATATATGTCCAAACATCTCGATTGAAATCAATATAAATGGTATTAATTCGCTTTAGGCAATCGAACAAAGCGGCCATATGATCGTAGTGCTCAATTTGTGTGGTGGGAAAGGAGTGGTAAAGGCCCAATTTTTCTTGCACAAACTGTTGTCCAAAAGCCTTCCAATCTGTATTGGGATAGGCTACTTTGTGAGCATTATAATTCCCTGTGGCACCGCCAAATTTGGCGGCACTTGGGATATCGTTCAATAAATTGAACTGTTCCTTCAATCGCTCTACAAAAACATCGATTTCCTTGCCCAATCGGGTTGGGGAAGCTGGTTGTCCGTGGGTTCTGGCCAACATGGGAATTTCTGCCCATTCGGCTGCCAAAGCCTTTAATTTTTCAAATACTTCAAAATACAGCGGTACATATACCTCATTCATGGCCTCCTTTATGGAAAGTGGAATAGCCGTATTGTTGATGTCTTGGGAAGTCAATCCAAAATGGATAAACTCTTTGTATTTTTCCAAGCCCAAGGCGTCAAATTTTTGTTTGATGAAATACTCAACCGCCTTTACATCATGGTTGGTGGTTTTCTCAATTTCCTTGATGGACAAGGCATCTTCGGCAGAAAAATTTTGATAAATTTTCTGTAAATCGGAAAACTTGGAAGAGTCAAAATCCCCTAATTGTGGCAAAGGAATTTCACAAAGGGCGATAAAATATCCAATTTCAACCTGAACCCGATACTTGATCAAGGCTTCCTCAGAGAAATAAGCCCCAAAGGCTTCGGTTTTATTGCGGTATCTACCATCTATAGGTGAAATGGCGTTGAGTGGATTCAATGACATGGCTTGGATTTAGAAAGGAGCAAAGATACTTAAACTCTTAGAGTTTAGTGGCCTAAAACGGTGAGCTTGTCCAAGGTTTTTTTCGCTCTGTTCTTGTACCCCGCGGTACCTTGAGCAATGGTATCTTCCAATATCATTCTAAGTTCAGGGTGAACCCAATCAAATTTGTTACCCAGATAAAAAAGACTGCTCATGGCAAACACCTTGGCGGCAACTTTGTGTTCCCCAATAAACCAGTCAAAACAAGCGGTCATTATTTTCTCCAAATGTTCCACGGTTATGTTTTTGACAAAAGTTGCATCCTTCCTTTTAAAATACGCTTCGCACAGGAGTTCACACACATGGGCCATAGGGCGAATTCCCGATTCATTGGAAAGCTTGGACAATCCACCAGTGAATTCATCCAGGTATGGTAAAAGATACACCAGTTTTTTTCGCATTAAATGGTCAAAAACCCAACTGGCGTTGAAAGAATCCGTAGGATCTTGTTCAAAAACTTCTTGCAATAGGTCTCCAGTGCGCTCTGGAAGAACAGATAACTCGGCAACCAAACCATCAATATTTGTTTTGGACAATCTTCCGGAATTCAGTGCTATATGTAATTCTCTTGCGGTCAACGAACAGGTTTTTAGCTTGTTAACTCAGCAACCAAAGCTGGAACCCCTTCAGTAGCTGTCATGGACATCACCGTTAAATTCTCAAATTCCCTAGGATTCACACTGGGTTTTGGGTCTATAAAATAAATGGGAGTGTCCCTGGCTACATAGTTGATCAAACTGGCAGCTGGATATACCTGCATTGACGTTCCAATGACAATCAAGATATCTGCCTGAACCGTAATTTCCACTGCTGTTTGCAGCATCGGAACCATTTCGCCAAACCAAACTATATGGGGACGTAATTGATTTCCATTGTTGTCCAAATCTCCCAATACCAGGTCTTTCTTCCATTCCAGCACGTAGCTTTCATCTGCTGTACTTCGAACCTTTAAAAGCTCCCCATGCAAATGCACCACATGGCAACTTCCGGCTTGCTCATGGAGATTATCAACATTTTGGGTTACGATACTCACATCAAATTCCTTCTCTAATGCTGCCAAGGCGATATGACCCGCATTGGGGGATACTTCCAAAAGCTGTCTTCGCCGCTGGTTATAAAATTCGAGAACCAATTCCGGATTACGATAAAAACCTTGGGGAGAAGCAACTTCCATAACGTCATGCCCTTCCCACAAACCATTGGAATCCCTAAAGGTCCTTAGTCCACTTTCGGCGCTCATTCCGGCCCCGGTCAATACTACAATTTTTCGTTTTTTGCCCATATCGCCCTAAAAATATGAAATTCATTTTTCGCTATCTTGTCCTGCATGTTTGACAACGATTTGTTGACATATTTGGAAACCTATCTGACCGAGGGCAGAAAGCAACGGTTTTTAGACGTGTTGAAGCACCGAACCAAATATTTAACCGTAGCCATTGAAGATGTATTCCAACTGCACAATACCAGCGCTGTAATTAGAAGTTGTGATGCCTTTGGAATCCAAGAAGTACATGTAGTAGAAGACCGGTTTAGCCAACGATTGGACAAGAACATTGCTATGGGTGCGGAACAGTGGGTAGATGTTTATCGATATCAAACAACTTCGGATTGTATTTCGGAACTCAAGAGTCAAGGATATCAAATCATTGCCACAACTCCCCATCACGGCTCAAGTTTCATGCACGATTTCAAATTGAATGTCAAAACCGCTCTTTTTTTTGGAACCGAAAAAGAAGGTTTGAGTGAGGAAGTCATGCAAAAAGCAGATGGTTTCCTGAAAATTCCCATGGTTGGCTTTTCCGAAAGTTTGAACATTTCGGTTTCTGCTGCTATCATTATCCAAGAACTGACGCAGCAGCTCAGAAATTCTACCCATGATTGGCAACTTTCAGACATTGAAATTTTGGATAAACGACTGGATTGGGCCAAAAAATCCATTAAGAATGTGGAAGGAATCATCGGGAGGTATCAAGGCAAATAAAGTTTTTTGTATTTTGTAGGGTAACCAAATTAAAAACAACATGACCACACTACTCTACATTCTAGGAGGAATCGTCCTTCTCATCATTATTTTGGCCTTAATTGCGCCAAAGAGCTACAACGTTTCAAGATCTATTGAAATTGACCAACCCAGAGCCGTTGTCTTTGATAATTTAAGGTATTTGAAAAATCACGACGAATGGTCGCCATGGGGTAAAAAGGACCCCAACATGGAAAAGAAATTTACCGGCACTGATGGGCAAGTAGGGGCTACCAGTTATTGGAACGGAAACAAGGATGTTGGTGAAGGAGAGCAAGAAATCAAGAAAATTGTGGATGGGGAACGCATTGAGTCCGAGCTACGATTTTTGAAACCTTGGAAATCCACATCAGATGCGTATTTGGTAACAGAGGATGCGCCGAACGGCGGCACCAAGGTTACTTGGGGATTTTCAGGAAAAAATAAATTCCCTGTTAGTATTATGATGTTGTTCATGAATATGGACAAGGCTGTAGGCGGCGATTTTGAGGATGGCTTGTCCAGCTTAAAAGGTCTTCTAGAGAAATAGGACTATGGAACAAAATATAGTTGGTTGGTTTGAGGTCCCGGTGACCAACATGGATCGGGCCAAGGCTTTTTACGACCAAGTTTTCCAAATTGATATTCAAGTGCAGGATTTTGGAGGAACCCTTATGGGTTGGTTTCCCTGGGCTGAAGGAAAGCCAGGCGCCAACGGTTCCCTTATTCAGCATGAAAGTTATAAACCGAGCAGTACCGACGGCGTGTTAATTTACTTTTCAAGTGTAGATGTACAGCATGAATTGGATAGGGTAGAAGCTGCTGGAGGTAAAATACAACGAGGCAAAACCCAAATTAGCCCTGAAGTGGGTTATATGGGGGTGTTTGTAGATTCCGAGGGCAACAGGGTTGCCTTGCATTCCAGAAACTGACTACTCGGCCAGTTCCAGTAAAGCAATGTCGAATTCATTGTCCAAGAGTACCTTCCCCTTGGCCACGGTGACCTCGGTTTCAGAGTAGGTATCGTACAAAATAGTACCATCGCCAAAAAAACCTTTGACCCATAGGGATTTTTTTCCTTTGGGTAAATCTAGACCAACGACTACTTTGTCCTTGTAATCCCCGTCCATATATGTTCTTGAGAATACGTAAGGCTTCTTTGCCAACCTTTTGTGTTTTCCGGCACCAATAGAAGGGTGATTTCTTCTAAACTGACCCAACTTTTGCCAATGCTTGTGAATTTTTTGAATTTCTGGTATACTGTCCAGTTCTTGCCAATTCATAAAGGAGCGGAGGGTGGCGTCCCCTTCAGTCCCGTCTACAATTAAGTTACGAGAGGTTTCGTCCCCGTAGTAAACTTGGGAAGCTCCAGGGGTCAATAAGAGCACGTTGGCCGAATAGATAGGTTTCTTTCGCTCTTTGTCAAATGGACTACCATCATCATGGGATGTAAGATAGTTGAGCACACTTTTCCCCTTCAATTTGGTATTCAGTAGCTTGCTGTATTTTTTGAAAGTTGATTCATAATCCTTGTGTGCATCGGTCTTTAAATCAAAATTGATGAGGCTTTTGAATCCATAGTCAAAAAAGTCTACTTTTTTATCTCCAAAATCAAACTCCCGACCTCCAGAAATCCCATAATTGTAGACCTCACCAACCATGTAAAATGGATTGTCATCCAATACTTGGTCAGGATGTTTTTTCTTCCAGGTTTCAAAGGCGTAGGAGGCCTCTTTATACAAATCGGTCCAAGCATCTTCATTGACGTGTTTTACCGTGTCTACACGAAAGCCATCCACCCCAAAATCGTTGATGTAATCTGTCAACCATTTAATAATATAAAATCGGGGAGCCCGTGGATATCCTGTACGTTCAAAAAAGAGTTGAAGTTCATCCAATTCTTGGCTTAGACGTCCTTCATCCTTCCATTTGGCCAAAAGGGCATCTGGGAGTTCTACCGCTTCATCAGACTCAGTCAAGATATCCGGTAGGTTTTCTACTAATGTACAGGCCGTGGTATTTTCATAGGTGGTGAATTCGCATTTTGGACCTGTTCTTACCCATTCCTCGGGCCAAACGGGGTCTATGTCCGTTACCGGACCTGTATGGTTCAAAACTACATCCAACAACACACGAATGCCTTTAGAATGTGCTGTTTTTACCAATTTCTCCAAATCCTTTCGGGTACCAAAGTTGGGATCTATGGCGGTCCAGTCCTTGGCCCAGTATCCATGGTAGCCATAGGTATTGCCCGTTCCTTCGTTGGTTGAGCCATGAATTTGTTCCACTATCGGGGTGAACCAAATGGCGTTGATGCCCAAGTCCGTAAAATATCCTTCCTTAATTTTCTGGGTAATACCTTGGATGTCACCTCCTTCAAATCCCCTCAGAACCGCGCTTTCCTTGGTTTGATCAAATTGCACTCCTTTTTTGGGATTGCCAATATTGAATCGATCCGTTAAAAGAAAGTATACATTGGCACCTTCCCAAATAAAGGGTACATCCTTTTTTTCAACCACCTCGAGGGTCACTTGATCATCTTTTTTCTCTGGTTTTTTTATTTGCTTACAACCAAGCAAAAAAGACAGGACTGTCATGATAGCAAGTAGTTTTTTCATCTTTTGGGATTTTAGCTAAAGCTATAAAATGCATGCGGAAATATAAAATTTATTTAATCCGTATAAACATGAAATGAAAAGGTTGTCCCGATGTAAATTACCTCCTGTTAAGCACCCTGTACTCCTCATAGCAGCTAGAAATGGCGTCAAGGATTTGAAGGTCGTTGGCGGTATTGATGAATGATCTTGAGTAGTTGCAATTATTAAGAATATCCTCTATATCCACCTTTTCCAATTGTAGGAGTTCTGTCAAGGTTTCGCGATCAAACTTGGAAGCCAAAAGATCTCGGATGTCATCATCCTGTTTCATCTGTTGCAGCTTGCGCATTTGTTTGGGTTTTTTTCCAAATAGATTTCGAAGTAAATCTGCGGGATTTAAAATGGCGCCCAACACCTTCGTGACCGCACTTGGACTCTTGTTACCACCCTCATAACTAGTTTGCAATCCAGAAATACTGTACTGGTATGCATTGTTAATGGGGAGATTCTTTACATCAATCTCAAGATAACCTGTAAGTTGATAGGGCCTAACAATGACCTCTTCCAAAGCATAGGCCAACTCAGTAAGCGCAACTTCCGTACCCTCAAACTTGAACATATCGCCAGTTACCCTGACCTTTTCCGATTTAAACCCCAGAAACGTAAAATAGAGGGTGTCATTTACCGCAGCAGGAATGGTAAACGTTCCATCCTGGTCCGTTATGGTACCCACCACCTTGTTCAGATTGATTACGTGCACGCTCACCATGGGAAATCCATTCTGGGCATTGATCACGGTAGCATTCAACTCGCCTTCCACAGCAGAATCTTCAGTATCCTGGGAAAAACCAATAAAAGAAACTAGAAAGAAAAATGTAAGTAGAACTCTTTTCATGCAATTTGTGTAGCCATAAAAGTACTAAACAATGAAAAATAAATAGGAGTCCACCACGATTTAATATAGAATTAACTAATAAAAACCAGGTCTTCTTTTACCACCTCTTTTCCCGGAACCGCTTCTTCGGCCGCCTCTAAAGGATTTGTTGTCTCCTCCCTTGCGATGACCTCGTTTTCTGTCCCGTTTTCTTCCGCCCTTGCCAGAACTCGGGGGGCTTTTGGAAATTTCTACGTTTATGAAGCGTCCATTAACCTTAAATTCGGTGAAAGTCTGCAAAACCAATTCTGAAAGTTGAGCCTCCGTATTGAAGAAGGAAAAACTGTCCTTGGTGTCAACATTGAAAATGTCATCTTTCTCCAGATTCAAGGTATCCCGTAAAAAGTCCTTGAGGGACATCCAGTCATAGCCATCGCGTTCACCCACATTAATAAAGTAGCGCACGGAACCATCGCTGGGCTTATTGCCCTTGGATTCTCTTTTTTCACCTCTGTCCAATCGACCCTCATCGGAATTTAAGTCTCGGGTTTTACTATAATAGTTATAAAAACGGGTAAATTCAACGGAAACAATCTTCTTGACCAATTCCTCCCGGTCCAAGCCATCCAAAACATCATTTATGGCGGGCAGGTAATTATCAATTTCCGAGTTGACTTCAGTCTCTTTGATCCTATTGGCTAGGTGATATAATTGTATTTCACAGATTTCAATCCCCGTTGGTATCTTTTTGGCGATGAACTCCTGTTGGATTTTCTTTTCAATAGCCTTAATCTTGCGCAATTCAGAACGGGTAACAATGACCATTGAAATACCAGATTTACCTGCTCTACCCGTACGTCCACTTCTGTGGGTATAGGTCTCAATTTCATCTGGTAGTTGGTAATTGATTACGTGGGTTATATCGTCCACATCAATACCTCTGGCCGCCACATCTGTGGCCACTAACATTTGTACCTGCTTCTTACGAAACGAGTTCATGACTAAATCGCGCTGGTTTTGGCTCAGATCCCCATGTAGAGCTCCTGCATTATAACCATCCTCAATAAGTTTTTCAGCCACACGTTGCGTGTCCCTTTTTGTACGGCAGAAGACTACCGAGAAAATACCAGGATTTGCATCTGCCAAACGTTTTAAGGCAGCATAGCGATCGCGTCCCCCAACCGTGTAATATTCGTGCTGCACGGTGGATGCTCCGGCATTTTTGGTTCCCACCGTAATTTCATGTGGCTTATGCATGAATTTTTTAGCAATGGAAGCAACTTCTTTGGGCATAGTCGCTGAAAAAAGCCAGGTGAATTTTTCCTCTGGCGTGTTGGAAAGAATATCCTTGATATCCTCGTAAAAGCCCATGTTTAGCATCTCATCGGCCTCATCAAGAACACAATAATCAATTTTGGAGATATTGACCATTCCTCGACCGATCATATCTTTCATACGGCCAGGAGTTGCAACTACGATTTGTGCACCTCTTTTGATCTGTCTAGCCTGTTCAGTAATGCTTGCACCACCATAAATAGCTACCGTATTGAGACCTTTAATGTATTTGGAGTATAGTTTAAGTTCGTTGGTAATTTGCAAACAGAGTTCGCGAGTTGGTGAAAGGATAAGACCTTGGGTGGTTCTGCTATCAGCCTGAATTTTTTGGATCATAGGAAAACCAAAGGCGGCCGTTTTTCCTGTTCCTGTCTGGGCCAAGGCGACCAAGTCGGTTTCTTCTTGTAATAAAACTGGGATTGATTTTTCCTGAACTTCGGAGGGAGTCTCAAATCCAAGATCGGAAATAGCATCCAATAGGGGTTTGTCCAACCCCAAGGCTTCAAATTTTGTCATAGTGGTGTAAACCTTAAATCGCAAATATGTTATGTTGCATAGAGCGATTTTCTATTACGCAGTTTAAGCCCCTCGCAACACCATGCCCATACCGGCGGCGTTAATAAAGGCGCAAAGGTACATCAATTAAATAAGGTGGAAACTATAATTCCCTGTTTTTGAAAAAGGTGGCCAATTTTCGGACAGCTATTCCTCGATGGCTTATGGAGTTTTTGGTGGCGTCAGATAGTTCTCCAAAAGTGGTATTAAAACCGTCTGGTTTAAATATGGGGTCGTAACCAAAACCTTGTGTTCCTTGCGCTGTCGGTACGATTCTACCGTTTACAATCCCATCAAAAACAAAGCTCTCCCCGTTTAAGTTTAGATGAACTACGGTTTTGAAATGTGCGGTTCTTTGTTTACTCCCTTTTAGCTCCCTCAACACTTTGGCCATATTATCCTTGGCATTTTTCTGTGGCCCGGCATAACGTGCAGAGTATACCCCAGGCGCACCGTCCAAAGCATCAATAAGAAGTCCTGTATCATCTGAAAAACAGTCCAGACCATATTTTTTGGTGACAAAGTCCGCTTTCAATTTGGCATTGGTCTCAAGGGTTTCACCGGTTTCGGGAATTTCATCGATACAGCCAATATCATCCAAGGAAAGCAATTCAATTTCAGATGGCAACAACTGCTGGACTTCTTTGAGCTTATGGGCGTTATGGGTGGCAAAAACTAATTTCAAGGAGGGTATTGATTTAAATTCAAGACCAAAAGTAGTAATTTAGGCCCATTGACAATGTCCTATGAAATTGAAGATTCTTCCACCTTTGGTCATGGTAATTTTTGGATTTTTGATGTACTTGCTGAATCGGTTCTTGCCAGTGGGCCAATTTGACTTTTTTGGTAGGAGGGAGTTGTCCATTGCCCTATTTGGACTGGCATTGTTGGTCATTTTTATTTCGATTGCGCAGTTTGTTTTTGCCCAGACCACTACCAACCCTATTAATTTGAACAAAACAAGTAGGTTGGTTACCAACGGAATTTTTAAGTATTCCAGAAATCCCATGTATTTGGGGATGCTTCTCATGCTCTTGGGTTATGGGCTTAAGCTTGGAAATGCCTTCAACACCCTTTTGGCTGCTGGTTTTGTATACTATATGAATCATTTTCAGATTGCAAAAGAAGAAAAGGCCCTTACCCAACTTTTTGGCAAGGAATATCGAAATTATTGCAAGGCAACCCGACGCTGGTTCTAGCTCATATGTTGGAATATTTAGTCATTTTGAAACATTTTACGGGTGTTTTTTGAAATATCCGCAAATGTGGAGCGTTTTTGGGAGCTTGGAATTTCACCGATGGAATTAATGATTAATTTTATGCCTTAATTTTTTGAAGAAATTCATGGTAGAAGTGGGACGCAAGTATGTTTTTGATTTTGACAGCACCTTGACCAGGGTAGAAGCTTTGGATGTTTTGGCCGAAATGACGCTGCAAGGCAAGTCGAACAGAGATGAGATTATTAAGGAAATCCAGGATATCACCAATTTGGGAATAGACGGGGATATCTCCTTTACGGAATCCTTGGAGCGACGTATTAAGTTATTGAATGCCCACAAAAATGATTTGGATGGTTTGGTAGAGGAGCTTCGCCAGAAAATTTCAAAATCCATTGCATCCAATAAAGATTTCTTTGAAAAATACTCGGACGATATTTATGTGATTTCCTGCGGATTCAAGGAATTTATTGATCCCATTGTTGAGGAATATAATATTCCTTCGGAACGTGTATACGCGAATACCTTTACCTTTGATGCAGAAGGACATATTGTCGGATTTGATGAGGAAAATGTATTGGCCTCGCACAATGGAAAGATAGAATGCCTAAAAAATTTGGACTTGGAAGGAGAGGTGCAGGTCATTGGCGATGGTTACAGCGATTATGTCATGCGTGAAGCTGGAATTGCCGATAAGTTTTTTGCCTATACCGAAAATGTGCATCGTGAGAAAGCGGCCAGCAATGCCGATCATGTTGCTCCCAACCTAGATGAATTCCTGTTTGTGAACGATTTACCGCGAAACATATCCTATCCCAAAAACAGAATTAAGATTCTGCTGTTGGAAAATGTCCATCCTGATGCCTTTGAGAACCTTTCGGAAGACGGTTTTTCCGTAGAACTGGTAAAGCACAGCTTAACGGAAGACGAGCTGATTGAACGAATCAAAGGGGTCCACGTATTGGGAATTCGTTCCAAAACACAGGTTACCCAAAAGGTGTTGGATGCCGCCAATAAGCTATTGGTGGTGGGGGCATTCTGCATTGGAACCACCCAAATTGACTTGAAACATGCCAAACAGAAAGGGGTAGTGGTTTTCAACGCGCCCTATAGCAATACCCGGTCTGTGGTTGAATTGGCCATAGGTCAGATTGTAATGCTCAAACGGAATATTTTTACCCGCAGCACCGAAATCCATAAAGGGGAATGGAATAAAACCGCCATCAACTCTAGGGAGGTACGTGGTAAAAACCTTGGGATAGTTGGTTACGGGAATATTGGAAAGCAATTGTCCGTATTGGCTGAAGCCATGGGGATGCGGGTTTACTATTATGATGTTGCGGATAGATTGGCATTAGGGAATGCCATTAAATGCAGTACCCTTGAAGATTTACTTGGGGTCTCTGACGTGGTTACCCTGCACGTGGATGACAACAAAGCAAACAAAAACTTTATTGGAGAACGAGAACTCAACCAAATGCGTGATGGGGCTATCCTTATTAACCTTTCCAGAGGTTTTGTGGTGGATATTGAAGCGCTTGCAGCTGCCCTTAAAACTGGCAAATTGGGTGGTGCAGCGGTGGATGTGTATCCGTCGGAGCCAAGAAGCAATGGCAAGTTTGAAACAGCCTTGCAAGGATTGCCCAATGTGATCCTTACGCCCCATATTGGTGGAAGTACCGAGGAGGCGCAACGGGATATTGCGGATTTTGTGCCTAACAAGATCATGGATTATATCAACTCTGGTAATACCGTTGACGCGGTAAACTTCCCAAACATCAGATTGCCCAAACAAACCAATGCCCACCGCTTCCTTCATATTCACAAAAATGTTCCTGGAATTATGGCGAAAATCAGTAAAGTTCTGGCCCAATATGAGATGAATATTACAGGGCAATACCTGTCCACAGACGACAAAGTGGGGTATGTAATTACTGATTTGGATAAGGAGTACAACAAAGAAGTGGTTAAGGCCTTGAAGAACGTGGAAAACACGATCAAGTTTAGGGTTCTTTATTAGTCAAACAGTTTTACTTTTCCTGAATAGGGGATTTCACATGCTTTAAATCCCGTTTCACAACATTTTTCTTCGCGTCCTTATTTTTCCATCTAAATTGTGGGTAAATACTTACGGTAATTTTACCTAAATGAGGATAGGAAAGTTCGAAATATTCAAAAAAGGCTTTAGAGCCTACTACTTGTTGGTTATCTCCATTGTATTCCTTACGATTGTTATTCAGTCCATGACCCAATACACTTTGAGCAGGCAGCGATCCACTGCCCTCATCGTAAACCTTGCGGGTAGACAGCGGATGCTGAGTCAAAAATTACTTAACGAATTGTATTCTTGTAGGTATCACAATTGTGATTATGCCGAGATGAAACTGGCCCTTACCAAGTTATATCAAATGAACGGGTTTTTGCAAAACGGCAATCCAACCTTAAATATTGAGCCGCTGGATGATGAGGAAATACAGACCCAATTCAACCGGTTGGAGCCACACATGGAGTGGATTTACCATAAGCTCAAAAACTTTAAAAACTTCAAAGAAGTTTCCTTTAATGATGTCCGCTATCGGGTGGATCGATTTTCCGGAATTATGGACGGTATTGTGACCCTGTTTCAAACTAAGGCCGAAAAGGATATCAAGACCATGATGATCATAGAATTGGAGCTGGCCATTTTTTCCATAGTCATTATTTTCTTCGAGATTTTCTTTATTGTTAACCCCATTATTAGTCGCATAATGGACCAAAAAAAGAAACTATCAGAGATTGCTTGGCACCAATCCCAGGTGTTCAATTCCCACATGAAAAACATCTCAGACCTTCAATATGTCTTGGAAGTTGAGAAGGATCCAATCAGACAGAAGGAGATTTATGGTTTTATCGGTGAGGAGCTGGATGAGTTAAAGAAAGTGTCGCAACGCATGCTAAAATCCTTGGAAGAGACAACACAGGAGGCCAAACCACACCATATTATCATTAAGAAAGTAGAGGATTTTCTGGAAAAGTACAATTTGATGTCCTCCGAAAAAGAACTTATTGGTGATGATAAGGCTCATTACGCAAAATAGTGAAACCTCTATAGAGTTGTTCCACCAAAAACAAGCGTACCATTTGATGCGAAAAGGTCATTTTGGACAAGCTAAGTTTTTCTTGGCTTCGCGCATATACGGCATCACTAAAACCGTAAGGTCCTCCAATAGTAAGAACCAAATTCTTAAGGCCGCTGTTCATCTTCTTTTGAAGGAATTTGGAAAATTCCATGGAGCTATGGTGCTTACCATTTTCATCCAATAGAACAAGATGGTCTGAAGCATGGATTTGGGATAAAAGCAATTCCCCTTCCTTTTCTTTTTGCTGAGACTCGGAAAGATTTTTAGTATTCTTTACATCCGGAAGTATTTTAAACCGAAATTTGATGTAATGTCCCAAGCGCTTCTCATAGTTGTTGATAAGCTGGGAAAGCTCTCTACTATCCGTCTTGCCAATGGCGATTAAGGTGATTTGCATGCCCAAAATTAATTTTTTAGGGACAAACCATGACAATAGATCTTGGATGTTATTAAAATCCTTGATCAAAACCTTGATTCAATCCATTTAAAAGAGCGGATTTTGTTTTTGTGGAATCTATTGTTTCTCCCTAAGCTTCGCAGCAAAAGCAATTTTTAGGTTTGTAATAACCTCTTTTATGTAAGGAGTGTTTAATACGTTCTTTTAGCAGTAGTGTATACTTTTCGCTTTTTGTATATCCAAAATTACTGATACTTATAGAGGTATCAAGAGATTTCACATAATGCCACCACTTTTGCGGAACAAATAGGACATCCCCTGGCTCCAGGATGGCAACTTGAAGTGCTGCATCTTCAAATTTCGGAAATTTCTTCGGGTCAAAGTTATTGAGGTCTATCTGACTTGCCACTGCATCTGCAATATGCTTGCTACTTGGGTACATGTTCCTATTAAATTTGGGAGGGCAAATAATGAACATTTTTTTACCCATGATTTGGGCATACATATTATTGGCGGTATCAAAATGAAACCCTGATATGGTTCCTTTGGGTCCTATCCAACCCGTAACATAATTTGAAACGGTATTTTTTTCAAACAGTGAAAAATCTATGTCCTCAGTGAGATGGGGAAAAAATTTAAAGATATCTACGGTGGTCAAATAATCCTTCATTACCTCCTTGTTGTTTTCCGCGCTTTTTAAAGCTTGTAGATAATCCTTAAAAGATCCTTGTCTATATCGATTGTCGTCTTGAATAAAATTTGCAGCCAAAAGAAGTACTTGGTTATCACCTTCCAAATTCATGAGAAAATCAAGATCCCATTTTTTTTTGGCTCCCCAGTCTTTGGCAAAACCTTTTAAAAGAACCGGTCTTTTCTTAGTGAAGTAATTCTTCCTGAATTCCAGAGCATTGATAGAACTTACTTCTTCAACCGAACTGCTTTTTGCTACAACATCATTGACTATATCCATCTTGGTTTAGGTTTGATTAGACATCCTAATAAAGTTAGAAATAATCCATTTTCACCATTTAAAAGCTTACTGTAATACTTACCAAATGCGAAAATATTCGATGAATTACGTAAATAAGCTAATCCAGCATGATTGATGCTTAGGAACCCCCTAAACCATTGACCCACAAACCAGACCAAGTGCACTACAGGAATTCCATTTTTTAAAAAGAATTGTGAGTAATGTTTTTACTATTTTCGTTGAAACCCCATATACATGATTACCCAAGATCAATTTGAAAAGGAAGTTGCTTTAATTATTGCCAATGCTATCAGGGAAGATGTGGGAGATGGCGACCATAGTTCATTGGCTTGTATTCCAGTTTCGGCACAGGGTAAAGCCAAGCTTTTGGTGAAGGATGAGGGTATTTTGGCCGGGGTGGAATTTGCCAAACAGGTATTTCAATACGTAGACCCCGGTATGAAAATGGAAGTTATGATTCCAGATGGGATACCGGTAAAATACGGAGACATCGCTTTCTATGTTTCGGGAAGTTCACAAAGCATCTTAAAGGCGGAGCGTTTAGTGCTAAATGCTATGCAGCGAATGAGCGCTATAGCCACAAAAACGCGGTTTTTTGTAACATTACTGGAAGGAACGCAGACTAAAATATTGGATACCCGAAAAACCACTCCAGGAATCCGGGCATTGGAAAAATGGGCCGTGAAAATTGGGGGAGGTGAGAACCATAGGTTTGCGCTGTATGACATGATCATGCTTAAGGATAACCATATTGATTTTGCCGGCGGAATTTCAAAAGCCATCAAAAAAACACAGCAATATTTAAAGGAATCGCAACAAGATCTAAAAATAATAGTAGAGGCTAGAAACCTTGGGGAAGTGGAAGAAATTTTGCAATCCAATGGAGTGTATAGAATACTATTGGACAACTTTGATTATGCAGATACCCGAAAAGCGGTTGCTATGATTGGAGATCAATGTCTGACAGAATCCTCCGGTGGAATCAACGAGGAAACCATTCGTAAATATGCGGAATGCGGGGTAGATTTTATATCCTCAGGGGCCTTGACCCATTCCGTACACAATTTGGATTTGAGTTTAAAAGCAGTTTAATGTCATTGGCTATAGAAGAACGGTTAGAGAAGATTCCAGTGGTAAACTGGTTGGTGAGATTGCTCAAAAGTATTAAACTTAGGGCGTTCGAGGGTTTGTCTTTTTATGATTTAACGGAAATGTACCTCCTGGGAATTGTAAAGGGGACACTGTCGGCCAGAGCTAGTTCCATTGCTTTTAGCCTTTTTATGGCGCTTTTCCCGTTGCTGATTTTTATGGTGACCTTGTTGCCCTTTATTATTCCATACGCTAGTGTGGGAAACGAAAATTTTGATGCACAATTTCTCATATTTTTGGAGTCCTTTTTACCTTCTGCCACTAGTGATTATTTTGGCGACATCTATCAGCAGATCAAAGATCAGAAAAGGGGAGGTTTACTCTCTTCCGCATTTCTATTGTCCATTTTTTTGGTGGCCAATGGGGTCAATTCCATCTTTGGCGGTTTTGAGAACTCCTATCACGTGGAACTGACCCGAAACTTTTTTCGCCAATATGCCTATGCGCTAATGGTAGGGCTTATTCTGTCCATACTTCTGATTGTAGGAGCCGTGGCTTTTGTTTATTTTGAGTTCTATATTGTAGAGTACACTAGTGAATATTTGGGTAAAACATTGGGTTATGATGTGGAGAAGGGTGATACCATTGGCATTCAAATCTCCAAAATCCTCTTTTTTATGATTTTGTCCTATCTAACCACGGCAATTCTCTATTATTTTGGTACTGCGGAAGGAAGAAAGGCCCGTTTTTTTTCTGCTGGCGCGTTGATGACCACTTTATTGTTTGTGCTTACATCCTATTTATTTGGGGTTTATGTGGAAAAATTTGCCCGATATAACGAGTTGTATGGAGCGTTGGGAGGTCTCTTAATATTAATGGTTTTTATTTGGTTGAACTCGAATATCCTGCTATTGGGATTTGAACTCAATGCCACCTTGAATTCCTTAAAAAAGAAACATGAAAAAAAGCTGGAAAATCAATAAATACCTACTAATTATTTTCTTGCTGATATGCCAGATTTCATGGTCGCAGTCGGTATTCGGTAAGTGGAAAACTGTAGATGACCGCAATGGAATAACCAAAGCTATAGTTGAGGTATATGAAGAAAATGGCCTGTTGCAGGCAAAGGTTCTTAAAGTTGTGGAGGAAGGAAAAGAAAATGCACTTTGTATAAAATGCAAGGGAGAGCTCAAAAACAAACCCATTAACGGGATGAAAATCATGGACGACTTCAAAAAGAACAGTAAAGGCGAATATAAAGGCAGCAGACTCTTTGATCCAGAACAAGCAATGACCTTTAGAGGAAAAGTTTGGTTAGACCCAGAAGATGCGAACAAATTAAAGGTACGCGGTTATTTGGCATTCCTGTACAGAACCCAAACCTGGCATCGAGTAACGGAAGAATAGAGGTATGCAGTATTTTTTGGATGTTGTGCTTCCAATTCCTTTGGAAAGACTTTTCACCTACAAAATCACTCCAGAAGAGGCAACTTTCCTGAAACCTGGAATGCGGGTAGCGGTACCCTTCGGTAAATCCAAAATTTACACTGCGCTGGCATATAACACCCATCAAGACCAACCCCAGGCCTATGAAGCCAAGGAAATTTATCAGATTTTGGATGACGTACCCTTGGTAAACAACTCCCAACTTCAGCATTGGGAATGGATTGCAAAGTACTACATGTGTACCTTTGGTGAAGTATTACGAAGTGCCTTGCCCAGTGCTTTCTTGTTGGAAAGTGAAACCCTGATTTTGCCCAACAAGAATGCGGAAGTGGACGAAATGGGGCTGGAGGATGATGAATTTCTCATTTTTGAGGCCCTGCAGCATCAATCGGCTTTAAAAATTGGGGAGGTAAGTGGAATCGTAGATAAAAAGAACGTACTGCCCCTCGTCAATAGGTTGGTGCAAAAAGGAGTTGTGCTGCAAAAGGAAGAGCTATATGAACAGTACAGACCCAAGCTTGTCCGTTATGTGAAGTTGGGCCAGGAATACCAGGCGGAGGATAAGCTGGAGCAATTACTTCAGGAATTGACCAGGGCTCCCAAACAAAGTCAGGTGGTGCTTTCACTGTTCCAATTGCAGGCGGTGAACAAAAAACCCATTAAAGTTACCGATTTGGAACGGGAGAGCGGAACCTCCAAAGCGGTGATCAAAGCCTTGATTGATAAATCCATACTGGAAGAATTCCATATCCGAACCGATCGGGTGCAGCAGGAGCAGGAATCTTCCTCGGTGGATGCTATCACACTAAATCCGTATCAACAAGAAGCCCTCGAAGCCATTAAATCAGGTTTTTCGGGAAGCAAACCCGTATTGTTGCACGGGGTTACATCAGCAGGAAAAACCGAGGTCTATTTCAAATTGATTCAAGATGCCTTGAATCAAGGAAAACAGGTTTTGTATTTACTTCCGGAAATAGCACTGACATCCCAGCTCATAAATAGACTACGACATTATTTTGGATCCAAGGTTTCGGTATATCATTCCAAATATAGCATCCACGAAAGGGTAGAGGTATGGAACAATGTACTGAAGAATGCAGAGAAGGCCCAAATAGTAATAGGTGCACGCTCGTCCCTGTTTTTGCCGTATTCCAATTTGGGTTTGGTAGTAGTGGACGAAGAACATGAAAGTTCGTTCAAACAATTTGATCCGGCGCCGAGATATCAAGCCCGTGATGCTGCCATGGTCCTGGCAAATTATCATAAGGCTCATTGCTTGTTGGGGTCTGCCACCCCCAGTATTGAAAGCATGGCCAATGCGAAAAAAGGTAAGTACGGCTATGCGTCCATTGCCTATCGCTATGGAAATGTGTTAATGCCGGATATCAATTTGGTGGACATCAAGGAAGCTACTCGTAAAAAACGGATGAAAGGCCATTTTTCAGAAAGCCTGTTCAATGCCATAATGGAGGCTTTGGAAGTAGGGGAGCAGGTAATCTTGTTCCAGAATCGAAGAGGATTTGCTCCCATTGTGGAATGCACGACATGTGGTCATGCGGCCCAGTGTCCCAATTGCGATGTAAGTTTGACCTACCATCAGCACCGGAACCAGCTTCGCTGTCATTACTGTGGATACCACATGGCCTTGCAACAAGCATGTTTGGCTTGCGGGAGTCCTACCTTGGATAAAAAAGGATTGGGGACGGAGCAAATCCAGCAAGAACTGAAGGAGTTATTTCCTGAAGCCTCGGTTGGTAGAATGGATTTGGATACCACTAGGGGGAAGTATGCCTATGAAAAAATTATCACCGCTTTTGAGCAACAGGAAATGGATATTCTGGTAGGAACGCAGATGGTAACCAAAGGATTGGACTTCAGAAATGTGAGCTTGGTGGGTATTATGAATGCAGACACCTTGTTGAACTTCCCGGACTATAGAGCCCATGAGCGAAGCTTTCAATTGTTGACCCAGGTAGCGGGTAGGGCAGGAAGGACTCAAAAAAGGGGCAAGGTTTTGATACAGACCTACAATCCATACCACCAAATTTTGCAGCAGGTGACCACCAATGATTACGATAAAATGTTTGCCGAACAATATTATGAGCGGGAACAGTTTAAATATCCACCTTTGGTACGCATTATTAAGCTAACCTTGAAAGACAAGGATTACAACAAGCTCAACGAGGCCTCGGAATGGTTTGCACAATCGTTACGAAATGTATTGGGACAACAGGTACTGGGTCCAGAGTATCCTCCCGTAGCAAGAATCCGACGGGACTATTTAAAAAACATTTTGGTGAAGATTCCTAGAAATCTCCCAGCGGTCCAAATAAAAAATAGCATTAAAAGAATTGAAAAATCTTTTAATGCTATTTCTAAGTATAAAAGTGTGAGACTGGTCTACAATGTGGACCACATATAACTTTTCTATACGTTGGCCAGCGCTTCGGCCAGCTCGGTCTTTTTGTTTCTGCTCAACGGAATCTGTCTGCCCCCAACTTCTACATTTTTACTGTTGAACTTTTCAATCTTTTCCAGATTGACAATATAAGATTTATGGATACGAAGGAACTTTTCCGCAGGAAGCTGCTTTTCAAAAGCCTTCATAGTGGATAGGATTACGATATTGGCTTCATCTGTCACCAATTTGATGTAATCACCCAAGGCTTCTATCCATTTAATATCATTTAGGATAACCTTACGCTTTTTAAGGTTACTTTTTACAAAGATGTGCTCTTCATCCTCATCCACTCTGTTCATTTGCTCGTATTTGGCCACTGCTCTTTTTACAGAGGATTCAAAACGGGCTAGGGTGATGGGTTTATGAAGATAATCGGTTACATCATAATCAAATGCCTTAAGGGCATAATCAGGTTTTCCGGTAATCAAAATAACCTGTGGTGGGTTCTCTAGGGCCTCTAAAAGGTCAAACCCACTGATGATTGGCATTTCAACATCTAAAAAGATAAGATCAATGTCATGGTTCTTTAACCCATTTTTTGCTTCAATAGCATTGCTATACTCGGCTACAAGGGCAAGATGTGGGTGATTGTTGACCAATTTTGCAACGGCCATCCGCTGCATGGAGGAGTCGTCTACAATTATACTTTTTAATTTCATAGAATGGGGTGATTTGTAGGGTTTTAAATCATCGGCAAATTACACAAAAAGGATGTTTAACTGCAACAAAAGATGTAAACATGGTCTATTTTGTTGTGTACATTACCATATACGTTACGAAGGTTTAGTTGGTTCATTATTGTTAATAACTATTGACTCTTAAACGAAGAAATTTACCTTTTCTTGCGGAGGTGAGCATTTATTACTAATTTTGCGCTCCTTTAAAATAATAAAGTATGAACCATTACGAAACTGTTTTCATTTTGAATCCCGTTCTATCTGAGACCCAGATAGAGGAAACAGTCAAGAAATTTGAGGATTTCTTGATTAAGAATGGTGGCAAAATGGTCTCCAAGGAAAACTGGGGACTTAAGAAATTAGCCTATCCCATTCAGCACAAAAAAAGTGGCTTTTACCACTTATTTGAATTTACCGTTCCAGGTGAAGCAATTGCTCCCTACGAATTGGAATTTAGAAGAGATGAACGTATTATGCGTTTTTTGACCGTTAAATTGGACAAGCATGCTATTGCTTGGGCAGAAAAAAGAAGAACCAAATTAAAAGCAAACGCATAGGGCTATGGCATCTATTGAACAACAAGCAAAATCAAAGAAAGATGGGGAAATCAGGTATTTGACCCCATTGAACATTGAGACCAACAAGCAAAAGAAATACTGTAGGTTCAAAAAGTCTGGTATCAAGTACATTGACTACAAAGACCCAGATTTCTTGATGAAATTGGTAAATGAGCAAGGTAAATTGCTTCCTAGAAGACTTACCGGAACCTCTTTGAAATATCAAAGAAAAGTGGCGCAGGCTGTAAAAAGAGCCCGTCACCTAGCCTTAATGCCGTATGTTGGCGATATGTTGAAATAAAAAATACTGAAGAATGGAACTTATTCTAAAAGAAGATATACAGGATTTGGGTTTTAAGGACGATATCGTTACGGTAAAGAACGGTTACGGAAGAAATTTCCTTATTCCTCAAGGTTTGGCCGCATTGGCTACTCCTTCCGCCAAAAAAGTTTTGGAAGAAAACCTTAGGCAAAGAGCCCATAAAGAAAAGAAAATTGTTGACGAGGCTACTAAATTGGCCGATGCACTTAAGCAATTGGAAATCCGCATCCCAGCCAAAGTGGGTGCTGGTGACAAATTGTTTGGTTCTGTCAGCAATATTGATTTGGCAGCAGCCTTGGATAAGGCAGGTCATCAAATCGAAAGAAAGTTTATCAATATCAAAGGAGGAATCATCAAAAGAGTTGGGCCTTACAATGCCGAAATCAGATTGCACAGAGAGGTAATTGTTGATTTTCCTTTTGAAGTTATTGCTGAAGCGAAGTAAGGAAACCCTTAACATTCGGTTAATAAGTTATGAAGAGCTATGCATGCATAGCTCTTTTTTTTGTCTATGTTTGTAGGTACTCAAAAAACTAACTCATTTATGAAGAAAAATTTACTGTTGGGGATACTATTGCTTATGGTATCTACCTCGGCTTTTTCACAAGTCACCACATCCAACATCAGGGGAACCGTTGTTGATGATCAAAACGCACCCCTTTTAGGGGCGAATGTGGTAGCGGTACACACGCCTACAGGTACACGCTACGGAGCCATTACCAACGAGGAAGGAAGGTATAACCTTCTTAACCTTAGGGTCGGGGGACCTTACGAGGTAACCATTTCCTATGTTGGATTTAAAACCAATGTACAAAACGATATTTTCCTATCGTTGGGTAAAACCTATAACCAAAATGTTGCCCTTGCATCAGATAGCCAGGCTTTGGATGAGGTCATAGTTGTATCGGATCAAACCGGAACCTTCGGTAGCGACCGTACCGGGGCTGAAACAAGCGTTGGCAGACGGGAATTGACCAGACTACCTACTATTTCAAGGTCTACCAACGACTTTACCCGTCTGGAACCTACCGCAAGTGCAGGTTCGTTTGGCGGAAGAAATGACCAATTCAATAATTTCTCCTTGGATGGGGCCATTTTCAACAACCCTTTTGGATTGGATGCTGCCCAGCCTGGTGGACAAACGGATGCAAATCCTATCTCCATTGACGCCATTGACCAAATTCAAGTAACAACAGCGCCCTACGATGTGACCCAATCCGGATTTACGGGAGCTTCCGTAAATGCGGTGACCAAAAGTGGTACCAATGAGTTTTACGGAACCGTTTACGGCTTTTTTAGGAATGAGAGCCTAACAGGAGGAAAGGTAGCAGGCGATGACGTTTTTAAAGCAGACCTGAGCCAATCCCAATATGGTATCAGTATTGGAGGCCCAATCGTTAAAAATAAGTTGTTCTTCTTTGCCAATTTTGAAAAGGACGACCGTACCGATTTGGGATCCAATGGTTTTGTTCCTAACAGTGGCTCTGGTGCCATCAATGAATCTCGGGTTTTGGCCTCTGATTTTGCGTTGGTGTCCAATATTCTAAGTCAGGTTTCCATCGGTGATGGACAATTCTACAATCCAGGTAGGTTTGAAGGATTCAATTTTGATCAGGAATCGACCAAGGGAATTTTCAAATTGGATTGGAACATCAACGACAATAACCGATTGGCCATCATTTACAATTTCTTGGACGCCTCCAAGGAAAAGCCGGCTCACCCAACTGCTTTGGGCTTTAGAGGGCCAAACCTGTCCACTTTGCAGTTTGAAAATGCCGGATATGAAATCAACAACAGAATTCAATCGGTACAAATTGAATTGAACTCTACGCTTTCTGATGAGGCCATTAACAAGTTGCAAGTAGGGTATACCCATTTTGACGATTTCAGGAACCCAAAATCAACTCCGGCACCAACCATTACATTGCTGGATGAAAATGGGGCATCAAACTACATCATTGCAGGACACGAGCCTTTCTCCATCAACAACAGATTGGATCAGAAGGTTTTTCAATTAACAAACAACCTCAACTTTTTTAAAGGGGATCATACGTTCACCGTTGGGTTCTCTTTTGAGAAGTTCCAATTTGACAACTCCTTTAACTTAGGGGTTTATGGTGCACAAGGAGTGTTCTTCCCAACAGGCTCCATTTCTGATTTTAGAGGTCTGGATGCTGCTGGGGAAGCCGCGTTGGTCAATGTTTACCAAGGTCAGTTCAATGCTGCCATTGCTGCTAACAACGCCTTAAATGCCGCTGGAGAAGGAAATGCTGGAGGCTGGGCCTTGGCCGAAACCAATGTGGGTCAAATGGCTTTTTACGCTCAGGATGAGTGGAACGCCACCGAAAACTTTAAGTTGACATACGGAATCCGTTTTGATAAGCCTTTATATTTTGATTCAGCGCAAAAAGCTCAGGAGGTAATTGAAAGGTCTCCCGCGGTAGTTGCGGATATTCCTTATGTAAATCCCAATAATGGAGAAACCGTGTTAATAGATAACACCAATTTACCCACCAATGATTGGTTGATTTCTCCCCGTGTTGGATTCAATTGGGATGTGAACAATGATGGCAATCTGCAGATTAGGGGTGGTTCCGGGATATTTACAGGTCGCTTCCCATTTGTATGGTTGGGCAACCAGATAGCCAACCCCAATGTATTTTTCCTTACTGCTGTAGACCCCGATTTCCAATGGCCACAGGTCTTTAGAACCAGTTTGGGTGCGGATAAACGCTTGAATAATGGCTGGATTTTGACCGCTGATTTCTCCTATTCAAAGGATATCAACGGGCCTCACGTGCAAAACTGGGGGCTTACTTCTCCTTCAGAAACCTTGCAAGGGGTGGATAACAGAGCTGTGTATGCCGCAACGGATTTAATCAACAACGCTTACGTGTTCTCCAATTCCGATGAGGGAAGAATTTGGAATGCAGTGTTCAAGGGACAAAAAACATGGGACAATGGACTTTATGCGAGTTTGGCCTATAGCTATTTGAATTCAAAGGATGTGAACTCCATTGAAGCTGAGATTACCAGTGATGCTTTTGCCGCCAATGCCATTGTCAATGATGCCAATGCGGATGTGTTGTCCTATTCAAGGTACGGGGATACGCACCGTTTTGTTTGGGGTAATTTCCAAAGCCTTTAAAACAGGAACTACCATTTCCACATTTTTTGAATACGCCCAGGGAGGTCGTTTCAATTATATCTATGGAGGGGACATCAATAGGGATGGATCTAGTATAAATGATTTGTTGTACATCCCAACAGCAGCAGAGGTCAACCAGATGAATTTTGCTGAAGCCGGGGATGCAGCTGCCTTTGAAGCCTTTATTCAACAAGATGACTATTTGAGTGAAAACCGAGGCTCTTATGCAGAGCGCTATGGAGCTTTGGCCCCATGGAGAGGACGCTGGGATTTGAAGGTATTACAGGATATTAAAATAGCCAATAAGAACACCATCCAGTTAAGTTTGGATGTATTGAATGTTGGCAACTTGATCAGTTCTGAGTGGGGCGTTGTTGAAATTCCCACCAACCAGCAGGTGTTGGGTGTAACCATTGATGACAACAACAATCCAACCTACAGTTTTGATGAGAATTTAATGGAAACTTTTAGTTCGGATACCAGCCTATTGTCTAGATGGCAAGCCCAGTTTGGGGTGCGATACATCTTCAACTAAAAGAATATAATTTATAAGGTAAAAAGGCTGCGCAACTGCGTGGCCTTTTTTATTTTTGCCGAATTAAAGGAATCTGATTCAATGAAGTACGCAAGATTGACGCAACAACAACTGGAAGAGTTGCATCCTGAGTTCATCAACTTTTTGGCTACCCAGTCCATTACCGCCGATGAGTGGGCGAGTATCAAAGAAGAAAAACCCGAGGTTGCTGAGGAGGAAATAGATGTTTTTAGCGACTTGGTTTGGGAAGGAGTACTGTCTCAAGTAGAGTACCTAGAGAACATTTCGGAAATGCATATGCACCTGTTCCATTTAACGGACAAGGAGATGAAGCTCTTCTCGGTAAAAGTACTTAATCCCGAAATCGATTTACGAACGGAGGAAGGTTTTGGCTGGT
This sequence comes from Flagellimonas algicola, assembly GCF_005937185.1. Lineage (GTDB taxonomy): Bacteria > Bacteroidota > Bacteroidia > Flavobacteriales > Flavobacteriaceae > Flagellimonas > Flagellimonas algicola. The sequence goes on along the minus strand of NZ_VCNI01000001.1, from coordinate 1,081,652 downwards.
TCAAACGCAATTTCCAATCCGATTTTGTGGAATACCTAACTGCTTCCAAAGCTTATTCCGATGACAAGAACAAAGACAAATTTGATTTGATCCAACAAGGAGCCGCCATAACCAAAGGAGATCTTTACCAATGGTTTGAGCGGATAATGGAGTAGCTTTTGGTTGGACCATTAGATAGTTGGATTTTTGGAATTTGGTTATTTGGACTTTTGAATTTTCATGTTTGATGCTGGACACCCGATGTTCAATTCTTGAATTTTAATGTTGAATTCTGAAATCCTAAATCCATTGTTTTCGAGCCAATTTATGAAACCTGCCTACCGGTTTACATACCTTAGGTATGCAGACAGGTTCGTGTCAACCCGCAGGGTTTGATAAATCCTTAAATAAATCGATATTTGCCAAACATATTCTATGCGCCGGTCTTGGTCCTCGAACTACGTGTAGGGCGCTACCTAATTTTTACACCATTTGAATGGCCCAAAAACCATCCATTCCCAAGGGAACGCGCGATTTTTCACCCACAGAGGTTGCCAAACGCAACTACATCATCCAAACCATCAAAAAACACTTTGAGGTGTATGGCTTCCAACCTATAGAAACCCCATCCTTTGAAAATTCTGAAACCTTGATGGGCAAGTATGGGGATGAAGGGGATAGGCTTATTTTCAAGATTTTGAACTCTGGAGACTTTATCTCCAAAGTGGACGATGTTACCTATAGTTCCAAGAATTCGGCTTCGTTAACACCGAAAATTACTGAGAAAGCGCTCAGATATGACCTTACAGTGCCCTTTGCCCGTTATGTGGTCATGCATCAAAATGAAATTGATTTCCCATTTAAGCGGTACCAAATCCAACCAGTATGGCGGGCGGACAGGCCACAAAAGGGACGTTTTAGGGAGTTTTACCAATGCGATGCCGATGTGGTAGGAGCCAAGTCCTTACTTCAAGAAGTGGAGTTTGTACAGCTATATGATGCGGTCTTTACAGCTTTAGGATTGAAAGGTACGACCATCAAAATCAACAATAGAAAAGTATTGTCCGGTATAGCCGAAGTCATTGGAGCCAAACATTTACTTATTGACTTTACGGTAGCATTGGACAAATTGGACAAGATAGGAGAGGAGGGCGTAAAAAAGGAAATGTTGGCTAAAGGAATTTCCGAAAGTGCCATTGACAAAGCAAGCCCCTTGTTTGCAATGTCAGGCTCTAGTATGGAACAATTGGAGCAACTGAAATCATTGTTGGTGGAATCTGAAATAGGTATGGCAGGAGTTGCGGAACTGGATGAAATCACGAGGAATGTTGAGGCGCTGGGATTGCAATCCGCCCAACTTCAACTGGATGTAACATTGGCGCGAGGACTCAACTACTATACCGGTGCCATTTTTGAAGTTAGCGCCCCAGAAGACGTTAAAATGGGCTCTATTGGTGGTGGTGGACGTTACGATGACCTTACTGGTATTTTTGGATTAAAGGATATTAGTGGCGTGGGAATCTCATTTGGATTGGACCGAATCTATTTGGTGATGGAAGAATTGAATCTGTTCCCAAGTAGTGTAAGCAAATCTGTCGACGTACTTTGTGTGAACTTTGGGAATCAAGAGAGTATGGCTGCCCTTAAGTTGGTGAATCAGATGAGGGCCAAAGGCATTAAAGCTGAAGTGTACCCAACGAATACCAAAATGCAAAAGCAGATGAAATATGCCAATAGCAGGAATATTCCGTATGTGGTTTTGATTGGGGCGCAAGAACTGGAACAGGAACAGTTTGTGGTTAAAGATATGGCCCAAGGTACACAGCAGACCTACTCCCTGGGTAACTCAGAGGAGTTTACGGAACATCTATAGTCTTTGGGATATTTCTTCAATTATCTTCGTGTAATAACCGCTATCATTGGGTACAAAACCGGCTAGTTGATTGTGCTCGACATTAAACTTAAATGTTGTCAAATCAATCAATTCCAAAGCGTCAACTTCGCTTTCCTGTTTGATTAGCTTTGGTAACGGAATTTTCATTTCACATAAAAAAGTATGATGAAATTCCTTGTCAACTAGCACTTTGCTGTGCTCATGAACTGATTTGAAACAGCCAATTTTTTCCAGGTCTTTGGGTTTTATCACTAGACTGATTTCCTCCTCTACTTCGCGTATTGCTGCCTCAATAACATCTTCACCTGCTCCAATGTGCCCAGCTACCGAAACATCCCAAAGTCCTGGAAAGGTGTCTTTGTTTGCCCCCCTTTTTTGAAATAACACTTTTCCATCTGAAGTATAAAACCATACATGAATGGTAGGGTGGAAGTACCCTTTACGGTGTGCTTCGGATTTTAGACAAGTCTTACCGGTAAGCTTCCCGTTTTCATCCAGAATGTCTACCAATTCGTCCACTACAAACAGTCGTTGTTGTCACCTCGAGCGCAGTCGATAGGTCTTAGGATTACTAACTACAAAATAGTTCTCGACTGCGCTCGAACCGACATATTTTTAGTCAAAATAACTAAAAGTCTCCCCTTCTTTGATGTTCAGGAGCGTCTCGTAAATCAATCTGATGACGTTCTCGACATCATCTTTGTGTACCATTTCCACGGTGGTATGCATATATCTAAGCGGCAATGAAATTAGGGCAGAGGCCACACCTCCATTGCTATAAGCAAAGGCATCGGTATCTGTTCCCGTATAACGGGAAGATGCCAAACGTTGGAATGGAATTTTCTTGGCTTCAGCCGTTTCAATGATGCGTTCCCTTAGTTTATTCTGTACCGCTGGGGCATAAGAAATTACAGGACCAGAGCCAATGGCAGTTTCTCCTTCCTTCTTTTTGTCAATCATGGGAGTAGTGGTATCGTGACAAACATCTGTAACAATGGCCACATCCGGTTTAATGGTCTGGGTAATCATTTCAGCACCGCGTAGTCCAATTTCTTCCTGCACCGAGTTGGTGATATACAATCCAAAAGGAAGTTTTACCTTGTTTTCATGAAGTAAACGTGCCACCTCTGCAATCATAAAGCCTCCGGCACGATTATCAATGGCGCGACAAACAAATTTGTTTTTGTTCAGTACTTGGAATTCATCTGGATAGGTAATTACGCAGCCCACATGAACGCCCATTTTTTCAACTTCTTCTTTGTCTTTGGCACCTATATCAATACAAATGTTATCCAACTTGGGTGGTTCCTCCTTGGCACGGTTACGGGTATGTATAGCGGGCCAGCCAAATACACCTTTCACAATCCCTTTTTTGGTATGGATGTTCACCCATTTTGAGGGTGCAATTTGATGATCGCTCCCACCATTTCTGATCACATAGAGCAATCCATTGTCGGTGATATAATTTACGTACCAAGAAATTTCATCGGAATGTCCCTCAATCACCACCTTGTACTTGGCATCAGGATTGATTACCGCTACCGCAGTTCCGTAGGTGTCCGTAATAAAATCGTCCACATAAGGTTTCAGGTAGTCCATCCATATTTTTTGACCTTCCCATTCATAGCCGGTTGGAGAGGCATTGTTTAGGTATTTTTCGAAAAATTTAAGCGATTTGTTGGTGATGATTTTTTCTTGAGCCATAAACATGTATTTGACCTTCAAAAATAATAAGATCATTAGACCCAAGAAACCCTTTGCTTCATTTATTCGGGTATTATTTTGGAATTGAGTAAGCCTTTGGGATAGTGATAGCCCTTTGTCTAATTTATTGAATATGTTTTTTCAAATCCTTCGTCCGCGTCAGTGTCCTGATCGTAGGAAACGGTAAAGCTATCAATTTGTGAGCCATTTCTTCGTACTGTTACTGCTACGGAAAGGGTATATTCTGTTCCATTGTCGGCCGCATCTTCAAGTGCTTCCAGGGTCAATCCATAAAAACTATAGCTTACCCTAATCTCATCTATATACGTTCCAGTGTAAAACTCGTAGGGTGAGGTATCCCAAAATTGTACGGCATAATTGCCCAGACCATCGTTTGAGGCCCTACCATCCCTTGAACTAAAAAGGAGTGCCCCATCTTCACCATCATAGCTTAACAGATTTAGATTGCCTCTAAATTTGCTTATATCACCACTTAAGGTAATATCAACTTCAAACTCATCAAAATATTCGTCTTTATCACAACTAAATGAGATAAGCATCGCCAACAAAAGAATAAATAGATTTTTAAGTTTCATAATTTAAGTTTTAGTGGTTATGAATTTCGGAATGAGGGAATGGGTATGTGAAGCAGTGTTCTGGACCTTTACCGAGACCACCGGATTTACCAGCGGCTCCAGAGGAGTAATCCGTTGCACCGTTGGTACATGGATAATCCAACCCAACCCCAGAGAACATATCATCTACCATTCTTCTAAATGAGAACATGGGATCGGAATCATCCCATACTATTGGCCCCACATCACCGAGAGCCTGGTTCATAAACTGCTTCATATCTCCGGTGGCAGGATGACCAGAGTTCAAAATATCATGCCCTAGTTCATGGTACATTACTGTGAGCCTTTCATTTTGAATATCAAAATAGGAGGCACTGTTCCAAAACGGGGTGTAATAGCTTATATGCACCCGGTCATCGTCTATACAGCTAAGGTGGGATAGTCCTGCAAATCCTTCATCTCTAAACTCTACCAAGACTTTATCAAGGTCAACAAAAGATAGGTCAAGCCCATGACGCTCGGCATCTTTTATAAATGCAGTAACGTAGGTTTCTGGAACTAGAGGGTCTATTTCTGCATAAATGGGATCGCTCCAAAATCCCTTGCCCGCTACCAATTCCATAATTTCTTCATGGGATTTTTTATGTGGAATCTCACTTTCCTCTATTTTCTTGAGCAACCAGGAATGCCGTGCCCCACCGGAATTATATTGGCGATGTATGACAAATCTTGATATGTATTCATTAATGAGGTTCTCGTCCGGGTCACCCGCACCCGGTACGTAACCTATATCCTTAAATACTGGGAATGATGCCAAATCCTCATAAACAGTTCCTGTAAAGATGGTCTCATTATTGGCATATTCAAATACAAACGGAGGCGCATCATAAAATATGGGATTGCCATTGTCATCAACCACGCCTACAAGGATGTAGAACCCGTTTTCAATCTCAAACTTGTCCTTAAATAATGCGGTCAACTCTTTGTTGGAATCAATTGTTATTGTTCTTGGATTTTCTTCTGAATCGTCGGACCAATGCGAGAAAATAAAGTCATTGTCAGGGGTGGCCGTAACAACCAACTCTGTACCATAATCGTATTCGCCCCCGCTTGAATCCACTTGACCGCCTTCACCGGAATCAATCACAAGCGTATATTGTGCAGGGACAAATTCTGCAGTTAGCTGCTTTTCCTCTGTTAACGTTAATTCGATGGGGTTTTCGGAGGAATCAACGGCACCGGACCATCCTACAAATGTCCACTCGTCCATAGGTTCCGCGGTAAGTCTTACAGTTGTGCCGGAATCGTAATCAGTACTTTTCCCAGAACTGACTATTTCTTCCTCAACCTCACCTTCACCTTCTATTTCTATGGTCAAGGCATATTTTTTAATGAGAAAGTTTGCTGTGAGGTTGATGTTGGAGTTGACTACTATTTTCAATGGATTTTCCGTGGCACCGTTGGACCATTTGTCAAACAAATATTCTGCTTCCGCGGTGGCCGTAAGAGTTACTTCTGTTCCTTTGCCGTATGTCCCTCCACTGCTGGAGACTGTTCCGCCATTGCCAGCAGTTACTTTCAAGGTGAATTTCTCTGCTTCAGCTGGTGGGGTGGGATTGTCTGAACTATCTGTGCTGCAAGCTATATACAACAGGGCGAATAAGGGAAGAATGAACTTTTTCATGGTTATCTAGGATCAATTAATACAGAACATTGAAACCTAAAACTAGAAGATGTTTGGATAGAAAAAAATACCCACTAATGCGTATTTTACCTTTTGAAAACAGCATTTTATCGATAAAACAGCGCACTTAATCGGAAAGTCAGAAAATTCCGTTACGATAACAGAAGGCCAACAATTGTTCTTTGTTGTTGCAATTGCACTTGCGAAGGATGTTCTTACGATGGGTATCCACAGTATGTTTGCTTATAAAAAGCTGATTGGCAATTTCGCTACTTTTTAGGCCTTTTTTGATACCCGTGATGACCAGTAGTTCCTTATTGGAAAAGTAATCCTGAAACTCCAGATAGACTTTTTCCTTAAATTTTTGCCTATCTACCTCATTGGCATTTACGTCCCATTCTATTTGATTGTTATTTGAAATAAAACCGATATCGGTAATCAAGGACCAATTGCTGATCAATTTTCCATTGCCCATAGTTTCGTATGCTCCGGATTGTCTTAATACCTTTATTGGCGTACCATCACGTTTTAAAAGCCGATAAGAAATGGTCAAATAGGTGTTTATGCTGGTGGCATTAAAATGGGTATAATGGTCAACGACACCCTTGATTACGCGAGATACTACGTTGATATCATCCGGGTGGATATGGGTGTGAATGATACTGTCATCAAATTCATTTTTAGGATAACCCAACATACCTTCAATATTCCTTTGATAGGTGACTCTGTTTTGTTGCCAATCCATCACATAAATAGCTTGCTTTCCGGGAATCAATGGAAAATGTGCCAAGTCGTTAAACGCTTTTCTTTCTGTCTTTTTATTGGCCAGAAAATTGGAGGTTGTTTTTGCAAATTGAATCAGGTCCACAGGAGATACCCCAGATACTGGGTTGGCAGGTGAAGTTGTATTTTCAGAATTCTTCTTCATTTTGAACTGCAGTTAAATGATCCCATTCGCCGCGCAAAAATTTAAAAGCTGTTCTTTATTGGAACAACCACATTTACGAAGAATGTTTTTTCGGTGCGTATCTACGGTAAGCTTGCTTATAGAGAGTTCTTTGGCAATTTCCAGACTTTTTAAGCCTTTGTTTATTCCATGTATTACCAACAATTCCCTTGGAGAAAAGAAATCCTTGAATTCTCTATAAACATTGTCCTTAAACTTTTGAAAATCCACTTCATTGGTATTTAGATGCCATTCCACTTGGTTATTGTTTGAAATAAAATCAATGACGGTAATCAAAGACCAGTTGCTAATAAATTCACCTCGATCAGAAACCTCAAAAGCTCCCGTTTGCCTAAGTAATTTAATGGTGGAATTATCCTTTTTCAAAAACCTATAGGTCAGTGTGAGATAAGAGTCGGGCTCCACTGTTCTAGAATGTACATAATGGTGAACTGTACCTTTGATTACCCTGGAAACCACTGGTATGTCATCAGGATGAATTCGCCTCAAGGCCGTCTCCATATTAAATTCCTTCAGATCATAGCCTAACAATTTATCAATATTTCGTTGATAGGAAATAGACTTTTTTTTCCAGTCCATCACATAGAGAGCCTGTTTGAACAGCAATGGAAAATCATTTAGGCTATTCCAATTTCTTTGGCCCACAACTTTGTCCTGAAGATATTTTGAAATATCATCAGCATATTGCCACAAGTTTTCTTGGGTTATTTTTGAATTTACATTGTTTTCCAAGCCATTTTATTTATGATGCTCCATTTGTAAGGAGTTCTTCAACAAATTCATTAATTACGGCGTTAAATGCTTTTGAATTCTCTAGATGAGGGGTATGCCCCGAGCTAGGGATATAGTGTACTTTCTGTTTCCAAAGAGTGGAAAAACCGATTTTGTTCAGATATTCTTTGTTTACCAACGGATCCATTTCCCCAGCTAAAATCGCCACAGGAAAATCAGCGGTTTTTAGGCTGTCCATTTCATTGGACAATTCTCCCGTGGAAATGGAATGGGCAATTCCTGTTCTAAATACAGGATCAGTTTTCTCCAATGCACCTATTGCAACGGGATGGTTATTGCAGCCAATAAAATCCATCATAGATTTCTTTTCTCCAGGAGACAATTGATCCTTGAAAAGAAGTCCCATTCGTTCATCCTGGGCAAATGCCTCATTTAAGTTGAGCGGTTTTTTTAAAGGGGGAGTGCCAATTAGTACAAGTCCAAGGCAATTTGCAATGTTTGGAAGGGATTGTAAAATTAAATGGCCGCCAAGAGAATGACCAACAAGGACTATGGACCCTAAGTTATTAAATATATCTTCAAGAATTGGCACTAAAAAGGGAATTTGATAATTGTCCAGCTTCATAGAATCCCCATGTCCGGGAAGATCAAATGCCATTCGATTGAAAGCATCAAAGAGAGAGGTTTTCAATTGATGGTCCCAAAGGTGTAGATTTTGACTGTTCCCATGAACAAATACCAAAGTGAATTTGGAATGCCCGACTTTGCTTTTTACCTGGATTTTGAAGATATCCCTTGTCTTATTGTTGCCCATGTAACGATAGCTTGTTTATCTTATCTTTCCTTTAAAGTAATAATATTCACGTTTATTTAATAATGTTCGCAAAGCAATATGGTTACATTTGGTGCGGTTTTTGGCTTGACACAGCTATGAAGAAGATTTTTTTTGCCATATTTTTTTCACTTGCGGTTTCTTCGTTTTCACAGATTAAAGAAGAGGTCATTGATTCTACGGATTACTATGTTCGGTTTGAAGGGGACTCCATTTTGCATAGTTCCATTGCGTTGGACGAGGTGTATCTATTTGGGAGGCTGGAATTTGCCAATCGGAAAGAAAAACTTCGGTATTATATCCTAAGAAGAAAGACCTTAAAAGTGTACCCCTATGCCAAATTGGCTGCAGAACGTTTGGTGGAATTAAATGATAGTTTGGCCAACATCAAGAAGAAAAGACAACGAAAGAAATACACCAAAAAAGTCCAAAAATACATTGAAGGTGAGTTTTCAGCGGAACTTAAAAAGCTAACGCGAACTGAGGGCCAAATTTTGGTCAAACTCATTTATAGGCAAACCGGGAAAACTGCATTTGACCTCGTAAAAGAGCTTCGAAATGGGTGGCGGGCCTTTTGGTACAATACTACCGCAAAGGCGTTCAAAATTAGTATAAAGGAAGAATTTCATCCGGAGCTAATCCACGAAGACTATCTCATTGAGGACATTCTACAGCGTGCATTTGCCTCCAAGCGATTGGAGCGGCAGAAATCGGTCTTGGATTACGATTATGCCCAATTGAGCAACAAATGGAAAAATAGCAAGACCACGAAGGATTAATCCTTTGTTTTTTTTCCAAACAAAGCCTCCATAAAGATTTTGATGGTGTAAAACCCTAGGCCGATGGCAACTACGGCCAATATCAAACCTACGATCAACACAGGTAAATAGGCAGGATGCCCCTCGTTTTTAAATGCTTGGTAGATGGTAAATGGGGCCAGAAACATGACGGCTACCGTATACCCTATAAATTTGAGACCTTTTGCCAATAATTTTTTATCGGTGTGCATAGGAACTAAAGTAGCAAGTTTAGCCTATATTTAAAGGACATTTTCTAAAAAATAATCATGGAAATCCTTGTTCTGGCCCTAGTGGTCATTTTTATTATTGTGGCGACCATCAAGTTTAAAATGCACCCTGTTTTTTCCCTGACCTTGGCGGCGGTGGTTTCTGGTTTTCTCTTGGGACTCTCCCCTCAAAATATTATGGAAACGATGGGCAATGGATTTGGGAAAACCTTATCAGGTATTGGTCTGGTCATTGCGTTTGGAACCGTTATTGGGATTTATCTTGAAAAAACTAGGAGTACCAAGGTTCTGGCCAATTCAATTTTAAAATTGATTGGACTTAAAAAATCACCTTTGGCTATAAATTTGGCCGGATACATCATTTCCATCCCGGTATTTTGCGATTCAGGGTTTATTATTTTGTCCTCGTTGAACAAAGCACTGTCCAAAAAATCGGGAATTCCCATTATGGTCTACGCGGTCGCTTTGGCAACAGGTCTTTATGCCGCCCACGTATTTGTACCTCCAACACCGGGACCTTTGGCCGCAGCCGCTATCTTGGAGGCCGATTTGGGCACGGTATTACTTCTGGGACTGGTAGTTTCCATACCCGTTTCGTTGATGGGGTATTTCTGGGCTCGATTTATGGGGCGAAAATTAAAACAAGAAGTAGCGAAGGAAGAAAGCGACGTTCAGGAGGAAGAGGGATCCAATATTAAACCCTTTAACGCATTTTTGCCGTTGGTAGTTCCCATAGTTTTGATTGCTTTAAAATCCGTTGCCAATTATCCCACTTTTCCCTTAGGAAAGTCGAACCTTTTCTTTGTTTTTGATTTTCTTGGAAGTCCCATTATAGCATTATTGATTGGCGTTTTATTGGCCTTTATGATGGCAAGGAAAATACCTGCTGAGGAACAAAAGCAGTGGGTTCCTGAAGCGTTTAGACAGGCGGGGGCCATTGTCTTGATAACTGGTGCCGGAGGTGCATTTGGAGCTATCCTACGCACTCTGGACATGGCAGAAATATTTAACCTGACCCAAAGTTCTGGATTGGGCGGTTTGTTGATTTCATTTGCCATAGCTGCCGTTCTAAAGACCGCCCAAGGTTCGTCCACAGTGGCTATTATTACCACCTCTGCCATCATAGCGCCATTGTTGGACACTTTTGGATTGTTGTCCATTACGGATAAAGCTCTTGCTGTTTTGGCCGTCGGAGCCGGTGCCATGACCGTTTCCCATGTTAACGACAGCTATTTTTGGGTGGTTTCCCAATTTTCCAACATGAATGTGAAAACAGCTTTGCGGGGACACACTTTGGCCACCCTTTTTCAGGGTTTGGTGGGGCTTGGGGTAATAGTGTTACTGTATACTTTTCTTTGATTAAGGAATGGTGATGCTCTGCTTATATTCCTCAACAACGGCAAAATAACCCAAAAGAAATTCATTGGGGATGTTCACGTTATCAAAAAAATCAATGTTATCAAGTTCGGTTACATCAAATATGTTTCCACGCAAAGTAGCTGTTGGGGTTTCAAAAACCCCTAAATCGTCTTCGGTCTGTTCAATAAGCAAATTCATGTAGTTGTAAAATGCCTGATCAGCACCAAGAACACTTACCGTGATTTCCTGGCCAGGCTCGAATTTTTCATCATAGAAGTATGAAAAACTAAATTGTTGTCCTTGAAAAAATTGGTCGTCTAAAGTAATGAAGTTCCCAAAACCTAAATCAACCACATAGAAATCATTTCTGTTGGGATCATCGGTAATGGTGATAATTATTTCCGTTTCGTCCTCATCAAATAGGGTGTTGGAACCGATACGAAGGTCATCAATTGGCACTGAACTAGCGTAGGTTGTTGATCCATAGTAGAGCTTGTCTTCCCATTCAAGTTGTAACAACAGTTCCTCCGATGCTTTAAGATTTTCCGCTGAACGCGTGCCTTTGTAAATCCCGGAGCCGGGATTGTCATAGTCAACAAGAACCCCACCTGCCAGAGTAATCTGCTTTAAATTTGTCACGGGAATTTCACCAAAAAAGGCATCCGTTAGTCCTACCCGTACCTCAATGTCCACAATATTTGAAGTGGGATCAACCCGAACCAAGGCATCAACAATTAATCTGGGTTCTTCCGAAGGAACCTCGACTTCTATTACCTCCTCACAAGAAAGCAATGCAAATAAAAAGATGCAATAGGCTATGCTCCTCATTGAATTTGATGTTATTCCAAGGTCATTCTATGATAATGGTTCGTTTGTATTCTTGGACTACCGCAAAATAGCCTAAGGGGAATACATCGGGTTGTCCTACATTATCAAACAAATCAATATTATCTAGGTCTGTAACATCGAAGATGTTGCCCCTAGGCGTGGCTACTGGAGTTTCAAAAACCCCTTGATTGTCCGTAGTTTGTTCTACCAATAAATCCATATAGTTGAAAAATTCGCGGTCGGCGCCCATGATAGTTACGGTTACTTCGTCGCCCGGATTCAACGTTCGTTCTGGGAAAAAGGAAAAACTAAACTGCTCACCATTAAAGAATTTGTCTTCAAGGGCTAAAAATTCCCCTTCACCATAATCCATCACGTAGAAATTATCCATGGATCCATCGTCGGTAATTGTGACCTCAAGTTCAATGTCATCATCATCAAAGAGGATATCATCACCTTGGCGCAAGTCATCCATAGGTGCCGAAGGAACATAATAGGTTCTGGCAAAATAGAGGCGGCCCTCATGTTCCAACTGAAGCAAAAGTTCACCCTCCTCGAAAAAGCGTAGCCCTACAGGATCCGGATCTTGGTAAATCCCAGAACCGGGTGCTGTTTCTTGGAGAATTATTCCATTGCCGCCACCCGCTGTAGGAAGGCTAAGGTTGACTATCGAAATATCCCTAAGTCCAGTAAGGGGAATAGTTCCAAAAAATGAACTCGTCAACGATACTTTTACAATAGGCATATAGGAAGTTTCACTCGGATCTAGCCGAATCAAGGCTTCAACGATCAATCTGGGGTCTTCTTGGGGTACATCCACTTCAATGACATCTTCACAAGAAAACAGCAAAACAATCAAGAATAGGTATGGGATGATCTTTTTCATATGATGCGTTAAAACGTAAAATTATAGGTTATCGCGGGAACAATTCCAAAAATTGAAGTCCGTATGGCCTCATTTCTACCAGTATCCTGGTTCTGTCTAAAATTAATGGATGCCGCATTCAATCTATTGTAAACATTATATAAACTAAAGACCCATTCAGACTTCAGTTTCTTTTTTATTCCTGTTCTTGGTTTTAAGGTGGCTGATATATCCAATCGATGATAATCCGGTAACCTCTCCTCATTTCTTAACCCGTAGTAGGGGATGACCAAACCTTGAAACTCGAACTGTCCAATAGGATAATTTGTGGGTTGCCCGGTTTGATAAACGAAGTTGGCATTGAAATTCCATCGTTCATTCAAATCAAAACTACCATATAGGGCCAGGTCATGGGTCTTATCAAAGGGGGTACTGTACCATTCGCCTAAATTGATTCCGGTCTCCATGTTAGATCGTCCATTGTCAAACGTAGGCTCCCGGCCAGGGGTTCGCTGTTCTGATCTGGAAAGGGTGTAAGCCAACCAACCCTTCAGTCGACCTTCATTCTTACGGAGCAACAACTCTAGACCATAGGCGCGCGCCTCCCCATTGAGGATAACTTGTTCTATAGCATTGTTGGCAATTAGGTTTGCTCCATCTATATAATCAATCCTATTTTGGATGTCTTTATAATATGCTTCAACTTCTAGAGAGTAATCACCTTCGTTGATATTTCTAAAGTAACCAATGGCAAATTGGTCCAGAAACTGTGGATCCACAAAAGGGCCACTAGGAGTCCAGACATCCAAAGGAGTAGGAGAACTGGTATTGGACAACAAATGTAGATATTGGGCAAGCTTTGTGTAACTCGCCTTTATGGAACTTTGCCCATTGAAATTATAGGACATGGAAAATCGAGGTTCCAATTTTCCAAATTTTTTCAAGGTGCCGCTTCTTCCAGGATTTAAAGTGTCCATGGGTATAGCCTCTTGATAGGTAAGGGTAAAGGGATCAAAAACCACGGGCTGGTTGTTTTCGTATTGGTAAAACTCATCTTGTCCAAGCCTATTGAACTGGCTGACCCTTAGACCGTATTCCATGCTCAGACGGTCGGAGATTTTATTTTCGATGTCTAGGTAAATGGCATTTTCATTGGCGTACTTTTTGGTCAATTGCTCTTCCACAATTCCAGAATCTGAGCTATTGGGCTTTATTTTACCTGGATTAAAGACGTAGTAGGTATTATGAATCCCATAATTTACTTGAATCTTATCGCTAACATAGTTTTTGAGGTCATACTTAAGGTTGAAATTCTGGATACCGGAATCCCATTCAAATCCTACAAAATCAAGCTCTAAACCATAGAAATAATCTGAATAGATCAGGGACAAATTGGAAAACAATTTATCTGAGAACAAGTGGTTCCATCTAAAGTTGCCCACAGCGTTGCCATAAGTATTTACAAAACTGTCGTTTATGCTGAATAAGTCCCTGCCAAAATAACCAGACAGAAAAATACTGTTGTTATCATTGATTTTGTGATTGATTTTGGTATTAACGTCATAGAAATAAGCTTTGTTGTCCACATCGAACAAGGGAAGAAAAAGATGTGCGTAGGACGCTCTTGCACCCGCCAAAAATGCCGTACGATCTTTGATAATGGGTCCTTCAACCAACAACCTGCTGGCCACGGCTCCAATACCTCCATTGACCTTAAGTTCCTTACTGTTGCCTTCCTTTTGAAAAATTTCCAATACCGATGATACCCTGCCACCATACCGAGCTGGAATTCCACCCTTAAATAATTTTACATCTTTTATGGCGTCCGGGTTAAAGACGGAAAAGAATCCGAAGAGGTGGGAAGAATTAAAAATTGTCGCCTCGTCCAATAAGATCAAATTCTGATCAGCGGCACCACCCCGAACATTAAATCCAGAAGATGCTTCACCCGCATTTGTGACACCTGGCAACAAAATCAAGGATTTAATAACATCTGCTTCTCCCAATACTACAGGGATTTGCTTGATGGTTTGTACGGCCAGTGTATTGACGCTCATTTGTGGTTTTCGGATGTTCAAGGGTTTGGCATCATCAGTGACGATGACTTCATCCAACACCTCTACCGCTTCGGCAAGGTTGAAGTCCCTTTTAACATTGGAGCGTAGATCAATGGTTTCTCGAATGTCCTGATATCCCAAATAGCTCACCACCACCTCATATTCGCCTTCAGGCAATGTGATGGAAAAAAAGCCATACTCGTTAGTGGCGACTCCAGTATTTAGACTTGGAAACGCTATGGTTACCCCAATTAAGGTTTCGTTACTTTTTTCTTCGGAAACTGTACCGCTTAGCGTATACGTCTTTTGAACCTGTGCCCAACCCGTATGTAAGGAAATGAGCAGAATGGAAATCAGGAATCGTTGAAGCATGTAAATGATTTTCCTACAATTTATAGATAATGCATGGTTTAAAAAAAAGTATTACTACTGATTATCGAATGGTTAACGGTTGGGTGTCAAATTCACTTAAAGCGAAATACCCAAAGGCAAAATTTCCCGGATTGGTTTTGTTTACAATGTTTCCTCTTATGGTTGCATTAGGTATGGCAAACGGCCCTCCATTCCCCATATCTTCTCCAGATTGGGCTAATAGTTTTTCTATGTAGTTGGAAAATACCTTGTTAATGCCAAAAACGGAGATCGAAATTTTTTTTCCAGGTTTGAGTTTCTCATAGAAATAGGAGAAGGTAAGCTGTTCGTCCTGAAAAAACTGATCATCAACCACAAGATAATTGTTCCAGCCAAAAGCAAACAAATAATGATTTCTTTCTCCTGGAAGGTCTGTGAATGTTACTTTTACCTCGGTTTCATCTTCATTAAACAAAAAACCATGGTCCTGTTCCAATTTTTCAATGATTGTTGACTTGACCAGTTGTTCCGTGGCCGTATAAATCTCTCCTTCAAAAGATATTTGGAGCATATATTCCCTGTTGAACTCCAATTTGGGAAACCCGGAGTCAAAAATTCCTGGTTTATTTTCAACTAGTTCATAAGATTGACTTGTAGCCATATCAATAAGAGAGACCGTAGCATTTTCGGCAGGCAGTGTTTCCTCAAAAAATGGGGTTGTAAGGGTCAATTTGACTTCACCTGCGGTTACGGATTGCCCATTGGTATCGTTGTAACCAATGAGTGCATCAATCACCAATTGAGGTTTGGAGGGGGGTAGGTCTAGTTCTATAACATCCTCACAACCGATATTTAGAAGAAAAACCAGAAGAAGAAATTTTCTGTTTTTCAAACTGAAACGATTTGGGACAAAACCCCAAATTAATCATTTTTCTAAATACCTAGAAGGATATGACAGTTTCTTTGATTGACAAAAGTAGAATTAGCTTAGTCCAGCAAGTATTGTATTCAAAGTTTCGCTGGGTCTCATGGCCTTTGTCGCCATATCCGAATCAGGAAGATAGTAACCACCTATGTCCATACTTGTACCCTGAGAATCAATCAACTCTTGTGCAATTTTTGCCTCATTGCTATTGAGCTGGGATGAAATGTTGCTGAAAATAGCCCTGAGTTCCGCATCTTCATTTTGCTCTGCGAGCTGCTCGGCCCAATAGAGGCAAAGGTAAAAATGACTTCCGCGGGTATCTAGCTCATTTACTTTACGGGAAGGGGATTTATCGTTGTCCAAGAACTTTTCTGTGGCCTTGTCCAACGTATCGGCCAAAACAGAAGCTTTTTTATTATTGTTTTTTTCTCCATAGAACTCCAAGGAAACACCCAATGCCAAGAACTCCCCAAGGGAATCCCATCGCAGGTGACCTTCTTCTAAAAACTGCTCCACATGCTTTGGTGCAGAACCTCCAGCTCCTGTCTCAAATAGACCTCCGCCATTCATCAAGGGCACTATGGATAACATTTTGGCACTGGTGCCAACCTCCAAAATTGGGAACAGATCCGTTAGATAATCACGCAGTACATTTCCGGAGACGGAAATCGTATCCTTACCTTCTTTTACCCGTTGTAAAGTGAATTTAGTTGCCTCAACAGGGGAGAGGATGTGAATTTCCAAACCGTTGGTATCATGATCTTTGAGATACGCATTGACTTTGGAGATCAATTCAGCGTCATGCGCCCTATTCTTATCCAACCAGAATACAGCAGGGGTATTGGTCGCACTAGCTCTGGAAACTGCAAGCTTTACCCAATCCTGTACGGGGGCATCCTTAACTTGACACATTCTCCAAATATCACCTTCCTCCACAGCATGCTCTAGAAGCGTACTATTGTTGGAATTGCTGACCACGCGAACGGTTCCTGCTGTCGGAATCTCAAAAGTCTTATCATGGGAGCCGTATTCCTCGGCTTTTTGTGCCATTAGACCCACGTTGGGAACAGTACCCATGGTTGTTGGGTCAAAGGCTCCATTTTCTTTGCAAAAATCAATTGTGGCCTGATAAACACCAGCATAGCTACTATCTGGAATAATGGCCTTGGTGTCTTGAAGCTCGCCATCTTTATTCCACATTTTCCCCGAAGTTCTGATCATGGCCGGCATGGAAGCGTCGATGATTACGTCACTAGGGACATGTAGATTGGTAATTCCCTTATCAGAATTTACCATGGCCAAATCCGGACCATTTTCAATGTTCTTGACGATGGCCTTTTGTATTTCTTCTCTTTTATCGGCTGGAAGTTCCTGCAATTTATCCAGTAAAGTCTCCAAACCATTGTTGGCATTTATGCCCAATTCCTCAAAAGTACTCCGGTATTGATTAAATAATTCCGAGAAATAGGTTTCCAATGCATGACCAAAAATAATGGGGTCGGAAACTTTCATCATCGTAGCCTTGAAATGCAGCGAGAGTAGTAAGTTATCTTTTTTGGCCCCAGAAATTTCCTCAGTCAGGAAATCTACTAAAGCCTTTTTGCTCATCACCGTGGCATCTATGACCTCACCTTTTTGAAGGACTACTTTCTCCTTTAGGATAGTTGCATTACCACTGGCATCAACCAATTCAATGCGAATATCATCAGCACTGGACATGGTCAATGACTTTTCATTGTTTCGGAAGTCCCCATGATCCATGGTGGCAACGTGGGTCTTGGAATCGGGGGACCAAGCACCCATGGTGTGTGGATTTTTCTTGGCGTAGTTTTTAATGGCTTTCGGGGCTCTTCTATCCGAATTCCCTTCCCTTAAGACCGGGTTTACTGCGCTACCTTTGATTTTGTCATATCGCGCCTTGATGGCTTTTTCGTCGGCATTTTGTGGCTCATCCGGATAGTCTGGTAACTTGTAACCCTTTTGCTGCAACTCTTCAATAGCTTCCTTCAATTGAGGAATGGAAGCACTGATGTTGGGTAATTTTATGATGTTGGCTTCTGGGGTTTTGGCCAAATCCCCCAAGATTTTCAAATCGTCCGAAATTTGTTGTTCTTCGGTTAAAAATTCTGGAAATACCGCTGCAATCCTACCGGCCAAGGAAATATCCTTGGTTTCAATTTCAATGTTTGCGGTATTTGTAAATGCTTTTACAATGGGTAAAAATGACTGAGTTGCCAAAGCTGGGGCTTCATCCGTCTTTGTATAAAAAATCTTGGCCATCTAGGTGTTTTTATTTGAGCGGTGCAAATATACAATTTATGGCTGTTGGTATACTAAGGGATTTATCGAAAAGTGTGATTTTGGAGGGATTGTAAAACAAAAGCCATACCTATGTCGAAACATTGATATGGCTTTCTGAAAAGAGCTAAAAGATTTTATTTTGCGTTGCCGCAAAATTGCAACCATTGATTGCATCCGTTGCTCCTTTGACGTTTACTCAACACTATGCTTTTAATTTTGCAACTAAACAACATCTTGTAAAGTGTCCTAATAATTTCCTAAACCCTATCAAAACGAAAAATTGCTCTCTCGCCCGCACATAGGACTTCTCATTTCTATTTAGGTTACACCGAGGCGTTACCTCTTTCGAAATTCCTTTTGTGATCAGTAGTGTTACCAATTCTAAAGGGAAACATCAGTTTTTAAAGAACGTCAACTTTAAAACCAAACACGAGCTCGATTGCTCTCCTTCGTATTTGTTTGACTAAATTAGAATAAACTGTCAGATATCCAAATTTTGTAAGCGATTAAAAATCAACAATGTATGAACCATGGTTATTAACAATTGTTCATAAAAAAAGCACCCAATTTGGGTGCCTGATTTTTTGATAAGGAAAGTGGGTTTATCCCCGAACTTCCTTGATACGTGCCTTTTTACCGGTAAGCCCTCTAAAGTAGAAGATTCTGGATCTACGAACCTTACCTTTTTTGTTGACCTCAATACGTTGAAGTGCAGGCATGTTGATAGGGAAAATTCTTTCCACCCCAACGGTTCCCGACATTTTTCTGATAGTAAAGGTCTCAGTGGCTCCCGATCCCCTTCTTTGAATTACCACTCCTTTAAAGAACTGTGTACGTGTTTTTTCGCCTTCCTTAATTTCGTAGTATACCGTGATCGTGTCACCAGCTGAAAATTTTGGAAAGTCTTTTTTTGGAACAAATTCGTCTTCAACAAATTTTATTAAGGATTCCATGATATGCTTTTTTAATGTTTTACAAGACCAACTTTCACGAGTTTCGTCAGAGGTTGATTTTGAGATTGCAAAAGTAATGCAATATTTAGAATTGACAAGGGCTTTTTTGCATTTTACAAATGATACCCGTCTTACGCCGATTTTCGGACATGACCGATTGCATAAACCAACAGACCTATACCAAATAGGATGTAGGGCAACGGCCCAATAACAGCAAATACCTTTGTCCAGGACAAAATGGAATCTGCACCCCTGTGCCCTGCAAAAAGGGTTCCCGAGAAATTGAGAACGTTAAAAACCAGGGTTAGTATACTACCAATCAGCATGAGCAGGGTACCTCCATTTTTTTGTTTGGTCACCAGAACTATGCATCCCACGATTACGGCCAATTGGGCAAGCGTTCCCAATATGGAACCTAAGGCAAAAAAAAGTGTATAAGAATCGTCCATATTATTTTAATAAATCAGGTCGTTTTTTACTTGTGCGTTCCAAAGCCTGATCCTCCCGCCATTTTTCTATCTTGGGAAAATCCCCGCTTAACAATATTTCTGGAACTTCCTGACCTTTGTAGTTAGAAGGTCTGGTGTATACCGGAGGTGCCAGTAGATTATCCTGAAAGGTATCCGTCAAGGCTGAAGTTTCATCATTTAATACTCCGGGCAATAATCGTATAACGGCATCGCAGAGAACGGCGGCGGCCAATTCTCCACCTGACAACACATAATCGCCTATGGATATTTCACGGGTTACAAACATATCCCGTACTCGTTGATCCACTCCTTTATAATGTCCACAAAGAATGATTACATTTTGCTTGAGTGAAAGTTCGTTGGCAATCCCTTGATTTAATGTGAGCCCATCCGGGGTCATATAAATGACTTCGTCATATTCCCTTTCGGCCTGGAGTTGTGAGATGCACTTGTCAATGGGCTCAATCATGAGCACCATCCCGGCCCCACCCCCAAATTGATAGTCATCTACTTGCTTGTAATTTCCGGTGGTATAATCGCGGAGATTGTGGAAATGAACTTCCACTAAGCCTTTTTCCTTGGCCCGCTTAAGGATGGAAGCATTGAAGGGGCTTTGCATTAACTCCGGTAAAACCGTTATGATATCTATCCGCATGGGCACAAAAATAAAAGAAGTATTGTGGATACCCTATTTAGGGTTTTTCCAAAAATAGTGTAGGTAAGACACATCCTTTTCCCAACCCAACCTCTCATACAGCTTTTGGGCTGGATTGTCGGCCGCTGTTTCCAAAGTTAGTCCCTTGCTGTTTTTCAATTTGCAAAACTCCTTGGCATGATTCAGCAGTTGTTCGCCAATACCCTTTTTTCTAGCTTCAGGAGCAACAAACAAATCGTTCAAAATGTAAAATTGCTGCATGGAAACCGAAGAAAAAGTAGGATATAGCTGGGTAAACCCAACGGCTACATCATTTTCGAGGGCAAGAAAAATAACGTTTTCCCCCTTTTCAAAACGTTCCAAAAGAAAAACCTTTGCTGCCTCTACATCCGATTCCTGTCCATAAAAAACACGGTAGGCATCAAATAGGGGAGCGATACGATCAACATCCAAAGCCGTAGCCTGTTTAATCATGCTTAGAACCTTAAGTAGACTTTGCTACTTCTTGTTTTTGTTCAACTCGTCTTGAAGTTGTCGGCTAATTTTCTGCTCGCGCTCCAATGCACGACGTCTGTGCTCTTCAAATTCCTTTTCAAGATCCGCCAATGCCTCTTTGGCCTGACTGGTAAGTACGTTACTATTTCTGAATCTATAGATAAACAGCAACAAGAAAAGGAGCAAGCCAACGATAATTCCCCAGAGAATCAGTTTGTAGGTGCCTTTACTTACCTGAGCTCCAAAAAAGGACATGCTATCTTTCTCCGAAGTTACCGTTTTAAGGCTATTCGAGGTTTCTTGCAGTCTTGTGTTGAGGTCTTCTATTTCAGATTTGTTATTGGAAATGGTAGCCGATAGATCTTTGATGGATTTATTGGCGGTGTTTATGGAATCAAATATGTTTTCTTTGATTCGGTTCAAATCAACCAGGCGAATCACCTCATACCGAATACCATTGGCCCTATAGTTGCCGGATTTTTTTTCCAATCGCTGGAATTGGCCCACCAAGGATGGATCTTCCTCATCCTGATTACTTTGTTGCGCGGACAAAGTCAATAAAGGGGTTAGTAAAGCTAGGGCGAATAAATATCGTAATCTTCTCATGGTCAATGTTCTTTAAATTTAGATTAAGGGTAGGGCGAAATTACACCAATAAACTAAAATTCAAAAGAAAATTGCCCACGGGAGCACCTACCCACCCCAAATTTGTTTAATAATAGGTATAGCGTCTAACCTTTGCAATGTACTTGGCCAATCTAATCACTTGATGCGAATAGCCATATTCGTTATCATACCATATATATAGTACCACACTTTTCCCATCCCCAGAAACCAAGGTGGCCTGGCTATCATAGATGGATGGGGCAGAGGCACCGACAATATCTGAGGACACCAATTCATTGCTCAGGGAATATTTGATTTGCTCCACCAAATCCCCTTCCAGCGCATACTTTTTCAATATGGTATTCAAACTTTCCTTGGAGGTCTTGTTCTTGACCTCAAGATGTAGGATGGCCAAGGAACCATTGGGCACGGGCACACGAATGGCGTTGGAAGTCAGTTTGCCTTTTAAGGAAGGTAAGGCTTTGGCAACGGCAGCACCTGCTCCAGTTTCGGTAATCACCATGTTTAAGGCAGCGGCACGACCCCTACGGTACTTTTTGTGCATATTATCAACCAAGTTTTGGTCGTTGGTATAGGCGTGGATGGTCTCCAAATGTCCTTTTTTGATACCGAGGGAATCCTCTATGACCTTTAAGACTGGAGTAATGGCATTGGTGGTACAGGAAGCTGCGGAATAAATTTTTGTTTTTTCAGGGTCAAATTCTGAATGATTCACACCATGTACAATGTTGGGAACCTCTTTACCTGGCGCAGTAAGCAAAACTCGACTGGCGCCTTTGGCTTCCAAATGTCTGGCGAGGGCTTCTTTATCCCTAAAGGCCCCTGTGTTGTCTATAATCAAGGCATTGAAGATTCCGTGCTTGGTATAGTCAATGGATTCTGGTTTGTCTGCGCTTATGAACTTGACCGTGGTTCCGTTTACGATCAAGGCATCATTGGCAGCATCCACATCCACAGTGCCCATAAATTGTCCGTGGACGGAATCTGTTTTCAATAAGGCCGCACGCTTTTCCAAAATTTCATGGGACAATTCCCCTCTTACCACAACAGCTCTTAGTCTTAATTGGCTACCTCTTCCGGTCTTTGCCATAAGCTCTCTTGCAACTAACCTACCAATTCGCCCAAAACCATAAAGTACTACATCTTTGGGTTTGATTTCCTTTGAAGCCTGCGCATCCTTGAGTTTTTCCAGCACAAATGCTTTTACATTAAGGTGGGTATTATCATCAGAATGGAATTCATAGGTTAATTTTCCAATATCCAATTTAGCCGGGGGAAGGTTGATATCGTTAATGGCCCGAAGAATTTCCACGGAATCAAAAATGGAAATGGGTTTTTGGACAAATTCACCTGCATACTCATGCAGGTTGATGATGTCACTTACATTCTTGTCTATGATTTGGTTTTTAAAAAGCACCACTTCAATGGCCTTGTCATACCAAAGATCACTGATGATTTTGATGAATTCTGTGGTGGCTTTTCTCCGATCGGCTTGGAATGCAAGCTCTTTTTCGTAAGACTTGATATCTCCCATAGGATTTAGTTGCGTTAGCGATTTAAGTTTGCGGCAAAATTATATATTTCAAACGTTTTCGTAAAAGGTTTTGACAATAAAAAAGCACCCGTCAAGGGTGCTTTTCCAAGTCTTCAAAGAAAAGCGATTATTGCAAAATTAATCGCTCTTTTTCTCCTTTTTCGTTGATCATAGTGAAGCTTGTGCGACCATATCTTGAGATTTCCCCAAAATGTTCACGCGCATCATCTATGTTGGTAATTTCGTTATCATCCACTGCAATGATGACCTTGTTTTTCAAATCATACCTTCCATAACCTTCAGGTACATCAATAATCTTGACACCTTTTTTAACTCCAAAAGTCTTTTTGTCCTCATCCGAGAGGTTCTTTACCATAAATCCGGTGGTAGGCAAAATGACGGTTTGCTGTTTTTTCAAGGTAACTTTCTTGGTCAATTTATTGCCATCCCTGTCCACAACAACATCCACAGTGTCCCCTGGTCTTTTGGAAGATAAATATCCAGTGAGTTCAGAGAATTTGCGAACTAGAATATTGTCCACTTGTTTAATAACATCGCCTTCCCGCAAACCGGCTTCCTCGGCACCTGAATCTTCTGAAACCTGGGAGATATACACGCCTTCAATTTCATCCAAGCCCAATTCCATTGCTGCTTGCGAATTGACGTTGGCCGCAGAAATCCCCAATAGACCACGTTGTACATTTCCAAATTCCATGATGTCCTCCACAACTTTCTTTGCAATATTACTTGGCACCGCAAAGGCATATCCCACATAGGAGCCCGTTTGGGAGGTAATAGCGGTATTAATTCCAATAAGATCGCCATTGGTATTTACCAAGGCACCACCACTGTTTCCTGGATTTACGGCCGCGTCGGTTTGGATAAAACTTTGGTTTCTTCCCAAAGAACGGGCCTTGGCACTAACAATACCGGCAGTAACTGTAGAGGTAAGGCTAAACGGATTACCTACAGCAAGTACCCATTCCCCAACTCGGGAATTGTCCGAGTCCCCGAAGGCCAAATAAGGTAGGGGGCGGTCTACATCAATCTTTAAAAGAGCGATGTCCGTGTTGGAATCGGCACCTATAACCTCAGCTTCATACGTTTTCTTACTATTTAAGGTCACTTCCAATTGGCTAGCATTGGCAATTACATGGTTATTGGTAACAATGAAACCATCTGGCGAAATGATGACCCCAGAACCTGTCCCGATTTGTGGAGTCTGCTGACGTTCAAATCCGTAAAAGAAATCAGATAAACTATTGGAACCCTTACTGGTGCTCAAGTTTTTTACGTGTACCACGGCATTGACCGTCTTTTCTGCGGCTATGGTGAAATCCACTTCGTTAATACCGGCACCTTTGGCCGAGGTGGATAGGGTACTGGTACTTAGCACTGGGACATTTTGATCTGCCTGCACCCATTTATAGTTGTCTTCTTCAAAAAATAATTTATATGCTCCCAAAGTAATGGCACCTGCAAAGAGGCTTACCAGGAATAATCCGGCTATTCTTTTCATAATTCAGTAAAAATTTAACATTTAGCTTCAACAAAATTAAATGAATCCTATAATGGCTTTGTCGGTTTAACTCGGTTTTAACTACAAAAAATTCCTTAAAGAATACCCTATATTTGTTCCTTTGCAGAGAATTATGCAACTGGATTTTTACAAATACCAAGGAACGGGGAACGATTTTGTTGTTATCGACAATCGCCAGGAGGTTTTTCCCAAAAATAATACCAAAATCATTACGCAACTGTGCGATCGCCGATTTGGGGTAGGTGCGGACGGACTTATTTTGCTGGAAAATGATAATGCGTCCGATTTTTACATGGATTACTACAATTCGGATGGGAGTCAAAGCATGTGCGGGAATGGGGGTAGATGTGCGGTGGCGTTTGCGCGGATTCTGGGGATAATTGATGAACAAACCACTTTCAAAGCCATTGATGGACTTCATACAGCGACGATAAAGGGAGACATTGTTACCCTAAAAATGCACGATGTGGAAGAAGTTCGCCAAAAGGATGCTTATAGCTTTTTGGATACCGGCTCTCCTCATCACGTGCAACTGGTCAATGAACTGGAAAAATTCAATGTAACCAAAGAAGGAGCTAAACTAAGATATGGACTCTATGGCAAGGCTGGAAGCAACATCAATTTTGTGGAACAAGCTGATTCCAACACCTTTGGGGTTCGTACGTATGAAAGAGGGGTAGAAGACGAGACGCTTTCATGTGGTACCGGGGTGACTGCCGTGGCCATTGCCATGCACAAAACAGGGAAAACCGCATCAAACGAAGTAAATATCAAGACCCCAGGCGGAGACTTGACCATAAGTTTTGACCAGCAAAATGGTTCTTACACAGATGTCTATCTCCAGGGACCTGCCCAAATGGTATTCAATGGTAAAGTATCATGGTGAAGTTGGACGGCAAACATATTTATCTAAGAGCTTTGGAACCCAAAGATTTGGATTTCCTGTACCAATTGGAAAACGATACCTCCATTTGGGAAATCAGTGGTACGCTAAAGCCCTATTCCAAAAAAGTGCTTCGGCTGTATTTGGATAACGCCCATAGGGACATTTTTGAGGTAAAGCAATTGCGTCTATGCATCTGCACGCTGGATGACCAATGTGTAGGTTTAATTGATTTATTCGATTTTGACCCCAAGAACAAACGGGCGGGCATGGGAATTGTAATTGCCAAAGCTGAGGACAGGAATAAAGGTTGGGGAGCAGAGGCTATCGAAATCCTTTGCAATTATGCCTTTACCATGTTGGACCTTCACCAACTTTATGCCAATATTTTGGAGGAAAATAAACCAAGTATACATTTGTTCGAGAAGTTGGGATTTGACCAAATTGGGGTTAAAAAGGAATGGATTAGAACCAGCAAAGGGTTCAAGAATGAACTGATGTTCCAAAAAATCAATGTCAATGCATCTTAAAAGAGTGCTCTGGGCGGCGGCCATTCTAGGCCTGGTAGTTTGTGGTTTTATTGCGTACCAAATTTACAGCGCCATTTTTAGTCCCAATACCCAATTCAACAATAAGGAGGCTTTTGTATACATTGCTTCTGATGCCAACCTAGAGGATGTTAGAAAAAATTTGGAACCCCTGGTAAAAGATTGGTCCAGTTTTGAGGCGGTTGCAGACCGGAAGGGATATTCTTCCAACATAAAAGGAGGCAAGTACATCATTAAAAAGGGGATGAGCAACAATGACATGATCAACACCCTTAGAAGCCAAAACATTCCGGTAAGGGTGTCCTTCAATAATCAAGAATCTGTGGCAGCTTTGGCGGGAAGGGTCGCTGAACAAATAGAAGCAGATAGTTTATCCTTATTGAAAGCTTTTGATAACACCCAGTTTTTGGAAGAATCCGGTTTTGATGAGGATACCAAATTGGCCATGTATCTACCCAATACCTATGAGTTCTTTTGGAATACCAGTGCCGATGGATTTCGGGATAGAATGCACAAAGAATTTAAAAAGTTTTGGACCGAAGACCGATTGGAGAAAGCCAAAAAGCAAAATTTGACACCTGCTGAGGCCATTTCCTTGGCAGCCGTAGTGCAGAAAGAAACAGTGAAATCTGACGAGCGCCCAAGAGTGGCAGGCGTATACCTAAATCGAATTAAAAAAGGCATATTGCTCCAGGCGGATCCAACGGTGATTTTTGCCATCAAAAAAGAGACGGGAAATTATGATACCATTATAAAAAGAGTCTTGTATCGGGATTTGGAGATTGAATCCCCATATAATACCTATAAAAATGCTGGAGTACCTCCTGGTCCCATTACCATGCCCGATATAACTTCCATAGAAGCCGTTTTGAATCCCGAAAAACACAACTATCTATATTTTGTGGCGGATGTTTCAAACTTTGGTTACCATATGTTCGCCGAAACTTTGGCGCAACACAACCGAAATAAGGTGCAATACATCCGTTGGCTCAATCAGCAAAATGTCCGCAGATAATACCCTTTACCGTTAATTTTCAGCCTTTTAACGTTATTTGGGCCACAATTAAGAAATTCTTATGAGCTTTATTATTGTTAAAATGAAGTCTCCCCCTATATTTGCCGGCCAAATTTAATTTCATAGCAATTAAGCTTTGAATCATTAAATATGTGAATTATGAAAAGATGGATTGGTTTTATACTGCATCTTGCCATGATTGTGATTTTAACGAGTTTTGTCTCGTATACCACTCCTAAAAAAGTGGACTACAAGATTCCTAATTCGTTGAAAACAAGAATCAATGTGGAGACCCTAGTGCTCGAGGAGCCTTTGGAAATCCAGGAAGACGACCTAGTGACCCCTCCTTTTTTGGGGAATGCTTACAATGGTTTTAAGGAAGCCTTGGCATTTAAGGAGTCGCAAGGAAGATATGACGTTATTAATACTTTGGGGTATCTTGGAAAATACCAGTTTGGAGTAGGAACACTTAAATTATTGGGTGTCAATGATTCCAGAAACTTTCTGAATGACCCTGTATTGCAAGAAAAGGTTTTTGAAACTAATGTTGCTAGGAACAAATGGATACTTAGACGGTACATAAAATTGTACAACGGGAAACGAATCCGGGGTACGGTTATCACCGAATCAGGTATTTTGGCCGCGGCCCATTTAGCTGGAGCCGGAAACGTAAAAAAATACCTGAGATCCTATGGGAAGAATGATGTTGCGGACGCTTATGGAAGTAGCATTTCTTATTATATGAGAAAATTCTCAGGATTTGACATCTGTTCCATTGAGCAAAAAAGAAATGCGAAAATTTAATTAAGTTTTTGAAGTAAGTAATATGGCCCAAGGTGTAACCTTGGGCTTTTTTTATGCCTGAATAATAAAGATAGTGGGCCTTTTATTCAGGTCTATATCTATTTCGCTCCATTCATGGATACTTTTGGTCTGAATGAATTCCGTGGGGAAGGTTATGTCTGTTGCAATACAAAGTCGGGTTTGCTTTTGTAAGGTTTTAGTAAGCTCAAGCAGCAATTTTCCATTTCGGTACGGAGTCTCCATAAAAATTTGGGATTGCCCAGTATCCTTGGACAAGCGTTCCAATTGTTTTAGTTTCGATTTTCTTTCGGGGGTATCGATGGGTAAATATCCATTAAAAGCAAAGCTCTGACCATTCATCCCGCTACTCATCATGGCCATTAAAATGGAAGAAGGTCCCACCAACGGAACCACTTGAATGCGTCTTTCATGGGCCACTTTGATTACCGCGGCACCTGGGTCGGCAATACCTGGACAACCCGCCTCAGACAAGATTCCAATATTATGACCACTGATACAGGGATCCAAATATGATGGAATTACCGTAGGATCCGTGTATTTGTTTAGCGTTTCAATATGCAAACTGGGTTGAGGCTTGTTAGGGCTTATTTTCTTAATAAAGCGCCGGGCCGTCTTTTCATTTTCAACCACATAGTGGTTTACGTTTTCAATGGTGCGTTTAATGGAAATGGGTAGCACCTCCAATGGCGCATTGTCTCCCAAGGTGGTTGGAATTAAATAGACTTTACCTAAAACAAGGCCAGGTTTGCTTTCTTCCATCCGATCAACTTATTTTTTGGGCGATGACCTCACAGGCCATATCAACCATTTGATATACATTTTCAAAACCGTCAGGGCCGCCATAGTAGGGGTCTGGAACTTCATTGAAACCCAAATCAATTTCGTCTAAAAGCAACTTTACTTTCTTTTCTTCTGCCTTGTCGTTGGCTAGTCGCAAAACGTTGGAAAAATTACTTAAATCCATAACATAAATTACATCAAACTCCTGAAAATCATCTGCAGAAAATTTGCGACACTTTTGATGGCTGATATCAATTCCATGCTTTTGTGCCACAGCTATGGAACGTTCATCTGGGGCATTGCCTACATGATATCCGGCAGTTCCTGCAGAATCCACAAAAACAGCAGCTTCATCCGTTTTGGAACGCAATATACCTTCGGCCAATGGTGACCTGCAAATGTTGCCCAAGCAGACCATCAACACCTTGGTTTTCATTAAGTTAAAGGATTAGGAAAATTTCTTGTTCAGGTCTTCGATGTACTTTCTGAACTGCTTATCGGTTTCGGCCAGATTATCTACCGTCTTGCACGCATGTAATACTGTGGCATGGTCTCGCTTCCCTATTTGGGAACCAATACTGGCCAATGAGGCTTTAGTGAACTTTTTGGCAAAGAACATGGCCAATTGTCTGGCTTGTACAATATGGCGTTTTCTAGTTTTGGATTGAAGGGTTGCCACATCCATTTCAAAATAATCGGACACCACTTTTTGGATGTAATCGATGGAAACTTCCCGCTTGGTGTTCTTGACAAACTTCTCAACAACCTGTTGGGCCAACTCCAAGGTCACTTCTCGTTTGTTGAAGGACGATTGCGCAATCAACGAAATGATGGCACCTTCCAATTCCCGGATGTTGGTTTTGATGTTCTTGGCCACATGATCTATAATGTCCTCCGGCATTTCAACCCCATCTCTGTACAGCTTGTTCTTTAAAATGGATACCCGGGTCTCGTAATCCGGACTCTGCAATTCGGCAGAAAGCCCCCATTTGAATCGGGACAACAAACGTTGTTCAATGTCCTGCATGTCTACAGGAGCTTTGTCTGATGTTAGGATGACCTGCTTACCATTTTGATGCAGGTGGTTGAAAATATGGAAGAACACGTCCTGCGTACCGGATTTCCCAGAAAGGAACTGCACGTCATCAATGATCAACACATCTATCAGCTGATAAAAGTGGATGAAATCGTTTCGAGTGTTCTTTTTTACGGATTCAATATATTGTTGCGTAAACTTTTCCGCGGAAATGTAGAGTACGGTCTTTTCTGGATATTTATCCTTGATTTCTACTCCAATGGCATGCGCCAAGTGGGTCTTTCCCAAGCCAACCCCACCAAAAACCAATAGGGGGTTAAAGGAAGTTCCTCCTGGTTTGTTGGCCACCGCCATACCTGCAGATCTAGCCAAGCGATTGGAATCTCCTTCCAGAAAATTTTCAAAATTGTAATTGGGATTGAGTTGCGACTCAATCTTAATATTGCGAATACCGGGAATCACAAATGGATTTTTTAGCTCTGGACTTTTGGAGGTAATGGGCACATCCAATTCCTGGGGCCCCACAGCAGTCCGGTTTGCGCTTGGAATTTGTTCTGTAAACGGTTCCTTGTTACCGTACTTATTTTCCATTTTAATAATGTAGATAAGTTTGGCATTGTTTCCGAGCTCCTTGGTCAAGGCTACTTTCAAAAGCTTTACGTAATGCTCTTCCAACCATTCATAGAAAAATTTACTTGGAACTTGAATGCTTAAGGCACTATCTGTTAACTTGATAGGCTTAATAGGTTCAAACCATGTTTTGAATGCCTGCGGTTGGATATTATCCTGGATAAAAGCCAAACAATTGTTCCACACGGAATTTGCAGTAACACTCATAAAAGTTTTTCCTTAGTTTAATGGTTAGCTTTAAAGCTTTAGGTCAAAGCATCAAAGGGTTTCAGGATGCTCGTTGGATGCGACAAATATGTGAACAAAACTTTGAAAAAAAAAATGATTTTACCATTGAATATTTTGTTTTTTTTTCGCATGTTTCCCTAACGTAAACCGAGTCTCTAAATATATAATTTTTCAGTTAAAATATGCGGATAAATTCATTTTCTTTTCGCGTTCGTTATGCAGAAACGGACCAGATGGGTATTGTTCACCATGCAAGCTATGTTCCCTATTTGGAGATGGGGAGAATAGAGTGGTTGAGGGCGATGGACATCTCTTATAGGGCCATGGAGGAAAATGGAATCATACTCCCTGTAATTTCCCTACAGATCAATTACAAAAAATCTGCGCTCTATGATGATATGCTTACCGTGGAAACCCGCCTGAAGCAACTTCCCATGGTCCGGATTGAATTTGAATATAAGATTTACAATGATAAACGGGAGTTATTGGCCGAGGCCAACACGGTGCTGGCATTCATGGATCAAAGCAAAAACAGACCCATAAAGTGTCCAGACTTCATTTTGGATAAGTTGAAAGCTTAGTCCAGTTTTTTCACTTTTATTTGATGCAGTTGCTGAAAAGTTCCAAGAACATCCTCAGCTTCTTTTTTTCGAACCGCAACTACTAAGGCACAATCCATTTCCATTTTTTGGGATTTGATTTCCAGATTTTTTTGTTTAATGGTTCGCATGACCACATCCATATAGGGATAATCGAACTTAAGTTGAAAATGCTGTTTCACAATCTTTTCAATAATTGTTGCATTTTCAAGGGTCATTTGAGCAGCAGTGCGATAAGCTTGAATTAAACCGCCCACGCCCAATTTGGTTCCCCCAAAAATTCGAACAACAGCTACCAATACATTGGTGACCTCAAATGATTGAATTTGCCCATAAATGGGCATTCCAGCCGAGTTATTGGGCTCTCCATCATCATTGGCCCTATAGGTAAGCTGATTGGTTCCGAGTTGCCAGGCGTAGCACACATGGTTGGCCGTGGGGTATTTTTTTCTCAATGTTTCCACAATGGGCTTAACCTCAGATTCGGTAGCAATGGGAAAGGCATATCCAAAGAATTTACTTTTCCTGTCCTTATAAAGTATTTCAGGTGCGGGACCATCCAAGGTTCTGTAACTGTCCACTTCCATCAGAACAAGGCTACTAAAACAATACTTAGAACGGCCAAGGCTATACCACCCCAGTTTTTGATACTCAATCGTTCCTGGAACATTAAAATACCGAGCAAGGTACACAGCATAACCACGGCCACATTGTTAATGGTAAAAATGGCAGCGCTGCTAAAATTCTCGTTCTGTAATGCTCTGAGCAAAAAGAAAATAGAAAAGTAATTGGGGACACCGAGTATTATTCCACCCAATACATTTCTAACATTAATCTTGATTGTTTCCCTAGTGGCTTTATACCCAATGAAGACAAATCCGGAAAGTGCGGCAAATCCAAAGACCATGGCTGAAAAGATGGCAACCTCTCTGGAATCCAGATGCCGTTCCTCAAAATACTTCATGCTAGCATCTATGATTCCAGATCCCAAGAATACCAAGAGGGGTAGGACCAAGGCTTTTTTGGAAATTACCAGCGAATTTTCCTTGATGGAGGTAAAATAGACGGCAGCTAAGGCCAATAATATCCCTAGACCCTGAAAAAGGGATAGCTTTTCGTTATACAGGATCATCCCGACCACCACAGGAATAACCAAGGACATTTTGGTGGCCACGGATGCCACGGTGACCCCTGCCACTTGTGATGCTCTCGCCATTAGATTAAAAATGAGGATAAAAAAGACCCCCATACCCATTGCTCCCAGAAACCAAGACGATTGTGTTATGGATGAAAAGTTGATAGTTCCGTCGTAGAGGAGCAGGCCCACAGTACAGGCCACCACATAATTGATCACAATAGCGTAAGGGGTCTGTACCTTATAGGTATCAAATAATTTGAACACCACAAAAATGGTGCTGGTACAAAGAATGCTAAACAGCAGATCTAACATTACAGGTGTTGTTTTAGTTGGGTGATATCCTCTATGCCCACTTGCAGGTTCCAGACTTGGATACCCAAGGAAGCTGCGGTATCTGTATTTTCCTTGGTATCATCCACGAACAGCGTTTCCCCTGGAATAAGGGTATTGGCCTGCAGTACAAATTCAAAAATTTCAGCATCCGGTTTGCGCATGCCCATTTCGTAGGAGAGGTAGAAAACTTCAAAGGAACCTTCAAAGCGATTAAACTTTTCCTTTCCCAGCCGTTCGCGCACAAACTCGATGTGAAGGTCATTGGTATTGCTCAAAAGGAATAATCGATATTGGTTTTCCTTGGCGAGGTTTTCTACAAATTCCAGTCGGCTATCTGGAAAATCCTTTAGGATGGCGTTCCAAGCATTGATTAAATAGTCCTCGGGAGCAGCGGGAAAATGGGAGGCGACTTGCTTCAGAAAGGAAGGGGAATTCATCTCTCCTTTTTCATAGGAGTTAAATAGGTTTTCTAAATCCGGGGTAAGTTCCCTAAAACCATATTTTTCCATGGCCCTTGCTGTGGCGGGTTTGTCCAAATCGATAAAAATGTCTCCAAAATCGAGAATAATGTTTTTAATCATGCTGAAGTATTGAAAGGGTGTCGGAAATTATTTTTTCGGAATGGATAAGCTTTCCGGATATCTCTGGCGCTAAAATTCCGGAATCAAATTTTGAAGCTCCTTTAAAAATACGGGCCTCATCCCAAAGTCCCTCATCAATAAAAGTCTGGAGAGTTCTTGTTCCTCCTTCAACAAGCAAACTGGATATGGAATGTTTATGTAAAAGATTACAAATTTGATTTGCTACAGGTTTAGTGAAATCCAGTAGTTCATAGGTAATACCATCCAAATATTTGGAGCTG
Organism: Flagellimonas algicola; assembly: GCF_005937185.1. Lineage (GTDB taxonomy): Bacteria > Bacteroidota > Bacteroidia > Flavobacteriales > Flavobacteriaceae > Flagellimonas > Flagellimonas algicola. Next base: position 1,048,421 of record NZ_VCNI01000001.1, on the reverse strand, counting down.
TCCTGCTCGGCAGTCAATAATATGGTATCAACACTATTATCCAAAACATGAAAATGGGATGGAATCTTCAACGATTGATCCAAAACAATGCGAATTGGACTTTTGCCTTCCCATGTCCTCACATTTAGTTTCGGATTGTCATCCAAAACGGTCTGCGTTCCCACCAAAATGGCCTGTTCTTCACTTCTCCATTGATGGACCAACTGTTTAGAGTAGGTGTTGGTAATCCAAAAGGGTTCAGGGCTGTCATTTCTCCTTGCTTTATCAGGAGCAATAAACCGATCCTGTGTTTCAGCCCATTTTAATATGATATACGGTCTTCGTTTCTCTTGAAAAGTCAAAAACCGTTTATGGTGTTCACGGCATTCGCGTTCCAATACCCCAACAGTTACCTGGCATCCCGCATCCCGTAATTTATTAATCCCGGCTCCTGCTACCTTGTCGTGTGGGTCTTGTAAACCAATGACCACCAAGGGGATTTCCGATTCAATAATTAAATCAGCGCAGGGTGGGGTCTTTCCAAAGTGGGAACAAGGTTCCAAAGTAACATAAATCGTGGATTGCTTTAGTAGTTCTTTGTTAAGGACAGCACTAATGGCATTCACTTCGGCGTGAGGTCCGCCATAAGGACTCGTGTAGCCTTCCCCAATAATTTTATCATCGTGAACAACTACACTTCCAACCATGGGATTGGGAGCTGTGGTCCCAAGACCTTTTTTGCCCAATTCCATGCAACGCAACATGTATTTTTCGTGTATATTCACCGGACAAAAATAGAATAATAAAACACAATATGGGCGAGGTGGTAATTCGGGAAATTGAACCTGGGGACAACGCTGCTGTGGCAAAGGTTGTGAGACAAGTTTTGGTGGATTTGGGAGTGCCCAAAGTGGGTACTGCTTATGCTGATAAAGCTTTAGATGATATGTATGGAACCTACGATGTTCCAAAGGCTACTTATTTTGTTGCCGAAGAAGATGGCCGCGTTATTGGATGCGCAGGGGTTGCCCAGTTGGAAAATTTTGAAGGGAACGTTTGTGAGCTGCAGAAAATGTACTTTTTGGAAGAAGCTAGAGGCAAGGGTCTAGGAGCCAAAATGATTGACGTTTGTTTAGCAAAAGCAAAGGAGTATGGATTTGAAGCCTGCTACTTGGAGACTATGCCGTATATGAAAGCGGCTCAAAAGTTATATCAAAAAAACGGCTTCCATTACATTGATGCCCCCATGGGTAATACGGGTCATTATTCTTGTCCTGTTTGGATGCTTAAAGAAATATAAGTTGCTGCTCAAAAACATCAAAGACATTTTTCATAAAGAGCTGGATGAGATTTATCCTGCTGAGGAAGTGGACTCCTTTTTTTATCGATGTATAGAACATTATTTGCACTTGGAGCGATTTGCTTTGGTTCTTCAACCCGATTTGGTTTTGACGAAGGAGGAGGAAACGCCATTGTTTGGAGCTTTAAGCAAATTGAAATTGAAGGAACCCTTGCAGTACATTCTGGGGACTGCCCATATTATGGATTTGGATTTCAAAGTCAATGAACATGTATTGATTCCCAGACCGGAGACCGAAGAGCTAGTGGAGTGGGTTATTTCCGAAGTTCAAAAACAAACATCAGACACCGGACATCAGACACCAGACATCAAGATTTTGGACATTGGAACAGGAAGCGGCTGCATTGCCATTGCACTGGCCAAAAAGTTACCTAATGCCAAAGTATATGCCTTAGATGTGTCTGAACAAGCACTGAAAGTGGCCAAGGAAAACGCAAAATTAAATGAGGTGGATATAACGTTCATCCAACAAGATATCTTAAACCTCGAACTTGAACTTGAACTTGAACTTGAACTTGAGTTTGATATGATTGTATCCAATCCACCTTACGTAAGGGAATTGGAAAAAGAACAAATGAGTGACAATGTGAAAAAGTACGAACCACATCTGGCTCTGTTTGTTGAAGATGAAGACCCTTTACTTTTTTATAAGGCCATTATGCAATTTGCTATTTCGCATCTAGACAAAAAAGGAACGCTCTATTTTGAAATCAACCAATATTTGGGCAAGGAGACCCAGGCCCTTTTAGAAGCCCATAATTTTTCGGAAATTGAGCTTCGAAAGGACATCTTCGGAAATGACAGAATGCTTAAATGCCAACTAAATTAATATGGACAGTATTGCTGTATTTTGTGGAAGTAGTACCGGGAATGATTCCAGTGTGGTTAAGACTGCCTTTAAGTTAGGAGAAATTTTGGCCAGTCAACAAATCCAGTTGGTATATGGTGGAGCAAAAGTTGGGTTGATGGGCCAGGTAGCTGACGGAGCTTTGGGCAAAAATGGAAAAGTGATTGGGGTAATACCGGATTTTCTGAAGTGCAAGGAGGTGTTTCATCCCCAAATTACGGAATTGATCGTTGTGGAAACCATGCATCAAAGAAAGGTGAAAATGCATGAACTCTCGGATGGTTTCATTGCACTTCCTGGAGGTTATGGCACCTTGGAAGAACTTTTCGAAATCATTACTTGGGGCCAACTCGGGTTACATCAAAAACCCATAGGAATTCTAAATTGCAATAACTTTTTTGATTCCATGCTGCAATTTTTGGACACCATGGTCACCCAAGGATTTTTAAAGCAGGAAAACAGGGAGATGTTATTGGTGCATACGACTGCGGAAGGACTTCTGGAGCAAATGAGGAACTACACACCAGTGATGACTCCCAAATGGATTGAAAAAGAACAAACGTAAATGAGCATCCAAGAAAAAATAACAACCCTTAGGGAAGAACTGCGCGGACACAACTACAATTATTATGTGTTGGACGAGCCCACCATTTCGGATTACGAGTTTGATATCAAACTAAAGGAACTCCAAAAGCTGGAAGAAGCCCATCCAGAGTTCCATGACCCAACTTCGCCAACCCTTCGGGTAGGTGGAGAGGTGACCAAGAATTTTGAGACTATTCAGCATGAACATCGCATGTATTCCTTGGACAATTCCTATTCCAAAGAAGATTTGGAGGACTGGGAAAAGCGAATCCAGCGTATTTTGGGGGATGTTGATGTGGAGTTTACCTGTGAGCTTAAATATGACGGGGCTTCCATCAGTCTAACCTATGAAGATGGACTGTTGGTGCGTGCTGTAACAAGAGGCGATGGCTTTCAAGGCGATGATGTCACTACCAATATAAAGACTATTAAATCGGTTCCCTTGCAACTCAAAGGGGACTATCCCCCCAAATTTGATATCCGCGGAGAGATCATCCTTACTTTGGATGGCTTCGCCCAAATGAACAAGGAACGTGTTGAAGCAGGGGAGGACCCTTATATGAATCCTAGAAATACAGCTTCAGGAAGTCTCAAACTTCAAGACAGTGCTTTGGTTGCGCAACGTCCGTTGGAGTGTTTGTTGTATAGCATTGTTGGGAAAAACGTGGACATCAGCACCCAGTTTGAGGTGTTGGAAAAAGCCCGAGCCTGGGGCTTTAAAGTACCAACGGTTGCCAAATTGCGCAAGACCACGGATGAGGTAATGCAGTTTGTAGAGCATTGGGATGAAAAACGGCATAACTTGCCCTACGAAACAGACGGGGTGGTCATCAAGGTAAATAGTCTGCGCCATCAGGAGGAATTGGGCTATACTGCCAAGGCTCCGCGTTGGGCCATGGCCTACAAGTTTAAGGCGGAGCAAGTGTCTACCGTATTGAATGAAATCACCTATCAGGTGGGCAGAACAGGGGCTATTACCCCGGTGGCCAATTTAGAACCTGTACTGTTGGCAGGAACTACCGTGAAAAGGGCATCGCTCCACAATGCGGACCAAATTGAAAAATTGGACATCCGCGAAGGCGATACCGTTTTTGTGGAAAAGGGAGGAGAGATTATTCCCAAGATCATTGCTGTTGATTTTACCAAACGCCCAGCTGACTCTACCCCAACTATCTATATCCAAAATTGTCCCGAATGTGAAACCCCTTTGGTTCGAAAAGAAGGGGAGGCCCAGCACTTTTGTCCCAACGATACCGGTTGCCCAACACAGATTACAGGACGCATCCAACATTTCATTTCCCGAAAGGCTATGGATATTGAAGGGCTTGGCGGTGAAACCGTAGAGCTTCTCTTTAAGGAGGGACTCATTGCCAACTATGCCGACCTCTATGTTCTGACCAAGGAGCAGATAATGCCGCTGGAGCGCATGGCGGAAAAATCTGCGGAAAACCTGGTGAATGGAGTGGCAGCTTCCAAGAGCATTCCGTTTGAGCGTGTTTTGTTTGCTTTGGGTATACGATATGTAGGAGAGACCGTGGCCAAAAAATTAGCCAAGGCCTATAAAAATATAGATGCATTAATGGTGGCTTCGGAAGAAGAACTGGTAGCTGTAGATGAGATTGGTGGAAGAATTGCTGAAAGTGTTGTACAGTTCTTTGGGAATCCTGATAATGTGGCAATCGTGGACCGGCTTAAAGCCTATGGATTACAATTCTCACTGTCCGAAGAGCAACTGGAAAATCAATCTGAAAAATTAAAAGGACAGACCTTTGTGGTTTCCGGGGTATTTGAATCCCTTGGTAGAACTGAGCTTAAAAAACTGATTGAGGACAATGGCGGCAAAGTGGCATCGTCAATTTCCTCCAAAACCAGCTTTTTAGTGGCTGGAGCCAATATGGGACCAAGCAAAAAGACCAAAGCCGAAAACTTAGGGGTTCCCATTATCTCCGAGCAAGATTTTTTGTCCAAATTGGATTAGGGTATGAACTATCAAGACTTTCTGCAAACTTTAGGTGAGACAAAACCGCCTGAGGACTGGCCTTTGGCCCTACGGGCACTTTGGTTTGATGCCAAAGGCGATTGGGAGAGTTCCCATAACATCGCCCAGGACCTGCATACCCAAATGGGGAGTTGGATTCACGCCTACCTCCACCGTAAAGAAGGAGACGATTGGAATGCCGGCTATTGGTACAGACAAGCGGGCAAGCCTTTCCCTGAACACGATTTGGGAGCGGAATTGCAAGAATTAGTGGAGCATGCACTTCATTGAGGTTCTCATTTCGTTTGCACCACTCCAATTGATAACACATCCCTGATTTCAGCATGCTGAAATCCTTCCCTTCTCAAGAAGGGAGCTCATCTTTCCCCTCTCGAGAGGGGCTAGGGGTGTGTTCCATCCCATTTCCCATAAAAATTTGTCAACCCAAAACCTCCATCCGTCAATTGAAAACGGGTCTCCGTCAATTGGCCCCTAATAATAAGGTGTCCATTTCCCATTTTTGTTGGATAAACTTTAAAATTCCAAAAAATGAAATTGCAGAACCTGTTTTTGATGCTATTGGCCACGGCTGTTTTATTCTCTTGTAAAAAGGACGATGGCACTGAGGAGCCCAATACTATTCCGGAAATTGATGATCAAACGACTTCTGTATCTGAAGGCATGGGAGCTGGCACTTCCTTTTATACCGTTACCGCGGAAGATGAAGATGGTGACACTCTTACTTTTTCCATTTCAGAAAATGACAATGACCTGTTTACCATCTCTATTGCCGGACAGCTAAGTGTGGCCGATGGGCAAAGCCTGGATGCTTCCAATAGCCCGCATAGTATTACCGTAAGTGTTACTGATCAAAAGGATACTTCGAGTGCGACTGTTACCATTAATGTAACCGATGAGGTAGAAGTAACTAATCAAGCACCAGTTATGGAGAACCAGGAGTTCTCTGTTGATGAAGATGTTGCGGACGATTTTTCGATCGCCACAGTGATTGCCGCCGATGAGGACAGCGAAACCTTAACGTTTTCCATCACGACCAATAGTGATGACCTATTTGCCATTACGGAAGACGGTATTCTTAGTATAACCGATGCAACAGAACTTGATGCTTGGGAGGATGAGTTCCATGAAATCGTAGTAAGTGTATCTGATGATGAAAACACGGTGGATGCCACGATTACAATTAATGTGAATGATACATCATCTTTTATTACCACCTGGAAAACGGATACGGCAGGCGAGACAATAAGTTTTGGAGACCTTCAAGATGAATTTTACGAGTGCAATATTATATGGGGTGATGAAAATGATGATTCCTATGATACCTATGGTGGGACTACTCCCCCAAGTCATGTTTATGAGGCAGCGGGCACTTATACTGTAAAGATAAGATATGGATTTTCTCGATTGCTCATGGACAACAACCCTTCGGCAACCAAACTTTTGAGCATAGATCAATGGGGAGCTATTGAATGGCAAAGTTTTGAAAGAGCGTTTGAAGGTTGCTCAAATATGGTCTACAATGCAACAGATGCCCCAGATTTGACAGGAGTTGCGGACATGTCCCATATGTTTGATGACGCAACCCTTTTTAATGGGGATATAAGCGATTGGGATGTAAGTAGCGTTAGCGATATGGAATGGATGTTTGATCAAGCTGTTAATTTCAATGCTGATATCAGTGATTGGACAGTAAGTGGGGTTACAAAAATGAGTGGAATGTTTTCTGGGGCGTCTGAATTCAATCAAGACTTAAGTGACTGGGATTTTAGTCAGGTAACGGATATGAGTTTGATGTTTAACGGTGCTACCTTGTTTAATCAATATTTAGGCAGTTGGGACATCAGTGCTGTTAATCTTATGTCAAATATGTTGGACAACTCTGGATTATCTCCGGAAAACTATGATGCCACTTTAACAGGCTGGGCCAACAATGCCAACACTCCTAACAATGTTACTTTTGGGGCAAGCGGTGTTTACTACTGTAACGGAGGAATGGCAAGAGCAACTTTGGAAGGTAAGGGTTGGACAATTGATGATGAGGGCCTTGATCCTATTTGTGATTAACTATTTCCAAAAAAATCAACATTGAACCATATTGAAACACCGGAAACTTAACTTCCGGTGTTTTTTGTTTTTCCCTTGCTACCGCTTGATTACATCTAGTGGTCTAGCATGCAAGAATAGAAGATATGCTAAGAAGAACAAAGTCCTAATTTTTGACACATCCCTGATTTCAGCATACTGAAATCCTCACCCTCTCAAGAAAGGAGCACATTTCTCCCCTCTGGAGAGGGGTTAGTGGCGTGTTGTTCTCGATACATCCCGAATGAAGTTCGGGACACTCGAACTGACGAAAAGCTAGATGTTAAACGGAAATACTCACCCCGTTCCCAGAAACATTTTTCTCGGAATCAAAATAGAAATCTATACGGCCCAAGTTAAGCCCATAGGCACCTACTTGGTTTACTAATACGGAATTGCCATTTAAGTTGGTGCGTACTTCGGGTTTATCCAAAAAAGTATGGGTATGTCCACCAATGATTAATTGGGTATGGTAGGTGCGTTGCGCCAACCGAATATCAGAAGGTCGCTGTGGATTTTCATAGTCGTATCCCAAATGGGAAAGGCATACAATCAAATCGCATTTTTCTTCTTCCTTCAGCTTTCGCTCCATGTCCAAAGCTATCTCATAAGGCTCTAGGTAGACGGTTTCTTTGTATAGGCGTTTGGTCACCAAACCATCCAGGGCAATGCCCAAACCATAAACCCCAATTTTAATCCCATCCAACATATATGTCTTATAAGGCTTTGTAAAACTGTCCAAAACCGTGTTGGAGAAGTCATAGTTAGCGGAAAGCAAATCAAAAGTGCCGTTCGGAATCTGCGCCAAAAGCCCATCTACCCCATTGTCAAAATCATGGTTGCCTATGGTGGCGGCATCATACTTGAGCTTGCTCATCAGTTTAAACTCCAATTCCCCACCATAAAAATTAAAGTAGGGCGTACCTTGAAAAATATCCCCGGCATCAAAAAGGAGGGTATTGGGATTTTCATTTCTTATTTGTTCCACCAAAGTGGCCCTACGGGCCACGCCACCCAAATTGGGGTATCGGCTATCCGAGCTGGGGAAAGGGTCAATATGGCTGTGTACATCGTTGGTATGCAAAATGGTGACGTGTTTTCGGCCAATTGAAGAACAGGAGTTCAAGCCCAAACCTCCCAGACCTACCAAAGTGGAGGCAGCTACCGTTTGCGATAAAAATTTTCTTCGTTCCATTTACTTTAATTGAATAAATCGGTCATCCACTTGGGCGGTTACGGTATCTATCTTTTTCAAATGGTCAATAATGGCATTTCTAACCAGATAACCCGTATCATGTACAGAAACCATATCACTGAAAAAACCAATACTGGGTCCACCCTGCACCAAATAGTCCGAGGTGGCCACATGGTAGTTTTTATTTTCGTCAAAAGGACTTCCATTGATGTTCACGGATTCCAGGTGCCCGGTATTGTCCAAAACAATCTGCATCCCTGCGATGGCGTGTATGCGGGAGGAATTGATCAAAAAACCGATCAGTTTTCGCAGGGCTGTACCATCCAGTTCCACAACCGAAATGTAATTTTCAAAGGGCATTACTTCAAAAGCATGTCTGGCACTAACGTTCCCTGCGGATATTATGGAGCGAATACCGCCACGATTCATGATAACAAAGTCCAGTTCTTTCCCGGTTTGTTTCAGGAAAAGGGGAGCGGTCTCTTCCAAAAGTACATCGGCCATAAAATTGCCCATGGAAGTATTGCGGGGGCCATCGTCCAAGTTAATATCTTCGGGAGCAAAGGCCAAGGTGCTGTCCAAAACCTCGTTGATTCGGTTTCTGAACGGAGCTACAAAGGATGCAATGGAATCTACTGGAGCAAGAATACTGTCTATGGATACTTGTTTTCCATCAATTTTGGAGAGCTGCGGTTTTCCTTGCTTGCAGGAAGCCAAAGTACAAATTGTTAATAATGTAACAATTTGTTTGATTTTTAAAACACTCACTGGCGTATCTTTGTTTTAAGGAGTCAAGGTAGATTAATTACCTTTGTAAAAATGCATAAAAATAATGTTTTTAAAAGGGCTCCAGGATAAATTTAAAGTTAAATCGGGACTAAAATACCTGCAGGATGAAATGCAAAAGCCCGCTTCTGTTGTGGAGCGGAGCAAGGGCGTTAGCAGTATTGGCTGCATTGTGGATGTGGACAATTTTGGAAATGCGGAGGTGTTTTATGAGTTAATAGACGAGTACGAACTAAGACCCAATGCTATCAAGATCATTGGCTATAAAAGGGAGTACGATAAAAACTCACCCTATGCCATTCAAATTTTTTCCGATAAGGATTTAGGTTGGAAAGGCGATATTGAAAACGGATATGTGCTGGAGTTTTTGGGCAGGGAATACGATCTTTTGCTCAATTATTACCAAGAGGATAATTTAATGATGAAACTCCTCTCGGTGAAAACTCAAGCCCGACTCAAGGTTGGATTTGGAACCTTAGATCCCAAGATCAATGATTTGATTTTAAATACGTCCTTAAATGATTTTGACTTGTTCAAAAGTGAATTAAAGAAATATTTAAAGGTTTTAAAAGAATTGTAATGGAGCAATTATTGGGCACTGGGGTTGCCTTGGTCACCCCGTTCAAAGAAGATTTTTCGGTGGATACCACTGCTTTGGAGCGCGTTGTGGAGCATTGTATTCAGGGAGGTATTGACTATCTGGTTGCGCTGGGTACCACAGCGGAATCCGCTACCTTGTCCAAAGCGGAAAAACAGCTGGTCGCCGATGTAGTTGTTCGGGCCAATGCGGGAAGGTTACCACTGGTTTTGGGTGTTGGCGGAAATAATACCGCCGCGGTTGTGGAAGAGCTCAAATCTTTGGACCTTTCGGAATTTACGGCCATATTATCTGTATCACCTTACTACAATAGACCTACCCAAGAAGGCATTTACCAGCATTTTAAGGCTATTGGCGCGGCCTCCCCAATACCTATCGTAATGTACAATGTGCCTGCAAGGACGGGTAGCAATATGTTGCCGGAAACCACGGTAAGATTGGCAAAGGATGTTCCCAATATCGTAGCGATCAAGGAAGCCTGTGGAGATATGGTTCAGATTGACCAGATCATGAAGGGTAAACCAGATGACTTTTTGGTTATTTCCGGGGACGATTTCACAGCTTTGCCTACTGTTTTGGCAGGAGGCTCTGGAGTAATTTCGGTTTTGGGTCAAGGATTGCCTGCGGGTTTTTCTACAATGATTGAGCAGGGGTTACAGGGTAAATCAGATGAGGCCTATGAATTGCACCATGCACTTTTGCCGGCCATGCAACTCATTTTTGAAGAAGGAAATCCCGCTGGGATCAAGAGTATTTTTGAGTCCTTGGGAATTTGTTCGGCGGTAGTCCGCTTGCCATTGGTTGAGGCTTCGCTTGGTTTAAAAAACAGGATTGCTGCCTATCTAAAGTCGCACAACAAGGTGTATGCATAAGTTGCGTTAAAACTTAGCCAAAACCTTGGCAGGAAGCTGCACGGACACTTATTTTTGGAAGTGGATTTCTATTTTTTAAATCCATTGATTATCACTAATTTTGCAAAATGTTTTTGAAAATGAGGTCGATTCTTCCTTTACTCTTTGCCGTAATTTTATTTTCATCCTGTAGCGAGTACCAGAAAGTGCTTAAAAATGAGGATGTAAAGGCTAAATATGATTTGGCCCAGAAATACTATGACGAAGGGGATTATAAAAGGGCAAAAAGATTATTTGAGCAGATTGCCCCTCGGTATGTGGGCAAACCTCAAGGAGAGCGGGTGATGTTCTTTTTCGCGGACTCTTATTTCAAGACCAAGGATTATTACTTATCTGGATACCAGTTTGAGCGATTCATTAAATCGTATCCAAGAAGTGATAAGATTCAAGAGGCTTCCTTTTTAGGAGCAAAGAGCTATTATGAATTGTCACCGGCCTATTCCTTAGATCAAACTGATACTGACAAAGCTTTGGCCAAACTACAAACCTTTATCAATACCTATCCAGAATCGGAGTTTTTTGATGAAGCCAATGCCATGGCCAAGGAGCTGACCTCCAAAAAAGAAAGAAAGCAAATAGAAGTAGCCAAGCAGTTCAACAAGTTGGGGAAATTCAACTATCCTATCTTAATTTCGGCTATCACCGCCCTGGATAATTTTATTTCTGATAACCCAGGTTCTGTTTATAGAGAAGAAGCACTCTATTATAGGATAGAGGCGTCCACCAATTTGGCAGTTAACAGTACAGAGAACAAAAAGCAGGAACGTCTGGAAGACGCGTTATCAGCGTATAACAATTTATTGCGTTATTTTCCTGAAACCCAATTTAAGAAGAAAGCGGACGACCTGTCCGAGAAAATACAGAAAGAGTTGAGTGTATACACCAGCTCCAAATAACATTTTAAACTATCCGTAAATGCAAGATTTGAAAAACACCAAAGCTCCCGTTTCTACAGTGACCCACAACAGGAACGAATTTGATGAGAAAACGGACAACATTTATGAGGCCATTTCCATCGCGTCCAAGCGAGCCATCCAAATCAATTCTGAAATAAAAAAGGAATTGCTGGAAAAGTTGGAGGAATTCGCCACTTACAGCGATAGCTTGGAAGAAGTTTTTGAAAACAAGGAGCAGATAGAAGTTTCCAAGTTCTACGAGAAACTTCCAAAGCCCCATGCTTTGGCGGTAATGGAATGGTTGGAAGACAAAATCTACTACAGAAACACAGAGAAAGACGCCTAAGAAATGCTTAGCGGTAAAAATATTCTTTTGGGCGTTACCGGGGGAATTGCCGCATATAAGACCACATTTCTTGTTAGGTTGCTGATAAAAGCTGGTGCCAAGGTCAAAGTTGTAATGACCCAGAGTGCTGGCTCTTTTGTTTCTCCTTTAACGCTATCCACACTTTCTAAAAATCCAGTGTTATTGGATTTTGTTAACGAGGAGGATGGAAGTTTATCATGGAACAATCACGTGGAATTGGGCCTGTGGGCAGACCTTATGATCATTGCCCCAGCTACAGCCAATACGCTGTCCAAAATGTCGCAAGGCATTTGTGATAACCTGTTGTTAGCAACCTATCTTTCGGCCAAATGTCCAATCTTTTTTGCACCGGCCATGGATTTGGACATGTATAAACATCCATCCACGACAACTTCATTAGAAAAACTGACTTCCTTCGGAAACACAATGATTCCGGCTGAATCTGGTGAATTGGCCAGTGGACTACACGGCGAAGGCCGAATGGCAGAGCCCGAAAATATCGTTGCTTTTATCCAAAATGAATTGTCCCAGGGCTTACCCCTCAGCGGCAAGAAAGTATTGATTACAGCCGGCCCCACCCATGAACCCTTGGATCCTGTTCGATTTTTGGGCAATCGTTCCTCTGGAACCATGGGCTTTGAATTGGCCAAAAAAGCTGCCAATTTGGGAGCAAAAGTCATTTTGGTATCTGGACCTACCAACCTATCAGTGGATGAGGAAACCATTCAGTTGATTCGAATTACTTCCGCCCAGGAAATGTACGAAGCTTGTCATGAACATTTTGATGATGTGGATGTAGTCATTGCGGCCGCTGCGGTGGCGGACTATCGACCTAAACATGTGGCCCAGGAAAAGATGAAAAAGAAAGATGGAGACCTCCAAATTGAACTGGAGCGAAATCCAGACATCCTTTTATCTCTAGGAGCGCGCAAGGACAATCAGTTTTTGGTGGGCTTTGCCCTGGAAACAGAAAACGAGCTAGAAAATGCCAAAGACAAGTTGGAGCGTAAAAATTTGGACGCTATTGTGTTGAACTCCCTTAAGGACGACGGTGCTGGTTTTGGAGGAAGCACCAATAAAATTACCTTTATCGATAAGAATTCCGGGATTAAAACGTTTGGATTGAAGACAAAGCCCGAAGTTGCTTCGGACATTTGGGAAGAAATTATCTCCAGAATCCATGCATAGGATCATTATACTTGTTTTTTTGTTTTCAATAGCACAAATCTCGTTTGCGCAAGAACTCAATTGCACCATAACGGTCAACTCTGACCAAGTGAGTCAGACCAACCAGCAGATATTCAGGACTTTGGAGCGTTCACTCAACGATTTTGTGAATAAAACCAAGTGGACCAACCGCGTGTATCGGGACAATGAACGGGTCAATGCCCGGATGTTCATAACGGTCACCCAATATGAATCGGACCGATTTGAGGCCAACATCCAAATTCAATCTTCCCGTCCGGTATTCAATACATCCTATGAAAGCCCCATCTTCAATTATAAGGATGACGCTTTCAATTTTCAATATCAGGAATTTCAACCTTTGGTATACAACGAGAACGTCTTTGATTCCAATTTGGTGGGCGTAATCACCTATTATGTGTATGTGATTTTAGGTTTGGATGCCGATACCTTTTCGTTGGAAGGCGGGGATGAAATGTTCCGTAAGGCTCAGAATATAGTCACCCAGGCACAAGGATCTAATTTCTCAGGTTGGAACCAAGAAACAGGGGAGCGTTCCCGATTTGAATTGGTAGACAATTTGATGAGCAACTCCTTTAGGGAGTATCGAATCGCCATGTATAATTACCACAGGAAAGGACTGGACATTCTTGGGGATAATAATAGCACAGGCAAACAGGTTGTTGCCGGAAGTATGCGTTTGTTTGAGACCTTGATCAAGCGCCGACCCAATGCTTTTTTGATCCAGACTTTTTTTGATGCCAAGTCGGAAGAAATTAGAAATATCTTCTCCGATGGCCCCAAGGTGGACATTGTAAAACTCAAGGAAACTTTGAATCGGGTGGCGCCATTTTATTCCAATACCTGGAACGAAATAAATTACTAGTCCATTTCTCCAAAGAGCTATATCTTTACGGTGAAAATCCGCTAAGTTGCTAACAAATCTTTCCATTCAGAACTATGCTTTGATTGATGATGTGAACGTGCAGTTCGCGGAAGGCTTTACTACCATAACAGGCGAAACAGGAGCGGGAAAATCCATATTATTGGGTGGACTTTCTTTGGTGTTGGGAAAACGGGCGGACCTAAGCTCCCTAAAAAACCAAGCACAGAAGTGCATTATTGAGGCTGAATTTGATATATCCAAATACAGGTTGGAGGGTTTTTTCCAATCCCATGACCTGGATTATGAGCATGACACCATTTTACGGCGTGAAATTTTACCAAGCGGCAAATCCCGAGCCTTTGTAAACGATTCCCCAGTTACCTTGGATATCCTAAAAGGATTGGGCGAACGTTTAGTGGATGTCCATTCACAGCATCAAACTCTACGATTGACCGAAAATGACTTTCAACTTAAGGTAGTGGACGCCTTGGCTGGAAACCAAGACAATCTACATACATATCGAGCCCATTTGGAGGCCTATAGAAAGGTATCCAAGGAATTAAGGGAACTACAGGAATTTCAATCCAACTCCAATAAAGAACACGATTACAACAGTTTTTTGCTGAAAGAACTGGAAGCTGCTTCACTTAAAGAAGGAATGCAAGAAGCGCTGGAGGTGGAATATGAGCAGTTGAACAATGTGGAGCAAATCATGGAGCAATTGTCACAAGGACATCAACTGCTGAATGACGAGCAATTGGGCTTATTAGGGAGATTGGCCGATTTAAAACGAAGCTTTCAACATTTAGCGGATTTTGGGGATACCTATGCCAAGCTAAACGAACGGGTGCAATCCATATTTATTGAAATGGACGATGTGGCAGGAGAATTGGAAGTATTAAAGGACGGGGTAGAGGCCAACCCCGAGCGCTTAGAGTCCATTAATGGACAGCTTCAATTACTTTATGATCTTCAAAAAAAACATCAGGTAAATTCTGTTGCAGAACTTCTTGCCATTAAGGAGGATTTAAGCACAAAGGTAGATGCCGTAGAAAATATCGAGTCCAATATCTTGGAAAAAGAACAAGAGCTGCAGCTGGTAGCAAAGAAAGCGGACACTTGGGCGGCAAAAATCACGGAGGCCAGAAATAAGGCCATCCCCAAGCTAAAACATACGCTTCAGGAAAACTTGTATGCATTGGGAATGCCCTCGGCTACTTTCAAAATAGAGGTACATCCTTCGGATTCCTTTAAATCCAATGGAAAAGATGACCTCATATTCCTGTTCTCCGCCAACAAGGGTTCGGAATATGGAGAGTTGAAGAAAGTGGCATCCGGAGGTGAATTGTCCAGAATCATGCTCACGATAAAGTCCCTACTGGCGCAATTTGAACAATTGCCTACCATGATGTTCGATGAGATAGATACCGGCGTTTCGGGAGAAATATCCAATCGAATGGGAGAGATTATGAAACAGATGAGCCAAACCATGCAAGTCTTTTCCATTACCCACTTGCCCCAGGTGGCATCCAAGGGGAGCCATCAATTTAAGGTTTTCAAAGAGGAGAGTGCGTCTGGTACCAGTACCCGAATGAAAAGATTGAACGAGGAAGAACGGGTAAAGGAGCTGGCAGAAATGTTGGGAGGAAAAGCGATTTCCGATTCCGCTTTGGCACATGCCAAACAATTATTGCAATAGCTTATGCCCGCAGTTGGGGGAACTTCGAGAAGAGCGGATAAAAATCAATTAGAATAAATATCTTTGCCGCTAAACCAAACAATAGAATAAGAATGGCGTACAATCTTTTAAAAGGTAAGCGAGGAATCATTTTTGGAGCCTTGGATGAAAACTCCATAGCTTGGAAAACTGCAGAGCGTGTTCACGAGGAAGGCGGAACCTTTGTGCTGACCAATGCACCCATCGCCATGCGAATGGGACAAATCAAAGAACTTGCTGCAAAGACCAATTCGGAAATTATTCCAGCAGATGCTACAAGCGAGGAGGATTTGCAGAATTTAGTAAGCCAATCCATGGAAATTTTGGGCGGTAAATTGGACTTTGTGCTGCACTCCATAGGTATGTCTGTCAATGTACGTAAAGGACGTGCCTATACCGATGAAAAATACGATTTCACGACTAAAGGATGGGACGTTTCCGCACTTTCGTTTCATAAGGTAATGCAGACCTTGTTTAAGGCGGATGCCATGAACGAGTGGGGAAGTATTGTAGCCTTGACTTATATGGCGGCCCAGCGCACATTCCCAGATTATAATGATATGGCCGACAACAAAGCCTATTTGGAATCTGTGGCCAGAAGCTTTGGTTATTTCTTCGGAAAAGAGAAGAAGGTAAGGGTCAACACCATATCCCAATCCCCAACCCCAACAACTGCTGGGCAAGGGGTTAAGGGCTTTGGAGGATTTATTAACTATGCTGAGAAAATGTCACCTTTAGGTAACGCATCAGCAGCGGATTGCGCAGATTATACCATCAGTCTGTTTTCGGATTTAACCCGGAAAGTGACCATGCAGAACCTGTTCCATGATGGTGGTTTCTCCAATACAGGGGTGAGCCAAGAAGTCATTGATGAGTTCAGCGAATAATATTAAAATAAGGTAGCGGAGGCCATCCTTGTTCAGGATGGCTTTTGTGTTTACGGATGAACCTATATTTCTCCATAATAGTCCCGGTTTACAACAGACCTGATGAGGTGCACGAACTACTTCAAAGTTTGCAAGAGCAAGAATTCACTGATGACTTTGAGGTGGTTATTGTAGAAGACGGATCTTCGGAAAGGTCCGATGATATTGTGGAAGGATTTAATGATAATCTGAATATTTCCTACTATTTCAAACCCAATTCGGGCCCTGGGGATTCCCGAAATTTTGGAATGCAAAATGCTAAAGGAAATTACTTTATCATTTTGGATTCTGATTGTATTTTGCCTCCCCAATACCTAGTTGAGGTTGAAAAAGAGCTCAAAGCCAATTTTGTACATTGCTTTGGAGGTCCGGATGCGGCACACGAGTCATTTACAACAGTTCAGAAAGCCATCAACTATGTAATGACCTCAATTTTTACCACAGGTGGAATCCGTGGAGGAAAGAAATCAGTTGGTAAATTCCAACCACGAAGTTTTAATATGGGTATTTCCAAAACCGCTTTTGAAAAAGCGGGAGGGTTTGGGAGGATTCATCCCGGGGAAGATCCAGACCTGACCTTTCGAATTTGGAAGGCCGATTTCGATTCCCGATTGTTTCCGAAAGCCTTTGTCTACCATAAACGAAGGATTGACTGGAACAAATTCTATATTCAAGTAAATAAATTTGGAAGTGTAAGGCCCATTTTAAACCAATGGCATCCTGGTACCGCCAAACTGACCTATTGGTTCCCAAGTTTTTTTATGTTGGGACTGATGACCTCGATTGCTTTGATCTTTGTCAAAATTTACCTGCCCTTACTGTTGTACGGTATTTATTTTGCTCTATTGTTTGTGGGTGCTGCAGTCCAAAACAAGAATCTTTTGGTTGCATTTTATGCCATTTTTGCGGTACTAACCCAATTCACAGGATATGGGTTGGGTTTCCTTAGATCCACAATCTTGCTTAATTTTAGTAAGAAGGAACCAGAGGAGCTGTTTCCTAAATTGTTCTTCAAAAGAAAATCATAGTGGTCAAAAAATTCTTGCAAGGCCTAAATAGAAGAAAAGTAAAAGTGTTTTTCATCTTTTTACTGTGTTCCTTCCTTGCTTGGTTTTTAAGCAACCTATCCGAATCCTATGAATCCAGGGTCAATTTTGATTTGAATTATAGGAATTTGCCTGACACCTTGCTGCTGGGGAACAATGCCGTTAATACCATGGAAGCCAAACTCCGGACCAGTGGATTTCAGTTCCTTTACTATAAGTTTTGGAACAAAAGGGTCAATGTAAATTTAGGAGACGTTCAATATCGGAACGGAAGATATATGCTTTCGGAAGATGCCCTTAAAAAACAAATTGAGCAGCAGTTGTCCCAGAATATTTCACTTTTGGATTTGGATAGAAGACAGCTAACGGTGGACTTATATCAGGTAAACTCTAAGGAGGTTCCTGTAGTGGCCCAACTGGACGTACAGTTCGCACAAAACTTTATTTTGGATGGGGCGCCTGTCATTAAACCAGCAACGGTTACTGTCAAAGGGCCAAAAAAGGAAATCGATACCATAAGGCATATTTTTACTTCCAAATTGGAAATGGCACAGGTATCTTCTGATTTTTCAGAGGAAGTGCTTTTGATATTTCCCAGAAATTTGGTCAACAGTATTTTTTCTACCAATAGGGTGGAAGTGTCCGGTGCAGTCGTGAAGTTTTCCGAAGAAGTTTTTGAGGTGCCGGTAAAGGTGGTCAATCTTCCGGAAGGGTATCAAATCCAAACGTTTCCGAACTCCGTTTCTGTACTGTGCAAGGCAACCGTGGAGCGATTAAAATCACTTTCCGCTGCTGATATTAAGGTCATTGCGGATTATCGGCAGCTTAGAAATTCCGATAGCAACGAATTGTTCTTGGAAATTCTGGAAACCCCTGAAAAAGTGTATGATCTAAGGCTCTTGGTCAACAAGGTTAATTTTGTATTGGAACAGCAATGAGGATTGTAGGGCTAACAGGGGGTATCGGGAGCGGCAAAAGCACAGTGGCCGAAATGTTTAGGGCACTAGGAATTTCCGTATATGACTCAGATGTGGAAGCCAGAAATCTGATGACCAGTTCTGCCCAAGTAAAAGAGGCTATCGTGGAATTGCTGGGAGAGGCATCCTATGAAGATGGGAATCTGAACAGAACTTTTGTGGCTTCCAAAGTATTTGCCGAGCCAGTACTGTTGAAGGCTCTTAATAGGATAGTGCATCCGGCAGTACGGGAGCATTTTGCCCATTGGGTTACAAAACAGGAAGGCCCATATGTGATTCAGGAGACCGCTTTGATTTTTGAAAATGGGATGCAGGATCAATACGATCACATCATTTTGGTGTCAGCGCCGTATGAAATTAGATTGGAGCGTGTAATGCGAAGGGACCAAGCGATAAAAGAACAGGTTTTGGAACGCATGCGCAATCAACTGGAAGATGATAAAAAGAAAGATTTATCACACTTCATAATCGATAATTTGGATTTGGAAAATACGCGCCGACAAGTGATAAAACTTCATGAAACACTTGCTAATCAAGCAAATTGAAGCATCATTTTAACATTTTTGTTAAGGTTAGGTTAAACGATAAAAGGCCTAAATGTTAAATTTCTAATTTTACCCCAATGAACAAGAAGTTATTTGTTCTTCTCGTCATTCTTATGAGCTTGTCCCTTATCGGGATAATTTTTGTTCAAGTGTATTGGATAAGAACTTCGATAAATGACAAGGAGGAGCAATTCTCAAGAACGGTCACCGATATACTGGATAGAGTAGCGAGTAGGGTGGAGAAAAGGGAGATGAAGGATTATTCGGATCGTTTGGCTTCCTTGGTAGATAGTGTTGGGCAGCCAAAGACTACGCAGTTCAGAAATTTTTTGTTTGTTGATAGAGATTTAAATTCGGATGAGATTCTCTTCTACTCCCATGGAATTTTGGAAGAGGATTACAACATATCATCAACGTTCTTTGATAACAATTTACAAGGGGATGTGGATTCCACAACCATTACCAATTTTACCAGTAAACGGACTAAGGCCGTTTTTAGGGAGGAATATGGTTTGGATGGGAAAAGTTATAGTCTAACACCTATTCAACGCGCTGAAAAAATTGGCGGACTTTCCAGTATTGAAAAATTGGCGATGGAGGATGTTTTTATGGAATACGCCAAAAGTCAGCCTATTCATAAACGGGTAAGTACCCAAGAGCTGGAACTGCTGTTGGGCCAGGAATTGGGTGATAGAAACATCGACATCGATTATGAATACGGGGTGTATAGTCAGGGTTATCCCACCAAGGTAAGGTCCAAAAAGTTCAAGTTTTCGGAATCGAAAATGTATAAGGCGCGGATTTTTAAGGATAGTGAAGGGCAGACCAGTTTTTCATTGCTGCTCACATTTCCGTCCATGAATAAGTTTTTGTTTCAGTCCATTATGGGCATGGCACTCTTATCGTTGATTTTCACCTTGGTGATCATGGTAGCCTATTCAAGTGCCATTTATCAATTGATAAAGCAGAAGCAGATTTCGGAGATCAAAACGGATTTCATCAATAACATGACCCATGAGTTCAAAACTCCAATAGCAACCATTAATTTGGCGGTAGAAGCCATTCGAAATCCAAAATCCATTGAGGACAAGGACAAGGTGTTAAGGTACTTGGGGATGATTAAGGACGAGAACAAAAGGATGCACGCTCAGGTTGAAAATGTACTTCGGATATCCAAATTGGAGAAAAATCAGTTGGACATCAGTAAGGATCGGGCGGACGTTCATGAGATTGTGGAGGATGCCATCACCCATATTGAATTGATTGTTGCAGATAGAGGCGGATATGTGCATGCACATTTGGATGCGGAACGATCGGAAATTCTGGCAAACGATACGCATTTCACCAATGTTATTGTCAACATGTTGGATAATGCCGTTAAATATTCACCAGAATCCCCCAAAATTGATGTATATACAGAACTGGCAAAGAACAACATCATAATCAAAATACAGGATCAAGGTGCAGGAATGAGCAAAGCGGTCCTCAAAAAAGTGTTTGAGAAGTTTTACCGGGAACATACCGGCGACATACACAACGTAAAAGG
The DNA here is from genome assembly GCF_005937185.1 of Flagellimonas algicola. Taxonomy (GTDB): domain Bacteria; phylum Bacteroidota; class Bacteroidia; order Flavobacteriales; family Flavobacteriaceae; genus Flagellimonas; species Flagellimonas algicola. The sequence continues at coordinate 1,027,988 of NZ_VCNI01000001.1, read as the reverse complement.
TCACGGCTTAGGTTTGGCCTATGTTAAACGAATAATAGAAGATCATCAGGGAGAGGTTTATGCAGAAAGTGAAAAAGGAAAAGGAAGTACTTTCTATATAAAACTCCCCTTAATTTAAAAAATATGGAGATAGAGAAAAAGAAAATTCTTTTAGTGGAGGACGACCCCAATTTTGGGATCGTGCTCAAGGATTATTTGTCCATGAACGACTTTGATGTTGTATTGGCCAAAAATGGAATGGAAGGGTTTGAAAAGTTCAAAAAGGACAATTATGACGTGTGTATTTTGGATGTCATGATGCCTTATAAGGATGGATTTACCCTAGCTCGCGAAATACGCGAAAAGAATGAAAACGTTCCAATCATTTTCCTCACGGCAAAGACCATGAAAGAAGATGTGCTAAAAGGATATAAGGCTGGAGCTGATGATTATCTGAATAAACCATTTGATTCTGAAGTGCTATTGATGAAACTTAAAGCAATACTTCAGAGAAAGGCTTCCAGTACATTGGCAGACAGCAAACAATTTGAATTTCAAATTGGTAATTTCCATTTGAATTCAAAGCTTCGTTTCCTCACCTATTTGGAAGAAGAACCTATTAAACTGTCACCTAAGGAAAACGAATTATTGCGTTTGCTTGCGTTGCATGAAAATGACCTAATGCCAAGAGAATTGGCCCTGACCAAAATCTGGAGGGACGATAATTACTTTACTTCCCGTAGTATGGACGTATATATTGCCAAACTGAGGAAATATTTGAAGCGCGATGATGTGGTAGAAATCCTGAATATCCACGGGGAAGGATTTAGATTGGTGGTCAAAGCCGAAAATCAATAGAAAACACACCTTATGTAATCAACCACCCAATTGGGTGGTTTTTTTATGCCAAAAAATCTATTTAATTATAGTTCGAGTAAAATTGCGATTATTGAATTGACCAACAGATAAATGCGATTTGTGTCGGGTCGAGAGCAGTCGAGACCTATTTGAAAAACTAAGGTTCAATGACTTCTCGACTGCCTGCCTGTCGGCAGACACGGCGCTCGAAGTGACAGATTCCCACAAATACAGAGATTGTATATCAGAATAATCATTTCTTACAACGAACTTGCGTTATTCAAGCTGTTTAATAACCTGTTCAGTAATTTCGGTGGGCTGTAAGGCAATGGATACCGTGATGGCATCCTCGGGAGGCTCCAAGGTATCAAATTGGGATTGGAGCAGGGTGGAGGTCATAAAATGCCCTTTACGGCTCTCCAACCTAGATTTTATTAATTCAAAAGAGCCTTCCAAAAATACAAATGCCAGTTTTTCGTTCATTCCTTGCCTCAGCAAATCCCTATAACTTTGTTTTAAGGCAGAACATGCGATAACCGCTCCAGTGCTTTGATATTCTTTGGCCAATTCGTTTAATCGTAGCAACCAGCCTTGTCGGTCGTGGTCATTCAAAGGCCGACCAGCCGACATTTTTTTAACGTTGGCTTCTGGATGGTAGTCGTCGCCGTCAAAAAACGGGATTCCCAATTGTTCAGAAAGCATAGTGCCAATGGTTGACTTGCCCGTTCCGGATACTCCCATGACGATTAATACCGTTATCTTACTCACTGCGTGTTTTATTTAATTCAATGTTGATTTTCTTTGAGACTTCTTTGAAATCCGTATCAAAATCCACCCATAGGATGTTTTCATTTTTACGTAACCAGGTAAGCTGTCTTTTTGCAAATCTCCGCGTATTTTTTTTGATTTCAGAAATGGCAAAATCCAACTCAAGCTGACCATCAAAATACTCAAAAAGTTCCCTGTACCCAACAGTTTGAAGCGCATTTAGCTGCTTATGGGGGTACAGATTTTTTGCTTCTTCCAATAATCCCTGATCCATCATAAGGTCAACACGCTCATTGATGCGATCGTAAATGAGCTCACGGTCTGCCTGTATTCCTACATACAATGTTTGAAAAGGCCTGGTATCTTTCTTCTGTTTAAGAAAGGAGGAGTAGGGTTTACCGGAAACGATGCAAACTTCCAACGCACGGATTAAACGATGTGGATTCTCTAAATCCACCATTTGATAATATCTAGCATCTTTGGACTTGAGTTCGGATTGCAAGGCATCCAATCCTTCTGTTTCCAATTTTTTATTTAAGAGGTCTCGAATTGAAGGGTCAACTTTGGGAAATTCATCCAAACCTTGAACAACTGCATCCACATAAAGTCCGCTTCCGCCCACCAGTACTGCGACATCCTTGGATTGAAAAAGTTCTTCCAGTTTTGTTAGTGCATCACCTTCAAAATCACCCACAGAATATGGTTCCTCAATACTTTTATGCTGAATAAAATGATGGGGGACGGTATTGAGTTCGTCTTTGGAAGGTACTGCGGTACCGATTCGCATTTCCTTGAAAAACTGACGTGAATCCGCTGAAAGGATTTCGGTGTCAAAATATTGGGCAATTTGTATGCTAAGGGCAGTCTTTCCAATGGCAGTAGGCCCCACCACGGCAATCAAGGTCTTGGAATTCATAATAAATCGCCACAGTTATAACAGTTGGTGGCATCGTCCCGATGCCCTTCAGCTGCACAGCTAGGGCAGGCTTGGGTATTGGTGTGTACCACACTGGCGGCCGTTTGCCCCTTTTTATGTCTGGAGAATTCAACGGTAACAATCCCAGTAGGTACCGCAATGATCCCATAACCCAAAATCATGATTACGGTGGCCAAAAACTGTCCCAGGTTGGTTTGAGGGGCAATGTCGCCATAACCCACGGTAGTCAAGGTCACTATGGTCCAGTAAATACTTCTGGGAATACTGGTAAATCCGGCTTCGTCACTTTCTATTAGGTACATTATGGTTCCCATAATTACAGAAAGAATAAGGACCACATAAATAAAAACGGCAATTTTGGCCCTGCTTGCTTTCAGTGCTGCTTTTAACTGGGACGCCTCGCCCATAAACTTCACCAACTTCAGAATCCTGAAAATCCGCAATAACCTAAAGGCCCTTACAGCCAATAGCACTTGGGATCCAGCCAAGATATAGGAGAGATATAGTGGAATGGTGGAGACAAAATCGATAATTCCGTAAAAGCTGAAAACGTACTTCCATGGCTTTTTTATACTGATGAGACGGGCAATGTACTCCAGCGTAAAGAAAATGGTAATGACCCATTCCAGGGTAAGTAGCACTTTGTGATAGTGCACATCTATCTCCTTGACACTTTCCAGCATTACCAAAACAACACTGAGCACAATTAAAATGATCAGGACCAAGTCAAATAGTTTACCCAAGGGGGTATCGGCTTCATAAATTATCTCATGAAGCGTGTTCTTCCAACCCGAATGTATTTTATGTGCTTTCAAGCGGTAGAGGTTAACTCCAAAACCTTGAGCCTACTGTTTTTTCTTAGGTACGATTCTACAATAAACGTAGTATTCTCGTCGCTGGTCATAGGGGTTATAATGGATTCTAAGATATGAATATTATTTATTTGATGGTTAAGCTCCACATATCCAAAACCTTTTAAAATGCCATCCTTAATCAAGATAAAACTACGTTCTCCCACTTCCCGGCCTTTGTCCAAAACGGCTATGCTTTTGCCCAACAAGCTGTATTTTTGGAATGCTGAACTGGCTTTTTGGTTGTAAACCGGAGCATTTTCGATATCGGTGCACCCTTGGGCGCATCCATTTTGGATATGTTTGCATTCAACATCCAATCCCAAAGAAGAGGGGCAAAGCTCGAACTCCTCGCTAATTTTTTTTAGAAAATTTTTGGCCGAAACCGCTCCGCTAAATCCAAGGTTCTGCTTTCTCCGAAATTTATTTTTTACAATTTCAACTTCAATATGCGGGGTTCCATTCTGATGGAAATTAATGACATGGGAAAACAATTTCTTTTTAGCAATGCTGTTATGCCTCGGATTGTTATTTTGCAGTTCTTGATACTCCTTGAGAATGGCCACCAGTTCACTACCAGTTCGTTCAAAGGAGACTTTTTTGGTTTCTTTCTGAAGTTTACGGGCCAGTTGCCCTACATTGGTAAAGTGCTGGTTGACTCTTTTCTTGGCATTCTTGGTCTTTCCTAGAAAAATGATTTCCCCCTCTTTGTCGTGCATATAGTACACACCAGTTTCCGATGGTAGATCGGATACAATATCCAGCTGGGTTGGCGAAAGCTCTCCTTCTGTTTCTTTTCTCACCACCTCTTTGACAATGGACTTGCTTGAATCCTTATCGAGCAACATCTTAAACAGTTTTAGGGTAGCTATGGCATCACCATTGGCCCTGTGCCTATCACTCATGGGAATCCCAAGAGATCTTACCAATTTGCCCAAACTGTGGGATTCTGCGTCGGGCAACAGTTTTTTGGAGAGGTCAACCGTGCAAAGGGTCTTTCGCTGAAAGTCATATCCCAATCTTCTGAATTCCGTACGAAGGATTCTATAATCAAACTGGGCATTGTGCGCTACCAGAATCGCTCCTTCCGTGATTTCCACTATGCGTTTGGCTACCTCATGGAATTTTGGAGCGGTACGCAGCATCTTGTTGTTGATGCCAGTAAGTTTGGTAACAAAAGGTTGGATTTCCCGCTCCGGATTGACAAGACTCATGAATGTATCCACCACCTGATTTCCATCATATTTGTGGATGGCAATTTCCATGATTCCCTCTTCGTTGTATTTACCTCCGGTGCTTTCTATATCGAGTACGGCGTACATGAATATGGTTGGAAAAAGGGATTAGTTATAATTCCGTGCTCCAAAGATACTACTTCCTATGCGCACCATGGTACTACCTTCCTTTATGGCTATGGAATAATCCCCGCTCATACCCATGGAGAGTACAGAAATGTTTGATAATTGGTCTTGCACTTTATCAAATATGAATTTTAAATGGGCAAATTCCTTTCGTATCTGATTTTGGTCTTCAGTTAAGGTAGCCATGCCCATTAAACCCTTGATTTGAACATGCTCCAACTGGGCAAAGGTTTCTGAAGATATCATTTCATGCAGCTCTTGTTCATCCAAACCAAATTTGGTAGACTCTTCGGCAATATGCATCTGTAAAAGACAAGGGATTACTCTCTTGTGCTTTTTAGCTTGTTTATCAATCTCCACAAGGAGCCGTAAACTATCCACCCCATGGATCAAACTCACAAACTCAGCCATATACTTCACCTTATTTCGCTGCACATGCCCAATCATATGCCATTCAATATCCTTGGGAAGCTGCTCCCACTTTTGGGCCATTTCCTGGATTTTGTTTTCCCCAAAAACCCGTTGGCCAGCCTCGTAGGCTTCCATTATAGTTTCAATAGGTTTGGTTTTGGAAACGGCTACTAAAGTAACCTCCTTTGGTAAGGAATCATTGATGTTTGTAAGGGTCTCTTTAATAGACATGCTGCTAAAATTCGTAAATAGCCAACCCACTACGGAGTTTGGGCTCAATATAAGTACTCTTGGGCGGCATTACCAAGCCTGCATCGGCAATGGCCTTGATTTCATCCATGCTAGTGGGGACCAAACTAAAGCCTACCGCAAAATTTCCACTGTCTATGGCGTCTTTCATTTGAATGACATTGTGTTTGCCATACCCATAAGAAATACGTTTATCATTCCTTAAATCATGAATGCCCAGGATAGGTTCCAAAATGGTCTTATATAGGATTTGGGTATCCAGTTCGCTAAGGGCATCAGTGATTTTATAGACCTTTTTGCGCAAATAGAGCGAAAAAAATTCCCCATCCAAATACATACTGAAGTGATGTTTTTGAGTAGGTTTATAAAGCCCATCGTCTTTTTTCTCTATTCTAAAAAGTTCATCCAACGCTATTAAAAATTCCTCTTTGGAAAGACCATTTAAGTCCTTTACCATTCTATTGAACTCGTAAATCTTGATTGCTGTTTCCGGAATGAGATAAGCCATAAAATAGTTGTAGGCCTCATGTCCAGTATGCTCGTCATTCTTAGTTTTCTTCTTTTCCGCGAGAAGATGGGAGGAGGCGCTTCTGTGATGTCCATCCGCAATGTAAAGCGCATCCATCTCTTCAAAGGCTTTTTGAAGTTGCTTTATAGTGGAAGAATCCCCAATTTTCCACAGCTGATGATTATACTTGTCCGTAGTGGTAAAATTATAAACAGGACTTTTGGAAGCTTCTGTGCCCAGAAGTGCGCTGATTGTGGAATTATCAGCATAGGTCATCAAAACAGGTTCTGCATTGAATCCTACGGTATCCAAATAATCGGCAAACAATTTTTCCCTACGCTGAATGGTATCCTCGTGTTTGCGTATAACATCGTTTTCATAATCCACCACGCTACAGGCACAAAAGAATCCCAAAGTTTTGAAACGGCCTTTGGATATTTGATAGAGATAAAAACAAGGTTCATTATCCTTTAGGAAAACGTTGTCTTCCAAAAATTCCAAATACCGATTGTGAACCAACCTGAACCGTTCTTTCCCTGAAATATTTTTATGAAACTTAAACCCGGGATTGAGAATATGCAAAAAAGAAAAGGGATTGTACTTTAAAACCGATTTAAGCTCATCTTTTGAATATTCCTCATAGGACCTGGTAGCCACAAATGAAGCTTTATCCTCAGCAGGACGAATGGCTTTAAAAGGTTTAATGATAGCCATGCCCTAGCTAAATTGATTCGCTACTTTTTCCGCCTTTCTGGATTCGGAGTAATCATAGAATCCTTCCCCGGATTTTACACCAAGCTTACCGGCCATGACCATGTTGACTAGAAGGGGGCATGGGGCATATTTCGGGTTTTTGAACCCATTGTACATGACCTTCAAAATGGAAAGACACACGTCAAGTCCAATAAAGTCCGCCAGTTGCAACGGTCCCATGGGGTGGGCCATACCCAATTTCATAACGGTGTCTATTTCCTGAACGCCTGCCACTGCATTGTAAAGCGTTTCAATAGCCTCATTGATCATGGGCATCAAAATACGGTTGGCCACAAAACCAGGATAATCGTTGACCTCAGTGGGCGTTTTGCCCAATTTCACAGAGAGATCCATAATGCTTTGGGTTACGTCATCTGAAGTACTATAACCACGGATGATTTCCACCAATTTCATAATGGGTACAGGATTCATGAAATGCATCCCAATTACTTTTTCAGGTCTGTTGGTTGCTGCAGCAATCTGGGTTATGGAAATGGAGGAGGTGTTGGTGGCCAACAAGGTTTTTGCATCGCAGATTTCATCCAGTTCCTTAAAAATGCCCAGTTTTATGTCCAGATTTTCTGTAGCCGCTTCAACCACCAAATCTACTTGGGCCACACCTTCCTTCAACACTGTAAAGGTTGTAATATTATCCAGGGTATTTTCCTTGTCCACAGCAGAGATTTTCTCTTTGACAATCATGCGATCCAAGTTTTTGGCAATGTTTGCCAAACCTATGTCCAAGGATGTTTGGGCAATATCAATAAGGTTGACTTGAAATCCGTTTTGGGCAAAAACGTGGGCGATTCCATTTCCCATGGTTCCAGCTCCAATTACAGCAATAGTTTTCATAAGATAGTTTGCTTTTAGCTTAAGCGAATCAATTTTCGAAGGATTCAATAATCTGTAAGGCCACACGAAGGGCATTGGTTCCTTGTTCCAAGGTCACGATGGGTTCTGTGTCCGTGTTGATGGCATCTGCAAAGGTTTCCAGCTCGTCTAAAATGGCATTGTTGGCTTGAATGTCAGGGTTCTCAAAATAAATTTGCTTCTTTTCTCCCTCGGCGTTTTGTAAGATCATATCAAAATCCCCTGGCTGTTTAGGGGCATCTTTCATCTTGACCACTTCCACCTTCTTCTCCAAGAAATCCACCGAAATGTAGGCATCTCGTTGGAAAAACCTTGACTTTCTCATATTCTTCAAAGAAATCCTGCTTGAGGTAAGGTTGGCCACGCAACCGTTTTCAAATTCAATACGGGCATTGGCAATGTCAGGAGATTTACTGATTACGGAAACCCCGCTGGCGTTGATTTGTTTCACCTCAGAATTGACCACACTTAAAATGGCATCAATATCATGAATCATAAGATCCAAAACCACAGGAACATCAGTTCCCCTGGGGTTGAATTCTGCCAAACGGTGTGTCTCTATGAACATGGGCGTGTCAATCTTATCCTTAACAGCTAAAAAAGCGGGATTGAATCGTTCCACATGCCCCACCTGTCCCTTTACGCTATGTTGATTAACTAGTTCGAGCAGTTGTTCTGCTTCATCCAAGGTGTTGGTAATCGGTTTTTCAATAAAGATATGCCGTCCTTTTTCAATAGCTTTTTTGGCACAATCAAAATGGGAAAGGGTAGGGGTAACTATATCAACAACATCTACTAAATCAATTAATTCATTGATATTTTCAATATAGGAGTAACCAAATTCGGCCGCTACTTTTTTAGCATTGATTTCATCGGGATCATAAAAACCAACAAGTTCGTATTTATCCGATTCGTTTAAGAGCCTTAGGTGGATTTTACCCAAATGTCCGGCACCGAGGACACCTACTTTTAGCATACCCATTGTTTTTGTCAAAAATAAGGATATGCCACCACTCTTCCATGAAAATTAGTGTGCAACCCACTATTAATTTTGCAAGGAACTTTTTAAATTCGTTGGCCAGACCAACAGCATGAAAGATACTCATAAACATAAGGGAATGCGCAACCAATTAACAGAGATATTGGTAGCCAAAGGAATAGCCGATAAAAAAGTTTTGGAGGCCATCAAAACCATTCCCAGACATCTTTTTTTGGATAGTGGTTTTGAGGATCATGCCTATCAGGACAAAGCTTTCCCTATAGGAGCGGAACAAACCATTTCCCAACCCTATACTGTTGCCTTCCAGACTGAGCTTCTTCAGATTAAACCTAATGACAGGATTTTAGAAATCGGGACGGGAAGCGGATATCAAACGGCAGTTTTGTTGCACCTAAAGGCCAAAGTTTACACCATTGAGCGGCAGCAAGAACTGTTTAAAAAGACAAAATTGTTCTTTGCCAAAATGAATTATCGACCCAAAAAAGTTGTTTTTGGGGATGGCTACAAGGGCTTGCCGGAAGACGCGCCATTTGATGGTATCATCGTAACAGCTGGTGCTCCAAAAGTCCCCAAGGCCCTAATGTCCCAATTGAAAGTAGGCGGGAAGTTAGTGATTCCTGTGGGTGTAGACAGTCAGACCATGACCTTGTTCACCCGAAAATCTGAAAAAGAATTTGAAAAGCAGGAGTTGGGGGCCTTTAGGTTTGTACCGCTACTGGAAAACAAAAACTGACCCCTTAACTGTTAAAGTTTTTTTTGATGCGGGATAGATCACGTTTGTTATCCCTGTCCTTCATGGTTTCCCTTTTGTCATACTGTTTTTTACCCTTTGCCAGACCAATGTTTACTTTGGCTAACCCCTTTTCATTTATAAATAGGTTGATTGGAATTATGGTAAGTCCAGAAGTGGCTACCTCCCTACGTAGTTTTTTTAGTTCTCTTTTGTTGAGCAAAAGTTTACGCTCCGCTTTGGGTTTGTGATTGTAGTAACCCCCATGGCTGTACTCATCCACTTGCATATTGATCACAAAAAGCTCCCCACGCTCATTGAACTCGCAAAAGCTTTGGGACAGCGAGGCTTTGCCCAATCTGATGGATTTGATCTCGGTCCCTCCCAAAACTATCCCAGCCATGTAGGTGTCCAAAATTTCGTAATCAAATCTGGCGCGCTTGTTTTTTATGTTAATGTTTTTCTGCATTGGGACAAAAATAGAAACTCTTTGTAATGTTGTATTGAATTTTACGATTATCTATGAAACCGATGTTTATGAAACCTGTTTTTTTTGGATTGATTTTGGTATTCACCTTGTCCTGTAAACAACAAGCCAAAACCCAATTAACAGCCCAAGAAATTGTAGACAAGTCCATTGAAATCAGTGGGGGACAACTGTATAAAACCCAAAGGACATCATTTAAGTTCAGGGGTAGAAAATACAGTTCGCAGATTGATAATGGTAAGAAGCTGTTGGAACGTATCACCTTCTTGGATTCTGTAACAATCAAGGATGTCAAGACCAATTCGGATTTGAAACGCTATTTCAATGATTCCCTAGTATCCTTACCCGATACTCTGGCTTTCAAATACGCAAATTCCGTAAACTCCGTACATTATTTTGCACGATTGCCCTATGGTTTGAACGACAAGGCGGTGCACAAAGAGCTACTGGGAACTGAAGCCATCAAGGGGGTGCCTTATTTTAAGCTAAAAGTAACCTTTGATCAAGAAGGGGGAGGTAAGGACTTTGATGACACCTATATCTATTGGTTTAACACCGAAACTTTTAAGGTGGATTATTTGGCCTATGACTATCACACCGATGGAGGAGGACAACGTTTTAGGGAAGCGTACAATGAAAGATTCGTGGAAGGAATTCGCTTTGTGGATTATAATAACCTCAAACCCAAAACCAAAGGAACGTCCCTGTTGGAAATTGGCAAAATGTTTGAAAAAGACGGTTTGGAGCTTCTGTCCAAAATTGAACTTGTTGACATTGAAGTTACTCCCTGACTAGTCAATCTGCAAACGGATATCTGTGGCTTCCCCATTAATGATGCGAATAACAAAAAGACTGCTGTTATCCGAGTCATCCATAGGTTGATATTTATCAACCCCCAACATTTTATTGACAAAATCAGGGGTGGTGTTGCTGTGTCCCACAACTAGCACATTCAATCTTTCGTTGGAATTTTTAAACGCCTCGATATCCAATGAAGCCGGATCGTAGTACTTGATGGGAATATCTTTCTTTACAGAGGTTGGCGCCGCTGTCATGGATGTTCGTTCATAATTTGTGGAGTATACGGCATCCAAATCAATAGGATCAAACACCTCGGCCCATTTAATGGCCCTGTTTAAACCATCCTGATTCAATTCAGGATCTCTATTTTCGGGGTCGGTTCTGTCCTTTTCCGCATGCCGTATAAAATAAAATGTGGAAATAACGGGATCTTCTGTAATTTCCATATCTTTAGTTGTCTCGTTGCATGCAACAGCTGCAATAGAACAAAATGCAATGGCGATAATAAGCTTGGTCATTCGCATAAATACTGATCTAAGTTTCCCTGAATTTTACACTTGTTGTGTTTAAAAGTAACGTTTAAATTTCAGTTTATCGTATGCTCAAACATTTGGCATGGCTATTACTGCTGCTTCCTGTGTCGATTCTTAGATCGCAGGAACGCACCTTGCCTGCTGATTTTCGGCAGCACAACCTGAGTCAATTTAACGCCAGCCTCTTGAACCCCACCTTTGCCTTGGATTGGAACAGGCCCAATGCCATGTCCATTTGGACACGGTGGCAATGGCAGACAGTTGACGGGGACCCTACCACTATTTTTACGAATTACACCCAACTCATAAACTCCAATGCAGCAGCTGGGGTTGGATTTTTGCAACACAACACGGGGACTTTTTTGAATACAGGTTTGAACCTGAACTATGTGCATGCTTTCCCTTTGGAAAACAACATTCGAATAGTTGTGGGAGCCAATATGTTTGGTTTTAGGGAAAAACTCGCGGACGATCGCTTTATTCCCAATCCAGATATTGAATTGCCTGAGTTGGAAACTACCAATGACTTTATTCTGACTTTTTCACCGGCAGTTCGTTTGCAGGTAAACCAGTTTAATTTGGGTTTGTCCATAGAAAATGCCATTGACGTAAATTTTTCTGAGAGCGCCTCAGGTAGGGGAGATGGAGGAACTGCTGTTGTAGGTACCATCAGCAACGATTTTCCCGTTTCTTTGTTCAACGGACTGGGTCAAAGCTTCGTGCGACCGTTACTATATTTAAAGTCAGTTCCGGATGGAGACACTCAGTTTGGGATCAATGGATTACTCTCCACTTCAAGCTTTTGGGTTCAAGGTGGATATAATAGTTTTTATGGCATCTCTGGAGGAGTAGGAGTAACCTTTGCAAATCAATTTTCTATTGGTGGCCTCATAGAAAAAGGAACAGACAATACTTTAAGGGACGAGAAATCCACATTTGAACTCATTCTCTCATATCACGGAGCAGCATCAGATAATCGGAAAAAAGTAGTTGACTTTGATTGGGAAAATGATGATGAACTTGCCCGCCTACGCATGCAGGAGGAGGAAGTCAGAAAACAAGAATTAGAGAACCAAAAACAGGAAGCGGAAAACAAAAGGCAGGAAGAAGAAAATAGGAAACAAGAGGAAGAAAACAGAAAACTTAAAGATGAAGAAAGAAGACAATTGGAGGAGGAAAATAGATTGGCAGCTGAACTAAAACGCAAAGAACAGGAACGCACGGCCGTGGAAGCGAAGAAAAAACAGGATTCCATTGCTGCTGCCGCACTGGATACTGCCAGATTATTGGCAGAACAAAGACGGAAGGATAGTATAGCCAAAGTTCAAAATGAAAAGGTAGAACTTCAAGGCAACGAAAAATATGAAGAGGTCACCAGTGCTGATGGTCTTGAACCCGGATTTTATCTAATTGCCAATGTTTTTGGAACCAAGAAATACCATGACGCCTTTATGACCAAACTAACCAAGGATGGATTGAATCCTAAATCATTCTTTAGGGCTTTGAATAAATATAGGTACGTGTATTTAGGTCGTTACAATACTATGAATGAGGCCCGTAGGGCACGAGACAGTAAGTTGGATGGAAAGTATCCGGACAAGACCTGGATTTTTAGAGTGCGGGCAAAATAAGGAACAGGTTCTTTATTTTTTGATTTCCCGCTGCACCAACTGTTCCAAATACGCAATAGTATTCACCAAGTACTTACGATCCCTGGTCATAGTTGACATGGTAATTGCACCTTGAAGCATGGTGAACAATTGTTTGGCAAATTGAAGTGGGGGGACGGGTAGGTGGATTTCCCCATGGTTAATGCCATTTTCCAAAACCAACGCAATCTTGCCTTCAATTTCTTTAATGGTTTCCTTAACGGCAGCCGACAACAAGTGGTTGTTGTGTTGCGCATCTACTCCAACATTTACTATAGGACATCCTCCCATGGGCAAGGTGTACACATCATATTGCCTATAAAACCGCAACAGCGAATGGATTTTATCCATGGAACTTCCTTCGACGGCCAATTTATCATCTATGATTGCCAATAAATGGTTGCGATTATACTCAAAGGCAGACATAGCAAGGGATTCCTTGTTCTCAAAGTTTCCGTAAATGGCTCCCTTGGTAAGTCCAGTTGCTTCGGTAAGATCACTCATGCTGGTTCCCACATAACCAAACTTGTTAAATATGGGCGCAACTGTCTCTATGATGTAAGCTGTGGTTCGTTCGGCTTTGGTAGACATTTTGGGTTTAGTTGGTCTTAGCTAATATATAAAAATATACTGTTGGGTATCAACATGCGGAATTTTTTAACATCACCTCCAGACCCGCTGTAAAAAGTTTATAAAGTTTTGGCTCATAATATTTTCAATGGCCTCGGTATTGTATCCTCTATTAGACAATAGCTCTGGAACCTGCTGCAAATCAGCTATGGTGTCCAAGTCTGAAGGGGATTGTTCCTTGCCAAAGGCACCATCCAGATCTGTACCAATACCTACATGGTTCGCATTGCCCGCCAGCTGGCAGATATGATCTATGTTGTCAATCATATGTTCAAGGGTTACCCCCATAGTTTTAGGGTTTGACTTACCGCGCACCCAATTAGGAACCATCATCCAGGCGTCCAACGGCATCCCGATAACTGCCTTGCGTTGTATCAATTCCTTAATTTGATTATCGGAAAATTGCCGATTGTGGTTTACCAATGCTCTACAATTACTGTGACTGGCCCATACCGGTCCATTGTAGCATTGCATGGTTTCCCAAAAACTTTCATCGCATAAATGGGTGGCATCAAGAATAAGATTCAACTCCTCAATTTTTTTCAGGAGTTCCTTTCCCTTGCTACCAATACCTCCTACAGAATCCGTTCCATGGGCATACACCCCAGGGCCATAATGTGCAGGTCCAATGGCTCTAAGCCCGGATGCATAGGCTTGCTCTAGATAACCCATGTCCACAATGGAATCAGCGCCTTCCAAACTAAGTATATAACCAATGGGTTTGTGACCTTCTTTATTTTGCCATAATTCCAAATGGGCATTCAAATGCTGAAGATTCGCAACTTGAACCATTTCACCGGCCTTTTCCATGGCACGGTACCAGGCAAGCTGTCCCTGGGTTTGTGCCCAAGCTTGGTGTTGGGAATTCCAACCGGGCAGTGGATTGTTTCGGTCGGAAAAGCGCGCTATCTGTGTTGCTACGCAGAGTCCAATATTTCCTTTTCGCATCGCCTCTAGGGAAACAGTGTTCTTCTCACGGTCGGGTTTGTCTGTCAGTCCTTTTTCCAGCTCACGAATCTCGGAAACGTGAAGTCGAAGATCTCTGTTCCATTCCAGGGCATTCATGGCTAGATCCAAGTGCGCATCAAATATGAGCATGAAAGTGTGTTGTATTAAATATTGAAATGCATCTTTTCAAAAAGCAAGGCATCAGCTCTTTAGTTGAAACATGGCCTCAATTTCCACAGGAATATTCTCAGGAAGCATCATGCCCACAGCGCTTCGAACGCCTATGCCGTTTTCGGTTCCAAAAACATCGGCCATAAGCTCGCTAAAACCATTGATCACATAAGGTTGTTTCCCAAAATCTGGTGTGCAATTGACCATCCCCAATACTTTGACCACACGCTCAATGCGATCTAAGCTTCCAAAGTGTGTGGTGATTGTGGATAACATGGTCAAACCAACCTGTCTTGCAGCCAATTTAGCGGCATCTTTGTCCAAATCATCTCCTGCTCGCCCTATCATAAGCGACCCATCCAGATTTACAGGACCTTGGCCAGACACGTACAGGAAATTATCCACGACCAAAATAGGTCTGTAAACCCCAGCTGGCGGTGGTGCGGGTGGCAGTACCAGGCCTAGTTCTTTTAATCGTTCCGAAGGTAATGTGGTCATAGTATTTAGATTATCATATTCATTGCCAGGACACCCAATAATCCCATAATACCCACCAAGGTTTCCATCACGGTCCAGGTGGACAATGTTTCTTTTACAGAAAGGTTGAAATATTCTTTAAACATCCAAAATCCGGTGTCGTTGACGTGGGACAGCATTAAACTACCAGAACCGATGGCGAGAACCATGAGTTCAGCACTTACATTGGCGCTGGAAGCCAAAGGCAAAACAATGCCTGCTGCAGTAAGTCCGGCTACGGTAGCAGAACCTACGCTAACCCGGATGGCAGTGGCAATCAACCAGGCCAAAACCAAGGGGGATACGGCCGAACCTTCCAAGCTGGAAGCTATGTATTCGCTAACCTTGCTATCTATTAAAACCTCTTTAAGCGCACCCGCTCCGGCAATAATCAATAAAATCATGGTAATGGTGGACACCGATGTGGAAATGGACTGCATCACCGTTTTCATGTCCTTGCCTCTTGCAATTCCGAGGGTGTATATGGCCATCAGAACAGAAACGAGCAAGGCAATCACGGGATTACCAAGAAACATCATAATGTCCCTCAGGATTCCTTCGGGCAGCAGATTTTCGGCCGCTATGGCAAGGCCTATCAAAATGATGGGTAAAAGTGCGGTCAATATACTAATGGCTGTGGAAGGCAATTTCTCCTCAGGAATCAAAACGGGATTATAAAATTCTTTCAGGGGTTTGGCCTCTACATTTTTGATGGTTCTGGCAAACAAGGGTCCTGCTACCAGTATGGCGGGAATTGCAATGATAATTCCATACATCAAGGTCTTTCCAATATCAGCACTGAACATGGCAGCAATGGCTGTTGGTGCAGGGTGGGGAGGAAGATATCCATGGGTCACTGAAAGGGAAGTCAGCATGGGGAGGCCCACATAAAGCAGTGGTAAACCCGTTGAGATGGCAATGGTAAAAACCAGAGGAATCAAAATCACAAAGCCTACGGAATAGAACATGGGAATTCCCACAATAAATCCGGTAACCACCATGGCCCATTGCACATTTTTAATTCCAAAGACATCCACTAGTCTTGTGGTAATTCGTTGGGCGGCGCCACTATCGGCAACCAATTTACCCAGCATGGCTCCCAGACCCAGAATCAGGACAAGGAAACCTAGTGTATTTCCAATACCTCGCTGTACGGAACTGACAATGTCCGGAAGCTGCATCCCTTGGAAGATTCCAACAAAAAGGCAGACTATGATGAACGCCAAAAAGGCATTCAATTTAACTCGAGCTATTAGGACAAACAGGATTAAAATGCCTAGAACGGCAATAATTATTGGCATGGCTGGATTTTATAAAAGCCCCTAAAATAAAGATTTGCTATGAGATATTGTGTTCAGATGTATGCTATTTTGTGATTATCTGGAATAATTTGAACAAACTAAAAAGCCCCAATATTTAAGAAAATTGGGGCTTTTTATAAGCGGCGGCTAGCTTAATTTACCAGCTCACTTTGGTTTCTGAAAACCAATTTATCATCAAAGGAGTCCAGAAGTATTATACTTTCGGCCTGAATTTTTCCTGCCAGCAGTTCTTTGGATAGATTGTTCAAAACTTCTTTCTGAATCAATCGTTTTACCGGCCTTGCTCCAAATTGCGGATCATACCCTTTGATCGCCAAATAATCAATCGCTTCTTCGGTGGCATCCAAAGTAATATGTTGTTTGGATACCAACTTCTTGAGCTGATCCAATTGAAGACGAACAATTTCCTTGATGTTGGATTTATCCAAAGGAGTGAACATGATGATATCATCAATCCTATTTAAAAACTCTGGACGAATGGTTTTGTGTAGCAATCCCATTACTTCCACCCGGGCTGCCTCAGCCGCATTGTTCAGATCTGTTGCATCCGCAAATTTTTCTTGGATGATTGGACTTCCCATATTGCTGGTCATGATAATGATGGCATTTTTAAAATCCGCTACCCGACCTTTATTGTCTGTGAGTCTACCTTCATCCAAAACCTGCAATAAAATGTTGAAGGTGTCCGGATGGGCCTTTTCTATTTCATCCAAAAGCACCACAGAATAAGGTTTCCTCCGTACCGCTTCGGTCAACTGACCTCCTTCGTCATAGCCCACGTATCCAGGGGGTGCTCCTACCAATCTACTTACGGCGTGCCGCTCCTGGTACTCGCTCATATCAATGCGGGTGATGGCATTTTCATCATCAAAAAGATAGGCCGCCAAGGTTTTGGCCAACTCCGTTTTTCCCACCCCGGTACTTCCTAAAAACAAAAACGAACCAATCGGTTTTTTAGCATCTTGCAAGCCGGCCCGACTTCTTCGTATGGCATCGGATACAGCTGTAATGGCCTCCTCTTGACCAACTACCCGCTTGTGGAGTACGTCTTCCAACTGCAATAGTTTTTCCCGTTCACTCTGCAACATTTTCGTTACGGGAATCCCAGTCCATTTGGCAACTACCTCTGCAATATCCTCATTGGTCACCTCTTCTTTGATCAAGGTGCCTGCGGTTTGTTGAGCAGCCAGTTCATCTTGTAACTTTTGAAGATTTTCTTGGGATTCCTTGATTTTACCATAGCGCAGCTCGGCCACTTTGCCGTAATCTCCATTACGTTCGGCACGTTCCGCTTCCAACTTGTAATTTTCAATGTCCTGTTTCGTCTTTTGGATATTGTCCACCACACTTTTCTCGCTTTCCCATTGTGCAAAGATTTCATTACGCTCTTCCTTCAGATTGGCCAGTTCCAGATTCAAGGTTTGCAACTTGGCCTTATCGTTTTCGCGTTTGATGGCTTCTATCTCAATTTCCAGCTGCATGATTTTTCGGTCCAGCACATCCAGTTCCTCTGGTTTGGAATTGATTTCCATCCGAAGTTTGGAAGCCGCTTCATCCATAAGGTCAATGGCTTTATCAGGCAAAAAGCGGTTGGTAATATAGCGCTGTGACAGTTCCACCGCAGAGATGACCGCCTCATCCTTGATACGCACTTTGTGGTGGGTCTCATATTTTTCCTTGATTCCCCTCAAAATGGAGATGGCACTTTCGGTATCGGGCTCGTCTATGATCACTTTTTGGAACCTGCGTTCTAAGGCCTTGTCCTTTTCAAAATATTTTTGGTATTCATCCAAGGTAGTGGCACCAATGGCCCTCAGTTCCCCACGGGCCAAAGCAGGTTTTAGGATGTTGGCCGCGTCCATGGCACCTTGACCACCTCCAGCTCCAACCAAGGTGTGAATTTCATCAATGAACAATACAATGTCCCCATCAGAAGAAGTTACTTCCTTGATCACGGCTTTTAAGCGCTCCTCAAACTCTCCTTTAAATTTGGCTCCTGCAATCAGGGCTCCCATATCCAGGGAATAGATAATCTTGTCTTTTAGATTTTCTGGAATATCACCCTGAACAATTCTATGTGCCAAGCCTTCGGCAATGGCGGTTTTACCAACACCAGGTTCCCCCACAAGCATGGGATTGTTTTTAGTCCTACGCGAAAGAATTTGCAATACCCGCCGAATTTCCTCATCCCGCCCAATTACGGGATCCAACTTTCCATTATCCGCCAACTTGTTGAGGTTTTTGGCGTATTTATCCAAAGAATTATAGGTGTCCTCAGCACTTTGGGAGGTAACTTTTCCCCCTTTTCGCAGTTCTTGGATTGCAGCGTTTAAGTCTTTTTCGCTTACCTCTTGATCTTTGAGTATTTGGGCAATCTTGCTTTTGGACTTGAAAATTGCCAAGAGCAGATGTTCAATGGACACAAATTCATCGCCCATCTTTTTGGCAACAATATTGGCTTCGTTCAAAGATTTACCGGCATTTTGGGAGAGCATAATGTCACCACCTGAAACTTTGGAGAAGCTCTCCAATTCCTTGTCCAAAATTTGGTCAAGCAAGGAAGTGTTCACGTTCAATTTTTTTAAAATGAAGGGCAGAACGTTTTCATCTACAAGACCAATGGCCTTGAAAAGGTGTTCGTTTTCTATGTGTTGATGCCCCATTTCCTGCGCAAGCTGTTGAGCCTGTTGTAGGGCTTCCTGTGATTTTATCGTAAAGTTGTTAAAGTTCATCTCAATCGTTTTGTATAGGGATTGTCAACAACCCTACCATTTGTTCCAGACGGTCAAAATGTCGCTAAAAGCCTAAAAACACAGGACATTTCGTCAGTTTGTAAGCTTTTTGCCCAAGCTCGACATAACTTATAAATTTGCAGCATGGGATTATTCGGTAACGTATTTGGGAAAAAGGAAGAAAAGGAAAAGACAAGTTCAAAAGTACCATGGATTCCTTTGGAATCTTTGGAGCAATTGGAAACGATTGTGGAAAAATCCAAAACCCGGACTCAAATCATTTTTAAGCATTCCACTACTTGTGGTATTAGCCGAATGGTTTTGAATATGTTTACCGGAAGCTATGATTTGGGTGATGAAAATGATATCTACTTTTTGGATTTGCACGCGCACAGAGGGGTGTCCAATGCGGTGGAAAGTAAATTCCGGGTAAGGCATCAGTCCCCACAGCTACTGATCATAAAAAATGGGGAGGCAAGTTTCCATACCTCGCATGGAGCAATCGCGGATACGGATTTAAAGGAAGTGGTTTAGGAAGGAATAAAATAAATTCGAGCGCCCATTTTCTGGGCGCTCGAACTCACTTTATCTAGTATCTAATATGCAGTTTCTAATCATTGAATTGATTATCCGCCACAAACTGGTTTTGTGCTATGATGGACTTCAATCTGGCTTTTAAATCTTCTCCAGCATCGTAGACCATTTGTTCATTGGTAGGGAAGGGTACGGCCCTTACATTCAAAAGGTTCACCAAGTCTGTATCCAAGGCTCTTTTATCGCCTCTGTAGTTGGCATATATATGCTCAAAGACAAATTCACTAGCCAGGGGATAGGAGTTGATTTCCTGTCCGTTAGCCAAATTGGTGAAGCTTACCTTGGCCCCAATTTGGGCGGCTTTAAACTGTGTGAACTGGTAGAAATTGCATCGTACCGTTCTAAACTTATCCACTTTGATTCGGTTGCCCAAACTATCCTTTACGGCATTCCCGTCATCATCCAATAAGTATTCAAATCCGTCCTTGATTTGTTTTTCCTTAATGATCTGCTTTTCATTGATCTGCTCTGGAGAAATACTGATTTCCCTGAAATTTAGATTGAGTGCATAATCATAATTCACATTTTCCAAAGGATTGGTGTGAAACTCCGTCCAAAAGTTATTGATACCATAAGCATTGAAATCCATTAGCTCGGTCTCCAATCGCTCAGGGATGATCTGTTCGGTCTCATTCCCGATATCAACTCGCACATACTCCAAACCTTTGTTATAGGCCTCGTCCATTTTGGCAATGGTTTCCTTATAACCCGGATTAATGTCCTGTAAATACTTCAATTCACTATAAACGGATCTGTACTCAAATTTCTCCTTGGCATTGGTCAACATATTGTTGGCATTGCTGTACAAATATTCCGAAAGATTGGTTTTGGTAGCCAGAATTCGGCTATCGAAATTCTGGAAATTGAACCTGGCTTCCCGGCCTTCTTCGTAAATAGGAAGAGGCATTAAAGGTCTTATCCTTTGTTGCATTTCCTTCAAATGAAGGTATTTGTTGTATATGTTTTCCAAGTTCGCCGGATTGCCATCTTGTTGCAAAAAAGCAATCTGTTCAAGCTCTCGCTGTGTATGCTTGGCAAAGGCATCTTCCAACAGTACCACATAGGGTTGATGCCCTTTTTTGGTTTTGTTTTCCGAAAGATTCTTGATGGCCTTGTTCATGGCAGAAACGTAATTTCCGCTATTCAAAGCTTCCTGGGTCTTTTTTACGCCTCCGCAGGCGACAAGTAGTACTAGGGTACCAAAGAGTAGTATTTTCTTCATGGCTTTCTGATTTTATTGGTTATGGTTGGTTTTTCAACAGCCGTGCCAAAAACCTTCAAATTATTAACGAAAAAGGTTCAACGGTAGTATAAAATCGATGAAATGCACAAAAGCAGGTCATTTTTCAGTGGTGAAATTGAGCTTGAGTGTTGTTAATTGTTGTTTGATAAAATTGATTTTTGGCACAATTTTTTTCAGTTCCGTTAGCTTTTCTATTCGTACTTTTAGCACTTCTAAATTCATAGGCAAAAATGGAAAGAGATCACCGAATTTTTGAACTCATTGAAGACGAAAAAGAAAGACAGCTGGAAGGCTTGGAACTGATTGCTTCCGAAAATTTTGTAAGCCCCCAAGTCATGGAGGCTGCGGGTTCGGTACTTACCAATAAATATGCGGAAGGCTACCCTGGAAAGCGCTATTACGGAGGCTGTGAGGTAGTGGATCAGGTTGAGCAATTGGCCATTGATCGGGCCAAAGAATTGTTTGGTGCCGCCTATGCCAATGTACAGCCACATTCGGGTTCCCAGGCCAATGCCTCGGTGTACCACGCCTGTCTTCAACCAGGTGATACCATTTTAGGGTTTGATCTCTCCCATGGAGGGCATTTGACCCACGGTTCCCCAGTGAATTTCTCCGGAAAACTCTACAACCCCGTTTTTTATGGGGTGGATGAGGAAACTGGGATGTTGAACTATGATAAAATCCAAGAAGTTGCAGATAAAGAAAAACCCAAACTGATCATCGCAGGGGCGTCTGCCTACTCACGAGACATGGATTTTAAACGGTTTAGGGAAATAGCGGACAGCGTTGATGCCATTTTAGTGGCAGATATCTCCCACCCAGCTGGCTTGATTGCCAAGGGTATTATGAACGATCCCATTCCGCATTGCCATATTGTGACCACAACCACTCACAAAACCTTACGCGGACCAAGAGGGGGGCTCATCTTGATGGGAGAGAACTTTGAAAACCCGTTCGGTATTCGATTAAAGAATGGCAACTTGAGAAAAATGTCAGGCCTTTTGGATTTGGCGGTTTTTCCGGGCAACCAAGGAGGGCCTTTGGAGCATACCATAGCGGCCAAGGCGGTAGCCTTTGGTGAAGCCCTTACGGATGACTTCTTGCATTACATTATCCAAGTAAAGAAAAATGCGGAGGCCATGGCCAAGGCATTTGTGGCCAGGGATTACAAAGTAATCTCCGGTGGAACAGACAATCATATGATGCTCATTGACCTAAGGAACAAGAACATAACCGGAAAAGATGCCGAAAAGGCGTTGGAACTTGCAGCTATTACCGCCAACAAGAATATGGTTCCCTTTGATGATCAATCACCCTTTATAACTTCCGGAATACGTTTTGGAACTTCTGCGGTAACCACTCGCGGACTCAAGGAAGCTGATATGGAAACCATTGTGGGTTACATAGATGAGGTACTTATGGATGCTACCAACGAGAATAGCATAGCGGGTATAAAGCAAAAGGTGCATGACCTCATGCATTCAAGACCATTGTTCAGTGCTTAAACTGGACAAGGAGTTTCTTTACAGCCCATACTGGTAGAAAGGAGTTTTAGTCCAATAGGAAAAAATCTTCTTTCTTCATGGTTTTGCTTTCCAAGGAATAGACCATCACATCGTGTTGTGGGTCATCTTCAAAATACAGGCCCCAGTGATCAAAGTAACTTTGTTCCCAATTTTCCAACGAAGCTCCCTTTTGGGAAGCGTCTTCAAAAACGGATACAAAGATTTCATAGGGCATTTCCGTCAGGCCTTTGGTGAAATACACAAAATGTTCGCTGGCCTTGTTGATAATGGCCCCCAATTGGTCCGGGATGCTGTAATCTTGGATTCTAGTTATAATAACGGAAGTGTCCCTAAAGTGGATAGACAACTCGGCGATGTCTATGTTTCCGTCATTCAAATTGCTCAACTGCTCAAAAGCAGTGTCAAAAGAGGATTTTCCATTTTCGGTGCAGGAAAATCCACCCCAATTACCAGTGCTGAAATGGTGCAAACCTTCGGTAAGACCAAAGTTGCAAGAAACATCTAAAATTAATTCGGTTCTCTCAGTTGCTCTTTCATATTGACATTTTACCGTCAATTCCGCGAAAAAATCTTTTTCAAGAACCCTAATGAATTCGTCCAGTCCTTCTGCAGCAACAAATGTCCTGATACCAGTTAGGGGGAAAATGAGATTGGATCTTTTTTGGTATGGCATTGCGTTTCTTCATCGTGTTCCCTATCAAAGTTAAAACGAAACTTTATCAATCTGTTGGAGGAAATCCTTAAAAATTCTGGGGATTTCCCGCAATTTACCCCCCTTTTTAGGGGTTTTTCGGGAAAAAAGAAAAAACGGCCTTCGGGAAATCACCCTCTGGTGATTACAAATCGACTATATGAACCCTCGGTTTTTTGCCGCTAAAATCAAGGCAAGATCATTCTCGTTTTCGGTACCAAAAAGGGTTTTCATATGCCTTTTTCGGTTTTCTATGGAAGAAGGTGACAAACGAATATGTTGTTCCAAATCCTTGTTTTTGGTTCCAATGGATAAATGGTAGAGAATCTTCTTGTCCTTTTCATCCAAGTCAATATCGTTCTTCAACTTTTTACGAATGGCCGCCAAGGCTTTGGAGGAATAATATGGGGGATTCAGTGTTACGGTCTTCACCGCATCTTCTAAAGTTTGGGGGTCTATATCGTTTTTGATCAGGTAACCATCCGGGTCCACAGATTTTAATATGCTGTTGATCCTAAAATTATCGCTGAAGGAAGACATGAATATAATCTTGGTCTCTGGAACCAGTCGCCGTGCCAACTTGCCCAAATCTTCTCCGGTATTGGGTTGATCTTCATTGGGTGGATACAATTGCACGTCTAAAAACAGGATATCATATTTAAAAGAGTCCACGGATTCTTCGATCATCCGTTTGCCCAGTTCATAGGAATTGGCCGTATCCACAATAATGGAATATCCTTCAAAAACTATGCGCTCTAGGATATACTTGTATCCCAGCATCGTCATCTCATGATCATCAATGGTTAAAATTCGTAGTGTTTTCATACGTTCCGTATTTAAGATTTAGGCATTTTGCATTTCAATTTGTCCCTCCAAACCTGAAGGGTTTTGCGGTCCAATATACTTGGCGGGCATCTGGACCGTGATGGTGGTCCCGTTTCCTTTTCCACTGTCCACGTGCAGGGTTCC
Organism: Flagellimonas algicola; assembly: GCF_005937185.1. GTDB lineage: Bacteria > Bacteroidota > Bacteroidia > Flavobacteriales > Flavobacteriaceae > Flagellimonas > Flagellimonas algicola. The sequence goes on along the minus strand of NZ_VCNI01000001.1, from coordinate 1,003,901 downwards.
GTTCATTTTCTCTGCTCTGGAGGTCAGGTTTCGAAGACCAATACCGTTCCTGCCCTTGTTCACATCAAAGCCAACTCCATTGTCCTGTATGGTCAGGGTCAACGTGCCATCCGACAATTTAAAGGCGATGAGGGCTTCCTCACATTGGGCATGTTTAACGCTGTTTTTAAGGGATTCCTGTACAATTCTATAGCTATTGATCTTAATGTCACCATCCAGGGCATCCCATTCCACATCGTCGTCATAAGTAAAGGAACATTGGATTCCAGAGGAAGCTTCAATGGTCTCCACCAGCTCTTCCAAGGAAACGATAAAGTTATAAAATTTTTCGTACGAAGCTTTGTTCATTTCGTGGGATATGGTGCGGATTTCTTCCTCCACTTCCCGTAGTTTTTCAATCATTTGTGCCCGTTGTTCAACAGCAGATTCATCGCTTTGTTCGTTGAGGACGCCCATGAACATACGTATGCTCAGTAGATCGCCCAACACACTATCATGCAGCTCTTCGGATACGCGTTTCTTCTCCAGTTTTTTACCTTCCTCAAACTTACCACGTTGCGAGAGCATTAGGTTGTAGATTTCCTTATTGGCATCTTGTTGCTTCTGCTCAAATTTGAGCTTGTTGTTACTGGCGCGTTGGGCAAAGATGATATATAGCGCTATGGCGGCCAGCAGTAGCCCGATGGCTACCAAAGTCCAGATGAGTTTGCCCCGGGTAAGGGCCTCGTTTCTTTGGATCACCTCGTCTGTCTCCAAACGGATACGTGCGAATTTGTCACGCGTTACCCGTTCCTCAGATTTAATACTTTCATTTAAGGAGTAATACTCGTTGGAATAGGACACAGCATTTTTACTATCAAGTTTAGTAAGCAATCTTAAGATTTCCAGATGATGGTCATTGTTTGAGGTTTCCGTTGCAATTTCAAGTCCTTCATTGGCATTTTTTAAGGCTTTTAATGTATCCCCTTGAATTGCGAGAAGCTCTGCGTAATATTGCTTTGCTCTAGCTTGATCCATTGAAAAGCCTACACTGTCATTTACGGCAATCGCTTTTAACAGTAGATTCTCAGTTTCCTGAAAATCTGACTTACCCTTAAAAATTGAGTAAGCAAGACTAACCAAACCAGTTGAATAAAGTTCGGGGTTGTCAGATTTAAGGCCATTATCTTTAAAAAACTCATTAAAAGTCAACTCTGCTTGATTGTAATCTTTCCCTTTTAAATAGGCATAAGCAATGTTATGTTGATTTTGCCCCTTTAATCTCACTTGATCGCTTTTGTCCAGTTTTTTAAGTATAACCCCGGCCTTTTGATAGCTCTCCAAAGCTTTTTCTGGACTCTTCATGTTTCCAGCAATTACCCCGAGTAAATTGTAGCAATTATATATTCTAAGATTATCCTCTAAACCATCAAAAATTCTTAAAGCTTCCGTTACATTTTTTTCAGCACCTAAATAATCCATGAAGTAATCTTGGATACCGCCCATACTATATAGTATTCGTCCTTGTAAAGAAAGTGAAGTCGAATCAACAGGTAATTGCTGAAAACTTTTATGAGCTTTTTGATAGTGGTAGAAGGCACTATCCATAACTCCATACGATTTTAGGAAGGAGGCCATATCCCAATGGGATTCCCCTTCTGCTTTATACAATTTACCACGGCGTGCAAGTTCTAGTACCTGATGATTCATTTTTCGGAATCCCACGGAATCTTCCAGACGTTTATAGGCCAAGGAAATTCGGGATAAATGATCCAGCCGAATCGTATCATTGGCAATGCCATAAGCCAAATCAGCAGATTGATTTAAAAACCCTTTTCGGGCAGCTATAGATATCTGTACACTATCCCGGGCAGCATCTATCCAAGCGTTGATTTGTTCAGACTCTTTGGAGACAGGAACAACGGTAGCTTGCTTTCCGCAGGCGCATAGCAAAACCAGAAGCAGTATTAAGAGCTTGTTTTTCAATGTTCTGTGCTAAAATGGGGGTAAAGTTTTGTTTTCTTTTACTACAAGGTATAAAAAAAGCCCCAGACCGGACGGGTTATGGGGCTATCTAATAAGTTTATCAAAGGTTACAACTCTCGGTCATCGTCTACAATGGATTTCCAACGGGCAAACTGAGCTTGCGTTAAAAACTCATGTTCAAGTTTCATTTCGACACTTGATTGGTCAGAGTCTGAAACCACCATGTTTTCTGATGTCTCACGGTTATTGGCATAACCACAACAAATTAGCAAAACGGCAGAACAGCTATAAATGATGAATAGAGTAAATTTTCTCATTTGACTAGTTCAATTTTTACTTACTGTCTATCGTCATCACTTTTGTTACCGCCAGTGGCATTTTGATCTTCCAGGCTTTCCATTAGGTTTTCGGTTTCACTTACACTGTCTGCTTCACAAGAGAACAATCCCATGGTCAATACTACTACGGCAAAAATACTTACAACCTTTCTCATCATCTTTCTATGTTTTTTGGTTAGAAAATTTGGTTTATGCAGCCAAGTTATCCTAGTGACCCAAAAAGCAAGCGGGTGTCCCAAATGTTTTAGTAAACGGGCCTACTGTGTTAGAATTTTGCAGAAGTGTGTAAGAATTACACTAATTATAAGTGTTAATTGCAGTTTTGGAGAGCATTTCCTTTAGGGTGTCCACTTTTTCCCTGTAGGTCTTGGAGAAGGGAAGTTCGTCCTGGTTCTCAGTCCTTAGGGTGCATATGGACTTTCCGTAATTGATACGGCGTACATAGCGGCTGTTGATAATATAGCTTTGGTGGATACGGACAAAGCTCTCTGGCAATTGCTCCTCAAACGACTTTAAGGTTTTAAAGGCACTCACCACATGGCCGTTGCGCATAAAGAAGTCCGTGGAATTGTTATCGGATTTTAGATATAGGATCTCGGTGGTGTCCAAATACCTATAGTCATTATAGGTCTTAAGGCAAAGGGTGGCGGGGACATTTTGTTGGGGGTAGGTTTTTCGCAACCTTAAAATGGTCTTGCGCACATCAAACTCGTTGTGCGGCAAGACCCAATAATCAAAGAAACCACTTTTTATAGCGTTGTATGCATATTTTTTTGAGGATGAGTACCCTATAATAATGGGTAGGCTACTCAAGAACTGGTTCAGTTCTGAGACCATATGAAAATAGCCCATACCTTCTTCCTGAAGATTGATTAAGACCATATCTGGGGCAAATTTCAAAATGGTATTTAAACCGGTTTCGGGATTGGTGGCAGTACCTACACAGCTAAAGTCTCCATATTCTCTCAAGTACACTTGTAATTGGAGCTTGGAAGCAGCATTGGAATCGATAATGGTGTAGGTATAATCCATATGTAAAACCCTGGCTGCAAGTTAATAACGTCTCAAAAAAACTCGTTGCATTTTTCCCTTAAAAAAACTGGGGGATTCCCGCAAAAACAGCTTTTTTCGAGGGTTTTTATCATAAAAATTCCAAAAAACTCAATTTTCCGGAACAAATTCGTATGCGCCAATATCTGGATTGGGCAACCTATCCGTACCTCGAATGTCCAAGGGAATTGGGGGAGCTATATCGGGGTCGGCTGCATCTAGGGCAAACGAATTGACACCTATATGAAATTGGTTATCAAAAGGTAAGAAAAAATCCGGGTCACTATCAAAAATTACATCAATATAACGATCTGCGTCCTCAAAGTTATATAGTGGGTTATTTTCAAAACCATTGTCCGTACTGTTGAACTGCAGCAAGCAATTTCCAAAGCTGAAATTAAAGGCCGCAGCGGCATCTGCTTCCAAACTAAACTCCACAGGCATACTTCCAGCAACAATACAGTTAATGAAATCCGCTTGTTCCAAATCCATGGTGGTGGATCCCTCAAAATTATTCAGGGCCAGGGCAGTGCCTTTTCTAAATCCGTTGCCCCAATAGTTGGCCAGGGTACAGTGGGTAAATTGGTATCTGCCACCCAAATGGGCCAGGAAGCTGTAGCCGCCCGCGCCACCCAAAACAGTATTCTCTGCCAGTATACGAGCCGAGGTGGCCCAGAGATTATGGTTAAGGCTATTATAGATCTGGCTGTTGCGGAGGGTAAGGGTAGGGATGTCCCAAGGTGCTGCGCCATCCACCCTTAAACCCAGAGTGGCATTTTTTAGCGTGAGATGTTCCAAATGGTTGTTGGTACTTCCTGTTCTAAACCAGATGGTGCCCCATTGGCCCGGTTCCTGGGCATAGGCAGGCTCCAAGCGGTCGCCCTCAAAAATGACTTCGTTTTCCAAAAGTTCTTGATCCTCGCTTAAGCTGCCATTTACATGGAGGGAGGCTCCGTTCTCCACAATCAAGCCAGAATTGTTGTGAAAATGTACCCGTGCACCAGCTTGTATGTTTAAGGTATTTCCATCAGGGACGGCGGCATAGCCGTAGATTACGTACGGTTTTTCATTGGTGAAGAGCAATTGGTCAGGTTCCAGATAAAAACCTTCCACCCGTATCTCATTGCCATCTTCATCCTGTCCTACCACCAGGGTTTCCTTAGTGCCATCGGATTGGGTTGCCGGATAGAGGAAGACGGCATCTTTAACCAAGGTGACCAAGGGTACGTTTTGCGTATTGGGACCGGTTCCAAACAAAAGGTTTTCCGTGTATAAGAATTCGGTCTGGTTGGTGGGAGCCACATCATAGGTGGTTTCAATAAAGACAAAAAGGCTGTCCTTGGCCAATAGTGGAATGTCTGTGAACTCCTTGCCGGCCAGCCCATCCACGTTGAGTCGGTAACTGCTGCTTTGCCCGGTCTCCAACCCAATAAAGGGAATCAAAATATCCCGCACGCCCTTGTTGTATACCTTTAAGGTATAGGTGGCGCTCCCAATATTGGCGAAAATGGTATCCAGGAAAACGGTGTCCTTGGAAAAGGACAAATTACCCGAGTCGTGTTCGTAGTCAAAATCTTTACGGCATGAGGCGGCAAGGATGATGAGCATCAAGCCCGCGCAGATTGCCATAGATTTGAGATACCAGCGGTTCACGTTCCCTTGAATAGTTTTTGAATGGCTTCCGGGACACGTTTGGGTCGTAAGCTTATTGCGTCCAAAAGGCACCATTCTGTAATAGCCTTAACTATAAGTTGCCCTGTTTTATTGTGATGGATCTCAACTACCCGGATAGAGAGCGGGCCTTGGGTTTTCTGAATATGTGTTTTCAGCAGGAGCTCGTCCCCCAGCAAGGCAGAACGTTGGTAGGAGATGTTGTGGTTTTTGACCACCCAGATCATGTTTTTGCGGATATCTGGATTCGTGGCTGCTTCCCAATGTTTTTTGGAAATGTTCTGTACCCATTCCACGTAGCGCACGTTGTTTACGTGCTGGTTGTCGTCCAGATCCTGTTCCTGTACGGTCAGGACTTCGGAATAGGATTGCATCAGTCTTTTTTTCGGATTTGAACCTCGAAGAGTTTGTCCCAGTTTTTTCCGGTGACGAAGAAGGTGCCCCGTTCTTTGTGATAGGCCACCCCATTGAGTACGGAATTACCTTCGTCCCAATTGGCACCCTTCCTAATTTTGTTCTTGAGCCCTCCAAAGTTGATGACCCCTTCTATGGCCCCAGAAGTGGCATCAATGATCATCATGCTTTCTTTTAGGTAAACATTGGCATAGATTTTCCCATTCACGTACTCCAGTTCATTGGCCTTGTTAAAGATGGATTTGTTGGTCACGGTTTCTATATAGCCCATTTCCTCTAGGGTCCCTGGATCCAAGAACCATATTTTTTCGGTGCCGTCGCTTTTGTAGATTTTGGAGCCATCATTGCAAAGGCCCCAGCCCTCACGGCTTTTTCCATAACTGAAATCCTTTTTTTTCTCCAGGGTATTGGGGTCATACACATAGCCCATTCGCTTTTGCCAGGTGAGGTGGTACAGCTGATCATTGAGCAAGGTGATGCCTTCCCCAAAAACATCGGTGTCCATATCAATTTTATCCAAAACCTCGCCGGTTTCAAAATTTACCTTACGCACCGTGGAGAATCCTCTTTTTCCAGTACTCTCGTATAAAATCCCATTGTGAAATTCCAGTCCTTGGGTATAGGCCGTTTGATCGTGCGGGTAGGTATTAAGGATTTCATAGGTGTAAATTTCCGGAGAAGATTCGGCCAAAAGTTTGATTTTTTTCTTGATTTCTACCATCTGGTCTCCCAGGCGAATTTTGGCTACCAGTTCTTTATTTCCCAGCGTCTTGGCGCTTAATCGGATTTGACCGTTGCTTTCCGATAGTTCTTTTGCGTCCAACGTATAATGGACGGAGGAAACATGGGCTTCTTTCTTGTTTTTAAGTGTAATTCCGACTTCTTGGTTTTGTTGGAATTTATTACCGTTACCTTCCAATTGTATGGCAAAAAATTTGGTAGGGTCGGCCTCCCCGCATCCGAGGAAAAAGAGCAGGAAACCAAATATGGAAAATAGCTTGACCATGGTGCTAATCGCTTTTTTCATTGTGTTGAGACTTGGTTATCGAAATTAAGAATGAAATGGGATTGCAGCAAATTTAAAATGGTCGTATATTTGCATTTGGCAAGTCCTACACGACCAGCTCCTGCAGAATCCCCCAGGGCGGGAACGCAGCAAGGGTATGTGGTTGTAGCGGTGCGATGTAGGTAGCTTGCCTTTTTTTGTACCCTAAATTCTCCTGATCATGTATCTTTCCAGCCCAATTTCAAATTGCAAACATGGATAAAAAAGTTGTACTGATCACCGGCGGTTCCTCAGGTATAGGAAAATCTGTGGGGACTTATCTTACCGAAAAGGGATACAAGGTCTATGGCACTACGCGAAATCCTAATAAACACCCTGATTTTTCTGCTTTTGAACTTATCCAATTGGATGTGAAACTTCCAGAGAGTGTCCAACAAGCGGTAAGTGAGGTCATTGCCAAAGCAAGTAGGTTGGATGTGCTGATCAACAACGCCGGAGTTGGCATAACGGGTCCCGTTGAGGAAACTCCCCATGAGGAGATCCTGAATGTGTTTGATACCAATTTTCATGGCCCCATCCATATGATGAAGGCCGTTTTGCCCCAAATGCGCAAACAAGGTGGGGGACTGATCATCAACACTACTTCCATTGCCGGTTATATGGGACTGCCCTTTAGAGGATATTATTCGGCTACCAAGGGTGCATTAAATTTAGTAACCGAATCCCTCCGGATGGAAACCAAGAAATTTGGGATATCCATCACCAATTTGGCTCCTGGCGATTTTGCCACCAATATCGCTGCCGGTCGTTATCATGCTCCGGTGATTAAGGATTCGGCTTATGAGGAAGACTACCAGCGCAGTTTGGACTTGATGAACGAACATGTGGACGCCGGAGGAGATCCCCTGCAAGTGGCAAAGAAAGTCCATCAGATCATTCAAAAGAAAAAAACCAAGGTGCACTATCCCGTTGGGGAATTTACGCAAAGGCTTTCGCTGCTGCTGAAAAGAGTGCTTCCCGGCCGGGTTTACGAGAAGCTTTTGCTCAACCATTACAAGCTGTAAAAACACGATGGCATGTTTTTTGATTTCATTATAAACATGAAACCAAAGAACATTACAACCATCATTTTATTGGCAGCATCAACTTTTCTTTTTCAAGGCTGCGACGAGATTTACGAGTGCGTTTTCAACATCAATCCAGAACTTCATGATAGACCTTTGGAAATCGGTTTTGTTGGGGAAAGGTACTATGACGAGGTAACTGCGGAGATCAGTAACGAGGTCAACGACAACGACTATATTTACGATTTTGTGGTCTATGGCGATCTTCCGCCAGGCATTTCCTATGACTTTAGACGTAGGTCCGTGGAGCTCTTTGGGCAACCAGAGGAACGGGGTACTTATAGATTTACCGTGGAGCTCTTTGTGGAATCCTATGATTACTATGGCTACGATGGCAGTCCAACCTGCTCGGATTCAACCACAAGACAGTTCACAATTCAGGTAGTGGAATAGGTACTGCCTAACATTTATTTTATCCCATTTGTGAAGCCGTGCCTTCTTAATGTTGTAAATTCGCAACGAATTCTATTACAACATAAAAAACAGCTTAAGCAGGATGAAATTTTTTATAGACACAGCCAACTTGGACCAAATTGCCGAAGCAGAGCAATTGGGTGTTTTGGATGGGGTTACCACCAACCCTTCGCTCATGGCCAAGGAAGGTATTACCGGAACTGAAAATATTCTAAAACATTATGTGGACATCTGCAACATTGTGGATGGGGATGTTTCCGCAGAAGTGGTTGCCACTGATTTTGACAACATGGTCAAAGAAGGGGAGGAGCTTGCCAAACTTCATGATCAAATTGTGGTAAAAGTACCTATGATCAAAGACGGGGTAAAAGCCTTGAAATATTTTTCAGATAACGGAATCCGAACCAATTGCACCCTGGTATTTTCCCCTGGACAGGCATTATTGGCTGCCAAAGCTGGAGCTACCTATGTGTCTCCTTTCTTGGGAAGGTTGGACGATATTTCTACGGATGGTCTTAATCTGATTGCGGAAATCCGTCAGATTTATGACAACTACGGATTTGAAACGCAAATCTTGGCGGCTTCCATTAGACATACCATGCACGTGATCGATTGTGCCAAGATTGGAGCGGATGTTATGACCGGCCCACTTTCATCCATTACAGGATTGTTGAAACACCCGTTGACGGATATAGGTTTGGAGAAATTCTTGGCGGACTACCGCAAAGGAAATTCCTAAACAGAAAGAAAAATGATTTTGGAAAAGCCCTGAATTTATATTTGGGGCTTTTTTAGATTGGCGAAGGCATCCACAATCACATTGTCCTCTGTGATCACGCATTTATAAAGATCGTCCAAGATCATGGTTGTCTGGATTTCCTCAAAGTCGGCGGCATGGAATTGGTTGGCTTTATCCAGATTGTACTCTTCCAATAAGTTTTGCCATTGGGTGTAGCCCGTTTTTACATTGATGCCCACAAAGCGGTACTCTGGATGCTTCTTCTGATACTTGGCCACATATTTAACAACATTCTTTAGATGCTTTTTTTGTGATCCCGTCCAGAAGTAAAAAACCGTTTTCCCATCCTTTCCTATTTCCTTGATCGACACTGGCTCGTTATTTACATCTACGATGGAAACATCTGGAAGCTCCTTATTGGGCTGTAGTTTTTGGATACCATCGTAGAGGTCGGTTATCTCTTGTTTATGCTCGTCACTGGAAGAGAGTTTTCGGAACTTATCAATAAATATCTGACACTCTTGACTGGCGGAATGTTCCCTTAACAGATAATCCATAGCAATGTTTCGGAACAGCAAATTCCTAAGCTCATTGTCATCAACCAAACTATCCACCAAGCTCAATTTGTGCTTGTTGTAGTGCAATCGTCCCAAGGCTGGCTTTTCCATTACTCCGCAATCTTCCATGCAGGCCATATAGGACAAATTCCCAAAATGGTATTTGATGTAGTCAAAATAAGGTCGAAAATATGCCAGCTCCCGATCATTGAGGTTCACGGTTTTGCGGTAAGCGTAAAAACTATCGGGAAGGCTAGGAAACTCCTCGCCTCCTGTTTTCTTCTTATGGTAAAACGGGTAGGCTTCCCTATGGGTATAACTTTGAAAATTTACAGAAGCCTTGGCTAAGTTAATGGCCTTTTCAGACAATTGGTTTTCCGCAACCAATTCGTTCAAATGTTCCAGCTTGGCAGCCTGGAGCGAATCCATCTTTGATCGGAACTCTTCCGGGGGAAGATGAAACAGTCCATATACTTCATGTTCCTCCTTTTCATTGGCTAAGAACATCTCAATCAAAAAATTGTTGATTTCACTTCCTTCGCCGGAAAATACCAAGGACTCATCAAATTCCATTGTATTCAATCGAATGAGAATGCTATCGCCCTCCTGTAAGTATAGATATTGAAGTTCCGGATTGTGGTCAAAATGATAGAGCCCTTCCTCTATACCCTGAAGTTTAAAGGAGAAGCGGTTTCCGGTGTCCAGTTGAGCAGAATCGATATACGTGTCGTTTCTGTACAGAACAACATACTCGCTGGTAGGATTCACTATTTCCCCTCCAAAAAAGACCGTAGGACATTCTCCTGATTTATCAGTACACGACAAAATCGAGAAAAGGGAGAGGCCGAGTAAAAATCTAATCATACAATGGAAACAATCACATTTGACCAACAAAATTAAGTATAGCTGAACCCATAGCTTGTTAATGGCTAGTTAAATGTTGTAAAAGCTTGTTTTTGTGTAGTTTAATAATCTTGTTTTAAATTGGAAATACGAATAGGTTTTAGCTACTTTTGCAGCAAAATTTATCGTTGCATGTTATCAGTATCAAATCTATCGGTACAGTTTGGAAAAAGGGTGTTGTTTGATGAGGTCAATGTTACCTTTACCCATGGAAATTGTTATGGTATTATTGGCGCCAATGGGGCGGGAAAATCTACTTTTTTAAGGATTTTATCCGGGCAGAACGAAGCCACATCTGGAAGTGTGAACCTAGAGCCAGGAAAGCGAATGTCCATTTTGGAGCAGGATCACAATGCCTATGATGAATTTCCGGTTTTGGAATCGGTAGTGATGGGAAACAAGCCTCTCTTCAAAATCAAGAAGGAGATAGACGCCCTTTACGCGGATTATTCCGATGAGAATGCAGAAAAGATTGGGGAGCTTCAGGTACAGTTTGAAGAAATGAATGGATGGAACGCGGACAGTGATGCTGCGGCGCTTTTGTCCAACTTGGGAATAACCGAAGAACTGCATTATACCAACATGGCCGACATGGATTCCAAACTCAAGGTTCGGGTACTATTGGCGCAGGCACTATTTGGTAACCCAGATGTGTTGATCATGGATGAGCCTACCAACGATTTGGATTATGAGACCATTAATTGGCTGGAGAACTTTTTGGCCAACTACGATAACACGGTCATCGTGGTATCTCACGACCGTCACTTTTTGGATGCGGTTTGTACCAGTATAGCCGATATCGATTTTGGAAAGATCAACCTTTTCTCCGGAAACTATACGTTTTGGTACCAAAGTAGCCAGTTGGCAGCCAGGCAACGTGCCCAACAGAACAAAAAAGCTGAGGAAAAGGCCAAGGAACTCCAAGAATTTATTCAACGATTCAGTGCCAACGTGGCCAAGAGCAAACAGGCAACCTCCCGTAAAAAGATGTTGGACAAGCTGAAGATTGAGGATATTAAGCCTTCCAGTAGAAGATATCCCGCAATCATTTTTGACAGGGAACGCGAAGCCGGTGATCAGATATTGAATGTTGAAAAACTTTCCGCTACTTCAGAAGATGGGGATTTGCTGTTCCAGGATGTCAATATTAATCTGTCCAAAGGAGACAAGGTGGCCATTATCTCCAGGGATTCAAGGGCTACAACCGCTTTCTATGATATCATTAACGATGTTCGAAAGGCGGATAGTGGATCTTACCAATGGGGAGTTACCACAACCCAGTCCTATTTACCGGCTGATAATGCCTCTTTCTTTAACGAGGACATTAACTTGGTAGACTGGCTGCGTCAATGGGCAAAGACCGAAGAAGAGCGCGAAGAGGTTTACATTCGTGGATTTTTGGGTAAAATGTTGTTCAGTGGGGAAGAAGCCTTAAAGAAGTGTACAGTACTATCAGGAGGAGAAAAGGTGCGTTGTATGCTTAGCCGTATGATGATGCTTAGGGCCAATGTATTGTTGTTGGATGAACCTACCAATCACTTGGATTTGGAAAGCATCACAGCCTTTAACAATTCACTGAAAAACTTTAAGGGTACGGTGCTTCTGACCACCCATGACCACGAATTTGTGCATACGGTAGCTACTCGGATTATAGAAATCACCCCCAAAGGAACCATTGACCGTTATTTGAGTTTTGACGATTATATGTCCGATAAATCCATAAAGGCACAGCGGGATAAGATGTATGCCTTCGAGACAGTCTAATTAAGCATTAAAGTATTTACTGTTCCATATAGCGGGGTTGAAGTTCTTTCCCAAAGCGAAGCCGTAAAAAATGACCACGGCTGCTATCCATTTGAACATAAAAAAGAAGATGATCCAGAATTCAGCTGTGGAATTATTTTTGGAGAACAAGCCATCCGGTACCAAAAGGGTTATCACGTAGCTCAACAATAGGGTAAACAACACCAGATTGACCATGCCCTTAAAGGGCCATACCAGCCATTTTCGTAGTGGGTGCAGATCATTGCCCCATTGATGCACCAAATAAAAGTAGTTGTTGCCCATAGGAACAAAAAGTAGGGGGTCATCCTTGTCCTTAAGCTTGAATAATTTTGAAGGAGCCATGATCTTATAACCTCCCAACTGGATTTGATGCTGTGCTTCTAATTTTTTGATTTCATTTAAGGCATCCATAGGGATCTCACCCTTGAAATATTGACTATCCAAAAACCGAAGCCGATAATCAATACAGATTTTTTTGATGTGCTCCAAATGATAAATTCGGTCAGTGTCCAGCAGGTCAAAATGGAATAGGTTAGGGCCGGTTTCCATCTTAGATTTTAATTGGTTTTTAATCCGCTTGTCCTCTTTTTGAACCTCGGCTAAGTAATTTCGGATTTCGTGCAGCAGGGCATCTCCGGAACTTTCTTTGTTTCGAAGCTTGTTTAGTTTTTTCTGAATGTTGGTGGAAGGCAAAATCATCTTTTTTTCACTGCAATTCCTTCAAAGTTAGTGATTTGAAAAAATGATGGAAACAAAGTGGTGAAAGTGTAAATGTTAACATTTTGTTAAATATCCCGTCAACCCTTTATTTACAGCAAGAATTAGTCAAAATAATGTATCTTATCGATGTTTTTGGTATTTGAACGTAAAATCATACGATTATTCACCTTCAAATTGAAAGCCCCAAAGATTACTATAAGATTATGAAAGCCCCCTTAACCAAAATCCTACTTGGCCTATGTCTTGTCTCTTCGGCATGGGTTTCCGCTCAAGAAATGGCTGAGAATACTAAGGAAACCATAAGGGAAAATCACCAATCTGAACAGCATAAAATTCTTTTCGCAGCCGTAAAGGCTACGGAAATGGATGCCATATTGGACAATGCAGGACCTTTTACTGTTTTTGCTCCATCCGATGCCGCCTTTGAGCGCTTTTCCAAGGGTAGAATAGAAGAATTGATGAACTCGAAGGACAAGAGTGCACTGAAATCACTGTTGGGGTATCATATTGTTGCTGGCCATCTTACCGCTTCCCGTATTTTAAGAGCCATGTGCAAGGGGAATGGAAAGGCCAGTTTCACCACCATTCAAGGGAAAAAGCTTGTAGCCCATTTGGATGGTTACGATATTGTGCTAACAGATCCTGTGGGCAACACTGCCAAGATAACTACAGCTGATGTGAGTCAGGGCAATAGGGTAATCCACGAAATAGACAGTGTTATTGTTCCAACGCTCGCTTGGGGGTCATTACCTTAGTTCTGCACCCAATTCCTTTTGATAGCGAGTCATCAACTTGGACATGATTTTGTCAATCTGCTTATCTGTTAAGGTCTTCTTTTCATCCAAAAGGGTAAAGCTCACTGCATATGATTTTTTTCCTTCTGGTAGATTTTTGCCTAAATAAACATCAAACAAATTGACTTTTTTAAGGAGTTTCTTTTCCGTACCCCATGCCAGGTCGTAGACCTGTTGGAATGAAATCTTTTCATCCAACAACAAGGCCAAATCCCTGGAGACCTCCGGATACTTTGGAATCTCTTGGAAAACCACATTTTGGGTACTGATCAAACCAAGAATGGCATCCCAATCCAAATCGGCATAGAATACTTCCTGTTTGATATCAAATTCTTTTAAGATTCCTTTGGAAACCAAACCAAAAGTAGCAATCTGTTTTCCTCGGGAGCTACATACCAAACCTTCTGTCAGCGCCTTTTCGCTAATGGGAGAGGTTTTGATGTCCTTTAAGCCCAAACGATCAAAAATGGAATCCAAAGTTCCCTTCAAAAAGAAAAAGTCGGTCGTTCTGGAACCAACGGCCCAGCTATTTCTATTTCTTTCTCCGGTAACGAAAAGAGACAGATGCTGATTTTCCTGATTTTGATTGTCAACTTTATGATAGGTTTTACCAAATTCAAAAAGGTGCAAATCGGTTTTCTGCCTGTTGATATTGTATGCAATGGTCTGCAGACCGGAAGACAACATTTGGGTTCTCAAAACCGACAAATCCGCGCTCAATGGATTCAGCATTTCTACTGTATTGGTAGCCATTTCCAAGCGCTGTTCGGTTTCTGAAGCAACCAAACTATTGGTCATAGTTTCGTAGAAACCTTGGGCGGCCAGCATATTGGCTACCACATCTTGAATTCTATGGTTTTCAAATTTCGAGGTTTGAGCTATAGAAGCGGTTAACTTCTCCTTGTAGTCAATGTTATTGTAACCGTAAACCCTTAAAATTTCTTCAATTACATCAACCTCGCGCTCCACATCCACCCGATAGTTGGGAATGGTTAGTCCCAGTCCAGATTCGGTAACATTGTTAACCTTAATCTCCAACGAAGACAATATGGACTTAATGGTATCTCTTGGAATTTCCTGACCAATCAAAGAATTGATTTTCTCAAAGGTGAGGAAAACATGTCTTTCCTGAACCTTTTTGGGATACAGATCCACTACTTCTGAACTAATATCCCCGCCAGCAATTTCCTTGATTAAAAGAGCGGCTCTTTTAAGGGCATACTCTGTGATGTTGATGTCAATGCCCCTTTCAAATCGGAAGGAAGCATCGGTATTTAGGCCATGGCGTTTGGCTGACTTTCTAATGGAAATCGGATTAAAATAGGCGCTTTCCAAAAAGATGGCTGAGGTATGCTCGGTAACCCCTGAATTAATTCCCCCAAAAACACCGGCGATACACATGGGATTGTCACTATCGCAGATCATGAGGTCGTCTTGGTACAGTTCCCGTTCCACATCATCCAGTGTGGTGAACTTGGTACCTGCCGGTAAAGTTTTTACTTCAATTTTACCACCTTTGATTTTGGCGGCGTCAAAGGCATGCAGCGGTTGACCCAGTTCATGCAGTACGTAGTTGGTCACATCCACTACGTTGTTTATGGGTGATAGACCAATGGCCTTTAACCTATTCTTTAACCAATCTGGGGATTCCTGGACAATGAGATTGCTGATCGTTACCCCACAATATCGTGGTGCCAAGTCACTATCCATTACCTCTACATCAATTTTGAGCGATCTGTTGTCAATCAAAAAATTACTGGTGGAAGGGGTTAAAAGCCCTTTTTGAATTTCCTGTTGTTCAAGACCTGCCTTTAGATCCCTGGCCACACCAAAATGGCTCATGGCGTCCGCTCTATTTGGAGTTAACCCAATTTCAAAGACTTCATCGTTTTCAATGTCAAACACTTCGGCACAAGGGGTTCCAGGTTCCAAGATGTCACTAAGAACCATGATGCCATCATGGCTCTCACCTAATCCCAATTCATCTTCCGCACAGATCATTCCGTGGCTTTCCTCTCCTCTAATCTTCCCTTTCTTGATTTGCCATGACTCCCCTTCTTTGGTGTATAAAGTGGTCCCGATGGTGGCTACAGGAACTTTTTGTCCAGCCGCTACATTGGGCGCTCCGCAAACAATTTTCAGGGGAGTTTCTGCACCAACATCTACGGTGGTAACCTTAAGCCGATCGGCATTGGGGTGTTTTTCACAGGTAAGGACATGGCCAACAACCACTCCGTTCAAACCTCCCTTAACAGATTCAAAGCTTGAGATACCTTCCACCTCAAGACCCAAATCCGTAAGCAATTCCCCGGTCTTTGCTGCTTCCCAATCAATCTGCAAAAACTGCTTCAACCAGTTATAAGAAATCTTCATACCCCAATTTTAAAGTGGACAAAGATAAAAAATAGGGGAAGACATTCCATGCAAATGAAGACAGGATTTGGCATATAGGGTGTAAGATTTCAAAGGGAATTGCGATATTTAGTACAAATTCTATTAGGTATGGGAAAAGTTGGGTTGGTAATCCTGAGTACATTTTTATTGTTGTTGTCTTGCGAGGGCAGGGAAACACCCCTTAAACTTGGTGATTGGTGGGGGGCCATGGATGTTTCAGAAACGGAGTCGCTGCCTTTTAATTTTTCCATTTCCAAAGATGACAATGGTTCCTATATTATGAAAATGTACAATGCTGAAGAAGTTGTTGTTGTAGATGAATTTGAGATGAATGATGGGGTAATCCGAATTCAAATGCCCATTTTTGAAGGATATATTGAAGGGACCTACAGCGAAAATAGTATTCAAGGAAGTTTTATCAAGGAAAGTCTAAATCGGGTGGTTCCCTTCCATGCTGCGTATGGAAAGCGTGATCGTTTTGAGGTTACCAAGGACCCTGCCACGGATGTTTCCGGGGTGTGGGAAACCTATTTCAATTTTGGGCAGGACAACCAATATCCAGGCAAAGGCATATTTAAGCAAACCGGAAACAAGGTTACGGGTACTTTTAGGACACATTCCGGGGATTACAGATATTTGGAAGGAGCCATTAATGGCACTACGGTAAAACTTTCAGCTTTTGATGGTGCCCATGTATTTCTATTCACTGCCGAAGTAGCGGATAGCACTATGCAGGGGACCTTTTATTCAGGCAATCACTTTGTCTCTCCGTTCCAGGGTAAACGTAACGATGCGTTTGAGCTAATAGATGCTGATGAACTTACTTTCCTAAAGGAAGGGTATGATCGATTTGAATTTTCCTTTGAAGATGTAGAAGGTAAGTTGGTTAGCTTATCTGATGAGCGCTTTCGTAACAAAGCCGTGTTGGTACAGATTATGGGAACCTGGTGTCCCAATTGCCTGGATGAAACCCGCTTTTATGTCGATTTTTTGAAGAATAATCCAAGCCTGGATATAGAATTTGTGGCTCTGGCATTTGAGTATGCAAAGACCAAGGAGAAGGCCTTCGAAGGCATTGCTAGATTACGGGAAAGGGTAGGAGTGGACTATACCATACTTTTGGCACAATATGGAACATCGAGCAAACAAAAGGCAAATGAAAAATTACCCATGCTCAATCATGTGATATCCTATCCAACCACCATTTACATCGATAAACAAGGTAATGTGAAAAAGATACATACCGGGTTTAATGGTCCAGCTACTGGAGAAAAATACGAGCTGTTCAAAAAGGAGTTTTCTGAAACCATCCAAGAGTTGACCGAAGAAGTGGAAATTGCTGCTAAATGATGGTAGATTTTCCTAGATCGATATTTTCATCGTTCATATTGAAATCATCACCGTTGTCCACGATGTTTTCGGCCACAAAATCTCCCACCTGGTTGGTTCCATATTGACTTTTGGAGTCCAAATCCGGAGTAACCACACCCTTCTTTAGGGATTTATCCACAGCCTCGCGTACTGCCATGGCTTCTTCATAAAGACCAAAGTGCTCCAGTAACATCGCAGCAGATAGGATAGAAGCAATGGGATTGGCAATATCCTGCGCTTTGGCTTGCGGGTACGAACCATGAATGGGCTCAAACATAGCGCTGTCCTCACCCGCAGAGGCTGAGGCCAATAGTCCAATTGAACCACCAATTACACTACCTTCATCCGAAATAATATCCCCAAACATATTTTCTGTAAGGATCACATCAAACTGACTTGGATTAAGAATAATTTGCATGGCAGCATTATCTACGAACATGTACTCCAATTGTACATCGGGATAACTTTCCCCAATTTTGGTCACTACTTTTCGCCACAGGCGTGAAGATTCCAAAACGTTGGCTTTATCAACCAGGGTAAGCTTATTACGCCTGTTTTTGGCAGCCTTAAACGCCAGATGGGCTATCCTACTGATTTCCTGTTCTGAATATTCACATAAATCCGAAGCAACGGTTCCGTCTTCGTTCAAATGTTTTTGACCAAAATAGATACCACCAGTCAACTCCCTATAAATGGTAAAATCGGTTCCGTCAATGACTTCTTGTTTTAAAGGGGAATTTTGAATCAGGGAGGGAAAAACCTTAACGGGTCTAATGTTGGCAAAAAGCCCAAGCTCTTTTCTTAGCTTAAGCAAACCTTGTTCCGGTCGCACCTTGGCATTGGGATCATTGTCGTATTTGGGGTCACCTATAGCACCGAACAAAACGGCATCTGCTTCTTTGCAAAGATTAAGGGTAGTATCCGGCAAAGGGTTTCCTTTTCTGTCAATGGCAATGGCCCCCACTACAGCTTCCCTATAAATGAATTGGTGATTGAAAGTTTCCTCAACAGCTTGCAAGCATTTTACCGCCTGGGCCAAAACTTCGGGTCCAATACCATCTCCGGGCAGCAAAGCAATGTTCAAGTTCATGCAATGGTATTTTGTGTCACTGGAATTTAGGCCATGCTTTGAATGGAAATCCCACTAGTGTCAATGATCTCATGAATATCTTCATCCATGATTTCCTTTTTGCGATCAGCGAATTTCAGGAAATTTTCATAGACAACATCCAGTTGCAATTTGGTGAGTTCGTAGCCTACATTTTTAGCTCTATAGGCCAAGGCCGCACGACCACTTCTAGCGGTTAGCACAATAGAGGACTCGCTTACGCCCACATCTTTTGGATCAATGATCTCATAGGTTTCCCTTTGTTTGATTACCCCATCCTGGTGAATTCCAGAGCTATGCGCAAAAGCGTTAGAGCCTACAATAGCTTTGTTAGGTTGTACAGGCATGCCCATTTTTTGGGAAACCATTTGGCTGGTGTCCAAAAGTAGTTGACTATTGATGTCGGTATCTAAGTTGAGATAAGGGTGCTGTCTTAAAATCATCACCACTTCTTCCAAAGAGGTATTACCAGCCCTTTCCCCAATACCGTTGATGGTACATTCAATCTGACGTGCCCCATTGATGACACCGGCTATGGAATTGGCGGTGGCCAATCCTAAATCGTTGTGGCAGTGACAAGATAAAATGGCCTTGTCAATACCTTTGACATTTTCCTTGAGGTATTTCATTTTGGCTCCATATTCTTCAGGCAAGCAGTAACCTGTGGTATCTGGAATATTCAAAACGGTTGCCCCAGCCTTGATTACCGCCTCGCACACACGGGCCAAATATTCGTTATCCGTTCTACCGGCATCCTCAGCGTAAAATTCCACATCCTCCACAAAGGATTTGGCATAAGAAACCGCTTCAACAGCACGTTCTATGATTTTTTCACGGGTTGAATTGAATTTAAACTGGATGTGGGAATCCGAAGTTCCAATCCCAGTATGTATTCTAGGACGCTTCGCTATTTTTATAGCCTCCGCGGCCACCTCAATATCTTTTTTAACGGCTCGGGTAAGTCCACAGACCGTTGCATTTTTCACCAATTTGGCAATTTCATGAACGGAATTAAAATCCCCCGGACTTGAAATAGGAAAGCCAGCCTCAATAATGTCCACTCCCAACTCATCCAAGCGTTCGGCAATGACCAACTTTTGTTTTGTGTCCAATTTGCAACCCGGGACCTGTTCTCCATCCCTAAGGGTTGTGTCAAAAATTTGTACCTTATCTTTACCCATTATCTAAGCCAGTTTTTGCTAATATACACGAAGATAATTCAGTGCTAGGCAAGAACCATAAATTGCTAAAATCCATTACAACGTTAAATTGTATTTCAGTAAGTTTAATTATCTGAATTACAAATGTTTAAAGTATATTTTTTACGATGACAAATACCCATAAGGATGCCTTGTTTGTGTTGATCGAGTCCCTTTCCAAATCTGAAAAGCGACAGTTTAAGTTGTATGTGGGGCGACTTGGGGTGAATACGGATGCGAAGTTTTTGGCGCTGTTCAATTTGTTGGACAAAATGAAAAGCTATGATGAAAAACAGATATTGGACAGTGGAATCGTAAAAAAAGCACAACTTTCCAATTTGAAGGCTCACCTGTACAAGCAAATCTTGGTGAGCCTGCGATTAAATCCAGTAAACCAGAACATCAGGGTCCAGATTAGGGAACAATTGGATTTTGCCACCATCCTGTATCAAAAAGGACTGTACAAACAAAGCTTAAAAATCTTGGACAAGGCCAAGAATTTGGCCATGGAACATGAAGAGAAAAATGTGGCCTATGAAATTGTGGAGCTGGAGAAAATAATTGAAACCCAGTACATTACCCGTAGTATTCCGGATAGGGCCAATGAGCTTGCCGAGCAGGCCAAAGAGTTATCAGAACACAATGTGATGACCAGTAAACTCTCTAACCTTTCCTTGCAACTCTATGGAATGATGCTGAAAGTTGGCTATGTAAGAAACGATGAAGACTTGCAGAATGTGCGCAATTATTTTGAGGCGCAACTGCCTTCCTACGATATTGAACAGTTGGGGTTTCGAGAAAAGCTTTGGTTGTACAAGGCACATCTGTGGTATAGTTTATTGACGCAAGACTTTTTATCCTCCTATAAATATGCTAGTAAATGGGTAGATCTCTTTTATGAGAACAAGGAAATGATCTCATTAAACCCAGTGTTTTTCCTAAAAGGAAATCACTACCTTTTGGAGTCCCTCTTTTTTGTCAAGTACGCATCCCAGTTCAGGGGAACCTTGGAAAGATTGGAGGCTCAAGTAAATCATTCAGGATTTCCAAGTAATGATAACATTGCCTCCCTTGCCTTTTTATATATCAACTCCAACAAATTGAACCTACATTTCTTGGAAGGCACCTTTGAGAAGGGGTTGTATTTGGTCAATATCATTGAGTACGGCATTAAAAAACACCGACCGCGTATAGATGAGCACCATATAATGCTGCTCTACTATAAAATTGCCTGTCTGTATTTTGGCACCGGTGATCATAAAAACTGCATTGTTTACCTCAAAAAAATCATTTCCAACAAGAATCTAAAAATGCGGGAAGATTTGATGTGTTTTGCCAGGGTATTAAGTTTGGTGGCACATTATGAGGCCGGTATGGATTATCATTTGGAGGTGCAATTGAAGAGTACGTATAAGTTCTTGCTAAAAATGAATGACCTGCATGCGGTACAAAAGGAAATGATCAAATTTCTACGAAACCTTGGGGAAATCTACCCCAGTGATTTAAAAAATGAGTTCCAAAAGTTGTATAATGAACTCAAAAGGTATGAAAATCACCCTTATGAGAAACGGGCCTTTCTGTATTTGGATATTTTGTCGTGGTTGGAAAGTCATTTACAGAACAAACCTGTTGGGCAGGTGATTCGAGAGAAGGCATTGGCCGTTACCCGTTGATGCAGGCATTCCAAATGGGATCGTCCGGTGGTGGAGCCACCAACTTGATGTTTTCTTTTTTTACCGGATGCTCCAATTCCAAACTTCTAGCATGTAAATGAATCCCCCCATTTTTATTACTACGGGCTGCACCATATTTTAAATCCCCTTTGATGTGACAACCAATGGCCACTAATTGCGATCTAATTTGATGGTGCCTTCCGGTTTTAAGGTCAATTTCTAGGAGGGAATATGAATTCAACTGCTTAATCAATTGGTATTCCAAAATGGCCTTTTTACTTTGGGGCACTTCTTTGGGATACGCATAAGATTTGTTCTGTTTGGGGTTTCGTACCAGCCAATGCACCAATTCAGCCGATGCTGGATTCGGGGTTTCCTTAACAACGGCCCAATACGTCTTTTTGGTTTTTCCTTCGGAAAACAACTTGTTGAGTCGGGGTAGGGCTTTGGAGGTTTTCGCGAACAGCACAATGCCCGTAGTGGGCCTGTCCAAACGGTGGACGACGCCCAAGAACACATTCCCAGGCTTATTGTATTTGTTCTTGAGATAGCTTTTGACCACTTCACTTAATGGAATATCCCCCGTTTTATCTCCTTGGACAATATCACCCGCTCGTTTATTGACTACAATGAGGTGGTTGTCCTCGTAAAGGACCTGAAGATTTGACACGTTTGATTTACGGATTTCTAGATTTTTCGAGAACTCAGATTTCACCTTAGAGTGGATTTAAATTTGGATGTCATTTTGACTATGGAATCCAGCTTCTTTAAAAGTAATTCCGAATTTTTGTTACTTATAAACTGCATATCGTTGGAAATTAATAGCTGGGTTTCCAGTTCATACATTGACCCAATTGCAATTTCTAGAAACCTGCTGAATTCTTTATTTGATTTTCTGGAACATCCCTCTGCAATATTGCTGGGTACAGAAATCGAAGCTCTTCTTAGTTGATTGGTGAGTCCAAATTTTTCAGAATCCGGAAACGAAGCGGTGACTGAATAAATTTCTGAACAAAATGTTCGACTTCTTTTCCAAATTTCCAAATCTTTAAATCTATGCATTCTACAGTATTTTGAAGCTCTAGACTTTGAGGTTGGATGGAATTTTGACTTCCAATGCGCCAAAAATCCAAGAATCCATGAAGCTTAATTAATAATTGAAAATTAAATCAATATTGCTCATTCTCATTGGGGAAATCCCGACTTTTCACGTCATCCACATATTGGGAAATGGCATTGCCCATGTCTTCATAAAGATTCATATAGCGTCTTAAAAACCGAGGGTTGAACTCGTGAGTCATTCCGAGTAAATCGTGGACAACAAGAACCTGCCCGTCAACTCCACCACCAGCACCAATACCAATAATTGGAATGGAAACGCTTTCCGCTACTTCTTGGGCCAATTTGGCTGGAATTTTTTCCAAAACAATGCCAAAACATCCAATTTCCTCCAGCAGCTTGGCATCTTCCTTTAATTTTTCGGCCTCTTGTTCTTCCTTGGCCCTTACGGTATAGGTTCCGAATTTATAGATGGACTGGGGAGTAAGGCCCAGATGCCCCATAACCGGAATACCAGCTTCCAGAATTCTTCCAATAGATCCTTGAATTTCGGCACCGCCTTCAACCTTTATGGCATGCGCACCGCTTTCTTTCATGATACGAATGGCAGAGCGCAAAGCTTCTTTGGAATCGCCTTGATAACTCCCAAAGGGAATATCGACCACCACCAATGCCCGCTTGGCAGCTCTAACCACTGAGCTAGCATGATAAATCATCTGGTCCAGGGTGATGGGTAAGGTGGTTTCATGACCAGCTATTACATTACTGGCGGAATCGCCCACTAAAATGACATCTACCTGCGCGGCATCAACAATTTTGCCCATCGAATAATCATAGGAGGTGAGCATGGAAATCTTCTCTCCGTCCTGTTTCATTTCTATCAAGGATTTCACCGTGACCCGCTTGTATTCTTTTTTTGCGACTGACATTCCGTTCGATTTTAGGAGCTAAATGTAAGCAGATTTGTTTAAATTGGACTGCAATCAAAAAACGTTAAACCATGAAATCACTATTGACCCTTGTACTATCGCTAGTTGTAGTTATCAATCTTTCTGCCCAAGGACCAAATGCTTCCGGCTATGATGACAGAGAAGATGTTAAAAAGGTCATTGAATCTTTTTTTGATGGATTCCACAAACAGGATTCCGCAGCCATGAAAAGCTTGGTTGCAGATGACGTGGTTTTGCAGACCACGGGGCGCAATAAAGAAGGAAAGACCCTGTTTAGAACGGAGAAATTCGACAAATTGATAAGCTCCATTACCAGTATCCCGGATAGCATTTCCTTTGAAGAGAAACTGACTTCATTTTCCATTCAAGTAGATCGAACCATGGCCAATGCCTGGGTGGGCTACGAGTTCTGGTTAAACGATGAATTCAGCCATTGCGGAATCAACTCTTTTCAATTGGTCAACTTTGATGGGGAATGGAAAATTATTTATCTCATAGATACCCGTGGCAGGGCCGGATGCTTGGAAGAATAGGGAACACCATTCTCTAGATTGAAGTTTAGTTCATCTGGTAGGCTAAAGATTTAATGTCGCCAATGAGCCGATTCACATCATCAGTATCCGTTCCGTTATAGACACCCCGTATCTGTTTTTTTTGATCTACCAGAACAAAATTTGGGGTGTGAATAAAGTCTTGCAGACCACCATCGCCATAATCAACGGTAGCAAAATAGCTTTTTCTCGCTAGGTCGTAAATATGCTTTTTGTCTCCTGTGGTAATATTCCATTTGGATTTAAACACCCCATTTTTAAGCGCATATTCCTTTAAAACTGGAACACTGTCCATTTCTGGGGTAACCGACATGGATAGCAGCATAACGTCATCCTCATTTAAAAATTCCTGTTGCAGTTTTTGCATATTATTGGACATTATTGGGCATATGCTAGGACAGCGGGTGAAGAAGAAATCAGTTACATAGATTTTGTTTTTATAATTATCCTGGGTGATACGTTCCCCATCCTGATTGACCAGACTAAAGTCTGTTACCTTATGTAAAACCTTGGTGTTTTGGAGTTCTAAATCCACCAATTCGGGATTAAAATCTTGGGGACCAAAGACCGGGAGCTCCTTTTTCTGGTTAGGAAACAGGTATACCACCATCAGGGTACCAATAGCTATAACTGCTATTGGTACCTTGGATTGGTTGAGCCATTTGGAAAATTTCATAGGCTTTTGCTATAGGGTGGAGTTTTCAATTTGAATATCTGAATGAGCCCATGCTTGATCAAATTCTTGTTTGATTTTGGCCGCTTCTTCCATTTTTCCTTGTGCCTTCAAACTATTGTGCAAGCCCATTAATGACCAACCGTTTTGCCTAAGAACTTTCAAATCCTCACGATAGACTTTCTCTGCTTCCGAGTACTTTTTGGCAGCCATTAGAGTGGCTCCCAGGTTCTGACGGGTGGGAATATGCCATGCCGCTGGCTCCGTATAGGTCAAACCATCTTCAAATTTAACGGCGTTTTCCAAATGCGAAATGGCCTTGGCAGTATCCCCATTCAAAGCTGCCAACTCCCCAGCTACAACTTCATAGGCAATATTTGCTGAATTAATGGATGGATTATGGGCTGTGGCCACAATGTCCTTCAAGTCTGGGTCATTTTTAAGAGCGGCAATGGCATCCAATTCTTCTTGGGCTTCCTTGCTGTTTCCTTTACGGACAAATGCCATTCCTCGTGCATAATGTCGAATGAGGTTCAGGTGTTTGATTTCAGGATTAGGAGCTGGAATGGTCAAAATCTCGTTCCATTTGCCAAATCGCGTGTAGGCGAGTAATGGGGTAGAGGCAAAGTCTTGTAAAAAAGGAAGGTTGATTAATTCTCCTGTTGGAACTTTCTCTGCAGTTTTTTTGGCTGCGTCAATGGCAATTTCACTATCTCCCAGTAAACTTGCCGCCGACCATAGAAAATGAATGTTATGAGGATAATAACCCAGAGGATACAAACCTTGGGAATAACATTGGGAAATATAGTCTTCATCGGCCAAAATAGCAGCTTGGTTGGATTTTACCGCATCCAAATAACGCCCAACTCTAATGTATATGTGTGAAGGCATATGAACAATATGTCCTGCTGCTGGCATGAGTCCTCCCAACCTATCAGCGCTGGCAACGGCCAAATCAGGTTTTGGCAATTCCACCATGTGGATATAATAATGATGAGCTCCTGGATTGTCAGGATTTATTTCTATCGCCTTTTCCAATGCGGCCTTAGCTTCTGAAATGTTGGGTGAGGGATTCCCATTTTCGTCCCAATAATTCCAAGGTACCGTGTTCATGACCGAAGCGGCATATAGCACCTGTACTTCTGCATCTTCCGGAAATTGTTGCTGCACCTTTGCCATTTCATGCATATAGGCCATGTTGAGCTCGGCAACATCCTTGGATAAATCCTCGCTGTATCTGGCCGTTAACGCATTGATGAGAGCTTTTTCCTTTGCAGTGGCGTTGGCCGCAAATTTTTTTGCCTTGGCAAGAGCCTCATTGGTTTTTATTTTTCGTTCTTCAGGAGGAAGGGGGTCATTGATGTTAGGGCCCAATGCATATGCCTGGCCCCAATAGGTCATGGCGGATGTTGGATCCAAGCGTGACGCCTCCATGAAGGATCGGTGCGCTTCGGCATGATTGAAGGCGTATGTCAATCTTAATCCCTGGTTGAAAAAGGTTTGTGCCCGCTTATTTTGTGTTGTGATTTTGTACGTCAAATCGCCCAGGTTTTCAAAAAGAGGGGAAATTTGCTGTGTACTGTCAATTTCGTCCAGCAAGAACTTGGTTGGTGTACACTTAATAAAGCCAAAGGAAGCTTTTTGATAGTTTTCTGATGTTCCAGAAGAATTGTTTTTTGTCCATAAATGAACCATTGTTACCAATCCCAGCGCAAAAATGGCGAGACCTAATTTAGTTTTCATAGTGTTGCTGTTGTTATTGTTAAAAAGAGTCTATTCGATAACTATCCAGCCAATTTTTGTTTGGATGGACAAAGTTTATTGAACTCAACCAGGGGAAGTGTCGACAGTTTTTTGCAGCGAAAAACTGTAATTGGCTGACTTATAATGGTGTACAAGGTAAGAAATGTTCGCAAATGTTATTCCGAGAGTTGTGTAAATGGTTCTTCCCAAAGTATAATGGGTATGTTTTGTTGGAAAACTATCTTTAACCCGTCCTTATTTTGACTTCTTTTTTCTTTCCCGCCCCTTTCGTTTTTTTAAAAAATTAAAGGAGGTAGAAACGGTATGCGCCCTTAACCCATTGGAACGGGAGTAAAAGAAATACCGGAATGAGAAATTATGCAAACCCTTATTTTTACGGGTAGCCGGCCAATGGCGCCAACCCATTCCCACAGTAATGGAATTGACAGCGGATAGGTCATAATCTGAGGTATAAAATTCTTCGGAAGGGTCATGTTCTCCTTTAGGTGCAAAAAACTTGGATTCTTTTTGCGTATAGTATCTAAGGCTGGGTAGCAAGGTCCATTTGGGACTGAGCTTAATAGCGGTTTCATTATCCAAGGTAAGCCCCAGTATACCAAAATCATCCGTATATAGACCAACTTTGTTTTTTAGAATAACTCCTCCAGTGGTAAACCGGTTCCAGCGAAGGGAAACTGCCAACTTTCGCCTTTCGTCTGGAAATTGTTCAACTCCTCTTGAATTGTCTGAAAAGAAAATCCTGTGGAAGGGTGTTGCCAATAGTCCTTTTTGTAAACTAAGTGCTGAAAAAATGCCAATGGTGTTTCTTTGATCTAGCACTTGGGTGAAACCAAGGTTAAGGTTGTAGGAATCCCGTCGGTACTCATCATACCATTCCTGAAACCTAAGCTCAACCGGGTAGATTAAAAATTGGGGTTCCGACAGAAATCCATCATCGAGTCTTCCCCAACGTAAATCGTCATTAAAAATTTGGAGCTCCGCCGAATACGTTTGCATATCATTTTGGGAAGTTTTGGTGATTCCCAAATGTTTTCCGATTGAAAAGTAATCCGATTCTATGGAGCCGCTTAGCCCAGCACTTAAGGTCATTTTGCTCTTTTCCAGATAGCGCGTATATTGAAAACTAGTATAGCTGCGAGCGTCCAGGCGGGAGGCGGAAGATTTAATTCGGTCTATATTATCAGTGGAAGCTGAGGAAATAATGTCAGCACCAAGCTGAAAATTAATTCCATTTTTACCCAGTTTCTTTTTAAGATTGAAAGAGGGGCCATATACCGTCAGTCGTTCTGTTCCTTCTCCTCCAGTTACGGCAGAGTTGTCCCCATTCTGAAGATAGTGGTTGTACAATAGCTCCACTTCGGTCTCCTTTACCTTAAATTCGGATTTACCTCTATTCTGAGCTTTCGCCATCAACAGGGAAAATGCAAGGCTGCCAACAAGTAAAGTTCGTTTGTTCATCCTTTAACCCTAATTGCAGCCGCAACCCCCACTGCCTTTTTTTCCTTCAGCAGTTACGGAACCCTCCCTGATGGCATGTGCGTAATGTTGAAATTTATTGGCACTGAATCCAGTCATGGACATTTCAGGGTCGTTTATATATTGTCTTTCATAGGGTTTTAAAGCCGCGGAACAGGATCCCAAGCTTGCCAGGAGCAGGCACAAGGCGAAAATCTTAAGCAGGAATTGGTTCATATTGTAATTGCTTGGTAAAAAACACCTTGTTTTGATCATCCACGATAATACCGTGGGTTTGTGGGAGTTGATTCAAGAAGGAAAGCCCTTTGTCAACACCCATAGCATATACCGCTGTAGCCAGAGCGTCTGAAAGTTCGGCACTCGGGGAAAAGATGGAAACACTTTTGACTCCAGTTACCGGCAGACCGGTTTTAGGATTGATATTATGGGAAAATCGAACCCCATTGCACATAAAATGTTGTTCATAATCCCCTGAAGTTGCTAGGGAAGCATGGTTCAGTGGAATATGAAAAAGGGTTTGATTTCTATCATCCGGATTGGCAATACCAATCTTCCAAGCTTGTCCGCTCTCATCGGTGCCAAAAGCGGTCAAATCGCCACTGGCATCAATATAGCCTCCCTGCAACTTGTGATTTTTCCAAATCTGTTTGACCTTATCTGCGGCATATCCTTTTCCAATGGCGGCCATGCTGATGTGCATGTTTTCTTGTTCCAAACGGACAGATTGAGTGTCTGCATCCAGATGAATTTTGTCATAGCCCACTTGGTTTTTGGCTCTTTGAATATCCTTTTTACCGGGCATTGTGAATTCGGAGTTCTTAAACTGATACAGCTTTTTTAATGGACCTACCGTGATATCGAAATACCCTTGGGAAAGTTTCGAAATTTGTTGGCATCGTTTCAACAATTCCATTACCTCTGAATTTAGATGAACAGGTAATTCGGATGCCTTCGTATTGATTTTGGTAATAATGGAACCTCCTTTAAATTCCGACAACAAGTCCTCAATCCGTTGGATCTCCTTAACCCCTTCATCCAATATTCGATGTGCCTTGACTTTATCATCCGTTACCACGCCCAACTCAAAAGAACAGCCCATTAATTTTTGTTGTCTTTTGTAGCGTAGCATGCCTATGGTTTAAGGTTGGATGATAATTGAGCAATAAAATCGGAACAACTTTGGTCCAGATACTCCAAGGTTAGCGTTTCTTTGGTGTCGGCTTTTTCTAAAATGAGGGTGGGGAAGATGCCCTGAAAGTTATATTTCTCCGCCATTTCGGCATTGTATAACTGGGTGGCCTCGTCCAATTCCTTTCGTTGGGGAAAATCGATACGTTCAATGCTGATACCATGATTTTCCGCATAGGTGATAAAAGCGGCATTGCTCAGTACATTTTTTTCGAGCCGAATGCAGTTCACGCACCAATCCGAGCCTTCAAACAAGATTAGTCGATACTCACTTTCTTCTTCCCTATTTGGAGTGAAAGCAAGCAATAGAAAAACAAGCGCTACAAGTCCGAACGGAAAAAATCTTGAGGTTGCCATGGATTACGATTGAATTACTTGTCGAATATTTTTGGTTTAACAATCACTTAAAAAGACGCCAACAGCCAGCCCCCCTTCCGAAGTCTCCTTATACTTGGTATTCATGTCTTTTGCGGTTTCCCACATTGTACTGATTACTTTGTCCAAAGGTACTTTCGTATCTCTGGGGTCGGTTTCCAAAGCCAATTCCGCAGCATTTATGGCCTTGATTGCTCCCATGGAATTCCGTTCTATACACGGTATCTGCACCAGCCCTCCTATAGGATCACACGTAAGCCCTAAATGATGCTCCATGGCAATTTCGGCCGCAACCAAAACTTGTTCGGGGGTGCCCCCCAAAAGTTCGGTCAAAGCACCGGCCGCCATAGCTGAGGATACGCCAATTTCAGCTTGGCATCCGCCCATTGCAGCGGATATGGTTGCACCTTTTTTAAATATACTGCCTATCTCCCCAGCGACCAACAAAAACTTTTTAATGTGCTCAAAATTCGCCGAATGGTTTTCTATGACCATGTAGTACATCAAAACCGAGGGTATAACCCCCGCACTGCCATTGGTAGGTGCGGTGACCACCCTGCCCAAAGAGGCATTCACTTCGTTGACGCTCAAGGCAAAACAACTTACCCATTTTAAGATTTGGCGAAACCTAACCCTAGTTTTTCGAATGACTTCCAACCATTCCTGTGGGTTGGAATAGGGGAGTTCACCTTTCAATTTTTGATGCATTTCAAAAGCCCTCCGCCGTACGTTGAGCCCCCCGGGAAGCGTACCTTGGGTGTGGCACCCCAAATACATACATTCCAGCATGGTGTCCCAAATACGCTGCAATTCAGCATCTATTTCCTTAGATGTCCTCAGCGCAAGCTCATTTTCAAGTACTACTTCCGAGATGGATGCTTTTTTAGAATCGCAGTAAGACAAAAGTTCATCCCCCGTTTTAATGGGACAGGGAAATGCTTTGAACGTGGTTTTATTTTCTTTTGAATGGGCTAGATCTTCTTTTACAACAAAACCGCCACCTATGGAGTAATAGGTTTCTGAATGGCTCTGCCCGTCGTGGAGCTTTGCTTCAAATCGCATCCCATTGGCATGAAAAGGTAGAAATTCCCTTTTAAAAACAATGTCATCCGAGAAGGAAAAAGGAATTTGATGTTGATTGCCCAATTTCAGTTGCGTTGATGTTTTAATTTCTTCAACTGTTCCATCAATACTTTCAGTTGGAACAGTTTCTGGATCACTTCCCAGAAGCCCCATGATCACAGCTATGTCCGTAGCGTGTCCCTTTCCCGTCAAGGATAATGACCCATAGAGATAGACTTTAACCTCAGAAACGGCATCAAAAATCTGTTGTTCTTTTAGCTCTTGAATCCAGCGTTCTGCAGCCCTCCAAGGCCCAAGGGTATGAGAGCTGGATGGACCCACACCGATTTTAAGCATGTCAAAAACGCTAATGCATTCCACAGGCAAAATATTTTTCTCAAATATAAGAAGAGCGCAAGTACAATTTGTAGAGTTAGTGATTACTTAATGGTGAATTTGGAATCAAGCTCCAAACTCCTAACCCCAAACACCAAACATCAAACATCAAGCACCAAATTCCAACCGTCCAATACCACATACTCAATACCCTTTACCGCGTGAACTTAGTTCCGTTATGTCTGACACCTTGTCATATTCCAGCTCATGGCATAATCATTGTCACTTCTAGAGCGAGACAAAAATGAATTTTCAACAGATATAACTTTAAATAAAATGAGCAAAATTATAGGTATAGACTTGGGTACGACCAACTCCTGCGTCTCTGTAATGGAGGGAAATGAGCCTGTGGTAATCCCAAATGCTGAGGGGAAAAGAACCACCCCATCCGTCATCGCATTCGTGGAAGGCGGAGAGATTAAGGTTGGAGACCCGGCCAAGCGTCAGGCGGTAACCAATCCTCATAAAACAATTTACTCCATCAAGAGATTTATGGGAAATAAATTCTCAGAATCCAAAAAAGAGGCTGACAGAGTACCTTATAAAGTACAAAAAGGTGACAATGATACTCCAAGGGTTGACATTGATGGTCGTTTGTACACCCCACAAGAACTTTCAGCAATGATTCTTCAGAAAATGAAGAAAACAGCTGAGGATTATTTGGGACAGGATGTGACCAGGGCGGTGATTACCGTACCGGCATATTTTAATGACTCCCAACGTCAGGCTACCAAAGAAGCCGGAGAAATTGCCGGTTTGACGGTTGAACGAATCATTAATGAGCCAACTGCTGCTTCCTTGGCATACGGACTTGATAAAAAAGATACGGATCAAAAGATTGTAGTTTTCGATTTTGGTGGTGGTACGCACGATGTTTCCATCTTGGAATTGGGTGATGGTGTTTTTGAAGTATTGGCTACCGATGGAGATACCCACTTGGGAGGTGATGATGTGGATCAAAAAATCATTGACTGGTTGGCTGAAGAGTTTAAAAATGACGAAGGACTTGACTTAAGGGAAGATGCCATGGCGCTTCAACGTTTACGTGAGGCGGCTGAAAAGGCAAAGATTGAATTGTCGTCTTCCGCACAGACTGAAATCAACTTGCCTTATGTGACGGCTACAGCTTCTGGTCCCAAACACTTGGTAAGAACGTTGAGCCGAGCCAAGTTTGAGCAGTTGATTGGGGATTTGGTGAAGAGAACGATAGAGCCATGCGAAGCAGCACTAAAGGGTGCTGGACTTTCCAAAAGTGACATCGATGAAATTATTTTGGTAGGTGGGTCTACAAGAATTCCTGCTGTGCAGGAAGCCGTGGAGAAGTTCTTCGGGAAAAAACCATCCAAAGGGGTTAACCCAGATGAGGTTGTGGCCGTAGGTGCTGCTATCCAGGGAGGTGTATTGACCGGGGATGTTAAAGATGTTCTTCTTTTGGACGTTACCCCACTTTCTTTGGGTATTGAAACTATGGGAAGCGTGTTTACTAAATTGATTGAGGCAAACACCACAATCCCAACCAAAAAGTCACAGGTATTCTCTACTGCAGCTGATAATCAACCTTCGGTTGAGATTCATGTATTGCAAGGAGAGCGCCCAATGGCTGCGGATAACAAGACCATTGGTAGATTTCATCTGGATGGAATTCCACCCGCACCAAGAGGGACACCTCAAATTGAAGTAACTTTTGATATCGATGCGAACGGAATCATCAAGGTTTCTGCCACGGACAAAGCCACGAACAAATCGCAGGATATCCGAATAGAAGCTTCTTCAGGATTGACCGAGGAGGAAATCCAAAAAATGAAAGCGGAAGCGGAAGCCAATGCCGAAGCAGATAAAGCTGCCAAAGAAAAAGCGGATAAGCTGAACGAGGCTGATGGAATGATTTTCCAAACAGAAAAGCAATTGAAGGAGTTTGGGGATAAACTTTCTGATGACAAGAAAAAGCCCATCGAAGAAGCTTTGGAAGAGTTGAAGAAAGCATATGAAACCAAAGATGTAGTGGTTATTGAACCAGCTTTGGAGAAAATCAATGAAGCTTGGAAAGTGGCATCTGAAGAGATGTACAAGGCCCAAGCGGAAGCTGCCCAAGCCAATGGTGCTGCGGATGCCGCTGCTGGTGGGGATGCTGCAACAGGTGATTCTGCCGAAGGTGATAACGTTGAAGACGTAGACTTCGAAGAAGTAAAATAAGACATTAAATGTCCAAAATATAAAAGCCCGCTTTTAGCGGGCTTTTTTTGTTTGCCAGGGTATCAAGCTAGGCTGCATTCAGTTGCCGGACTTCCATCTCTTGGAGTTTCCTTAAAGCCTCAGACTTAGAGTTCACATTGAGTTTTACATAGATGTTCTGAATATGAAAATTCACGGCACTCGGGGTTACACAAAGCCTATCGGCAATCATTTTATAGGTATACCCATGGGTGAGGAACTCAATAATTTGATTTTCCTTTTTTGAAAAGCTCTCGAAGGTTTTGACCTGGAAGGAATGAATGATTTTCTTGGCCACCTCGTGCTCCAGAGCCACACCATGTTGATGCAGTTCCGCAATGGCATTGAGCAATCGGTTTTTGGCCAGGGGCTTGGTCAAAAAACCTTCCGCTCCTTTTCTAAAAGCTTCTTTTATGACTTCGAAGTCGCATTTCCCACTTATCATCAAAACCTTGGATGAGGTATTTTGTTTCTTGAAATATGAAATGCCTTCAATTCCGGAAATACCGGTCAAATGGACTTCGGATACCACAATGTCCGGTCTTGTTCGAACAGCGTTTGGAATAAATTCATTTACAGAAGTATGAATTGCTACCAATTCATACAATAACGAGTCGTTAAAATACTGTTGGTAGAGGGAGTGTAGTTTTTCGTCATTATCAATAATTACAATTTTTAAAGGTTCAGTTTTCATGGTTACTAAATTTGATTATCTGATTTTGTCATATGCCTCGTCATTTACCTTAAAATCAGGCAAAACACGTCCGGTCTGCACATCCCGCCAGAGAGAACATGGTAAACTAGAGCGTTCCGGACCTGGAACAGCAACTAACAGGTTTTACCAATATCCCATAGGGGACATGCTGATAATAATCCTAAAAAGGATTAAATCAATAGTAGTCTAGAAAAATTTAGGGGTGCTAGAAAAGTGCCTTTGTTTGGTCTGGGGGATTTGCTCTGACACTAAAATTAGTAGCTTTTTTCATGAGTCTAAGATTTGGGTTAATGTGTTATTTCAAAAATTAAATTAAGTTTTTTATTCATTCAAAAGAACAATTTGTAGTTTTTTTCGTTCAAATGCACATTTCCAATAATTGGAAACTTACATGATAATAACCCATGCAAATCTGGATAAAACAAAATAGGATGCCCTTTTGGAGCATCCTATTCTTGCTAAATTGGTCCGGTTGAAATAACACAACCCGCTTCTATGATAATTTTCGGTTCCCCCTGTTTAATTTACCATAGTTCAATAATGTTCTGTAATTGACAAAATCAGATAATCTTCAGGTAGTGGACCAATTTATACTATTGTTAATCTTCAAAGGTAGTACCCGTGTACTTGTGTGCTGAGTCCACGTTCAATGCAGCATTAAGATTTTTATCATTGTAGGCCACAACCGTATTGTCCATAGGTTGCCTTCTATACGCAATGGTTACCTGCTCAATCGTATGGTTAAGGCCTCTATTGGATACCACATAACTCTCACCCTTTTCAACATCCAGCTGTATGGCATAATCATCCCTGCTGCTGTTGATATGGCTTCCCAAGTTTACCGAAGGAGTGAGCTTATTATGGGTTACCTGGGTGGCATAGAGATCCAAGCCTCCAAAGCCATCGCGTCCTTCAGATGCAAAGAACAAAAGTGTTTCGTTATAGATATTCGGATATAGTTCGTCCTCTTTTGTGTTTACCTTAGGGCCAAGATTTTTCGATACCCCAAAACTTCCATCGGATTTGATGTCAGCGACATAGATATCATATTTTCCATAGCTTCCCCTCATATTGGACGCAAAGAACAAGCGTTTGCCGTCATCCGAAACTGTAGGGTGTTTGGCAGAGGCGTATTTGGGACATACTGCTATTTTGGTAATATTGCTCCATTTACCGTTGATGTTTTCGGCACGATAGATTTCATGTGTAAGTTCCTTTTTGGAAAACAATCCATACAACGGTTTTTGTTCAACGGATCTGCTAAAATAGGCAGTTGTACCATCCGCAGTCACCGACATCGAAGGAACGTAACCGTCTAGTGTAGATAAATGTCCATTACTATTGATGTCTTGGATGGTTCCCTTGGTGTTTTCAAATTTCATTGGGTCTTGGGCGACAATCTGTGCCATGCAAAACAAGCCAAGAAGTAAAATCAAACTGTAGGTTAATGAACGTTTCATGATGTATGGATTTGGGGGTTAATACATCACAAATTTGGAGAAAGTTTTTTGAGAATTACCTATTAATTTTTCATAGTTTTTGAATTATATCGATTAAAAACTGCATTTCATCGAATATTTTTTAATCTATTAACACTTCGATAGTGGTCAAATTACCAGTTAACGATGTTTTTGTGCATTTTAACCGATTGATTGCGAGAGCCTAATCGTATGTCTTGGAAGAAGTTGACATCAATTTGTTGATTTCCCTAAGTTCCTGCTCCGAGAGATGACGCCATTTTCCCACCGGAACGTCAAGATTCACATTCATGATTCTCACTCGTTTCAATTTTTTCACCCTGTAATCCAAATACTCGCACATTCTCCGTATCTGTCGGTTGAGACCTTGGGTAAGTATTATCTTGAACTGGTGTGAACCCATTTTTTCCACTTCACATTTTCGAGTTATGGTTCCCAATATGGGGATTCCATTTCGCATGCGCCGTATAAAGTCTGATGTAATAGGTTTATTGACGGTAACTATATATTCCTTTTCATGATTGTTTTTAGCCCTTAAGATTTTGTTCACGATGTCTCCGTCATTGGTCATGAATATGAGTCCCTCACTGGGTTTATCCAAGCGACCTACAGGAAAAATTCTTTTAGGATAGTTGATAAAGTCAATAATGTTGTCTTTTTCAACCCTGGTATCTGTGGTACAGACGATTCCAATGGGTTTGTGAAAAGCAAGGTACACGGGTTTGTCCTTAGGCTCTGATATTAATTCCCCGTCAACCCTGACTTCATCTGCAGGCTTGATTTTTGTACCCATTTCCGGAATTTTTCCGTTGATGGTCACTCTACCTTGGTCAATCAACTTATCCGCTGCGCGCCGGGAACAATACCCAACCTCACTCAAATATTTATTGATTCTTGTTTCTTTCATACATTTTCATTTTCCCTTCAAGAAACCTTATAAATTATTGGATTAAACGCCTTGGAAGCCACGATGACCGCATCCCCTATACCAAGATTTTTTACCTCGGATTCCTGGGCGATGATTTTGACCACTTCGTTATGAACTAAGACGGTAACAATATATACCACCTCATTTTTTTCAATATGAAGTACTTCCCCTTTGAATTTGAATTTACCACTTAGGTTTTGGTTTATAAAAATTTCAGATGGACTCCCTTGACGAACTACACTTCCTTCCTCCAAAACCACAACCCAATCCGATAACCGATGGATTTCCCCGATATCATGGCTGATGAGGAATGTGGTCAAGCCGTATTTGCGGTGTACCTGGAGCAGATAATCCTGCAATTTGAGCCGAATTTTTAAATCAAGAGCCGAAAGCGGTTCATCCAACAAAAGAATTTTGGGTTGCTGCACCAGGGCTCTGGCCAAAGCCACTCGCTGTTGCTGCCCCCCGGATAAGGTATCTGGTTTTCTGTCTTGAATGTTTTCTAGTTCCATGATTTGGATAAGTTCCTGGACAATTCCAGAATCCTTGTCCTTAGGTTGAGCGAATTTCAAGTTCTGCCGAACGCTCATATTGGGAAACAGGGCATAGTCCTGAAACACGTACCCAATTTCCCGATCTTGCGGTTTTAGGCAGATTTTTTCCGAAGTATCCAGCCAAGTACTATCGGCCACCATGATTTTTCCAGTTTCAGCTTGCATTAAGCCTGAGAGGATTTTCAGCGTGGTCGTCTTACCTGCTCCAGAAGGGCCATAAAGGGTAATCAATTGACCCATTGGAACCTGTAAATTCAGATCTAGAAGCATAGGGCCTTCAGGGCCATCCAACTGTTTTTGTATTTGGATGTTTATCATTTCCAAAACTTTTTAAGATGACCGCCATTGATCAAATACACCGTTAGTAGTATACCAAAGGTTATGACAAACAAGGTCAAAGAATAAAAATTGGCGCTGGCATAGTTCAGGGCCTCAACCTCATCGTAAATGGCAATGGATGCTACCTTGGTCTTTCCGGGAATGTTGCCCCCAATCATCAAGACCACCCCAAATTCTCCAACGGTGTGCGCAAAAGATAGCACTATACCGGTCAGCAGTGAAGGTTTAATATTGGGCAAAAGTACTTTGAACAAGGTTTGAAGCTTGGATTTTCCCATGAGGTAAGACGCCTCCCGAAGGGAGTTTGAAACTCCAGAAAACCCAGATTGAATGGGATGCACCATAAAGGGCAAACTGTACAGCAATGATGCCACTACCAGCCCGGGAAATGAAAATACCAATTGAATTCCCAAGGCTTCATTGAGCCAGCCTCCAAAAATGGTATTCGGGCTAAATGCAATCAAGAAGTAAAATCCCAAAACCGTAGGTGGAAGAACCAATGGCATGCTTACCAAAGTTTGGACAATGGGCTTGATTCGGGCTTTGGAATATGCCAACCAATAGGAGAGGGGTATGGAAACTGTCAACAAAGCCAGTGTAGTGACCAGGGCCAATTTAAAAGTCAATATCAGTGGTTCCCAACTCATAGTTTGGCCAACATTACTTCGTTCAGTTTGATCAATGCCGTGGCGGGGCTATTGTTTCTCAACTTCAGTTGATCTATTGCGCTGGAACTGATAATGGACGTGATTTCACCCATCTGGGTTTCCAAAACCACTTTTCCCAGCAAAGCTCCCTTATCCATGCTTTTTATGGTTCCAGTTATCCGGTTTTGCAAACTGATATGAAATGATTCACCTACCCCAATGACGACTTCTGTTTCTTTGAATAGCGTATTGATAGCCTGGCCTTTTTTAAGATAATCTGCAGATTCTGGTGTTTCCACCACAATGGCTTTAATGAAGGTCTTCGGATGTACTTCAACCGTCACAAGAGACAGCTGTCCACTAACCTCGATATCCACAATGGTTCCTTGCAAACTATTCATGTGTCGAATATCCGTATTTCTTCAAAATTTCTTGGGCTTCCTCCGTAAAAATAAATTCCAAAAACGAGAGGGAAGCACGGTCTTGAGCTGTATCATCCTCCAACATCACAATGCCCTGTTGAATGGGCGTGTAGCTATTCGTATCCAATGCTATCCAATGGCCCTGCTGTGATAAAGGAGTGCCGATTAAAGTAGATTTGGCTGTAAATCCCATTTGAGCTGCACCCGTGGACATAAACTGATTGGTCTGCGAAACGCTCTCACCGTATACTAGCTTGTCCTTGACCGAATACACCAACCCGTTATGCTCCAATACTTCCATGGCTGCCCTGCCATACGGGGCTGTTTTGGGATTGGCCAAAGCTATATGGGCAATACTATCGTTTTTAAGAAATTCCAACTTAGGGACAATTTCTTTATTGGAGGCAAACAGAACCAATTTCCCAAGCGCATAGATTTTTGGTGCAGCCTTGGCATGCCCTTTTTGATAGAGCATTTGGGGATATTTCATATCCGCGGACAGAAATACATCAAACGGAGCTCCTTCCATGATTTGGGCGGTGAGCTTTCCTGAGGAACCTACCACCAAATCGCAGGCTATTCCCGTATGTTCCGTATATTTTGCAGCGATTTCCTCTATGGAATATTGCATGTTGGACGAAACCGCAATGGTCAGTTTATCGGAATTGCCACGAGGATTGCACCCTAATCCTAGGACGAAGAGAATAGCTAGAAGTATTAAAAGATGTACTTTGTTCATATTCCATCTAAAGGTACTATAGCCGGAACAATGAAGCTCTTAATAGAGCTACAAAAATGAATTGTTACGGTTTTAAGGATAGCGATAGTGTCCTATAATCTTAAAATCGAACAGGCAATCTTCCAACACCTGCCCGCGCCCAATGTTATGAACAATTAGATATCGGCGCTCGACATGGGATTTTTTGCGGGACACAATTCCGATATGCGTGGTACCGCCACCCAGATTCCAGCAGACCACATCACCAGGCAAATAGTCCGCAGCTCGATTGGAAATAGCTAGGGAGGCTCCCTGACGTTTAAAATAGGTCATCAGATTTGGAACTCTCCGATGATCAATGTTGGTGTCTGTGGATTGCAACCCCCAAATTTTGGGATACTCCTGAAAATGCGCTTTCATATCCTGATGTACCCTTTTTTGGAGGTCAATGCCAATTTTGCGATATGCCCTTATAATGACATCCGTGCAAACCCCCTTATCACTTGGCACATCCCCGTTGGGATAAGCTATGGAAAAATAACTGGAGTCATAGGTAACCTGTTGTTCGGTGAGTTCCAAAGCTGCATCAGCCAATTCTAAGGTCTGCGTGTCTGCTTGGGAAAAAGAAAATTGACAGATGAACAGGACAAAGAGAAACATTAAAACCTTCATTGAGTACTATTCGTTCAAAGAAACCTTACTAAAAGCAGAAGGGATATGAAAATCCGCTTTGGGGGAGTCGGGGATGGTTTTGGTATACCAATTCACCTTTTTGCCTCCATGAAAATCCGCTCGGAAAACACCCATATAGCATTCATTTTGGATGCCAAAGGATTCGAGCTCTTTTCTTGAAATACTTCCCTCCACAATATAACCCCCTTCAATATCTTTAGTAGCCAGGGTAAGGGTTTTAAAGTCCCAGCCATGATCAATATTCCTTGGAAAACTTGCCTTAAAATCAAGTACTTCACCCTTTGGGGTCATTTCAGCTCCATAATATTCTGTCAACTCTTTATCCGAAGAGAAAAACAATTCCACCCTGTCCGCAGGAAGCAAGGAACGTTCGTTTACATATGTGATTTTGGTAGGGGTGGCATCCATGGTCTTGAAGTAAAAATAGAAGTGCTCAGGAGTGACCACATAATCAAAATGGGTTTGATCTTTGCCTTTAAGCTTCCATGGATCCGATAGTCCAAACAGGTAATGGTGTCTATCCCAATCGCCCAATTCGGCATCCACCAAAATCTCAGCATCATCTGTGATTGACTGAATAAAAGAAACTTCTTCCTCCTTGTAGGGCGAGCCATCTTCCCGTAAAACATCATGAAACCAAAGTTCCGGTTCCGCAGTGTATTCCTTTTGCCATGAATCCCAAGGATAAATGGTTTGGGATTTTCCTGAAACAAAACCCCAGCTGTAGGACGCTACCTTATGCTTTTTGAATATAGGGAGTATGTCCTGAAAAGTAGAATTTACAGATCGGGCCATGTATTCGGTACAGAATAGAGGCCGGTTGGCAGTGGACAAGCGTTCCACCATTTGCGCTGTGGCTTCGGCATTGGCATAGCAATGAAAATTGATGACATCTGAGTTTTCAAAGGCGAATTTGTCAATGTCACTCATCTCATTCAATTCTTTATTGACAGATGTCCAAACATCAATGCTAAGGGGTTGGGAGGGATTTACTTCTCTTGCCCATTGATACACCTTTTTCAATAGTCTTAACGAATGGATTTCTTTGTTCTCGGGTTCCAATTCCCCATAACTATTGCTATTGGGGTTGCCTGGTTCGTTATATAAATCCCAGATAATCACACGTGGGTCATCCTTAAAATGATTAAGCACACCCTTTACATAATGTTCCAATTTTTTATACTGAGTAGAATCTACCAAAACCTCATGTCCAGGACTTTGCACCCATCCAGAATTATGCACATGGGGATTGGGTTCGTGCTGTTTACCTAATTTTGGATTCGGGTCCCAAACATCATCCAGCAAAACAAACATGGTCTTAATTTGATGGCGATCCGCTATTTCAAGATATCTTTCCGCACGTTTAATAAATCCTTGGGCATCCTGTTCCCATAACAAGTCGTGCAAAAACACGCGCATGGTATTGAACCCCAAATCATGGGCCCAGGAAAGTTCTTTGTCGATTTTCAAAGTGTCAAAAGTATCATCCTGCCACATTTCCAATTGAT
This sequence comes from Flagellimonas algicola, assembly GCF_005937185.1. Lineage (GTDB taxonomy): Bacteria > Bacteroidota > Bacteroidia > Flavobacteriales > Flavobacteriaceae > Flagellimonas > Flagellimonas algicola. Next base: position 962,969 of record NZ_VCNI01000001.1, on the reverse strand, counting down.
TGATAGCAGAAGATGGGACAAAATTGGCACCGACCAGCCAAGTTTGATTCTCATACCAAGCGTTGATTCGTTCTTTTGTCCATCGCTGTGCTGTGGCATTGTTTGTTTTTTCCAGATTCTTTTGTTTTTCCTTACATGAGAGGCCTAGGCCAAATAGTATTGCAATGAGCAAAAGTGCCAATGGCCCTCTACTTGAAATTTTTGTTTCCTTGTTTTTTGAGGTCATTTTTCAAAAGGTAATTAGTACGTTTTTACTTGGTTTTAGTTTGTGTGTTCCAATACAAAGTCTACCACGGGACTATCCTCCCGCCCCAATTCATGAACCATTTGGTAGTGGTTAAGATGGTTGTATGCTTTGTATTCCATATCTGCTACTGACTTATTCTCTTCATAAAGGCTGTTGGATTGCTCAATAAAAAATTCCGTTTCATTAGTACCGACACTTATTGAAACTGGGCACTTTACAACGGACAGATCCTTGTTGATTATGCTATAATTCTCCACATCATGATCATTCAGTTGAAGCACCTCATTGAGGTAACTGTTTTTTATCGGGCCTAAATCAAAGATGCCACTGAGGCTACATATGGCACGGATGCTAGATCTTAAGGTCTCATTCATTAAATAGACCATTAACGCCAAATGTCCACCAGCGGAATGTCCCGAAAGAACAAGTTTATTGGGATTTCCATTATATCTAACAATCTGTTCCCTAATCCAGATTAACGCATTGCTGACATCCAGTAAGACGGTTTGCATATTCACTGAAGGAATTAGCCTATAATTGATTACACAGACAGTGAAATCATTTTTGACAAAGGGCTCCGCTACAAAATGATAACTCCTTTTATCCAACGCTCGCCAGTACCCTCCATGTATGAACACCAAAACAGGGGCATTTTCCACATTGGATGGGAAGATATCCATGGCTTGCAACACATCCAAGCCATATTTTTGATCCAAATGACAGCTATAGGATTTCTTGACTCTTAAGGATTCCCTTTCGTTGATATCCAAATATTTTTGATAATCTGGATGCCGTAGGCGAAGGTTGAATTGATTGGTTTTAACCATGACTGATTTTAGGAAAGGAGCTTTCTCTTGTTGTTATGACCCTTGCTTATTCATACACTTCGCTAATCTGCACTACAGGCTGTATGTTCGTATAGTTTGGAATGTCACCAACAATTTTCTCGGCATTGGGGCCAAATGAATTTTGATAGGCGGACAGTTGGTCAAAATACAAATATCCTATGGCTAAGTAAGGGATAGGTTCATCCGGTGTTCTTCCGCTAATCCCCTTATCAATGGTAAATAACTTAAGGGAATCGCCCAATACGTTGGCTACCATGGGCATGTGTTTATTGGAATAATAATCCATGTCAAAAGTTTTACCATCTCCGTTGGGGTACAGTATGGTTACTTTGGTCATCCCCTTTTTAATTTTGGAAGTTTCCTCAGGTTGGGTCCCCTGACAACTGGCAAAAAATAGAACCGCGCAGAGAATGAGAGGTAGAATTTTGTTTTTCATTTTGTTGGTATTTAATGACTTGCTTTAAAGGTAGTATTTTTATTGAGGGTTTTGGGGCATAACAAGGGATTCCCCGATGGCTTTATGCCCTCGATGCTCTAATTCATTTCCATAGGGTTTTACCAAATGTTTGGAAATCCCTTTATTTTTATCGGATAATCAAAAAACCCATGACCTAATGAAAAATTCACTGTCCTACCTCTTTTGCTTTTTCTTCCTTATCCAATATTCAATAGCCCAAGACCGAATTACCGGGGAGCCTTTTGCCACCCGTTCGGTGGTACTGGGACAAAACGGAATGGTGGCCACTAGCCATCCCTTGGCAACCCAGATAGGATTGGATATTCTTAAGAATGGCGGTAATGCCATAGACGCTGCCATTGCTGCAAATGCTGCTCTTGGATTGATGGAACCCACGGGATGCGGCATAGGAGGGGATTTGTTTGCTATTGTTTGGGATGGAAAAACCAAGAAGCTATACGGCTTGAATGCAAGTGGACGTTCACCGCAAAAACTCACCTTGGAATATTTTGAAAAACAAGGTATGGATAAAATCCCATCGCATGGACCGCTTCCTGTTAGTGTACCTGGAGCGGTTGATGGTTGGTTTGAATTGCACCAGAAGTTTGGATCAAAACCCATGACTGAAATTCTCGCGCCAGCTATTGATTATGCCGAAAAAGGTTTTCCATTGACTGAACTCATCGCGTGGTACATGCAACGCACCATTCCCTTTTTTGAATCCAAAGGGTTTCCGAATATTGAGGATACCTACAAAACCCAAAATGGAGGAAAATTACCCAACGAAGGGGAAATCTATAAAAATCCTTACTTGGCCAATACCTATCGAAAAATTGCTGAGGGGGGTAGGGATGCCTATTACAAAGGGGATATTGCCAAAACCATAGGAAAGTTCATTAAAGACCAAGGAGGCTTTCTGTCAGCCAAAGATTTGGCAGCGCACAAGTCGGAATGGGTAGAACCGGTATCCATCAATTACAGAGGATACGATGTCTGGGAGCTTCCGCCGAATGGACAAGGCATCGCTGCACTCCAAATGCTACAAATATTGAATGGTTTTGACTTTTCTAATATCGAATTTGGAAGTGCGGAACACCTTCATCTCTTTACGGAAGCCAAAAAACTGGCCTTTGAAGACCGGGCAAAGTATTATGCCGATATGGACTTTTTTGATGTTCCTGTTGAAACGTTGTTATCCGAAGAATACGCCGAGTCAAGAAGGGAACAGATAGGTAAGCGCGCCGGAACATATGCTGCCGGGGAAATCTCTGCCGGAGAGACTATTTATATGACGGTAGCAGACGATGAAGGCACCATGATATCATTGATTCAAAGCAATTACCGAGGGATGGGTTCTGGAATGGCGCCACCCAAATTGGGCTTTATGCTCCAAGATCGGGGTGAGTTGTTCAGCTTAAAACGTGGTCAGGCAAATACGTATGAGCCAGGAAAGCGACCCTTTCATACCATAATCCCCGCCTTTGTGACCAAAGATGGCAAACCCTATCTCAGTTTTGGTGTAATGGGAGGAGATTTTCAACCCATGGGCCATACGCAAATCGTTATGAACTTGGTTGATTTTGGAATGAACATCCAGGAGGCCGGTGATGCCCCAAGATGGGACCATACGGGTGGAGCAAGCCCTATGGGGGCGACCACTGAGAACACAGGGATAATACGAACAGAATCCGGGATACCGTATTCCACCACTCGAGGTTTAATGGATAAAGGCCACCGCATAGGTATTGCTCGAGGTGTCTATGGTGGCTACCAAGCCATTTTATGGGATGAAGAAAACAAAGTTTATCATGGAGCTTCCGAAAGTCGTAAAGACGGGCAGGCAGCTGGGTATTGAACAAACTTTAAAGCGGATTCTCTAAACAAATAGGGGCGTATGCCTAAAATTTTAGTAAAAGTACAGGCTTCTGTTAACTCAAATGACTTTGGACCATTTAAGAAAATAAAAAAACCGTAACCAAAGTTGCGCTTGATTGCGGAGAAAGAGGGATTTTGTTCCAACATCCCTTAATCTCCTATACTGCAAATGCAACCTTTAAGTTCAACGGAATTACCATCCTAAAAAATCAAAATCCCACACAAGCTGGGGCTTGGTGGGATTTATTTTTTCAAGCTGAACCAAAGTTGCGCTTGATTGCGGAGGAAGAGGGATTCTTTGCAAGACAGACATCCCAAAATGGAATCCAATACAAAGAAAAGCTCCTAACAGAGCCATTTTTATTTTCTATCGCAAATTGAAACCAATTTCGTTTGCTCTAAAAAATAAAAAAGCTTCACCATGGTGAAGCTTTTCTTTGCGGAGGAAGAGGGTCTTTTTTGAACTGGAAAAATCCACTGTTTTTAGGACTTTTCAAAGAATGAAAATTCCACTAACACCGAAAGGGACACTTGTTTAACTAAACTTTAACAATTGCGCCCTTTTTTCTTGTTCTTTGATTGTAAATCAAAACAATACAGTCTAAGCCTAATTGAAGAGTTCTAAAAATCGTTGGTTCCATTGGGCATTTGGTTTTTGAATTAAGAATATAGACCAGTACATAAGGCATCCAAAATCTGGGATGATAAATTAAATTGTACAATGTGGTAGATAGTTTACGGATTGAATAAGATTTTGGGTATGTAAAATGGTAGTTTTTGCTAATTACCCAATGCGCTTAATGAAGTTCCTTAAATCGAACATTTAAAGGGCTTTTTCTAGGTCCTAAGCCCCAAAATTTCCCAAATAAAGTAAGGTTGAAAGTTTCATCCATCTTTTTGATCAATATATCCATAGCCCAAAATCTCTATTGCTTTTAAGTTTGATCAACTGTATTAACTAAGCAATATTATGATGAAAAAACTAAACGTATTACTGCTCTTCCTATTTATGGGAACTGCAACCATTTCGTGGGCACAACAAGCCGTGTCCGGAGTGGTTTATGATGACCAAAATGTACCCTTGCCAGGTGCCAACATTTTGGAAAAGGGAACAAGTAACGGAGTGGTCACTGACTTTGACGGGAATTTTACCATATCGGTACAGAACGGCAATGCTGTACTGGTGGTCTCTTATATCGGATTTGACTCCAAAGAGATTCAGTTGGATGGATCTCCCAACTATTCCATTCAACTGGTGGCGTCAACCACTGGATTGGATGAGGTTGTGGTTATTGGTTATGGTACAACCACAAAGAAAGATTTAACCGGTTCTGTAGTTTCCTTGGGAAGCAAGGATGTGGTGGAACAACGAAAGACAGATGTGGCCCAAGCAATTCAAGGACGATTGGCGGGGGTAGATGTTAGAACTCTGAACAACAAACCAGGAGCGCCCCTTTCTATAAACGTTAGGGGTAACACGGCTTTGAGAAATGACAATACTGGAAACGATGGTATCAACGATGATCCCGGCAGGGATTTAGGACAGCCACTGTATGTAGTTGATGGGATCTTTTTTGATAATATTAATGCATTGAATCCGGCGGACATCCAACAAATAGATGTTCTTAAAGATGCTTCATCAACTGCCATTTACGGTTCTAGAGGTGCAAATGGAGTTGTCATTATAACAACCAAAAACGGATTTGAGGGGAAAGCAAGATTTACTTACGACGCCACCTTTGGGGTACGTAGTCCTGTAAATGTGCCAGATTTTTATGATGGGGATGAATATGTGGCATTTGTTAACGATGTTGTGCGTGCACGTGAGTTTGGAACGTTGTTTCCCGGAACTCCTACGGTAGCAGATTATGATGCCATCAACCCCGATTTAACAACAGAATTTATTGGAGATGAGGAACTGAACAATGTGGCGCAACGTAATTATACAGATTGGATAGACCTGGCACAAGAGACAGGAATCCAAACGAGCCACACGTTTGGTGTAACAGGTGGTGAAAATGGATTGATATATAACGCTTCCATAGGCTACCTTAAAGATGAGGGAGTTGTCGGTATCGAAGATTATGAACGTTATAATTTAACTGGCGCACTGACCAAGAAAATGAACGATAAGTTCAGCTTTGGAATAAAAACTTATTTGTCATTTTCAGAAAGAGAACAAGGAAGCCGTGAATTATTTAGAAGTTCTTTTAGATTGGCACCCACAGTTAATCCCTTTGAAGATGATGGTTCTATAGACCTAATTCCAGATGAGCAGGATCAAAGGTTTATTAATCCTATATACGAAATAGACGGAGCTTGGAGGGTAAATACCAAACGCTTTGATGTTATTGCCAATGTGTTCTTGGAATACAAACCATATCCATGGATGAACATTAAGACTCAGTTCTCACCAAACCTTAGCTCTACCAGAGACGGGGAATATCGAGGTCTGCTGACAAAAGCAGCAAGAAACGATCCAGGAAGAACCCGTTCTATTTACAACACTTTCACCGAAGTGGCCTATACCTGGGATAACATCGTGGATATGGAGTTTAATTTGATGGATGGGCATGATTTAAAAGCTACTTTGATTTCATCATTGTACCAAAGGGAAAGAGAAGGTAGTAATATTCAAACCCGAAATTTCAGTACTGACGATTTCTTATTCTTCAATACGGGAGAGGGTCTTGATGTTAGGGAATTTGATAGCAATTTTTTAAAGGAAAATATTGCCTCTTTTGCAGGTAGATTGAATTATTCTATCAAAGATCGCTACCTATTCACAGTGACCGGACGTTATGATGGTGCTTCCCGCTTAGCCCAAGGTAATCAATGGGATTTCTTCCCATCAGCAGCATTCGCTTGGAGAATTAGTGAAGAAAATTTTGTACAAGATGCCGATTGGTTAGATAATTTAAAATTGAGACTGAGTTATGGACGAACCGGTAACATAGAACCAGTAAATCCATATAGTTCATTCTCTTTCTTGGACGGTTCTACCTACTTGTTTGGTGATCAGGTAGTAAATGCACAGACCGTATCTGGACTTGCCAATCAGGAGTTGACTTGGGAAATTTCCAAAGAGACAAACATAGGTATCGATTTAGGGTTGTTCAACAATCGCATTGGACTTTCTGTTGATTACTACAATAAAGAAACCGATGGAAGTTTATTCCCAAGAACTTTATTTGATATTTCAGGTTTTGATAGTGCCATAGGAAATTTTGGATCTATAAGAAATCGGGGTATTGAAGTGGTATTAAACACTTTGAACATATCAAAAGGAGATTTTACGTGGAGAAGTGAATTCAACTTTGCTCGAAATAAAAATGAAATCCTTGAGCTTGACGGCGATTTGGAACAAATTCCATTTGGGCGTCACGGGGTATTGCAGGTTGGCCAGCCATCAGATGCCATTTTTGCCTATGAAAATGAGGGAATTTGGCAGTTGGATGAGGTTGCTGAAGCCGAATCTTTTGGATACTTACCAGGGCAGTTCAAATTTGTAGATCAAAACAATGATGGAGTGATCAATAATGATGATAAGACGGTTATTGGGTCTAACGCTCCCGATTGGATTGGTGGTATGACCAATACCTTTAGATATAGAAATTTGGAGGCAAGAGTACAGGTGAACACAAGACAAGGTACTTTGGGTCACTCAGAGTGGTACCAAAACTTTGCGCCTTACCAGAATGATGGTGCCAAATTCAACAAATTGAACTTGGACTATTGGACCCCAAATAACCCTAACGCTAGCAGACCTGCATTGGCCTACGGTCATCCTGGTGAATACTACTACGAGGAGTTTGATTTTGTTAAAATAGGGAACATTGGTTTTACCTACTCTTTTGAACAACCAGTTCTGGACAAACTAAAACTGAATGGATTAAATGTTTCGCTGGATATTCAAAATCCGTTCATTTTTACGGATTATGAAGGACCAGATCCTGAGACGGGTTTACAAAACTCGTATAGTAGTGCCTATTTGACCAAAGTTATTTTGCTGGGCCTAAACGTAACACTGTAAATCTTAAAAAATATTAGAAATGAAATCATTTTTAAAACTAAAATATGTGCTTCTTGGGATGCTTGCGACCTTGTTTTTGGCTTGCGAAGACTATCTTGAAGAGGAGTTCTTCTCGGATGTGACCGCAGAAAAGTTCATTGATGAAAATAATGCCGACCAATTAATTGCAGGTATTTATGCCAACCTTAGGGATATCTACAAAAGGTATGATATCAATATGTATGGTACCGATGTGTATTCTGCAAAATCAATGGTACAGGAGTTTAATAGCTTAAACGACTATTTCGGATTAAGTTCTGATAACGGAAATATTGAAGATTATTGGAGAGACAATTACGATCTAATTGCCGATGCCAACATTGCTATAAATCGTTATGAAAACCAAATTTCTTGGAATGATTCAAATCTAGGGGCTAGAGATTATGGGGTGGCGCAAGCCAGAGCCTTGAGAGCATTGGCATTTTATAATTTGGTACAGCACTTTGGGGGATTGGTTTTGGATTTGGAAGAAACCACAACCATTCGCTCAGATTATGCACGATCTTCCGAGGCTGACACCTATGCCCAGATTATCGAAGATCTTGAAGCTGCAATTCCCGGATTACTAGATGCACCAGATACTGGAAGATTTTCTAGAAGGGCAGCACAACATTTATTGGCCGATGTTTATTTGACCAGAGCATACACTTCCTTTGGAAATGCCTCTGATTTTGATACTGCGGCTTCCTTGGCGGAACAGGCTATCGGTTCCTATGATATCCGAAGCCAAACCTATGCGGAGGTATTTGATTTGGGCAACCAAGTAAATTCTGAAGTACTTTTTGCCGTACAATACGGGACACAAGGAAGTGATGCCGATCGCACAAATACCAAGCATGGCTTCGCGATGAACTCCATAGAAAATTATGCAGGGGTAGGTAGAAATAGTCAGTATGGAGCAAGTAGTAGTGGCGTAATGCCCACACCCTATTTTTATGGGTTGTTTGCGGACAATGACACAAGGGATGAGGTAACGCTGCATCGTGTGCTTTTTGCAGCTGAGGATGCTAGCTTTACTTCTGGAGATGGTCAGCCAGTTGATGATATTATTACTGGGGATACGGTAATATACTATCCCAAAAATGCGGTGGATGCAGCTGAACTTGCCGATAAACTCGATAGATATTGGGTTTACCAACCAGACCAATATCTTTTCGGACTACCTGATGATGTACCCGGTGCAGTGTACCAGTATTCATCTAACATCAACCGGATTAATTTTCCGATCTTCAAAAAATTTGATGATGTGGGTATTGACGGAGGAAGCGGTGGATCTAGGGACACCTTTGTTTTTAGAATTGCCGAGACCCATCTTATCGCAGCCGAAGCTTATTTGGGATCTGGCAATGCTGCTTCTGGACTACAGCATTTGAATGTAGTTCGGGAGAGGGCAACCGGTGATGCCAATTTCTATACTACTCTTGATATTGATACTATTTTGGATGAGCGTGCCATAGAACTGTCTGGAGAAGAGAATAGATGGGCAGTGCTTAAACGTACTGGCAAACTTGAAGAAAGAACCAATTTGTACAATCCGCAAAATGTGGATCATGGGGCATTTGACAGTAACATCCATCTTTTAAGACCAATCCCGGATAATGAATTGCTTCTGTCCGATGGCACTTTGGAACAAAATCCAGGATATTAGAATTCAGCCTGAAAAATTCTAGTTGTTTGAGTTTAGTTAATTTTTTGAGTTAGGTTGAGTTTACAAAAGGGCAGGTACAAAACCGAACCTGCCCTTTATTTTGCATAGTACCCCAACTATTTTGTAAGGCGTGCCCATTTTGGGATCCATTTTACCTATGAATCAATTCTAATTAAGATACAAGTGAAACTTATAACCATATCGTTTTGTTTGTTAATTGGTACATCCAGTCTTCTTGCACAAAGCAATGCGGCCGTGGAAAAGCAGAACGTTGATTACGTGGATCCATTTATCTGCACTGGGAGTGATCACGGCCAAACAGACCCTGCTGCTGCGGTTCCCTTTGGCATGGTAAAACCAGCCCCTGATACCTACCCTCTTGGACATTCGGGATATGATTACGATGCCATTGAAATTCTGGGTTTTTCCAATACTCGTTTTTCTGGTGTGGGTTGTAGGGGAGTAGGAGGAAACCTTAGGGTATTGCCCTATGTTGGTTCAAATTCACCATACCCGGAGCCACAACCCTTTAAAAAAGATTCGGAAAAAGCACATGCTGGATTTTATGCTGTAGAATTGGAAAATGGGATTCAATGCCAATTAACAGCATCCCGTCTAGTCGCTTTTCATAAATATACCTTTCCTGAAAGTGAAGCTTCCGGATTGACTTTGGACATGTCCAGCTCACTTTCCAAATTTTATAATGAAGTACATCAATTTCGCGCAGATGGCATATTAACTGGAGAAGTTTCCGGTGCCAATGTGTGTGATAAAGGGAAATATACTTTTTATTATGCACTATCCATCAACATGGAAAATTACAATATTGAGGAAGAAGATGGTAAACTCTCATTTTCTTTTAAAACATTTGCTGATCAAGAGGTTGAGCTTCGATGTGCTCTTTCGACGGTAAGCCCACAAAATGCCCTGCAGAACCTTCAGCATTTGGGAACCAAACAATTTGATGAAGTCAAGGAAGAGACTCGTCGGGAATGGGCTGATTTATTATCCGTTGTTGACGTGGTAGGTGAAAATGAAGAACACAAAACCTTGTTTTACACCCATCTTTACCATCTATTGCAAACCCCATTTCAAGTCCAAGACAAGGATGGTTCCTTTAAAGGCAGCGATGGTGAAACCTATTATACAAGTGGTAGAAGCCAGTATCATGGTTGGTCCATCTGGGATACTTTTAGAACCAAACTGCCCCTATTGTCACTGCTCTACCCAAAACAGTACAGCGATATAGTAAATTCTATAGGAAAGCTGTATCGTCAAGGCAAGGCGGATTGGGCCACCCAAACAGAACCCTTTATCACTGTACGGACGGAACATTCTAGCATTGTTCTTTTGGATGCCCATAAAAAAGGATTGCTGCCCATTTCTCTCAAAACCATTTATCTTCAACTTCAAGAAGAGGCAGGTCAACTACCCTTTGAAACACCAGATAATGTCTTGGAATCCTCCTATGATCTCTGGGCGTTATCGCAAATAGCCATGGAAATAGGGCAAACGAGAGATTATAGGAAGTATCGTGCACAAGCGCGTCAATATAAAAAAACATGGAAGGAAAAGTTCTTGATCATGGATGAAGCTTCTGATGTGATGCACGGGGATGGGCTTTATGAAGGTACCCTTTGGCAATACCGTTGGTTGGTTCCGTATGACATTAAGGGTATTCAGAGGCTTATGGGAGGAAAAAAGAAATTTGAGGAGCAATTGGACTATTTTTTTCAAAACGAATTATTCAATATAGGGAACCAACCAGATATACAGGTACCTTATTTATATGCTTATACCGATTCACCATGGAAAACACAGGAATTGGTAAATCGCCTGTTGACCAAAGAAACCAACAATTGGTATGGCACCCATAAGAAATGGGAAACTCCAAGTACGCGTAAAATATTTAAAGCGACACCTCATGGTTATATTAAGGAAATGGACGATGATGCAGGGACCATGTCCGCCTGGTTTGTGTGCTCTGCCTTAGGTTTATATCCTGTTTTCCCGGGGAGTACGGATTTAGTGGTAACCACCCCGCTATTTAAAAATATAATCATCAAAACAGTGGGAGAACCTTTGCAAATTATGACCAATGGACTGTCCGAAAAGAACATATTTATTAAACAGTTAAGCTGGAATGGTAGTCCCATAAATTCCAGCATTATCGACTTCAACCTGATAGCCGAAGGAGGTGTCTTACGAATTGAACTGGGGAACACGCCCCAAACCAACTGGGATTAAAATTATTAATTATGTTATGTAAACTTCGAGTTTCAAATATTACTATCTCCCTTTTGGCGAGTCTGTTTTTACTTGATGCATGTAAAGAAACTGCTTCCAAGGAGCACATGGATTCCCAAAACGTTGCCAGCAAAGAATACATCAAAAAGACTGATGACCAAGAATATGAAGTCACTGGTCATGGGGTGGTTGGTGACGGGCTTACCTTAAATACAAATGCCCTTCAAACCCTTATTGAACAAGTGGCACAGAAAGGCGGAGGAACCTTGGTATTTCCTGCAGGGGATTACCTTTCCGGCAGTTTGGAAATGAAATCAAATGTTAGCCTCTATCTTAAAAAAGACGCGGTGCTCTTGGGCAGTCCCAATCCCTACGATTATAAAGAAATTGTGATGGAAGGAAGACCAGATTCGCCCAAAAAGGACGACAATTCCCAAATGGCATTCTTGGTGGCCTACAAAGCCAATAACTTTAAAATTTACGGGCAGGGGAAGATTGATGGACAAGGGCGTGAACTGGCCTTAAGTATAGATAGTTTGCATCATACCGGGGAGCGAATCGACCCTAAATACAACTATCGCAGAATGCGACCCAATGAAACCGCTAGACCCAAGTTGTTCCGATTTTCCTCATGTAAAAATGTAGATATTCTGGATTTAAGCCTGTACAATGGTTCCTGCTGGGGACTTTCTTTTGAACTTTGCGAGAACCTAAAATTGGATAACCTAAAAGTGGTCAACAGAGCCTATTGGAACAATGACGGGATGGACATTACGGACTGTAAAAATGTGAAGGTGACCAATTGCGATGTAGATTCCGCTGATGATGGGATTTGTTTGAAATCCTACTATCCGGACCATTATAATGACAACATATATATAGCCAATTGTACGGTAAGAAGCAGTGCTAGTGCCCTTAAATTTGGAACAGCTTCCCACGGCGGATTCAAAAATGTGACCATAGAAAACATTGAGGTTTTTGACACCTTTCGTTCGGTTATTGCTATTGAAAGTGTGGATGGTGGGGTTATAGAAAATATCAAAGTGTCCAATATAGTAGCTAAAAATACGGGCAATGCCATTTTTATTCGTTTGGGACACAGAAGTGGGGAAACCCCGGGAATTGTAAAAAATGTCCATATTAAGGATATAAAGGTTGAAGTGCCTTTTGGCAGACCGGACATTGATTATGATCTAAGGGGACCGGAGGTGGATTTTTTCCATAATCCATTTCCTTCTTCCATTACCGGAATACCGGGTCATAAAGTTGAGGACGTGACCATAGAAAATGTGGAAATAAGGTTCCCCGGAAGAGCCTCCAAGGGAATGGCATATGTTCCAGTGAACAGATTAGATCAAGTGCCGGAGCAAGTAAAAAAATATCCGGAGTTTTCAATGTTTGGAGAATTACCAGCTTGGGGATTTTATGTGCGACATGCAACAGGTGTTACCTTTAAAGATGTGACTTTGACCTTGGATGACAAAGATTATCGCCCTGCCTATATCTTTGATGATGTGGAATCTTTGCAGATGGACAATATGAGCATTCCAACTGCATCGCATAAACAAATTATATTAAAGAACACCCAAGATGTGACTCAAGATGCTAATTTGGACAATTCAATTCTTAATATAGATTAGGCAAATGGGATGGGAACAGATTTTGGGATGACTAAAATGTTCCTTTTAATTGGGAATAATTATGGAGACTATCTTTTTTAAATTGCGAACAAAGCAACATTGGGGAATAGCTATAACTATGTCCACAATTGCATGTTGTTTGCTGCTAGGGTGTAAAAAGCAGGTCCAAACTTCCCAAACACAACTTGTTAGCTACGTCAATCCGTTGATCGGCACAGCGCCCGCCTCAACAGCAAGTGCCTTAAAACATGGACATGGGAAGGAGAACAACGCCCAAGTAGTGCCCTATGTTACGGTTCCATTCGGAATGACCAACTGGACACCCCAGACCAAGGCGACAGAAACCAAATGCCACGCCCCATACTATTATACTGATTCCATTATTCAGGGATTTCGGGGGAGTCATTGGCTCAGCGGTTCCTGTGTACAGGATTATGGAAGCATGACCCTCATGCCGATAGCTGGAAAGCTAAAGTGTCTTCCAGAGGAAAGAGGGTCCAAATTTTTACATGAAAATGAAAAAGCCACGCCCTATAGTTATGAGGTTAGCTTGGCGGATTACGATATAGAAGCTAAAATGACCGCCACCAAACGTAGTGGTTTGTTCCAGTTTACGTTTGGAACAACTGGGGAAGCCCATGTGGTGGTGAATCCCAATAGTGATGAGGGACAAGGATATGTGAAAGTTTTACCAGAATCCAATGAAATTATTGGGTATAATCCAGTACACCGTATATACCAGGGATGGGATGAACCGGCAGGTTTTAGTGGGTATTTTGTGGTGAAGTTTGATAGAAGTTTTAAAAGCTATGGGATTTATGACCAAGCTGAAATTTTGGAAAAGGTGGCCGAAATTTCCAACCAAAAGGACATTGGAGGTTATGCCACTTTTGATATCAGGCAAGGGGAGACGATCCAGCTTGTGGTGGGGTCTTCCTTTACCAGTATGGACCAGGCCAGAAAGAATCTGGAATATGAGACCCAACAGTTGGATTTTGAAACGGCAAAGACAAATCTAAAGGAGACATGGGAGAATCTCCTGAACAGGGTAAAGGTGGAAGGTAGGTCCGAAGCTGATAAGACCACCTTTTATACAGCCCTTTACCACAGCTATTTGCAGCCCAGGATTTTTAATGATGTTGATGGCTCTTATCCTAGTTTTGCTGGAGGAGCCCAAGTACTCAACACTGGAGGAACAGATTATTTCTCAGATTTTTCCATGTGGGATACCTACCGAGCATCCCATCCACTTTTTAACTTGCTTACGCCTTCTAAGAACGCTCAAATGATGAACAGTTTGTTTCTTAAGGCGGAACAGGGTGGTTGGCTTCCCATTTTTCCACTTTGGAACCAATATACATCTGCAATGATCGGTGATCATGTGATTGCAGCGGTGTCCGATGCGTATGTAAAGGAGGTCATTGACCTTACAGAACACCAATATAACTTCCTCCTAAAAAACGCTTTTGAACTGCCCCAAGACTTTGAGGAATACAAACAAGGGAAGGGCAGACGGGCTTTGGAGTCTTACCTTCAATATGGCTTTGTTCCTCTGGAAGATCCGGTGGCGGAATCATTTCATAAAAATGAACAGGTATCCAGAACCTTGGAATATGCCTTTGATGATTTTGCCCTGAGTCGCACCGCCAAAAAAATGGGCGATACGAAGCATACCGGTATATTAACCGAACGTGCTAAAAATTATCGCAACGTGTACAGTGCTAAGGACTCTTGTTTAAGGGGCAGATATGCCAATGGGGAATTTATTCCTGAGTTGGATAAATACGTCCGACAGTCTTATATCACAGAAGGAACACCCTATCAATATACTTGGTATGTTCCGCATGATGTAAGCGGACTAATGGAGCTTATGGGTGGCGAAGCTGGGTTTAATCGTAATTTGGACAACTTCCATAAAAAAGGGCAATACTGGCATGGCAATGAGCCTGGTCACCAAATTCCATTTCTATATAATTTTTCAGGGCAACCTTGGAAAACCCAGGAATTGGTGGATTACATTATGAAAACGGAATATAGTAATGAGGTGGGAGGTCTTAGTGGTAATGACGATGCTGGTCAAATGTCTGCATGGTACGTATTTGCGGCCATGGGCTTTTATCCGGTTTCTCCTTCGGTGCCTGAGTATGTGATTTCCGGGCCGCATTTTGATAAGATTACCATTACCCTGGACAATGGTAAGAAACTGATAATCAATGCCATGGGGGCCTCGGAGGAAAAAAAGTACATTCAATCTTTAAAAGTAAATGGTAAACCAACCTCCAAAAATTATTTGAACCATTTTGAAATGATCAATGGAGGTGTAATCGATTTTGAAATGGGAGATACCCCTAACACATCCTGGGGGATCCAAAGTGAGGATAGACCATTTTCCTTAACCAATTAGTCAAGAAAGATGGAACTTTTATTTTTCGAGGTAATGATCGGTCAAGGTTTTCCGTGTATACTCCTGATGGTCTCTCCTTAACGAATAGTCAAGCTGTTTGAGAACGGAATATATGAACATAGTTGGAATTAGTTACAGGCGTACGGTCACGGGATTTGCTTGCATACTGTCCTTTGTTATTTGCATCCTTGCTTGTGGTAAAAGAGAGGGATCTCACGCAGAGGGATTAAAAATCGCCTTTATGGCTGATGTGCATCTGCATGACATCCATGGAACATTTAGTGACACAGGTTATCGCGGGGTCCAAAATCCGGTTACTGGAAAATACAATACGATACGAACCATGGGAGCACAGTTGCGTTCCACGCGACTTTTTAACGAGAATTATTTTGCTTTTAAAGCTGCATTGGACGATGCGGCCAAGCGAGGTGTGTCCTATGTGGTGTTACCTGGTGATTTTTCCGATGATGGCCAGCCATTGAATGTTAGGGCAGTTAGGAAACTGCTGGATTTTTATACCCAACAACACGATATCAGTTTCTTTGCTATTACGGGTAACCATGATCCCGTACGGCCATTTGCCATGCCCTCAGGTAAGCTGGATTTTCTAGGAGAGGCAGGCCAGGAACAAGCTATTGTGAGTCAATTGGATTTAGCTCCCCAGAATAATTCCACACAGCTTCCGCCCATAGTAACCGCAGAGATACAAAACATGGGCTATGAGGGGATTCTGGCAGAGTTAAAGAACTTCGGATTTTCCCCTAGCGTAGACTACCATTATTGGGAAACCCCTTTTTCAGAATATGACCTAGACACTTATACGTACAACAAAGCACTGGAATCCGCAATCTTGGAAAATCGCATGTACACGGTTTACTCGGGGATTGCACTGCCGGATGCAAGTTATTTGGTTGAACCGGTAGAGGGACTTTGGCTATTGGCCTTGGATGGGAATGTTTACATTCCCAAAAAGGAACTCGCGGAGGAACCTTCAAGCCCTAACTATTATGGGAGTGCAAGCATTGGGTACAATCAGGTGCTTACACATAAAAAGCACCTGATTCCATGGGTAAAAAAGACTATGGCCTTGGCCAAAACACAGGGTAAAATGGTCATAGCTTTTAGTCATTATCCTATGATTGATTTTAACGACGACACCAGCTTGGAGTTAAGCGAGGTGTTTGGAAAAAATACATTTCAATTGCATCGGGTTCCCCAAGAATCTGTGGCGCAAGGTTTTGCCGAGGCTGGACTTAAAATTCATTTTGGCGGACATATGCATATCAACGACACCGGAGTCAGGACAACCAAGTTGGGAAATACCTTGGTGAATGTGCAGGTGCCATCCTTGGCGGCCTATAGCCCAGCCTATAAAATTGCTACCATTAAAACTAAAAATGAAATTGAAGTAGAGACCATACGAATGGATTCTGTGCAGAACTATAAAGAGCTTTTTCCTTTGTATGAGATGGAACATGCCTATTTGACGAATACCTCCACCCAAAATATTTGGAATTCCAATATTCTTTTATCAGAAACGTATAGGGACTTTACCCAATGGCATTTGAGGGAATTGGTTAGACTTCGTTTTTTGCCCCAAGACTGGCCGGATAGATTTATAAACGAGCTGTTATCTCTTAGTGGAGCGGAGTTGTTCGCTGTCTCGCAAATGGATTCGGGAACTTTTACGCAAAATGCTGCTTTGGATTTAGATGACTTGAGCCAAACTTTAACTGAGGTCATGAAGGAGAATCAATCCCTACCGTGGGATCAACTGCAATCCTGGAAAGTATTCGATTTAGTTTTTGATTTTTATAAAGTACGAAATGCGGATGAACTGGCCTTGGCCGATATTGATCAGGATCGTTTGCAACAATATGTATTGGTTTTGAATGCTTTCCAAGCCAACGAAAGTCAAGGGCCACAAAAATGGATGGGCAATTTAGGAAGGATTTTTGGAAAAATGTTGAATGGTAAACCTTCAGACCATTTTATGATAGACATGGAAAATGGTCAGGTTATACAGCTTAACGAGGAGAGGCCTCGTGATTTCAAACCTGACATCAGTTTAAATTAAGCAGCATTATTGTAGATTTATAAGGCAATGTATAAACTAAAGGCATTCATATTCAGTCTTTTAATTGGCCAGTTGCTATCTGGTCAGGACATTGTCTTTGAACATTATGGAGATGCAGATGGCTTGTCCCATAACTCGGTAAGATCCATTTTGCAAGACAAAAATGGCTTTTTGTGGTTAGGGACATTTGGTGGCGTCAATCGGTTTGATGGACACGATTTTAAAGTGTATCATGGGCAACAGGACAATCCCAACTATCTTCAGGACGATGACATTACTAAGCTTGCACTGGATAAAAAGCAAAAACTTTGGATAGGCACCAGTAAAGGACTTACCCGATTTTGTTTACGATCGGGATCTTTTCAAACATTTTTGCCAGATTCCACCAAACAAAATGGAATTAACGGAAGCAAAGTAAGAGCGGTGTTTGTAGATGACAATGATCGTGTTTGGGTTGGGACCAAGTTCAAGGGTCTTTGTTTTTATGACCAGACCAATGAACAGTTTGTCAAAATTAACATTGAGGATGTTCACCATGTTCGTGCAATTACCCAAACCAAGGATAAGAAAATATGGATCGGAACATTCAAGCATGGGCTCTATTCTTTTGATATTGATTCGGGTAACAACTTATCTAACCTAAAGAACTACCAGCTGCCCTATCCAAGTAAGACCAATGACATCAATCCTGGAGTTTATTTTATTTATGAGGATGACAAGGGGGACATTTTTGCAGGTTCCCAAGAAGGACTGAGCAAGTTGGATAAGACCAATGATATTTTTGAATTGGTGTCCCAAGAAGACCCTGATTTTTTCCGGTGCATAGCACAGGGTCCGGACAAAAAATATTGGATTGGGACCCAAAATGGAATTATCACATGTAATGCGTTGGAAGATATTGCTTTAGGTAAATATGACCGACATCTTCCGGACATGCTCAATGCCAATTCGTTGGTCAATAACTACATTTCTTCCATATTCTTTGACCAATCTGGGGTTTTATGGATAGGTACAGAAAACGGTCTAGATAAGTATGACCCTTACGGTAATCAATTCAAGCTCATTTCAGAGAGTGCATTTGCTACCCGGGTTCCACCAGTGGTGAGCAGTTTTGGAAAAACCTATGATGGGGAACTTCTAATAGGGACCCACTTTAATGGGGTTTATTTAGCTGGAGGAGAAGAAATTAAGAAAATTTTTGATGTAGAGGAACGGGTAGGGAGTATTTATTCCCTTGACCAGAAAGTCTTCTATATTGGGATGTGGGATGGCAAAGTGTTTTGCTATGATCATAGAAATCGAAGTATAAAGGAATTGCAATTGAGGTTTGAAAACGGCCCTATTTTCTCTTTCTACCAACGAGAACCGAATAAATTACTGATTGGAACCAAAGGGGAGGGGTTATGGCAGTATAACCTCTCCACCAATACATCTACCCCCATAGCTAAAGAAATCCTTGGAAATCAGGAAATCAATAAAATTGTAGGCTCCAGATATGGGTTGTTGTGGATCGCTTCGGAAAACGGGGTCTTCCGTTACGATGAAATAAATGGAGAAGTAAAACATTACGCCTATAAGGATGGAGCATCTAAGGGATTGACGAATGACAAGATAAAAGATATTTTGGTGGATTCTGATGGACGTGTTTGGGCTGCAACCCGACAAGGCCTTAACTATTATGACCCACAAAAGGATATGTTTTTGGCAAAGGAGACACCCAAGGAATTAAAGGACATTTGGGTAACGGATATGGGCATTGACTCCTTGGGTCAAATGTGGTTGAATATGAATTACAATCGCATAGCCAAATACAATTCGAAAACAGGGGATTTTCGGACATTTTTTGTAAACAACGGGGTGCGATCCAACATATACAACAAAAGAGGCTTTTTGTTTTATGATGATTCCCGTATTTATCTGGGTGGAGATAATGGGGTCATTTACTTTTCTCCCTTGGAATTGTCCGAAAACCATTCGGCTCCTTTACCATTGATAACCGAATTCAAAATTGCTCATAGGGATGTGCTACCGGGTACAGTGATCAACGGTCAAAAACTGCTCACGGAAGACTTGAATTATGGTAAAAAGATAGCACTGGACTTCGACAACCGGAATTTTTCACTCAAGTTTGCCATGCCCTCCTATGTGAGGGAACGTTCCAATCAATATGAGTATAAACTGGAAGGGTTTGACAAAGACTGGATTGCGGTCAACAGTACCTCAAGAACTGTACAGTACACCAATTTATATCCAGATGATTATGTTTTTAAGGTTAGGGCGGGTAACAGCAATGGATATTGGAGCAAAGAGAATTCATTTGACATCAGTATTTCCCCACCATTTTGGTTAACCTATCAAGCCTTGTTTGTGGTGATTTTCTTTATTTCTGTGGTTATCTTTTTTGTCCGAAGGGAGGTAAAAAACAGGCTGCGCTTGAAGCAGGAATTACTAATGGTCAAAGTAAAAAGGGAACACGATGAAAAACTGAACAATGAAAAATTGCGGTTCTTTACCAATATCTCCCATGAACTACGAACCCCTTTGACACTAATTTTGGGACCCTCCAAACAGTTATTGGAGGAAGGTGAGGAAAATGGGAATAAGTATCAATTGAAGCGTTTCAATCTAATCCATCAAAATGCAAATCGACTGTTGGGTTTGGTCAATCAAATTCTGGATTTTAGAAAGGCACAAACGGGCGAATTAAAGTTAAAGGTGACCCAAACCAATATTCTTCTTCACACGCAAAACGTGTTCGATTCCTTCCAACAATTGGCGAGCAACAAGAAGATACATTACAATTTAAGTACGGAAGAGAAGGAAATATTGGGATGGATAGACCAAGATAAATTCGACAAGGTCTTATACAATCTACTGTCCAATGCACTGAAATTCACCCCCAACTATGGTCATGTTGATGTTTTTATTGGCAAAAAGGATAGGCCAAAGGGCTGGCTGGTTGTAGAGGTAAGTGATGACGGAATAGGAATCCCTGCAGAGAGTCAGCGCAAGGTTTTCGGACGCTTTTATCAAGCTGCAAATAGCAAGGAAAATAATACGGGCACTGGAATTGGGCTGGCTTTGGTCAAATCCCTGACAGAGCTACACAAGGGAAACATAAACCTCCAAAGCGCACAGTCCAACGGGAGCGTGTTCACTTTAGAACTTCCCATTAACCGTAAATACTACAAAAAAACGGAGGTTTTCGAATATTCGTCCAAGCCCAAAGAAAAAGAATCCCTCCAGGTGGAATCTGCAAAAAAGATAATTCAGAGTACGCATCTAAAAGAAAAGATTCTGGTTATCGAGGACAATGAGGAACTCCGAAATTATATAGTGGATTACCTATCTGATTATTACAAAGTGTACAGTGCGGAAAATGGTGACAAAGGGTTGAGCTTGTGTCGTCAGATTAAGCCGATGCTCTGTGTGGCGGATGTTATGATGCCTGTTATGGACGGCCATGCCTTTTGTGTGGCGCTCAAAAATGATGAATTCATAAGTCATATCCCGGTTATTCTGCTAACCGCACTTTCTGAAAGTGAGGACAAAATCAAGGGATTTGATGTAGGGGCGGATGGTTATCTAGTAAAACCTTTTGATCCTTCGCTATTAAAATCGAGGATAGAAAACATCATTCGAACCCGATTGGAATTAAAAGCGAAATTTTCGGGAGAAGTGGAAAGTGAGGTGAGCCTTTTGACCCATTCGCCAGTAGATGAGGAATTTATGCGGAAGGTTACAGATTTGGTTCACGAAAACCTGAACAACCCGGACCTGACCACAACCTTTTTATGTAGGGAAATGGGGATGAGTTCTTCCAAGTTGTATAGAAAAATAAAGGAGTTGACAGATTTGGCTCCAAATGAATTCATTCGAACGGTTCGATTAAAAAAGTCTGCCCAACTGCTAAAGACCAAAAAATACAATGTTTCTGAAGTAACAGACTTCATTGGGTTCAATGATCCACTCTATTTCAGCAGGTGTTTTAAAAAACAGTTTGGATTTCCCCCCAGTAATCTCATTAAATAGCCAACGTATATTTGTTTTTAGGGGTGTCCCATGAGGTCTGTGTTAATCTGATTGACCTCAGGATTATGTGAAATGGCAGGTATGGTAGGCAATCTCTTAGCTTTCCATACGTAAGGCCGACTTAGTGACATTTGGACTATCTGTTTACCAACAAACACAAAGACTGTTTTGTGGAACATGTCTACAAGTAGGGATTCAAAGGGTTGAAGTTCATTTGAAAACATAGAAATTTAGGGTATGAATTCAGGTATAAATGGTGTCAATTCAGATATCGAACTCTCCAAAAGAATTAAAAATGCTGCAGAGCTATTTGAAGTAAAAGTTTTGGACCATTTAATCATTGTACCAAAAGGAAGCTACTTTAGCTTTTCCGATAATCATATTATTTGAAGATAATTGCTATGAATTACCTATATTCGGGTTTCACTAAATTTCGTAGATTTAAGAGCTCGGAACCCGACAATTTTTATGTTTGATTGTCCTATAATGATTTGACTTTCCTGATAATCACTTCCATCGAAAATTATACTTAAAAGCAACTGGCTATTTGGTCAAGTTGTTTTGTTTTTGGTCACGCTTTGGCGTGACGAAAAGGAAAAGCAAGAGGGTAACACGCTAACGCGATGTTACGTTTTTTAGTTAATTGATTTTCAATCAATTATGTGAAAACAAAATCTAACCAAAAAAAGTTTTTACTGTAAAAACCTCGGCAGGCCCAGTAAACATTGGAATTTTTTACAGTAAAAAATATTTGTTGCCACAGTTTGTATTCGTTTGGCAGATTGCTTTCATCAAGTCAAATCTGATATCGTTTATGGCTGTTTGAAAGTCTCACTTTTAGATTGAAAAAAAAGATATAAAAGGATATGGTAGGTGCGCCCTATTTCGATTTTACTTAACGCTTTTCTATCAGAACACTATAAAATCGAAACAGGATCCAAACGCAAAGTTTAGGGGTAAGAAATGGGACTTTAATTATGTGTTTCCAGATGCTACTTTTTTCTGAAAGCTCAACTTCTTTTTTAGTAACTGCATGTCCTCGCTAACTTTCCGATTTAAGATTTTTGCATAATGCTGGGTTGTACGAAGTGATTTGTGTCCTAACATCTTACTTACCGATTCAATGGAAACACCATTAGAGAGAGTTACAGTGGTTGCAAAAGTATGTCTAGCCAAATGTGTGGTCAAATGCTTTTTGATACCACTGAGGTCAGCTATTTCCTTTAAGTAGGCATTCATTTTTTGGTTGGTCAAAACTGGTAAAACCCTTTTATCAATTAATAAGGGACTATTCTCATATTTTTCGAGTATCATCATAGCTGTTGGCAAAACGGGAATATTACTTTTTGTATTTGTTTTGGCACGCTTGGTATTGATCCACAGCTCACCATCAATGCCTATCACAAAATCATTATGGGTCAGCTTTTTCACATCCGCATACGCCAACCCGGTAAAACAGCAGAAAACAAAACAATCCCTTACGTGTTCCAAGCGCTCATTTGAAAAAGGATGATCTATTAGTTGCTGAAGCTCTTCATTGGTCAAGAATTCCCGGTCAACAGTTTTCAATCTCGCCTTCCAATTGGCAAAGGGGTCTTTGGTAATCCAACCATTGGCATAGGCAATCCGAATGATCTTTTTGAAATTGACCACATACTTAATGGCAGTATTGTAACTACATTTTCTTTTTGTCTTTAAGTAATATTCGAACCCTGATATAAAGGTATGATTCACATGCTGTACTGGAATATCATTTCTTCTATGCTCTTTTTGGAGGTATTCCTTAAGATGACTCATTGCCGTGCGATAGCGTTCGGAGGTACCAGCTGCAAAATCCCTTCCCACCAAACTCTCTACTTGATTGTTGTGTTCTTGAAATATCTCTAAGAGCATTTTGTTGGGCTTATCCAATCCCAAATAGGATTCTTTTAGAGAAACTGCTGTAAGTGTTTGGCCTTGACCTTTCAATTTATCCGCATGTAAGTAAAGGTCGGTACGTATCTTGCTTAGATATGAATTCAATTGTCGTACTTCTTGGGAAAATCCCAATACCTTTCCGTATGCGGCATCCCAAATACTCGGATGTACTTTTCGACCTGAACTGAATTCAGAACGTTTTCCATCAATTGTAATTCTTACATAAATCATTGACCTGCCAACTCGGTCGGATTTGTATTTTCTAAGATAGAATAGGAGAGATACCATAAAGTGACACCGATTTTAACATTATTTGCCTTGAAATTAGAAAAAAAATATCAAATAAAAATGAATGTAAAATACTGATTAACAATATTTTAAATCATAATAGGTGCCCCTTTTTGATGAGATTTGAAAGGGCACCGAAATGGGCACTTTTTGGTATGATTTCAAATGATATCATTTGACACCCTAAAAAACAAAAAACCTGTAAATCAATAATTTACAGGTTTTAATGATGTGATATAAACAATATCAGCGGAGGAAGAGGGATTCGAACCCCCGGAGGTGTGACCCTCAACAGTTTTCAAGACTGCCGCATTCGACCACTCTGCCATTCCTCCGATATTTGCGGGCTTGCCCGCCCTTTGCCATCTTTTACCATCGCAAAGGCGGGTGCAAATATAGTAAGCTTTTTCATTTCAATAAAAACCTGAAGACTTTATTTTATTTCAGATTTACATTTCATTTATACCACTTACATTTGCCCCCATGGATCAGTGGTACCATTATGTGCTTTTGGTTGTGGTGGGTTTTGCCGTAGGCTTTATCAACACCATTGCAGGAGGTGGGTCTCTTCTGTCGCTTCCAACCCTGATTTTTCTAGGCTTGCCCCCGGCTGTGGCCAATGGAACCAATAGAGTGGCCATTGTGATACAAACGGCCATAGCCACCGCTGGATTCAAGAGTAAAGGTGTCTCGACATATCCCTTCAATATTTATCTTGGAATTTCTGCCTTTTTAGGGGCCATCCTAGGGGCTCGGATTGCTGTGGATGTGGATGGGGAGACATTCAATAAGATTTTGGCCATGGTGATGTTGGCCGTGGTTTTGATTATCATTTTCAAGCCTAAACTGAAATTGGAGGAAATGCAGGAACGGCTCACCGGAAAATACCTCTGGCTGAGCATCGTGGTCTTCTTCTTTTTTGGAATTTATGGAGGTTTTATAAACGCCGGCCTTGGTTTCCTCATGATTTTGTTCATGCATTTTGTAAACCGTATGAATCTGGTTCGAGTCAATGCCACCAAAGTGGTAGTGGTCTTTGTTTATATGCTGTCCGCCTTGGCTGTTTTTGCTTTCAATGATAAAGTAGACTGGAAAGTTGGACTTATCTTGGCTATAGGGAATGGCACAGGTGGGTGGATTTCCAGCCGTTTTTCTGTCAAAAAGGGCGATGGATTTATCAAGACTTTTTTGGTGGTAATGGTGATTATAATGGCGATAAAACTGTGGTTTTTTGGTTAATCAGCAATCAGCAATCAGCAATCAGCAATCAGCAATCAGCAATCAGCAATCAGCCGTCAGCAATGAGCAATGAGCAATGAGCAATGAGCAATGAGCAATGAGTATAGGAGTATAGCTGCGGGTTTTAAAAGAAACGAAATTGGGATTTTGTAGTTTCAATAACCAATAACAAAATACAATATGCCTGGATTTGAACTTTTTGGAGATAAGGAACGAGCGCAGGTCCAGGACGTCCTGGATTCTGGGGTGCTGATGCGCTATGGCTTTGAGGGAATGCGAAATGATCATTGGAAGGCCAAAGAGTTGGAAGTAGCCTTGGCGAAAAAAATGCGGTCAAGTCATGTGCATTTGGTGAGTAGCGGAACGGCTGCGCTGACCGTGGCTTTGGCAAGTGCAGGCATTGGGGCAGGAGATGAAGTCATTATGCCCACCTTCACTTTTGTGGCCAGTTTTGAATCGATTCTGGCATTGGGAGCAATTCCCATTTTGGTTGATGTGGATGATACTTTAACTCTGGACCCTAAAGCTGTTGAGAAAGCCATTACCCCAAAGACCAAGGTCGTTATGCCTGTGCATATGTGCGGTTCCATGGCAAATCTGGATGCACTACAAACTATCTGCGATCAGCATGGGCTGTTGTTGTTGGAAGATGCCTGCCAAGCCATCGGGGCAACCTACCATGGAAAACCATTGGGGAGCATCGGGAATTTGGGCTGCTTTTCCTTCGATTACGTGAAAACCATAACCTGTGGCGAAGGAGGTGCCATACTTACCAACAATGAAACCTATTATCAGAATGCCCATAAATACTCCGACCATGGGCATGATCATATAGGAAACGATAGGGGAGCAGAGGCGCATCCGTTTTTGGGCTATAATTATCGCATTTCAGAGCTGAATGCTGCAGTGGGATTGGCACAGTTATCCCGTTTGGATGAATTTATTGATATTCAAAAGAAAAATTACATTTTACTGCGGGAGGCGTTAAGCAAAATTGATGGCGTCCAATTCAGAACAGTGCCAGAGGGGGGCGAGGAGAATTATTCCTTCCTTAGTTTTTTCCTTCCTACAGAAGCATTGGCACTGCAAGCTCAAAAAGCCTTGGGTGATGCAGGAGTGGATGGTTGTTTTTATTGGTACAACAACAATTGGCATTACTACCGTAAATGGGAGCATTTGACGCATAAGAAATCGTTGGGCAAATTACCAAAGGATGTTCTGGAAGCTCTTCCAGATTATGAAAAGGCAGATTTCTCTTCATCCGACCATTGGGTGGGGCGTAATATTTCCTGTTTGATTAAACTGGGTTGGACAGCGGACGATGTTAAGCAGAGGGCCCAAACGATGTCCGATGAGTTACAGAAAATTCTGTAGGCACCATTCTTCGACTTTAAAAGGGTAATTCCATAACGGATTGCAATTTTTTTGGTTTTCATGTCATATTTTCAAATGGCATGTAACTAAACCAATAAAGGCTGCAATCCTAATGAACAAAGATTTAGAGCGTACCTTCCTGAACGCCTTGGACGAATCCCAAGAAAAATTACTTCGTGTTTGCTATTCATACGCGAACAATACAGAAGAAGCCAAAGACCTATTTCAGGAGGTATTGGTAAACATCTGGAGAGCCCTGCCCAATTTTAATGGAGACTCATCTCTGACTACTTGGATGTATCGGATTACCCTAAATGTGGGGCTTCGATACCGTTCCAATCTATTGCGGGATAAAAAACGGATTTCCGAGATTGGAAGCTTTTGCATTGAACAGATTGGTGGGCATCAGGAAGAGAGCGGGAGTCGACACAAATTGGAATTATTGAGGCAATGTGTTAGACATCTTAATGAAATTGATAAGGCCATCATCACCCTTTATCTAGAGGAGTTGCCCTATAAAGAGATTGGCGCCATTATGGGATTAAAGGAAAATACGATAGCCGTCCGCGTTAAACGCATCAAAACAAAACTGTTGAACTGTCTAAATGAAAAGTTATGATTGAGAACGAGTTGATCCAGATATGGCAGTCCTCGCCAAAGCACGAGCGCATTAAGTTTGAAAAATCGAAGTTGATGTTGGACGTGCAAACCAAATTGAACAGTTTTGATAGGGCTGTTAAAAGACGCGATTTCGTAGAAATTAGTGCAGCAATACTAATGACCCCTCTTTTTTTGTATCAAGTTTATAGGCAGCCCAATATATTGGCAAAAATCGGTGCGTTTTGGATAGCGGTCTATTGTGGGTACGTGATTTATAAACTTTTGAAAGTCAAAAAGACTAAGCCCAGTGAGACTAGTACTTATCTTGACTATTTAAAGGAGAGCAAGGATTATCTGGAAAAACAAAAGAAACTGCTTGAAAGTATTTTATACTGGTATATTCTTCCCGGTTTAACAGGTTGCACCATTTTTTTGATCGGCTCTTTGGATTTGCCGAATAAAACCTGGCAGGAAATTATAAAAATAAAGAAAGTATGGGTTGGCCTGTCGGCATTTACTGCTGTTGGAGTATTCACATACTGGTTAAATAAAAGAGGGGTCAAAAAAGAATTTATTCCCCGGTTGAAAAAGGTAAATGAGCTGATACGGTTAATGGAGGAAGATTAAGCCTTTACCTTGGGTCTAAAGTCCAAAGTCAAACAATTAGTAGCCGACATATTCCACAATCTCCAACCCATAACCTACCATGCCCACCCGTCTGGTCTGCGCAGAATTCGTCAATAGTCGAAGTTTAGAAATATTCAAGTCATGTAAAATTTGTGCCCCAATTCCGAAATCTTTAGTGTCCATATCTATTTTTGGAGCCTTATAAATGCCCTCAGCTTGCAGATTCTTTAATTCTGCCAACCGACCCAACAAATTCATGTACCGGTTGCCCTGGTTGATAAAGATCATCGCTCCCTTTTCTTCAGCATTTAAGGCGTCAAACATGCGTTGCAATCGCTCATCAGGGTTGTTGGTAAGGGTACCCAACATATCATTATTCACCAAAGTGGAATTGATTCTAGTAAGTACAGGCTCACCCGTTTTCCAATGTCCTTTGGTCAATGCAATATGCACTTGGTCATTGGTGGTTTGTTTATAGGCACGCAAACGGAAGTCCCCAAATCGGGTTTTAATGTCAAAGGCCTCCTTCCGCTCAATCAAGCTATCATGTTCCATGCGATAGGCAATCAGGTCCTCGATGGAAACAATTTTAAGATCAAACTTTTTGGCCACTTCTCGTAGCTCTGGCAATCTTGCCATGCTGCCATCCTCGTTCATGATTTCGACGATAACCCCAGCAGGTTTCAGGTCGGCCAAACGGGCAAAATCTATGGCTGCTTCCGTATGTCCTGTTCTGCGGAGTACCCCACCTTCCTTGGCAATTAAAGGGAAAATGTGACCAGGTCTTGCCAGATCATGTGGTTTGGTACCCTGCTCGGTCAATGCAATAATGGTTTTGGCCCGATCACCAGCTGAAATACCCGTAGTAACTCCATTTCCTCGTAAATCCACCGAAACGGTAAAAGCTGTTTCCAAGGGGTCGGAATTATGACTAACCATTTTATGCAAGCCAAGATCTTCGCAACGTCCTTCGGTCAAAGGGACACAGATAAGCCCTCTGCCATGGGTGGCCATAAAATTTACCGTTTCCGGCGTAATGAGCTCAGCAGCAGCCAAGAAATCCCCTTCATTCTCACGGTTTTCATCATCTACCACAATAATCACCTTGCCTTGTCGGATGTCCTCGATGGCTTCTTCTATGGCATTGAGTTGAATTTTTTGATTGTCTATGTTCACAAGCATTAATTAACGAATTGTCTTCAATTCTTCTTTGATATCACTCTTATAGTAGAAGACAAAAATAATATAGAAAACGGCACCAAACACATAGATCAAAAAGGGTATGACCTTGATGCTGTTTTTAACTAGACGGTATAATCTAGTATAGGTTATACCTCCTAAAATTATATAGGCAAGAGTTGCAAGTGAAAGTATTGGACTTACAATATCGAAAATTACATCGATGTATTTGAACTCTGGCAGAAAGGCTGCTATTGGAATAATAGCCATGTTCGTAATGAAAAACACAAAAGCCATTTTTGAATTCCGTTCAAATTCGCTCAATAATTTTTTACCTTCTCGGGACTTGGGGTTACTTAACTTCCCGGTCATACGCAATTCGTCTAAGGAAATCCCTCTTGCCCCCAGAATTTTAATTGCCGTGTTTCGAACCTCTGTGCCATAATTGTACTGTTCATAGCGTTGGACAATGTCCATCAATTTTTGATTGTCGTGTCCATGAAGTTTTAGATATTCAGGGGAAGATTCAATTAAAGAAGTTTCATAATCTACAGATTCCTCCTCTTGGTCTTCATCCTTTTTCTTGAACAGGTTCTTTATTCCATCCATAATATGTCCAAACCCAATCAGCCCTCTGTCCGCTGTGGCTCGTCGGGTAAGGGAAATTCCCATGGGGAGCATGATCAAGGTAGATAACCAGGCACCCAATATAGGGTGTATATTGTTCTCCTTGGAGTAGTTCCCTGCAAACACCCCAATAAAATAATAGGCCAAAAACAGGATAATGGCAATCACCATGGGCAATCCCAAACCACCCTTTCTAATAATGGCACCCAAGGGAGCTCCTACAAAAAACAGGATAATACAGGAGAATGCCAGGGCATATTTTTTATGCAGGGATAGAATATGGCTATTATAGAACTTAAAACGTTTTTGCAACTCTTCCTTTTTGCCAATAACCGTGGTCAATATACTCTTGGTGGAGGTGCGGGCAGAAGTAACAATTTGCAACTGTTGCCACTCCGGAAGGGTTTTGATAAACTCCTTAATGGTAGAAATGCTATCGTACTGGGCTTTTTTCTTTTCGGTTAGGTCAGGTTTGTCAAGCTTGGCCCTTTGCGCTTTTTGGATGCTGTCTTGTTTGGTGGGAACAGGGAAGGCCCCCATTCGAGTGATAATGTTCTTTGAAAAGGCCTCTACTTTTTCCAAATTGTTCTTTTCCAATGAATCAATATCCTTGACCAAGCGGACAACGTTTTTCATTTTGTCCGTGGTGATGTTTCCTTCCTCCTCCAAATCCTGGTTGTTCAGTTCGGAAATATCGATGTTGATGGTGTAGGTCTCAAACTTTGCTTTGGCAAAAGGATGTTTCCTTTTTTCCTCACTTCTTTTGGGTTTTATTTCTTTATAGTAGTTACCATCTTTAAGCACCAACTCAATAATATCAGAATCCTCACTACTGATCAGTTCCCCTTCTTTTGCTTTTATGACCGTGGTATTTACCGCCTGTTTGTCCTTGATGTGGATGATTACATTGTCCAGAAAGCGGTCTTGCTCCCCATATTTTCTATCCACCTTAATGTTCATACCCTCACCGGTACCCTCGAAATCGCTGAACACGCCCTCGGTTATGGCCGCAGCAGGCTTAACCTTGGCAATGTTACGCCTCAAGTTGAACATCTTTTGTTCGGATTTGGGGATGATATTGTTGGCAAAGAAAAAGGTAACCACGCCCAAAAAGAGCACAAAAACTATCAAACTGCGCATCCCCCTTTGAAGGGAAATACCGGAGGCCTTCATGGCGGCAAACTCATAGTTTTCCGCAAAGGTTCCAAAGGTGAGAATGGATGACAACAATACAGTTAGTGGGAGTACCTTGTCCACCAGCGTGGGGATAAAATAAAAAATGAACTTGGCTATGATTACCACGCCAAGTCCCTTTCCTGCTAAATCATCTATAAAAAGCCATATTCCTTGGAAGATGAATATGACAATCAGGATGCAAAAGGAGCTAAAGAAGTTATAGAGAAACCTATATAATATATACCGGTCAAGTATCTTCAATGCCTAATTTCTTATGATATAGTACCCGTCGTCCTCGAATTTTTTCGCATTAAAGGTAAACAGTGTACTTGACAATGGCTGATTGGTTTTGAAAGAATTAACGGTAATCGTTGTTTTAGTGCTGTTCTTACCGGTTTGGATAAGCTTGTAGATATGCTTGGTTCCCATGTCCACTCCCAAAAGAATGGACGCTATTTCGGTGTTGGAATCGATGGGAGTTAATTTCACGTATTGGATTTTTCTTCCGCCCACATTTTGAAGGATATCCCAGGCGTAGTTATGTCCGGAGCGATAGAAAGTCAACATTTTGGAAGGAGTAATGTTGTTGTCGTCTTCTGAAATAGCCTCAATGGTGACTTCTTCGTTTTCAGGAACAATAGTGTAAACTTTGGAACCATCACTCATCACTTGGGCGCCCAAATAATCCAAGAGATAGTTGTCACCACTTAAGGTCACGTTACCACTGGATTCCTGTTTTAGGTTGGCCTCTGAATTTTCAAGACCATATTTAAAATCAATATGAATGTTATCGTAGCTTTTGGCCTTGCCATACACCTCTTCCAAAAGCGCTTTGGCCTTGGTTGCATTCTGTGCATGGGCAAAGAAACCCATGGCAAAAAGCCCGATAAAAAGAAATAGTTTTTTGAACATTGTGCTATTTTGTTTCATTTTCTAAAAGTTGATCTAGGGCCAAGATATCAGGAACCAATACTTGTCTTGCTTTACTTCCTTCAAAAGGACCAACAATTCCTGCTGCTTCCAATTGATCTATAATCCTTCCTGCCCTGTTATAACCTAATTTTAATTTACGTTGGATCAGCGATGCGGAACCTTGCTGGGCATTAACGATGACTTCTGCAGCGTCCCGAAACATGGCATCCCTGTCTGCTATGTCATAATCAATCCCCGTGCCAGAATCCTCGCCTACATATTCTGGCAGTAGGTGGGCATCTGGATAGGCGCGTTGCGACCCAATATATTCGGTGATTTTTGCTACTTCCGGGGTGTCCACAAAAGCACACTGAAGTCGGGTCACATCATTGCCCTGAGTAAAGAGCATATCCCCACGTCCAATAAGTTGATCAGCTCCTTGGGTGTCCAAAATGGTTCTAGAGTCTATTTTAGAAGTCACCCTAAACGCAATCCGCGCCGGGAAGTTGGCTTTGATAATACCGGTGATCACATTTACAGAGGGTCTTTGGGTGGCTATGATCAAATGAATTCCAATAGCCCTTGCCAACTGGGCCAAACGGGCTATAGGAGCTTCCACTTCCTTGCCTGCCGTCATAATCAGGTCGGCAAATTCATCGATGATCAGAACAATATAGGGTAAGAACTTATGACCGTCGTTGGGATTCAGCTTGCGGGCCTTGAATTTGACATTGTATTCTTTGATATTACGCACCATGGCCGTTTTCAACAGCTCGTAGCGGTTGTCCATTTCAATACAAAGTGAATTCAGGGTATTGATCACCTTGGTGTTGTCCGTGATAATGGCGTCCTCGGAATCCGGAAGTTTAGCCAGGAAATGTCGTTCAATCTTGTTGTACAGGGTCAGTTCCACTTTCTTGGGATCCACCAGTACAAACTTAATTTCCGCTGGATGTTTTTTGTACAAGAGGGAAGTGATCACAGCATTCAAACCCACAGATTTACCCTGACCGGTGGCACCAGCCATGAGCATATGGGGCATTTTCGCCAAATCCACCACAAAAGTTTCGTTGCTGATGGTTTTTCCAAAGGCAATGGGCAATTCCATTTCGGCCTTTTGGAATTTATTGGAGGCAATTACGGAACGCATGGATACCACGGAAGCATTTTTATTAGGCACTTCAATACCGATGGTCCCTTTGCCAGGGATAGGGGCGATAATACGAATGCCCAAAGCGGCCAACGAAAGCGCAATATCATCCTCTAGATTTTTGATTTTGGAAATTCGAATCCCTGCTTCAGGCACAATTTCATATAGCGTCACGGTGGGACCTATGGTTGCCTTGATCTGAGCAATGCCAATCTTATAGTTCTTAAGTGTGCTAACGATTCGGTTCTTATTCTCCTCAAGCTCTTCTTGGTTGATGGTAATTCCAGCAGAAGCTCCATGGGGTTCCAAGAGGTCAATTATGGGAAATTTGTAATTGCCCAGTTCCAGCTTTGGGTCGAACTCCCCAAAATCCTTCACCAATTTTTCCGCCTTGATATCCTTTTCTTCTTTCTCCTCTTTTACAGTTTCTACTTTCAGGGCAATGTCGATTTCTTCCTCTTTCGGGAGGTTCACATCCAAACCGGCTTCCGGATTTAAGGAAGGAATGTCTTTTTTATGGGTATAGGTATCCACCAAAACAGGTTCTTCCTCTGTACTTAGTTCGATGCTGTTGGTATCGGCGTCCAAAACTTTTGTTGTTGATTCTTTCTTCTTAAAATCAGTTTTAAGGTTTTGTCTTTGGTTCCTAAAGAAGTTGCCTATTCCTTCCGGACTAAAATTGAACAAGCGAACCAAGATGACCATCAAGACAAAAATCAAAATCAGGAACACCCCAATTTTACCGACATAATCCTGAAGGAAATCATTCATTTCATAGCCAATGAGTCCACCTAAAAGAGGTTGCTCCATGGCGAAAAAACCAAGGGCAATGGATACCCAGATGATACCTATCAATCCCCAAATCCATTTTCCTACCAGCCCTTTGCTGTTCAATCCCAAAAAGAGATAGAGTCCGGTAACCGCCAGTAGCAGTGGAAATACAAAGGAGGCCAAACCAAAACCTTTGTACATAAAAAAATGACTTATCGCAGCACCAAACTTGTTGAGCAAATTGTTGGCTTCTGCGTTGCGGTCCCTAAACTCGGTAAGTAAACTTTGATCCTCCTGCCAAGTGAAATAATAGGACATAAAGGAGAAGAACAGGGCAATACTGAGCACAATGAGCAAACTGCCCAAAATAATCTTGTTCTGTTTGGACGGTTTAAGCGATAATTTTTTTTTGGCGGATTTAGGTTTGAATTTTGTCCTCTTCTTGGCCATGCAAATGATTAATAACGGGGCTAATTTACAAATTTACGATGCTTACCACGGAAACAGATGTTCCTATACCAATTTTGGCACATAAATAACAAGTCCAACGATGCAAGCAATAATGGATACTATCATAACGGCTCCGGCAGAGATATCTTTTATAAAACCAATTTTTGGATCTTCATTGGGTTGAATATAGTCCGATATTTTTTCCACGGCTGTATTCAAGCCTTCTACTCCCATAACCATACCAATAGATAATAACTGTGCCATCCATTCCCCAGCTGAGATTTCAAAATAAAAGCCAGCCGCGGTCATGAGGAGAGCAATTACAAATTGGATTTTAATACTGGCTTCTGTTCTTAAAAGCAGGAACAGCCCTTTAAAGGCAAAGCCAACACTTTTTATCCTATTGACAAAGAAGGGTTCCTTAGGCATCCATTAAGGCTTCTAAGGCGGCTTTATAATTGGGTTCGTCTCCGGTTTCCTGAACTTGCTCGGTGTAAATTACCTTTCCTCCTTCATCCAGAACCACAACACATCTTGACAACAAGGACTCAAAAGCAGAATCTGCAAAGGCAAGGCCATAATCCTGACCAAAAGAACCTGTTTTATAATCGGAAAGCATCTCCACATTTTCAATGCCCTCCGCTCCACAAAACCTATTTTGGGCAAATGGTAGATCCTTGGAAATACAAAGCACTTTTACGCTGTTAAGCTCAGCAGCTTCTTCATTAAACTGTCTTACGGATTGCGCGCAGGTACCTGTATCCACGCTTGGGAAAATATTTAAAACCACTTTGCTTCCTTGATAGTCCGAAAGTGTTTTGGTGGACATATCGGATTTGGTGAGCTTAAATGCTGGTGCTTGGGAATTTACTGAGGGAAGGTTTCCAACTGTATTGGCGGGATTTCCGCCTAGTGTTATTGATGCCATATGAAAAGTTTTAAGAAGGGTGAAATTACTAAATAATCCAAAGTCCGTGGCAAAAAAGGAAGCCCATTGAAAAAGTTTTTCCAATGGGCCTGTCTTATTTCGATATGTTCCTTCGTTTTTATGGCCAGGAACAGGTCAATCCCAGAGTTTTGTATCCACTTTATGGAATTAGTTAGCGTGCTTGGATAGGTATTCTGCTACACCACTTCTGTCGGCATGCATAGCTTCTTTACCACTATTCCAATTGGCAGGACAAACCTCGCCTTTTTCTTGTACATGGGTATACGCATCAATTAGTCTAATGAACTCGTCAATGTTTCTACCAAGCGGCATGTGGTTCACACTTTCGTGAAAGATGGTTCCTTCTTCATCAATCAAGTAGGTGGCTCTATAGGTTACATTATCACCTTCTACAGTGAAAACCTTGGTCTCCTCATCATATTTTTCATCAGTTATGTCCAAGATACCCAGTGTAGAGGCCAAGTTTCGATTACTATCTGCCAACAGGGGATAGGTAACACCTTCAATACCTCCATTTTTCTTTTCGGTATTCAACCAGGCAAAATGCACCTCTGCGGTGTCGCAAGAAGCACCGATGACAAGGGTATTTCTTTTTTCAAACTCTTCCACTGCATTTTGGAAAGCATGCAATTCTGTTGGACACACGAACGTGAAATCCTTGGGGTACCAGAATAGCACCACTTTTTTGTTCGATTCTTGTGCTTTTTTAAGAATGTTAAGCTTGGAAGTAATACCGGATTTGTCAATTGCATTGACTTCTAGATTTGGAAATTTTTTGCCAACTAATGTCATAATTTGTTTGATTTATGGGATGACAAATTTAGCCCTTGCATATCAAAACTTGTTCGTTTTTGAATCTTAATTTGCTGACAAAAACACGTATTTCCATTTGTGTAAAAAAGGAGGGAAATTATTGAACGAACTGAAAGAATCAAGCAAATAGAAATATGAACTCATAATGTATCAACTATATTTCTGATAATTTTTTAAACGTGTTAAGATTTAAAGGCAGCATAGGCTACATCCGTAATGCATTTAGGTAATATTGACATTAATGTAGCCGAGTTTCGACAATCTTATCTGTTCCAAAAACTTGATTTTACACCCAGTTTGTCAATACCCCATTATTTTCTTGTAATTTGATTCAAAGTTGTGCATATTTCAATTTACTGGCATAGAGCAGTTTGCGCAACTTTTTCTAAACAAACCACAACTAAAAACTAAAGAAAAACAAATCTTCAAATGCACAATCATCAAAAAAGGACTAAGAGTCAAAGTCTTATTTTAAAATTAGCTAAGGTTTCTATACTTATCATGGTTTTAGGTTTTACCGTTTCCTGTAAAGAGGAGTTCTCTGGGCCTATTACTGAGCAAATCACAATCAACGATATAACGGTTCCCGAAGGCTTTAACATAGAGAAGTTATATAGCCCCGGTGAACATGAGCAGGGATCTTGGGTGAGCGTAGCCAAAGATGATAAAGGACGTTTGTATGCTTCGGACCAATTTGGAACTATTTACAGAGTAAGCTTGCCTGGGTCAGAAAACAAAGTAGATAGCATTGTTGTTAAAGAGGTTAATATTAAAATAGGGATGGCGCAAGGTTTACTCTGGCATGAAAATACGTTGTACGCCTTGGTAAACGCAAGCAGTGAAAACGACTTAAACATTCAAAGTGGTTTTTATAAAATTACGGATACAGATAATGATGATGAATTTGACACGGTTACCGCCTTAAGATTATTTAATGGTTGGGGAGAGCATGGTCCGCACAACATAACTTTGGCACCGGACGGACAATCACTGTTTATGGTTTTAGGAAATCATACCGATATTCCAGAAGATATTGGAAGTGTGATACCCAAGAATTGGGGCGAAGATAATTTATTACCAGTGATTAAAGACCCCAGTGGTCACGCCAATGATGTAAAAGCTCCTGGTGGTTGGGTGGTTAAAACTGATTTTGAAGGTAAGGAATGGACACTTTTAAATGTTGGACTTAGAAATACGTACGATATAGCCTTTAATTCGGATGGAGAACTATTTGGGTTTGATTCTGATATGGAATACGATATGGGAATGCCCTGGTATAGGCCTATTAGACTGTGCCATTTAACAAGTGGTGGCGATTTTGGTTGGCGTACAGGAACAGGTAAGTTTGATGCTCTATTCCCGGATAACTTACCCGGTGTTGCAAATTTAGGGCAAGGATCTCCAACGGGACTTTTGGAAGGCGAAGGCTTGAAATTCCCAGAGTATTACCAGAATGGATTTTATCTTTTTGATTGGAGTTATGGTACCATGTATTTTGCAAGTTTGACCCCCAAAGGAAGTAGCTATATGGCTGAAGTTACTGAGTTTATTTCAGGAGTGCCCTTACCCTTGACCAATGGGATTGTGGGAAATGATGGAGCCATGTATTTCTTGACAGGAGGCAGGCGCTTGGAGTCCGCTTTATATAAACTATCCTATACAGGTGCGTTGAATAATGAAGTTAAGATGCCAACTCCAAACGAATTGGGTGAAAACGAAAGAAATCTTAGAAAAGAAATTGAAAAGTATCAAAGCATAAAAAATCCAAATCAAATAGATTTTCTTGTTGAAAATTTAGATCATGAGGATAGGTATATTCGATTTTCATCTAGAGTAGCTTTAGAAAATCAAGACGTTACTGTTTGGAAACACAAAGTATCTCGGGATGCAAGTGTTTTAAGAAAAATTGCCTTAGCGATTGCCATTGCCCATCAAGGTGAAGACACCGATAGAGCAATGGCATTACAAGCTTTAATAAAATTGGATTGGACAGATTTAACCTCAAATGAGAAGATAGACTTCTTAAGAGCCATAGAATTATTGCTGATCAGAAGCAGTCAAAACACTGATGAATCTTTACAAAGAGCTATTGCCACTAA
This sequence comes from Flagellimonas algicola, assembly GCF_005937185.1. Lineage (GTDB taxonomy): Bacteria > Bacteroidota > Bacteroidia > Flavobacteriales > Flavobacteriaceae > Flagellimonas > Flagellimonas algicola. The sequence continues at coordinate 925,251 of NZ_VCNI01000001.1, read as the reverse complement.
ATTATTACCGCATCACTTAAAAGAATCAGAACATCTTAATAAGGAAATAACAAAGTTGTTGAGTTACCTGGATACATCTGAAATTTTGGAGGCTACAATTTATAAAATGGAGAATGACACCATTACGTCCAATCTAAAATCAATTTATTTATCGGGGGATATTACCAAAAGGAGTGATCAGTATGGTAAGGACGTAGAAAACATGCTCAAAAATATGCCCAATCAGCAAAATATCAGCTATGCCAAAAGTCTAAGCGAAGTGAAATCTGGTTGGACAAAAGCACTTCGGGAGCGTTATTTTAGATGGTATAATAGAGCGTTAAAAAAGTCTGGGGGTAAACAGTATGCTAATTTTATAAAGGCCATTCAACGTAAAGCTTTGGATAATGTTCCTGATGAGGAAAGAGCGTATTTTGAATCTTTGTCAAGCGAATCCATGAATCAACAAGTAGATTTGATGAAAGATGTTAGAATGCCAGATGGTCCTGGAAAAAACTATACAGTCGCTGCGGTGGAGAAGGCGTTTACCGAAAATAAAAAGGATGCAAACTTTGCTAACGGAGAAAATTTTTATAGAGCCTCATTATGCGTTGCATGCCATAGTATAAAAGGTGTTGGAGGCAATTCAGGACCAGAGTTGACACAAATAGGAACACGTTTTTCAATTAAAGACATTGCAGAAGCTATTGTCAATCCTTCTAAAACAGTTTCAGACAGATATCGAAACACCATTTATCATTTAACTAATGGCAATACCATTAGAGGAAGGGCAGTGGAAGAAAGAGACGACGAAATTATGGTTAGTATAAATGCCTTCTCTCCCGATATGACAAGTACCATAAAAAAATCTGATATAGCTAAAGTTGAAGAATCTTCGCAATCTGCAATGCCCGCTGGTTTAATAAACAGTTTAAACGAGAAAGAACTAAGTGATTTAATGGTCTTTCTGATTGCTGGCGGAGACGAGAACAATAAAATCTACAACTAGCTTTCTGAATCACCATTGGGCGACCAAGAGGTTCTTATTTATAAAGCGTTTTACTTTGTGGTTAATTGCTTGATCTTGATTTTGAAAGCCGCAAACAACAAGGTCATAAATGGGCTTAACCAGTTGAAAATGGCAAAAGCAAAATAATCTATAACGGGAACCCCTAGTACGCCACTATGATAGGCACCACAGGTGTTCCATGGCACTAGGACGGAAGTTACCGTCCCTGAATCTTCCAATGTTCTACTTAGGTTTTCTGGTGCAAGCCCACGTTCCTCGTAGGCTTTGGCGAACATTTTCCCGGGAACCACTAGAGCTAGATATTGATCAGATGCTGTTACATTTAAGGCAAGACAGCTGCCGACGGTGCTGGCAAACAAACCAAAAGTGGTCTTGGCCATATTTAAAAGGGACTTGGTAATTCGCTGCAAAGCGCCAATACCATCCATGATTCCACCAAAAACCATAGCGCAAACAATCAACCAAATGGTGCCGAGCATTCCGGCCATTCCCTTTGATTTAAACAGCTTACTATATTTCTCTGGAGCTTCCAGTTGGGTTTCAACCGTAATGGCATTGAGTACTCCTTTGTACCCAGATTCAAACGAAAGCCCATTTCCGCCGCCAAGAGAACTCACAATACCCGGTTGAAAAATAAGGGCAAAAACCCCGCCAAGCAATGTTCCGATTAAAAGGGCCACCAATGGTGGTGTCTTTTTTATAATCAAAAAGATGACGACAATAGGAACTATGAACAGCCATCCGTTTATATTAAATCGTTCCCCGATGATCCCAAGAATTTCGGAAGCGTCTGTTGGCCCCGTGGATTCTATGGAAAAGCCAATTATGATGAAGATTAACAAGGTTACCGATATGGTAGGAATTGTGGTAAGTGCCATATATCGAATATGCGAAAAAAGCTCACCTCCGGCCATTACCGGTGCCAGATTGGTGGTATCGCTCAAAGGCGACATTTTATCTCCGAAATAGGCACCAGAAAGCACCGCTCCGGCTGTCATACCCAATGAAATGCCCAACACATCCCCAATACCAATAAGTGCGATACCTACGGTTGCTGCCGTAGTCCAACTACTTCCGGTGGCAATGGAGATAATAGCGCAAATAACCACACAGGCAGCAAGGAAAATTGTCGGATTCAGAATGTAAAGTCCGTAGTAGATCATGGCGGGGATAATTCCGCTAATCAACCAAGTACCTGCCAATGCCCCCACCATCAGGAGAATTAATAAGGCTCCTGTGGTCGATCTCACATTTTCGGCAACTTCGGCCAACATTTGTTTGTAGGAAACTTTGTTTCTAAAACCAACAATGGCAGCGACAGCTCCACCAAGCAAGAGAATAAACTGATTGGACCCCTCAATGGCACTATCACCAAAAACAAAAACGTTGTAGGCCAACATGGCCACCAAGGCGAAAACTGGAATCAGCGCTTCCCAAATGTTGAGTTCTTTATTTTCTACGATGTTTTCTGCTTCTCTAAACTTGGGTTTTTGGGCTTTTTCCGCCATGTAGTCTGGTTTTGTTAACGAGTAATATTACAACATTGCATCCTGTTCTGCAAACCATGAGGTTAAGCAGCTTTTAAACAAGCACTTTACCTGTCTGCAAAACTCCTAGCCGCTCCATGCATGCACGCATGGTCAAATAGGTTTTGTGAATATCGTTGTCCAAACCAATAGAGAAGCGAATCAATCCTTGGGATAATCCCAATGCCTCCTGTTCCTGTAAAGGGATTTCGGAAGAAGTAGAAGTGCCCGGAGCACTGAAAAGCGTTTTGTAAAACCCGAGACTCACGGCCAGGTACCCTAATTTTTCACGTTGCATCAATTCCATCAAAGCATTGGCCATGTCCAGTGAACCCACATCCAAAGTGAGTAATCCACCATATCCAAATTCAGGATTGAACTGGGAAGTCATGGTTTCATGTCCAGAATGTGATTTTAAGCCTGGATAAACCACGGTTAAACCATCTTTTTCAAATTGTTGGGCTAGATATAGCGCATTTTGGCTGTGCTTTTTGATTCTGATATGAAGTGTCCGCATGTTTTTAAGAACCGATGCAGCCCGAAGACTGTCCATGGTACTTCCCAAAAGCATGCCAGCTCCGTCATTGACATCTTTCAAACTCAAACAAAAATCTTTGGAAGCACATACGGCACCAGCTACACAATCGCTGCTTCCATTAATGAATTTAGTGAGACTATGTACAACAATATCAGCGCCCAGTTTGGCTGCACTGATGGAAAGGGGTGAAAAAGTATTGTCCACTACCAAGGGCATCCCATGTTTTTTGGTCAAAACGGACAAGGACGGCAAATCGGCAACCTCAAGCAATGGATTGCTGACTGCCTCACAATAGATCATTTTGGTCTTTGGGGTGATGGCAGCTTCAACCGAGTCCAATTTGGTGATGTCTACAAAGGAGGTAGTTATATTGAATTTCTTCAAGAAGTTCTTCAATAGGGCATAGGTGCCCCCATAAATGGTTCTGCTGCAAACAATGTGATCTCCAGCATTACACAATTGTAGGATAACGGCACTGATGGCGCCCATCCCACTGGCATAAACATTGGCTGATTCGGTACCTTCCAATTGGGCCATGGCTTCTCCCAAATACAGATTGGATGGAGAGGAGTGTCTACTGTAAAGGTAACAACCTTCCGTATTGCCCTCGAAGGTGTCGAACATCGTCTTGGCCGATAAAAAGGTATAGGTGGATGAATCGGAAATGGAAGGGTTTACCCCACCAAATTCCCCAAAATATTGAAGATCCTGAATTTTGTCTGATGCTTTGTAGCTCATTTGGTAAGTTTTGCAGTAAAAGTACCTATGGGTGGATAAAAAATCAATAAAGATTAATAATTTTAGAACATAGTTCCATTTTTATGTATATTTAAGAATATTAATCATTAATTTTCGTTATAATTTAAGATTTACGGAAAAAAGGTCGGTATGGGATTGGATGAAATTGATAAAAAACTAGTACAACTCCTTCAAGAGGATAGTAAAAAGACCACCAAGCAATATGCAGATAGCCTAAACTTGTCTAAAACCGCAGTTTATGAACGTATTCGAAGGCTGGAACGGCAAGGGGTGGTTACCGGTTACGTGGCCCTTGTGGATAAATCCAAGATCCGACGAAACTTCACCGTGCTTTGCCATATTAGATTGGCCCAACATATCAAAGAGAACGTACTTCGATTTGAACGGGAAGTTTTAAAACTGCAGGAAGTTTCAGAGTGTTTTCACGTCAGTGGGGATTATGATTACATCCTAAAGATTCATGTGGAAAATATGGAAAAGTACCGTGAATTTATGGTGACCAAACTTACCGCTATCAGCAATATTGGAAGTACCCAAAGCTCCTTTGTAATCAGCGAAGTGAAGCATAGTACAGCGATTCCTATTTAGCAAAGTTTAACGTAAATCGATGTTAAAGTGGATTCCATTTTCCCGGGATATTCCTAATTTTTTGGTCAAATCAAGAAACGAACCACAATCAAAAAACATCCTTTTACTCATGAATTCGCGTACACGGGTTTTACTCACGGTGCTTTCCACGGTCATAGGGGGGCTCTCTCTAATACTTTATACCACCATCTCACATAACATTTTGTTCAAAGGCTTAAGTTTTTGTACGTCTTCCATGCAAGAATTATTTTTTGGAAGCACGGCCTTTTTTCTTTCTGCGGTAATCGCTGGATTTATTTCGACTTTGATTGTCGTCAAGGATAATTTTTTACCCTTATTTTTAATTTCACTTTTCATTATTGGGGAGTTTCTGGTCCTTACATCCAGCGGGCACTGGCACGGTCCTGTTTGGTTTGAAACCGGACTATATCTTTCCCATATTGGTGGTCTTTGGATAGGGTGCTATGGTGCCGTTAAATTCCCTTTGGCCCCAATGTAAAATTTTTCTAAAGTGACTTTACGTAGGAGGCCATTTTTTCCCGGGTTTCCCTATTTGGGATTCTGCCTAGACCAGCTCCCATATTATCTATCATATGATGCGGTTTGGAGGTACCGGGAATAACACAGCTTACATTGGAGTTGGAGAGTATGAATTTTAAAAAGTACTGCCCCCAACTGTGAATATCCCACTCCTTGGTCCAAGCAGGAAGTTCTTTACCCCGTACAGCCCTAAAAAGAGAACCACCCTCATACGGTTGGTTAATTAAGCTGGCCACTTGGTATTTCTCAATGGTTTTGAACAAGGATTTTTCCGCATGTCTGGATCTGATGGAGTAATTGAATTGGACAAAGTCTGGACGCTCCGAAGCAATAATGCGTTCCAGGGATTCATGGGAGGAATCCACATAGTGGGTAATTCCCCAATAACGAATCTTACCCTGGGCTTTCCAATCTTTCAGCGTTTTTACATGCGTTCTCCAATCCACAAGATTATGAATTTGCATTAAGTCCATTCTTTTGACCCCCATTTTATTGAAGGAGGAATCCATTTGCCGTATTCCTGCCTGTTTTCCAGAAGTCCAAACTTTGGTGGCGTAGAACAACTCTTTTTGAAAATCAAGTTGCCCGGTTAAGTCACCAACTACTTTTTCTGAGCTTCCGTACATTGGGGAAGAATCGATTACTGAGCCTCCAAACCCGTGTAATTGGTTCAATACTTCGGTTAATAATTTGCGTTTCTCAACTGAGGTGCCCACGTCAAAAGTCTGCCAGGTACCCAAACCAACAACGGGTAATGCTTCACCTGATTTGGGTATGGGTCGAGTTCGGACTTTGTCCTTGGAGTTAAAAAATCCATAGGAGGGCTGGAGCGAAAGTCCCAATCCGGCTAACAATGACAATTTCAAGCTGTCTCTTCTACTATACATGTTCTTCATACATCTTCTTTTTTAAAGTTAAGTCATTCTCCCTAACAAGCTGCATTTTACCTAATCGGAAACCGACCAGACTCCAGATAAATGAAAGAGGAATGGTTGCCAGGGCAATGAACCCAAGACCCCAACCAAGGGAAGCCACTCCGGCAAAAAGCCACCCCACTAGTGCATCACCGCCGCGATAGATGGCAGTATCTATAAAGTTTTTGGATTTAAATTTTTCCTCAAATTCGGTTACCGTAAACAAAATTTCACGTCCTGGTCTTAGTAGCATAAAATTGCCAGCGCGATGAAGGACCAAGAGCGAAGCGATTATGGTCAAGGTCGGGTTTTGACCTAAAAAAATCAATCCAAGCCCTACCAACAGGGGCACAGAAGCCAAAACTATGGACAATCCAATCTTGCGAATGATTTTGGCGGTTAGGAAGAATTGTCCAAATATGGCAATGGCGTTGATAGTGAAATCCAACCTTGAAAAGTAGCCAAGACGGGCGGCACTGGATAATAGCTCCTTTTCCACAATATGGGCTTGCTCAAAATACAATACCGTAGATATAGAGGTATATAGCAGCACAAAGCCTACTATGCCCAAAAGGTATGGAGATTTGGCAATGTATCGTATGCCTTCAAAAAGCTGGGAAGAGGTTAGTCTAGGTGGGTTGGTCTTAACGGCCCTTTTGGTTTTGTGGGGCTGAAGTTTTAGAATGAAATGAATACAACAGACCGCCATCAACAAAAAACAAGCAGAAACCAATAAGAGGATTCCGATGGAAAAGTTGCTCCCGACCACGTTGGCGATAACCGGCCCCACTAGCGCGCCTAGACTTCCTCCAGAAGCAATAATACCAAAAAAACGTTTGGAGGACGCGCCGTCAAATACATCGGCCATAAAACTCCAGAAAAGGGACACAACAAATAAATTGAAAACACTAAGCCAAATAAAAAAAGCCGCAGCCATTCCTCTTGAGGAGCCAAACAAAGTGAATAGGAAATAGAACACTATAATGTTGACAATGCAGAACCCATAGGAATACAGCAACAGCTTACTAATAGAAAACCTGCTCACCGCCCATCCAAAAACAGGAACGACCATCAACATGGCCACGAAAGTTCCGGTAAACAACCATTGCATGTTTATAGCCCCGTTTAAGATGCCCATTTCGTCCCGGAGGGGACGGAGGATAAAATAACCACAGAGTAAACAGAAGAAGTAAAATGCGCATAATGCCACAAGTCTTTTTTCCTGAAGTCCGTGCGAATTGTCTTTGTGCAATTTATAAGGTCTAAATAAATGGTTCATCCAGTATCCTAATTGGAATACCAAGATGTGAACGCTATTGGGATTAGGCTATGCGATAAATAAATTAGTGTGACAGATTTATAAATCCTTAAGAAGAAACCTGTTCCTTTTGAAATTTTGTTGGAGTGGAACCAGTAGCTTTTTTGAAAGCGGAGTTGAAGGCAGAGAGCGTATTAAATCCACAATCATATGCGATACTGGCTATCTTGGTATGCTTGTAATCGGGGTGGATAAGTCTATCTTTAACCGCCTCCACTCTATAAGAGTTGAGGAAATCCGGAAATCCCATTCCTATCACCTTATTGACCACATAGGAAACCAAGTAGGGTTGCATGCTGGTGGCTTTGGCCACCTTAGTCATTGTACAATCAGGATCAAGGTATAGTTTTTCGAATTGCATAGTTTTTTTGAGTCGGTCGGCCAGTACACCTAGTTCCTCTGCCGATAGTTTAGGGCCACCATTTTTATGGGGGGTCACATGCTGTAGGATCTTTGGATTTTTGAACAATACAAATGCCAAGAAATAGATGAAAGGTAAATACAGCAGGGGACCCAAGAGGTACGGGGTAATCCCTAAGATATAATTGGAAAAATAAAGAAACTGGAGGGTAGCAGTACCCAGTATCAAGGTGATAAGCCAAATTTTGGCTCCCTTGGTTGGTTGGACACGTAACGGTTTTTTTCTAAGAAATATTCCCAGAAGAACCAAGCCACCCAATGCATAAATCATTTGATGGAATAGCAATGCCGAGTAACCACCAACATACCAAAACCCATCTCTGGTTAAAAAGTTGATAAAAAGCAAGAGGAGCAGGCCAGGAACAAAATGAAACCAATTCCAATGGGACCATTTTTTTTGAAAAAGAAAGTGCCAGACATACAATAGGAGCGCAGGGCCGGTAAGGGCATGGGCTGCAAACCCCAAGTTAATAAACCAGATAGGACTGGTATCCAGATAGACCCAAAGTATGGATTTGGTCAATCTTATGGTGATGGCAAAAAAGAAAAGAGACAGCAACAGGTTCCTAAAATCCCATTTGCGTTCCAACAAGCTGTAAACGGAAAGAAACAGGCTTTGCACAGCACCCATCCCTGCCACAAATAGCTCAAGTTCATTTTGTAATCTAAGCGTACGCATAAAACAAAAACCCTTGAATTTAAACAATTTTTGTGGCGTGGATCACCCCTTTAACACAACATTGTCAGAATACCCATGTGGGCTAAATCAAATCGGAAAAAGAAAAGGCTTTTCAAAGAAACATTGTTATTTTTGTACTCATTATCAAAACGAATTAAATCCCTAATAAATAGATATGAATCAATACGATGTGGCCGTTATTGGCTCTGGACCTGGAGGCTATGTGGCGGCAATTCGCTGCGCACAATTGGGAATGAAAACCGCAATCATTGAGAAATACGCAACCTTGGGCGGAACCTGTCTCAATGTTGGCTGTATTCCCTCCAAGGCCCTATTGGATTCTTCCCATCATTACGAAGATGCTGTCAAACATTTTGAAGAGCACGGTATTGATATCCCGGGTGAAGTAAAGGTAAACATTGAGCAAATGATTGCCCGTAAGCAAGGTGTGGTTGACCAAACCACTAAAGGCGTCCAATTTTTGATGGATAAAAACAAAATCGATGTGTATCAAGGCTTAGGGAGTTTTAAGGATGCTACCCATATCAATATTGATTCTGAAGGTGGTAAAACTGAGACGATTGAGGCTAAGCACACCATTATTGCCACAGGCTCCAAACCGTCTACTTTACCCTTTATCAAATTGGACAAGGAGCGAATAATTACTTCCACGGAAGCTCTAGAACTAAAAGAAATTCCAAAGCACATGATTGTGATAGGCGGTGGTGTTATTGGATTGGAATTGGGTCAAGTGTATAAGCGTTTGGGTGCTGAGGTAAGTGTTGTGGAATTCATGGACCGAATCATTCCTGGCATGGATGGCGGACTTTCCAAAGAGCTTATGAAGTCCTTGAAAAAGCAAAAGATGAAATTCCATTTGTCCCACAAAGTGAAATCTGTGGAACGCAAAGGAGATGAAGTGATTGTCAAAGCAGATGACAAGAAAGGACAGGAGGTCACTTTTACTGGGGATTACTGTCTGGTCTCTGTAGGAAGAAGACCTTATACGGATGGACTTAACACTGAAGCCGCAGGGGTGAAATTGGATGACCGCGGTAGGGTAGAGGTCAATGAACATCTACAAACTAATGTGTCCAACATCTATGCTATTGGCGATGTGGTACGTGGTGCCATGTTGGCCCATAAGGCAGAGGAGGAAGGAACTTTGGTAGCGGAATATTTGGCTGGTCAAAAACCACATATCAATTACAATCTGATTCCTGGTGTGGTTTATACCTGGCCAGAAGTAGCTGCGGTGGGTCAGACGGAGGAGCAGCTCAAGGAAGCGGGAGTTGACTATAAAGTTGGCCAATTTCCAATGAGGGCATTGGGAAGAGCAAGGGCAAGTATGGATATTGATGGATTTGTGAAAATTCTAGCTGATAAAGCCACAGATGAAGTTCTTGGAGTACACATGATTGGAGCGCGCTGTGCCGATTTGATTACCGAAGGAGTAACTGCCATGGAGTTTAGAGCATCAGCAGAAGATATGGCACGAATGAGCCATGCGCATCCTACCTATGCCGAAGCGGTCAAGGAAGCTGCGTTGGCGGCCACGGAAAACAGGCCTATTCATATTTAAAATAGAAAGTCGCTTATTTGGCGGTTTTAAGAACCCGGTTCAAAAACAGTTTCAATTTCATTGAAGCTTCTTTGAGCACGGGTTTTCCATTTTGGTAAAGCTCAAGGCCCTTCACTTTTAGGACGGAAACACCATTGGACCATTGGGACTTGATCTCGGCCTCATGCTTATTGTAAGCCAAGGCGAGATAAGTACATACGAACATAAACACTATGGCTCCGGAAATTACGACTACTGGACTGAAGCTGTATTTGAAAAAACGATAAAGCCCCATACCTGTAAAACTTCCGTAAAGGATAATGAAGTGAATTACATAAATGGAAAGGGTGCTGGCACCAATTTTTAAAATTGTAGGGTTGGTCAGGAATTTTCGAATGATCATGAAAATGGCAAAGACCACAAATACATCCCCTAGCCGAATAAAGAGATAATTGTTGGATTGAATCATGTGGAACAATTCAATTCCGGTGAGTTGGAAGAGGGATACAAATCCGGAAGAAGAATAAAAAATCAAAGCTGAACCCACTATTGCCGCCATGGAAATCGCAACAGGATATAGGTACTTAAAATCCTTGAACCGTGTAAACAGCACCGCCAAAAAACCACCTACCGTAGCATAGCCCAACCATGGGATTATGGTAAATACGGAACCATTGGCCTTGGTAAAATAATTGGCCAATATTTCTGGCAAAAAGCCAAAAGACCACTGCTTGTAAACGGGCTCAAACAAAAATAAAACCAAAGTTATTCCCAACAATAATACTGGAAACACATAAGATTTTCTTTTAACAGCAAAGAGATAGACTCCTATTACCGCCAAAATGGAAAGACCAATACAGTGCAGAACATCCACCAGATAAAAGGAACCATAGATATTTCCGCTTAATAAACCAACAAAGTTGGTACGGAGTAAATAGCCAATGAGCAACAATTGCAAACCACGACGAATCCCTTTTTTAACCCTCGGATTATCAAACCCTTTTTGGGGAACCCTGATGAGCAGGTATGTAAAGATAAATCCAGATACGGTAAAGAATACGGGGGCAGTAATTCCACGGAAATAAAGCCAGGTTTTAAAAACCATATTTTCCCTGTCCCTGAAAACGGGATCTAAGAGGCCATCAATGAAGTGTCCTTGTAGCATCATCAAAATGGCCCAGGCCCTAATGGCATCAATAAAAAACAATCTGGTGGACTTGGCATTCATTGACAAACAATTTCCCTATATACTTGCCTAACAGCTAGTTTGGATGTTCAACGCGTCAAAATTAGACAAAATACTCGCATGGAATGGCCTTTTGGGGTATTTTAGCGAAACAAACAAAGTTTTTTCCCTATGGCTACAATTTTGGCATTTGCCGGAAGTAATTCTTCCACGTCCGTCAATTATAAGTTGGTACAACATACCACATCATTGATTGAAGGGCATCAGATTCAATTGTTGGACATGACCAGATATCCGTTTCCCATGTTTAGTGAGGACGAGGAGAAACAAAAAGGGTATTCCAATTCTCTGGTAGAGCTAAAGAATGATATCCAACAGGCAAATGGCCTTGTTCTTTCCGTAAACGAACACAATAGTAATCCCTCTGCTTACTTTAAGAATGTATTGGATTGGCTATCCAGATTGGAGCGTAAATTCTTGGACAATACCAAGGTTCTATTAATGTCGGCCTCTCCTGGCGGACGCGGAGGTATTGGCGCTTTGGGGGTTACCGAAGCCCTGTTACCCAGATTTGGCGCTGAGATAGTGGGTACCTTCTCCTTACCTTCATTTCACCAGAATTATGGAGAAGGTGGAATAATGGATGCCGAACTGAGGGAAGCGCACCAAAAGGCGCTGACCCAATTTCTGGATTCACTTAAGTAAAATCTTTTGCGAAAGCAACGCTCTTTTTCTGTTTCCTCCCCTGAATATTTCAAGACCGCGCTATTGGAATGGTCTAAAACCTTTACTAATGTGGTTTGGCTGGATAGCAATAATCACGTGGATGCATATGGAAAATACGATGCAATTTTGGCAATTACTGCACAGACCGATGAGTCTAATGAAATGCTTCAAAACACCGATGAAGTATCGAATTATATCGACAAAGAGAAAGATTGGTTGTTTGGCTATTTTTCATACGATTTAAAAAACCAATGGGAAGACCTGGATTCCAACAATCATGACGGGCTAGTATTTCCATTGCTCCATTTCTTCCGGCCCGAAAAAATCGTGACTATAAATGGGAATCAAGTTAAGTTGCTGTATCTGGAAAGTCGCGACTCGGAGATGGAAACAGATTTTGCTGAAATACAAGAGTTGTCCCAAAAAAGAACTATTTCTGAGCTCCATCAATCTGTTCGAATAAAACTGCGTATCCATAAGGATGCATATTTTGAAAAGGCCAACAGGTTTTTAGAACATATTCATCGTGGAGATATTTACGAGGCCAATTTTTGTCAGGAATTTTATGCGGAAAATACCGAAATAGACCCATGGGATACCTATAGAAACCTCAACCAAATTTCTTCGCCTCCCTTTGCGGCATTTTTAAGGTTGGACGATAAATATCTTCTTTGTGCTTCCCCAGAACGCTACTTGCGCAGGGAAGGGGAGAAGGTGATATCCCAACCCATAAAGGGCACGGCACCAAGGAGCACTGATCCGAAGGAAGACCACGAACTGAGAAAGCAACTGCAGCAAGACCCTAAGGAGCGGACAGAGAATATCATGATAACCGATTTGGTGCGGAATGATTTGTCAAAAAGCGCATTAAAGGGCAGTGTGAAGGTAGAGGAGTTGTGTGGGGTTTATGCTTTTAAGCAGGTACATCAGATGATTTCGACCATAACCGCCCAAGTGCCCAAAAGGTTGAATTCTATGCAACTAATCAAAGACACATTTCCTATGGGAAGCATGACGGGAGCTCCAAAAGTTTCTGCCATGAAAATCATTGAGAAACAGGAAGAGACCAAGCGTGGATTGTATAGCGGTGCCGTGGGTTATTTTGATCCCAATGGGGATTTTGACTTTAACGTGGTCATCCGCAGTATTCTCTATAACCATACCTCTAAATATGTTTCTTTTTCCGTGGGGAGTGCCATCACCTCTAAATCGGATGTGGAAAAGGAATACCAAGAATGTCTGCTAAAGGCCAAGGCCATGCGCAGTGTACTGGAGGGAAGCTGAGGTTTATTGCTACTTTTGCCAAATGCAAGCTCAATTTGAGACCCATATTCAGAATCATTTTCCCTTTTTAAAGGAGGGTAAAGTGCTTGTGGCTTGTAGCGGAGGCTTGGATAGTGTTGTTCTGGCACACTTATGCAATCAAGCTGGTATGTACATTGCCTTGGCGCATTGCAATTTTAAGCTTCGTGGGGACGAGAGCGACGGGGACGAGGAATTTGTTAGGGAATTGGCTGAAACCTTAGAGGTAGAGGTGCATAAAAAGTCTTTCGACACGGTTAAATATGCAGAAGAGAACAGAGGTTCCATCCAAATGGCCGCCAGAAAACTTCGCTATGACTGGTTTGAAGAGCTGATGGAAGCCCATGGATTCCAATATGTATTAACGGCACATCACGCTGATGATGCCTTGGAGACTTTTCTAATCAACCTATCCAGAGGAACAGGTATAGATGGACTTTCTGGGATTCAAGCACAAAACGGGAATGTTATTAGGCCGTTGCTTCCATTTTCTAGACAGGCAATCCTGGATTTCGCCCAAAAAGAGCATTTGGAATGGCGGGAGGATAGTAGCAATGAAGACACCAAATACCTTCGGAATAAAATCCGGCACCAACTGGTACCTAAATTGAAGGAACTGCATCCTACGTTTCTTCAGAACTTTGGCGTAACCCAAGAACATTTAAATCATTCGAGAAACCTGATTTCAAACTATATAGATTCGGTCAGAGCGGATTTGTTCGAAGAACGGGATGATGAGATTCGAATTAATATTGAAAATATGTTGCAGCTTCGTCCTTTGGAGAGTCATTTATATGAACTATTCAAAGAATACGGATTCGTTGTATGGGAAGATACCAAGGCATTGTCAATGGCTTCAAGCGGGAAGGAATTGCATTCCAAAACACATAGATTATTAAAGGATCGGTCACACTTGATTCTTTCCAAAAATGGAAACGCGGTCAACCAAAAATACTGGATTGTAAATCAGAAAAGTTTGGTCAAATTTCCTGTTCCCTTGAAATTTGAACATGCAGATTCCATTGAAAATTCTTCTCCCCAGGTGATTTTTGTTGATAAGGAAAAGTTAAACTATCCGTTATTATTAAGGAAATGGGAAAAAGGCGACTATTTTTATCCTTTTGGAATGCAAGGCAAAAAAAAGCTGTCCAAATTCTTCAAGGACGAGAAAATGGACGTTTTTTCCAAGGAAAAACAATGGTTGCTCTGTTCAGGCGATGCCATTGTGTGGGTTTTGGGCAAAAGGCTTGATGAAAGGTTTAAGGTGGAAACCACGACCCAACAGATACTTAAAATTTCGCTTCTTGTATGAGAAAGTTAGTACTACTCTTAGGTTTGTTTGCGTTGAGCTCTTGGCTTTATGGGCAGACGGATAAAGAACCGGCACTTTGGTCGCATACGGTTAACAAAATATCCGATACCGAATACGATCTTGTTTTTGAGGGGATAATCATGGACGGTTGGCATGTGTACTCCCAATACACGGCCGAAGGAGGTTCATTACCCAGCGAATTCACTTTTGAGAAGGCCGGAGTAGACTATGAGTTGGTAGGCGAGACCCAAGAAAGTGAAACGATAAAAGAGTACAGCGACATTTTTGAAGTTGAGGAAACCTTCTTTAAAAAAGAGGCCATTTTTACCCAGCGTATTAAACTTTTGAACCCTGAGGTTCGCCAAATTTCGGTGAATCTGTTCTATCAAATTTGTAAAGAGGTCTGCATACCTATGGACGAACTCTTCCAGGTTTCCTTGGATGGAAATGGTTTTGTGGCTTCGGAACAACAAATTGATGAGGAAAGTTTGGCTATGAGTGCCAACTTGAAGTTGGATTTAAAGAACAAGGAGTTATTGAACCAGGGTGGGTTGACCCAGGCCAAGAAAAAGTCAGGATTGTGGATGGTTTTCGGATTGGGATTCCTGGGAGGTCTGATTGCCTTGCTGACCCCTTGCGTTTTCCCCATGATTCCATTGACGGTATCTTTTTTTACCAAACAATCGCAACAAAAGGCCAAAGGCATAACCAATGCCATGCTCTATGGTTTTTTCATTGTGTTGATTTACTTTTTGTTGAGTCTCCCATTTCATTTGTTTGATTCTATTGACTCACAAATTCTGAATACCATAGCTACCAATATCTGGCTGAATGTGTTCTTTTTTGCCATATTCGTCTTTTTTGCCTTCTCGTTTTTTGGCTATTACGAACTGACCTTGCCGAGTTCTTGGGCCAATAAAATGGATGCTGCCTCGTCCAAAGTAGGAGGGGGATTGGGAATTTTCTTTATGGCATTAACCCTGGCCATTGTTTCGTTCTCCTGTACGGGACCCATTTTGGGCGGATTATTGGGTAGTACCACCTTGGCAGAAGGTGATGTAGCGGTAAACTTATCCGCTGGAATGGTAGGTTTTGGCTTGGCCTTGGCTTTACCTTTTGGCTTGTTTGCCTTGTTTCCCGCTTGGCTGAATTCGTTGCCAAAATCAGGAGGATGGATGACCACCGTGAAAGTAGTGTTGGGCTTTTTGGAATTGGCTTTGGCGTTTAAATTTTTATCCAATGCTGATTTGGTGGGGAATTGGGGCATCTTCAAACGCGAGATATTCCTTGGTATATGGATATTGATTTTCGTTCTGATGGCGCTCTACCTGTTTGGCATTTTCCGCTTCCCGCATGATGGCCCCAAGCAAAAATTATCCATCGGCAGAAAATTGGTAGGTGTGCTCAGTACCACCTTTGCTACCTATCTGATATTGGGTTTGCTCAATATGACCAGTCTAAAGTTGTTGAGTGGTTTCCCACCACCTGACTTTTATACCTTGAGTACGTCAGAAAGCAATTGCCCCCTGGGCTTGGATTGTTTTAAGGACTTTGATGAAGGCGTGGCCTATGCGCAAGCAGTAAACAAGCCCATTTTGTTGGATTTTACGGGGTGGGCCTGCGTAAATTGTAGAAAGATGGAAGAAAATGTATGGAGTGATCCAAGCATTTATCCCATGCTCAAAGATGAATATGTTTTGATATCACTTTATGTGGACGATCGCAAGGAACTTCCAGAAAACCAAAAGTTCGATTTCCAATATGAATCTGGACGTATTAAAGAGATTAATACGGTAGGGCAAAAATGGGGGACATTTCAGACCATCAACTTTAATGCTGCTTCCCAGCCGTATTATGTACTACTATCCCCTAATTTGGAAATCCTAAACGATGCTGTCCAATATGTGGATGTGGAGGAATATGGACAATGGCTAAAATCTGGTCTTGCCACCTACCAGTTGTCCATGAATAAATAGTTATTCTTACTTCCATTTTTTAGGCTTTTTGGAAAATAGCGTACCTTAGGGTAACTATTTCAATTAACCAAAGCCCCAGTGAAGAAACTTAAAAAAGTACTTTTAGTACTAGCTGGCCTTGTACTTATTGTGGCTATAGGCGTCTTCGTATTTGTACAAAGTCTAAAACCGGACTATGATGGAAAAATATCTCTATCCGGTATTTCCAATGAGGTAAATGTCTATTTTGACGATTACGGAATTCCCCATATTTATGCCAATAATGAAAGAGATGCCACCAAGGCTTTGGGTTATGTCCATGCCCAGGACAGACTATGGCAAATGGAGCTGTTGCGTCGTGTTGCCAAAGGCAAACTCTCCGAAGTCTTTGGAGCCGATTTGGTAGAAACGGATAAGTTCTTTCTTTCCTTAGGGATTGATGATAATTCGGTACAAGCGGTTTCCGAAATGGATCTGGAAAGTGAGGCGGTGATTTTGGCACAGGCCTATCTGGAAGGTGTAAATCAATTTATTGAAGAAGGCCCAACCCCCATTGAATTTTACCTTACTGGGTTGGAGAAAAAACCCTTTGAGCTTAATGACATTATGGATGCCATGGGGTATATGGCCTTCAGTTTTGCCATGGCACACAAAACAGATCCGCTTCTAACCGACATCAAAAATGAATTGGGCGAGAAATACATCCAAGATTTGGCCGTGTACTCGGATACCACCACAACATGGATAAAGAATTACAGAAACACCAAAGTTGACAGTTTGGATTTGGATATTACCGCTGGAGTGTTCCAAGCCCTGAACAAACTACCTGTTCCTCAATTTGAGGGAAGTAACAGTTGGGTGATATCCCCCAGCAAGACGAAGACGGGGAAGGTGATTTTGGCCAATGACCCACATATTTCGTATGCCCAGCCTTCGGTCTGGTATGAGGTCCACATAAGTACTCCAACCTACGAGAAGTATGGATATCACCTGGCTGGAGGGCCGTTTCCAATGCTTGCCCATGACAGAAATGTGGCGTACGGTCTTACGATGTTTGAAAATGATGATATCGATTTTTATCTGGAGCAAACCAATCCTGCGGACACTACACAATACAAAACTGAAAATGGCTGGGAGAACTATGAATATATCACCAAGGAAATCAAGGTAAAGGATGCCGAACCGATAAGTTTTACCGTTAGAAAAACCAGACACGGACCATTGGTAAATAACGTTGCTAAACAAATTAAGGGAGATACTCCCATTGCCATGTCATGGATTTATACCCAGAATAAAAATAAGGTGCTGGATGCGGTATATGAAATGAGCCATGCCAGCAATCTGGAGGAATTTGAAGGTGCGTTGCCCAAAATCCACGCGCCAGGTTTGAACGTGATGTATGGTGATGCGGAAGGAAATGTTGCCTGGTGGGCCACCGCACAACTGTATCAAATGCCGGATAGTGTCTCTACCAAGATGGTTATGGATGGTGCTTCGGGCAAAGACGAACCTGTCCGTTATTTGGATTTTTCCGAGAATCCGTCTGCCATTAATCCGCCATGGAATTATGTGTATTCTGCCAACAACCAACCGGACTCCATTGCAGGCATGCTTTATCCGGGGTACTACCTACCGGAGAACAGGGCCTTGCGCATTGTTCAATTGTTGGAAAGTAAAAATGATTGGGACAGAGAATCTACCTCACAAATGATTTTGGACGCTACCTCTTTGGTGAACCCTGCATTGGTGGCAGAATTGATTAAGCTACTGGATGTTTCCCATTTAAATGAGGAGCAATTGGTCCAGGTGGATGCACTTCGAAATTGGGACGGAACCTATACTTTGGATGGAACCAACCCCACTTTATACCATAGATGCGAGTATTTTATGGTAAAGAATACTTTTTTGGACGAGTTGGGAGAAGAGAAATTCAAACAATTTATTGGTACCCATGTATTCAAGCGGCAAATTGCTTTTGGCGCCCAAATGAAAACTGGAATTTGGTGGGACAATATCCTAACTGAGGATAAAGTGGAGACCAGAGAAGAAATAGTACTTCAATCTTTTGCAGAAGCTTGGCAGTCCTTGGTTGATGATTTCGGGCCTGATGCTTCCCAATGGACTTGGGATAAAGTGCACACTTTGGAACATCCCCATCCCATTGGTCAGGTGGAATCACTACGGAGTTTTTTCAATGTGGGTCCCTTCCCGGTCAACGGTACAAGGGAAGTGATAAATAATATGAGCTTTACTTATGACGGTACTGGATTCCATAAGGTAAATGTGGGTCCGTCCACACGCCGTGTTGTCGATTTTTCAGACATTGAGAATAGCATGAGTATACTTCCCACAGGACAATCTGGAAATCCTTTCAGTAAGCATTATAAAGATCAGGCAGAAATGTTTGTGGAAGGGAAATTCAGAAAAATGATGATGAACAAAGAAGAAATTCAAAACAATTCACCTTCCCAATTGGTTTTTTACCCAAACTAGCTTAGGACTATTAAACATTCCTTGTTAAAAATTGTTAAATCGCAAGTAAAATTTTTGTTATTTAACCAGAATGATAAAATTCTATGAATTTTTAACAAAAATTTAAAAATTATCACATTATGTGGTACTTTAGGTCAAGCTAATTCAATTAAACAAACGAACCTCACACATCAATCAAATAGTAGGATGCTTAAATTTTATCGGAAGCCATTAAGGGCATTGTTTGTCCTTGGTTTAGTTGTGTCTGCGCACGGCCAAGAGTCGCATGAAGTTGCGTATTATAATCAATTTGACAAAGAGGTGGGTATAGAGAACACCGGTCTATACCAAGGTGAAATCCACGCGGTTAAGTACAGGACCATAAATGAGAATACCCAATACTTCAAAAACAGGGATTTTCTTAAAGGGGATGTATGTTACGAAGGGCAGTGCTACTATGGTTTAGATCTTAAATATGATGTTTTTGAAGATCAGGTACTGCTTAAACTGATTAGCACAGCAGGTGGGGGCACCTTACAGCTTTTCAAAGATAAAGTGGAAAGTTTTACCATAGCCGGAGTGGATTTTGTCAAGCTCGAACGGAACCAGGTCCAAGGGCTAAACCTTTACGGGTTTTATGCAGTGGCCTATAAAGGACCTTTATACACCCTTTATACCAAATACACCAAGAAAAGTTTTGACCGAAAAGATCGAAGTGCCATCTACTATGAATTCTTGGATGGGCAAAGTGAACAAGTCCTTCTCTATCAGGGCAAATACCATATCGTTAATACCAAAAAGGATAATATTTTGGTGTTCCCACAATTGAAAAAGGATATAGATAGATTTTACAATCTAGCTAGGGGACTCAGGAAATCAGATCCAGACGGTTTTCAGGTAAGTCTTTTAAAACGTTTGGAAATCTTATTGTCCCAACCTAAAAACACTTCCAAGTAATGAAGAAAATATTGATAGCGTTTATGCTTCTTGTAGGCATACAGCATGCGTTGGCCCAAGAAGAAATACCTAGGATTTCAATTTCCTTTACCAATGTGGATGTTTTGGACGCTCTGCAATCCATTGAGAGCAAAACAGCATATAGATTTTACTATCTGGATGCTTGGTTGGAGAATATTAAGGTAAGCGGTAGTTATCAAGATACCCAGGTGAGCTTGATCTTGGATGACCTGTTTAAAAATACCGTCCTTAATTTTTATATAACCGAAGACAATAGAATTTTCCTTCTTCAGAACAATCAGATCTATGAATCACTTCCCGAAGATTTTTTTGGAAAGAAAGATGCTGTAGCGGATGACGGACCCAGCTATGATGACATCCAAGATTTGGGGCCTTTGTTTGTCAATGCAGAGGACTCCGGTGTATCCAGGGGAATGCAGGTGGTTAAAATTGGGAAGGAGAATCGAAACAACAGAAAAAGGGCGTTTACCTTAAATGGAAAAGTAACCAATGCCAGAACAGGGCAACCCATTCCGGATTTGGCCATTATTGTGGAGGGCAAAGATCTGGGAACATCCACCAATGCAAATGGTAATTATAGCCTGGAACTTCCTGTAGGTGAAAACATCATCCGAACACAAGGCCTCGGAATCCAGGATTCCAGAACCAAAGTAATCCTGTACAGCAATGGTGTTTATAACTTTGACCTCAATGAAAGCGTGGAAGCATTGGATGAGGTTGTGGTTCAGGGTAATTTGGATAGAAATGTGGAAACCGCGATTACGGGAGTTACCCTTATTGAGGTTGAAAAAATCAAAAATATCCCCTTGGTATTGGGTGAACGAGACATCTTAAAGGCTGCCATTACCCTTCCCGGAATAACAACCGCTGGAGAAGGAGCCGCCGGATACAATGTTAGAGGGGGGAGAACAGACCAAAACCTGATTCTTTTGGATAATGGGGTCATTTATAATCCTTCCCACTTCTTTGGGATTTTTTCGGCCATAAACCCTTTTTCCACGGGGTCAGCAGAGATTTACAAGGGAAATATCCCAGCAGAATTTGGGGGAAGACTCTCCTCCGTATTCGATATCACTACCAAAGATGGAAATACGGAAAAATTCTCGGGGGAAGCATCCATAGGACCGGTGACCAGCAATATTGTGTTGGAAACACCAGTGGTAAAAGATAAGTCAGCTTTATTGATCGGTGGTCGGGCTACATATTCAGATTGGATTTTGAAAGCCCTGGATGACGAGCAACTGAACAACAGTACGGCTTCCTTTTTTGATGTGGTGGCCAAGTATAACCACACCATAGACGATAAAAACGAGATCAAGGCAACAGGGTACTTTAGCCGGGATGAATTTAGTATTACGTCTGATTCCATTTTTGATTATAGCAATCGACTAGTGTCTTTAAAATGGGATCATAAATTTAGCGAGAAAACTACCGGAAGTCTCATCGCGTCAAACAGTGAGTATCGATTTGGCATTGAGTTTGACGGGGAATCCAACGACGATTTTGACTTGGGATACAAGAATAATGAGACCGAGATCAAATTGAAGATGAAATACCTGCATAGTGATAAGCACAAGTTCGATTTTGGCTTGTCGAGCAAACTCTATGTGGTGGACCCGGGAGATATTGTGCCCTTGGGAGGCGATTCGGAAGTTACCTCCTTGACCATACCCCAAGAAAAGGGATTGGAATCGGCCGTATTTGCTTCTGATAGTTATGAGGTGAATGATAAGTTACTGATAGATATTGGGCTCCGCTATTCCTTTTATGCTGCTTTGGGAGCATCGTCGCAGCGCATTTATCAAGAAAACGGACCAAAGAACAGTGGTACGTTGGTAGAGACACAGGATTTTGATAAGAATGAGGTTATTGAAACTTACGGAGGACCTGAGGCCAGGGTTTCTGCAAGGTATTTTCTTGCTCCTGATTTTTCTATAAAGGCCAGTGTCAACAATGCTTACCAATACATACATACCCTTTCCAGCAACACCACGGTTTCACCTACGGATACTTGGAAGCTTTCAGATTTGAACATCAAACCACAAGAGGCCTACCAAGGCTCTTTGGGTTTGTACAAGAATTTTGGAGGAAACACCTTTGAGTTGAGTTTGGAAGGTTATTATAAGAAACAGACCAATCTATTGGATTATAAGGTTGGGGCACAGTTGTTATTGAACGAAGCCATAGAAACCGAGGTAATCCAGGGAGACGGGAAGGCCTATGGGGTAGAGTTTTTGATCAAGAAAAATGAAGGGAAACTCAACGGATGGTTAGGATATACCTACTCCCGGTCCTTTGTAAAACTAGATAGCCCCTTTGCAGAAGAAAGGGTGAACAATGGTGAGTTTTTTCCATCCAATTTTGACAAGCCCCATGACATTAGCCTTGTAGCCAATTATAAGTTTACCCGAAGGTTCAGTGCTTCGGCTAATTTCGTATATCAGACGGGTAGACCGGTAACTTTCCCTATTGGGAGCTTTTCTTTTAACAATTCCGAATTTGTCTTTTACAGCGATAGGAACAAATTTAGGATTCCGGATTATTACAGACTCGATTTGAGTTTCAATATGGAGGGTAATCACAAGATCAAGAAATTTGCCCATAGCTTCTGGAGTTTTTCCATTTATAATGTTCTGGGAAGAAACAATCCCTATTCCGTGTTTTTTGTAACGGAAGATGGAGATATCAAGGCATATCAAAGCTCGATATTTTCGATTCCTGTACCGACAATTACATACAATTTCAAGTTTTAACAGGTGCAACTGGCTCAAAAAGACATAGTAATGGTATTGGTCTTCACGGCGGCATTGGCTTCTTCGTGTGTTGAGCCTTTTGAAGTGGATTCCGGTGAGTTTTTGAGCGCTTTGGTAATAGATGCCACCATAACGGATGAAATGGGACGACAGGCCATCTACCTTTCCAACACCTACGGTTTTGAGGAAGAACCTGAAACGGTATCAGGAGCATCTGTCAAAGTCATTGAGAATGAAACCAATGAAATTCTCTTCGTTGAAACAAACCCTGGCGAATATAGGTCGCAGCAGGAATTTGCCGCGCAGCCAGGAAGCAGTTATGCATTAAAGATCACCACCGGGGATGGTTCGGCCTATAGTTCACAAAGTGCTTCCTTGCCACAAGCGGTGGCATTGGATAGCGTTTATGCCGACAGAATTACCAGTGACTTGGGAGAAGACGGTATTGCAATTTTTGTGGATAGTTTTGATGCCACTGGCAATTCCCAAAACTTCCGCTACGAATTCCAAGAGACCTATAAAATTATAGCCCCAGAGTGGAATGATTTTGACCTTTTGAGTACCGGTATTGAATGCGGGGTTGATGTTATTCCCAAAATTGTACAAAATCGGATATGCTTTGCAAGCGATAGATCTACTGATATTATTTTGACGAATACGACAAATTTGAATGAAAACAGGGTGCAAAGGTTCATGGTACGTTTTATGGATCGAAACAATTATATCATATCCCATCGCTATAGTATAGAGGTCACTCAATATACCCAATCCAATGATGCCGCTTCCTATTTCAGTTCATTGGACCAGTTCTCCAGTACCGAAAGTATTTTTTCCGAAAGTCAACCTGGGTTTTTGGTTGGAAATGTTTTTTCGGAGGAAAACCAAGATGAAAAGGTGCTAGGTTATTTTGAGGTGAGTGCAGTTTCCAAAAAGAGGATTTTCTTCAACTACGATGATTTTTATCCTGGAGAAGACTTGCCAGATTATGTTAATCCATGCATGGAAATTGCGCCTAAATTAATAAGCCAGGGTGGTGCACGTTGTATTTTAAGTGCTATGGTAGAGGCCAATCAGGTTAGTTACCTAAATATTAATGACGACCCTCCGTTTGAAGAAGGCCCCTATCTGGTAGTACCACGGGAATGTGGGGACTGTACCGTTTTAGGAAGCAACCAAACCCCGGAATTTTGGACGGAATGATTAATATGAAAAAGAAAATTATCAAGATAGGATTATATATACTGGCTATGGCTTTTATGCCGATATCTAGCTGCATTGAACCCATTGATGTAACTTTTGAGGATTTTGAAAGTGCCATAGTTGTGGAAGCCACAATAACAGATAAAATGGAGGTTCAACGGGTCTTTCTTACGCGTACCTTTGAGTTTGAGGATGACGGCCCGTCAGCGGAACCTAACGCAACAGTCAGTATCAATGGCGGCGGGAACACCTTTTTGTTTGAAGAAAGTTCTCCCGGGGTTTATTTGTCCCAGCAGGCCTTTGCGGCCCAACCCAATACTCCATACCTATTATCCATACAGACCCAGGACGGAAGGTCATATAATTCCACAGAAATGACACTTACCCAGGCCACCCAGATTGATGAAATAAGGGCGGAAAGAATTACCAATGATTTTGGGGAGGAAGGCGTAGGGATTTTTGTGGATAGTTTTGACCCTACAGGGAATTCTGTGAATTACCGGTATCAATATGAGGAAACCTATAAAATAATAGCCCCTTTTTGGACCCCAAATGACTTGGAGAAAGTTCCAGCAAATGAAGCAGAGGTTTTTTGTGAAGTACGATTGATTCCAGATACGGTTTCGGAGGAGACCTGTTTTACTACTGATTTTTCAAATGCCATAATTCAAACCAACACAAGTGACCTGAACGAAGATAGGGTTAGTAACTATATGGTACGATTCATTAACCGGAACAACTACATAATTTCACACAGGTATAGCATCTTGGTTAGGCAGTTTGTCCAGTCCAATTCAGCCTTTGAATTTTACGAGACACTTAATGAATTTTCAGGAAGCGATAGCTTCTTTTCCCAGACCCAACCCGGTTTCTTGGAAGGAAACATCAGCTCAACTACAAATACGGAGGAAAAAGTATTGGGCTACTTTGATGTGGCCACCGTACAGGAACAGCGACTATTTTTTAATTATGCGGATTTGTTCCCCGGTGAAGACTTGCCTCCTTACATTGATCCTTGTGCAACATCATCACCGCCCTTAGCAGTAGGTGTACCCCCAAGATGTGTACTAAGCACCCAGGTTGAAGAAAACTTGGTTCGATATGTAGGGAATAACGATAGCCCTGAGCAAACGGAAGGACCTTACACCATTGTGCCTACGGTATGTGGAGATTGTTTGGAATTGGGAAAGGTTGCCGTACCGGAATTTTGGATTGAAGATTAACTGGATAAGCAAGAAATGAAGAGCGTTTTGTCTCATATAAAATATTTTTTTGCCGTAAGCTTTTCGGCCTTAATCCTGTATGGTTGTATAGAGCCTTTTGATGGTGAATTTGTAGATTTTCAAAGCGCATTGGTCATAGAGGCCACCATTACCAATGAGTTAAGGAATCAGCAGGTAATACTTTCAAGAACCTATGAATTTGAAGCTGATGGACCCATAGCGGAGTCCAATGCCACGGTGAGGTTGATGGCCAATGGAAACACCATCGCGTTTCAAGATTCTGGTGACGGGGTCTATATTTCCGAAGAGGCATTCGCGGCCCAGGCCGGGGTTGAGTACCAACTGGATATCACCACCGATGACGGAAGAACCTACGGTTCCCGTATGACCCAACTGACTGCTACCACATCGTTGGACGAGGTTAAGGCAGAACGAATAACCAACGATTTTGGCGAAGACGGGATGGGTATTTTTGTGGATAGTTATGATTCTACCGGAAGTTCTAAAAACTACCGCTACGAGTACATAGAGACCTATCGGGTAATAGCTCCTACTTGGTCCCCAATTTCACTTATAGGTGATGCAGCAGGTGGATGTAATGTGATTAAGGTTCCCAATACCACGGATGAGGAAATCTGCTACGCAACGGACTTTTCCAATGAAATAATTCTTACTTCCACCGAGGATTTGGAAGAGGATAGGGTGAGCAACTTTATGGTTCGGTTTATTAGTAGGGACAATTATATTATTTCGCACAGGTACAGTATCTTGGTAAGGCAATATGTGCAATCCAATGCTGCTTATACTTTTTTTGAGACACTGAATGAGCTTTCCGGATCGGAAAGTTTGTTTTCACAAACCCAACCCGGATTTTTGGAGGGCAATGTGTTTTCAAAAGAAACGGAGGAGGAAACAGTCATTGGATTTTTTGACGTGGTCTCGGTAGATGAAAAAAGATTGTTTTTTAATTTCAATGATTTTTACCCAGGAGAACCACTACCTCCTTATGTAGAAAACTGTAGACCAAGCGCTCCCCCGTTGGTTTCACAAGGAGGAACCTGCGTATTACGGCCCATTATTGAAAGTGGTTTGGGAGTTTATGTAGCAGACAATAGTCCACCTGCTTTGGGTGAAGGGCCTTTTCAAATTGCTCCCAGGATTTGTGGGGATTGCAGGGAATTGGGAACCACGGAATTACCTGATTTTTGGATAGAATGATGATTGGAAAACCTGTATATATAACCCCTTGTATAGTCTTATTGATGCTTCCAAATTACGGATGCATAGAGGAGTTCAATGCAGAGTTTATAGATTTTGAGAGCACCTTGGTCATAGAGGCCACCATTACTGATGAGTTTAAGCCTCAGGAGGTACTATTGTCAAGAACCTATAGGATTCAGGATGAGGAAATCGAAATGGAATCTGGTGCAACTGTTTCCGTGATTTCAAGTGATGGACAGGAGTTCCCTTTTCAAGAGCAGGACCAGGGAACGTACGTTTCAAATACCTCCTTTGCTGCCTTACCTCAACTAACATATCAATTGGCAGTTGAAACCCAAGATGGGAAATCTTATAGTTCCACGGCTATGGGTTTGCCAGAAGTGGCAAAGTTGGACAGTGTTTATGCCAAACGTTTTACCAATGACCTTGGGGAGGACGGAATGGGAATTTTTGTTAATGCCTCGGTTGCAGCTGGTACGGCATCTGGATTTTACAGATATGAATATGAGGAAACCTACAAGATAATAGCCCCATTTTGGGATCCAGTGGAATTGGAAGTTGTGGAGAGTACTCCGCCAAACATAATAAAGGTACCAAGATCACTGGATGAAAGGATATGCTATGCAACCTTTGATTCCAACAGAATAATTCTTGCGGACACCGAAGATCTTGATGGGGACAATGCAGAAAACATATTGGTTCGGTTTATTCCAAGCAATGACTATATCATCAGTCACAGATACAGCATTTTGGTTAGGCAATACTCTTTATCTATACAAGCACATGCTTTCTTTGAAACGCTAAATGAGTTTTCAACGAATGAAAGTTTGTTTTCCGAATCGCAACCTGGATTTTTGGAAGGCAATGTCTTTTCCGAAAATAGCAGCAATGAAAAAGTTTTAGGTTATTTTGATGTGGTAAATGTGGATGAAAAAAGAATCTTTTTTAACTATTCGGATTTTTATCCCATGGAAGATTTACCTCCTTATGTAGATCCTTGTCAGTTCAATACTCCGACTATTGGCTTGATTGATTTGGTGAGGTGGGATTGGGTGAAATATATAGATGACAATTACATTGGTTCGGGCTTGGGGTCGGGACCTTATATAACTGTCCCTCAGGTATGTGGGGACTGCACAGTACTAGGTACTTCAGAAGTGCCAGATTTTTGGATTGAATAAAATATTATTATGAAATACAATATCATCACATTGTTGTTAAGCGTATTTGCGTTATCTGGTTTTGCCCAAACCTCAAACTCAACAGTTCAAGGAGAAAGGTTGAAAAACGTTCCCCAAGAAAAAGTGTTTGTGCAAACCAACGAATCACTTTTATTCTCAGGTGAATACTTACGCTATAAAATATACTGTTTGGAAACTCAAGGGAGGCAACTCACCAATATTAGTAAAATAGCCTATGTGGCCTTGGTGGATCATGATGGCGAGTTGGTATTCACCCATAAGATTAGGCTTGATGATGGTGCGGGATATGGAGACTTTTTTGTCCCGACCTCAATCCCGACGGGCAGTTATAAACTATTGGGTTACTCCCAATGGATGCAGAATTTTGGTACAGATTCTTACTTTCAATCCGATGTCCATATCATTAATCCTTACCAGCCAGTTCCGGAATCTTATTTGGATGTAGTACCTGATTCATCCCAGCATGTCATGATGGTTCAAACTCCAAAGGTTATGGCCGAAACAATTACAAGTACTGAGGATGCGGTCAAGGTTACTTTGGACAAAAGTGAGTTTGGACTCCGGGAGAAATTGATTATACGTGTCGATGCGGGTAACACCGAAACAAAAAAAGGGAATTATTCTATTTCTGTTAGAAAACAGGAAGATTTTCCTGTCCCGCAAAAAATGAGTGCGGTGGAATTTGTGAAACGCTATTTGAATGGAGGTTCCAATACAGGTGTAAATTCCCAAAAAGTGAATTTACCGGAACTTAGAGGAGAAGTAGTTTCAGGAACCATCATTAACAAAGAAACCAAGGAACCTGCAGAAGATGTGAGGGTTTCCATTTCACTGCCAGGGGATAGGTATCTATTTAAAGTTGCGTCAACAAATGAAACCGGTAAGTTTAGATTCCTTTTTGACCAGGAGTACAGCAACGTAACTGCGGCTTTGCAGATTTTGGCTGATAATTGGGATGTTTACGAAATCGTGATGGATGAGGCACCGAAAAAGTACTCTGGAATTCAAGTTGATGATTTCAAGATTTCCAAAGCCATGGAAGATTACATTCTTCAAAAAAGTATCCAGAATCAGATAGAAAATGGTTTTAGGGAGGTGAAATCCGATTCCGTTATTCCTGCCAGCCATGAACCACCTTACTATCGCAAGTTTACTGTGAACTACAACTTGGATGATTACACCCGCTTCAATACTATAGAGGAGACCATTGTTGAGGTTGTGGATCAATTATCCGTTAGGAGACTCCAGAATGGTGACCGTGCTTTTGAAATCAGGCCAGAAGAGGGGTTTACGGACTTGGCACTTTTGCCCATGGTATTTGTGGACGGACTTTTCATCAAAAAACACGAGGATTTCATGGACTACAGTGCCAAAAAGATCCATAGTATTGAATTTTCCCGTGACAAGGTGATATTGGGTCCACATGTATTTCAAGGGGTGCTTCATTTTAAAACTATTGAAGGGGGCTTTTATAATGACTTTTTTACACCTCACATTGTCAATGTTGATTTGTTCAAGCCCCAGGTCCGCAAAGACCACTTCAAGCAAGCATATAATACCAGCGATTTGCAGAACCGTGTTCCGGACTTTAGACACCAACTTTTATGGGAGCCGGAATTGGATTTATCCCAGGGTTCTGAAGAGATTGTTATATACACTTCTGATGTCCCGGGAACCTATCAGTTGATCCTAGAGGGCTTTTCGTCAATTGGAAACCCGGTATCCGTCAAACGGGAGTTCACAGTTAAGTAGGTCCTTTCTATTTTGTAGGCATAGAGCAACAAAAGCTCTGATAGAGAACTATGCTTATAAAAATATTCGGCAGCGCCATATTTGGGGTAGAGGCCCAAACCATTATTGTAGAAGTCAATGTAGATCAAGGAGTAGGGTATCATTTGGTAGGTTTACCAGATAACGCCATTAAGGAAAGCAATTATCGTATTGCAGCCGCATTGCAAAACAATGGTTATCGCATACCCGGAAAGAAAATTACCATAAACATGGCCCCGGCAGATTTGCGTAAAGAAGGTTCAGCGTATGACCTTACTCTGGCATTGGGAATCCTTGTGGCTTCCAGCCAGATCAAAGCAACTGATATTGACGAGTACCTCATAATGGGCGAGTTGTCCCTGGACGGCACGGTTAATCCTATAAAAGGAGCACTTCCTATTGCCATTAAAGCCAAGGAAGAAGGTTTTAAAGGATTTATCCTACCCAATGAAAACGCCAAGGAGGCAGCCGTTGTGGACGGTTTGGAGGTTTATGGGGTTAGCAGTATCCAGGAGGTTATAGATCATTTCCATTCCGGAAAATGTTTAAAGCAAACGGAATTGGATCCGCAAAAGGAGTTTTATCAAAATTTGGATTATCCTGAATATGATTTTTCTGATGTTAAAGGGCAGGAAAGTATCAAACGTTGTATGGAGATTGCGGCCGCAGGAGGGCACAACATTATATTGATTGGACCTCCGGGTTCTGGAAAAACAATGTTAGCCAAAAGACTACCTTCAATTTTGCCTCCCATGACCCTTCAAGAAGCATTGGAAACCACCAAAATACATAGTGTTGTGGGCAAAGTAAAAAATTCTGGTTTGATGAGCCATAGACCCTTTCGAAATCCGCATCATACCATAAGCAGTGCAGCTTTGGTAGGAGGAGGGAGCTACCCCCAACCGGGAGAGATTTCCCTTTCGCACAATGGGGTACTTTTTTTGGATGAACTACCAGAATTTGAACGAAGGGTACTCGAAGTAATGCGACAACCCATGGAAGATAGAGAGGTTACCATTGCACGGGCTAAATTCACGGTAACCTACCCCAGCAGTTTTATGTTAGTGGCAAGTATGAACCCAAGCCCTGGAGGTTATTTCAATGATCCAGATGCTCCGGTGGTTTCATCTCCTATGGAAATGCAGCGTTATTTGGGAAAAATATCGGGCCCCTTGCTGGACAGGATTGATATTCATATTGAGGTTGCCCCGGTTCCTTTTGAAAAGCTGACGAACGACCAAAAAGCGGAGAGCAGTTTGGAAATTAGACGTCGGGTTATGAACGCTCGGGACATTCAGACAATGAGGTTCCAAAATTTGGAAACGGTGCACTACAATGCCCAAATGAATACGAAACAAATTAGGCAACATTGCATGTTGACCCTGGAAACCAAAGAGCTGTTGCGGAGTGCTATGGAGCGCTTAAACCTTTCAGCTCGCGCGTATGACCGTATTCTTAAGGTGGCTCGAACCATAGCAGATTTAGAGGGGAATATTGAAATCTCTTCCAGTCATATCTCTGAAGCCATTCAATATAGAAGCCTTGACCGTGAAGGATGGTTGGGGTAAACCTACTTATAGGTTTTTAGTAAAAAGGTTCTGTGATATTTTTTTAATAAGGCTATGGAGAGGTATAACTGTAATGGTTCTGCCCCAAGCTTTTTTTTGAATTTATGAGTTGACTTGTTGAGATAATCAGATATACTATAGAATGTATCAACTCCCTCTTCTTTAAGCAAATCATAGGTTGCATGCCTTAGATAAGGAGCAAGGTTTTTTCCTCTGTAATTCTGAAAAGTGTACATGTTGAGAAGATAGGCCTCGTTTTTTTTCAGTTTCATTTTTTTACCCTTGAAAACAAAATCCCTTTGTTCCGCACAGTGAAAAGCTGCTATTTGATTATTATGTTTTAGACCTATTAATTTGGTGCCTTTAAATTTTCGTATAGACCCCCTTTTCATAGATTTTACTTCCTCGTCGGATAAGAAACTAATCGTGTATTTTTCTTTATCATCATTTATCTGAGGAGACTTATATGCATTGAAATCTTCCTGTACCCAATAATATGGTGCAAAGTCCAAGCCCAATCTGGACATAAAATTCTGCAACATATGCAGAAATAAGCCATGCCTAATATTTGAGAACAGCAACTTATATTTGTAATACTTGCCACTTTCCTTGGTGTCCATTTAAGTCAATTCATTTAAGGTTCTACCGTATATGCCTTTAGTACCTAGTTGCAGATGCTGACGTAGTTCAGATGGAGGCATTATTTTTCTTTCATTGGCTTGGGCAAGGGTATGGATTCTTTGGATTAAATCCTTGTTCGAAGCCAGTTTGGTACGCTTGGTATCATACCAGATATTATCTTCAATTCCCACACGAACACCACCATCCATAGCTATTCCAATAGAGTTCATCTTCAACTGGGCGTTTCCAATTCCCGCCAAACTCCAATAGGATTGCTCCGGTAAATCATTTATCATAATACCCGCATTTAATAGATTTGCCTGGGCACAGGCTATATTGCCAAGAATTAGATTGAAGTAATAAGGAGGTTTGATCAAACCTTTTTTCGCTAGATATTTTGCGTAATTTATCATGCCTATATCGAAAGCTTCGAGTTCTGGAACAATTCCCTTGTCCAACATCTCTTTGGCAAGTTTTTGTATCATTTCTGGGGAATTGGTACTTGCGGTGGCATTAAAATTCAATGAACTAAGAGTCAAGCTTCCCATATCCGGTTTAAGAGAATCCTCTAAAAACAAAGGTTCCGAGCGTTTCTCAAATTCAGAAAAATTCCGGCCACTTAGGGAAACACAAATCACCAACTCTGGATTGTATTTTCTAATGCCTTCTATGATTTGACCATATATTTCCTTTTTATAGGTGGGTACTCCGGTTTTTGCATCACGGGCATGCAGATGCACCATTGTGATTCCCAGTTCTGAAGCTTCGAGAACCTGATCAACTATTTCGGGTACTACCACAGGAACATGCGGGGTCATTTCCTTGGTAGGAATCATTCCGGTTGGTGTAAAATTTATCACTAAGTTTCTATCCATAGCTTTTATATATGTGGATTCTTATAAATATAGAGGGTGATTAGAAAATGACATAGAAAATCGGTTGGCCGTTGATTTTTTGGGATATATAGCGTTTTTGGGCCTAAAAAATTAATACTATTCCATAATGGAAACACCTCTTGACTCATCATCGTGCTGTTTAAGAGCAACCTAATCAAGCTACTAGATTATGAATGAAAAGAACTGGCTGTATAGTGCGATTTCCTTTTAAGCAAAGCCAATATATTTTACCGTATATAATTGATTTTAAACGATTTCTTTATTTAGGCACTATAATCTTGATTACTTTCAACAGCTACAATGGATAATTAACCTTAATCAACCTTTGCCAAAATGAGCACGAAAGTTTGTGTAATTGGAGCTGGCCCTTCCGGATTGGTCGCAGTAAAAGAGCTGTTGAAGCAAAATATTGAAGTAGTATGCTATGAAGCCGAAGATAGTTTTGGCGGAGCTTTTAGGGACATAGATAAAGGAGGTAGATCCTATGATTCCTTGGAGCTTACAGTTTCCAATTATTTTATGGCCTATTCTGATTTCATGCCTGATCCCAAGGAAGAAAGAAGGTTTTGGAAGGTGTCGGAATATCGGGAGTATTTAAAAGACTACATCCAGCATTTTAGTTTAGAGAAATACCTGCACTACGCCCATAAGGTACTTAGCACTGATATTCAAGGAAATTCGGTTGTTGTTGAAGTGGAGCATCACGGTGAAGTCCGTAAAGAAAAATTCGACCATATAGTAATTTGTACAGGGAGCAATTTCATTCCCTACTCCCCAATGTTCAAAGGTCAATCCGATTTTGAAGGCGAGATTGTTCATTCTAGTGAATATAAGAATGGCGATTCGTTTAAGGATAAAAAAGTAGTCTGTATTGGAATAGGTGAATCTGGAGCGGATATCATACATGAAATTTCACAAACAACCTCGTGTAGGGTGCTAGTAAGGGAATTTCCAAACATTGTTCCTAGATGGTCTGCCGGATACACCAGTGATTCCTATACTTCGCACAGTCTAAATTCCATGGGAAAGAAAGGCGTGGATCATTTCATGAAATTCATGGCATGGAAGTATCTGAAGTTTGGAAAAAATATTGGATCCACGGAAAGACTGGTGCAACAATGGGTTTATGATAGAAAATCCTTCATGGGTAAGTTCCTAACCAAGAGTGACGTATTCCTTCAAGATATCCTTGATGGACGATTGGAAATAACTCGGGACGAAATAGATTATTTAACCAAGAATAGCATAGTCACCAAAGGTGGTGAGACCATCGAAGCTGATGTTCTTGTGTTGAATACAGGCTATGAAACAAAATTTGAGTATGTGAAGGAGGGCATGGACTTTGAAAACCCAAGAAATCTCTACAAGCATATGATACATCCAAAACATGGATTGCGGATAAGCTTGATCGGTTGGGCTAGACCTACTCAGGGAGGACTTCCCGCATGTTCGGAAATACAAGCCCGTTATATAGCCTTGCTGCTATCAGGAAACAAAAAACTTCCGGATGCTGTAAAGATGAAGGATAGTATAGAAAGGGATAGGCGTTTCAATGAAAAGTTTTTCTCAGATAGCGTGAACATCAAGTCATTGGTCAACTATCATGACTTTATGAACGACATGTCCAAATTGGTAGGCTGTAGGCCCAAGTACTTTAACATTAGGGATCTTAAGTTTTCTACAAAACTGTTTTTCGGATCACATTTGCCTGCTTTTTATAGACTTAATGATCCAGCTTATGCCAGTACGGCTAAAAAAACGATAAAACTTCTACCCACAGCATACTCGGCCAAAAGAAGTTCCATCATGTTGTTGATTTTGTTTAGCCATAAACCCTTTGAACAGCTTTCAAGGTTATTTTCCAGAACTTTTGGAGTCGGTCATTCCAAAACTTCGGATCAAGCTATGATGTAGCATCGCTATTCATAATCTACTTTTTTAAACAGCTGTAGGTCAATGCTCTAAAAAAAGAGCTAAAAAAATCTTTTTCTTCTAAAGAATAAGTTAAATCCTACATCAATCCTATTTTCTGACAAGAATAGGCCGTAATTTTGCGCCCGTTTTAAGAAAATTGAGCTATGCAGTGTGTGGAATTGAATCCCGTGGGCAACTTTGATCCTTGGGACCAAAAAATGATAGATGAACTTCTCCATAATGATGTCAGGGAATCTCTTGGTGATCGATTGGTATTCGAAAATGAGACCGTGAAGTTATGGGACATACGATTGGAACCCGGCGAAAGACTTCCTTTTAGAAAGCACAACGTCAATTACAATTGGGTTTGCGTTACGGGAGGACTGGCTCTTACCCGTCATGGTAATGGTAAAATTAGTATGGTCAAGTTAGAACCAGGGGATACCGAATATTGGGAGTTCAGGGGAAAAAACTACACCAATGATCTTGAAAACATTGGAGATAGAACCATTGCCATCAATGTGTTGGAATACAAAGAGATCAATACAGACTGGAAGCCTGCTTATTCAAACTAGATAACTTTGATGTTGGCCTTTAGTCCATCAATGATTCCCAGGATATTTTGAACCGTATCCTCCAAATAGTACTTAATGGCCAAGTGTGGTATCCGTATCGTAGTAAATCCATTTTTAAAGGAATGCATGGCTTCCTCTAGGTCGCTAATGGCCTGTTCATGAGTTATTGTGTCGTAATCCTTATCGATTTCAATATTCAGTTTTACTCGGGATATCGCTAAGTCCACTGATTTTTTTCCATCCCACCATTCCAACATCGGATGGGCGCCTGCTTCTTTTAAAGCATAGAAAAGATGAATAGCTTCAACGGGGGTATTGTTGTTTAAGATAATTTTCTTGATAAGTTTGGAATGACGCTCGCATAGCGCAACACCTAGGGATTCGGTGGACGCTAAATGCTGCTCATGTCCAATTTCTTTACCACAGTCTTTACAGATCATGAGTATCGGTTAAGTTTAGGTCAATTATTTGATTTGGGATTATTATAACTTCAAGATTTTTATAATCGTATACAAAATCGATGTAAAACATGCCATTTTTAGATGAAATGCATTTTTTTGGATGAAATGCATCTTTCTGATGAATTCTACTTATTTTGAAAACCAATAATCAAACCCGTTTATGTTCAAAAAAATAGGACCTGGAATACTTGTTGCGGCGGCCTTTGTGGGCCCCGGAACCATTACGGTGTGTACCCTTGCTGGGGTGCATTTCGGCTACAGCATGCTTTGGGCGGTACTGGTATCGGTGATAGCTACCATAATTTTACAGGAAATGTCCGGTAGAATTGGCGTGTTTACCCAAAAGGGACTTATGGATGTGGTAAAGGAGCAAATAGGGATCAAATGGGTAAAGCATTTGGTAATTGCCCTGGTTTTGTTGGCCATTTTGGTTGGAAATGCAGCGTATGAAGCTGGAAACATTGGTGGAGCCACCCTGGGCCTGGAGGGACTTTTTGGTCCTTCACGGTTTTATCCTCTGCTTATTGGTGCCATGGCTTTTGTTCTGCTCTGGTTTAGCGGTTACAAAACGTTGGAAAAAGTGTTTGCGGGACTTGTAGGATTCATGGGGTTGTGTTTTTTAATAGCAGCAATCTTGACCAAGCCTTCCCTTTTGGACATTGGTAAGAATTTGTTCGTCCCCAACCTGCCCGAGGGGGGCATTTTGACTGTGGTAGCCCTTGTGGGGACTACGGTTGTGCCCTATAATCTGTTCCTTCATGCATCGTTGGTCAAGGAGAAATGGAAATCAAAAGATGAGTTGAAAGCGGTTAAATGGGATACTGTGATTTCCATAGGTTTGGGCGGTTTGGTTTCCATGGCCATTCTAATAACCGCAGCCTCGGCTCCTTTGGAGGATGTTAGAAATGCAATGGATTTGGCTGTTGGGCTGGAACCACTCTTTGGGAAAAGTGCTATTTACTTCATTGCTTGTGGGCTTTTGGCCGCGGGAGTCACTTCTGCAATTACAGCTCCATTGGCGGCAGCATTTGTAGCTAACAGCTGTTTGGGTTGGAAGGGTATGCAGGATAAAAGATTCAAAATGGTTTGGATGGTCATTCTCTTTTTGGGGGTATTCTTCTTGTCCTTTGATATCAAACCCATTCAGGTTATTCAATTTGCGCAAGTTGCAAACGGAATGGTGTTACCTATAATGGCAATCTTGCTGCTTTGGATAGTAAATAGAACATCCGTAATGGGAAAGCATACGAACAGCCTCTTCCAAAACATTATTGGGTTTGCGATCATTACTTTTTCTATTTTTTTGGGTGCTAAAAGTATCATGAAAGTTATTGGACTGGTATAAATGAAAAATTGGGCAATAGATATTAACTGTGATGTGGGTGAAGGTGTGGGAAATGAAGCCATGATTTTTCCCTTGATAAGCTCATGTAATGTTGCTTGCGGAGGTCATGCTGGGGATATTAGCACTATGACCCAAGTTGTAAAACTTGCCAAAAGACATGGAATAAAGGTAGGTGCGCATCCCTCATACCCAGATAAGGCCAATTTTGGAAGGGTGGCCATGACCATTTCGGATGAAGAGCTTTATAAAAGTATATTAAATCAACTTCAGGATTTTGAAAAAATTCTGCGTCAAGAATCTGTTAAACTTAAGCATATCAAAGCGCACGGAGCGTTATACAACGAATCGGCAAAAAATGAACGAGTGGCCCGTTTGTTTTTGGATGTGATAAAAGCATATGGGGTAAAAGTTCCTTTATATGCTCCATTTGGCTCTGTTATGGCCAGCATTGCCCAGAAGAGTGGCTACGAAGTACACTATGAGGCCTTTGGGGACAGGAGTTATAATTTGGACCTAAGCCTAGTGTCCAGAACATTACCGAATGCAGTGATTCAGGACCCAACCAAGGTACTGGAACAAGTGCTTCCCATCATAAAAAAGAGCAAAATTGTGACAATATCTGGAGAAACCGCAGATATAGAGGCCCAAACCATTTGCATTCACGGTGACACCCCTTCAGCTTTTCAAATATTAACGTATCTTTCACAACAATTGCCCCAACACGGGGTGGAAATACAAAAGTGAAAAAACTCCCCATCAGTATAAAACCGTTTGGACAAAGGGCTATCCTTATTGAATGGCCAAGCGAGGTAAGCGAATCCGTATTAGGGGAAATTCTGGAATTTGTGGATTGTTTTAAAAGTATGGAACTTCCAGGGTGGGAAATGTCTATTGCTTACAACTCCTTGACCATGGTGAATTCCATCGCGGATGTGGATTTTGAATCCGTTGAAAAACAGATTTTGGATTGCCAGAATGGCCAAAAAAAGATTAAAAAAAAACGGGGTCGATTTTTATGGAAGATACCAGTCTGTTATGACTCCGATTTGGGTATTGATTTGGATGAAGTATCCACGGTTTTAGGAATTTCCCAAACTCAACTGATAACACTTCACACGGCCCAAGAGTATATTGTATATGGTTTAGGATTTCTTCCGGGTTTTATGTACTTGGGCGGTTTGCCAGAGGAATTGGAAATCCCAAGAAGAAAAGAACCCCGTTTGCATGTGGCCCAAGGCTCCGTGGGATTGGCGGGCAAACAGACCGGAATTTATCCACAGGATTCGCCAGGGGGTTGGAACATTATTGGGAGCTGCCCCACACCAATTTTCAATCCGAAGGCGGAAGAGCCATGTTTTGTTAGCGTGGGAGATAAAATCAAGTTTAAGGAAATTTCCAGAGCTGAATACAATCTGAAAAAAATAGAAGCCGAAGTGGGTATTTTCAAACCTGAAAAAATAGCGTTGGATGATTAAGGTGCTCAAATCAGGTTTCTTTATGACGGTTCAGGATGTGGGCCGGTTTGGCTACAGAGATATTGGTGTTCCAGTTTCTGGTGTCATGGACAACGATTCAGCGGCAAAAGCCAACAAATTATTAGATAATCCCAAGGAGGCTGCCCTCTTGGAAATAACAATGACAGGGCCCACTTTGCAATTCGAGGCTCCCACATATATCTGTCTTTCCGGAGCTTTTTTGTCACCTACACTCAACAACGAACCTATAGGTAACTATCAGGTGATTCAGGTCACCAAAGGTGATATCTTATCCTATGGCAGGCTGGAAAAGGGGTTTCGCTCCTATTTAGCTATAAAAGGTGGGATTCAAACAGATATAGTAATGGGCAGTAGATCTCAATACCATCCGGTTACACCCAATAAATGTCTAAAGGATGGCAGCTCAGTCGCTTATGAAGAAACAGTTTCATTCGAACCTGCAATTTCAGGGCTGAAGGTAGATAGGAAATTTGAAGAAGAAACCCTGGAAGTTTATAAGGGCCCTGAATTCTCTATTTTGTCAGATGCCCAGTTGGGTTCTTTATTTGGGAAATCATTTTCCATTTCGGAAAAAAATAACCGCATGGCCTATCAGTTGGGAGAATTGATTCAAGGTCATAAACATTCCATGCTCACTTCAGGAACCATGCCTGGGACGGTGCAGTTTACTCCTGCTGGAAGATTGATTATCTTAATGAAAGATGGACAAACCACGGGGGGTTATCCAAGAATTTTGCAATTGTCCGAGGATTCCATTTGTCAGTTGGCCCAGAAAAAATTTGGGGACACCATTTCATTTAAACTACTATAAAGTTTATTTCGAATTTGGTTTTTTATCACAAATTTTTGTACTCTTGAACTGTGAAAGCAAAAAATCTAATTAATAGCGTCGTCATTATTATTCCAGCCATGGAGTGATACAGATGTCCTATTGATTTAGAAAAAGCCTGTATCCAATAAAAGATACAGGCTTTTTTTATGGTCCAAAAAAGAAATGGATATGGGATTTTAAATCAACTTAAAGTGTTGATTTCCATAGAGATAAAGGTATATTATTTTAAATGGATTTAGAAGGTGTAAAACTGTTAAAAATATAGGGTTTCTGAAACATCTATCTTTGAATGATATAGTAAATTCAACAAGATTCCCGATCTGAAAGAAAATTAATAATGGAATTGAACAAACATAGTAAGAACGTTACCCAAAATCCTTCGCAACCGGCTTCACAGGCCATGTTGTATGCCACAGGTTTAAAGGAGGAGGATATGAAAAAGGCGCAAATTGCCATTGGTAGTACGGGCTACGATGGTAATCCCTGCAACATGCACTTGAACAGTATAGCACAGGAAATAAAAAAGCATGTTATCGAGACAGGACAAGTGGGATTGACGTTCGGTACTATTGGAGTATCCGATGGTATCTCCATGGGAACTCCGGGCATGAAATATTCGTTGGCTTCCAGGGATATCATTGCAGATTCAATGGAAACTGTCATGAACGGTATGTCCTATGATGCATTGATCGGTGTTGTTGGATGTGATAAAAACATGCCTGGGGCAATTATAGCTATGCTGCGGCTTAATAGACCCTCCATTATGGTATATGGTGGTAGTGTTGCTTCAGGAAACTATAAAGGTCGAAAGCTGAATATTGTATCTGCATTTGAAGCTTTGGGACAGAAAATTGCCGGGGAAATTGATGAAGCTGAATATAAGGAAATCATCAAAAGAGCAATTCCCGGGGCAGGTGCCTGTGGGGGTATGTACACGGCAAATACTATGGCGTCATCCATAGAATGCATGGGAATGTCCTTACCCTATAATTCATCTATTCCAGCAGTCAATCCCAACAAACTTTCGGAGGCGGAACGAACTGCCCAAACCATAAAAAATCTTTTGGAACTCGATTTAAAACCAAAAGATATCGTTACAAAAAAATCTATTGAAAATGCAATCACCTTGGTCAACGCCCTGGGAGGATCCACCAATGCGGTATTGCATTATTTGGCCATTGCATATGCTGCTGATATTGATTTTACTTTGGAGGATTTCCAACGGATAAGCGATAGAACACCACTTATTGGGGATCTAAAGCCTTCAGGAAAATACCTAATGGAAGATGTCCATGGTATTGGTGGAACCCCAAAAATCATGAAGTACTTGTTGGAACAAGGCTTTTTGCATGGGGACTGTATGACGGTAACCGGTAAGACCTTGGCTGAAAACCTGGAAGATGTTGAAGCCATGGAATTTGAGGAGCAAGACTTGTTGTACAGCGTGGACAAGGCTTTGAAATCTTCAGGAAACTTACAAATACTAAAAGGAAATTTGGCAGAAGAAGGCGCTGTAGCAAAGATATCCGGGAAAGAGGGCTTAAAGTTTGAAGGAAAAGCTGTGGTGTATGATAGTGAACCCGAAGCCAATGAAGGTATATCAAAAGGTGAAGTGGAAAAAGGAAATGTAGTCGTTATTCGCTATGTAGGACCCAAAGGAGGACCAGGGATGCCCGAAATGCTAAAACCAACATCCATGATCATGGGTGCAGGTTTGGGAAAATCGGTGGCATTGATTACCGATGGCCGTTTTTCTGGAGGAACCCATGGTTTTGTAGTGGGTCACGTCACCCCAGAAGCCCAAGAGGGAGGGGCCATTGCTCTTGTGAAGACAGGTGATCTAATTACCATTAGCGCCTTGGACAATTCCATTACCTTGAATATTTCAGATGAGGAAATGGAAAGTAGAAGAGCCAAATGGCAAGCTCCACCGTTAAAATTTACCAAAGGAATATTGTACAAGTACGCAAGATCTGTTGCATCAGCTTCCGAGGGATGCGTTACGGATAAATATTAAAAAAATTTTCATTTCTGCCAATGCAGGAATCTCATCATTCAAAGTTGACATTATGAGCACGGAAACTTTAAAAAAGAAAGAAAACAAAACAACCAAGGCCATACGCATAAGTGGAGCCGAGGCCATTATACATTGTCTTTTGGCAGAAGGGGTAGATTTGATTTATGGATACCCTGGAGGTGCAATCATGCCGGTGTATGACGAGCTTTATAAATTTCAGGATAAACTGACCCATATTCTTACCAGGCATGAACAGGGAGCTACACATGCGGCTCAAGGGTATGCAAGAGTTACCGGTAAGGTTGGTGTAGCGATGGCTACATCTGGCCCTGGAGCAACAAATCTAGTTACTGGTATAGCTGATGCTCAAATTGATTCCACACCAATGGTATGTATAACGGGGCAAGTACCCAGACATTTGTTGGGATCTGACGCGTTTCAAGAAACTGACATTGTAGGTATCTCAACTCCAGTTACGAAGTGGAATTATCAAGTGACCAAAGCCAGTGAGATTCCTGAGATTATGGCCAAGGCTTTCTATATAGCTCGGTCGGGTAGGCCAGGTCCGGTGTTGGTGGATATCACCAAAAACGCGCAATTTGATGAACTGGATTTTGTGTATGAAAAATGTACAGGGGTCCGCAGTTACAAACCGGTGCACAAACCGGATTTAAAAGCTATTGAGGCTGCCGCGGAAATGATCAACAGTGCAAAAAAGCCCTATATCGTATTTGGACAAGGGGTTATTTTAGGCCATGCAGAGGAAGAATTAAAGGCTTTGGTCGAAAAAGCTGGAATTCCCGCAGCTTGGACTGTACTGGGACTTTCCGCAATGGACACCGACCATCCGCTGAATGTGGGTATGGTGGGTATGCACGGAAATTATGGCCCCAATGTATTGACCAATGAATGCGATGTGCTTATTGCAATAGGAATGCGTTTTGACGATAGGGTTACAGGCAGTTTGGACACCTATGCCAAACAAGCCAAGGTGATACACTTTGAAATAGATCCTGCCGAAATCAACAAAAATGTAAATGCAGATATAGCGGTTTTAGGTAACGCCAAGCAAACGCTGGATTTGTTGCTACCGCTTATCAATAAAAATGAGCACAAAGAATGGTTGGCGGAATTTGATAAAAAATATCAGATTGAATACGATACCGTTATCAAAAAAGATATAGAACCTACCAAAGAAGGTCTTACCATGGGTGAGGTCATTGAGCAAATCAACAAGGCCTCTGGCCATAAAGCCGTGGTGGTCACCGACGTGGGACAGCATCAAATGATTGCTTGCAGGTACGCTAAATTCAAGCAGTCCAAAAGTAATGTCACCTCCGGTGGTCTTGGAACCATGGGTTTTGCGTTGCCAGCTGCCATTGGAGCCAAAATGGGCGCCATGGACCGTGAGGTGGTGGCCATTATTGGGGATGGAGGATACCAGATGACCATTCAGGAACTCGGTGTGATCTTTCAACATAATGTTCCGGTAAAGATTGTGGTATTGAACAATGATCACTTGGGAATGGTTCGCCAGTGGCAAGAACTTTTCTTTGAAAGTAGATATGCATCAACGGTGATGACCAATCCGGATTTTGTGAAGATTGCGGAAGGTTACCACATCAAATCCAGAAGGGTTACGGAGCGTTCGGACTTAAAAGATGCTGTTGAGGAAATGATTACATCCAAAGACCCATATTTCTTGGAGGTTAGAGTAGAGAAGGAAGACAACGTATTTCCAATGATTCCATCCGGAGCCTCAGTATCAGATATTCGATTAAAGTAACATGAACCAAGCTAATATCGTGGATACACCCAATGTGTATGCTGCCTTACTGAGCAAATCTGATGAAATTGGATTCACCATGCCATCAGATATGTATATAGGTACATTTCTAAAGACCTTGGTGGCTTCCAAACCTGCAGGGCGCTTCTTGGAACTGGGAACAGGTATGGGATTGTCCTTGGCATGGATGCTGGAAGGAATGGATAATGCATCCAAGTTGATCAGCATAGACAACGATATGGACCTCATTCAAATTGCTATGGGCTTTTTCGGTAATGATGATCGTCTCCAATTAGTTTGTGCGGATGGTGAAGATTGGATAGCTCAAAATCAGGAAGAAAAGTTCGATTTGGTCTTTGCTGATGCTTGGCCTGGAAAATATAGCCTTTTAGAAGAGACGTTGGGTTTAATCAAGGTAGGAGGGTTCTAAGTTATTGATGATATGACAGAGCAACCCAATTGGCCAGAAGGACATTCAGCGTATGTATCCTCTCTGGTTGAACAATTAGAAACAAGACAAGATTTTACAATTACTAAAATGGACTGGTCAACGGGAGTGATCGTTGCAGTTAAAATAAAATAAGCATGGAAAAACAATGGTATACCATTTCGGTTTATTCGGAAAATAACGTAGGACTATTGAATAGAATATCTGGAATATTCTTAAAGAGACACATTAACATAGAGAGTTTAAATGTCTCTAAATCAGAAATTGAAAACGTTTCAAAATTCACCATTGTGATTTTTTCAACTGAAGATTGGGCACGCAAAATTGTGGGTCAGATTGAAAAGCAAATTGAAGTGATCAAGGCCTATTATCATACTGATGATGACACCATATTTCAAGAATCTGCTTTGTTCAAAATAGCTTCGGACTTATTGTTTGACGAGCGCCAAATCCAGAACATCATCAAAGAGAGCAACTCGCAAATTGTAACTGTGGCGCGCGACTTTTTTGTTTTGGCAAAAACGGGACGAAGACACGAAATTGATGAAATGCATGATGCCCTGGAGCCTTACGGAATTATGCAATTTGTCCGTTCCGGAAGGATTGCTGTAACCAAGGCAACAATGCCTATTACCAAAATTTTAGAAGAATTTCAAAATCAATAAATAGCATTAAATAAAAACCAAAAATGACAAATTACTTTAATACGCTGTCCCTTCGCGATCAATTGACCCAATTGGGAAAATGTAGGTTTATGGAAGCCAGCGAGTTTGTAGATGGCGTTACCGCGCTAAAAGGAAAAAAGATTGTAATCGTAGGTTGCGGTGCCCAAGGCTTGAACCAAGGCCTGAACATGCGCGATTCCGGATTGGACATCTCCTACACCCTTAGAGAGGCCGCCATTAAGGAACAAAGACAGTCGTACAAAAATGCTACGGAAAACAACTTCAACGTTGGTACCTACGAGGAGTTGATTCCTGTTGCTGATTTGGTAATCAACTTGACACCGGACAAGCAGCACACCAGCGTTGTTAGTGCCGTAATGCCATTAATGAAGCAGGGAGCTACCTTGTCTTACTCCCATGGCTTTAATATTGTAGAAGAAGGGATGCAAATCCGTGAGGACCTTACTGTGATCATGGTGGCGCCAAAAAGCCCGGGTTCAGAAGTGCGGGAAGAATACAAAAGAGGTTTTGGTGTGCCAACCCTAATTGCCGTCCACCCGGAAAATGACCCCGAAGGTAAGGGATTGGAGCAGGCCAAAGCGTATGCCGCAGGAACAGGAGGACACAGAGCTGGGGTTTTGGAATCTTCTTTTGTGGCCGAAGTAAAATCGGATTTAATGGGAGAACAGACCATTCTTTGTGGTTTGC
Organism: Flagellimonas algicola; assembly: GCF_005937185.1. Lineage (GTDB taxonomy): Bacteria > Bacteroidota > Bacteroidia > Flavobacteriales > Flavobacteriaceae > Flagellimonas > Flagellimonas algicola. The sequence continues at coordinate 880,767 of NZ_VCNI01000001.1, read as the reverse complement.
TGCAGACCGGTTCCATTTTGTCTTTTAATAAAATGTTGGAAAAGGGTGTTGATGCAGGTTATGCCTCAAAGCTTATTCAATACGGATGGGAAACCATTACCGAAGGATTAAAACATGGCGGAGTTACCAATATGATGGATCGTTTGTCCAATCCTGCCAAGATCAAGGCTTACGATCTTGCCGAAGAATTAAAGGATATTATGCGTCCCTTGTTCCAAAAACATCAAGATGATATTATGAATGGTCATTTCTCCAAAACCATGATGGAAGATTGGGCCAATGGGGATAAAAATCTGTTGACATGGAGAGCTGCCACAGGAGAAACGGCTTTTGAAAAGACTCCTGCTGGGGATGTTGAGATTTCCGAGCAAGAATACTACGATAATGGTGTGTTGATGGTCGCCTTTGTAAAATCTGGGGTGGAGCTGGCCTACGAGACCATGACTGAATCCGGAATCATTGGAGAATCTGCTTATTACGAGTCCTTGCACGAGACGCCTTTGATTGCAAACACCATCGCCAGAAAGAAATTGTTTGAGATGAACCGTGTTATATCTGATACTGCTGAGTATGGTTGCTATCTGTTTGATCACGCTTGTAAGCCGCTTTTGGAGGATTTCATGAAAACAGTTGATATTGACGTTATCGGAACCCATTACGGAGCAGATAAGGACAATGGGGTGGACAATGTGAAGCTTATTGCGGTTAACAAAGCACTTCGTGAGCATCCCGTGGAGATTGTGGGAACAAGGTTAAGAGAATCTATGACCGCAATGAAACCTATCGTTTAAATTGTAGACTTCCATTTAGGAAGTAAAATGGTGTTTTTCCATGAAAAGCAACACAACATCAAGCATAAAAAAGGGGGCGCAACATGTGCCCCCTTATTTTCCTCAGCTAAAGGATATTCAGCAGGCAGCCAAGGTTATTGCGCAAGTGGCTGACGAAACTCCTTTGCAAAAGAGTATTCGGTATTCCAAGCAATTGGAGGCCAATGTATGGTTGAAGCGCGAGGACTTGCAACGGGTTCGTAGTTATAAAATTCGGGGCGCTTTCAATAAAATCAATTCGCTTTCCCCTGAATCCCTGAAACAAGGAGTGGTCTGTGCCAGTGCTGGGAATCATGCCCAAGGGGTAGCTTTTGCCTGTAACCACTTGGGGGTAGAGGGGACTATTTTTATGCCCGTGGTTACTCCAAAACAAAAGATTGACCAAACTAAGATGTTTGGAGGTGACCGTGTGCAAGTGGTTTTGGAGGGGGATACCTTTGATGATTCGTACAAGGCTTCCAAGATTTTTTGTGAGGAAGAAGGAAAAACTTTTGTTCATCCTTTTGATGACCCAAAAACCATTGAAGGACAGGCCACTATTGGATTGGAACTTTTACACCAAGCTCAAGAACCTATTGATTACGTCTTTGTGGCTGTTGGTGGGGGTGGATTGGCATCTGGTTTATGTGCCACGTTCAAGGAACTGTCGCCCAACACCAAAATTATTGGTATTGAACCAGCAGGGGCACCTTCCATGAAAAAATCCATGGAAAAGGGAGAGCTGGTGGAACTTTCACAGATTGACAAGTTTGTGGATGGGGCTGCAGTGCAAAAAGTAGGCGCATTCACCTTTCCCATCTGCTGCAATCACTTATTTAAAATGGAAACTGTTCCCGAAGGGAAGGTCTGCCAAACCATTTTGGAACTCTATAACCGGGATGCCATTGTAGTAGAACCTGCCGGAGCCTTGACCATAGCAGCACTGGATGATTTCAAGGACGAAATAAAAGGTAAAAATGTGGTCTGTATTATCAGTGGTAGTAACAACGACATCACTCGTACTGCCGAAATTAAGGAAAGAGCTTTGCTCTATGGAAATCTCAAACATTATTTCATTGTGCGTTTTCCTCAGCGACCGGGGTCTTTAAAAGAATTCGTAGTGGATATTTTGGGTCCTAATGACGATATTACCCATTTTGAATATTCGAAAAAGTCCAGCCGGGAAAATGCACCGGCTGTTGTGGGTATTGAATTAAAGTCTCCCGAAGATTTGGAACCCTTGATTTCTAGAATGAAGGACAATAATTTCTACGGAGATTATTTGAATAACAAGCCAGATTTGTTCCAATATTTGGTTTGATTCCATCACAATTGAAACTTCTTTTTTTAAATAGGCCTTACTTAAACGTTTTCGTTGTTATCCCTTGATAAATAAGGTCTTTACAAAGTTTTTTTGTATTAGCTTTGTCATTTGCTAGACTAAAAAGCAGCACAACCTAATACTAAAATCTAGGATATGCCATCTAAGACAACCATACCGGAAGCATTGCAGATTACCTCACAAATTCATCAAAAAATATTTTTGGTGGATGGGGAATTACGTGAATGGAAAGGAGAAAATACAGAAGTGATTTCTACCATATCCTCAACCGAGGAATATGCCCATACCGTTTTGGGAAGTATCCCAAATATGGGAGAAGCAGAGGCGCTCGAAGCATTGGATGCGGCCATTGGAGCATTTGACCAAGGACAGGGACTTTGGCCTACCATGAAGGTGAAAGACCGAATAGAGTGTATGGAATCCTTCGTTAAAAAGATGGAGGAAAAGCGGGAAGAAGTGGTTAAACTGTTGATGTGGGAAATAGGGAAATCTATGCCTGATTCTTATAAAGAATTTGACCGAACAGTGGAGTATATTTATGATACCATTGAGGACTATAAGCAACTAGATCGCAATTCTGCCAAGTTTTCCAAACACGATGGGGTTTATGCCCATATCCGAAGAGGGCCGCTCGGGGTGGTGCTTTGTTTAGGGCCATATAATTATCCATTAAATGAAACTTTTGCCCTGTTGATTCCCGCCATTATCATGGGGAACACTACCATCTTTAAACCTGCCAAGCATGGGGTGCTTTTGATTACTCTGCTTTTGGAGGCTTTCCAAAGCAGTTTCCCCAAAGGTGTGGTGAATATTTTATTTGGTAGGGGCAGGGCAGTAGCGGCACCAATCATGAAAACTGGAAAGGTGGATGTGTTGGCATTGATTGGAAATAGTAAATCGGCCAATGCATTGCAAGACCAGCATCCAAAAAGCAACCGTCTACGACTGGTACTGGGATTGGAAGCCAAAAATCCAGCTATTATCCTTCCAGATGCCGATTTGGACCTCACCATAAACGAATGCATAGCAGGAACCCTTTCCTTTAACGGACAGCGTTGTACCGCCTTAAAAGTGGTATATGTGCATGAGGATGTAAAGGATGAATTTTTAAAACGTTTCTCGGAAAAAGTGGATGCCTTAAAGTTTGGTAATCCATGGGATGAGGGAGTTAAGTTAACTCCATTACCAGAACCCGGTAAACCAGACTATATCCAAGAGTTGTTGGATGATGCCAAGGCCAAGGGAGCTAAGGTAAAGAACAAAAAGGGCGGAAGACGCTCCGACAACTATATCTGGCCTGCGGTACTTTATCCTGTGACCAAGGATATGCGGGTATATGAGGAAGAACAGTTTGGCCCGATAATTCCGGTGGTGTCCTTTACCGATATTGAAGAGCCTTTAGATGACATGGCTGAGTCCAACTACGGGCAACAGGTAAGTTTATTTGGGAAGGATGTTTATACGCTATCTCCGCTGATTGATACCTTGGCCAATTTGGTTTGCCGAGTGAACTTGAATAGTTCATGCCAGCGTGGGCCGGATGTTTATCCTTTTACGGGGCGAAAAGATTCAGCACAGTCTACCTTAAGCGTACATGATGCTTTACGTTCCTTCTCAGTACGGACGTTCGTTGCTTTTAAGGACAACGATTTAAACAACGAAACCATTGAACAACTACTTGAAGCTAAAGTGAGCAATTTTTTGAGTACGGATTATATCCTTTAAGTCTTATCTGCTTGTTGGGATTTTTGGATTCCTCTTGGTGTGTAAAATAGCAAGGATTACAATTCGTTTTTGGTCAGTGCCAGTTATGAAATAAATGGCGTACGGAAACCTCTTGACCAATGCCATTCGCAGTTCTTTGTGCCGTTTTTGGAACTGATATGGATTTTGGGCTATAAGATTTACTTTTTCCTGAACGGATTGCCTGAACCTATTTCCCAATTCTTCACTGATGGAGGCGTACCAGTTTTGAGCACTTTTAAAGTCTTTATGTGCATCAAGGATTAGCTTAATGGCATATACCATGTTTTAATCCTTGCTCGAAGTTTCCCAGTCCATAAGGTCATCTGGGTTATTCAGGTAGATTTCAAGTCTTTCATTAAGAAGATTAAGATTCTCTTCTGAAATTTGATAGTTATTTTCGATGACTTTATCTAAGGTTTGCTCAAGTATATCCATGGCTTTCTCATTTTGTATAGTGATTAGCTTCTGAATAAAATTGTATTTGCGCAAATCGATGTCCATAAGCAATTGTTCCTTTCTAGAATAAAGATACGTTTTTGATTCCATAACTTATTTTAGGTATGTATGACTTAGAATTAGTGGAAAAGCCTTGGAAATTTCCAAGGCTTTTTTTGGTTGGTTAAGTTGGGTTTGCGGCTATTCTTGAACTAGAACCATATCGCATTTATAGTGAGACAACAGAATCTCCTTTTCAGGAATTCTGGCTACCCCAAAAATTTGGATAGTTTTGTCCTCAAAATTGAGTGTACACCAACCATAGTCATCATCTGAATCCATGCTTACTCCATTGGATTGATATGCCCCAAAGTCAGCTCTTTCCCAAGTTATATCACCTTCATGTGGATGGTAACGGTAGTAACCTATGCTAGTTTCTTGATTCCATGTTGCTGTTTGGGTACACGGATTAATGGTAATGTATAGAACCTCAGTGACATCAAGCTCATAATTGGACCAGAAACTTATCAGTTTAAGAACGTTAGGCTGTCCTTCTACATCTTCAACGGTGCATCCGAAGTTTGAAATTGTACTGGTACCATTAAATTGATAATTTGTTCGTTCTACATTATAAGTGCCAGTCCATTCTGATGCGATAAAGGGGCCAAGATTGTCATCGCAATCAGAGTTATTCAAAACATTACCTTCAAAATCTACACAGTTTTCAACAATTATAGAGGAATGTGGGTCTCCTAAACCATCCCCATCGGCATCTGCATAAACCGTAACACCTAATTTGTTTATTTGTGAGTTATCATCAGTGCAATCCGAATTATCCATAACGTAACCCGTAGGAATATTCACCCCTGAGCACTGGGTAATGGAATTGTTGTGGTCACCATAACCATCTTCATCTTCATCACGATATAATGTAACCATCTCACAATCTGAGGTTATGTTTCCATTAGTATCATCTGGGTCATCATCATTTTCAACATACCCGTCCAATTCATCACAGGTGTTTTGGCAATTGTTTGAATCGCCTTCTCCATCATTATCAGAATCTTTACATAAGTTCTTTTTATCAGCTTCTGGGCATTGTTCTGTTGGAGGGGTGGTGATGGCATCTTTACCACAGGAACTGACAGTGAAAAGAATATAAATAAGCACTAAAAGACAATAAATAAAAGGTCGAAAGGCTGAAGCTTTTAGCTTAAAAGGTTTTGGGTCAGAATTTTTCATACTAGCGTTTTTTTATTTAGCTAGTTTGAAAATAGTAAGGTGATGGTTCTTGGAAGGGGCTCAATTGACGGATGGCCCTTTTGAGTTGACGGATAGGTTGTTAGACTTGAGAGATGAGATTTTAGAGGTAAGATGTAGCATGCTGGATGCTGGGTGGTCGATGTTTAGATTATTTGGATTGTTAGATGTTAGATGTTGGATGCCGGGTGGTCGATGGTTAGATTATTGGATTGTTAGCTAACTAGTCTTGATTCCTGACTCTTGATTCTTTGTTATCAGTGTCTATTATAAAATTTGCACTGGAACTTGAATTTTGTGTTTGACTTTGCCTCGCTATGAAAAACAAAAAAGCCCCAGGATTCCCCAAGGCTCATAGAGTTTATGTGGTTGCTTATCTAAATGTTCGAGGCAAGCCAATCACCAACTTCGCTGGTCTTATAAGATTTTCCGCCATCGGCTAAATCTTCGGTGACAATCCCTTCTGCCAAAGATTTGTTCACCACATCCCGAATAGTCTGGGCTTCGTCCGTCAAATTCAAATCCTCAAATAACATAGCTGCAGAAAGCACCGTGGCTAGCGGATTGGCAATGTCTTTACCTGCTGCTTGCGGATAGGATCCATGAATGGGTTCGTAAAGGGAAACTTTGCTTCCTACGGAAGAAGAGGGCATCAATCCCATAGATCCAGAAATTACCGAAGCTTCATCCGTAAGAATGTCCCCGAATAGATTGGCGGTAATGATTACGTCGTAGCCTTTGGGCCATTGAATTAATCGCATGGCAACGGCATCCACAAATTCATAGGTGACCTCCACATCCGGATATTCTTTTTCCAAAGCCTGTACGGTTTCTCTCCACAATCTGGAGGCTTCCAAAACATTGGCTTTGTCCACGCAACATAGCTTTTTGCCCCGTTTTAGGGCCATTTCAAAACCTTTGCGCGCTAAGCGCTCCACTTCAAAACGTTGGTAGGTCATGGTGTCGAAAGCAGTATCTCCATCGTCCTTTCTTCCTCTTTCACCAAAATAAACACCTCCTGTTAGTTCGCGAAGGATAATCAAATCTGTTCCTTCAATTCGATCTCGTTTTAGGGGAGATTTGTCGATTAGGGAAGGGAAAGTGAACGTGGGTCTGACATTGGCAAATAATCCCAGTTTTTGACGCATTTTCAACAAGCCCTGCTCTGGACGGACTTTGGCCGAAGGGTCGTTGTCAAAACGTGGATGGCCAATGGCTCCAAACAAAACGGCATCTGCATTGGCGCAAACTTCATGGGTTTCATCGGGATAAGGTACTCCAACAGCATCTATGGCCGCCGCTCCTGTTAGGGCAGGAGTCCAGCTAATTTCATGGTTGAATTTCTTGGCTACAGCATTGGATACTTTAACGGCCTGGTCAATTACTTCGGGGCCTATTCCATCTCCAGCTAAAAGGGCAATGTTCAGTTTCATATGTTGATTCTCGGTTTTCAGTTATCGGTTATCAGTTGTTAGAGATGAGATTTCAGATATCACAGTTGCTGTTTTGTAGCTGTATGAATAGTCTTGAATCTTGTTTCTCTTAATCTTGAATCTATTTTAAAAGAGGTTAAGCATTTTTTCTGTGGCTTTTATGGCTGATACTGTTTGATCAGAGTCCAATCCTCGAGTCGTGAAATCCTTTTCTTCGGTTTGCCAGGTAATTATGGTCTCACAAAGGGCATCAGAATTACTTCCCGGGGGGATACGCACAGCGTAATCGACTAATTTAGGCAAAGCCACCTTTTCTTTTTGATAAATTTTCTTGAGAGCGTTTATAAAAGCGTCGAACTGTCCATCTCCTTGGGCGTTTTCCTCATAGGTTTTTCCATCAATTTCAATGGAAAGGGTAGTGGAGGGTTTGAGTCCTTTGGAATGGGTCAGCACATACGATTTTACAATCACCCGCTTTGGATGCAATTCTGAATCCAGCACATCGGAAATGATAAAGGGTAGATCTTCCTTGGTTACCCGCTCCTTTTTATCTCCAAGCTCAATAATCCGCTCTGTTACTTTTTTTAACTCCTCATCATTTAAGGTAAGGCCCAACTCTTGCAAATTCTTTTGAATGTTGGCTTTTCCAGATGTTTTTCCTAAGGCATACTTGCGTTTCCTACCAAATCGCTCTGGTAGTAAATCATTAAAGTAAAGATTCTTTTTACTATCTCCATCTGCGTGTATTCCAGCAGTTTGTGTAAAAACATTATCTCCCACAATAGGTTTGTTGTAAGGGATACCAAAACCTGTAAAAGCAGAGACCAGTTTACTCACCTTGTACAAGGAAGATTCCTTGACTCCAATAGTGATTTTAGGCATAAAATCGTTAATGACTGCAACCACACTGGCTAGTGGAGCATTTCCTGCACGTTCACCCATTCCGTTAACGGTAAGGTGCAACCCATGACATCCGGCTTTTAAGGCTTCCATCACATTGGCTACACTCAAATCATAATCATTGTGTCCGTGAAAATCGAAATGGGAATTGGGATATTTCTTAATGATTTGATGGATGAAGCTAAATGCCTCCTGATGGGTCAATATTCCCAAGGTATCCGGCAGCAATATGCGTTTGACCGGTTGTTGCGTCAAAAAATCCAGAAATTCAAACACATAATCTGGCGAGTTGCGCATCCCATTGCTCCAATCCTCCAAGTATACATTGGTGGTAATGCCCATGGATTCAGCTTGGGCTATAACCTCGGCTATTTCCTTGAAATGTTCTTCAGGGGTTTTCTTGAGTTGGTGGGTCAGATGGTTCAAAGAGCCTTTGGTCAGTAAATTTTGAACCTTGGCTCCCGACTGTTCCATCCAATTGAGGGAAACACCTTTGTCCACAAAGGTCAAAACTTCCACTCGGTCTAAATGACCTTCAGTTTCTGCCCATTCCGTGATGTTCTTTACAGCTGTAAACTCCCCATCAGAAACCCGTGCGGATGCCACTTCAATACGGTCTACCTGTAGTTCTTCCAATAACAATTTGGCCAAGGTCAGTTTCTCCGATGAAGAAAAAGAAACCCCAGAGGTCTGTTCACCATCCCTAAGGGTGGTATCCATTATTTCGACGCTCCGCTGTGCCATAGGTTCTCTCTTAAGTGTTGTTAAAGCGGAGTATTCTGGGCAAATTTCTCAATATTGGTTTTGATGTTCAACAAAAAGTCAATATCATCAAACCCATTGAGCATATTCTCTTTTTTATAATCGTTTATGGCGAAGCTCTCCTGTTCTCCAGTTTCCAATAAGGTAATGGTTTGCTCGGGAAGGTTGATTTCCAATGCTGTATCAGGGTTAGCCTCTATGACCTTAAAGATTTTATCCAAAAACTCTGGACTCACCTGTACTGGAAGGACCCCAATGTTTAAACAGTTGTTTCTGAAAATATCAGCAAAGAAGCTGGATACCACACAACGGAATCCGTAATCGTAAACAGCCCAAGCGGCATGTTCTCTGGAGGATCCAGAACCGAAATTCTTTCCGCCTACCAAAATTTTTCCGCTATAAATGGGATTGTTAAGCACAAAATGCTCCTTAGGGGTATCATCGGAGTTAAACCTCCAGTCCCTAAAGAGATTATCTCCAAAACCTTTTCGCTCAGTAGCTTTAAGAAAACGAGCTGGAATGATTTGGTCCGTGTCCACATTTTCTATAGGAAGTGGAACTGCGGAACTTTTAAGTATGTTGAATTTATCGTAAGCCATTTTTTTCAATTAACAATGATCAATAATCAGTATACGGATTGGTTATGCTTCTTGTAATTCCATTAATTCTCTTGGGTCGGTTACTTTTCCAGTAACTGCTGCCGCGGCTGCCACCAAAGGACTCGCCAAAAGGGTACGTGCACCTGGCCCTTGTCTTCCTTCAAAGTTTCGGTTGGAAGTACTCACCGCATATTTCCCAGCGGGGATTTTATCATCATTCATGGCCAAGCAGGCAGAACAGCCAGGTTCCCGCAATTCAAATCCAGCTTCATGCAAAATATCCAGAATACCTTCTTCCTTAATGGCCTCTTCAACGCGATGCGACCCAGGAACCAGCCATGCGGTAACATTGTCCGCTTTTCTCCTTCCCTTGATAATGGAAGCGAAGGCTCTGAAATCCTCAATTCTACCGTTGGTACAACTTCCAAGAAAAACAAAATCGATTGGCTTGCCAATCATGGCATCCCCTTCATTGAAAGCCATGTACTCCAAGGACTTTTTGTAGGTAGCGGCACCGCCTTCAACGGCCTCGGCTTGGGGAATATCTTTTTGGATACCCATTCCCATACCGGGATTGGTTCCGTACGTAATCATAGGTTCTATTTCCGAAGCATTAAAGGAAATTTCCTTGTCAAAGCTTGCACCCTCATCGGTGTGCAATTGCTCCCAGTATGCCATGGCTTTGTTCCAAGCTTCGCCTTTTGGGGCATATTCCAGCCCTTGAATGTAATTGAAAGTCTTTTGGTCCGGAGCGATCATACCGCCTCGAGCTCCCATTTCTATACTTAGGTTGCACACGGTCATACGTCCTTCCATGGACATGTTTCGGAAAACTTCACCTGAATATTCCACAAAGTAGCCTGTGGCCCCGGAAGTGGTCAATTTGGATATGATGAACAGGGCAACATCTTTGGGCGTCACAGCTCTGTTCAATTCCCCATCAATGTTGATGCGCATGCTTTTCGGCTTTGGCTGCATAATACACTGCGTGGACAGGACCATCTCAACCTCACTGGTTCCAATTCCAAAAGCAATGGCGCCAAAAGCGCCGTGTGTGGAAGTATGGGAGTCCCCGCAAACAATTGTTGCTCCAGGAACAGTAATTCCGTTTTCCGGACCTATCACGTGAACAATACCATTTTTCTCATGTCCAAGGCCCCAATAAGGAATGTTATGGGCTTTGGAATTTTCCTCCAGAGCTTTAAGCTGGTTGGCCGAAAGCTTATCCTTAACGGGCAAGTGTTGGTTGATGGTCGGTGTATTGTGATCCGCAGTTGCAAAAGTGCGCTCAGGGTAAAGCACTTTGATGCCTCTGTTTTTAAGTCCAAGGAATGCCACAGGACTAGTGACCTCATGAACCAAATGTCTATCTATAAAAAGTACATCGGGACCATTTTCAATATGTTGAACCACATGGGAATCCCAAACCTTATCAAATAGTGTTTTACTCATCGTTGCATTCAATAATTAATAAGCTGGTAAATTTAAAATATGAAAAGCAAAAGCTTCATTTTTAGTTTGGAAAATTACGATGTTCAAGGCAAGTTTTTGCTATGGAAACTGATGGATTGCGTGTGTTTTTCGATTTAAAACAAAAACAATCCTGAATGTTAACTGGGAAGTACATAACATCAGAATGTTCTTTCAAAACCAAAGGGTAAAGGGTGTTCCCGAACTTGTTTTACCTGTCAACCCAAGATTTAAATCTGCCTAGGTATTGGCACTGAACATCTTAGCTGTAAGCTTCTGAATTTTAACACGTTTGCCTTTATTTTAACATTGTTGTAACGCTATTGGAACGATGAGGTTTCTACCTTGGGAGTCAACCTAGAAAGTTTATTCATTAACTCATCAAAAACGAACAAATGAAAAAAAGTTACACGGCCATTTCGGCCATGATTCTCATCGCTGCATTCTGTATTTCCACAAGTAGCTATGCCCAGCTTACCTTTCTGCCCAGAGGTAGTCAAATGGCAAAAGTTTCTCAGCGTATTGGAACTACGGATGTCACTATTGTTTACTCTAGACCCAGTGTGAACGATAGGGAAATTTGGGGCGCACTGGTCCCTTATGGCATGAACAATTTGGGATTCGGAACGGCTACCGAATCACCATGGAGGGCAGGTGCCAATGAAAACACTATTTTCAAGACCAACCATGATTTGACCATTGGAGGTAAAACACTTCCAGCTGGCAAGTATGGTTTACACATGATTGTCAACGAAGACAATTCGGCAACTGTGATTTTTTCAAAAAACCATGGGGCTTGGGGAAGTTATTTTTACGAGCCGGGAGACGATGCCCTTCGTGTGGATGTTACCACCAAGGAGATTGCGCATGTGGAACAGCTCACTTTTAATTTTGATGAAGTTGATGCCACTTCTGCAGTAGCTTCCCTTAGCTGGGAGAAAAAACAAATCCCATTTAAGGTAGAAACCAATGTAACCGAAAATGTTTTGGCTCGGATTCGTCAGGAATTGCAGACCAACCCAGGATTTAGTCGTCAAAGCTGGGAGCAAGCGGCCAATTTTGCCCAAAACAACGGAGGTGATTTGGACGAGGCCCTAGGCTGGGTTGATGCCGCAATTGCGGGACAGTTTTTCAGCCAAAAGAATTTCAATAATTTGAGTATTAAATCCCAGATTTTGGCCAAGCAAGGAAAAACTGCTGAGGCGGAAGCCCTAATGCAGGAAGCCTTACCGCTGGGAACGGTTTTCCAAGTACATGGCTATGGAAGACAGCTTATTGGACAAGGCAACACGGATAAAGCGCTTGAAGTATTTAAATGGAATGCCAAGAACCACAAAGGTACATGGCCAGTGCATTATGGATTGGCCAGAGGATATTCCGCTTTAGGGGATAATAAGTCTACTGTTAAGCATCTAAAGTTAGCATTGGAGAATGCGCCCGCCCAGGTAAACCGCGATCGCGTTCAAGCCAACTTGGATAAAGCTGAAAAAGGGGAAGGAATTAACTAAACCAATTTACTTAGGGAATTAAATTAGGAAAATGCCTAGCGAAAGCTGGGCATTTTTTTTAGCTGATATACCCCCAAATATCTTTCCCTTTGGACATCATGGTGTAGGCCGACCGAATGGGAAGATTTTCAGGTTTCTCCAATCTGGGGTCATCTTTTAAAAGTTGAATGGCGTGATATCTGGCGGTTTGCAATATCTGGTTGTCCTTTACGATGTCCGCTATCTTCAAATTGAGCAGCCCACTTTGTTGGGTACCCATCAAATCACCAGGACCACGGAGTTTCAGGTCCACTTCTGCAATTTCAAATCCATCATTGGTGCGGGTCATGGTTTGCAAACGGGTTTTGGCATCTTCGGATAGTTTATGGCCCGTCATCAGAACACAAAAGCTTTGTTCTGCGCCACGGCCTACGCGTCCACGAAGCTGATGCAGTTGTGAAAGTCCAAAGCGTTCGGCACTTTCAATGATCATCACGGAGGCATTGGGGACATTTACCCCCACCTCAATAACGGTAGTAGCTACCATAATGTGGGTCTCACCACGAACAAATCTTTCCATTTCATAATCCTTGTCCGCCGGTTTCATTTTTCCATGAACGATGGAAATTTGGTAATCGGGAAGCGGAAAGTCACGGACAATGCTCTCATAGCCGTCCATCAAATCCTTGTAATCCAAAGCTTCGGATTCCTGAATTAGGGGATAAACTATGTAAACTTGCCTTCCCTTCCTGATTTCATCTTTAAGGAACCCAAAAACTTTTAATCTGTTATTGTCAAATCGATGAACCGTTTTGATGGCCTTTCTTCCGGTAGGTAGCTCATCAATTACGGAGACATCCAGGTCCCCATAAAGACTCATGGCCAAGGTTCTAGGTATGGGTGTAGCTGTCATCACCAGAATGTGGGGAGGGGTTTCATTTTTATGCCACAATTTGGAGCGTTGTGCCACCCCAAATCGGTGTTGTTCATCAATAATGGCCAGCCCAAGGTCTTTAAATTGTACTTTATCTTCCAAAACAGCATGGGTGCCCACCAAAATATTGAGATTCCCATTTTCCAATTGGTTGTGCAACAAAGTACGTTCTGATTTTTTTGTGGATCCCGTCAACAGGGCAATCTTCACCTCCATTTTGCCCAACAATTCCTTTAAGCCGTTGTAATGCTGCTGGGCCAAAATCTCGGTAGGAGCCATTAAGCAAGCCTGATACCCATTGTCTATGGCCAACAGCATACACATGAGGGCCACAATGGTTTTTCCAGAGCCTACATCCCCTTGAAGCAAACGGTTCATCTGGGCATTGCTGCCCAAATCGTTCCTGATTTCCTTGATGACTTTTTTCTGTGCATTGGTCAACTCAAAAGGAAGATGGTGCTCAAAAAAAGTATTGAATTTTGTCCCTACTTGATCAAAGGGTAAACCTTTAATCTTTTGCTTCCTGATTAGTTTTTTGGTAATCAGTTGGAGTTGCACAAAAAACAATTCCTCAAATTTGAGTCGAAATTGGGCCTTGACCAACAATTCCTGACTTTTTGGAAAGTGAATGTTCAAAAGCGCTTCGCTCTTTGAAATCAAGCGGAGTTCATCTAAGATACTGGGGGAGAGTGACTCCGCAAACTGTCCTTTGGACTCTAACAACAATTGTTGCTGCATTTTACTGACCACCCTATTGGTGATTCCCTTGGCGCTTAATTTTTCTGTGGAAGGGTAAATGGGCTGCATGGCTACCTTTAGACCTTGCTGATGCTCCGCAAGCAATTCCATTTCAGGATGGGGCATGGAAAAAGAACTCCCGTACCTATTGATTCTTCCAAAGACCACATAAGGCTCATTCAATTTCAGATTGTCCCTTATCCATTTTTGCATTCGGAACCATACCAGTTCCATCTCGCCCGTATCATCTACAAATTTGGCCACAAGACGTTTGCCCCGCTTTTGTTCCACGGTTTTTATATGGACTATTTTCCCCACCACTTGTACATCCGCACCACTGGCATGGAGCTGGGCAATTTTGTAGTACTGGGTTTTGTCCAGATATCGATTGGGAAAAAGGTGTAATAAGTCCCTGTAGGTTTCAATGCCCAATTCTGTCCGAAGGGTCTCGGCTCTGTTGGGGCCAACTCCTTTCAGATAGGGGATGGGAGTTTGGAGAAAATTGGGATTCATCAAACTAAAATATGTAATTTGGAAAGACTTTTGTGATACTGTTGCCATGAAGCTTGCCCCTGTGCTTATTTTTTTTCTTTTGACCCAACTCCTTTCCTCCCAAATTCAGGATAAAGTGGATTTTGTTAGGGGACAAATTTTGGTGCAGGCTGACTTCGAACAAGCAAAAATCCAAGGAAGTGTTGACTACTATTTTAAAATTTTAAAACCAGTAGATTCCATCTTCTTGGATGCCAAGGAAATGAAGTTCGAACAAGTGCAGTTGAATGGTAAGCCAATCAACTATAAAACCGATGGTCAACATTTCGTGGTAAAAAAACAGTTTAGAAAGGATGACCATCATTTAAAATTTAACTACAGTGCATTTCCCAAACAGACAGTCTATTTTATTGGAGATGGAGACACTGACAAAAAGCAAATGTGGACACAAGGACAAGGAAAATACACCAGTCATTGGTTACCGAGTTTGGATGACATGAATGACAAGATTGAATTTGATCTGACTATAGTCGCCGATCAAAGCCAGACGGTAATTTCCAATGGGGAATTGGAGGAGATTGTCCCACAGGATGGTATCAATGTTTGGAGATTTGATATGGAACAACCCATGAGCAGCTACCTCGTGGCATTTGCCATGGGTAACTTTGAAAAGGAAATACTGCACTCTAAAAAAGGAATTCCCATTGAACTCTATTACGAACCTAAGGACAGCCTTTGCGTTGAACCTACCTACAGACATACCCAACGGATGTTTGATTTTTTGGCGGATGAAATTGGAGTACCATACCCTTGGCAGAACTACAAGCAGATTCCCGTACAGGATTTTTTATATGCGGGGATGGAGAATACTGGTGCCACCATTTTTTCCAACACCTTTATGGTGGATTCCACCGCTTTTATAGACAAGAACTTTGTCAATGTGAATGCCCACGAATTGGCTCACCAATGGTTTGGGAATCTGGTTACCGAACAGAGTGGCTCCCATCACTGGCTTCATGAAGGTTTTGCCACCTTTTATGCCTACTTGGCTGAAAAAGACATTTTTGGAGAGGATTACTTTTATTGGAGATTGTTGGAGACGGCGAAAGCTTTGGATAATTTTTCCGGGGATGGCCACGGAGAGGCACTTACCAATGCTAGTGCTGGCAGCCTTACTTTTTACGAAAAAGGAGCATGGGCCTTAGTTATACTTCGGGATAGGGTAGGAGACATGGCTTTTAGGGAGGGGATACAAAACTACCTGACCAAGTTCGCATTTCAGAATGTGACCATTTCCGATTTTATGTGGGAAATGGAAAAGGCCTCGGGGATGAAACTCTCCAGCTTTGAAGAGGCTTGGTTGCAGGAATCCGACTTTCCGTTTGAAAAGGTTAAACTGTTTTTAAGAGCGAAAAATACATCAATAGACACCTACTTTAAGGCAAAAGAGGAAATAGGAGACAAGCCGGAAAATGCAGAGACAGTTCTTGGGGCAAACTGGAAAACCTACCTATCAGAAGCCTTGAAGCACCAACTTTTATTGGACTACGGGAATCAACTGTCCCCGCAGTTTTTAAACGAACTCTTAAAACAGGAAGGGCTAAAGGTAAGACAAGCGATTTCCCTAGCTATGGAAAAAGTGCCCTTGGAGGTACGTGCGGGTTTTGAAGGATTACTAGGTGATCAGAGTTATACCACGGTGGAAGCAGCGTTATTCAAACTTTGGACGGATTTCCCTGAAAACAGGAATGTTTATCTGGACCAAACTGCAAATATTGTTGGGTTCCCAAACAAAAATGTGCGTCTACTTTGGCTGACCTTGGCTTTGGTGACTGCAGATTATGCTATGGACAAAAAACCTGATTTTTACAATGAGCTTAGCTCCTATACGGGATCAGAATACCATTTTGAAGTTAGACTTTTGGCATTTCAATATTTAAAAAGCATTGGAGCGTTTAACGATGACACCTTGAAAAGTTTGATAAAAGCCTGTAGCCATCATGTTTGGCACTTTAAAAAATCATGCAGAAAAATGTTGAAAGACTTTTTGAAAGCGGAAGGGAACCTGGCCAGGGTAAAGGCCATCTATCCTACTTTAAATTTAGAACAACAGCGTTATTTGGATAAAACCTTGGGCAAATGAGGGCATTGGTAATTTCAGGAGGAGGTAGTAAGGGAGCTTTTGCAGGGGGTGTAGCCCAATTTCTGATTGAGGAGGCCAAACACGATTATGACCTATTTGTGGGGACATCCACGGGTAGTCTGCTCATTTCCCATTTGGCCTTGAACAAGCTGGATAAAATCAAGGAAATCTATTCCTCGGTCAACCAGAACAGCATTTTCAACAATTGCCCTTTTGTCATCAAAAAGAAATATGGGATTGAGGTGATTTCCATCAACCATTGGAATGTGGTCAAAAATTTTATCCGTGGGAAAAAGACCTTTGGGGAGAGCGAAAACCTTAGACATCTTATTCGAAATTCCATTACCCCGGCAGAATTTGAAGAATTGAAACAAGGCAGTTCAGATGTTGTGGTCACGGTTTCCAATCTTTCCTTGAATCAGGTGGAATACAAATCCATCAACGATTGCACCTATGAGGAGTTTTGCGATTGGATTTGGATTTCGTCCAACTACACACCCTTTATGAGTTTGGCCCGAAGAAATGGTTGTGAATATGCCGATGGGGGACTGGGTACCCTGGTGCCTATTGAAGAAGCACTGAAACGCGGAGCCACAGAAGTGGATGTGGTGGTTTTGCACACTGAAGTGAATTACCTGAACCGTATGCCTGTGCGTAATCCATTTGAGTTGATTACTACCATTTTTAGTTTTATGCTGGATCGAATTGAAAATCAAAACATCCGAATTGGAAAATTGGTGGCCAACCAAAAAGATGCCATCATCAACTTCTACTATACCCCGACCGTGTTGACCACGAACTCCTTGATTTTTAACAAAGAACGTATGACCCTATGGTGGAAAAGAGGGTATTTATATGCGAAAAATAAAAATGAGGAGACCAGTCCTATAGACCCTGACCATCAGGAATAAAAACTACCAAAGTTCACTAACTTCTTTCTTGATAAAGGCTAGAGCCGTAGCAGAAGGAGACTGTTTGTCTATCGTTTGGTTTAGGATATCTTCCCTTAGTTTATCCGGAGAGTCGGTTTCACTCATTCCGGCAGAACGTATAATTTGAATGGTGGCATTTTTAGCGGCCTTGATAATGTTCCAGCACTCATCTGACATATAGATCTGTTGTGAAAGGTTGTGCTCAAACTCGGTTTCTATCTGTTTGATCAATAGATTTTCGTAGGCACTTTTGTCCTTGCTCGTGGGAGCCACTCTTACCACAAGACTGTTGATGGAAATACGTTCCAAGAACAACACCATACGCTCATAGGCTTGTAAACGAATGGGAAGCGTGTCTTTTTGGGAATCCTTGTGCAACAGAAAACGTCTACGACCATCTTCGTTTCTGGTATGAAGTCTAAAAAAATAAAATGCTACGGCACCCGTAACAACGGCTGGCAATAAAAAGCCGAAAAGCTGAAAAATGTCGTCTCCGCTCATGGTTTGGTTTGGTTTTGGATTTTATACTTTGGATGATAACGGAATAAACTTTCAAAAAGTATACCGGGCATACCCGCTATTTTTTTGGTTCTGGCCCCATAGTGATAATCAACGTACTTCCATTTCTAATAGCATCATGGGTAAAGAACAACTCTTCCAGTTCCTTGTCATTTAATCGGACTGATTGCACATACTTATTTTTTGGGGAATTATTTTGTGTTAGTATGGTAAATGTTTTTCCGTTTTCAAGTGGTATTTTGACGGTGTCAAACAGTGGCCTTCCAATAACATATTCAGGTTTTCCAGGTGCAACCTGATAGAAGCCCATGGCACTCATGACGTACCATGCGGACATTTGACCACAATCTTCATTTCCAATGATACCATCGGGTTGGGAGGTATAGAATTCCTTTAAAATTTGATTTACCAATTCCTGCGTTTTCCACCCTTGGTTTGCATAGGTGTACATATATGCGATATGGTGACTAGGTTCATTGCCATGTGCATACTGCCCAATCAGCCCCGTAATATCCCCACTGGCATTTTCACCTTCAATTTCAGAAGAGGTGGTAAATAGGCTATCCAATTTACTGGCGAATTGTTCCTTGCCACCATATAGTTGTGAAAAACCGTCAATATCATGGGGGACAAACCAAGTCCATTGCCAGGCATTGCCTTCAACATAATCAGAGTGCTCATGATCAGAATGTTTGGGACTAAAAGGCTCTCGCCATGAGCCGTCCGCATTTTTTCCACGCATAAACCCTGTCTCCGAATCAAAATAATGCCGATAATTTTGCCCTCTTTTTTGAAATTGCTCCGCAACGGAATCATTGCGAACAGCTTGGGCAATCTGGGCTATGCACCAATCATAATAAGCATTTTCAAGGCCGTAGGAAACGGAGGCTGTTATTTCATCCGAGGGAATGAACCGTCCCTCAATGATATACTTGTTGTACGGGGTCATGACTCGTGACTTTCTGGGTTCGTCGGAATCCTTCACTAGTTCAGGTCTATACGAAGCGCTGGTGATGGCTGCTTCCAAAGCCAATTGCTGGTTAATTCCAGGAAGTTTTTTGGATATGGCATCGGCAATGTTGGCCACAGCTGGATAGCCTACCATTGTTCCTGTATAATTGGAAACCAGAGGCCACTTGGGCAACAAGCCACCTTCATCATATTTCAAAATCAAATTGTTGACATAAGCTATGGATTTGGGTTCATCAATAATGGTCATCAAAGGATGTAGCGCCCTAAAAGTGTCCCATAGTGAATATACCGTATAATTGATCGCTCCATTTGTGGATTGATGTATCTCTTTGTCCATTCCACGGTATCTGCCGTCCACATCCTGGTGTAGGGCTGGAGCAATCATACTGTGATATAGGGAGGTATAGAAGGTGGTAAGCACATCCTCATCGGCTGTCCGTACCTGAATGCGATTCAATTCCTTTTTCCATTTCTCCCGTGTCTGGGAGACCACCGCTTCAAAATCCCAATGCGGTAGTTCGTTTTCAAGATTGGTTTGGGCACCTTTTTCATCAACTGCAGATATTCCGACCTTCACTAGCAAAGGTTTACCTATGGAAAGGGATGGAAAGCTTAGACGGGAGTATATGTTCTGACCTTTATAAACATCTTCAATTTTGTTTGAAGCTTGGCCATCCACAATAATGCTATCCACCTGAAATGGACTGGAGAACTTGGCATGGAAATACACTTTATGATCATAAGCCCAGCCCCGGGAATGTTTTAGGCCTCTTACGGTGCTATCATTTACAATTTCCAACGAATTGGAAATGTTTCCATGCCCCCAGGTTTGCTGAAGGATATGACCCACATCCAATAACAGCTGTTTATTCTGATTGGCACCATAGGTGTATTTGTGGAGACCGGCTCGCTCCGTAACAGCCAATTCTGCTTCTACATCGTAGTTGGTGAACTTGACGGCGTACTTGCCGACCTCAGCCCTTTCATCGGACTTTTTAAATTGGGCTATCGGTTTGTTTTTTTCTTCCCCAGTGAAGGGAAGAACAAGAATATCACCCATGTCCCCAATCCCAGTTCCACTGAGATGCGTGTGGGAGAATCCATAAATGGTGCTGTCACTATAATGATAACCGCTGGACGCATCCCAACCATTCAATTTGGTGTCAGGGCTCAATTGTACCATACCATGGGGCATTACCGGCCCTGGAAAAGTATGGCCATGAAATCCTGTCCCTATAAACGGGTCTACATAACCTAGTACATCCCTTTCAACTTCCGATTCTTGAGGAGTAGGCGTACAGGCCAACAAAAGGAACGGGGTTAAAACGGACAGAAGACGATTCATGATTTCTCAGTTTTTGGTTTGGTAATGTACTGAGAGTCAAGATAAGTTGGTTGCAGTAGTTTCCATCACTAAAATCGACCAATGACGCAATACAGGGAATCAGTATAGAGGAAAAGCAAAAACTGAAAACCGAGCCGTTTGGGTTACATGCTATAGAACTATTTATGCTAAATGGAAGTAGAGATGTTTCGTTATGGCTTATTCACCATTTTTCAGATTGGCTTTGGCTTTATCGTAAAACCCTTTGTAATCGGGTTGAAGACTTACAGAGATCCCTTCCTTGAAATTTCCATCTTTTACGGAAACACCAACCTTATCCACAGGTACGGCTAAGGTAGTTACCAATTCTTTTGCCGCAACTGAAGCCTGATCGTAAGTAACTCCAAACTCTCCGGTAATATTCAATCCCTCTACTTGGGCATGTATATTAGGGCTTGCCAAAATAATTTTTGCCAATTGCGACAGCCAAACTTTACCTTCTTCCGTTAAAGTGGTACCGGTGTCCGAACCAAACAACTTGGTTAAACTTTGGGAAAGTATCACGGCTCCATCAGAAACATTGGGGTTGGCATTTTCACCCATGGTCTGTTTTATTCGAGTCAAAAGTACAATGGCCGTGGAGTCACTGGAGGAAATCATGTCTGTTACTCCTCTTAATTGTTGCTCTTTACGTTCCAGGGCTTGCAGAGCATTGTTTACATTTTCGCTGTTCTTTTTGGAAAGCTCCGAAAAACTGCTCAGGTTTTTAAGTAGGGTGGCATTGGCATCCCTTAACCCAACATTTTCGGCTTCCAGCGTATTTGCCTTGGCCGTACTGGAAGAAATCTCGCGTTTGGCCTCGGCCAGTTGCTGTTGAACTTCACTGACCTGGGTTTCCAAATCATCAATTTGGGCAAATAGCTCACTTTTCTTTTGGGAAAAAGCAAGCGTAACAACAAATAAGCTGCAAAATAGAAGTAATGGTTTTTTCATAAGTAAGATGTGTTGGTTTAAGCAAAAATCGAAATCAAAATTAGGTTGTTTTTTTGGAAAACGCCTTACCGCCCAAATAAACACAGTCGTAAAGTTCCTGCATGTCGGCAAATGGAACCTTTTCTTTTTGATAGGAGTAGACCGCTTCCAAATCACTGCTAAGGTAGTCATCATCTACATTAACTTGGATATCATTCATGGAAAACTGACAAGGATGTTCGTAACCAGCTGCATGGGTAATTTCCAGGAATTCCTTTCTAAATGTTTTGAAGTATTGTGCCAGCCTATCCGATTTCAGTGGCACATTGATACCACCCTGCAACCACTTGCTCTGTGTAGCTACACCTGAAGGGCATCGGTTGGTATGACAGATCTGGGCCTGTATACATCCAATGCTCATCATGGCCTCTCTCGCCACATTAATACAGTCAACACCCATGGCAAAGGCCATGGCCGCCTTGGCAGGGAAGCCAAGTTTTCCACTACCAATAAACACCAATCGTTCGGTGAGTCCACGTTCTTTAAAAATCCGATACACTGAAGAAAAACCATACACCCATGGCAGCGAAACATGATCAGCAAAACTTGGGGGTGCGGCTCCAGTACCACCTTCACCTCCGTCAATGGTAATAAAGTCTGGGCCTTGGCCTGTTTTTTTCATAAGGTCTGCCAGTTCTTCCCATTGATCCAGTTTGCCAATGGCTCCTTTGATTCCAACGGGCAATCCAGTTTCCTTGGCTATATTCTCAATGAGTTCAACAAATTCAGGAATGGAGTTGAATGCCGTATGAGTCGCTGGTGATAGCACATCTTTCCCAACTTCAACTCCTCTTATTTTGGCTATTTCCGGGCTTATTTTGGCTCCAGGCAAAACTCCACCTTTGCCGGGTTTGGCTCCTTGGGACAATTTTATTTCGATGGCCTTGATGCAAGGATTTTCGTCCACCAATATTTTCATTTTCTCCATGGAAAAGTTCCCTTCACGGGAGCGAACCCCAAAATAGCCCGTTCCAAAATGAAACACTACATCACCTCCCGTTTTATGGTAGGGGGACAGGCCTCCTTCACCGGTGTTGTGGTACGCCATGGACTTCCCAACACCTTGGTTTAAGGATTCAACCGCCCTTGCGGAAAGGGAACCAAAGCTCATTGCAGATACGTTGATAACGGAAGCCGGGCGATAGGGTTTTTTTCGTTTGTTGTATGCACCTATGATCTTGGCACAAGGCAAGAAATAAGGGTCTTCTACATTGGGATGTCCTTTGGGTACTTGATACCCAATCATGGCATTTTTTACAAAAATGTGCTGATGTGCATAGATGTCCCTGTCCGTGCCGAAACCTTCATAGTTGTTTTCCTTTTTAGCTGAAGCATAGATCCAACCACGTTCAATACGATTAAAAGGAAGTTCTTCCCGATTGTTCGCCACAAAATACTGCCGCATTTCCGGACCAATGCTCTCCAGCCAGTACCGCAGATGTCCGATAATGGGAAAATTATGGCTTATGGTATGGGCTTTTTGGAAGAAGATGTCCCTCATGGCTACAAGACCTAATAAAATTAGAATCCAGGCCCACCATGGAGTTCCTGCCAAAAAGTCCATTACCGTATCCATATTTACAGGTTTAAATAGTCCAATGCCAACCCGGTCATCGTTTTTACTCCCAACAACAATCCACTGTCGTCAATCTTGAAATCGGGGGTGTGGTGTGGAAAGGATTCTGTATTTCCAGGGGTCATTCCCCCTAAGAAGAAATAAAATCCGGGTACTTTTTCCTGAAAGTAGCTAAAATCCTCAGCTCCGGTAATGGCTTTATGAATGCTGACATTCTCATCTCCAGCAACTCTTTTTAGAGTAGGCGCCATTTTTTCGGTCAATTCCAAATCGTTAAAAGTAATGGCCGTTGAGCTCTTGATATCGATGGTTGCATCTCCACCATACGCTTTGGCAATGGCCGGTACCATTTCTTCCATACGCTTGTTGATATGCTTCTGCATGTCGTAGTCCAAGGTGCGAATAGTGCCTATCATTTCTGCGCTCTCTGGAATGATGTTGAATCTAACCCCACTTGTAATTTTTCCTACGGAAATTACGGCGGCTTCATTGGTAAGTTCAGATTCACGACTGATGATGGTTTGCAGGCCATCAATGATTTTGGCACTGATCAAAATGGGATCAACACCGCCCCAAGGTTGAGAGCCGTGGGTTTGCTTTCCTTTTACGTTGATGACGAAGCGTTGCGCGGCCGCCATTGCACCTCCAGGCTTATATTTTACGGTTCCTACAGGTGTTTGGGAATTGATATGAAGCCCAAAAACGGCATCTACATCAGGGTTGGAAAGCACCCCTTCCTTGACCATCAGCAATGCCCCACCTTCCTCACCGGGAGGAGCTCCTTCTTCTGCGGGTTGGAAAATGAATTTGACCGTTCCTTTAATTTTGTCTTTGTTTTTGGACAGCACCTCTGCAACACCCATCAAAATAGCCGTGTGGGTATCGTGTCCGCAAGCATGCATTACGCCAACTTCCTTTCCTAAAAATGTCGATTTCACAGTCGATCTATAAGGTAGGTCGTTACGTTCTGTAACCGGAAGTGCGTCAATATCGGCACGTAACCCAACCACCTTACCGGGTTGATCTCCTTTTAATATACCGACCACTCCGGTTTTGGCTATTCCCGTTTGAACCTCAATCCCCAGAGATTTGAGATGTTTGGCAATCTTTTCGGCCGTTTTGAATTCCCGATTACTCAATTCAGGATTTTGATGGATGTCCCTGCGCCATTCAACGACTTTTGATTCTATATCTGAAAAATCTTTTTCCAAACTTGGCCCTTGGGCCCATACGGAAGTTCCGAAAAGTAGTAACGCTAGTGCGAATAATTTTTGCATATGTTCAATTTTAAAATTTTATAAGTTGATAGCCTTCATTTTGAAGTTGGACCAAAGCCGTCATGGCCGACAGGGAAATTTGTACCCCCGGAATAAGGTCTTCTTTGGCAATTTTATTGTGAGCAGCGGACTGTCCGCAAATTATGACCGGCACATCAATTTCCAAAAGGGATTTAACCAGCTCCAAATTGGGATTGTCCTTTTTATATTTTTTCTGATACACCACATTGGACAATACATCCTTACTGGCTCCGCCATGCACAACCAAAGCCACTTTCAACTGGTTGTTGGGAACCCCACTTTGGGCGTGCATATTTAAAAAACGGGCTGCGGTTTCAATACGTGCGTTTCTACTGCTATGGGAATCCGCCTTTCCGGTCACATCGATCACAGCCTTAAAGGTGATGTCCTTTTGAACCTTGTAATCTGGGTTGTTTACTTCATAAACCTTCCCAAAATCAGTTATGATCGGTCCGGCCTCTGCGGTTTGGGAATTTGTAATACAGCTAAAAAGAACAAACAGGGGTAAAGCTAGGAGATGGAATCTCATTCAGTTTCAAATTAGTCTCTAAATATATCAAATTCGAGCTAAATGGATTGCTGTTTATAAGTATTAACAGGATCATTTTAGCATGAGTTCAATATTGGCTATTTTCACCTTTACTTTTTAAATACCTGAGCGTTTGGATACTTTTTTGGATGAATTGAACGATGCGCAACGGGCACCGGTATTGCACAAGGATGGCCCCTTGATGGTTATCGCAGGTGCTGGATCGGGCAAAACGAGGGTATTGACCTATAGGATTGCGCATTTGATGGAGCAGGGGGTGGATTCCTTCAATATTCTGGCTTTGACCTTTACCAACAAAGCGGCCCGTGAAATGAAAAAACGGATTGCCACCATTGTTGGGAATTC
Source organism: Flagellimonas algicola (assembly GCF_005937185.1). Taxonomy (GTDB): domain Bacteria; phylum Bacteroidota; class Bacteroidia; order Flavobacteriales; family Flavobacteriaceae; genus Flagellimonas; species Flagellimonas algicola. The sequence goes on along the minus strand of NZ_VCNI01000001.1, from coordinate 855,669 downwards.
TGAAGCCAAAAACCTGTGGATGGGAACTTTTCACTCAGTTTTTGCAAAGCTACTTCGGTTTGATGGTGATAAATTGGGCTATCCAAGCAATTTTACCATCTATGACACTCAAGACTCCCAGAGATTGATTGCGTCCATTATCAAAGAAATGGGACTGGATAAGGATATTTATAAGTATAAACAAATACAGAACCGGATTTCTTCCTATAAAAACAGTTTAATTACCGTCAAGGCCTATTTTCAGAACCCGGAGTTAGTGGAAGCTGATGCCATGGCGAAGCGCCCAAGGCTGGGAGAGATTTATCAGAACTATGTAGATCGATGTTTTAAGGCGGGGGCCATGGATTTTGATGACCTGCTACTCCGCACCAATGAGCTTTTGACCCGCTTTCCGGAGGTACTTATGAAATATCAGGACCGGTTTAGGTATATCCTTGTGGATGAGTACCAGGATACCAACCATTCCCAGTATCTTATTGTGAAGGCTTTATCAGACCGGTACCAAAACATTTGTGTGGTGGGGGATGATGCACAAAGTATTTATTCTTTCCGCGGGGCCAATATTAGCAACATTCTCAATTTCCAAAAGGATTACGACGATGTTGGAATGTATCGCTTGGAGCAGAATTATAGATCAACCAAGAACATTGTCAATGCTGCCAACTCCATTATCGCCAAAAACAAAAACCAGCTTGAAAAAGTGGTTTGGACTTCCAATGACGAAGGCAATAAGATAAAAATCCATAGAAGTATCACCGACGCGGAAGAAGGGCGTTATGTTGCGGGTTCCATCTTTGAGAACCGGATGCAGCATCAATTGATGAATGGTGAGTTTGCGGTATTGTATCGGACCAATTCCCAATCCAGGGCCATAGAGGATGCCTTGCGTAAAAGGGATATTCCCTACCGGATTTATGGAGGACTTTCTTTTTATCAAAGAAAAGAAATTAAGGATGTGCTGGCCTATTTGCGTTTGATCACCAACCCCAAAGATGAGGAAGCTCTAAAACGGGTGATCAATTTTCCGGCAAGAGGCATTGGTCAGACCACTGTGGATAAACTTATTGTAGCGGCCAACCATTATGGTCGTTCAATTTTCGAGGTTATGGATAACCTGTCCAAATTGGAACTAAAGATCAATGCTGGAACCCAAAGAAAGTTAGGCGATTTTGTGACCATGATAAAGAGTTTCCAAATCATGAACGAAGGTTCGGATGCCTTTATCTTGGCGGAACATGTTGCCAAAAAAACAGGCTTACTCCTAGAGTTTAAAAAAGATGGGACACCTGAAGGCATTGCACGGATGGAGAACATTGAAGAACTCTTGAATGGAATCAAGGATTTTGTGGAGGGGCAAAAAGAACTGGCTGATTCCACTGGGAGCCTGACGGAGTTTTTGGAGGACGTGGCCTTAGCAACCGATATGGATAAGGACACTGGGGATGATGACCGAGTGGCCCTTATGACGATTCACTTAGCCAAAGGATTGGAATTTCCGTACGTGTACATTGTGGGAATGGAGGAGGATTTGTTCCCATCGGCCATGAGCATGAACACACGTAGCGAATTGGAGGAAGAACGGAGATTGTTCTATGTAGCGCTGACCCGAGCTGAGAAACAGGCCTATCTCACTTATACCCAAAATAGATATCGCTGGGGTAAGCTAATTGACGCTGAACCCAGCCGCTTTTTGGAAGAGATTGAGGAGCAATATGTGGAAAACTTAACCCCGGTCAATGATGGATATCGCTACAAATCCATGATCAATGCTGATATTTTCGGGGATGTGGACAAGAGCAAGTTGAGACAGATAAAACCGCAAAACGGTACCCCATCTTCGGCGAATCGACCCAATGAAAATCAACTGCGTAAACTAAGAAAACTAAAACCAGAGCTTTCAGCTACAAATACCAATGCCTTAGATCCTAACCTCATTGAAGGTTGTCTTGTTAACCATACCCGTTTTGGCAGGGGTAAAGTCATTAAGATAGAAGGTGTGGGTAATGACAAAAAAGCCGAGATTCAATTTGAAAAAGGGGATATTAAAAAACTACTGCTCAGATTCGCGAAACTGGAGGTACTTGACCAATAACGCCTTCATTTTCAATCATTGAATCAAAAAGCCGGTTACAACTTGGCTAGCTGATTGTTCGCAATGCTACTGCAAAAAATCTGGTTGGTAAATTCCACGATGGGATGCTTCTCCCTAAAACGTACCGAATAAACTTTAAAATAGGCCCTATTGATTCCAACTGATGAACCGCATGATACTTCATGGGCATTGGAAACCAAATAGGATTCGGTTTTCTCTGCAAAAAGGATGGAGTCGTCCAAGATAAAAGCCTTGGTCAAAGGGCTTGTCCACTTGAAACTTTTGCTATCGATGTCATACAGATGTAGCATTTCCTTGTTTGTGTCCAATTTTTCTGAAAAGAACAGAAAACCATCTTTTTTGGCAACTAAACTTGTTTTTCCCTCCCAATGAATTTTAAAATCACCATTCCCAATAAGGGTTAATGACTTGTCCTCCTCTTCATTATAATTCATTTGCACCTCCAGCTCATCCTCAAACAAAAAAGTTCTACTATTTGTCCCTTCAAATGTTTTAGCTGCTTCCGAGCCTTGGAGGAAGTTGTCTGAACTTTTAATTTCAAAGGCTTTGGAGTTTATTTTATGGCCAATGGTAGTAGAGGCTTCAATGTAGTTCACGCTTTTATGATCGGCCTGGAGCTCCAATGGTCTATAAGCCAGTGTTGTTCCCCAAGTCTCTGGTTTTAGAATTAGGGAACCATCCATTTCAACATTAAAATCCAACTGGGAAACGATGGAACTTTGCCTGTTGGGAAAGATTTTGGCGAGTTCCATTCCATTTTCATTGATGGTATAGCTATCTATTCGGAAGAATTCTTCGTTGATATTGGTAACACCTTGACCTTGTAACAGATAAAAGTTTTTTGTGCCAGTTTTGATTGTGTGGATTTGCTGATAAATCATGGAATCTCCATATAAAGAGGTAGGGATTATTTTGCCATTATTGGTATAAAGGGCAATATTCCGAATACCTTGAAAAGCTCCTTGCATTCTAGACTCCCATGAAAACACGCCGATTTTTTCGTCCCTGGAAATGGTAAATAAAAAATCATGTTCCAGAATACTATATGATTTACAAACCTCCTTCAGCAGCTTTTTGGATTGGATTCGCTCTATGGTTTTTCGAATTTGCTCGTTGATCAAAACCGCCTTTTCATTAAAACCCGTATGGTTTGCGTCTAAGTCATTAAGAAGGGAAACATTGTAGTCTAGATGGGCAATGAGTTCCCTACCATGCTCAAAATGGGGAGGGGTTTGTGTCTTTTTGGATAGATTGTGATTGCCACAGCTTGTCAAGAAAATGGTGAAAATGCCAAGAAGGGTGAATGATCGTATTCTGGAGTTTATCATTTTTGGATGGATTGGGTTGTACTTTATCAAAAATGCAAGTTCGAGAGCTTACTTTCTGGACACAATTGACGGATGGCCCATATGAATTGACGAATGCCGCTTTTGGGGATATTCTTTGTTACTTTGTAGCTCGAAAAAAGGTTAACACCTCGCATGAAATGGCTGAATTGATCAAACTCTTTGAGGAGAACCCCAACCCTAGACAGGTTGAGAAAATAGGAGATGTGTTGCGCAAGGGCGGATTGATCATCTATCCTACGGATACGGTGTATGGCCTGGGTTGCGACATTACAAATTCCAGGGCGTTGCAGCGTATTGCTCGAATTAAGGGAGTGAAGTTGGAAAAGGCCAATTGGTCCTTTGTTTGTGCCGACCTGAGCAATCTGTCCGATTTTGTGCGCCAGATAGACACCTCTACTTTCAAAATATTGAAGCGATCCCTTCCGGGACCCTATACCTTTATTCTACCAGGAAACAACAACCTTCCCAAAGATTTCAAGAAGAAGAAAACGGTGGGAATTCGTGTTCCCGACAATGAGATTGTAAGGGCCTTGGTCAGGGAACTGGGCCATCCGATTGTCTCCACTTCCATATATGATGAGGATGATATTTTGGAGTATACTACAGACCCAGAACTGATCTATGAAAAATGGGGAGAATTGGTAGATGTTGTGATTGATGGGGGATATGGTGGCAATATAGCTTCCACCGTGGTGGATCTTTCCAGCGGTTATCCTGAAATCGTCCGTGAGGGAAAAGGGGACTTGGATATCTTCTAAATAAAAAAAGCGACCCATTTGGGTCGCCTTTTCTGGTTTTTTTAATGCTTTCGATTAGTTGCCAGAACCGCCAATGGCTGGATCCTTCATGCCTTCCTCGATCATGCTGTAGAATTGATCAATTTTTGGCAATACAACAATACGTGTTCTTCTGTTTTTAGCTCTTTCACCAGCCGTATCGTTGGAAGCCAACGGTACGTAGTAGCTTCTTCCTGCTGCTGTCATACGTTTTGGATCAACGTTGAAATCATTCTGTAAGGTTCTTACAATGGAAGTAGCACGCTTGGCACTCAAATCCCAGTTGTCAACCAAAACACCACTTGAGAAAGGAAGATTATCCGTATGTCCTTCTACCAAGAATTCAAAATCAGGTTTGTTGTTCACCACTTTGGCTACTTTGCCCAATACTTGCTTGGCTGCATTGGTGATGTTGTAGCTTCCGCTTCTGAACAAAAGTTTGTCTGAAATGGAAACAAATACCACACCTTTTTCAACACTTACCTCAATGTCTTCATCGTCAAGATTGCCCAAAACTCCTTTTAGACTCTGAACCAAGGCAAGGTTCACAGAATCTCGACGGGTTACAGCATCCTGCAATCTTCTAATGGTCAAATCTTTTTCCCTTAGGCTTTCCAAAGATTTTTCAAGGTTCTCAGCTCCTTTGGTAGTAAGGGTGGTTAAATTCCCCATGTTGTTGATCAATTCTTGGTTGTTGGCCTTTAGAAAGGCGTTTTGATCTTCAAGGGTCTGTAATCGAGAAGAAGCAGTTGCTTTTTCTTCAAGGCAATCGTTTAGTTTAACGGTTGCAGAATTCAATAAATCTTGGGTCTCTTTCTGTTTGGCCTCAAGATCGGCATATTTTTTTTGTGATACACAAGATGACAACAAAATTGCCATGGACAATGTTCCTAGGAAAACTTTTTTCATAGTACTGGGTATAAATTATTAAGAATTGTTAGATATTTCACTGCTTAAACTATTCGCCAAAATTAGAGAAATTGCAAAGTTGGCGTATTTCGGCATCGTTAATCTTTTACTAAAATGTTAAATCGCTTCACTTGATGTACGAAATGAGACCAAACAATGGATGTTGCGGAATAGTATTTTAATAAAACTTTTGCTTTTTCCCTCTTTTTGTAAAGTTTTCTAAAGTTACTATAAAAACTGAGATGCGCACGCATAATGGCGAGGCAATGGCCAAATTTTAATTGAAGGATAAACCGGACCCCGGCAATCCCATCCAACAACAACCTAAAAAAGATTATAGTGAAAGCAACTTTACCGGGTAAGTTCTTGGTAATGGAGTAGAGGGAGTTCCTGAAATTAAGAAAGGTTTTCTTGGGATCCATGTTGGTGAGTGTGGAACCCCCAAGGTGGAACACATGGCTATGTCCAACATACAGCACATGATGCCCCTGATTCTTAGCCCTCCAGCAAAGGTCAATCTCTTCCTGATGTGCAAAATAATCCTCGTCAAACCCACCAAGGGACCTAAAGACCTCACTTTTAATAAACATACAGGCACCGGTGGCCCAAAAAACCTCTTTGATGTCATCATATTGACCCGAATCTTTTTCCAGGGCCTGAAAGATCCTTCCTCTACAAAATGGGTAACCCAAACGGTCAATGAACCCTCCTGCGGCTCCGGCATACTCAAAATACTCTGGCCGTTTTAGATCCAAAATCTTGGGTTGAACTATGGCAGTTTCGGGTCGTGTCTTAAAAACTTCCAGTACAGGATCCAACCAATTGGGAGTAACCTCTACATCGGAATTCAATAAACAGAGGATATCGGCATCCACATGTTTTAGGCCATCGTTATAGCCCTTGGCAAATCCGCCATTGGTGGCATTCGTAATAACCTGTACACTGGGATAGTTTGCTCTTAGGAATTGGACGGAATCGTCCTCACTTGCATTATCCACCATATGGACACTGGCGTTTTCGGAATGGGACATGACGGTGGGGAGAAACTTTTCAAGCAAAGCTTTCCCATTCCAATTCAGTATGACGACCGCAACTTTCAAAATGGCAGCAAATTAACGGCTAAAATCAGGAATTTCCTTCAAAAACTTATATTTTTCACCTTCAAGATCCATTTTGCAGTAATAATGGTTCAATCCGTTGGTCACCATTAAATACTTGGAATGCAATTGTAAATTGTATCTGGCTATTTGATCAAAAGTGGTTTGGTCAATAGTAACTTCCGGAGCCTTGCATTCCACCAATAGATTAATGGACCCATTAGGTTGAAACACGACCACGTCGTATCGTTTTTTTAAATGGTTAACTACCAGCTGTTTCTCTACGTTGATTAAACTTTTTGGATATTTCTTTGTTTCGACCAAGAAATGAACCACATGTTGGCGGACCCATTCTTCGGGCTGCAGCAACACAAATTTTTTACGAATAATGTCGAAGATTTGGAGCCCTTTTTCGCTACTTTTGAGTCGGAACGGATATGAAGGGAAGTCCAATGGCTGCATGGGACAAATTTGACGATTTTTTCTGAATGGATAGGGTAAAGGAAATAGTTTCTGACATAAAACTGGGGAATCCCAAACCCATTTACTTTTTAATGGGGGAGGAACCTTATTATATAGACCGGATTTCCCAATATATTGCTGACAACGTATTGACGGAGGACGAAAAGGGTTTCAACCAAATGGTGCTCTATGGAAGGGATACGACTGTGGATGAAGTCATTGGTAATGCCAAGCGGTTTCCTATGATGGCAGAGCATCAGGTGGTAATTCTTAAGGAAGCGCAACATCTCTCCAGAACCATAGAGAACTTTGTTACCTATGCGCAAAACCCACAACCCAGCACAATCTTGGTGATTTGCTATAAATATAAGAAGCTGGACAAACGGAAAAAACTGTACAAAGCCGTTCAAAAAACGGGGGAACTATTCGAGAGTAAAAAGCTGTACGAAAATCAGGTAGCGGAATGGATCAGGCGAACCTTGTCTGGTAAGAAGTATAAAATTTCACCTAAGGCAGCCATCATGTTAGTGGAGTTTCTTGGAACCGATTTAAGCAAAATAAGCAATGAATTGGACAAGCTAACCCTCGTCGTGCCTTCCAACGTTGAGATTACCCCGGAACTTATAGAACAGCATATAGGAATTAGCAAAGATTTCAACAACTTTGAATTGAAAAAGGCCCTGGGAGAGCGAGATGTTAAAAAAGCGGCTCGCATTGTGGATTACTTTGCCCAAAATCCCAAGGATAATCCTTTTGTGGTCACTATAACCCTATTGAACACATTTTTCACGCAGCTTTTAAAGTACCATGGTCTCAATGACCATTCTCCAGGCAACGTAGCCAAAGTGTTGGGTGTTAATCCCTACTTTGTAAATGAATTTACCGTTGCAGCCAAAAACTATCCAATGAAAAGGGTGAGCGCCATTATTTCCAATCTTCGCCAATTGGATTTAAAAGGAAAAGGAGTAGGTGCCAGCAACATGGCCCAAGCCGATTTGCTTAAGGAAATGCTGACGGCAATAGTTTAATCTTATTTTTTGTCCACGCTATACTTGCCAGGACCAAGCAAGAACACCACTATGAAAACCACAGCAAAAAGAAGTGCCTTTTCCTTGGTGCCAAAAGGATCCTCTGCATGCACCCGGAATGCTGCCACCAGCATAACCAAGGTGGTTGGAATCGCGGCCCAACGCGTTTTTAACCCGATAATCATTAAAATGGGACAAATAAATTCGCCAAGCACTGCCAAGAACAAAGAGGGTCCTTGACCTATTCCAATGGGGTTGGCAAACTCCATATTTCCGCTGATCAACTTTTGGAATTTCGGATAGCCATGGGTAAGCATAAAGGCTGAAGGAACGATCCTTAGAATTGCCAATCCTAAATGGATCAAAAGATTATTTTTCATTGGTGGGGGATTTTGTTTTCGTGAAAGTATAAATTATGTTTCAACAAAAGAAAAATAGGCATCAAAAATTAAATAGGCACTGAGGATGAGAATAAACTTTACAATAGGCCTTTGCAAGAGCTAGCCGGACAGGATGATAAAAATTTAGTACCTTGTTAAACAGTTTTAACATCAATCACTTAACGAAAATTTTATGTCATGAAGAGACTTTTGACTTTCTTGGTAATGGTCCTGTTTTGTGTACAATCACAGCTGGGACAAAACTTTCAATTTAAAGCGGATCAAATTGAAATTCCGCATAAAAAATACCGACTTCCCAACGGACTTACTCTATTGGTCCATGAAGATCATAAAGCACCCATTGTTGCTGTGAACGTTTGGTATCATGTAGGTTCCAAAAACGAAAAACCAGGTAAAAGTGGGTTCGCACACTTGTTTGAACATCTAATGTTCAACGGTAGTGAGAACTTTAACAAAGATTATTTCCAAGCTTTGGAAAGTATAGGGGGTACGGATCTAAATGGAACCACCAATACGGATAGGACGAATTACTTTCAAAATGTTCCAGTTTCTGCCCTAGATCAGGTGCTTTTTCTGGAATCAGATAGAATGGGACATTTGCTGGGTGCCGTTGATCAAGCCCGGTTGGATGAGCAACGTGGGGTTGTCCAAAATGAAAAAAGACAGGGAGAGAACCAACCCTATGGAAAACAGTGGAACTATTTAACCAAGTCCATGTATCCCAAAGGTCATCCATATTCGTGGACGGTCATTGGTGAAATGGAAGATTTGAACGCGGCTTCCCTTGAAGATGTTCAGGAGTGGTTCAAATCATATTATGGAGCAGCCAATGCTGTAGTTGCAGTGGCTGGCGATATAGATCCTGAGGATGTTTACCAGCGTGTTTTGAAATATTTTGGTGACATTCCCGCCGGACCAACCATTGAACGTCAAGAGGTACGCATTCCAGAAAGGAGTCAGGATACCTATCAAGTTTATGAGGACAGGGTTCCCGAGACCCGGGTTCTCTTTGCCTGGCACACACCTCAATTTGGTAACAAAGAGGACCTACACTTTGATTTGATTTCTGCCATTTTGACCAGCGGTAAAAATTCGCGCTTGTTCAAAAGGTTCGTGTATGAGGACCAGACGGTCAGTCAGGCCGTTTCCTTCCAGGCCTCCAGTGAGATTTCCAGCAGGTTTATTACCTGGTTGAATGTGAAACCCGGTCAGGATGCAGATCAATTGAAAATTCAATTGGAGGAAGAAATCCAAAAGTTAATGGATGAAGGCCCTACTGAGGCTGAATTGAATAGGGTAAAAGCAGCGTATTTTTCCAATTTCATAAAAGGTTTGGAAAGGATTGGTGGTTTTGGGGGAGTCTCAGATATTCTGGCCTCCAACCAGACTTATTTTGGAGATGCAGCCTATTACAAAACCGTGTTGAAATTTGTAGAGGACGCAACAGTTTCCGATATCCAAAAAACGGCCGAGAAATGGTTGAGCAAGGGGAAACACGTTCTGGTTTGCAATCCTTTTCCGGAATACAGTGTTGAGAAATCTACTGTGGATCGCTCTAGCTTACCGGCACTTGGTCCTGAAAAAAGTTCAAAATTTCCCAATTTGGAAAAGGCACAACTATCCAATGGATTGAATGTTGTTTTGGCAAAGCGTACAGGTGTTCCCACGGTGGTGGTCAATATGGTGTTTGATGCTGGCTATAAAACGGATTACCTATCCAGCCCGGGTACTGCCCAGTTGGCCATGAACCTCATGGATGAAGGAACCAAGGACTTAAATTCCTTGGAAATCAGTGAAAAATCTGAGCTTTTGGGCGTTAGTTTGAATACATTTTCCAACCAAGACCAGTCCAACGTGTTCATGACCACCTTGAAACAAAGTTTTGATGCCAGTATGGACTTGTTTTCTGATGTGGTGTTGAACCCAGTCTTTCCAGAAGCCGAGTTTGAACGTCTGAAAAATGAGCAAATCAACAACATCAAAAACGAAAAGGCCCAACCCATTTCCATGGCGCTTCGGGTTATGAACAAGTATATGTATGGTGAAGGGCACCCCTACAGCAATCCGTATACGGGAACAGGATATGAAGAAACTGTGGAAAAACTCACCCGTGAAGATGTAGTGAAATTCTATGAGACTTGGATGAAACCCAACAATGCTACGCTTATTGTAACGGGAGACATTGAAATGTCTGAGCTAAAGTCCAAGTTGGAAAAAACTTTTGGCAAATGGAAAAAGGGAGATGTTCCCACGGTAGTTTTCAATGAGCCACAAGTGAATTCCAAAAATACCCTGTATTTAATGAACAGACCGGAATCACAACAGTCGGTTATAATTGCAGGACATCTAACAGAGAAGTATGGTGGTGTTTCGGAAATTGCTCTGGAACAAATGGTAAGTATACTTGGAGGGGATTTCACCTCAAGAATCAATATGAACCTAAGGGAAGACAAACATTGGTCCTACGGTGCAGGTGGATTTGTACTTGGGTCCAAAGAAGAAAGACCTTTTATTGTTTATGCACCGGTTCAAACAGATAAAACTTCGGAATCCGTTACCGAATTGAGAAAGGAGATTTCGGAATTTATTTCTACGCGCCCCGCTACCCAACAAGAACTCGATAAGGTAAAAACAAACCAAGTGTTAAGTTTGCCCGGGCAATGGGAAACCAACAGCGCGGTGAATACCTCCATTAGAAATCTTCTTCGGTACAATCTACCGGATGACTATTATGAAACCTATGACCAAAATGTACGGAGCCTTTCACTGGATGATGTGCGCAAGGTAAGTACCCAAGTGGTAAAGCCAGAGGCCGTTAATTGGTTTATGGTGGGTGATCGTGCCAAGATTGCCAGTAAATTGGATGAACTTGGTTTTGATAACATCATAGAGATAGACGCGGACGGAAACCCATTGGTGCCGGCTGTGCAGCAACCGGAAACCGAGTTGAAAAACTAATTAAAAAGCCCCCGATTTATCGGGGGCTTTTTTTATCTCAATTGTGGATAGGAAACGGGGTCCATCTCGTGCATAATGGCATAGACCTTTTCGAAAATATCCTCTGCATTGGGCTTGGAGAAATAATCCCCATCCGAGGCGTACGCCGGTCTGTGTTCCTTGGCCGTGAGGGTTTGCGGAGCACTGTCCAAATACTTATACCCTTCTTGGTTTTCCATTATTTCTTGTAGCAAATAGGCAGAGCATCCACCTGGCACATCCTCGTCAACAATAAGAAGTCTATTGGTTTTCTGAAGACTTTTAACCACGTCGTGATTTAAATCAAATGGGAGTAGGGACTGCGCATCAATGACCTCTGCGTCAATACCCACTTCCAAAAGCTCGGAAGCTACTTTTTGAACAATTCTCAGTGTTGAACCATAAGACAACAGCGTAATGTCCTTACCTTCTTTCAATGTTTCCACCTTTCCTATAGGTGTGCAAAACTCTCCCAAATTGGAGGGTTTCTTTTCTTTTAAGCGATAGCCGTTTAGACTTTCAATGACAATAGCGGGTTCATCGCTTTTTAGCAGTGTATTGTAAAACCCTGCAGCTTGGGTCATGTTTCTGGGAACTAGAATATACATGCCTCGTAACAGGTGTATCAATCCACCCATGGGTGATCCAGAATGCCAAATACCTTCCAGTCTGTGTCCGCGTGTTCTAACAATTAGCGGTGCCTTTTGCTTTCCAACGGTTCGGTACATCAGGCTGGCTAGATCATCACTCAAAGTTTGGATTCCGTATAGAATGTAATCCAGGTACTGAATTTCCGCAATTGGACGAAGTCCTCTGAGGGAAAGACCTATTCCTTGCCCAATGATTGTGGTCTCACGTATTCCGGTGTCCGCAACCCGTAGCGGTCCGTATTTCTTCTGAAGTCCCTCCAGTCCTTGATTCACATCCCCAATATTCCCGGTATCCTCGCCAAAGACCAAAGCCTGCGGATATTTGGCGAAAAGTGCATCAAAATTGTCCCTTAGAATGATTCGTCCATCTACTTCTTCAGCACGGCTGTCATATGCCGGCTCCTGTGTTTTAACTTCGGTAGCCTTGCTGTCCAACTCATTATAGAGGTGGGAGCTGTATTTGGGTTGAACTTCGTTCAAGAAGTTTGCTATCCATTGTTGAAGGGCAACCCTTTCTGGATTTGTTTCCCCAAGGAGGTATCTTAATGCCTTTCTGGCTTTGGAGGCCAAATCTTTTTTGATGGGCTCCTCAATGGCAATCAAATCGTTTTTCACCTTGCTGATGAAACTACGATTGGGGCTCTTGGAGGCAGCGCTTTCCAATAACTGGATCAATTGTTTTTTGGCTTGGATATGCGGTTGAAGGAATTCTGCCCAAGCTTCTTTTTTGGCGGCACGAACTTTAAGCTTGATTTCCCTTTCCAAAGTTTTTAGCTCTTCTTCGGTCTTTATACCGTTTTCAAGAATCCACTCTCTAAATCGCTTATTGCAATCATTCTCCCGCTCCCATTCTAATCGCTCGCTGGATTTGTAGCGTTCATGGGAACCCGAAGTGGAATGTCCTTGAGGTTGTGTTAGTTCTGTGACATGAATCATTACGGGAACATGATCTTCCCTCGCAATGTCCGATGCGTTCTCAAAGGCATGAATCAAGGCCGTATAGTCCCAACCTTTGACCTTAAGAATTTCGTAGCCAGGGGTGTCTTTATCTCGCTGTAAACCGGACAAAGCTTCTGAAATATCCCCTTTTGTTGTATGGAATTCCGCAGGTACTGAGATACCGTATTCGTCATCCCAGATACAAATGATCATTGGAACCTGCATGACGCCAGCAGCATTAACCGTCTCAAAGAAATGACCTTCGCTGGTACTCGCATTTCCAATGGTTCCCCAAGCAACCTCATTTCCGTTGTTGGAAAAGTTGGTCTGATCAATATCCTCTAGGTTTCGATATAGTTTGGAGGCCTGTGCAAGCCCTAACAAGCGTGGCATCTGACCGGCTGTACAGGAGATGTCTGCGCTACTGTTTTTTTGTTTGGTCAAATCTTTCCAGGTCCCGTCCTCATTTAAGCTGTGGGTCACAAAATGGCCTCCCATTTGCCTCCCAGCGCTCATGGGCTCTTTTTTCATATCCGTGGTGGCATATAGCCCATGGAAAAACTCCTTTGGGTTTAGGTAACCCAAGGCCATCATAAAGGTTTGGTCCCGATAATAACCGCTCCTAAAATCCCCGTCCTGAAAAGCTCTGGCCATGGCCAACTGCGGTAATTCCTTTCCGTCACCAAATATTCCAAACTTTGCTTTTCCGGAAAGAACCTCCCGTCTTCCCAATAGGCTACATTCCCTACTTGTGACCGCAACCTGGTAATCCTTAAGGATTTGGGACTGGAAATCATCAAAGGAAATATCGCTGCTTGTCTTGGAATGGGGTTTCATTGGCACAATTGAATTTGCGCAAAAATACTAAAATAGAAGCAGAATGGCAACAGTGAAACCTGTTAATAAAGTAATAATATGTTATAAAAAAAGCATTTTTATGGAAAATTATGCAATCAAACGATAATTAAGAGCCTGTTTTTTGAGAATGCTTCAATCTAAAACCATTTTCTGGTAAACAGTCCGATAAGTGTTTTTGGGCTGATAGTGACCACGAAACGAATACGTTCCCCGTAATCCCTTTCTGCAATTTCCCAACCTCTGTTGCTATATACAGGAAAGTAGAGTTCAAAATAGTCCGTAACCAAATTTAAACGAACCCCAGAATCGTAAACAAAGCGGGCATTTTCCCCTTTGTTGCGGATATACCCCAAATCTCCATAGGCTTCTATCCACCTCCAAATGTTGGTGCTGGCGTTTGTGGTAACAATCCAATCGTTGGCAAAAGGGTTTTCCAATTTGGATTTAAAACCACCCTCTGCAATGATAATTTGCTGGCTATAGATTCCTGAGTTTTCGGAACGTCCTAAATAGTTTAGGTCAAACATATAATCCGTGGGTCTGTCCAAGGCAAAGCTGAAGAAATCCGAGTCCGTGTTGTTTCGCAAAAATTTACCCGCATACAAGCGAAAGTTAAACTGCCTGTTGCTTTCAAATAGTTTGCGATATTCCAGCTCAAAAGCCAGTTTTGTAAAGTCGCTGGAATGTTGGGCATCCAAAAACCAAGATGTGTAGTTCAAAATATCATTGTCCACATCTATAAACCTGAGATTCAGCACCCCATAATCCGGTTCTGTGTCCAGTTGGTCCGCAATACTCTCATCAATATTTCTAAAAACACTTCGGTATCGCAGCAATAGGCTCTGCCTTCGATTCGAAATTAGATTATCCGGCCTCCATCCAAATGAGACTGCGGGAGTTAGCGTAGTGTATCGGGAATTGACTTGAAAATGTGAGGTTGATCCCGCAAAAACATAATTGGAGACAAAGAGGCCACTTTTACCGTGATATTTCCGGTAACGAAAACTAGCTTTGCCCACTACTGTTTTTTCCAAAAACGAATAGGTGGGAGATATATCATATTGAAATGGGCGCTCCAAAAAGGTTTTGTTGTAAATACGTAGCCCAGGGGTTATCCCATCATACACGTTGAAATTGGCAATAGGGACATAAAATATCTGATGGTAATAAGGATCTTCCGTGTCCTTGAAAAATTGAAATTTTAATCGCTTGTTACTGGCAAAAAAACCATTGAGCGTTTTCCAGTTATCCCGCTGGTTGAATTCCGGGATCTTCTTATCATAGTTGAGCACTAGCCGGTCTTCACCATTTCTTGGAATGGTAAAGGTTCTGGAGGTGTCTATGTCTTTAAACCAATACTGGGATACCACAGAATCCTTGTTAAGCCCAAAAAGGGAAATGGGAACCTTGGTTCCCCGTTTATTTTTAATCACAAAAGTCAGCGAATCCTCGTATTTTTCAACCTTCTTAATCTTGTAGTCAATCTTCTTTCGTGTAGAAACATATTCTTTAAAGAACCAATCCACATCCTTTTCAGCGTGCTGTTCTATTTCCTTTTGGAAATCCAAGGCTTTTACCGATGGATTCAGCATATGACCTCTATAAAAAGAGGTAATGCTGCTATCTACCTTCTGACCTCCTAGGTATTCAGCCAAATAGGACATGCCCAATCCAGCTTTATAACCGTTTGCGATTTTTTGATTGAATTTGATCAAGGAGTCATTAGGTGTGTCCAAGGCCTGATCTATATTTTTACGGGCAGACAGCATACTGAGGAGTGCATATTGCTCATTGAAGTCCATCTGCGCTAAATGAAATCCTCGGAATCCCCAGATTTTGGATAGTTTGCCCGCTAATTTCTGGTCAGGATAGTGTTCCTCCACATATTTGATCATCAAATAATTACCGATGGCATCCAGCACCCAACGTTCCGCTCTTGGGTCCAAATAAATGGTTTCATTTAAAAAACTATGGATGGCGGTTTTAAGGAATTTCATCTCAAACTGAAACTGCTCTTCATAAGGCCTAATAAACGAGGGTAATTGGTTGATTCCATACAAAGGACTTTTGTTGTATGAAATTTCACTTACCAGAAGATTGGGGTGCGGATACTTGCCCAGGTTTTCATTTAAGAAAACCGCAATCTTATTTATGGAAATACCCTGTGAGATTTTATCATAACGGTTGGATTCCAAGTCTGTAGTAACCGTGATCATTCCGGTTACATGTTTGGTGAACCTGGATGTTCTTTCCAAGATGATTTCGCAGTTTTTTCTATTGTCCCCTTGAAGCTGTATGAATTGCCCACCCGGAAAATTGGATTTCCCAATGTCGATAAAGTTAGTGGACAAAAATAGTTTATCAGGATAGGTGAAGTTAATGGAAGTGTTGGCTGGATCCGTGTAATTGTCATCCAAATCCATGTTGTCGTACAGTTTCCAACCATCATCATACACAGCCGGGGTAAGGTACCAATCCTTTAAATGATACTCCCCGTTAGGGCCAAACCCGTAGGCGGTAAACTTGGCATTGGGCAGTTTGATGGTGTAGGTAAAAAAAAGCTGTACGGATGCACCTGGAGCCAAGACCTCTTCCAATTGTACTCGAATAACATCGCTATTACCCATTCTATTCCAACTTAAGCCAGCATAGTTTTCTCCAACAATACTAACCAAATGGGTGTACCCACGTTCTTTGTCCTTGGCTAAATGTAAACTGCGTTTGAATTCTTCCCCAAAACGTTTGGCAAGTGCGGTTTTTTTGTTGGAAAAAGCGTGGTTCCAGTCGTTGAAATAAAGAGCGGTCAACCCATCCTTGGAGGTGTTGACATAGGTAAACTTTTGTTTGATTTCAACTTCCTTGGTTTCGTCTTTTAAGGCAGCTGTTATTTCATTGGTGTGCTGCCCCAACATCCTGAACCCAACAAGAAGGAAGAGCAATGAAAAATATGTTATGCTTTTTTTGTTCGCCAAAGGCAAGGGATTAAAAATTGGGGCTTAGGTTACGCCCTTTATAGAACGCATCAATAATATCAACAACAGCTTCGGCAGAATCCACAATTTTAATCAAATCCAGATCATGGGCACTAATGTTACCCGCGTTCAGCATGGTTTCCTTGATCCAATCTATAAGACCACTCCAGAATTTGGTGCCTACCAAAATAATAGGGAAGGTATGAATCTTGTTGGTTTGAATCAGTGTTATAGCCTCAAACAATTCATCCAAGGTGCCAAACCCACCGGGCATGACCACAAAACCTTGTGAGTATTTTACAAACATAACCTTTCGGACAAAAAAGTAATCGAAGTCCAGGTTTTTATCATTGTCAATGTATGGGTTATCATGTTGCTCAAACGGAAGATCAATATTGAGGCCTACGGAAGTTCCTCCCGCAAGGTTGGCTCCTTTATTTCCTGCTTCCATAATTCCTGGTCCGCCACCGGTGATTATTCCGTACCCAGCTTCCGCTACTTTTTTGGACACTTCCACGGCTAACTCATAATAAGGTTGTCCGGGTTTTACCCGCGCCGATCCAAAAATAGAAACACAGGGGCCAATTTCACTCATCTTCTCAAAACCATTGACAAATTCACCCATAATCTTGAATATGGCCCAAGAGTCATTGGTCTTTATTTCATTCCATCCTTTATGGTGCTGTTCTTTTCGCATTTGAATAATCATGTATTATACGGCAGGTGCAATTTTCCGTTTGGATTGCTCAAGCTCCTTCTTTAAAAACCGGGCTGTGTAGCTTTTATTGTCCTTGGCCACCGCTTCCGGTGTACCTTGGGCAACGATCATTCCGCCACCACGACCGCCCTCATATCCTATATCAATAATATAATCCATCATTTTTATGACGTCCATATTATGTTCTATAACCAAAATGGTATTTCCTTTGTCCACCAATTTGTTCAAAACTTCCATCAAGACCCTTATATCTTCAAAATGCAGTCCAGTTGTAGGCTCATCCAAAATATAAAACGTATTTCCTGTATCTCTTTTGGAAAGCTCGGTTGCCAATTTTACTCGTTGGGCTTCGCCTCCTGAGAGCGTAGTAGATTGCTGTCCCAAGGAAATATATCCCAACCCAACATCTTGAATGGTCTTTAGCTTCCTATGAATTTTGGGGATGTTCTCGAAAAAGTCCACCGCTTCATTGATGGTCATTTCCAAAACATCCGCAATGGATTTTCCCTTGTACCTAATCTCCAAGGTTTCTCTGTTGAATCGCTTGCCATTACAGGTCTCACATTCTACATATACATCAGGTAAAAAGTTCATCTCAATGACCTTGAGACCTCCTCCTTGGCAGGTTTCGCACCTTCCCCCGGCCACATTAAAACTGAACCTGCCGGGCTTGTACCCACGGATTGTTGCCTCCGTGGTTTTGGCAAACAGGCTCCTGATTTCACTGAAAGTACCGGTATAGGTTGCCGGATTGGACCTTGGTGTTCTTCCAATAGGCGATTGATTGATGTCAATAACCTTGTCCACATGCTCCAAGCCCGTAATCTTTTTATAAGGCATAGGTTTTTTCACGCCATTGAAGTAATGGGCGTTCATAATCGGGTAAAGTGTTTCATTGATTAAGGTGGATTTTCCACTTCCGGAAACACCGGTTACACCTATCAGCTTCCCCAAAGGAAACTGTGCCGTTACATTTTTAAGGTTGTTACCTGTACAGCCCGAAAGAACAATTTTCTTCCCAGTCCCTTTTCTTCTATTGGAGGGAACGGGAATTTCCCGTTCTCCAGTGATATATTCAGCGGTTAAGGTCTGGTGCTGTTTTAGTTCCTCCGGTTTGCCTTCAGAAATAATTTCCCCACCATGTCTTCCGGCCTTTGGCCCAATATCAATAACATGATCGGCATGTTCTATCATGTCCCGGTCATGTTCCACCACAATAACAGAATTTCCTATATCCCGAAGGGATTCCAAGGAATTGATAAGTCGTTCATTATCTCGCTGGTGCAAACCAATACTGGGTTCGTCCAATATATAGAGCACCCCAACCAATTGAGAGCCTATCTGTGTTGCCAATCGTATACGTTGCGCTTCCCCACCAGAAAGCGATTTTGAGCTACGGTTCAAGGACAGGTAGTCAAGTCCAACATCCAGCAAGAATTGAACACGGGTTCTGATTTCCTTGATTATTTCTTCGGCAATTTTTTTCTGGTTACCTTCTAGGTTGCTTTCCAATTGTTTGAAGAAATCTGCCAACTCTGCTATGTCCAGCTGTGCCAGTTCGGCAATGTTTTTTTCGCCTATTTTAAAATATAAGGACTCTTTCCTTAATCTGGCGCCCTGGCAACTGGGACAGCCCACTTTGTCCATATATTCCTTGGCCCATCTGCGGATGGATGTGGAGTTGGCTTCATCAAATTGGGTTTTGATAAAGTTGGCAATGCCTTCGTAATCAATTTTATACTGCCTTTTTACTCCCAGTGTTTTGGAGTCCACTTCAAAACTGTCCTTGCCACCATTTAAAATAATGTCCATTGCCTCAGCAGGAATCTTTTCAAGCGGATCCGTCAAATCAAACTTATAGCGCTGTGCTATGGTCTCCAGTTGTTTGAAGGCCCAGGATTTTTTGTATTCGCCTAATGGGGCAATCCCTCCAGCTTGGATGGATAATTTCTTATTGGGAAATATCTTCCGTTCTCTTACCTCAAACACATGTCCCAAACCGTTGCATTCTGGACACATGCCTTTCGGGGAATTAAAGGAAAAGGTATTGGGCTCAGGAGTAGGGTAGGAGATCCCTGTTGAAGGACACATTAGATCCCGGCTAAAATATCTGGGCACGGGCTCGCCTTCTTCCAAAACCATAAGCACATTGTTGCCACTGTACATGGCGGTATTGATGGTTTCCCCCAATCGCTTCTGGAAATCTTCTGATTCAGATACCTTGAGTCGATCAATGACAATCTCAATATCGTGGGTCTTGTAGCGATCTACCTTCATGCCTTTCACAATATCCAGGATTTCGCCATCAACCCTCACCTTCACAAAACCTTGTTTGGCAATTTGCTCAAAAAGTTCACGGTAATGTCCCTTTCTGGACTTTACCACAGGTGCCAGAACATTGATTTTTTTGTCCCGGTATGAATCTATGATCAAATCCTTTATCTGCTCATCGCTATAACTCACCATTTTTTCTCCTGTGTTATAACTGTAAGCATCACCGGCTCGTGCGAAGAGCAAACGGAGGAAATCATAGACCTCGGTAATGGTGCCCACAGTAGAGCGTGGTGACTTGGATGTTGTTTTTTGTTCAATGGCTATAACTGGGGAGAGGCCATCGATTTTATCCACATCAGGGCGTTCCAATCCCCCGAGGAATTGTCTCGCATAGGCCGAAAAGGTCTCAATGTAGCGTCGTTGCCCTTCCGCATAAATGGTATCGAAGGCCAAAGAGGATTTTCCACTTCCGGAAAGGCCTGTGATGACCACTAATTTCTCACGAGGAATGGTCACATCAATATTTTTCAGGTTGTGGACCCTGGCGCCTTTGACTTCAATATTTTCTTCGTAGTTAATCATAGCACAATTTGCTAAAATAAGGTTTTGATACTTAAAAAGGAAGCGTGTTCCAGTTTCGTTATTGACAATGGATGGCTTATTTTTGAGTTCTTTAAATTGACACAAATGAAACTACTGGGCATAGGCTCTCGTATTAACCATCCTGAGTACGGTAAAGGGGTGGTGACCAATGTATCTTCCCAACACTATTGGGTCACATTTTTGGAAAATGGTTTGGAAACCATTGATATTGATTCTGACTTTGATGTAATTGAAGGAGTTTCTGATGAAGTGGATACCGTTAGCTTTTTTGATGTGGAAAGTTCCTTGGTGTCCATCCTTAAAAAATGGAGTGATACGACTGAAAAAGTTGCCATTGCAGATAAATGGCGTGGTGGGAAATTGGTTTTGGAACCTGGAGATGATTTGGCCAACAAGGAAATGCCCATTGATACGTTCTTTCATAAGATTGTGATGGTACGTGACCGTATCAGGGTTATGGAGCAGAAAATCAATAGTAGTAAAAATCTTGATGATCAGGAAAAAGTAGATTTGCAACAATATATCACCCGTATTTATGGAAGCCTGACCACTTTTAACGTATTGTTCAAAAATAAGAGTGATCAATTTATCGGTGATCGGGGTAAGTCTTAAGGAGATATGCTTCCAATGCAATGGGCGAGGTTTTTTCAAATTGTAGTAGTGACGCTCGATATCCAGATTATTTAGGGATGTTTTGAGCGCTTCAGCAAAGATCTCCAATCTTCTTTCCTATAGGGGCTAAAATTGGAATCTTCCGTTCTTTTTTCAACGAAATGGATTAGATTATTCTGTTTAAAATAATAACGGTACTCATTGCCTTCCGTTTTTATGAAACAAAAAATCAACGCACCGTTTTTGTAGATGAACTCATTTACTTCATTTCTTGTGTCGATATCAAAATCACGTTTTTCATAGACTAGAACACCATCAGTTCCATATTTTGGACCATCATTTAAATTTTCAACCGTGAGAAACCATTTTTCTGTAAAACCATGGTAGCTACCTACAGCCGGCATTGTTTTCCGAAGTACATTTTCTTCCGAAAGCACAACATAAAAGCTTGGGTTTTCATTTTCCCTGGCCGTATCCATTTGTTCTTTTAGGTCATAGTAGTACTCTTTTATGGAATAGATTCCATTGTCTTGAGCATGGGCTTTAGCGATAATTAGAAGCAGGGCAATCCACATATATTTCATAGGCGTGACTTTTTTGGCCCGCTATTTGGCTGGGCTTAATAGTATTGTTTTGAATAAAATGAGGTTGAATAGTTGCATTTCATCCAAGAAATGCGGGAGGAGGTAAAAAACCAAAAATAGCAATTTATGCTCTTCCTTTTGTAAAATTTCGGAATCATTTGGGAATTGGGTCCTAACTAGACTGTGGGATTTTGGTTTATTCTTTTCATAAAAACTGATTCCTATTTACTGTTGCGTCAGAATCCGTTTTGCCCATTGATCATCTTTCTTTATTAAATAACGCATGGCGTGCTTTATAATCCACTTGCGCTGTGGCGTTGCATTGGGAATCCAGTTTTCTACCCAGGCTTTACCAACTTCAGGATTGTCCTTTAAAACATCGTTGATGCAGTTGGCTACGGACTTTTGCACGTATTTACTGGAATCATCCTTCAGGTTGTCCAAAATGAGGAAAATTGGACTTGGGTCTTGAATGAACTGATCTAATTTACTGGCCCAGGGCAATCTTGGGCGCACACCTTCGCTACTTAATCGGCGTACATGTTTATTATTGTCCTTGGACCAGGACAGCATAACTTCCAAGGTTTGTTCCGGGAATTTTTCCAAATAGGGTCTAATGGTATATTCTCCGGTATTCCGTTGTGTAATTTCCCGAATTGCGGACATGGAAGTGTCAAAATGGCCCAGTCCATACTTCTCTACATATTTGGCAATGGGCATCACCCAATAAAACTCCTTGAACATCCCTGTTTCTTTTTCATTTTTGGGGCCAAGGATATTCATCAAGTGGGAGGCTGTGGTGGGATAGTCATTCGGCAAATGGGTGTGAAGCGCATCCGCCATTAATTCCACACGATCTTTTAGTTCGAGGTAGGCCAATTTTTCAGCCACTGAATTGACAAAGGAAACCTTATCGAAATCCACACCATTTGCAAGGAGTTTGCCCGCAAGGAGTTCGGCCAAATCTGTATCGAACCATAGTTTAAGTTGTTTATAAGCCATGTTCGCTTCGGAAAGTTTAAAGATAGTTTTCAAAATTAAACTGCAGCCCGGACTTCTGTAGTATTCGAAATTAATTCCAAGCCCAAAGTACTGAATCTAATACCGTACTTTCTTTTATCGTCAAAGACTTGCCAGTCCCTTCCCTTGTAGGTTTGCCGTAGATGTTTGGACAATAGGGGCAATACGTTGTATTTGGGTTTGATATGGGCCGCCCCAGTTTCTTGGGAGAGCTGGAACTGCACAAAAGCTTCCATCCGGCCTTTTTCCCGAGCAACCTTGTTGGACTGGATGTTTAGGGTGTTTATAATATCATTGATATCAACTTCCGGTGAAACGATTCCCATTATGGATTGAATATAGTGATACAGTAAGATTTCAATATGGGATTGTTCACTTAGAAATGCATAGTATATTCTTTTTACAGCGGTATGATTCTTTTGATTAACACCTGACCAAACCTTTTTGGCCAAGGCAACATCCGTTTTGACATAGGTGGTGTTGGCAAAAAGTTCACTGGCCCCAGCGCCTTGTTTTTGAATATTGATAATAGGCCATTTGTGTTCAAAAGCTTTAAATATTAAGGTTAAAAAGCCATTAAAAGTACTGTCGTAGATGATTGTTTTACTTGATCCCATGATATTACATCTTGTAATTTGTCCAAAATTATGGAATTATTCCTAAATATGGAAATAGTCCAAATATTTTTTTGGAAATAATCCAAATTCTATATATTTGAGGTATGGAAAACGAGCTGACACTTAAGCGATTTATTGATATTAGAAGGGATTTGGGGCATACCCAAGCAGAGTTTGCCAAGCTTTTGGGTATATCCAATACCACTGCGGACATTGAACGGGGTCGAACCAAATTGTCTGGAAAAGTGGTAGTTGAACTTTTACGTCAGTTCAATATAAATCCTTTATGGTTGTTTGGGGAAAGCGAAGACAGACATTTGGAAACTTCAAGAACCAGTGTTATTCCAAAAGTGGTCACGGTCAATAGTGAGGAACAGGAGAATATGGTATTGGTCAACGCCAAAGCCGCAGCGGGTTATCCCCAAAATATTGCAGATACAAGTTGGTACAGGCAATTGCCTGCTTTTGACATGCCTATTCCCGAGTTTAGGAACGCTACGTATAGAGGGTTTCAGGTTGAAGGAGACAGTATGTTGCCCAATTTACGGCCAAACGATTGGGTATTGGCCAGGGCCATTGAGCATATAGACCATGTGAGCGCCAACAAAATGTATGTGGTTGTGCTCCAAGATGCCGTATTGGTCAAGAAGATTGAAAGACGACCCAATTCCAACAATATCACTTTGGTATCCCTTAATGAAACCTACCCTCCCTACGAAATAAAGCCTTTTCAGATACAGGAAATTTGGGAGGTAAGTAGCAAGTTGACCTTTAATCTGGATGCCACCACAGAAACGGGACTGCTGCGTCAGTTGCAACAGTCTATGGAAGAATTGAAACAGCAGGTGGGCCAGGTAAAAAATTAGGAGGCGCCCAAAAAGACGCCTCCCAGTTCCATCCCTTAAGGGATTTACTTCCAAATAGCCCTACATTTCTTGTTAGCCCAAAAGGGTTTGAGATACCCATCGCGTAACACTAATTCACTTCCATTGATTTTGATTTTCTGGGCGATGTAGTGATTCTTAGGAAGTTTACGGGTTCTAAAAACGGTAGCTGTCAAAGGTTGCCCCGTTTTTTTGCGAACAAAATTCTTGATTCGAGCGGTGGGCCCAAGATGAACATTGTACAATTCATCATTGGATAGCACCCAAATATGGGTTCCAGAAGCTGAATTACCTGTACTAAGCTCACATGGTCCAGTGCTTACACTTTTTATAACACCCTCAATGACCGACAAATTTGGCAATGAATCCAGTTGGGACAAACCCTTAGCATCCCCCATTCCTTTTTGTCCGAACAGAACGGTAGACAACAACAAGAAACTTAGCCAAATTGCGGATTTAGTAAAAAAGACCATCTTCATTTTTTTGAAGACGAAATTAGTCACGGCCTCAAAACCATCCTATGATTTTGGTCAGTTTGGGTTAGTTTTTTTGAAGAATTTTACTAGATTATTTTAGCGGTTTGCTCAGTGTAGGTGCTCTCAAAGATTTTATCTGCGTTTGCAGCCTCAAATCCCTCCCTGCGATGGTTGCGGGATAATTGTTCCTTAGCTAAAGTTTGAAATTCTGGTAGGGGAAGGCGTTCTGCAAATTCAACATAACTCCCGGCTATTTTGGTTTTTTCCCCATTGGCGAATTCAGCATCCACCATTTGGGCTACAGAACTGCTTTGTCTCAACAGACCATCATTACTTTCTTTGAGTTTTCCCCCGGCAGTGTTCAATACAACCCCTATGGATTCCAAAAAATTATTGAAGTTTTCCAAAGAGGAGTATGCTTCAGGAAGTTCATGTACACTAATCGTGTAATGGTTCAGGTAATACCGGTTATAAATGACCCAGGCGGCATATTCGCTTTCTTCTAGAAGAAGTTTATAGTCTGCTAAGGTTGGCAATGACCCTAAGGGTTTGTGGAAGAACTCCCCAACAGCAGTAAGATCGTTCAGATTCAAATGGTCTACTGGGTCTGAGGTAACTTGTCCCGTGTATTTTCTAATAATGCCTTGAGCTTGTTCGGACAGATCCTGAACGCGCAATTCACTAATGAATATTCGAGGTAGTCTTTCTTCCAGCGGGGCATACCAATAGGCGTCCAGTTTTTTCTCTGGAAAATGGTAAGGCTCCATCCGTTTGTACCCATGGTGCAGGAATATTTTTTCAAAGGAAGCAATACCCAAGTTGGGCACGCCCAAGGTTCGAAAAGCAATATGATCATTTACTATAGCCTCTTCATTTGCGATAAGCTTGTTTTGAATCATGGCAGAGATAATTTTGTCCACATCCGCTACACGCTTTTTATAGGGGGTAAAGAGTGCTTCCATTATTGAGTCCAAGGGGGTTTGTTCTGTAGAAATCATATTTAGCTATATTGAAAGATTTACTGGACGTAAAATTAATTGTACTTTTAATAGTTAACAATAATTATTTAATCATAAATAATAAGTTTGACTAATCAAATTGAATTTCGACATTTGGAGTATTTCCTTGCCCTTTCCCAAACTCTTCATTATGGAAAGGCGGCAGAACGTTTGTTTATTTCACAATCCGCCCTTAGTCAACAGATACAACGCTTGGAACATCTGTTGGGCCAACCCCTTTTTGACCGAACCAACAGAAGGGTAGAGCTAAATCAAGCTGGGCAATTGTTTAAACAAGTGGCACAGCAGGTCACCAATCAAATGCACGGATCCTTGGAAAGCTGGAGATTGGCCTTGGAGGAAATAGAGGGGATGATCAGAATTGGTTTCGTGGGGTCGGCCATGCAGGAGTTTTTACCCCCGTTGATCAAGGATTTCAGTGAAAACTATCCCAAGACAAAATTTTCCTTGGATGAAATGAATAACCAACTTCAACTTCAGGCGCTGGAAACGGAGCAGTTGGATATAGGGTTTGTACGGTCCAATGAGGTTCCCCCTGGTCTCAGCTGCAAAGCGGTTTATACGGAAAATCTTTGCGTGGTATTGCCAGAGAATCACGGTATTTCAGATGCGACCTTCAAGGATATAAGTCAGTTTTCCTATGAAAACTTTATCCTGTTTCCCAATCAACAGAGCCAAATGTACTATCAGCAAATTATTAGGTTATGCCAGCACTATGGTTTTTCTCCCAGTATTTCACATCGTTCTATCCACGGCCCGACTATTTTTAAACTTGTGGAAAGTGGAATGGGAATTTCCATAGTTCCCAAGTCGTTGATGGATAACAAAAACTATGGAATTCGGTTTATTGAGCTGACCAATGTTCCCTTTGACACATCACTTTTTGCAGTTTGGAACCCAGAAAACTCTAAAAAAGGATTAAAGCATTTTTTGGAACTCCTTTTCGCCTAGGAGATCAAAAGAGCTTGTTTTTGATATGTTTGGCCAAGACAGCAGCTGCATCTGGATTATTTCTAAACCATAGTTCGGGTTCAAAAATCTCCAGTTCGGCAAGGGCAAGTTGGTCATAGTTGTCTTGGAAAATATCGACTCTGGCATACATAGGAAGCTCCGGTGCTGCGTGAACAGTTTTCAACGCAAATTGGATTTCCGCTTCACTAGGATGATATTCATGAACGCTACCACCAAAATCGTCCTGAACCCTGAAGTCCCCTGGTTTAGCTACTTTTAGAACCGCATGCGTGTATTCTCCATTGAAAACCATCAACGAGATTTCCCCTTTTGCTACAATGTTTTTTTGAAACTCCTGGAGCATCATGGCTTCATTTTTAATAAGGGAAGTAAATACCTCTTCATACTCATGAATAGTTTTGGATTCAATTTTATAGGTGTGTCTAGCTCCTCCGGAAATACATGGTTTCAGAATTAAAGTAGAACCTTGGAACCCATGGGATCTTTTTGCGAGTTCCCAGATATTCCCCAAACTACTGTTCGTTCCTTTTTCGATAAAAACAGTTTTCGGGATATGCACTCCCTCCGTTTTCAAATCCTGGAGGTAGTGTTTATCCAAGTTCCAATAGATAAGGCTTTTGCGGTTGATAAACTGGGTTTTCGTTGAAGCGTTTTCCAGCCAGTCCTCAAATTCCGTAACACGATGAATATAATCCCAAGTGGACCGAAATAATGCGAATTTGGTTGTGGACCAATCAAAATCAGGATCGTCCCAGGACTTACGAACCACATTTAAACCTTCTTTCCCCAGCGCATTCGTAACCAACTGGTCCTCCCGAACTACATTTTGGAGCAAAATCGAATCCTCTTTGGCCAAAAGGTATCCGGGTGCTGAAAGAACAACAATATCGTAGATCATCTCAAACTAGAATCCAACGGCCGTATCGTCTCCCCTGGGGTCGGCACCACCTTCCAATTTCCCATCGGGCAATACCCGAATGGCATCTACCTTTCCAATTACAGGTGTCCTGTCTTCTTTGATCACATATCCTTTGGATTTGAGCTCCTTGATCAGCTCTTCCGGAAAGCCGTTGGGTTCAAAGGTTATGAGGTCGGGCAACCATTGATGATGAAACCGTGGGACATTTACCGCCTCCTGCATGCTTAGGTTAAACTCATGCACGTTCAAAATGGTTTGTGCAACCGCTGTTATGATGGTTGATCCGCCTGGTGTTCCCACAACCATGAACAATTTCCCATCTTTTACCACAATGGTGGGGGTCATGCTGCTCAACATTCTTTTTTCGGGAGCTATGCTGTTGGCCTCCGCACCAATAAGTCCAAACATATTGGGGACTCCCGGTTTGGAACTAAAATCGTCCATTTCATTATTGAGAAAGAAGCCCAGTTCGTCCGCATAGAGTTTGGAGCCAAACCCGCCATTAAGCGTAGTTGTTGCGGATATAGCGTTGTCTTCGGCATCAATGATGGAATAATGGGTGGTTTCAGAACTTTCCACGATTTCAACTGCTCCATGACCAACATCGGCTGATAAAGTGGCCTTTTCAAAGCTGAAATCCTTCATGCGTTGCTGCAAATATTCGTTGTCCAAAAGCACATCCAAGGGGATGTCCACAAAATCGGGATCACCCAAAAAATAGTTTCTATCCGCGTAGGCCCTACGGGCTGCTTCCGTGAAAAGCTGTATGGCCTCCACTGAGTTATGCCCATATTTTCCAATGTGATGTGGCTCGATCATCTTAAAAATCTGATTGATGGTCACCCCACCACTACTAGGGGGACTCATAGAGATCATACGGAGGTCTTTGTAGTCAAAAACAACAGGGTCTCTCCATTTGGCTTCATACTTTCCAAGATCTTCCACGGTAATAAAACCTCCTTTTTCCTGGATAAAACCAGCTAACTTTTCAGCTACTTCACCTTTATAAAAACCATCTTTTCCATTTTGCATAATGATGGTCAAGGTTTTGGCCAATTCTGGATATTTTATGGTGTCTCCGGGCTTAAATTCTTGGGCAAACTTGGTGCTATCACCATTGACCGCCATAAATTTTTCACGATATCTCCCAATGCGGTCTGCTTGCTTTTCCGTTACCACAACTCCTCTTTCAGCTAGGGCAATAACTGGTTTTATCAATTCTTCCATGGGCAGGGAACCGAATTTCTCGTGCACGGCGAACACTCCGGCCACCGTTCCAGGTACACCTACGGCTGATGCACCCAAGGTGCTCATGTCCGGGATTACATTGCCCAAAGAGTCCAAATACATGTCTTTGTGGGCAGACAGAGGAGCTTTTTCCCGATAATCAATGCCACCAACTTCACCGTTACTTTTTCGATAGACCATAAATCCACCACCACCAAGATTACCGGCATAGGGATAAGCCACGGCCAGTGCCAACTCAGTGGCGACCATGGCATCGAAGACGTTTCCGCCTTTTTGCATTACTTCGGAACCAATTCGGGATGCATCTTCACGTGCGGAAACTACCATGGCTTTTTCGGTGACCAATCCAGTGGGGGCTGCGGGTTGTTGTTTACAATGGATGAAAAGTAAGAGTGGGAGCGCTAAAATTAGTCTTCGCATAGGGATTTGAATTTATGTCGGGAAAAGGTAATCAATTCTTCAAAAAAACGGGTGAATTCATCTTCAAAGGCATCGTAATGCACTTCCAAGTCCAAGATGGCAAAGTTCATGCGGGATTTGTTCTTTGTTCTACGGTTCATGCCATCCAACACCTTCGAAATACCATTTAAATCAGCATAGCTCAACAGCCAATTATCAGCAATCAAGAAGGGCATCATTCGCTGCGTAGACAGTGGAAGAATGGCATAATTGTCCTCTAGAAGGTCATAAAATCGTTCAACGTAATCCTCCAGCGGTACTTCCGAGTAATTGGCCCAGTTTTTGGCCAAAAAATGGTCGTAAAAAATGTCAACGATTACGCGACTATAGTGGCTGTAATTTTTATGCAGTCTTTTGCTACTTTCCTTAGCAATGGGATGGGCATCCGTAAATGTATCTATTTCCCGATGTAGCAAAATCCCTTTTTGGATACGCTCGGGAAAATGCTTGTATTTATTACCCCGAATATGATCCGCAAAGAAATTCCCCAAGGTAATCTCAGGGTCATCAAAGGAAAGATAAATATGGGCTAGAAAATTCACTAAAAAGTATTGAATGTGAAATTTACGAATTCGAAACACGGATTCTAAACCAGCCCTTTATATTTGCAAAAACTTTTTAACAATTATGACGCTTATCAAATCAATTTCAGGAATTCGCGGAACCATAGGGGGATCAACCGGTGACAATTTAACCCCGATTGATGCAGTTAAATTTGCTGCGGCTTATGGAACTTGGTTAAAACAATATTCCGGAAAGGATAAATTGACCGTTGTAATTGGGAGGGATGCCCGTTTATCCGGCGATATGATTCAGAATTTAGTTGTTTCTACCCTCGTGGGTCTTGGGATTGATGTGACCGATTTAGGCTTGTCTACCACACCCACCGTTGAGATAGCAGTCCCCTTGGAAAAGGCTGATGGAGGAATTATTCTGACCGCAAGTCACAACCCCAAACAATGGAATGCGTTGAAATTGTTGAACGAGAAAGGCGAGTTTTTAGATGCCGAACAAGGTGCGCGTATTTTAGAATTGGCCGAGGCTGAAGACTTTGATTTTGCAGAGGTTGATGATTTGGGAACGGTTACCAATAACGATGCCTATATCGATATCCATATTGATGAAGTACTGAACCTGTCCTTGGTGGACAAAGAGACCATCAAAAAGGGCGGATTCAAAGTAGTGGTTGATGGGGTCAATTCCACAGGTGGAATAGCCATCCCCAAACTGCTGGAAACTTTAGGGGTTGAAGTTATCAAACTCTATTGCGACCCTACAGGTCATTTTCCGCATAACCCAGAACCGCTTAAGGAGCACTTGGGGGACATCTGCGATTTGGTCGTCAAAGAGAATGCCGATTTCGGAATCGTGGTAGACCCAGATGTGGACCGTTTGGCTTTTATAAGTAATGATGGGGAAATGTTTGGAGAGGAGTACACTTTGGTTGCCTGTGCGGATTATGTGTTGGGAAAAACCAAAGGTAATACAGTTTCCAATCTATCTTCTACCAGAGCGCTCCGGGATGTTACCGAAAAACATGGAGGTTCCTATGAGGCTGCAGCCGTTGGGGAGGTCAACGTGGTGACCAAGATGAAGGCCAACAATGCCATCATTGGTGGCGAAGGCAATGGGGGAATCATTTATCCGGAAAGTCATTATGGAAGGGACGCCCTTGTGGGTACAGCTTTGTTCTTAATGTTGATGTCTGAGCGAGGAGGTACCGTAGCCGAATTGAGAGCAAGCTATCCCAGCTATTTCATGAGCAAAAAGAAAATCCAATTGACTCCTGAACTTGATGTGGATGCGCTCCTAACTGCCATGCAAGACAAGTATGAAGAGGAAGAAGTCTCTACTGTGGATGGAGTCAAAATTGACTTTGCGGAAAACTGGGTGCATCTTAGAAAATCGAATACAGAACCCATTATCCGAATCTATACGGAAGCCAAATCCCAATCCGATGCGGATGCACTTGCGGATAGGATTATAGGTGAAATCAAGGAAGTGGCAGGATTGGCCTAGGAAGGCCCATCCATCTCATAAAGGGTTTTTTGCTTGCTGAATTCAGAATCTGAGATATCGGCTTTTTTGTCAGAATCCAACCAGATTCTCCAGCCGTCATCTTCCAGTTTCAAGCCAACATTGAAATACCCGTAGCCACGAACCACCATTTCCTCGCCGTCTTTTCCCAACGAACTAAAACGGTAATAGCCGGTTTGGTATGCCATTTCCTCACTTTCATCAACAGCTGTGGATAGGATAGCAAAGGCAATGGCCACTTTGCCGCCTTTTTTCTTTACAATGTCCAGGAATTTGCCAAAATACTCAAGGTAACTTTCACCAGATTTAATCTCATTATCATCAATGGTAACCCTAACAATTTCTTGGGAGTGGACTGATTTTAGCTTGTTGGGGTTAAGTTCATTATACGATTCCATAAAAGGAATCCAAACATCCTTTTTAATGGCATCAATAATTTCAGGATTGACTGCCTTGTCTTTTTGCCCGAAGGAAATAGTAACACAAAGCAGCAGCAAGGTTGATACTAACTGTTTCATTTTTTGGTTTTTGAATTAGGTTCAATTTAGGAAACAAAACAGCGAATGTCCAAACTTTAGGAAAATTTTAAAGGAGCTATCTGTTTTTCAGATACGCTCTCCGAACCACTTTCGCAGTTTTATGCTCACCGGTATGACTCCAGCCAGGAGGCATGATCAAATACCGAAACTTATTCGTAATTCCTGGAGCCTTGGCAACATCCTTGGCCAATGCCACAATTTCTCCGAAATATACATCCATAAAATTCCCGGAATCCATTTCACGGGTTATACCATATTCAATTTGAACACTTTTTTGTTCTTCTTGATAAGTCCCAAAAACTTTGTCCCAAATATTCAGAAGATTGCAAAAGTTGGTGTCCATATACAGAGGGTTTCTTGCATGATGGACCCTATGGTGTGATGGGGTGAGCATCAGTTTGTTCAAAAACCCAAAACGGGCATCTTTTATCATGTTTTCCCCAATATGGATAAAGGCCCCATAAGTTCCATCAATAAACATCACGGTGAACAATAGTTCAGGTTGAACTCCTGCCAAAATGCAAACCGTGGTACGAATTGTATCCGCATAGGGTGCTTCCAAGAAAAAATGGGCATGTGTTACGGAAAGATTCATTTCTTCTGGAGCATGATGGGTGGAATGCAAACACCAAAAAAGCCGCACCTTATGACCTAGATAATGGTAGATGAAATGTCCAAACTCCCACACCACATAGGCATACAGAAACCAATACCAAGTGTTGGAAGTCTTAAAAGGGGCATAAGCACTGAACAGTCCAATGCAAAAGGCAACCATGGCTATAGAGATAAAACGTCCCACAAACCGATTGAAAATGTAAATGAGGAAGTTGACCTTGTATACTTTAATCTGTGGCTTTTTATAGATTAGGCCAACAACAAGCTCTAGCAACAGCAACAGTGGAATAATGGGATAAATTAGAGAGGCAATCCCGTCGTAGGTTCTAAATGCGCTATAATCACCAGATTTTAGGATTTCCAGAACTTGGGTTATTCCCAAGAAACCCAGTAGCTCTTCCAAGAGAATTGATAGTATTTCCATGAAAGAAGTATAGGGAATACGAATTGTTTTTCCATCAAATTTAGACCAACAACTTTTGGGAACTCATCAATAGAAGATTTTAATCGCTTCTTACCCAGCTGAGTAGTGCGTTTTTGACCAATTGCTCCTGGCTCCAAACAATAAAATGGTTTTCATTTTCAATGGATATGACCTTTAAACTGTCCACTTGAGTAAAGTTTTCTTGCATAAAAGTCACATTCTGATAGGGCACCAATTGGTCTTCCGTTCCATGAATGATAAGCGTTGGCGTTTTCAGATTTTGAAGTCTTGGTTTCAAGTGTTTTAGATCTTCCTTCAACATCCAAAGCTCATCATTGGAAGGTTTTAATGCCCCCGGAACCAAATATTTTAAGGGAATCCAGGTAAGGGGTTTGCGCCACTTCTCAGGCTTTTCAGCATCGGGATCCAATGCCCCGGCGAGCATAACCAGCTTGTCATATAGTTCCGGCTGTTCCAAAGCCATTTGGGTGATGAGGGGGCCTCCGTAGGAATGCCCAATCAGTGTGATAGGCTTCCCATTATCCAATTGGGACAATAATTCATTTAAAATTACTGCTTGGGGTTGGAGTGCCATACTCTTTCTAAATCCACTTTTTCCAAACCCTGGCCGATCTGGAGCAATAAGCCTGAATTGACTGGTCAAGGTAGTGTCGGAAAGGTAGGTTTTATACGCATCCCAACTACCCGGTGAACCATGCATGAAAACCAAGGTTGCTGCCTCTTTTTTTCCTGTCTGTATATAGTGTAGCTCCCTGTCTTGAATAGAAATTGTTTGTTCGGAAAATGTCGTTTTCTGTTCCTCAAAATAAACCTTGGCATCCTTGGAAGAGGTTCGCATGGTCATACAGGAATGTGCAAAAAGCAGGTAGGTAAGAGAAAAAAAACCAAGAATCTTACGTTTTAGAAACCTTTTTCTTTTGCCCGCCATTGTGTTTTAGATGTTTTTAAACTCCGAAGGCACCTTGTCCTTGTGTTTCCACCTTTTGTGGGTCCAAAAATAGAATTCGGGAGCTTCATATATGGAAGCTTCCACTTCCTTCAAGAAGGCCTTGGTCAACTCAAACTCTGGAAGTTTTTCAGGGTTTTCAGCCAATACCTTGAAAGTACCTTGATAGTGGCCTCGTTTTAACTTGGTCACCTTAAGATAAACGGCAGGGAGATTCAATTTTTTGCAAAGAAATTCGGCACCTGTATGGGCGGGAACGGTAACACCCATAAAAGGAGTCCATAGATGAGTTTTCTTGATCATGGGTGATTGATCACTCAGTATTCCATACATACTCAATTGCCCTTGCTCTTTGTTGTTGGCCACAATTTCCCTGGTGTCTTTGGTAGATATTAAGGTAGTGCCAAATTTTTGTCGGATGTCCCGAATCAATCTATCAAAATATTTGTTCCCAATTTTTTGGTATATGCCATAGCCTTTTGAAGCAATATGTTTGTCCAAGGAAATGACCCATTCCCAACTGGCGTAGTGAGGAAACATAAGCATGACGCTCAGTTTTTTTTCCTCCAATTGATGCAGTACTTCTGGATTGGTAAACGTGAACCTATTTTGAAGCTGTGCATTGGAAATGCCCATAGTCTTGATCATTTCCAGGAACATATCGCAAAGGTGCTTGTAGAATTTCTTTTCTATGGTTTTTCGTTCAAGTTCAGATGTATTGGGAAACACCAAGGCCAAATTAGCGCGTACTACTTTTTTGCGATAGCCAACCAGCCGATATAGGACAACATAGACAGCATCCGAAAGGAAATACAGTGCTTTGAAAGGAAGTCTGGAAACCAGCCAGAGTAGGGGGTAAACAAGTAAAAAAACAACCAGCTGCATACGTAATTCTTGTGCGCAAATATAGCTATATTTGAGTCCAAACCTTTTTGTTCATGCACAATTTACATGCTGTGACCATAGCTATTATGGTAGCCAATGTTTTAGTGTCCCTGAAGGGATTTAATGATGATGCTTTTTTTGATCGATATAAGTTCAGCATAGGTGGAATAAAAGCCGGACAGAAGGACAGAACAATCACTTCTGGATTCCTTCATGTGGACATGTCACATTTGTTTTTCAACATGTTCACCCTCTATTTTTTTGCCAATGTGGTCATCAACTGGTTTGGTCCCGGAAAATTCCTGATCATCTACTTTATAAGTTTGTTGGGAGGAAGTCTTTTGGCGCTTTTTTTTCATAAGAATGAACCTTACTATAGTGCGGTAGGTGCCAGCGGAGCGGTCACGGGCATTTTATATGCCGCTATTCTTCTGAATCCTGACATGCCCTTGCAATTTGTTTTTATTCCTTTTGAATTTCCGGCCTATGCCTTGGGTATTGGATATATGTTGTACTCTATTTATGGAATGAAAAGTCGAATGGGAAACATTGGTCATTCCGCACACTTTGGGGGTGCTATTGGAGGCTATGCCACTGTACTGCTTTTTAAACCTGACCTAGTGGTTACCGAAACCTTTACCGTGATTTTATTGGCCGTTCCTATCGCCATTCTTTTCGTATTGGAGAAAATGGGAAAAATATAGATGGGGTCAAGGCATAAAAAAAACCGAAGCACTAGCTTCGGCCTTTGTACTTTCTTATTTATGTGCCCAACCTAGTTCAATAACTCTGCCACTTTTTGTTCCAATGCTGGACCTCTAAGGTCTTTGGCAACAATTACCCCGTTTTCATCAATCAGAAATGCCGCCGGAATGGCATTGATGTTGTACAATCTTGCCACAGGGTCCTGAAAGCGCTTTAGGTTGGAGATATGGTTCCAAGCCAATCCGTCCGCTTCTATGGCTTTGGTCCAATCTTCGGCTCTTGTGTCCAAAGAAACTCCAATAATGTTTAATCCTTTATCGTGATATTTATTGTAAACGTTCACGATGTTTGGATTTTCCGCTCTACAAGGCCTGCACCATGCGGCCCAAAAATCCACCAAAGTCAATTTTCCTTTGATATCGCTTAGAGCCAATAAGTTTCCTTCAGGTGTGGGTGCCGAAAACTCTGGCGCAACCCCACCAATTTCCGTGCTTTTGGCATTGTCCAATTGTTCTTGAAGTTTTTTGCCCGGATTTGATGCTTTCATTTCGGGAGTCAACCCATCAAAAAGCGTTTTGACCTCATCATGTGGTATCACCTTACCCATCATAAGGTTGTTGATGATTAAAACGGAAATCAAAGCACTTGGGTTATCCTTGGCAAATTGGATATTAAAGTTCTTAACATCGTCTTGAAACTCAATATACTCCTCACGCAGGGCGGACACGGTTGCCGTGTCACGTTGTTGAGCGGCATTTCGCATATCGTTCTGCATAGACCTGGCTCTGTTGGATAGCTCTCTTGATTCATCCAAAAACGACATAAACAATTCGTTTTGGGGGGTTCCCTTTACTTTGGCGAAATTCATACTGTCCTTTTGGAATTTTACCTGAATCTTTCCGTTTTCCAAAATCAGGGGTATATTGCCCATCGCAGTTTCCAAGGTAATGTAGTGCAATTGGGGCTCGTTCTGTATTCCCGAGAAGGTGAAGGATCCATTTTCTACGGTTGCCGTATCCACATCCACCAATTTGTTAAGGGTGTCCGCAGTTTTTAGGAAAACGCGGGTACCATTGTCTAATTCACCGGTAACAGTTGCATTTAAGGTAAATCCTTCCGGATTGGAATTGCACGAAACTAGGAATGCAAGGCCCAAACCGATGGTCAATAATTTTTTCATTCTGTTAAATTTAGCCGCTAAGGTATTCAATACTTATCGCATAAAAAAGGCCCTTAACTTTTAAGAGAAGCTAAAGGCCTGTATATCCAAGAAAGTTTGACTAGAACTGGTAGCGTATACCAAGCGCTATGTCAAAATCAAAATCATTTTCAAAACCATCGTAGCCAATAAGGCCAATTTCAGGTCTAAAATCCAAGGAAAGCAGCAGTGGGATGTCAAAATTGTATTCCACGCCTATATCTCCGGCTGCAAATACAAAAAGCCCATCATTGTCATCTCCACCTGGGACGGCATCGAAATCAACACTGCCCAATCCGCCACCAACTCCGTAGTACCAGTTAAAATTTCCATCCAATTGGTGTACCCATTGGTAAACTCCGGATAATTTAAAGGCATCAAAGGCTCGGCTGTCCCTCCAACCCAAGTTAAATTCTACACGATTATATCTAGCTATCGATTTTTGATACGAAATTTCGGCTCCAAATCCATCGCTGTCACCCAAACGCAATCCTAGGGCATGCTCAGAAATGTCTTGTGCACTGACCATGGTCGTTGCAAACGCAAAAAGTCCGATAAATAATGTGGTAATCCTCATAAGTTTCTCGTTTAGTTAAAAATTAAAGATAGTTTTGTACTTCTTTTTGACATTAAAACTGAGTAGAAGACCAAAAATTGTTCCAGATTGGAAAAATCTTTATTCACAACCCTGGCCAAACAACTGGAAGGGGAACTTCAAATTGATGGTTTAAGCAGGGCACTTTATGCCACCGACGCATCGGTTTACCGGAAATTACCCTTGGCGGTAGCCTATCCAAAAACCACCAAAGACATCCAGGTTTTAATTGCTTTTGCCAACGATCACAAGGTGGGTTTGATTCCCAGGACTGCTGGCACCTCTCTTGCAGGTCAATGTGTTGGGGACGGAATCGTTTTGGATGTTTCCAAGCACTTTACCCAAATCGTTCATCTTGATCAGGATAAAAAGCAAGTCAGGGTACAACCTGGGGTGGTTAGGGACGAACTGAATCTCTACTTAAAACCATTTGGACTTTTTTTTGGCCCCAATACTTCAACATCCAACCGCTGTATGATCGGGGGCATGGTAGGGAACAATTCGTCAGGTACCACTTCCATTCAATACGGAGTTACCAGAGACAAAGTAGTTGCCATGCAATGTTTGTTGGCAGATGGCAGTGAGGTTTCTGTTTCATCCTTGGGTAAGGACGAATTCCTCCAAAAGAAACAAGAACAATCCAAAGAAGGTGAAATCTACGCATTCTTGGATACTGAACTCGGTAATGTTGAAAATCAGGAGCGCATCAGAAACGAGTTTCCTCATCCAAGTATCCATAGAAGAAATACAGGATACGCAGTGGATGAGCTTTTGAACAACAACCTTTTTGGATCGGGTTCAGAAGATTTTAATCTGAGCAAACTACTCTCCGGAAGTGAGGGGACCTTGGCGTTCACTACGGAAGTGACCTTGCAATTGGATGACCTACCACCGCCTTTTGCGGCCATGGTAGCCACACATTACCATACCTTGGAAGATTGCTTGGCCGATGTTGCCCCGGTGATGCAGCATAGCCTGCATCTTTGTGAGATGATGGACAAGGTAATTTTGGATTGTACCAAAAACAATCGCGCGCAATTGGCCAATCGCTTTTTTGTGGATGGTGATCCGGCCGGAATTTTGATGTTGGAAATCAAAGCAAATTCTGAAAAAGAATTGCAACAGCAATTGGATGCGCTGCTACAAACCATAGCGGAATCGGGATTGAGCTATGCCAGTCCTGTGCTAAAAGGAGATGATATTGCCAAGGCCATTGAACTTAGAAAAGCGGGACTAGGCCTATTGGGAAACATGGTAGGGGACAGAAAGGCTGTTGCCTGTATTGAGGATACCGCTGTGGCACTGGACGACCTAAAAGATTTTATTGGGGAGTTTACGGATATCATGAAGGGTTATGGGCAGGAGGCTGTGTATTACGCCCATGCTGGAGCCGGGGAACTGCACCTTAGACCCATATTGAACCTAAAGAAATCTGAGGATGTCAAGTTGTTTCGGTCCATTACTACGGATGTGGCCCACCTGACCAAAAAGTATAAGGGAAGCTTTAGCGGAGAACATGGGGATGGAATCGTGAGGGCCGAATTTATTCCTATGATGATCGGCGATGCGAACTATGAACTGCTGAAACGCTTGAAGTCCACCTTTGACCCGAATAACATTTTCAATCCCGGAAAGATTGTGGATGCATTCCCTATGGATGAATCCCTTCGGTATGAAGTGAATCGTGAAGAACCGGAAGTGGATACCTTAATGGATTTTTCGGATAGCGAAGGGATATTGAAAGCAGCCGAAAAATGCAACGGAAGCGGGGATTGTAGGAAGAGTCACGAGATGAAGGGTGGCATGTGCCCAAGCTACCACGCTACCAAAAATGAAAAGGACACCACCAGGGGGCGGGCCAATACCCTTCGGGAATTTTTGACCCATTCCAACAAACCCAATCGTTTTGACCATCAGGAGCTGAAGGAGGTGTTTGACCTGTGCTTGAGTTGCAAGGCTTGTGCAAGCGAATGTCCCAGTAATGTGGATGTAGCAGCTTTAAAGGCGGAGTTCTTATATCAATATCAGGAAAATAATGGGTATTCCTTCCGCAGCAAACTCTTTGCATACAATACCAAATTAACCGCTTTGGGTAGCACCTTTCCTGGTCTCACTAACGCAGTCTATAAATCCAAAATATTGGGAGGATTGTTAAAATCGGTCACTGGAGTGGCCAAGGAACGAAGCTTTCCACCCGTGCATAAAGTCAATTTTAATGGCCATCTCAATAAATTTAAGGAAGTTCAGGACAAGAATGGGAAAAAGGTGGTGCTGTACTTGGATGAGTTTACCAGATACTTGGATGTTGAGGTGGGGCAGGACGCTATTGAGTTATTGTGCAAACTGGGTTACGACGTACAGCTGCATTATGCGGAAAGTGGGAGGACCTATTTGTCCAAGGGTTTCCTAAAGCAAGCAAAAAAATTGGCTACCAAGAACCTGGAGGAATTGGAACCAATGGTTGAGGAAAATATCCCCATGGTAGGTTTGGAGCCCTCTGCCATTTTATCGTTCAGGGATGAGTACAAGCGCCTGAGCCCTCGTAAAGAGCTTCTAGAAAAACTGGCATCCAATTCCTTTTTAATTGAGGAGTTCCTGGCTTCGGAAATTGAAAACGGGGTTGTTACAGCCGATAGTTTTACCCTGGAAAAAAAGAAGGTCAAAATTCATAGTCACTGTCACCAAAAAGCACTTTCCAACCAAAAAGTGACATTTGATATCCTGAATCTCCCCAAAAACTACGAGGTTACCATAATCCCATCCGGTTGTTGTGGTATGGCGGGTTCCTTTGGGTACGAGAAAGAGCATTACAAAACCAGCATGCAAGTGGGGGAGTTAAAGTTGTTCCCCTCAATCCGAAAAAGTGAAAAAGATACTCTGATTGCCGCCAACGGTACCAGTTGCAGACATCAAATAAAGGATGGGACAGATAGGGATGCAGAACATCCAGTTTCACTCCTGCGCAAGGCCCTGATCGTCTAAATCCTTGGCTTTTTCAGGAACTTCCGTGATTTCAGGATTATCGTCCAGTTCTGAAATCTCAGCATCAACACTCTGATCTGTGATGGAAGCAATGAGCTCATTCATGTCCATGTCCTTCAAATCTTCATCTACAAAGAAAGGAGAAAGACGGTCATGGCTATAATGGTAAATCCGCCACCTTTTGAAGGAGTATTCAAGCGCGGTCAGATTTTCCACCCAATCCCCTGAGTTGAGATAGACACAGCTACCATATTTGTTTTCGTAGCGTTCCTTTTTGGGTTGGTGGATGTGTCCGCAAATTACATAGTCGTAATGGTTCTCTATAGCCAAGTCCGCAGCAGTCCGCTCAAAATTGTTGATGTATTTTACAGCACTTTTTACTCCATTTTTGATGCGTTTGGACAGGGAATACTTCTCACGGCCCATTTTGGCCAGGCACCAATTGACAAAACTATTGATCAATATCAGCAAATCGTATCCGTAGCCGCCCAATTTGGCAAGCCATTTAGCGTTTTGGATAGACATATCGAAAACATCACCGTGGAAAATCCAGGCCTTTTTGCCATCCAGATTCAATACCAGCTTGTTCGTGATTTTAAAATTCCCCATTGAAGTATCACTGAACTTACGGAGCATTTCATCATGATTTCCAGTGATATAGAAAACTTCCACTCCCTTGGACGCCATGCCAATAAGCTTTTTTAGAACTTTTAAATGCGAGGCTGGAAAATAGCGCTTGCTAAACTGCCAGATATCTATGATGTCCCCATTTAAGACTAGCTTTTTGGGTTGGATACTGTTGAGGTAGGTGATAAGTTCATCGGCATGGCAACCATAAGTGCCAAGGTGCACATCCGATATCACTGCGAGTTCAATCTTCCTTTTTTTCAATGCGGTGGAGGTTTAAGTGCAAATTAAGTTTGTGGGAATAAACTGAAAATCAATTCTAAATCAAGAATTTATGAGTATTTCGTTAAGAAAACATGAATAAGCATCCCTATCTGTTACATATAGGTTAACTGGCTAAGCTGTTTTTGATTAAGCGGAATAACAGCTACCTTTGAAGCTTTTAGATTTTTAGGATAGATGGCAGGTAATAGCTTCGGGCAACTTTTTAGACTTACAACTTTCGGTGAATCGCACGGCAAGGCGCTTGGTGGGGTAATTGATGGCTGTCCTGCGGGGATTACCTTGGATTTGGAACAAATCCAAAGTGAGCTTGATCGCAGAAAGCCTGGCCAATCGGCCATTGTCACCCAACGCAAAGAGCCGGATACCGTTGAGTTTTATTCTGGAATTTTTGAAGGAAAGACAACAGGAACTCCCATAGGTTTTGCCATCCATAACACCAACCAAAAATCGAAGGACTATTCCCATATCAAGGATTCCTATAGGCCATCCCATGCCGATTATGTGTATGACAAAAAATATGGTTTTCGGGATTATAGGGGAGGTGGTAGGAGCTCCGCCAGGGAAACTGCAAGTAGGGTGGTGGCCGGTGCCATTGCCAAGCAGCTATTAAATGGAATCAAAATAAACGCCTATGTTTCCCAAGTGGGTGAAATGACCTTGGAAAAGGATTATAAAACATTGAATTTATCCAAAATCGACTCCAATCCAGTGCGCTGTCCAGACACTGAAATGGCCAAAAAGATGGAGGAATACATCAAATCCATCAAAAAAGAGGGCGATACCATAGGTGGAATAGTGAGCTGTGTCATCCAAAATGTACCTATTGGTTTGGGAGAACCGGTATTTGATAAATTGCATGCCACTTTGGGAGCGGCTATGCTGTCCATTAATGCGGTAAAGGGTTTTGAATACGGTAGTGGTTTTGAAGGCGTAAAAATGAAAGGAAGTCAACATAACGATGCTTTCAATTCTGATGGTACCACGGCAACCAATCGCAGCGGTGGTGTCCAAGGTGGGATCAGCAATGGTATGGATATCTACTTCAATGTTGCATTCAAGCCTGTTGCAACGGTACTTCAAGCCTATGAAACCATCAACAAAGAAGGAGAAAAAGTCACTACGCAAGGCAAAGGGAGGCACGACCCTTGTGTTGTCCCACGTGCAGTGCCCATAGTTGAAGCCATGGCTGCGTTGGTTTTGGCTGATTATACGCTTTTGGCCCGTTCCAATAAAATCTAATTTTGGGGTTAGGGCAATTCCCGCCAAAATAGTATCTTACTTTCCTAAAACATACGTATGCGTAAACTAGAACTGCATTGGCAGATCCTTATTGGAATGCTTTTGGGAATAGTATTTGGATTTGTCATGACCGGGTTGGATTGGGGTAAAGACTTTGTAACCGATTGGATCCAACCGCTGGGAACCATTTTTGTAAAATTGCTTAAACTCATTGCAATACCCCTCATTATTGCATCCTTGGTCAAAGGAATTTCAGACCTGAAAGACATCTCAAAATTTAGAAATATTGGCTTGCGAACCATAGGAATTTACATTATGACAACGGTTGTGGCCATTACGATAGGATTATTGCTGGTCAATGTGCTGCAACCGGGAAATGGCATAGCAGATGAAACAGTCGCCAAACTCACAGAAACCTATGCGAGTGATGCAGGAGTGACTTCCAAAATTGAAGAAGCAACCAGACAAAAGGACAGTGGCCCGTTGCAGTTTTTGGTGGATATGGTGCCGGACAATGCCTTAAAGGCAATGAGTGAAAATGGATTGATGCTTCAGGTCATCTTTTTTACCATCTTTTTGGGTATTTCCATGCTACTAATAGGGGAACAAAGGGCCAAACCACTAAAAGACTTTTTTGATTCCCTGAACGATGTCGTACTAAAAATGGTGGATTTGATCATGCTTACAGCTCCGTATGCTGTTTTTGCGCTTCTAGCTGGAGTGGTGGTTTCCTCAAGTGATCCAGACTTATTGCTGGCGCTTCTTAAGTATGCCGGTGTTGTTGTTGGGGGGTTACTTCTTATGATCGTTTTCTACTCTATTGTGGTGTCCACCTTCACCAAAAAGAATCCATTTTGGTTCTTAAAAGAAATAAGCCCAGCGCAACTATTGGCCTTTTCTACGAGTTCCAGCGCTGCGACTTTACCGGTTACCATGGAAAGAGTAGAGGAGCATATTGGAGTGGACAAGGAAGTATCCAGTTTTGTGCTCCCGGTTGGTGCTACTATCAATATGGATGGAACCAGTTTATATCAGGGCGTAGCGGCTGTTTTTATCTCACAAGCTTTAGGGTTTGATTTAACTTTTGGAGATCAATTGACCATTGTGCTTACCGCCTTGTTGGCTTCCATTGGTTCCGCTGCGGTGCCAGGTGCCGGAATGGTCATGTTGGTCATCGTTTTGGAATCGATTGGGTTCCCTGCTGACAAACTGGCTATCGGTTTGGCCTTGATTTTTGCGGTGGATAGACCTTTGGATATGTGCCGTACCGTGGTCAATGTTACTGGCGATGCTACTGTATCTATGGTGGTGGCCAAATCTGTTGGAAAACTGGGCAAGCCCAATGTAAAAGAATGGGATGACCACTTGGATGAAGTAAGATAACTGTCAAAATAAGGTGCTATGAATATCTGTTTTTTAATGTATCCTTGGGATGAGATTGACCCGGAAAACGACACTAGTTTGGCCCTCATCCACGAATGTGTAAAACGGAAACATGGGGTCGCACTCTGTACGCCTGCCAACCTAACTATCCGAAATAGCGTTACCAGTGCTTTTTGTACAGTAATTAATCGAATGGATAAAGTGTCCAGTAATCTGAAGACGTTTTACAAACAGGCTTCTATTCGAGAAGAAATGCTTCCCTTGGCCGGGTTTGATGTGATTTTTATGCGCGCAAATCCGCCTTTGGATCCCTTAATGCTAAACTTTCTGGATTCGGTTAAGGACGATGTATTTATTATGAATTCGCTCCAAGGACTTCGCGAGGCCAATAACAAATTATATACCGCAGCCTTTGGCGATAGCCATAGTAATATTATTCCAGCTACCCATGTCTCCAAAAACAAGCGGTATCTAGTTCAACAGATCAAAGAGTCATCGGCAGACAAAATGATTTTGAAACCACTGAATGGCTTTGGCGGGTCGGGAGTCATTTTGATTGAAAAATCGGCAATGTCCAACATCAAGTCTCTTTTGGATTTTTATGTGACCAACTCCGATGGCACTTCCAACTATGTAATTCTACAAGAATATATTGAAGGAGCAGATCAAGGGGATGTTAGAGTTTTGATTTTGAATGGGGAACCTATTGGTGCCATGCGTCGCATTCCGGGATCGGATGACCACCGCTCCAATGTTTCTGCCGGAGGTTCAGTGTCCAAGCATACCTTGACCAAACAAGAAAAAGCCTTGTGCAAACAGATTGGTCCAAAACTGGTCAATGATGGACTTTATTTTGTGGGCATTGATGTGATTGGCGGTAAATTGGTGGAAGTCAATGTGATGTCTCCAGGCGGTATAACCTATATGAACAAGGTGTACAAAACCAAGATACAGTGCAAGGTCATTGATTTTGTGGAAAGTA
Organism: Flagellimonas algicola; assembly: GCF_005937185.1. Taxonomy (GTDB): domain Bacteria; phylum Bacteroidota; class Bacteroidia; order Flavobacteriales; family Flavobacteriaceae; genus Flagellimonas; species Flagellimonas algicola. The sequence continues at coordinate 811,271 of NZ_VCNI01000001.1, read as the reverse complement.
AGGTTTTGGATAAGCTCCAAGCTTTTGACAGAAGGTCAAGATTACGAAGCGAGGTTGAAAATGCATAGGCGGACCGTTGATGATATTATACTTTTAATTGAAGGAGGTGCATGTTTTGAAGCTGTAGCCCAAGATTATTCCTTTACTATAAAAATTGACAAATACGCCCCCTTTGTTTGTGGTGCCGTACACGATGGGCATCAATTTAGACAGTCGCTTTGGGATAATTGCTTGCATACCGAATATGAACGATGGTATGAGGAGGATCCTTGTACCAGAGAAATGGTACGGACTTTTCCTATCGTTATTGCTGGCTGTGATAGCCGCTTTGAATACGACCTAAATCGCCCTCCGGAAACCGCAATTTTTGATACGGCCTGGGGCAAACAGCTATGGAAAGAGGAACTACCCAAAGAGGAAAAGGAGAAAAGCTTTGCAAAGCACCACAATTTCTATCGAGTTGTCCATGCGTTAATAGGCAAATTGGAGAAAGAGTTCCGGGACGTTATAGTTTTTGATATGCATAGCTACAACTGGAAACGTTGGGATAGGGAAGTGCCCGTTTGGAATTTGGGGACTTCTAATATTGATATGGAAAGGTATGGCTCCCTTGTGGAAAGTTGGAGGGCCAAGTTGGAATCCATGCAGTTGCCCAATGGCATCCAAACCACTGCCAAAATCAATGATACATTTTATGGAAATGGGCATTTTTTAAAATATATCACCCAAAACTTCGAAAATACCTTAGTTTTGGCGACCGAAATCTCCAAAATTTATGGTGACGAACTCACCGGGATTATTTTTCCGGAGGTGGTACGATCGGTAGAAAATCAGCTTAAGGTTTTAATACCGGAACTGGTTGAAGAATTTGAAAAAGACTCTTTATGATTGGGGCGCAGGAAATAAAACAACTGGAAAAAGAGTACAGCAATCTTTTCGAAATTGATGCAAACCTTGATCGTTTGGTACGCAGGATAGAGCTTTTGAGCTATATCAATCCTTTGAACATTGAAAAGGAAAAACAACGTTTTTTTGCTTCCAAGTTCACATCCAATCCCAATTTTAAGTATCCCAAATTAAAGTTTGACCCCTATAAGTTGCACCGATTGTTCTTTTCGCAGCGGTTGGAGCGAATCAAGGATGAGCGGATCAGACAATTGTATCAGGAGGTGATCTATCACTATTCCAACATGATCCAATGCATTGAGACCATCGGGAAAAACAAAAAGTTCTATTACAATTCCTTGCGGGTCTACGGAACTCCCACCGAAAGAGATGTTCAGAATGCAAGGTATATACTGCACTATGAAGATGAACCCACCTCTTCGGATATGGAGAAAGTATATACTGCTGGGGAGGCAAGGGCGTATTTTGAAGAGTTTTCGCACCAATATAGTTTTCCGCTAAACATTAAATTTTCTACCCATATAGCCGCTGAGGCCATGGTCAGTAATAGCTCCCAATCCCTTTTGATTCGGAAGAACATCAAATTCAGTAAAAATCAACTGCTTACATTATCTAACCATGAGATTGGAGTGCATTTGGTCACAACCTTTAATGGACTGTTGCAGCACTTAAAGATTTTCTCCAATGGTCTTCCCAAGAATGTGGAAACACAAGAGGGCTTGGCGGTGTTTAGTGAATATATGGGCGGGGCGTTGACCCTAAAACGACTGAAGGAATTGTCATATCGGGTTTTGGCGGCGGATAGTTTGATTAAGGGTTATTCATTTGCAGATACTTTCGATTTGATTCATGGGCAATACAAACTTAACAGGGACGAAGCTTTTGGAATTACCTTGCGGGCACATAGGGGAGGAGGTTTCACTAAAGATCGATTGTATTTAAGTGGGCTTCGGAAAATATACAAACGATATCAAAAGGAAGAGAGTCTGGATATTTTGCTTTCCGGAAAGGTAGCCTTGGAGGATGAGGAGATGATCAGGTATCTGAGGACTTTGGGGTTGGCCCAACCCATTTCGCACAAAAGCATATCCTTTCAGCAAAAACTGAATACCAATCCCACTTTGGATTTTATTTTGAATAACTTAAAATAATCTGGGGAAGGCATCAATGCACTTCAAAACAGCTTCTATCAAGCGACCTCTTAAACCGTATTTTTTTGTTAAAACTATGGCTATTTGGCAAAATAGTGCAATTAAAGTATCGAAAAAAGCAAATTTTTAGGAGAATCCTAGTACTTTGATGGATTAGATTTGTCTTCATGTTGCATCATTCGGATGCTAATGGATTAAAAATTTTTGGACAAACCTCTAAGCTAGCTATTACATGAAAGACAATAATTTGGTCTTTAAGGCTGTATTATTATCTGTAATTCTTATTGCAATACCATTGTTACCCTTCAAAGGAGATGCCCATTGGCTGTTGGACTTTTTTGGAAAATTCCACCCATTGATTGTGCATATACCCATAGGGGCCCTACTGTGTCTTTTTATCCTTGAAATAATTGTTCCCAAATCCCATATGGGCCACATTCGTGGAGTGGTGCTAAAGTTCATTGTTATCACTGCAATACCTGCTGTGTTGGCCGGAACTTTGTTAGCTGGAACAGGAAGCTATGGTAGTGATGTTTTCACACTTCACAAATGGTTTGGGGTGGCAACTGCAGTGTTAAGTATTTGGCTGTATGTACTTCACAAGAGGAATTTGCCCAATAAAATAGGCAAGTATTCCATATACCAATGGACCCTGTTTATAAATGTAATACTGCTTAGTGTTGCAGGCCATTATGGAGGTTCCCTGACACACGGCTCTGATTATTTGACCAAAAGTCTTCCGCAAGAAGTACGTACATTTTTTGGTGATGATCCCTATGCCCTAAAGGGCTTGGTGGCCATGAATAATTCTAAGGTGGACAAAACACTTAGTACCTACGATTTCGGACGGGATCTCCACCCGGTAATCGAAAAGTATTGCGTACAATGCCATGGTCCAGAAGAACAAAAAGCTGGTTTGCGGTTGGACAGCATCAATCCAGATTTAATCAAAGGACCGGATGCAGCAACATGGCGGGGTATGCTGGACATGATCAATAGTGGAGAAATGCCCCCAGAGGATGAGGAGCAACTTACGGATGAAGAACGCCGTATGTTGGTGGATTGGATTACCGCTTCGGTGCAGAATGCCATTAAGATCAAAAAATCAAGTCAGGCAGCTGTAATCCGCAGATTGACCAAAAAACAATATACCAATTCACTCAATGAGTTATTGAAAGTTTCGGTGGATTTTGGGGATGTGTTGCCAGATGATGAAAAATCCGAGATGGGATTCAGTAATAACGGGCATGAACTGCAAACTTCACCCCTACATATAGAATACTACAAAAAAATTGCACGAGAGGCCCTTGACAAGGCCATTGTTACAACGGAAAAGCCATCCGCTACCTATTATCGGATTAAGTTTGGAAAAGGCATAGGAGAAGAGTTGCCCGCAGCAATGATTGGAGGATACCAAAGTGCACCCATCAATTCGGACGATTTCATTGTTGATATTTTGGATGGAAACGGTTTGCCCATTCAGCCTAAAGACAGTGTTGAGGAAGCGTACATTACAGAAGTCAAAAAGAATGTTGGGGTAGGGATGCGTGGTTCCCATGCAGACCGCTACGAGGTAGTGGAAGATGGTGTGATCCTTTATTCTGCATTACCGCATAAAGAAGTAAGCCCAAAATCATGGCAGGGCCCTTCACCCAATTTGAAGCTTTTGGTCAAGGACTATTTTCCCATGGATGGGGATTTTGAATTTCGGGTGAAAGCCTCCAAAGGGTATCAGGAACATGTTAAAAAAGAGGGATTGATCAGTCTCCGCACAGCTGTTCCAGCAGAACCTATGGAGAGCACTATAACCTTGGGTGATAGGGCATTTAAGGATAAGAGAAACCTAATCAAAAAGGGAAAATATTTGGTCTCAGAGGATTTGACCAATTATAGTTTTGCCAGAACCACCTTTGTCGCCCCAAAAACGGGCTATTACCAAATCGACTTTACCCATCCTTATGCCGCTCAAGATGGAATGCCTTCCATAGGGCTTAGATTGGACCAGTTTCGTTTGCAGGAACGACTGCACTTGGTAAAACCTGAAGATGGTCAAATGGACATGGTAACCCCATTGACCTTGGCATATCTGGAAGAAGGAAAACACAACTTGGAGATAGGGGGACGATTTTTTGTAGGTTTTGGAAAACTAATTATCACCCCTTATCCGGATGATCATCCTGTGTCCCTCCAATTGGATAGTGAAGAAGAAGAGAGCAAACGGAAGTACGATTTAGCTGCCCCAATAATGCGGGTGTTTGCGGGAACACGTACCGATGATGGCATTGACTACAAGAATTTTGATGATTTCAGAAACGTTATTAACGCAGACCAACCAAGACAATATATTTTTAAGGGCAGATTGGAAGATCTTCCTATTCCGGTGATTGATACTTTGGAAACCGAAATTTTGGCCAATATCATGGGGATGGGGGTTTGGAATGATTACCTGGTGAAGGACAATCGTGATTCGGGGCCACCGCTTTTAGTTCACGAAATTGAGTTTGAAGCCCCCTACCATCCGGTTTGGCCTCCAAAAAGTCATTCGGACATATTTTTTGATTCCCTGGATAAAGCTGATAAGGAAAAGTACACCTCGCAAGTACTTTCCAGCTTTATGGAGAAGGCATTCAGAAAACCCTTGGTAAAAGGAGAAGTGGAAACGTATATGGAATTTTGGAGAGCTATCAAGGAAGACTATGATCGTTATGAAGATGGAGTTAAGGAGGTGTTGGTTGCCATACTCTGTTCCCCCAACTTCATCTATTTGGCGGAACCTGAAAAAGGCACTTCTGATGATGAGCGTGAATTCTTCTTGGCTTCCCGCTTGTCCTATTTCCTATGGGATTCCCCACCAGACCAAGAATTGTTGGCACTGGCAGACAGGGGCAGGCTCCATAAAAAGAAGGAGTTGAAAAAGCAGGTGCGGCGAATGTTGCAGGACGACAAAATCTGGGAAATGGTGCGAAATTTTTCCAAAGAATGGCTGCGACTGGATCGCCATGAAACCATGAGCACCAACGTGAACGAATATGAAGCTTTTAGCCGATTTGTAAAACGGGATATGTCTGAGGAGACTTATCATTTTGTACATCATGTGCTCAATTGCAACATGTACATTGGTAACCTAATAGAATCAGACTTTGCCATGCTGAACCAGAATTTGGCTGAGTTTTATGGGATAGAAGGAGTAAAGGGAAACCATTTTAGACCTGTCAGTTTACCTCCCAATTCCAAAAGGGGGGGGTTGCTTTCCCAAGGTTCTTTTTTAAGTGGACATTCGGATGGAACGCAAGCGCATCCTATTAAAAGGGCAGTTTGGCTTCGCTCTCGAATATTAGGGGACAGGCCGCCAGACCCACCACCAAATGTACCGGAACTAGACCCCGAGACCCCTGGTTTTGAAAAAATGACTTTAAAGGAACAGTTGTTCCTGCATCGAAACAAGGTGTCCTGCATGGATTGCCATCAGAAGATTGATCCTTTTGGAATTGTATTCGAAAACTACAATGCGGTAGGACTTTTTCAAACAATTTCCAACAACGGAAATCCCATAGATGTAAAAACAGAACTACCTGATGGTAAGGTAGTTGATGGAATTGACGAAATAAAAGCGTATATTTTAAATGAGAAAATAGACGACTTTACACGTTCCTTGGTAAAACACCTGTTCTCCTATGCGGTAGGACGTGATGTGACCTTTGTGGACGAACCTGAAATTGAATCGATTGTAAGTGCCGTGCGTGAAGACGGATATCGGTTTCAATCGGTATTTGAACATATTATAACAAGTAAATCGTTTATTGGTGATTTTTAAAGACTAGATTATGGCTCGAAAATCTTGGCATTTAGATCGAAGAACATTTCTCAAAGGATTGGGTGTTAGTTGCATGATTCCCTACATGGAAGCCATGGGGATGGGAAGTATGATGAAAACTACCAACACCAGCAGTGAAGCCATGAAGAGGTTGTGCTTTGTGTATTTTCCCAATGGCGTGGGACTACCTCCGGTAGAGAGTTCCTATCATAAGAAATGGAGCTGGTTCCCAATGGGAGAAGGAGTAGATTATAAGGTTACACAGTCGCTGATGCCCTTGGCAGGTCACCGAGAAAACATGTCAATACTTGGCGGATTGAGCCATCCACGAAGTAGGGCGTTGCTCGGTCATTTAGCTGGAGATACCTGGCTGACAGGGGGTGATGTACGCGGAAGCGAATACATGAACAGTATTTCCGTGGATCAATTGGTGGCCCAGAAATTTAGTAAGCATACACGGTATCCTTATTTGGCCCTTTCCACAGATGGTGGAATTGGATACAAATCAAGGGTTTCTACGTTATCTTTTGATCTGTCTGGAAAACCTATCCCTTCAGAGCACCGTCACCGCGAAATCTTTGAGCGCTATTTTGCCCCTGGCGGCGGCGCAACTACCCAGGCCCGAAGAAAGAGTATTCAACAAGACAAGAAAATCGTTGACTTGATTTTAGAGGATAGTAAGCGATTGCATAGACGGCTTGGTAAGCATGACCAGACCAAAATGGACGAATACATGCATTCCTTGAGCACGGTTGAGGAGCAGGTGAAGCGCAACGAACAGTGGTTGGATATACCCATGAAGGATTTCGATACTGGTCATATCAATTTCAACGCTGATGTGAAAGTAGATCCAGAGGCTTATATCAAAACCACCTTTGATCTTATGGTCTTGGGCATGGAAGTGGATTTGACCCGTGTTATGACCTATATGATGGCCCGTGAAGATGGGCTTGGTTTGGGAGAAAACTTCCCAAAATTGGCTTTGGGCCTAAGCAAAGGGCACCACACTATAAGTCATGACCTTGCTACCGGACATTGGGAAGAGTGGGGCCGCTATGATCAGTGGTTATCCAAACAGTTTGCCTACTTCCTTGATCGAATGAAAAACACCCATGACGAGCATGGTTCCCTATTGGATAATACCATGATTCTTTATGGAAGTGCGTGCAGCACAACCCACAATGCCGTAAACTACCCCTTGGTCTTGGCCGGAGGAGCCAATATGGGCTTAAAGCATGGGTCGTACGAGAAATTTGGTGAGGAACCCATGTCCAATCTCTTTGTAAGCATGTTAAATACCTTGGGCATCGAATCTGAAAGTTTCTCGGATAGTACAGGCGAGTTGCATTCTAAAATTTGGTAGACTGAGACAACACCCATTCCAATCCTAAATCAGTATTGTACGGTGTTTTAAATATGGAATAGGCTAGAAGGTCTTATTAATTGATGTTACATTCAAGCCAAGGACTACTCCCCAAGCGTAACTTCAATTGGAAATCCGGTAAATTGTGTAGCTCCATCCATAGTTACATCAACTTCCCGTGGCCAGCATTCAAACACGACATTGTTTTCATCCTTGTTGAATCTGATGAGACCGTACCCTGCACCATTGGAAGGACTTTCTGGGTTGACATAGGCAAACATGGTAATCTTATTGTGAAATCCATCCAGGTATCTTCCATTCCACGGCAACACGCCATTTGAGTTTTCCCCTGCCTTTTCATCCTTTGGCCACCACCATCTGCTGTAATAATTGTTTACAATAGCAGGGACTACAAAAGCCCAGGGACCATCCTCAAATTCGTCAATACCATGATGTATGACCGTTGCCAGATGTTGATCTCCTGCTATATGAACCGCATTGGCATCTTTAATGGCCCTTAGCGCTCTATTTCTACCATCTTGCGGCCATCCATTCGAATCCAAATCAGCATGAAGACGGTTATCAGGATTTCCATGGATATGTGCTCCACCGCAAAATCCGGTCTGGGATAATACCACTTTCATTGTACCCTCACTTTCCATCCCCCAATTGGTCAAGAATTGTAGTTGTCGACCTCCCAACAACTCTAATCCCTCCAAATTTATGCTCTGGGGGTCATAATTAGGGTTATTCACATGGTCAGGTCTTGGTCCCATTTGGGGAATTTTACCTTTTGGACCGGATTTAAACTTTCTATCCTCAATGATAGCAAAGTCCACTCCTCCCAAAATTAGATTGGTGTAGTAAACACCAATGCCTTGTTTTATTGGAGTAGGGTCATAGGGGTCGGGCAAATGTCCCGTTTGGCATCTCTCAACCATTTTTACGTATTCAGGATGATAAAAGTATCCCCCATCATTGCCGGCATCCGAAGATGCTTTTTTGCCATATTCCCCCCAAATGTTTCCCTGACCAATATCATGATCATCCGGTATGGTAATACAGGGGCGATTCCTGAATACATCCCTAAACTGAATTCCAAATTTTAACCAGGCCGCGGTGTGTTGGATGTGATCATAGGATTGGTCACCTGCAAAAAATACGAGATCTGGATTTTGGTGATTTATATTCCGCACATAGTTGTTTCTGTCTCCTCTGTCTTGATTACTGTTACAGGAAAGGGCAGCCAAAACAATTTCATTTTTGTCCTTAGGGTCTTTTCTGATCAGACCTTGAAAAGAAGCTTTTTCTCCATGTAAAATTCTATAAGGTGTGTCTTTGCTATCATCCCAATTATCCAAACGGAATAAGGCGGACCAGCCAATATCGTTGATATTTTGTATTTGAATTTCTTGCCACTCGCCATCTTTTTGGATTTCCAGCCGAACCTCTCTGGTTTCATCCGGATAAAGGGGAAACAACTGCGCGGTAAGTTTAAGGATTTTGTTGTGCATGGTGTAAATTCCAAATGCCACAACATCCTCTCTTTTCACTTTAAGGTCAATAATTTCATTGGGCTTCCTATTCCACCAGTCATTTATGGATAGGGAATCCTCCGTTGAAAATGGAGCTACCACAGGGGAGGCGGCAGTTTCTTTTTTTGGATTTTTTGTTCCGTTGGCACATCCAAGTAAGAAGAAAATAAGGACAAGTGATGGATAAAAGAGATTTTTCATTTTTAAGTTCTGGTTGATTTAGATTGGTTTAGAACTAAAATACTTAAATAGCTTGGTATGTAAAACTTCGGACGTAGTTAGCAACAAACTTTATTAGATGAGTTACAGAATCTTTTAACCATCTACGAAAAGAACACTTGGAAAAATAGCGTATGGGGTTATCCCAAAAACTTGGCCTGTAGTTCTGGGGTTGGAATCATGCAGGCGTCCTTGCGACCAAACCAACGGTATCGGTTTTTGGCTACTAGGTTATAGATAGCATCACGAATAATTCTAGGAACCCAGCTAAAGATTACCAAACCTTTCCAAAGCCCGCCAAATTCCTGTACGATACGCAGCGCCGCATCCGATTTTACAAAATAGGCAATACCAGGTTCTATTAAAATGATGGAATCCACTTTGGACGTATTAATGCCGCGTTCAGCAATAAGTTTTTCCCCAATTTCGCTTTGCAGGGCTGCATAGCGGAAAACATCTTTTTTATCCCTTTTGATAATAAATTGGACGGCTCCGTTACAGAGGTTGCAGACCCCATCGAATAGGATTAGTTTTTTATTGTCTTCCACAATGCAAAGATACGATAGGTGTCAGGAACTTAAAATAAAGAGGGCGGATGGATTAATTTGTTGCCCTACGTTCATTGGTGATTTTCCAAATACCATCGAGTTTAAAAATGGTAATAAAAGAAGTACTGTTTTGTGAAGGAATGTCGATTCGGACAATAGCCAGTTTGTCGTGGTACAAATCTATGGACAACAATTGGGTGAAATCTATATGCTCGGTTTTGGGATTTTGAAGTAGCCCTTCTTTGGAAACAATGGTCAATTTCCCTTCAGTGTCAATCGTTATGGAATCCCATTCTGGATGTAGAATCTCTGAAAGAACTTGGGTGTCCGCAATGGAAAGCGCTTTAAAATAAGCATGAAGAAGCATTTCCACAGCATGATAGGACTCCGAAGTAGGAGAAAGGTTGGCCGCTTCCCTTACTGGTACCCACAATTTGTCCATGATGATCCATCCTTCATCCAGTTTGTACAAATAAAAACAAGTAGAACTTCTGCTAGGGGCCTTATTGATTCGTACAAAGGCCAAGTTGTCATTGGCCATCCCCACATGAGCAAATACTCTTTCGCTGGCATAACCATGGTAGGGGCCATGGTCTTTGACCATATTAACAAAATTGTTTTTATCCGCTATATGTAAAGTAGCCTCATTGGGTGTCCCTGTATCCCTCATCTGCCATTCCTTATGGAAAACCGTATTAAGTAATTCCGCCTTCCCCAGTTCAACACCTTCATAATATTGGGCCATTACACCATAAATAGCAGAAAGATCTTCTGAGTTCCGCATAAGATTGTCCGGATGAAAAATAAAACTGGGGTCTAAGGTTTCATTTGGGGCCTGAGGTTGCGAATTAGCATCTATGGATGCAAAAAAGGCGAATCCGAAGAGTAGAAATCCGAGTCGTTTCATTTTATAGGATTGAAGAGTTCTTAGCGTAATGTTTCTCAATAAATTCAGCACTGGTTTCCCAATTCTGTTGAAGAAGTCTGTAGGCCTTGGACTTATTTCCAACTTCCAAAGCTTGTATGATCTTTAAATGGGTTTCACTGGATTTTTTATGGTTTTTGGAGTTCATATATTCCAATTCATAAAAGAACACCCGAATCTTTAAGTCACGGAGAATATTTGCTGTGACCCTGTTCTCATAATTTGAAATGAGTATTTCATGAAATTCAAGGTCAAATCGAGCAGCTTCCTCATTGCTGATCGCATTCTCAAATTTGGTTTGAATTTGCTTAAGTCTAATGAGAAGTTCCGAATCCAGTTTAGATTGTTCAAGAGCTAATTTTTCCAAGGCGTAGATAGCTGGATAAATATCTTGGGCTTCTTTGGCGCTGAGAGCAGGAACAAAAAAACCACGATTGGGTATGGTCTCAACAATACCAGCGCGCGATAATTGGGACAATGCTTCCCTGATTGGGGTGACACTGACTTCCAAGTCTTTGGAAATATCTACCAAGGAAAGTTTTTCACCGTTTTGTAGAGAACCACTTAGCAGTTGTTCTTGAAGCCAACTACCAATTTGATCGCGCAATATAATTTTCTGAAGCATAGCTTAAAAATAATATATCGTATACGATATGAAAAAAGATTAACACATGTTTATGTTTTAATCGAGCACTTGAGAAGTCGGACTAACCTGAAATTGACCGTTAATTCAGAATGGAACCCTGCTTAACTTTTAATACGATTGACTGATTAACATCCTTGATATTCACGAGTGGATTTTTATCCAATACCAAAAAACTGGCTTCATAACCGTCTTTTAAAAAACTCACCTTTCTATGGGGAAGGGTAGTGGTGGCCGAATTCTCGCACCACATCTTGAGCAATTCCAAGTTACTATACACTTCCAAACTATGCAATAACTGGAACTCTTCCACGGAATTGTCGTTGTACATATCTGAACCAACAGCTACAATTACTCCGGCCTGTTTTAGTGTTTCCAGATTAGACCTAATATTATCCACCAAGGCTTGGTAGTTATCCCTTTCCTTGTTTTTCGTAACCAAGGAAGCCGTAGTTACTACCACTGTTCCCTGTTTAGCGGCCAAGTTTGCATCCTTTGGGTCAATAGGTTGACCATTATGGATTTCTGGGAGGTGCGCAATCTCGTCCACCCCGGATGAAACGGCCACATGGAAATCATGGGATGTGGCCACATGCGCACTGACCCGCAGGTTGCTGTTATGCGCTTTGGCCACAATTGCTGGCACCAATTTGGGATCAAGACCTTTTTTGCCAAAATAGGCGGTGTCGTTTTTACGTTTTTGAAATTCTTCGGAATACAGGAGGTTGATTTTTATAAAATCTGGCTGAAATGAGAGAATCCGTTGCCACTTACTTTCCAAATCCGCTTCAGTGTCAATGATAAAATAGCCGTGTGTTTCAATTTCTTCCAGGGTATTAAAAAGCCCATCAAAATAGCCATATTCCAAGTATCGTTTTCTTAGCGCAATCGGATGCCCTCCGGTTCCGGTTAAGGGGGCGTGGGCCAAGCTCACATCTATTCCGGTGGGTTTGTTATAAAAATGTATTAAGGAATCCATCCGCTTTTTTATGGAGGACAAATGCTTCACATAAAACACTCCATTGTCCAAGTAGGAGTTAATTCGTTCTTCCAATTCATAGTCACTCTCTAAATTGTGGTTATGCGCCTCGGCAAAAGGTGGAATTACATATTTACCCTCTAGGTCAATAATGGTATCACTTAGTACGGTCTTCTCATTAAAACTTAGGGTGCCATCTTTGATCCATACAGTTTTTTCCTCAAAATCGCTGCCATTGAACCAATAACCGTTGGATAGTTGCATCTGCACATGTACTGGGTTATCAGGTTTACAAGCAATTATAACAGAAGCCAATAAAAGTGCAAGGAGAAGCTTTTTCATCATGGGCTGGTTTAACTAAAGACTGAATTCGCAAAGCAATGTGGCATTGATGAATCAGGTAAACCCAGTTTAAATAAAAAAGTTCAACAAACAAAATAGATTTATACCCCCAAGAACAAGCTCGAACCATATACCCTGGACAATTTGCTTGTTAGGTTGACCGTCAACTGCGATACCGGTGAATCTACCTATGGCAAAACCTAAGAAAATAAGAGTGGCCACTACAAATGAAGTGAAGGTAAAACTATGGATAAAGATTCCCAGCACCGCCAAGATGCCACCAAAAAGCATTACTGCACTTACGCCTCTCATTTCATTTAAGAGGTCTACATCTTTATCCAAAGTAATTCCAGAATTCTTTAAATAGGTTTTAATGGGGTTGCTTAAGCGCATCGCACCCACAAAAATCAACATTAAACCTGATAGCGACAGAATAACTACTTTAGTAATCTCCATTTTTAATTTGTTTTAATTAATACTGAAGCAAAACTAAAATAGGGTTGTGACACAGGTGTGTCAGGGGTAGTTTTTACTTTTGTATATATTCCTCAAAAAATTGCTGCATGGTCATATTATGTGGGATAAAAGTTTCGTTGAAGGGAACAAGTTTCTCAATAAAATCGATTCTAAAAACCCTAAAATCATTCCGAAGTCGGCAAAAGGCAATAAGCAAAAAATTACCATTGATACTATAGATGGCAAAGGGTTCTATAGTCCGTTTGGTTCGTTTTTTTTCCGAAGAGCAATAGTCTATTTCCAAGACTTGAAAATTGATGAGGGCAGCTTGTATCTGCATGAGGTTGTTGCTGTATTTCTCCACTTTCTGTCCTGTACCAAAGTAAATTCGTTGTGCCAATAAATCGGCATTTCCTTTTTGGGAATAGCGTAAAATGGCCTTTATTTTTTCCAAGGCACTGTACACATTTTCGGTGAGGGATTGGTCTTTATTGGTTCGTGCCAACTGCTCCATGGTGATTAAGGCATTGGCTTCCTCCTCGCTAAAGAGTACCGGGGGGAGGTGATAGCCTTCCATAATGGAAAAGCCCTTGCCTTCTTCGGTTATGATAGGAATCCCGGATTTCTCCAGCGTACGGATATCCCGGTATATGGTTCGAACACTCACATTATGTTTCGCTGCTAAATAGGTAGCCGTTACAATTCTTTTGGACTGTAATTGGGTAATTATAGCCGTTAGGCGGGAAAGTCTTGGTTTTTCTTTTTCTTCCATTTTTACAAATTCCGCAAATCACTCCGCTTCCCATGATATCTTTCTAGTACCACAATGGAGTTGCGACTTGGGTTATTTGGCATCCACATCCGATCTTTTTCCAAAATACCACATCAAAAATCCCCCAGTAATAAACATCCAAATGGAATAGGCTCCAGTTGGAATTCCCATTTCAATATTGTTAAGTATGGATGTGGCAATTACAAAGGCCAGGGTGCCATTTTGTATGCCACTTTCAATTGTAATGGAAATTACGTTTTTTAGATTTAATTTAAACAACTTGGCGGTCATGTATCCCAACCCCATGGTTGCTAAATTCAGTATCAGGGTAACCAGTCCAGCTTCTTTCATGCCTTCCACGAGTTTTTCCGAATTGGCGGCCAATACGGCAATAAAAACCAGAATAAAAATTACTGTTGAGGCAATCCGCATGGGTCTTTCCATACGTTTAGCAAATTCCGTCCTACGTCTTCGTATGAACATCCCAATTGAAATGGGGATCACCGTGATTCCCATAATCTGTATGATTGTATCCATTATGGGTAGTTTAATTGCAATATCCGTAGTACTGCCAAAATAGGCCAGGGCGTAGGAAAGGATAAAGGGAATGGTCAAGATGCTTACAAAACTGGCAATGGCGGTAAGAGTTACTGACAGTGCGATATTCCCCTTGCACACCTGTGTTATTAAATTACTCGTTGGCCCTCCCGGGCAGGAAGCAAGAATCATCAGTCCTATGGCCGTAACCGGATTTAATTCAAAAATGATGGCCAACGCAAATCCAATTAAGGGTAAAAACAATAATTGGTTGGTAAGCCCAAGCAAAATAGCCTTGGGATATTTAATGATTCGGGTAAAATCGGCGGGAACCAAAGTCATTCCCATACCCAACATTATAATGGCAAGAGATAAGGGTAAGAATACCTTGCCCACAAGTTCGGCTGCGGTCATATGTATTGGTTATTGGTATGCGTTAGTGGCAGCAAAAGCTACGTTTGATGGTTATTGGCTTTGAAGATACTATTTATTGGTACGTATCCAAAAAAGAGAACACCACCTTCCACGTTTCGTCAACATTGCTGCCTACTCTTGAGGCCACTAACATAGAAGAACCATGCACGCCATGTTGGGGCACAAAGGTTTTATGACCATGGGTCTTGGCCAATTCCGATTGCAATTTTGAGGTTTCCCGCTCCATTTCATGGGGAGGTCTTAGAAGTAGTAGTGGTATTTTTATGGTTTCGAAATGCGCATTTGGTAGGCAATCCTTCATCGAATTACCAGATGCCGGTGAAAATGCCAACACCGCACGGATATCTTGCTGTCTGTTGTTGGCCAGATGTATACCAAGCGAAGCACTGTAACTACTTCCCCAAACAATTTTATCTCCCGTAAACCCGGAGTCTATAATAAAATCCAAAGCACTTTCCAGATTGTTGTAGGCATCGCAATACCCGTATCCATCTCCAAAACCATTGGTGGGAATGTTGGCAAGGGTGCGGTTGTAATTCCCGTAAAATTGTCCGCCCACGCGTTGGTCTATTGCTAAAATGTTGTAGCCTTTTTGAATTAAAGTTGGGATGATAGGTTCATATTCCCCCCGTGCATTGGACCCTCCTTGATGGAAAAGCAGAATGGTTTTCCCGTGTTTGTCCAATTCATATAAATCACCGAAGATTTGGATGCTATCCGGAGTATAAAAACTGATTTCCCTGCTGAGTTCAGGTTCGGTTACTGTTTCTTGTTTCACTTCTTTTCTACAAGAGCCCATTAGAAGCAACGCGCCTATTACGGTGATGGACCAAGTTCTCATGATCTATTGTATTTTGATGATGTCATACAAGATACAACTAAACCCCGTAAAGCAATTTAGTCCTTAGGAAGTGATGGAGGGAACGGCCTTTTATGCTATCAAAATAGCTGACGCTAAAACAACCTACCCCATTCAAGATAGCCAGAAACATCGTTGAGAATGAATACCAGCCCAAGCAGCAGGGCTATAATGGCAAGAATTGTTTTACCCAGTTTATCTAATCGTGCCATGTACTCCCAGAATTTTCTAGACGGTTTTAAATCCATTTCGGTATCATCGTCGGTAGGGTCGTATTCTGAATAATACCTGCCATGAAACAGCCATATCAAAAATAAAAGGATAAGAATAAGACCTGGGACCATACAAACTTAACTTACTTGCCAGGGCAATTTAATAGTTTTCAAATAATCCGAGAACACAAAAGACAAGCTGCTCCCGCAAAGCGCAAGACCATACAGGAGCAGGAATATCTATTTATTGGACTTTTTAATATACTTGAAGTGTTTTATCATCTTACCAAAATCCTTGTCCTTTTTTCGTTTTTCGGCAATAGTGGAATCAAAATGTACTTGCTCCCGTTTCAATTTCAGGTAGTTTTCATAAGCTGATTTATCTATATCACCACTTTCTACCGCTTGGGTTACGGCACAACCTGTTTCCACGGTATGAGTGCAATCCTTGAATTTACAATGTGCTGCTAGATCTAGTATATCTTCAAAGGTTTTATCCAAACCATTCGAAACATCTGGAAGTCCAACTTCCCTCATCCCTGGATTGTCAATCAGAATTCCGCCATTTTCCAAAACCACCAATTCCCTATGGGTGGTGGTATGCCGTCCCTTTTTGGAATAGTCGCTGACCTTCTTGGTCTCCATCAGCCGTTTTTGGGATAAGGCATTGACCAAGGTCGATTTCCCAACACCGGAGGATCCCAAAAGGCAGTAAGTTTTTCCGACTTCAATTATCTCTCTGACTCTTTTAAGACCTTGTGTCGTGGAGGCACTTATTCCAAGTACCGGAATTTCTTCAAATCTATTTTTAAGCTGTCCCATTAACTCCGATAGTCTGTCTTCAGCCACCAAATCCATCTTGTTAAGTATGATTATGGGTTGAATACAGGAAGAATGGCATAGGGTGAGATACCGTTCCATTCGATTAAGACTAAAGTCTTCATCCACGGAAAGTACAATAAAGGCAAAGTCAATATTAGTGGCAATGATTTGAATGTCCGCCGTAACTCCGACTGCCTTTCTGGACAATACTGAGAAACGGGGCAAAACTTTGTGGATAATGGCACTATGGGTGTCAAAAACCATGAGAGCCACCCAATCCCCAACAGCCGGAAAGTCTGCACGCCCTGCTGCCGTATACCTTAGGTTTCCTGTAATTTCTGCTTCAAATTCCCCTTTTTCGGACTGTACAAGATATCTTTCCTTATGTTCTGTGATTACACGTCCAATTTCAAGCCCTTCGAGTCCAATGTCTAGACTATTTTTGATTTCATTATTATAGCCCAATGCTTCTAATTTCATATCATATTTGTTTTGCTTTGATCGTTACCGGTGCCCGAGTGCCCAAACAATAGAGTAGGGTCAAGCTAATGCGGATAACCATCAAAAAAATGTTTGTAAAATGTAAATAGGTGATTTTGCCTCAGGTGATGACCTGAAGTGGAGGGGTGATAGTCAATCGAGTAACGGACTATCTTATTTTACAATATCCAAATATGAAATTTGTGTAGTGGACATAAAGTCTGATATGATGTAAAATTAGGGAATATTTCTTCCATTTGGAAGTCTTAATGATTAGATAGGCCCTTTGCACCTGGATTGAGCAAGGCGAAGTACTCTTGATGAGTCGATTTTCCATTTTCCTGTTTACCCGTCTGAGTTTACTAGGGGTTTAAATCCACCATAGACCATTCTGCTGGCATCAAAAATCAATTTTTTAGGATTGACCAATGGTCCAACTAAGTCTGCCATTCTTTGATCTTGAGGAACTTTTTTGTTGGCAAGGTCACGTACTTCTTTGGATGGAAAAACCACCCAACCAAACACAATTTCCTCGTCTTCTTTGGTGCCCACAGCTTCCATAAAAGACTTGGTGCCTTCCAATTTCATGTCGTCCCCAACAAATTCAAAGTAGGCAGTTGCCCCGAATTCTTTCCAAATTTCAGCGACTTTTTCTGCCACATTTTGATATTCTTCCAAATAAATACTTCGAATTGGAAAAACAAAGCCGTCTATATAGTTTGTCATGGTATATTTTGTTTTGGATTGTAAATTCAACACCGTTTTAACTATTTAAATCTTGCCTTTCAGTTACTTTTAGTATGACCAATATGAAGAACCGCACTCGATAAAATGGACAGGTATATCCTTAACGAACTTGCCCAACCAATCCGCACAGAATTTCATACCGTATTCCTCCGAATTGATATGCCCAATGAAAACAACCGCTTTTTTTCTTCCTTGTAAAACCGCGTCCCTGGCATATTCATAGGTTTCCCACTGAGGCACCTCCCCGGCGACTACAACATCAACATTGGGGTCCTGCAGTTGGCTAATATGGACTTGGCTACCGGATGATCCTGGTATATACATTACATTGGATAGATCCATTTCTGGGTCTCCAATCACATGAAAATTGTTTTCAGGAAACGTAGTCTTCAATTTTTTTAAAAGACTCATCAATGTGATGTTGGGAAAAGAAAACTTGTACGGATTGTCATTGGCCCTATGGTCTTCCCAGTCCAATTTTTCCGTAATTCCAGTAACAATTCCATCAAACGGAATGCGATGAATATAGTCGTGGAAACGCCAAACTACCAACTTATGGTCATTTATAAATTTCTTTTTTTCAAGAAAAACCGAATCCTTTTGAAATTGTGCCGTTTCATCCAAGTGGTTGTAATACAAAGGTTCATGAACAATGATAAGATTACAGTTTTTCTTCACCGCTTTTCTTAAAACATCCATGGTGGCAAACATACAGGTTGCTATACCGGTAATTTCCGTTTCCGGGTTTCCTTCTTTAATAATATCTACGGTGTTGGGTACCTCTGTAGCAGCTGTTTCTTTTATTATGCTTTCAATGAGTTGTTCTGCAGTATTGGCAGATTGGGTGGAACCGTTTTGACTCCAAAGAACTATGGGCAATGCACATAGCAAAAGGTTGAAAAGTAATTTCATTTTTTTGTTTTGAATCGGTTGTTGCTGATTATTGGTCTATATCCCCAATTTACCACATTTTACGTAGTTGGTAGGTTCTAGCATACTTACAATGTATTGGCCCACAAGATACACCTGATTTGACCCGGTGAATTGATTCTGCGGGAGCGCAGTGTTAAGCTCATTTCCCTAACTTCAATATTCGAAATGCACCCTGGATTACCAAAACAAAAACGATGGTCCCAATGATTAGGTCAGGTTTGTTTGAATGTAACCAATTTACCAAAAGTCCTGCTATGACCACCCCCAAGTTGATGATCACATCGTTGGAGGTGAAAATCATGCTCGCTTTCATATGTGCCTCCTCCTTGCTTTTTGACTTTTGCAAAATGTAAAGGCAAATTCCGTTTGCAATTAAGGCCAAAACGGAAACAATGATCATGGTGGAAAAGTCCGGTAGCTCCTCTGCTCCAAAAAAGCGTCTCAGCACTTCCATAAATCCGATAACTGCGAGAGTGATTTGAAAATACCCCGCAATTTTGGCTATCCGTTTCTTTCTGGTCAATGTCCCGCCCACAGCCAACTGGCTGATACCGTAAACAAAACTATCGGCGAGCATATCCAAACTATCTGCAACAAGTCCCATGGATTTTGAAATCAGCCCAGTTGTCATTTCAATAAGGAAAAAGGAAAAATTTATGGCAAGGACGGTCCAGAGCAACCTTTTCTGGGCCTTATTTTCTTCAAATTCGGTTTGGAGGGTTGGTTCGGTAGCGATTTTCTTTCCGTCCAGATTCAGTTGTAAAATGGACTGTTCTATAGCGTGGGCCGGTCCGCTATGAAAAATAGTCAATTTTCGGTTGGGAATGTCAAAGTCCAGATGGGCAATACCTGAAATTTCGTCCAATTTTAATCGGATTAGATTTTCCTCTGAAGGACAATCCATTTTGGAAATCTCAAATACGGTTTTGTTCATTCAGTTGTATGGATTTCTTTGTGTTGACCGCAACAGTCTGGGCTATGATTTCTTTTGGACTGTTGTAAAATTAATTAATTCACAGGTTACTCCTAGGTTTGGCTTGGCAAAGCACAGACAACTATGGGAGCGGGGTTAGCGAATATATTTTATCATCTCAATTCGTACTTGTCTTTAATAAACTCATACCAATTGCTTGAGAATTGTTCTTCTGTTAGGTTAAGAGTCTTTTTTAGGTCTCCGTAAGATGCAACCAGTTCAATTAATTTGTCCCTACCGTATGTTTCAAAGATGTACTCGATCAGGGTATAACCGCAGGTATATATCTTTTGACCGGCAGAACGATTGTTTAATTCCGAAATTTGGGGAAAATTACCGTTGTCAAAATACGCCAAGGTTTTAGGCTCATAAAATTGCTCGGCCTCATAAACACTTAACCCTTCCCAAAGCCATACCGGAAAAGTTAGAAATTTCTCATCAAACCGTTTGGAATCCAAAGGTTTAGGTTCTCTGTCAATGAGCAGTTTAAGAACCACAGCATGAACAAATTCGTGCACGGCAATTTTAGAAATCTCAGTATCCAGCCAAGCATTTTCCATAAAATGAAGTTTAGCTATTCCCTCAATACTCCCCGAAGCGCCCCAATGCCCTGTAGCTTGAAAATATCTCCATCTTTGGGCGTAGATGTTCACTTCAATGCGCTCGGCAGGAGTTGTCCTTAGATTGCTGCTTACCCTTGAATAACTAACTTCCAATGCTTTTGAGAGTCCTACAACGCTGAGGGAATCAATACCGCTGCTATAGTGGAAATTAAAATGTGTTGTTTTAAATTCTTTTCGGTTTTCAGGGATATTTGCAACAATTGATAGAACCAGAATCAGTAGAGCAATGGTTACAATGATGTACTTCAGTTTTTTCATGGGGTAGGTCACCTTTTTGATTACAACGGGTTGTTGATATCCACAAGTTACCCCTTTTTAAATTGAAATTTTTCTCCCGTATGGAACTATGAAACAGTTGGAAATGGATAGTTAAAAATTGAAAGCCATTAGTTGACAGCTGACGGTTTACACTTGTTGGAATTTGGCGCTTCTGATTTGGGTTCTCGACTGCCTGCCTGTCGGCAGACACGGTGCTCGAACTGACAGTTGGATAGTTGGAAACTTCGACTGCCAGTCCTCGGCACGAGACTTCGGGAGGCGGGCGCTCAGTACAGGTTTTTGGAATTTGCTGCTTGGAGTTTTAAGTCTAACGTCCAACATCCAACATCCAACATCCAGCATCCAGCGTCTTGGGTCTTGGGTCTTCCCTCTTGCTTCTCGACTGAGCTCGAACTGACAGTTGGATTGTTGGAAACTTCGACTGCCAGTCCTCGGTACGAGACTTCGGGAGGCAGGCGCTCAGTACAGGTTTTTGGAATTTGCTGCTTGGAGTTTTAAGTCTAACGTCCAACATCTAACATCTAACATCTAACATCTTGCATCCAGCATCCAGCATCTAGCGTCTTGAGTCTTGAGTCTTGAGTCTTGAGCTTTGAACTTGAACTTGTTCTTTCCTAGAGCTTGAACTCCGCCATCACGGGATAATGATCTGACAATCCGTGCGTCTCCTTTTGATTGAAGATTTTAAAGCTGGTACAAGAATTTCCCAGCTCTGGGTTTGCCAATATGTAGTCAATTCGCACCCTGTTTTCTGCAATGGATTTGTCGGTATGGTTGTATTTTCCAATTAGGGCAGGAGTGGGAAAGGTGTGGCCTTGGGTAACCAAGTCGACCTTGTTCAATGCCAAATCCACTGCCGGGAGGGCCAGAAATTCGGCAATAGTTGAATAGTCAAAATTCCCGTTCCTTAGGTTGGAGTGTTTGGCATCGGCAGCTTTGGGGCGGTATTTTTCCCGTAGCACATCGTTATTTTCCAAGGCTTGAGCATCAAAGGGGGAAGTGGCATTGAAATCCCCGAGAATAACGAAGTTATCAGGTTGACTTTCCTGTATGCGCTGGGTGATCATTTGGGCTTCGTGCAGTCTAAATGCTGCATCGGCAGGGGAGAGGTGGACGACGTAAAAGTCTATTCCATACGTCTGGCAGTGCAACAGGCCGTGCCAAAATCCTTCTACTTTTCGTTCTTTTAGTTGAATGGGTCGATTGGATGTAAGGGCGGTTGGGTAGCCTTCCGTTTTAAGCAATTGCACATACGAATGTCCCCATTGCAATGCATCCTCTTTGAGCATCTCTTCCGTGTAGCCACACAATTCCTGAAGGGCCAAGACATCTGGTTTTTGGCTCTTGATCCAATCAATGCATTGGGCTTTTCTCTCCGTGTCCTTTCCCCACTCAAAGCCGTTCCAGATGTTATAGCTCATCACTTTTAGGTTTTGTACTTCGCTTTGGTTTTGCTGCGCAAAACAACTGAAGGAAAGTAAAATAATAAGGAGAAGGGACAGGGGGAAAGTTGGGTTTCGGTTCATTGGGTTGGGTATGAAGTGAGCAACGTGGGTAATCCCAACTAAGTTCGTTCAATTAAGCCGTACAACCAAGTGCTGCATAAAAAAGTGGGTGGGCTACCTAGTCAATCTTCTGGAATTTTTGGGAATAACCTTCGTTGGAAATAAAGTTTAAAACCAGGGTTTCATCCTGCCATTCGAAGCTTATGGTGGCGATGTTTGGATTTTCGCAATTGGTGGTAATCGTCAAGTTTTCAAGATCAAACTTGCCTGCGGTTCTAATTTCTTCGGAATAGGGGTCGCATAAAGAGGTATTGGTGCTTACGGTGCCGTTACTTTTAAACTGAATGGTCTTTTCACTTTTCACAGAACGGAACTCAGCACTGCCATCCCCTGGGTCGGCCTTAATTTGAATCAGTTTCCAGGTTCCCACAATATCGCTTTCGGCATAAATGTCATCATTGCTACAGGAAAGCACCAAAATGATTGCAAAAGCTAGGGTAGCAATTCTTTTCATATGGTTGATTTCTTTTTAGACGTCATTTAGGGAATGGGTTGCTTCTTTTTCTTACCAAGACGTAGAAACCGGTATAATATTCTCTTAGGGCCACTGCCCGTCCAACATCATCCACCTCAAAAGTAATCAGGTCATAAGGCCATTGCTCAATCCAGAATTTGTTATTGCCTAAATAAGTCATGGGGTAGCAGGTATCGCCCATACAATAAGCTAGATTTCCATTTTCATCTATTTTGACTTGAATGGTTCTTTCAATTTTGGAATCATACCCTAAATAGGATCCACTGTAGTTTGAGGGATTGTTCAAAGTTTGCGTTTGGATGGTGTCCGTAGAAATACTGTCGCCCAAATATACAGCGGCAAATTCCCCAAAAATCTTTCTGGCACTGGTAGGAGTGTTATCTGTATTGGTGAACACTACAAAGGTCATGTCCCGTTCTGGGAAATACACCATAATGGCATAGGTGGATTTATGCCCTCCTGTATGGCCAATGATCCTTTCCCCAAAGAGCTCCCCGTTGCGTACACCTAGGCCGTAACCCGTTTCAATACCATCTGTAAGTATTCTTGGGGTTGCCATTTCTTGAAAGGAAGCGCTGTCAATGAACTTTCCGGAACTCCATTGCCTTGGGAATTGTGCCAACATAATGGAAGTTGCCGTTAAACCTCCATCCCCTTTTATCCAAGGCCAGTGCGGGTAGGGGATGAACCGGGTACCTTTCTTTTCCCAATAAGGGGACATATCAGGCAGAGTGGCTGCTTCTTCGATAAGTCTTAAATCCATGCTATCGGATTTGTTGATTACCCTATCAAACTCCTGTTGCAGACTCCGTTGACTTATGCGTTCCACGATCATTCCCATCAATAGAAAACCTGAGTTACAGTAGCTATAGTTGGAGCCGGGTTCAAAAATCAAATCATTTGCTTTAAAAAAGGTATAGAAGTCCTGTTTGTTTGGAATTGCCCCGGTCCTCACATATGTGGAATCAATCTCGGTAGCATATTCAGGTAATCCCGATGTATGGCTGATCAGATGCTCCAAGGTGATTTTTTTCCCTTGTTCGGGATTTGGAAAATCGGGCAGGAGTTCGATAAGGTTTTGATCAAGGGAAAGCTTGCCTTCTTCCACAAGTTTCATCACCAAGGTGGAACCTAACAACTTGGAGATGGATGCAATCTTAAAGCGGGTGGAGTTGGTAACTGGCTGGGTTCGTGTTGTGTCGGTAAAACCAAATCCGCGGTTAAACAGGGTATCATTCCCCTTCATGATAGCTACCGAAAAACCAACAACTCCTCCACCTTCCAAAATGGATTTACCCAAGGAATCCAGTTTGGATACCATAAGATTCAGATCTTGACTAGGTTTTTCTGGTGAAGGCTTGCATTGCGTCAAACCAACAATGCAGACGATAAGCAACCCATAAAACAATTTGATGGTCAATATTCTCATAATCAGCAAATAATACCAAAAGTTAAGGTATTTTCTTCAATTGCTTTTTGAGCTGAAATTTCATTAGGCGAGGCGGTATCTGCCCACTTTATTGTTGATCGGTCAGTGCCGGTACAATGTACTCGTTTACCAATTCATCTGTGTAGTTATGTGCATTTCTATTTCCGTAGTTGGTAGTTGTAATAACCATAACCGCATTTAATTCGGGAATGGCCAACAGTTTCTGCCCTCCGTTCCCTGACATATGGTAGGAGTAATGCTGCTGATTTTCACCAAAACTTCTTAGCCAAAACAAGTAACCGTATTCCACTCCATCCCTTACCCTAACTTTGGGAGTGGTCGCCTTTTGTAGCCAGGCAGCTGGAATGATTTCTTGGCCATTCCATACCCCTTTATTTAAGCAGAGTTGAATAAGCTTCAATAGATCTCTGCTTTTGTATTCGCTTCCCCCTGCGGTGTTTAAAACTCCCTCCGGGGTGTAATGCAGGACATAATCTTCGAACCCCAACGGATCTAAAAGGTTTTGCTTTGCAAATTGGTCTGCTGGCATGCCCACCGCACGCTGTACTATATCAGCCATCGCAGCAGCCCCCGCCGAACAATAACTGAAAGCTCTGCCATAGGGTTGGTCTTCGGGTTTTGGCTCAAAGGGGTACGCTCTAACGGGCAAGTCCACTAAAAAGCCGGTCCAGTCCTCGATAACATACATGCGCTCTTCATTGCCTCGGGAGTAACTATTAAAATCATTGCATTCCAAAATGGAACTCATACTGAGCAAATCTTCTAGGGTAATCCCTGACTTGCGATCATCCGGGTTTTTCACTGGGGTCTTGTGTCCAAGATATTTGAATATTTTATCCTTTTCGGATTGGATGTACCCCTGTTTAATGGCAATCCCAGTAAGCAGGGTAGCCATGGTCTTGGTAGCAGAGCGCGTATTATGTTTCGAATTTGAATCTGCGCCGTTGTAATAATTTTCAAAAAGGAGTTCGCCATTTTGCGCAACCAAAACACTGGTTATTCGTTCGTATTTTCCAGATTTAATGGTGCTGTCCATTTTGGACAAAAGCGGGTGGGAAGTTCCACTGGGAGAAGTAAAATCCAACTGTGAACAAGCGTTTTGGATTGAGAACAGGTAAACAAAAAAGACTACAATTAGTTTATTCATGATTTGATTGTTTTTTGAGCCGTCAATGTACCATGGAAATTGCCATCAAAATAGAACAGATTTAACATTGGGTCAAATCATCTGTTTCCGAAAAGCGCTGGGAGTGTTGTTCATATAGGCTTTAAAGGTGCGGGTAAAATGGCTTTGGTCCGAAAAACCCAATTGATATGTAATTGTCGTCAATGAATTGGAAGGATCCAGCAAAAGGGGGATAGCTTTTTTGATTTTCTGTTGTCTTATATATTCTCCAAGACTCATGGACAGATATTTTGAGGCCGCTCTAGAGATATGTACAGGATGGATATTTAGCTCAGAAGATAAATAATCAAGACTAAGCGAGGAACTGTCATAATGCAGTAATTCTTTTAAGCCATCTACCCATATGGGATTGTCCAGGGTGTTTATTTCTTTTTGGTTACCCAAAGCTTCACAGATTTGAAGCAATAAAACCTCAACAGACACTTCACTATAGTCATCTGAAAGTACGAATTCGCGATATAATCTGGCGAAAAGAACATGTAATTGTGGGTTTTCAATGAGTTGGCTACCTTCCAAGAGATGCAATGGGATTCCGTTTGTTTTGAGCCAATCCACCTCAAACTCCAGATGGAAGCCACTGGCTTTGTCGGAGTGTTTGGACCCATAGTGGGCTTCTTGCCAATTATTGAACATTAAGCTACCGGAAGGGCAGAGTGTTTGCACTCTGGTATTGCTATCCTTCATGTTTCCATGCAGTACATACATAAAGTATGGGTTTTCATGGTAATGCCAGTCCGTTTTATCTCCCGTATAGGTATACTGCGACAACAAAACCCCATTAAAGGATACTTCTGAGTTTGGACTTCCGTAATATTTTCCCTTGGTTAGAATTTTCATTTACTAGAGCATGCAACTAACGAAAACTATCTTGTCCCGTTTTATGAGCTATATCTGCCGCGAACGAATTTCGGCTAATTTTCTTTCAAAATCAAGACCAAAGACTCTGTAGCTAGAAAAAGAAATCGAAGCTTATAGCGCTAGTCCTTATAGGGTGTTCAAAAATGTAGTGAGATCCATATCCTTATCCAAGTCCAATTTCTTTTTGAGTCGGTATTTGGATTTTAGGATACTATCCGGGAGCACGTTCAACGTTGCTGCAATCTCTTTGGTAGTCAAATTCATCCGTAAAAAGGCAGCCAACCGGATTTCCTTTTCTGAAATGTCTGGATACAGTGTTTTGAGCTTTTGGTCAAAGTCGTTATGCACTTCAGAGAAATAGGACTTAAACACTTCCCAATCCTTGTCAGAGGCGTTTTGCTTTTTAAGAAGCATCACAATCCGGCGGAACTCCACCTTAAATTTTTCCGGGGAGTTTTTAAGGTTTTCCAGATTCTCTTTGAGTTCTTGGATAAAGGTGTTTTTTTGAACTAAATGAAGAGTTTGACTGGCCAGTTCCTTTTGTTTGTGTTCGATTTCCTTTTTATAGATTTCTTCTTGTTTTTCTCGAGCAATCCGGTTCTTTTTGATGCGCTGTCGGAAACCAAAAACCATTAATCCTGAAAGGGCTATGGCAGAGGTCATACCCCCAGCGTAGAGTCCCTTTTGCAGATTGTCCGCCCTTGCTTTTTCATTTAAAGTGTTTATTTCTTCTTCTTGCAGGGCGATTTCATTCTCTCTCTTTTCTGACTCATAGAATTCCCGCATACTGGCAATTTCTTTTTCTTTCTCAATGGTAAAAATGGAGTCTTTTGCGGTAATATACTCTTGATATACTTGTACGGAACTTGCATTTTTGTTGTTGGCATGCAGTGCCTTGGCATGGGTCTTCAAAATATTCAAATAGGCATCAGATATACCTCGTTCTTTTTCTTCCTTATAAACAATGGAAGTTTCTTTTAATGCAAGCTCGTTCTCGCCCAACTCTATATAAGTCTGGGCAAGATATCGCCTATTCATGTTTTCCAGTATTTTATTATCAACAATTTGGGATTCTTTTATAGCTGTGTTCAAAGTGGCTATGGCTTGATTGTATTCTTTGTTCAAATAGTATGCGTAGCCTAAGTGCGACTTCCCGTATAGGGCGCCATTTTTATCACCTTCTTCTTCCAAAATGGTAATTCCTTCTGGAATTTTTTGCAAAGCAGGTTTATGATTGCCATTCTCAATTTCAGAAACAGAAAGGCTAATTATACTTGCGGCATACATCCCCAAATCTTCGGCTTTTATAAACCCATCCGCTGCCTCTTGGTAATATTTTACAGCAAGTTCATAATCTCCATTGGATGTGTATGCATTTGCCAAAGTAAATAAAAGACCACTTTCACGGTGAATATCCCGGCTGGCCTTTACAAAAGGTCTTGACTCAATAAGAAGTTCTATTGACTTTGTAATGTTACCAATTCTTCTATATGAACTCGCTAATCGGATTCGGCTAATAGCAATTTCACTGCTATCATTAGCATATTCTGCCCAATAAATGGCTCTATTGTAAACGGGAATGAGACTATCGATTATACCAATTCTGGAATACGCATAACCTAATTCCCTCAAAAGACGATTTGTAACCAAGGGATGATTTTTTCCATTGAGTTCCAATCCTCTTTTTGCATATGAAATGTGTTCTTCATTATTTCCTACAAAATCAAGAACATTGCATATTTCAAAGAATGTCTGGGCTAAGACAGAATCATTTTGATCCTTCTTTGATTCTGATATCGCCTTTTCAAAATAGGAATTACAATCTAATTTTTTTTCATTAATACATTTTTTTCCTTGTTCTATTAATGACCCTTGTTTAGCAGGGAGGTTGTAAATTACCTTTTGAGAATTTAGGTAATTGACTAAAAGAAAGCAAGCCAGAACTGTGGATTTTATTTTCATGGGAGGTTGATTATAAAACCAAGATACCGATTATATGTTCTCCAAGAACATTGAATTCCATGGTGTAAAAATGCTTTGTCCATAAAAAGTCCATGGATTTGAAATTGAATAGTTTAACATCAATCCCTGAAATACCCCTATTTTATTGGTATTTCATTGAATTCACCTACTTTATAAAAAACGTACTGTCCATGATGCTTTTCAATGAAATCCATGCTGCTTGTCCATACTTTGTCCATGCCAAAAATTAGGGGTGGGGGATTTTCTCATCTAGGTTTGGGGTGTTGAATCCTAAAAACCAAAGTATTATGAAAACAAATCACCCCCTTTTAAAAGTAGGAATGCTAATCATATTATTGGGCATGTCTTTTTCAATCTTTGTTGCGTGCAGCAAAGACAGTACCGACCCACCAATTTCGGATGATGAAGTAGTCATCGATGATGACGATGTTACACCTTCAAATTTTAACGCTGACTTGAACAATCTGCAGAACTTTTCCCAACCCATGGAAATTGCCAATCCCGAACTCATAGAGGATGACGACACTCCGGAAAGGAACGGACAGTTTGAATGCGTTGTGAAAAAGTACAAGGCAGCTCCCGGTTATGACGAAATGCTTTCCTTGGATCCTGCCAATGGAGTAATTTACCCTGGCGCCATGCTCAAAGGAGAATCAATACCCACTGGAGAATATGTTGGCTTAAATGGAGGGAGAGCACCCATTACATTATCCATATCATTGGAAAATATAAATGGTACCGCTTCGGTGGAAGTTGAAGATCCTGATTTAGATGGTGTAAGAAATAGTGTAAATTCCTTATTGGCACAAGGTGTGGACGGGGCTACCCCAGCCGATTTGAATTTTACCATTCAAGAGGTACACTCTCAAGAGCATTTGGATATTGCCTTAAGAGCAAACTATCGTGATCGTAATAGGGATATTTCGGGTTCATTCGATTTTGAGAGCTCAACATACAATTACAAATATGTGATCAAGTTTTTTCAAGAGTACTATACCATAGATATGACCTTGCCACCTAATGATGATCCAGGCTCTCTTTTTACAGCACTACCCAATCTAAACAGCACTAGTCCTGTTATGGTTTCGAGCGTGGTATACGGTCGTATGGTTTTATATACTGTTGAATCCAATTATAGCACTTTGGATGTAAAATCGGCATTTGCGCTTTCCTTTAGTCAAGGAAGTTCAAGTGGTGAGGGTGGAACCAACGTAGATTATAATAAAATCATTAGCGAGTCAAAGATTGAAGCTTTGGTTATTGGCGGGTCCGCTGAAGATGCAGTAGGAGTTATTGAAGGCCCTTCAGGTGTCCATAGTTATATTATCAATGGGGGCAATTACTCCAAAGATTCCCCAGGAAAACCCTTAGCATATACCTTAAGGTATATCAAAAATGATTTCCCAATTGCCAGAGTGGTCTTGGCTTCCGAATATCCAGTGCGCACTTGCGACTTGGCTTGGCCACAATATGAATTAAAATTAGTAAAGATTGCTGGCTCAACACTTACCAATAGAGAGCTGTACGGAAACCTGGAAATTAGGATGTGGTCTGATGCCAATAACGATTTTGTACGATCCAATACCGATAACCCTGGTGTGGATAATGCCTGGTGGAACCGTGAAAATAGCAGTGACGAAAGGGTAAACGTAAAAGGTGGTGATGACAACCATTATTATTTTGACGACAATCCAATAGATGATGAGTTTTTCACCTATGACATTGAACCGTACAGACCGAATAAAAGCGCGGACTATTTTGAATACAGAGGGCATCTATATGATAATGAGTTGATAGGCTTTGATGATTTAGGCGCAAAATCGGGAAGGGCTTATTTGGACGATCTTGGTGAAAATGCCTTAAGTGAACAAGAAGCTAAAGATGCTAATTTAATAGAAGATACTGAGGCCATATTGCCAGGTGAATACTATTATAGCCATAGTTTTGAGGACGGAATAACTGTTTATTATAAAATAACAGAGAAGTAATCAAAGATGCAGCTGGCCGCTCAGGTTGGGTTCAACAACCTGATGCCGGCTGTTTTTCAATGGTCAATAAACAATTTACAATGTACAATGAGCAGTAATCAATAATCAATGTTCAATAAATATCCTCATTGTAAAATAATTGATAGCTGTTAACTGTAGATTGTTAACTGTTTACTTTTTGGCTTCCACCAACTCCAACTGATCCACACTGACCTGGGTGGTAAACATGCCATAATTGACCACGGCCTTTCCTTTTTCCAAAGTATCAATACTGCCTACAGCTTTTCCATCCATCATACGTACACGGTCACCAATTTTAAAGATTGGTCTGGGTTTGTTCTTTTCCTTTTGGATGGCTTTTTTCTTCTCTATTTTCTTTTCCTGGCGGACCTTAACGATTTTTTTCTCCAACTCTTGGGCTACCACCTTTTTTTGTGCTTGCTTGGCCTTGGACTGCTTTGCAGTGGTCTTTTTGCGCTTGCTGTTCTCGGTTTCCACAATGCGAAGGAGCTCCGAAATCAATGGCCTTTTTTTATTGTCGATAAAGTACCGCTCAGCTGCCGTGTTGACCTTATCTCCCAGATGGATCATTCGTTGGTTGTGATCGTACAACTCCTGATAATTTTCCAATTTGGATTTGATCTTGGCATTCAGTTTTTCCAGACGTTCGGCCTCATCCCTCGCTTTGGTTTCCTCTTCTTGCAGTCTGGAACCGGTTTGGGCCATTTTACTACGCTCTTTCTGAAGCTTGGCTATTGTGGCATCAAATCGCACTTTCCCGCGTTCTATTTTCTTTTTGGCCTTGTTGATCAGACTATAGGGAATACCATTTTTTTGGGCGACCTCAAAGGTGAAAGAACTACCGGCTTCTCCCAAAATCAATTGAAAAGTAGGTTCTAGCGTTTTGGAATTGAACAACATATTGGCATTGGTAGCATGAGGAAGCTCGTCCGCAAGCGCTTTAAGGTTGGCATAGTGGGTAGTAATCACCCCGTACGCTGCCCTTTCGTAAAATACTTCAAGAAACGCTTCTGCAAGGGCACCTCCCAACTCCGGGTCACTTCCGGTCCCAAACTCATCAATCAAGAACAAGGTTTTGGCATTGCACTTTTTCAAAAACTGGTTCATGTTCTTGAGTCGATAGCTATAGGTGCTCAGATGGTTTTCTATGGATTGGTTATCTCCTATATCCGTCAATATTTTGTCGAACAAGCAAACCGTACTTCTTTCATGAACAGGGATTAACAACCCTGATTGAAGCATTACTTGAAGTAAGCCAATGGTCTTTAGGGTTATACTTTTTCCTCCAGCATTGGGTCCGGAGATTACTATGATTCGGTTTTCATGATGCAGCTGAATGCTTTGCGGCCAGGTTTTTTCATTCTTCAGCTTGTTGGTCATGTACAAGAGTGGATGGTAGGCTTCCCTGAGATATAATTCCTTCTGGTCATTTATCTCTGGAAGCAGTGCGTCCATTTCCAATGCATACTTAGCCTTGGCCGCAGTAATATCGATGTGGCTTAAATAGGCTTGATAAGCTCGTAAAAGTTCTTGAAAAGGACGGATGTCATTGGTAAGTTGGTTAAGGATACGTTGGATTTCTTCCTTTTCCTCAAATTCCAGATTGTTCAATTCCCGTGTATGACTCAAAGTGGCTTCCGGAACAATATAGATAATGCTTCCTGTCTTGGAAGTCCCCATGACTGTTCCCTTTACTTTTTTCCGATGCATGGCCTTTACTGCCAATACCCTTCGGTTTTCCACTACAGACTCCCTGATTTCATCCAAATAGTCTTGTCCTTGGTATCGACCCAAAGCTGCAGCAAAACTTTGATTGATCTTGGCTCTAACCTCATTGATTTGGATTCGGAGATGTTTCAATTCTTCGGAAGCAGAATCCCTTATTTCCCCAAACTTGTCTATAACCGAATCTATGGAGGAAGGAATTTGGGAATTACCTTCCAATTGGCTGGAGTACTCAAAGAGCAGAGGATAGTATTCTTTGAATTTCTTTAGAAACTTTTGATGGAGTTCCACCGTTTTGCAAATAGAGGCAATCCGTCTAAAGCCTGAAATTTCCAAAGTGGTGTTCTCAATACCCAGCAGCTTAAGTTCACTATTGATATGGTCAAACCCGTGGTTGGGAATCCGGTTGTCATTGGAGAAAGAAGCGAGATACTCTGATGTTTGCCCCAAAATGTTCGTCAGGAATGCGATGTCTGTCAATGGGCGAATCTCTGCGGCTTCCAATTTGCCCAATTCCGTATTACACCGTGCTGCAACCTGCTCCAGTACAGTGGGGAACTCTAAATCTTGAAGTGTCTTGGGGTGTATTTTCTGCATGTTTATTTACTCGCGGGGCAAAGATAGCCATTCATACCTCCAATCAAAGGGAATACATGGAACATCTGTTGACATTGCCTTATTGGATATGGCCTCCAACCGGAAGGCCACTAGGCACCCTTTCCGGAATGGATTTGTCAAAATCTGGATCGTTAAGGGTATTTAAAAAGGAGATGATCTGGCTCATTTCCTTCACGGAAAGCTTAAGTTCAGCAACCAGGGGATCAAATTTGGACTTTGGTACATTCTTATTCCGAATTTTCCTATGGGCAATATCCTCATAAAACTCTAAGACCCGTCTCAGATCCATAAAGCTCCCATTGTGCATGTAGGGAGCTGTAAACCGAAGGTTTCGCAGTGATGGTGTTCTAAATGCAAAACTATCCACCCTTTGCTTGTCGGCCCGCCCCAAATCCGGGAGGGGTAGTTTTTTGTTTTCCGGAACCCCGAGGACATGAAATTTGTAATCCGAAAACATAGGGCCGTTATGGCAATTGGCACAGCCCACTTTTTTAAATTGTTCAAAACCGTCTTTTTCCAATAAAGAAATGGCGGACCTGTCTCCATTCATATACTGGTCAAATCTGGAATTGTTGGCGACCAGGGTACGTTCAAAAGAGGCAATGGCCTTACCAAGGTTTGAAACTGAAATGGGATTTTCCCCATCAAAGGCTTTTTTGAAAAGTTCCTGATATTCTGGAATATGTTGTAACCGACCCACAACCACCTGCAGGATTTCTTCTTCAGTAAAGTGTGGGCCGCGCATTTCCTCCAACGCTTTGATGGGTTCCAAAGCCTGTTTTTCCAAACTTTGAACCCTATCGTCCCAAAACATGGGAGCATTTTTAGCTTCCACGGTTTGGTGGCCTTGCATCCCATTAAAAGCTGTGTTGAGTATGGTTTGAGCGTTGCGCTTAACAAAGGGAATTGAATTGGGCTCCAGGAAGTTCCGCTTACTTCCCATACCCTGGGCGTTAGGGCCTATGGATATATCCAGAAATTCTGCATAGCCCATTTCCGGATGATGACAGGTGGCACAGCTTACATCTTTGTCTCCGGATAAGATAGGGTCATAAAACAGGAGCTTACCCAGAATTTCTTTGTCCCTGCTGGGGGGATTGTCCTGAGGGTAAGGAACTTCTTGGGGTAGTGCGGTAAAAACGGGAACATCAACTTTAGTTTTTGTAATCTCTGGCTCTTTTGCTTTGGGGCCGCCACAACCTAAGGGAATAAAAACCGCGGCAATTAAAAATAGTCCTTGTAGATGGGCAAAACGGTTCTTGGAAGATGTATTTTCACCCATAAACCCGTATTACTTTTCCGTTTTCTTTGCCCTTGATACTTTTGATGTAAGCATTCACAGCCTTTTCCATAGATATTGGGGTATGGCCTGGAAAATAATCCTTGTATTTTTCATAAGCGTCAATGACCAGTCCAAGGGACACCACATTAAGCCGAATTCCGTTTTGGAGTTCCAAAGCCGCCGCTTGTACAAAACTATGGATGGCCCCATTGACCATGGCAGCACTGGCTGTTTTTACCACTGGGTCATCGGCTAAAACACCGGTGGACAGGGTTATTGACCCTCCGGGATTTAGGTACTGTTGTCCAATTCTGGTCAAATTGACCTGTCCCATGAGCTTGCTTCGTATCCCTATGTAATAGTCTTCTTCGGAAAGTTGGTCAAAGTCGTCCCATTTGGCTTCGCCAGCAATGCACACAATGGCATCCAGCTTTCCAATTTTTTGGAACATACTTTCAATGGAGGCACTTTGGGAAATATCTACACTGATATCCCCAGAACTTCTGCCAGCCATGAGGACTTCATCACCCTTGGAAAAATGTGATACTACCTTGTTGCCGATGGTTCCTTTACCGCCTATGATCAAGATTTTCATAACAATTGAATATGTTTATTCGAAGGTATTAAAAATAGACACCAATTGTAAGCACGACCATAGCTAAGATGGCCAATAACAATACCAGAGGTAGAGCAAATTTCAACCACTTGTCATAACCTACATTGACCAAGGCCAAAGATGCCAATATTATTCCTGTTGGATTAATGATTTTGAACAAGCCCACGCCATACTGATAGGCACTGACCATGAGTTCCCGTCCAATTCCCACGCTATCCGCCAAAGGAGCCATAATGGGCATCGTCAAAACTGCCATTCCAGAGGAGGATGGGATAAAGAACGTAAGGCCAGTGTACATTATAAAGGCTACGTTGATAAACAATCCTTGTGGCATAGTTGAGGTGAACTGACTGGCATAAAACAAAAGTGTATCACTAATTTGTCCATCTTCCATCAAAACGGTAATTCCCCGAGCAATGCCAATAATAAAGGCAACACTCAATAGATCTTTGGCACCATTCATAAATTCCGTGACAAAATGTTTTTCATTTAATCGGGCGATTAGGCCAATAAGCAAAGCAGCCGCCAAAAAGACTGAAGTCATTTCCAAAAACCACCATCCCAATTGAGACACCCCATATACCATCACAAAAAAACAACTGGCAAAAATAAAAAGCACCAGTTTTAATTTAAGAGTGAGCGGGGTAATCTTATCCATGTTGATGGCGGGATAAATTTGTTCTATTTCATTCCGTTGATCATAAATTAAGGATTGCGAAGGGTTCCTTTTTACTTTTTGGGCGTAACGCGTGATATAGAGAATGCAAATTACTAGTCCAAGACTAAGCATAACCAATCTATCCGTAAGTCCCTCGGTCCAATTGATACCAGCGGCATCCGAGGCAATAATAGTGCTAAATGGGTTAATTGTGGATGCCAATGTACCAATGGAAGAACCGATATAAATGGATGCGATGCAAACCAGGGCATCGTATCGAGCAGCCAAAAAAATGGGAATTAAAATAGGGTAGAAGGCGATGGTCTCTTCTTCCAAACCGAAGGTGGTCCCGCCCAAAGCAACCAATAAAGTAACCATAATAATAAGGATAAACTCCCTTCCCCTTAAACGTTGTGCAAGCCCAGCTATTCCGGCTTCAAAGGCCTTGGTCGCATTAACAATTCCAATGAGGCCACCAATGATTAGCACCAACAAAATAATCTCAATGGATTGGGAAATACCTCTTAGCGGTGCTTTAATGAAGTTGACCAAACCCTGGGGTTGGCCTTGGAGCTTTTTATAGGTTCCTGGAATACTAATAGGCTTTGAAATGGCCCCTGTCCTAAACTTTTCAATAGGAATTTTAACGGTCAATTCATCCAAAGTTTCTTGGGTAGCCGGCAACGTTACTTGAACTTCTTCACTAGTTTGGAGGAAAGTGTCCGTATCCGCTGAGTACGCAAGACGGTCGTATTGGCCAGCAGGAACCAACCAAGTAAGGAGTGCTACAAAAGCTGCAATTATGAACAAAACAGTATGTGCGGTAGGGAATTTCCTTTTTTTGGTTTGGCCCATAAGTCCTAATAATTAATTAGCAAAGTAGAAAGATATTATTTTTAGTTTTATCCTTGGAAATGAAAGAAATTAATGGAGGTACATATAGAGCCAAGCTGGAAGAAACACTTACAATCTGAATTTGAGCAGACCTATTTTGAACAGTTGGTTCAATTTGTGAAGGGGGAATATCAGCAGCATACCTGCTACCCTAAAGGGCAGGATATATTTGCTGCCTTTGACCATTGCCCGTTTTACGAAACCAAGGTGGTAGTTATTGGTCAGGATCCCTACCATGGCCCAAATCAAGCCAACGGACTCTGTTTTTCCGTTAAAGACGGTATTTCCCACCCACCTTCATTGGTGAATATCTTTAAAGAAATAAAGACCGATGTAGAAAAGCCCTACCCACAAAGCGGCAATTTGGAGCGTTGGGCGCAACAGGGGGTATTACTGTTGAATGCCACCTTAACGGTGCGGGCCCATCAAGCCGGAAGCCATCAAAACAAGGGTTGGGAGAAATTCACGGACGCTGTGATCAAAACCATATCCTCCCAAATGGATGGGATTGTGTTTTTGCTTTGGGGTGGCTTTGCCAAAAAGAAAATTTCCCTCATAGATAAGACCAAACACCGCATACTTACCTCCGGTCATCCCTCCCCTTTAAGCGCAAATCGAGGGCTTTGGTTTGGTAACCAGCACTTTAGCAGCACCAATAAGTTGCTGGCCCAAATGGGAAAAACGTTAATAAGTTGGTGAATTACTTCTTGAAAGTGTTTTCTTAAAACTAGTTGGAATTTCTTACGTTTATATGTAAACTAACCCCATACGAAAATTCTGATACGTTGCGCAGATTGAAATCGGTTTTGCTTGTTGATGACGACGAAACCACGAATTTTTTAAACAGATTTTTTTTAAAGCAGTTAGATAGTAACCTTCCAGTCTTTACGGCATGTAATGGTATGGAAGCCATTGAATTCTTAGCTACGGATTTGGATGAAGACCATCTTCCCTGTCTACTTGTCTTGGATACCAATATGCCCGTTATGAACGGCTGGGAGTTTCTGGACGGTTATGGACAACAATTTGAAGCAGAATTTAGGGACAAAATTGTCATTATTATGCTAACTGCCTTGGACACTGAAGAAAATACAGCTCTGGCCTTGGCCAATCCCAATGTGAGGGACACGGCTCAGAAGCCGTTATCCGATATATCTTTCAAGGCACTCATCAAGAAACATTTTTCTTGATCATGAATACAAAAAATGTTCATTGGGTTTGATGTCCTGAATCAAGTCCAGATCCCTGAGTTGCCGTTGTACCTTTTCCAAGGTTTCGCTGCCCATCTGTGTCTGCCCCCAATTGGTTTTTGAAAGCCACTCCTTGATGTCCTCCAATTTTTGCCCATATCTATTGGACAAGGTACGGTCTATACTGGGAATTCGCTTAAATTCCGAAGTATACATGTTTATGATTTCCAAAATATGTTGAACTACATTCTTGTTTTTGCCTAGGAATGTAGTGTTGGCCGCAATTACAAAACAAGGCCATGGCGTTGGACAATCCCCCAACCGTTTAAAGATGCCCTGATCTACCAAGGGTTTGGTAGTAAAATGCTCCCACATGAAGTAGGCCCCCGAGCCATTGACCAAGCTCTCCACTGCACCATCCAAGTTGTTTATGATTTCAAATTCCAGGCTTTGGGTGTCCCAGCCTTGACTTTGGGCTTGGACATAGGACATCAAATGACTCCCACTACCCATACGGCTTATAGCTATCTTGTCATTTTCCAGGTCGGAGATGGAAGTTCGGTTATTATCGGCGGCAACATGAATTCCCCAAAGCAGGGGAGAGGACACGTACTCTTGAACAATTTTGGCAGGATTACCTTGGGCAATGCTTTTTACAATGCCCTCAGTAAGAATAATAGCCATGTCGGCATCACCATTTTCCAGAAGTTTGGCCATCTTACCAGTTCCTTCTGGAATATCTTCCCACTGTAATTGAATTCCACGATCTTCAAAGGCAGATTCTTCAATGGCCAGATGCCAAGGCAAATTAAAATGCTCAGGAACACCAACGATTTTTACCTGTTTCATATGGTCTTTTATTGCGGGTATTAAATGGGTGGATAAAGTTAAGCAAAAGACAAACCAATCGTTATGCCGTTAGTTTTTCCAAGGCCAATTGAATGAGTTCGTTCACGGTACGCATAGGTCTTTCGGAAAATTCTCCTGTGGCCCTGTTGGCCAAGATGGCATTCAGGGAAACCGCCCGGTGTCCATGCATTTTGGAAAGCCCATAGATACCTGCAGTCTCCATTTCCAGGTTGGTAATTCGCTGATTTTGATACGAAAAGTCGGCAAGCTTCCTATTAAATTCAGTGATACGCGGTTGAAGCCTAATACTCCGTCCTTGAGGGCCATAAAACCCTGAATTTGTTGCGGTTATTCCAAATCGTATATGATTTTCAGCAAATATGTCGGCTAAAGAAGCATCCGCATCAAAGGCATAAGCACTTATTTTATGGGTCTGCCAAGCCAGAAAACCATTCAACTCCTGTTCCAATCCTTGGTTGCCCGCTTGTCCAGTATCGTAAAAGTGCATCAAACCGTCAAAACCAACCGCGGAAGAGCTTAGTAAGAAGGTGTCCACGGGGATGTCTTCCTGTATAGCGCCCGATGTACCAATCCGTATAAAATCCAACTGGGTAAGCTCATCTTTTATTTGGCGGGTCTTAAAATTTACATTGACCAGGGCATCCAATTCATTACAGACAATATCGATATTGTCCGTTCCAATTCCTGTTGAAATTACCGTAATTCTTTTCCCGTTAAAAGTACCAGTGTGAGCAAGAAATTCCCTCTTACCTTTCTCAACTTCGATAGTTTCAAAATGTCTGCTTACCGAACGTACCCGGTCTGGGTCACCTACGGTGATAATGGTATTGGAAATATCTTCCGGATGAAGATTAAGATGGTAAATACTGCCATCAGGATTCAGAATGAGCTCTGAGTGGCCCAATGCCATATATTACAATTTTAGTATGCGGTCCGTAGATGAATTATATAAGAAGCTATACTTTAAAGAACCTCCCAAATATAATTGATTATCACGTAGTTGTGAATAATAATTTGCTTTGTTTTCTAAAACATCCTTACCCATTTTGGTCAGCTTTACCGGATTGAAAGAGCTGAACAATGGTTTTAACGACGTGATGATACGGTTGTGTTGGGTATCCCCAAATCCATAGTATCCTTGATTCGTAAGCATGCTGCTCAAAAGTTCCTTTCTGGATTTAGGTTTTTCACCGACCGCAGTCTCCAAGACCTGGTTTTCCAGCTCGTTCAAACCATTCTTGATGGTCGGGAAACGTTTAAGGTGTGCTTTTAAGGCTTCGGAAAGGTACTGGAACTGGAAATTGTTGTGGGCAATAAGGTTTTCCAAGCGTATGGGATTGTCACTGCAATATAGCTGCCATACATAGTCGGCGAACTCTATATCGTCCTGGGACAAAATCGTTCTGTTTTCGTACAGTTCCAGTAACTTATCGTCGCTTAGTTCGCTTAAGCCATACAGTTTGTCTGTTGCATCTTCCTTTCCGCTGCATACCAAAGAGATTTCAGCATGTCTTCGGTGGGTCTTCAACCAGCTAAGAACTGCTAGCATATTAATTTGGCAGAATAGGTCATACTCAAACCACAGCACAATCTGATCTTGTTGCTTATGGTTGCAAAGGGAGCGGTACTCCTTCAGGGTTTTCTCTACGAACCAAGATTTGGTAACCTTGTAATTCTTGTTCAAAAATTCAAAACGCGTCTTCCAGAAGGATTCACTGCCTACTGCACAAAGGGTTTTGCCCTCGCAAAGCATTTCCCTCCATGTAATAATATCCCCCTTAAGATTTAGCGTTTGAAGTTTTGACGTGAAAGAGTCCCCGTTGGTAATATGCAACAGTGATTTCATTTTCAACTTAGTTTTCGTCGGTTAGGAGCATTAAATGTAATATTTAAACCAAGAACTCAAAAACTTTTTTCGTAAAACCTTGGTTGTCAAAGCTTAAATTTAACATGGAAAGGAAGAGGCCCAAGGGATTTCTTGGTTTATTTGGAGTTATCCACCAACGCGTTTTACAGAAAATCCATGGTCTTTTAAATAATCCATGATTTTATTCCGATAATCTCCTTGAATAATGATGGATTCGTTTTTGAAGCTTCCCCCGACACCCAGTAAGGACTTTAGGTCTTTGGTCAATTTTTTAAAATCGGAGTTAGCTCCATTGTATCCTTCCAGAATGGTGACAGGTTTTCCTTTTCTTTTTTCGTATTTGCAGATTATTGGGTCGTCTTGAAGCCAATATTTGGGAACATGTGGCTCCTTTTCGGCTTCTGTTTGCTCCGGGGTATGGTCTGG
Organism: Flagellimonas algicola; assembly: GCF_005937185.1. Lineage (GTDB taxonomy): Bacteria > Bacteroidota > Bacteroidia > Flavobacteriales > Flavobacteriaceae > Flagellimonas > Flagellimonas algicola. The sequence goes on along the minus strand of NZ_VCNI01000001.1, from coordinate 771,046 downwards.
AAACAAATTTTTAAGCTGGTCCTGTAAATCCATGCTTACTTTTTAACCAGTCCAAGCTCAATAAGCCGTTCATTCAAATATTCCCCGGCTGTGGTGTCCTCAAATCCCTTAGGATGGTCCTCATCAATACAATGCTCAAGGCAGTTTAAGGGCATTTCACTTACCGGATGCATAAAAAATGGAATAGAGTACCGTGATGATCCCCAAAGTTCCTTAGGGGGATTAACCACTTGATGTATAGTGGATTTAAGTTTGTTATTGGTCAATCTGGAAAGCATATCCCCCACATTGATCATCAATTGGTCCTGTCTGGCAATGGCATCCACCCATTCTTTTTGATGGTTCTGGACCTGTAAGCCCTTTCCATGTGCCCCCATAAGCAAGGTGATGAGGTTAATGTCACCATGGGCTGCAGCTCTAACCGCATTTTTGGGTTCCTCGGTAATAGGGGGGTAGTGAATGGGTCTTAATATAGAATTCCCATTTTTGATCCATTGGTCAAAATATTTTTCTTCCAATCCAAGATGGAGAGCCAATGCGCGAAGTACATATTTTGCTGTTTTCTCCAGCATTTTGTAGGTTTCCTCCCCAGTGCTATTGAAATCGGGAAGTTCACTAACAGTAACATTGTCCGGATATTCAGCTTCCAAAGTAGGATTGTCTTCAACATATTGCCCAAAATGCCAGAACTCCTTCAGATCGCCTTCCTTTTTTCCTTTAGCATGTTCTTTTCCAAAGGAAGTATAGCCCCTTTGGCCGCCAATGCCTGCTATCTCGTAGTTATCTTTGACATCTTGCGGCAATTGGAAAAACTTTTTGATCTGCCCGTACAACTGTTCCACAAGTTCATCTGAAAGAAAATGACCACTTAGGGCCACAAATCCAATGTCTTCAAAAGCAGCACCTATTTCTTTAATAAACTTTTGTTTTCTGGAAGGATCCCCTGAGATAAAATCAGAAAGGTCCACACTTGGAATTGCACTCATGACATGAAATTTTAGCTATTTTCAAAAGTAAGGAATATTAGGAAACGATTGGGAATATTTCATGGTTGATGGTGCGCATTTTTATTACATTTATCCCGACTGAATTGAAGCTTTATGAGATACCATATTGGTGGGTTGCCCCAGGAGAAATTACTGGATTTATACAAGGGAATGTTGAAACCCAGGATGATAGAGGAGAAGATGTTGGTGCTGTTACGGCAGGGGAAAATATCCAAATGGTTTAGTGGAATTGGACAGGAGGCTATTTCGGTTGGAGTAACCCATGCCCTCAATCCTGAAGAGTACATCTTGCCGATGCATCGGAATCTTGGGGTCTTTACCTCGCGAGGGGTGCCACTACATCGACTTTTTTCCCAATGGCAGGGAAAGAAAAGCGGTTTTACAAACGGAAGGGATAGAAGTTTTCATTTTGGAACCCAGGAATACAAGATTGTTGGTATGATTTCCCATTTAGGCCCGCAATTAGGCGTAGCCGATGGTATAGCTCTTGCAGATATGCTCAGACGTAAGAAGCGAGCTACGGCAGTGTTCACCGGTGAGGGCGCTACCAGTGAAGGTGATTTCCATGAAGCTTTGAATGTCGCCTCCGTTTGGAATCTTCCTGTACTGTTTTGCATCGAAAATAACGGATACGGCTTGTCCACTCCAACAAATGAGCAATACAACTGCAAGGATTTGGTAGATCGGGCCAAAGGCTATGGAATGGAGTCCAGAATAATAGATGGGAACAATATTCTGGAGGTATATAGCAAGGTGAATGAATTGTGCAAGGCCATTCGTAAAAGACCCCGGCCCATTCTGCTGGAGTTCAAAACCTTTCGTATGCGAGGACATGAAGAGGCCAGTGGAACAAAGTATGTTCCCGAAAAATTGATGAATAAATGGGCCAAAAAAGACCCCATATCCAATTACGAGGAATTTTTAAAAGACAAAGGGTTCCTGGATGATGCCAAAATAGAGGCGTATCGAGCTGAAATTACAGAGGAAATCAATGCCAATCTAAAGACGGCGTATGACGAGCCCTCAATTGAATCAACTTTAACTAAAGAGTTAAATAATGTTTATCAAGAATTTGATTATAAACATTATAAAAAAAATGAAAAGATAGAAAACATTCGCTTAGTAGATGCCGTATCCCAAGGGTTGGAACAATCCATGGAGAAATATAATGACTTGATCATCATGGGTCAGGACATTGCAGATTATGGAGGGGTTTTTAAGATTACTGAGGGCTTTACCAAAGCCTTTGGAAAGCGAAGAGTAAGAAATACTCCAATCTGCGAGTCAGCAATAGTGTCTGCAGCTATGGGACTGTCCATAAATGGGATGAAATCTGTGGTGGAAATGCAATTTGCAGATTTTGTTAGCTCCGGATTCAACCCTATTGTAAACTATCTGGCCAAAGTACATTACCGTTGGGGGCAAAATGCAGATGTGGTCATCAGAATGCCCTGCGGTGCAGGGGTGGGCGCAGGTCCATTTCATTCACAGACCAATGAAGCTTGGTTTACCAAGACCCCTGGATTAAAAGTGGCCTATCCGGCATTTCCTTCGGATGCCAAAGGCTTGCTGGCAACGGCTATTAACGACCCCAACCCAGTATTGTTTTTTGAGCATAAAGGACTCTATCGAAGTATTTACGAAGATGTGCCCACAGAATATTATACCATTCCATTTGGCAAGGCCAACGTATTGAGGAGTGGACAGGATTTGAGTGTGGTTACCTATGGAGCTGGAGTACATTGGGCATTGGAAATTTTGGAAAAACACCCAGAAATTAATGCAGATGTCATAGATTTGCGTACACTTCAACCTCTCGATGTCGATACCATTTATCAATCGGTAAAAAAGACATCAAAACTGATTGTTTTACAGGAAGACACATTGTTTGGCGGTATTGCCAGCGACATTGCCGCCATGGTCATGGAAAATTGTTTTGAATATTTGGACGCTCCAATAAAACGGGTGGGCAGTTTGGAAACCCCGGTTCCATTTGCAAAGTCATTGGAAGAGGAGTATTTGCCCAAACAAAGATTTGAAGCAGCGCTTTTGGAATTATACACCTACTGAAATATATGTTTAACATTTTTTTAACAACTTAAAAGAGTCAATACGGTGTCTCAACCGTATATACTCAAAATTAAACTCCTAATCTTATGGTAAGAAAATCATTGATTTTTATGGCACTGGCGGGACTCATTTTCTCGTCATGCTCCGTTTCCAAAAGTGCAAGGACGCAAAGAAATCTCTTTAGCGGTTCCTGGACTTTAGACAACATTTCGTACGAGAACAACACAGGTAACTTTAAGTCCGTCATTTTCAACGATGCAGAGGATATTTGCTTTGAGGGCAGCGACTGGTTTTTTAGGGACAATAACAGTACCGGACGGTACACCATTTCCCAAAGCAGCCTTTGTCAAGGTGGAGATCGCTTCTTTAGATGGTCGGTTGTGGAACCATCCCAAAACTACAGTAGCCAACTTCAGTTCAAATTTATTGATGATAAGCGCAAGGACATATCTGGTGGGGTAGGTTATCGCTTGAACATTGCCAGTCTTTCCGAGCAGGCCATGGTACTTAAGTCCAATGTTTCCGTCGAAGGTGAACTCGTCACCATAGTTTATGAATTCTCAAAAAAATAATCAGATGAAAAATATAGTAGTTAGAAGTACCGCCATTATTTTGGCTTTTGGTCTTATGGTGGGCTGTAATGCCGTTAAAAATGCAAACAACACCCAAAAAGGTGCTGCCATTGGTGCTGCCGGGGGTGCTGTAATTGGCGGAATTATTGGCAACAATGTGGGTAAAAAAGGAAATACTGCATTAGGCGCCATTATTGGTGCTGTTGTTGGAGGAGCCGCTGGGGGTTACATTGGTAACCGAATGGACAGACAGGCGGAACGGATTGAGGAAGAAATTCCAGGCGCGGAAGTAAAACGGGTTGGCGAAGGAATCAATGTTACCTTCAATGAAGATGCCGGAGTTTATTTTGATACCAACAAATCCGATGTGAAAGGAACCTCTGCCACCACTTTGGATAAATTGGCTGGTATTTTTAAGGAGTACCCTAAATCCATCATTTTGGTGGAAGGTCATACAGATAGTGCCGGAAGCGAAGAGTACAACTGGAACCTATCCCAACAAAGAGCGGAATCCGTTACCAACTATTTGGTAAGCAAGGGAATTTCCTCTGGAAGGTTTACCACCAAATGGTATGGGGAGACCCAGCCTCGTGAAAGCAATGAAACTTCTGAAGGAAAAGCAAAAAACCGTAGAGTGGAATTGGCCATCATGGCTAGTGAGGAACTCAAGGAAGAAGCTTATGATAGCACCAAGAATTAATATTCTTTCTTAAATATTTTGAATCCCGGCCAATGGTCGGGATTTTTTTTTGCAAAAAACCTATCTTCATATAGTGAAGAACACGGACGTGCTTATCATTGGAGGAGGTTTGGCTGGATTAACTGCAGCAGTGGACCTGGCTTCCAAGGGAATTCAGGTGGTAGTGGTGGAGAAAAAGACCTATCCCAGACATAAGGTTTGTGGCGAATATGTATCCAATGAGGTTAAACCCTATCTTGAACACCTAGGAATGGATTTTGCCACATTGTCCCTTCCGCAAATTGATACCCTTCAGCTGAGTACGCAACTAGGAAAGTCAGTTTCCGTGAAATTACCGCTTGGCGGATTCGGAATGAGCAGATATGCCCTGGATAACCAGTTGTATCAGTTAGCACTAAGAAATAGCGTGGAGTTTGTTTTCTCTACGGTTACCGCCGTGGACTTTAAGGAGGATGAATTTGAGGTTTCACTTGCATCAAAGTCCATACAAAGGGCAAAAGTGGTGCTTGGAGCCTTTGGTAAGCGCTCCAATTTGGATGAAAAATTTCAATTAAGAGGCAGGCATCAAAAGTCGCCATGGCTCGGTGTAAAATGCCATTACCATTACGATGGGCATCCCAAAAACCTTGTTTCCCTCCATAACTTTCAAGGTGGGTATGCTGGTTTATCGCAGGTAGAGGAAAGTGTGTTGAATCTATGTTATTTGGTTCGGTACGATAGCTTCAAAAGGGCGGGGAATATCCATGAATTCAACAGGCAGGTGCTGTGCAGAAATCCGTATTTGAAGCAATTCTTGGAAAAGGCAAAACCGATTTTTGACTATCCTTTGAGTATTGCACAGATTTCCTTCGGCAAGAAGCTCACTGTTGCCAATCATATACTGATGTGTGGAGATTCGGCAGGAATGATTCATCCATTATGCGGAAATGGCATGGCTATGGCCATGCATGCTGCTAAAATGGCTTCTGAACAAGTAACGTTCTTTCTCAAAGACCAAAGCATGGATAGAAGAGGGATGGAAGAAGTGTATCAAAAACAATGGAACAAACATTTTAAGAAAAGAATTTGGCTTGGCAGCCAGCTGCAAAGGGCAATGTTGCATACCGGATGGTTTAATTTTGGAATGCGATCTATCGCCAACTCCAAGCTGATGCTACAAACCCTTATCAAAAGAACCCATGGTAATCCAATTTTAAGTTGATGGATTTAACGGCAAGAAGTAGGATGGATGAGCTGATGGATAACCCCAACATGCAATTTCGACTACTTCAAAATGCGTATAGGGACATCAATTTTTGCAATAAATGGTTGGGTGGAGAGTCCATTACACGCAATGGTGTTTGGGAATTGGTCAAAAAAGACCCCAATAAATCGTATACGATTCTTGATATGGGGTGTGGGGATGGCAATATGTTGTTCAAACTATCCAATTTCCTCAGTAAAAAAGGGGTGTCCCATGAAATGAAGGGAATTGATCTAAGGGATGATGTTTTGGCTATAGCTCGAGAAAAATGTAAGGGTTTGCCCCATGTCAGCTTCCATAAGGTGGACATATTAAAGGCAGATTCGCGCTTTGAATGCGATATAGTAATCAACACCTTGACCATGCATCATTTTGAAGAGGAACGAATCGAGACCTTTCTGAACAAATTTGTAGAACTGGCTAGAGTAGGTGTGGTCATTAATGATCTTCAAAGAAGTAAAATATCCTATATGCTGTTCAAGATGTTCAGCTCCATTTTTTTGAGGACCTATGTTGCTAAACATGATGGTTTGGTTTCCATAAGTAAAGGTTTTAGGAAAGCAGAACTAATGGGATTATCAAAAAAAATACCGAATGTTTCACACAAGATTCGATGGAAATGGGCATTTCGGTATGTATGGGTCATGGATTTCAATCGACATACTGAATAATGGCGGAAGTACGGATTGCAGGAGTTTCAAAACAGTTGCCCAAGTATAGTCGGGATACCTTGGACATTATTCCATTTGTGGATCTATGGCTTAGTGGTCAAGAGGAACGGTTTCGAAGAAAGGTCATTAAGATTTTTGAAAGGGCCGGGGTTGACCGTCGATATGGAATAATGGATATTGAAGAGGTCTTTACGGCCACTTCCTTTGAGGAGAAAAATGAGATTTACGCACGGGAGGTTAAGGAATTAGGCGAGAAAGTACTTCAAAAGTCGCTATCCAAGCTAGCTTGGAACTCCGAATCTCTCGATTTTATTATCACCGTAAGCTGCACGGGGATCATGATTCCGTCATTGGATGCGTATCTGGTCAATGCTTTGGGATTAAGACAGGATATTGTTCGCCTTCCGGTAACTGAAATGGGATGTGCAGCAGGTGTTTCAGGGCTCATTTATGCCGCTAACTTTCTACGGTCCAACCCGGGCAAGCGCGCTGCGGTAATTGCTGTTGAGAGTCCGACGGCCACATTTCAGTTGGATGATTTTTCCATGGCAAACATGGTCAGTGCCGCAATTTTTGGCGATGGCGCTTCCTGTGTATTGCTTTCTTCCGAAAAAGAAGCAAGCGGCCCTAGAATTTTGGGTGAAGAAATGTATCATTTCAGCAATGCCACCCATTTAATGGGCTTTGATTTGACCAATACAGGTTTAAAAATGATTTTGGACCCTACCGTTCCAGAAGTGATAGCTGAACACTTTCCACGAATCATCCATCCGTTCTTGGCTAAATTTAATTCGAACTTGGATAAGGTCAATCATCTGATTTTTCATCCCGGAGGAAAGAAGATAGTGAGTACGGTGGAAGAATTGTTTGGTAAATTGGGAAAGAATATCGACGATACCCGGGAAGTACTGAAAAGTTATGGCAATATGAGCAGCGTCACCGTCCTCTACGTCCTTGAACGGTTTTTGAAAAAGGAGTTGGGAGCTGGAGAGCAAGGATTGATATTAAGCTTTGGGCCCGGATTTTCGGCACAAAGAGTATTGTTGGAATGGTAAACAAAAATAGATGGGAGATTCGGCTAAATGGGCTTTAATTCTTGGTGGGAGTAGTGGTTTGGGATTAGCCACGGCCCAGAAATTAGCCGGCAAGGGGTTCAACCTAATTTTGATTCATAGGGATAGAAGGACCAATATGCCATCGGTGCAAGAGGCGTTCCAGGAAATTGTATCCAATGGGGCTGTAGTCCATAGTTTTAACAAGGATGCTGTTGATGCTGCTAGCCGGGAAGGGGTAGTGGAAGAAATAAAATCGCTGTTGGGGGGTGCTAAAATTTCGGTTTTGGTGCATAGTATAGCCAAGGGTAATGTAAAACCAATGTGGGATGTCCAAGAGGGAGCATTGTCCAATAAAGATTTCCAATTAACGATAGATGCCATGGCCATAAGCCTTTATGGCTGGGTGAAAGTTTTGTATCAAACCCAACTTTTTAATCAAGATGCTAGAGTGATTGCTTTTACAAGTGAAGGTAGTACCAGGGCTTTGAGGAACTATGCAGCTGTTGGTGCCGCCAAGGCGGCCTTGGAATCCATTACGCGAAGTATTGCTCTTGAATTTGCCCCATTTGGGATTAAAGCAAATTGCATCCAAGCTGGAGTAACAGATACTCCTTCGCTAAGGCTGATTCCCAATAGTGAGAAATTAATCAAACAATCCATACGAAGAAATCCAAACCAAAGGTTGACCACTCCCAAGGACGTGGCCAATGCGGCCTATCTGTTGACAACCAAGGAGGCGCTGTGGATCACAGGAACGGTGATCAAGGTTGATGGCGGTGAAAGTTTGCAATAGTTATGACCTATCAAGAAATAATAGACCGTCTTCCTTATAGCCAACCTTTTCATTTTGTGGATGAACTTCAGCATGTGGATTCGGATGGAGTGGAAGGAAGCTATTGTTTTCACCCAGACTTGCATTTCTATCAAGGTCATTTTAAGGAAAATCCGGTTACTCCAGGGGTAATCCTAACAGAATGTTGTGCGCAAATTGGTTTGGTTTGCTTGGGAATCCATCTTCTGGGTCATGAAGGGCTGGATGACGGATTGAAATCATTGCAAGTCGCCTTTTCAAGTTCGGAAATGGAATTTTTGTTGCCGGTTTTCCCCGGAGAAACAGTCAGGGTAATATCAAAAAAAGAGTATTTCCGGTTCAACAAGCTTAAATGCAGCGTCCAGATGTTCAATGCCAAGGAAGAATTGGTCTGCAAGGGAATCTTGGCGGGGATGTTTAAAATGGTAGAGCATGGCAGTTAGGGTAGTGGTTACAGGAATGGGGGTCTGTGCCCCTAATGGAATTGGACTTGTAGCGTTCGGTCACGCGCTGCAATCGGGCATGAGCGGAATAAATTTTCAACCTGAACTGAAAGAATTAAATTTTTCATGCCAAATTGCTGGAAAACCGAATGTTGATGCATATAATCTAAATGATTACTTCACCAATGTTCAGCTAAAGGGTTTGAATGCCTCGGGCGTGGTTTATGGGGTTATGGCAGGGAAAGATGCATGGCAAGATGCTGGTTTATCAGCAAATACCGAAACACCAGATTGGGATAGTGGGATTGTCTTCGGGACTGGGATTTTGGGAGTGGATAAGTTCAGGGAAGCCATTTATAAGGTAGACCAGGGTAATGTGAGACGGTTGGGCAGTACATCCGTAATCCAGACCATGGCGAGTGGAATAAGTGCCTATTTAGGTGGAATGCTGGGATGTGGAAACCAAGTGACTACTAATTCCTCGGCATGCACCACGGGAACCGAGGCCATTCTAATGGGCTATGAACGCATAAAATCCAAAAAAGCAAAGCGAATGTTGGTGGGGAGTTGCAGTGATAGTGGCCCCTACGTTTGGGGTGGATTTGATGCCATGCGAATCTTACCCAGAAATTACAACGATAGCCCAGCTAAAGCAAGTCGACCCATGAGCGCTACGGCCTGTGGATTTGTACCCGGAAGTGGGGCAGGGGCATTGGTTTTGGAATCCTCGGAAAGTGCCAGGGCAAGAGGTGCCAAAATTTATGGAGAACTTTTGGGCGGTTCCATTAATAGCGGCGGGCAACGGAATGGGGGAACTATGATAGCTCCCAATAGTGAAGCTGTAGTTAGATGCATTCGCACTGCTATAAAAGAGTCGGGGATAACTCCCAGCCAGATAGATGTCATCAATGGGCACTTGACTGCCACGACCAAAGACCCATTGGAAATCAAAAATTGGAGCATTGCCTTGGGGCGTAGCGGTAAGGATTTTCCCTATGTAAACTCTTTCAAGGGGCTATTTGGACACTGTTTGGCAGCGGCAGGAAGTATTGAATGCGTAGGCAGTTTGCTTCAATTTAAATTAGGTCAAGTCTTTGGAAATCTCAATTGTGAGGATTTACACCCGGAGATTAAAAAAGTGGTAGATGCCTCCAGAATTCCGCAAAAAAGCCTGGATATAGCACCTCAAATTATTGCAAAAGCCAGCTTTGGCTTTGGAGATGTCAATGCCTGTGCTATTTTTAAGTCCTACAACAAATAATGCTATGTGAAAGAAGAACACTTTGTAAAACTCAAGGAAATAGTGAGCAATTATTTACCAGATGATGTTTCTTCGGAAGCTATTCAATTGGAAAGTAATTTTCTGGAGGAGCTAAATATCAACTCTGCCAATTTGGTGGACATTGTGTTGGATGTCGAAGATGCATTTGACATTATGCTGGAAAATGAGGACATGGACGGAATGCAAACCATGGCAGATGCACAACAGATTATTCAAGCCAAATTAGAAGCCAAATAAGATGAAGGAATTCTGGAATTTTATCTTGCAAAAAGTAAATGTGGATAAGCGATTGCTGCTCACGTACTGTTTGGTCTACTTCACTTGGGGCATGGGTATGGACTGGTTTGGGGAGCAGGTTCAAATTGCCAAGTTCACCTATTGGTGGCAAGTAATCACCTGCTATATTTTGTTCATGGTTCCCATTTCATTGATCCTCCGTGGGCTTCCGTTTCACATGCAATACGCCTATGGTCTTGTGGCCATGGGTCTGTTGGAATTTAGCGGGTACGCTCTTCAAACTTCGTATGCGTATCCGGACAATATTTTGGACCAGCTCTTCAACATTCGCAATTTTAGTTTGGGAATGGCGCTGTTCTTTGCGCTCTATTTTCCGCTCGGGAATTGGCTGGTCGTGAAAATTTATGCAGCATTATTTGGCAGGAAGCAATAAGTCTTGGGTCTGGTCAATTAAAAATTGAAAATTCAAATTTGAAAATTGCTACGCTGAAGTTCAAGTTCAAATATCAAGTTCAAAAGTTATGAGTTCTGAATTCTGAGTTTTGAGTTATCCATAAATCGAACTATCGAACATTCCAATATGCTAAACACAGTCCAAGTATCAAGTTCAAAAGGTTAAATGATAAAAATGCTGTAAACCGTTTACTGTTAACTGTAGACTGAAGACTGAAAACAGATTACTCAACCTCCAGTTCTAATTGCACTTTCACCAAATTATCCTCCCGCTGCTTTTTGATTTTTATCCCATAATCTATAGAATACAAGGAAAATGTACCTACCAACTTTTTGTCCTCCTTTTTGAAGATTATGGATACCGGGTTAGTGGTAGACTTAATGGTAAGTTCGCCCTTTACCACCCATTGATTCCCATTTGGAGTTACCTTGGTGCTTTCAAAAGAAATATAAGGATGGTCTTTGGCATCAAAGTACTTGCCGCTCCTCAAAGACCAATTCCGTAGGCCATTATTGGTGTCCAGGGTTTTGGATTGTACCCTGCCCTTAAAAATCGATTTTTCTGGATGTTCCCAATTAATTACAGACTCGGATTCAAATCCGGCAATGGTGCCCTTCACTTCTTTAGACACAAACTCAAAACGAATCTCCGCATTTTGAATCTGCGGGCTCTGAGCGTTTAGCAGTATTCCTTGAATACCGAAGGTCAATACAAGAAGTAAGGAAATCAATCGCATAACAGGCTTTTAGTCTAAAAATAGCAAAAACCTTATCAATGGCATTAGGTTTGGCGCATTCATCTAAACTAGGGTTCCAATCGGTTCCCAATGTTAAATTATGGCAAATTATAAGTGTATAGGTGGAAAAATGTAAGATAATTACTAACTTAATGGTAGCATTTAGATGGTTCTAAAATGGTAAACAAAATGGCATGGCAAACTTGACCAAAAATAGCAAGGATTCCATTCAAGATTTGTTGGTTCGCATGGAACGAAACAACAACATCATTCAACGGCTTACCAAAAAAATTAATTCCTATACCTGCGAACCTCGAGATTACTCCTGTTTTGAGAAACTCTATGAACTGAAGCAAAGTTTTAAAACCTACGCAGGACAGCAAAACAGGATTATGGACTTGATCAAACAAAAAAGAGGAGAGGCCAAAAGTTTAAAGGCGGATATCCAATTGCATTTGGAGCGTTTTAAAAAGCTGGAGAAGGATATCGCGGCCTATCTCTTGGCCACCGACCAATATTCCTAAAAGCCGCCCCTCCAAAAGCTTTTTCCACCCAATTTTTCTGGATAAAACTTATACGCAATTTAGTTTTTCACTGTCCCAAATAGCTGTAATATTGTAGTATAATTACCGACCTAGGCGCTATGGGAAAAACTTCAAACACCACCCTGATCATACTTGCCTTTTTTGCAATCTATGTCATCTGGGGCTCTACCTACATGCTCAATAAAATGGCAGTAATGGAGATTCCCCCGTTTATGTTGGCAGCCTATCGTTTTGTGGTGGCAGGACTCCTCATTTTTGGCATAGCAAGGCTTATGGGCATTTCTGTGGCCATTACTAAAAAACAGTTGGGCAATACCATCATCGCCGGTTTTCTCTTTTTGGGTATTGGGAACGGGGTAGTGGTTTGGGCACTTCGCTACGTAGATTCTGGATTTGCAGCATTGGAAATCTCCGCCCAACCTTTGGTTGTTTTGATTTTGATGCGCTTGTTGCAGGGCAAAAAGATTAAACCTATGTCCGTGGTGGGCGTGGTGCTTGGCATACTGGGGATTTATCTTTTGGTCAGCCAAAAGGAGGTGATAACCAAAGAAGGCTCTGTAATGGGCATGATTGCCATTTTCGCGGGTATGCTGAGCTGGGCCTACGGAAGTTTATTTGTAGGTAAAGCGGATTTGCCCACCAGTTATTTTGTGAATACGGGATACCAGATGCTCATGGGGGGATTCATCTTGGCCCTTATGAGTTTGGGATTGGGGGAAACATGGACATCCCCACTGGTTTGGAGTGGCAAAGTACAACTGGCCATGGTGTTATTGGTCATTTTTGGAAGTATCGTGGCCTTTACCTCATTTAATTATTTGTTGAAATCTGTCTCTCCTGAAAAAGTAGCCACCTCCACCTATGTAAATCCCATTGTGGCCTTGCTTTTGGGTTGGTATTTTCTAAATGAACAAATTAGTATGCAATCTGTGTTGGCCGCTGCCATTTTGCTTACGGGCGTTTATTTTATCAACACCAAAAAGACTTTGGCGATTTTTGAGCGCTTTAAGCGATAGCTTAAAAGAAATCTGATTTTTCTTTAAGCTCCTTCAGTGCCCTATTTAAGCTTCTTGGAGTAATGCCAATGTAATTTGCAATGTCTTTTTTCGAAATCACTTCTGTAAATTCGGGAAAAAGTTTTTTTAATCTAATCAGATTGTCCTCAATAGGATAGGAGTGTTGATAGGAATGCCGAGGAGCCTTAAACCGTATTTTGTTGGCCAGGGCTTTCATGATCAATTTATTGAACTTCGGGTCGGTATCCAGTAATTTGTGGTAGGTGCTGTGGGGGAGGGCATAAGTTTTCAGCGCAGTAATGGATTCCACAGAACAGATGGTGGTATAGTTGTCAAAAACCTCTAGTTCCCCAAACTCCATGCCCTCGCCCAAAAACTCTTGAATAAACTCTTTGCCATTTTCATCTGAGATATAACATTTGGCAATGCCTTCACGAATCAGGTGGACTTTTCCGTACCTGCGGTCTTGCTCAATAATCACCTCTTTAGGGTCAAAATCCTCTTTTAGGATTTGGCTTCCTTCCAAAGCCCATAAGCTTTGAATATAGGTTGCTAACTCAGGATTGGTTCGAATCATTTTTCAAGGAGGACAAATGTCCTTTTAGGTAATAAGCGCACGATCTTACTTTGCATTAAAATTAGGCATAAGCTATTGCGATGACAACAGTAAAGGGAGAATTAATCGTCAAAAAACAGTCCTTGTACAATCCAAAATTTATTTTGGTTTGCTTGGGTTCCCTGTTTTTTTCGGCGAGCTATAACATGCTGATTCCAGAGCTCCCGGCCTATCTAAGTGACATGGGCGGAGCCCGGTATATTGGATTGATCATTGCCCTATTTACGCTTACAGCGGGCTTATCCAGACCGTTTAGTGGTAAGCTTACAGATACTATAGGTCGTAAACCTGTGATGTTATTTGGAGCTTTGGTGTGTGTTGTTTGCGGAAGTCTTTATCCTGTTTTGACCACGGTGTACGGATTTCTTTTGCTTCGACTTTTTCACGGTTTCTCAACCGGATTTACGCCTACTGCGGCATCCACCTTTGTTTCGGATGTTGTTCCTCCCAACAGACTGGGGGAGGCCATGGGAATACAAGGCATTGCTTTTAGTACGGGTTTGGCCTTGGGGCCGGCCTTGGGCAGTTTAATCAAACTCCATTTCTCGTATGAAGTCCTTTTTTATAGTTCTTCGGTAATGGCATTTTTGGCCTCATTGCTCATTTTAAACTTGGGAGAAACCTTAACCGTCAAACAAAACTTCAGTCCTAAACTTCTACGGATTTCCAAGGAGGATATTGTAGCCAAAGAAGCATTTCCGGCGACCATTATCACCTTCTTGGCCTACATCGCTTTTGGGGTGATACTTACCTTGATTCCGGATTGGACTGAAATCATTGGTTTTAGCAACAAAGGCGTGTTCTTTATTGTGTTCACCTTAACCTCCTTGTTGGTGCGGGTAGTTGCTGGAAAACTCTCGGATAAGTATGGGAGAACGGGTGTAATTCTAATTGGCTTATTGTTCTTATGTATAGGCTTAATGGTTATCGGGGGCATCACCACTACATCTGGATTTTTAACAGGAGCAGGTATTTATGGGTTGGGCATGGGTATTGTCTCGCCCGGAATCAACGCCTGGACCATAGACTTGAGCTTACCGGGACAGAAAGGGAAAGCTATTGCCACCATGTTCATAGCCTTGGAGGCAGGCATTGGACTGGGGGCCTTACTTTCTGGTTGGTATTATAACGAAATGCCCAACCGAATTCCAATCAGTTTGTTTGTTTGTGCTGGATTGGCTTTTTTGGGAATCCTTTATCTTCTTTTACGGATGAAGAAGACAAGACTTTAATTGGAAAAAGGTGTTTCCTAATTCAATATATCAAACCTATGGGTGTACTTTACCGTCACAACCTGATTGTTCAAAAGGTCAAGGTCATTATCGTCCTTAACAATATTAAAGACCACAAAAAGACCCGTATTCGCATTTTGAAGCCATCCAAAACGAGCATTTACAGAAGTTATTTCTGAAACATTGTTTCGTTGGATCAAGCTTTGGAGGAATATTCTAGGTGTAAAGGAGTAGGACAATCTTAACCCACCCACTAAGGCGGTAAAATCCCCAGTATCCAGTTGAATATCACTATGGCTAAATGTCAAGGAGGAAACAAAACGGTCTCCAATTCTATAATTCGCCGTACCACTGTTGGTTATCCGGTCGCCATTGAAATATCCCCCAATAAATGTTCTGGAACTTAGGGAAAATGCATTATTGGGATTGGTAATCAACACCAGCTGCAATTCTTCGTTTTTGTAATTCCCAACAGGAACTGTGACATTTGAAAGGGTGAATTCCTGCAATACCCTTTCCGTAGTAAAATTAATACCCGTATGCACTTCAAAACCACTTTTAAACTCCCAGTGGTTGTCTACATGTAAAAACCCGGTAATCAGTTCATCATCAAAATTCCAATAACCTCGATAGGAGACATGGGGACGTATTTCCAAAAGATTCCCCATGTTCTTGAGTCGCTGGGCTTTCCAAATTAAAAACTCAGGTTTGCGGAAGGCCGTACGTTGTAAAAAGCCAACTTCGGGATTAAAACCCTCACCAACCTCTGTGTAACCTGCTCTTAAATCCCAGCCGTTCCAGTTGTAGTTGGCCAGCAACTTAAAAGCATGATCGTTTTCCTCTATTCCTGGTGTGGAACTTTTAGCCACAAATCCCGTAACCTCAGCTTTGTTCCCAATGCCCCATTTGCCATCCATGGCAAAGACTCTGTTGTAATCATCGTCCATGGACCCCAAGCCAGCGCGGTTGATGAAAATGCCACCCAATGAAGATCGGGTCCCTTGAAAATCATGGTTGACACGTCCAACAGTATAATTGTTTTTCTCAATGCCAGCGGCTTCCACATCATCAGTAAACATACTTAAGAAGCCAACATTGGTCTGACCCACTTTTCCAGACAATCTGGCCCCGCCTATAATCGGAACCAAATCCCCGGCAGCACCAATACCTATTCTTCGACTAAAGAATAAATCCACTTCTCCCGGACTCCCCACGCTAAATTGCCCGGCATTCTCCAAGAAAAAAGCTCGTTTTTCTGGAAAGAACAGATTGAAACGGTCCAAATTTACTTGTTGGTCATCCACTTCCACTTGGGCAAAATCGGTGTTGTAGGTAAGATCTAAAGTTAAACTAGGGGTAATGCTATATTTGATATCCGCCCCAGCCTCAAAATTGGTATCTGTTTCACTGGGGTCCACTGCCTTGTTGTTGGATACTTGACCCAAAACATAGGGAATAAGCTTTAGGTTGCCTGGATTTTTTAAGCTGAGACCGGTAAGTTTACCTGCAAGGGAGAGCCTTTTCATATCAAAACCAAGGGGTAAAGATGTCCAATAGGCCGTTTCTGTATTCTTACTAATGTTTCTTCTAAAATTCAAGCCCCATGTCTTGTTGGTGCCGGAGGCAAAGCGGAGGGAACGAAGGGGTATGGCGAATTCGGCACTCCACCCATAATCTCCAATTTGTGTTCTAACCGTCCAAGAGGCATCCCAGTTAATATTGGTTCCCCCAATTACGCCACCTTGCTGTCTATTGGCATTGAAGTTGCCTTTGCCCTCATTGTCTATTTGTGCATCATACTCCATCCCTTGTGCATTGGTTCCGAACAAAAAACCATTTTGACGATCGTGATACGTGTCAATAATGAACAAAAAGCTGTCTTCATCGTTTAAGTCCGCATCCCTTCTGGAATCCGATACGACTATTTTTTCTGGTTCTGAATCATGACAGACCACGGCCACATAGAATGTACTTTTACTGTAAGCCACGCGAATGACTGTTTTCTCGGAAACCGGTTGTCCATAGTTAGGTCTTAGTTGAACCAAATTGTCAATGGCCGGAACCATTTGCCAAATGGGGTCATTGATGATTTCCCCATCCACAATGGGATCTTGCGCCAAATTAAATGCTCTGAACTCTGGTCTATCACCAAGAGAATCCAAGGGTTGGGTTATTTGTGCAAAAACGGCGGGAAAAGACAGGAAGGTCAAAAAAAGTACAAGTACTTTTGAACAAATAGGGTTCATAAAATGAGGTCTGGTTGAAAGTAAATATAGTGCTAATCTTGGAATAATTTTTGTGTACTATTGAAATAAGAAATTGTATTCGTATCTTATTGAATGATAAAAAGTTGAGAAGATGAAAATGATAAAAAATGTAGTTGGGAGCCTCTTTATAATCCTTTTGCTGGGTTGTGGCGCCACCAACAAAACTGTTCAAGTCAGCGAGGCAGATAAACTGGCCTTGCAGGAGTTGGTGGAAAATGGAAAGTTGGAGTTCAGAGCCGAATGGGCGCGACCCTTGTTGACCAATAGTATGGCCAGTATTGCCAATTCGGGCTTGTTGGCACCAGGAAATACTGCAGGCCAAATCAATCTATTGGGAAATCCGGCATATTTACGGGTAATAGGAGATAGCGTATCTGCTTATTTACCATATTATGGAGAGCGTAATATGGTCACCGGATATGGCAACACTAACAATGCCATTCAATTTGATGGGCTCGCCAAAGATTTGGAACTCATTAAAGATCCCAAGACACAAGGTTACAGCCTAAATTTCAATGTGGATAATGATACGGAATCCTATACCGTGTTTGCCAAGATTTTTCCGGGAATGGGTGGTACCATCAACGTGAACAGTACCCATAGACAGACCATTACGTATACTGGAGAGGTATCGGCACTTGATGAAGAAGCTGAACTGAATTAACACACAACAATTCAAAGAAGCTCTCTGTTCGTTTATTAAGAACTTTGGACGAATGGATTTCCTTTGTCTCTAGCTGAAACTACCAGTTGATGGGCTTAAAGGATTGCCCAATTTTTAATCGTTTACCTGATTTTAACACCAAAAATTCATCCCGCTTGTCTTTTTCCGTAGCACTGATTTCATTTCGGTTCACTAAATACTTCCTGTGAATTCGGATAAACTCAGGTTCCAATTGTTTTGCCAAAGACACCAGTCGCTCCCTTTTTATAAAGGAATCCGACTCGGTATAAAAATTCAAATAATGTCCCTCCGCCTCAATCCAATGTATAAGGGACAATGGCATGGTAATCTTTTTGCGTCCCTTGTAAACTGTAATGGTTTCGGTATTTGACTTGGAAAACTGTACAAATACGGCGGCTCCCATTATCAAAATCAAATGGTAAAGGGCTTCACGACCAAAGTAGTACCGGGCATATTCCACATCCACAAAGTGATCAAAATAACCCAGACTGTGTAGTATCACATTGGATAACAGATAAAACAGCCCCAGTATACCCAATGCGGAAAGCATAATAAGGAACCAATACCCTCTGCTAAACCTGTTCTTTAAGTAGCGCTGCAAGCGAACTGTAAGTATGATTACCGGAATAAATAGGATAATGGAAATCGAAAGATAAACTATGGAAATCCAAACACTGTAACTACTATGATTACGATATCGAATAAAATTCTGGAGCAGTGTTAGTGCAAACATGACAATTAAAATGCCAATGGAAAGCACGTAAAACTTTTTTTCACTCCATTTAATTTGCATATCCAATATTATAGGATAAAAGGTTCTCCAACAAAGATAAATAAACCTTGCAGCGACATATTAAATAGTATACGTTTTGGATTTTAGTCAAATATTCCCTTAAACATTTTTTCCGTCAAGCCTTGGGACTGCAACCAATCGGCCAGTTCCATTCTTTCACCAACCTGGGCATGGTGAAGAAGGGTGAAACCATGCGGTCCAGGGGCTCGCAAGAGATGGGGATGATCGGCAATCATTTTCTTTACAAAATCGTCGTATCCAAGAAAGGCATAATTAAAGATATCCAACCGTGCTCCCTTGGATACCAAGTAATCCACAATATCCCTTCTTCCCATATGGCTTGCACCTCCAACGGCCGTTTCAAAGTCCCCTTTGATAAATTGATTGGCACAGTTGAGCAATAGGGGGTGTTTCTCAAGTATCTGTTGGGTCTCCTCCAAACTTCTATGGGCGGCAAATACAAATTCAGTAATTAGTTCTTCGCCAAAGAGTTCTTTTTGCCCCTGGTTTGAGGCAGTCAGCATTGGAGTCGGGCCCAGGGTAAGAGCACCGCCCAAGACTAAATTTCTTTTGAGAAATGTTTTTCTGTCCATTGTTTTTGTTTTTGATGAATACACAAAAGACTAGCTATTTTTGGGTTCTCGGAGCAAGAAGATTAGGATTTGTCCTGAAATTGTTTGAGGCTGTCATGAAATCTACATCCGCTCATGGAGTTTTGTAAGGATTTTGCAACGTCTTCGCCTTAATAGTTGTAAAACCAAAAACGACTTTATTGAAACCATGAATTTTATGTATTTTCGGGAGCATTCAGCTTCAAACGGTTAGTATCAGGGTTAATAAATGGAAAGTCTTCTATTTTCTAATCAAGTTCTTAAGGAATGTACGTTCAGTTGAATACAAGGGGTACTTGATATTGAGATCACTTGAAGCAAACATGTACAAAAGCAATAAATCATAAACCTATATCAATCAGACAAATGACACCAAAAAAAACGATGGTTTTTATGCTGGGCCTCTTGGTCATGGCGTGTAATGGGAAAAAAGAAGAAGCTAAGAAAGAGACTAGAATTGAACCCAAAGAGCGAGTTCATGCGACCAGCCTTCCATTAGACAGCCTAAATCTACCGGAAGGATTCAAAATAGAGGTCTATGCTGAAGGGGTGGATGGAGCCCGTTCCATGGCCATGGGCGATGATGGAACGCTGTTCGTAAGTACACGCAATGATAAAACCGTATACGCTCTTCAAGATTTGGATAATGACTTTTGGGCAGAAAATGTCAGGGTTTTGGACTCCACTTTGGAAGTGCCCAATGGTATCGCTTTTAAGGATGGGGATTTATATGTTGCTGAAGTCAATCGTTTGCTGAAGTATAATGATATTGAACAAAATTTGGATAGTTTACCCGAGCCAGAGGTTATTTATGATGACTATCCAACGGAATTCCACCATGGTTGGAAGTATATTGCTTTTGGCCCGGATGGCAAGCTCTATGTTCCGGTAGGTGCTCCGTGCAACATTTGCGATAGAACCAATGAAGATGAACGATTCAATACGATTACCCGTATGGATCCTGATGGTAGCAATCGTGAAATTTATGCGAAAGGAGTAAGAAACACTGTAGGGTTTACCTGGCATCCAGAAACCAAGGATCTCTGGTTCACGGACAATGGTCGGGATATGATGGGGGATGATGTGCCCCCTTGTGAGCTCAACCGGGCTTCGGAAATAGGTCAACATTTTGGATATCCACATTGCCATGGAGGAACCGTTACGGATCCTGAGTTTGGTGATGGAAACCCATGTGCCAACTTTGTGGCGCCGGTGCAGCCCTTGGGAGCTCATGTGGCTCCATTGGGGGTTAAGTTTAATACAGGAGACATGTTTCCCAATCAATATAAAGGGCAGGTTTTTATGGCAGAACATGGCTCTTGGAACCGCTCTTCCAAAGTGGGATACCGCATAACCATGGTAACCCTCAATGGAAATGAAGCAATGAGCTATGAACCTTTTATTGATGGTTGGTTGAACGATGATACCCAGGAGCAGTTTGGCAGACCAGTAGATTTGCTATTCTTGGAAGATGGTTCCCTGCTTATATCTGATGACTATGGAGATGCCATTTATAGGGTATCTTATGTAGGGGTATAATATGATTAAGAAGTGGTACAAGTATAGGTTTGAGATTTTTCTCATCACCCAATTGGCAATTCTCTTTGGGTCTTTGTTCTTTCCCGAGAACTTTTTTGAATTCACCCTGTTACCCTTATTGTATTTGATGGGAATTTTGGCAGGGATTCTGATGATATCCAAAAGGAAGGAACTCACCTGGTTTTTTATCCTTCTTTTTGCTGCATCTGCCTTTATTTTTGGTAGTTCCATGATTTATAGACAAGAATCACAGGGTGATATCCTGGTACGCCTGATGATTTATTTTGTTTTCTACATTGTGGTAAGCTGGAATGTGATCCATCAGGTTTGGAAGGCCAAATTGGTGAGCAGAAAGGTAATCGTTGGCTTGATGAGCGGCTATATTTCCCTTGGTTTTTTGGCATTCTTTCTCTTTATGGCTATCGAACTTACACACCCAGGAGCATTTCAAGGCACCTTACTTGAAAATCAACAAATAGAAATCAAAAGCGAAGCCATCCTGTACTATGCTTATATCACTTTGATGACCATTGGATATGGTGAGATTGTTCCAGCAATTCCCATTGCACAAAAAGCAGCCATGTTGGTTGGACTGGTGGGCCAGTTCTATTTGGTCATTGTTACTGCGGTAGTGGTGGAGAAATACATCAAACACTCCCAAAAATAATATTGGACCACAGTTATGTATGGTTAGTTGGGTAGATTCAAATCCTTCATTTTGCCGTAGAACTTTGTGTTTTGCCCTCTAAGACTTCCAGAAAAATATGGTTGAGCTTGGATCTTCGCTTAACCGGAACGGTTTCTACAATAAAGGACTGATTGTCCCCGCTAAACTTATATTTTGCCACTCCCCAAGATCCAGTTTTTTCAATTTTTCCATCGTAGAGGACTATATCCGGCTTTTCCAGGGGTGTTTTGGGCTGCATCCAGCTTGCATATCGCAACTTCCCTTCCTGGGTTTGGTCAATTCTAATAGTGTATCTGTCATTGGAGGAATGGATTACATTGTGTGCGGTTTCGACATACATTTTAATCAGCTCGGCATTGGAATGGTTTGTATGGATTGCCGATAGCAATTTTTGTTCAGTTTCTACAAGCTTGCGTTGCGTGTCCACTAGTTTTTGCTATGCCTCTTTATCTGAACAAGAGGTGATTGTAATAAATAAGAGGAGCAATGGAATAAGAAGTACTTTCATGTCTATTAAATAATTTAATGTTGATAGAGTAACATCAAACTACGATATAGGGGACATGAAATAGGGTGCTCAATTGACGGATGGGTGGTTTGGATTGACGGATGAGGAATAAGCAGGTCCGAGCAGCAGTTGTTATTAAAAAGTTAAAAGTAGTATATGCAACATATAAATAGATATATTTGCCCCATGAAGTATGATTACAGCGAATGTATTGGATCAAGGTTAAGAAAGATATCCAGAATGGTGGATAGCCATTTTAGGC
Source organism: Flagellimonas algicola (assembly GCF_005937185.1). Classification (GTDB taxonomy): domain Bacteria; phylum Bacteroidota; class Bacteroidia; order Flavobacteriales; family Flavobacteriaceae; genus Flagellimonas; species Flagellimonas algicola. Next base: position 749,003 of record NZ_VCNI01000001.1, on the reverse strand, counting down.
AACACCTAGTGGATTTTGATATAACCGAAAACCAGATGACGATATTGTTTGCCATGAGTAAAATGAAGAAAGTGGAGCAGGGCAGAATTGGAAAATATCTTTATTTGGAAAAGTCAACAGTCAGTAGAAATATTAAACTATTGGAAAAAAGAGGTTTCGTGTCACGAAGCTCAGATTATAGACCCACCGTGGAGCTCACCGATGAAGGATATAAAATGGTAGAAACACTTACGCCTGTTTGGCTTGGTATTATGGATGAGCTGGTTGGGGTACTGGGTAGTTCTGGATTGGATGGGCTTAGGAATCTGGAAACTAAAATGAGAACATAAATTTTTTAATTATAAAGTTGTATATACTACATTAAAGCAATCAAAATGAAAACAAAAAGGGCACAAGCATTTTTTAATTGGGTTACATCACACTACAAACCCATTCTGATCCTAAGCTTTGCGGCGTTCGTTGTTTCCGTGGTCTCTTTACCCAAGTTGACCAAGGACACCCGTTACGAAGCTTTTTTACCACCCCAGGATTCCGTGTTGATTCAGCGTAACGCGATCAAGGAAACCTTTGGTTTAAAAGACCCCATGGTCATTGCAATTAAAAATGATAAGGGAATATTTAATCCAACATCCCTCGGAATTGTGGATGACCTTAGTGAAAAGCTAAAGAAAATCCCTGGCATTGATCCGGACCAGGTTCGGAGTCTATCCACAGAAAATAATGTGGTGGGAACGGACTTTGGAATTTTGGTGGAGCCATTCTTTGAATCCGAAGAACTTACCAATTCCAATGCCAAAGCTGTTTCCCAAGCCATAGACAATTTTGAATTGTATAAGGGCAGTCTGGTTTCCAAGGATAAAACAACCACCTTGGTCATTGCCGAGATGTTGGACAGTTATGACCTAAAACAGCATGAAGTTTACAATTCCCTCCAAGCGCTATTGGCAGACTACCAACATGACAACCATGACTTCTATTTGGCAGGGGAAGGTGCTGTAAGCGGTTACCTTATCAAATACATTGATGAGGATGCTATGCGAACCAATCCCTTTGCAGGTTTGGTCATTGCCTTCATTCTCATTTTTGCATACAGAACGGTTAGGGGAGTGGTCATTCCAAATCTAATGGTTCTGGCATCGGTTGGAATTGCATTAGGTTTGATGGCGTTTTTTGGAGTGGACTTCTACGTCATCACCAACGGACTGCCTGTGGTCCTTATTGCCATTGCCGTAGCAGATGGTATCCACATTATGGGTGAGTACTACGAGTTAGCAGCCAAACATCCAGGGTTGAGTCAAAAGGAATTGGTGGTCAACACCATGTTGAGCATGTGGCGACCCATTACCATTACCTCCATTACCACCATCGCCGGATTTATGTCCATTGTATTTTCTTCCTACATGCCACCAATGGCCTTCTTTGGAGTGTTCGGCGGCATTGGGGTTGCAACGGCACTTGTGTATGCATTGTTTATGATTCCATCGGCCTTGATGTTATTAAAACCGCAAATGAGCAAGGCGTTCGAATCTGCCAATACCATTGACGGCTTTGGCAAATTCATGTCGGGACTTGGAGATTTTGTATATAACAGGCCCAGAACCATACTTGTATCCGCAGTATTGATTGTTGTGTTAGGGTTTTTTGGGGCGCTTAAGCTCAAAGTCAATGAAGATAGAATCGCCAACTTTCAAAGTACCGAACCCATTGTTCAAGCGGATGCAGTAATCAATTCTAAAACTGAAGGTACCAGTTATTTGGATGTATTAATCGAGACCCCGGGAACCGAGGACATTTTCCAACCCCACAATCTCAAAAAAATTGAGGCTTTACAGCGTCATGTGGAGACCCTGCCCAAAGTACAAGGGAGTACTTCAATTGTTGATTTTGTTAAAAAGATGCACCAGTCTGTAAATGAGGATAATGCGGAATATTATACTATCCCTGATGACGAAGCTCTGATCAGTCAGTTTTTCCTTTTGTATTCCGCTAGCGGGAATCCAACGGACTTTGATAATTATGTGGATTATGATTACCGTTTGGCCAACGTAAGATTCCGGATAAACTCTGGGGAATACCTGGATGAAAAGATAATCGTGGAGAAAACGCAAGATTATCTAGACGCAAATTTCAATACACCCACCATTAAGGCAACCCAAAGTGGGAAAGTGGCCCTTGATGTGCACTGGATAGGCAAACTGGGACAAAACCACTTTACAGGGGCTATAGTTGCGCTACTGGTTGTTCTAATTGTCGCTGCATTGAGCTTTCGGTCCATGGCGGGGGGTGTACTTACCATTGTGCCTGTATTGATTTCGGTATTGTTCATCTACACCGTCATGGGCGTGCTCGATATATGGTTGGCCGTAGGTACGTCCATGTTCGCTGCTATTGCCATTGGAGTAGGGGTTGATTTTGCAGTGCATACCGTGGACCGATTCAAATATCTTCTAGCGGAAAAAGGACTTTCCCTACAACAGGCATTTCAGGAATTCTTTAAATCAGCGGGGAGGGCCTTATTGTTCAACTTTTTGGCACTGACCCTCGGTTTTGGTGTGCTCATGACCAGCGCCGTACCACCGTTGAACCGATTTGGCTTCCTAGTGGCCGTGGCCGTTATGGTCAGCTTCATTGGTAGCATGACCATCTTACCTGCCATCATTCTATTGGCAAAACCAAAATTTTTCATCACACATAAAAATTAAACATTATGAAATTCAACACGATAACAATGATGGCCTTTTTGTTGGCTATCGGATTTGTTCAAGGACAAAGTTTACCGGATGGACAATCCATTGCGGAGCAAACCTATGCACGGAATGAAGGGAATTCCGTAAAACGAAAACTCATCATGGAACTCACGGACAAACGAGGCAAGACCCGGGTCAGGGAAACTACAGCGCTCCGAAAATATTTTGGGGAAGAACGTCGCTTGATCATTTTCTATGAAACACCCACAAGTGTAAAAGGGACCGCATTTTTGACCTATGATTACCCCGATGCCGAAGTGGATGATGATCAGTGGTTGTACCTTCCAGCGCTTCGAAAAACAAGAAGAATCTCGGCTTCTAACCGGGGGGATTACTTTTTGGGAACGGATTTGACCTACGAGGACATTAAATTGGAAACCAAAATCAGTAGGGACGACTATAATTACAAGACCATAGGTATAGAACAGGTGGATGGCCAAGAATGCTATGTGCTTGAAGCTACCCCGAAGGATGAAGCTACCGCAAAGGAATTGGGCTACAGCAAGGGCAAATTCTGGGTGGATGCCAACATTTGGATGATGCGCAAGTCCGAGAGTTGGGACATTGCTGGCAATCCATTAAAGACGGTACACGTAACTGATATCAGAAAAGTACAGGGAATTTGGACTTTGCATCGAATTGATGTGCAGAATCACAAGACCAAACACAAAACGGTATTCCGCTTTGAAGATATTGACTACAGCACTGATTTAAGTGATGACTATTTTACGGAAGAGGCATTAGTTGACGGGTTGTAGTCATGAAAATTTCAAACATACTTCCGAAGTTGTTCCTGCTGCTGGGCCTATTGGGCTTAGCACAGGAGCAGCCCAGGAAAACGTTTTGGGACAAGTTGAACCCTAGTTTGGTGGTTGCAACAGAAACCTCCTACGAATTTGATTCTGGTCAATTGCAGAAGTCGGAATGGATCATTAAACCAGAGATAACGTATAAATTCAATAGACGCTCTAAGCTGGTATTCCGTGGACAGGTGTATAGCGAGTTCATGGATAATCTAGAAGCGGGCATCCCCGATCAGCATACCGTAGGGAATTTTAACCAAAGGTTATTTTTGGACAAGCATACCCATTTGGAGCTTCGGGAACTGTATTACCATACGCGGCTTGAAGGTTTAGGTTTAACCTTCGGCAAACAGCAGATAGTCTGGGGCGAGACGGATGGCATCAAATTATTGGATGTGGTGAACCCACAGAATTTCAGGGAGTTTATTCTTGATGATTTTGAGGATAGTCGTATTCCACTTTGGTCGGTAAAGGCCGAGTTTGATATCAAGGATGTTGGCGTTCAATTGGTTTGGATACCTGATAACACCTATCATATCACTCAAGATTTTGATGCGCCATTCTTTACCAAAAGTCTCTTTCCAAGCCCTCCGGTAGGTGTTGCTTCACAATTGAACACGCCTAACAAGCCTAGACGGTTTTTTATGGATTCCGATTTTGGAGTGAAGCTTACATCATTTACCAAAGGTTGGGACCTTTCTCTGAATTACTTATATTATTACGACGACCTCCCTGCCTTCTACTCCAACTTTGAGATGGTTGATGGCACTCCTACAGTTTCCATTAATCCAGTTTACGAACGGCAACAATTATTGGGCGGAACCTTTAATAAGGTATTTGGACCCTCAACTTTTCGGGGAGAGTTGGCCTACGTATTTGGACAAAATTTTATCTCGGAAAATCCCAATGCCGCAGGTGGAGTAGAAGAGTCCGATTTCTTTAGAACGGCTTTAGGGGTGGACTTTATTAGAGGGGAGTATGTGGTAAGCGGACAAATATTCAACGAGTGGGTGATGGAATCCATTAGTCCCTTTAATCGGGAACGTTGGGAAACCAACTTGACCTTGTTGGGGAGTCGGGAATTTTTGAATGATAGCCTTAAGGTCGAAGTACTATGGGTCCACAGTACCAATCACGGTGACGGGTATGTAACTCCGCGACTAAGCTATTGGTTCAACACCAATACCCAACTATTGCTAAATGTCCATGCCTTTTACGGGAAGGAATCCCAACTCTTTGGGCAGTTTAAGGACCGTAGCAGGATTTCTTTCGGGCTAAAGTGGGGGATATGACCCTTTATATGTTCAAGTTTGATGTTATCCTTCACCAAAACTTTAGCAACTGCATTTTGCTGAAATTCCACAAAAATTCTAAGGTTTTTATGCAATCTATTGTAAGATAAAATCAGTATATTTAAACTAAGGGTTTACCCTTGATTGAACTTCCCCCTGAGGTGCTCTAATGAAGCGTTTCAAAATCAAACGTGACCTGTCCTAAAAGAGGTGCTGTATTTCAGTGTTTGCTGTTATGCTCACTTTTTGGATTTAGGCGAAGTTTTGAAGTAGTTGATTTCCGATTTGGATGGAATTTAAACCCAATGGCTAGAAACTATTCGATAACCGATATCAAAAAATTGTTTTCCCTTTGTGGAAACGAATGTGCTGCTCCCGACTGTGTTGAGAATATGATCGCTGAGGATGGGGATACAGTATTGGGGGAAATTTGTCACATATCAGCTGCGAGCAAACAGGGGCCTCGATTTGACCCCGAAATGACGGATAAACAACGGAGTTCCTACGATAACTTGATTTTGTTGTGTCCAAATCACCATAAAATGATTGATAATCCGAGCAATCTTGGTACTTATACCAAGGAGCTCCTGATGCATTGGAAGCAGAATCACATTCAGGGCAAAAGGAAATTTCCGATCAGTGATGGATTGGCTGAAAATGCCAGGAACAAAATTGACATTTCTACAAAGGTCCATGTTGAAAATGTAATCCATGTCCATAACCATCCAGAACAATCGAAGTTTGCCGGACCTGCCGGGAAAAGATTCCTGATCAAGAATCTGGAATACTACAAAAAAAAGAGAAAGTTTGATTTGGTTATGTTTGGAAGTGCGATTCTTGTGGCTTTCGTCATTTTTATCATTCTCGTGGCAACCTATGAAAACAAGGACCAACTAAATCCATATCAATTGTTGAGAATAGTTCCAGCAATCCCCATCAAGTCGTTTTACTCCCATTTAATGGTGGCCAAAGATCGTTGGGAAATGAGCTATATGATCGAGCAAAAGTATCGTCAATTTATATCTGAATCCCCACAGGGCAAACTGACCCGGGACCAGCATAGCATCCTTTCAGAGGATTTCGATAAAATAAAGTCCAAATAAAGGTTTTCAAAAATGGAGGAAATAGATGAAAAATTAAGAAAGATTGAGGCCAAAAACCGAACCCTTCGAATTTGGAATGTGGTTACCGTCTTAGCACTTTTGATTGTTGTCCTATTTGTGTTTACCAAGAACAATGAAGTAATCAACGAAAATGAAGAAATTACAGTAGAAAATGAAAAACAGAATATTGAACACGAGTCAGAACTAAAATACGTACAGTCAGAGCTCAATAATCAGAAGGATTACACCCACCAAGAGTTGGAAACCATAAAGGAGGAGCTTAATCAAATTTTAAGCGCGACACAAAACACCAGAACCAAACAAGCCTTGACCCATCTTAGTCGACAGGTGGATACCTTGTCTATGTTAACCTTGGTTTCGGATAGTATAGATGTCTATTATTTTAAACGAAGGGCAGATGGCGGCATTGTTGAAAGAACGGTGAATGGTCTGAACTTTGCCCAATATAACCTAGTTAGAAAGACCCCAGGGCAAAATAGGGAAACGAGAAATAACACAGTGTATTATGGCAAATTGGTTCGGAGGTCGGTTGTGGATACTTTAGTGCAAAACCTTAGAAAAAATGGACTTGAGATTTATGAGGTCAAACCTTTTTTTATGGGATACAAATACAAGGACAACTCCATTGAAATTGGGTACGAAAGAGTAGATGAAAACACCAAGAGAAATAGTAAATACAACATCAAACTATATTCGTATCGGCCAGATGTCATTGTCAAGAATAAAATAGCAACTTCTTTGGTCGATGAAGGATTTCATGTCAATGTTTTGCCTGATAAGAATAAAAGATTGTCCTTCTTTTCTGACTCACCTACAATTCTTTATTACAAGCCCGGAAATCGAGAGAAAGCAAATGAAATAGCTCGTGGTCTGCAAAAGAAAACCGGGGTTAAATTCGGGGTCAGGGAGGATAAAGGTTTGGGAGTTTCAGAAAAGGAAAAAAATGGATTGTTCAGCATCCATTATATCGGAAACTCAAGTGTTCAAAAACCTATTTTGTCCGGAGAACAGAATACAATACTCAGATTGGATAGTAGTTTTTAATCCAAAAAACCAATACCTTTTCTACCTTCTTTTTTGGGAACTGTAAACTGGGACAAGGCTTTTTGAACATCAACATCGGTAATCCCAACCAACGCCTCATTACTGATGTTGGATTCGCCTGAGATGCGGTTGGCCTGGGTCTCTACAATCTTTTCAAAAACGTTGCGAACCAAACGGCCGTTGCCAAAATTACTATCCCTATTCTGGTAAATCTGGGTAAAAAATGAAGCCAAGGCCAGCTCACTTTGCTCGTCAAGGGTATAATTGTTGGATGAACAGAAAAAATGGAATATCTGCAACAATTCCTCGGGGGTATAATCTGTAAAATCAAGATATCGGTTAAATCGCGATTGTAGACCGGCGTTGGATTTAATAAAAGTATCCATGTCATGTTTATACCCTGCCACTACAACGATTAGCCTGTCCCGGTCATCTTCCATACGTTTGAGGAGAGTAGCTATGGCCTCTCCTCCAAAATCGGTACCTCCTCCAGAAGAGTTTAAGGTATAGGCTTCATCAATGAATAACACTCCATTCAAGGCCGAATCTATAACTTCATTTGTTTTTGGAGCGGTTTGCCCAACATATTGTCCAATAAGGTTGGAGCGATCCACCTCAATTACATGTCCTTTGCCAATGATTCCCATAGCCTTAAAAATACGCCCCAGTAATCGAGCAACCGTAGTTTTACCTGTTCCAGGTGAGCCTTGGAATACGAAATGGAGGGATAGCTTGGTTGGTGACATGCCTTGTTCCGATCTCATTTTTTCCACCTTAATAAAGTTGATTAAGGCATTTATTTCTTGTTTTACATTGTTGAGACCCACCAGTTTTTGGACTTCTTCCAGTACTTCTTCCAAAGATTCTTCCGTTGTTTCCTGGAATTCGCCCACCAGGGCGTTGTCCACATCCTTTAAGGTCAATGTGGAAAGAACATCATCAGGGATATGGCCATAATCTGCCAATCTTAATGACTGTGCTTGAATAATCTTTTCGAACGAATTGCGTACCATTCTTGCATTGCCAAAGGTTTCGTCCTTGGTTTCATGCAGATACGTATAGTATCTAAACAGCTTTTGTTTTGCATCATCGTGTATGGACATGGAATTGTTGGAACAGAACAGCTTGAAAATATCAAGTAACTCTTCTGGTTTGTAGTCAATGAAATTAAAATAGCGATTAAATCTAGACCGTAAACCAGGATTGGTTTCCAAAAAGTTATGCATGGGTAGGGGATACCCCGCCACTATGACCATTAATTTGTCCCGGTCATCTTCCATTCGCTTCAGAAGTGTATCGATGGCCTCCACTCCATAATCCACAGAGTCACCTTTGTTTAAAGTGTAGGCCTCATCAATAAATAGTATCCCACCAAGAGCTTGATCGATAATTTCATTGGTTTTTTGGGCTGTTTGCCCCACAAAGGAGGCTACCAATTGTGATCTGTCCACTTCTACTACATGACCACTGGATAACACACCAAGGGCATGGTAGATTTTCCCTAGTAATCTGGCCACGGTGGTCTTTCCAGTACCAGGAGGCCCCAGAAAAACCGTATGCATGCTAATGGGATTTTTGGAAAGACCCTTTTCCCGTCTTAATTTCTCAATTTTGGTGAACTTCGTAAGGGTATCAATGTCTTGTTTAATGTTGTTTAGGCCAATCATGGCAGTTACCTCTTTCATGACTTCATCCAAGGAAGGCTTGTCGGACATATCCAGCTCATCTCCATGTTTTTCCTTTTCCGCTAAGGCGGCATTCAGGTTGTCTTTATAGGTGGTGTTGGACGGATCCAAATCGGCAGCCTTTTGAAAATGTGAAGCGGATTTGGTAAACCCATACAATTTAAAATAGCAGAAACCCAATTGGTTATGTATATCATGGGAATCTGGCATCAACTCCGAGGCCTTTAGATAGTGCTCTATGGCTTTTTTGAATTCATCCTGTTTAAAGAACAGGAACCCCATATCTTTATGGGTCGCTGCATGCGTAGCATTGATTTGAAGAGCCTTTTCATAAGCTGCTGTTGCCTTTTTGAAATCACCCTTGTCCCTAAAAGCATTGCCTAACGCATTGGCTGCATCCGCATAGCTTGGATCCAGCTTAAGGGCTTTTTCATAATAATCAATGGATGCATCAAAAGCTCTTTGGGCGTGATAGGCAGTGGCCAGATTGTAATTGCCCAAGGGATCATTCGGTAGCTGTTCCAAATATTTCCCAAATAATGTAATTGCCAAGGAGTAATCTTTTTGGTTGTATGCGTTCATGGCTTGTTGGTTTAAAGCCATGGCTTCCTTTACAACCTCTGGTGGTAGCCCACTGTAGATCTTATCATTCGATCGTGCTATTTGAACGTTGGTCTTGTAAATCTCACTGTCTGGACTTAGGTCAAGGGCCTTCTGAAAGTATTCGGATGCTGTACCATATTGGTGCATGGAAAAATAACAACTGCCCAGATTGTTATAGGCTTCGGCATCATCTTTGAATTCTAATGCCTTGTTATACGTGGCAATGGCCTCGTCAAATTGTTTAAAATGGGTTTGTATATTGCCCATCAAATTAAGGGCAGGAAGGTTTTTTGGGTCCAGCTCCAATGACCTTTTCAGATATGGTAGACTTTCTTCCTGCCTCCCAAGGTTGAATAGGGCGTTGGCCAGGTTAAATATAAGAATGGCATCATTGGGATTAAGGTCCACCGCCCTTTGGTAATACCCTAAAGCTTCCTGGTACTTGGCTTGGCTAAAAAGATCCGTTCCAATTTGATTCAACTTGGTGGCTTCTTTCAGGGTATCTATCTGATCGGGACTCAACTGGTCCTGCTGTCTGGCATAATCTATATTTTGACGGTAATAGGTGTTGTTTGGGTCAATGTTCAATGCCCTGTCAAAAGCTTCAATGGCTTCCCTAAATCGGTTTAATCGTATTAAACAACAACCCAAGTCGTTATAGGTGTTACCGTCATTAGGGTCAATTTCAACCGCCCTTTGATATGCGGGTAGGGCACCCTCATCATTTTTTTGAGCTGTATAACTTCCTGCTAAATTACGCTGTAATACAGGGTCATTGGGTGCTTCTAGGGTTGCTTTTTGGTAATAAAAAATGGCCTGGTCAAACTCACCACTTCGGTGATAGGAATTTCCTTTTTCATTAAACTGCTGTGAACGTAGTTTAGGAAGGTCTACAGAAAAATTGGTATGGGCTTCTCTTGCTGTTTTAAGATTGTTTTGGTAGAGCGGGTCCGATGGTTTAAGGTTCATGGCCTTTTCAAAGAAATTGGCAGCAATATCAAATTCAAACATTTTGAAATGCGCATTGGCCAACTCATTATAAGTTTCCGGCTTGGGAGCCAGAAGGGTAGCTTTTTCATAAGATTGGGCAGCCTTTGTATATATCTGTTTGTTGGCGTAGATCACTCCCAAGTAATGATGGGTGTTGGCATCTGAAGGCTCCAAGGCAATGGCTTTTTCATAGCATTCCAAAGCTTCATCGTCCTTATGGGTTTCAAAATACACATTGCCCAGGGATTTAAGGGCCGGCACATGGTTTGAATTGAGTGATAGGGCCTTTTGAAAATGGGTAATGGCTTGCGGGTAGTCCTTTTTCATGTGATAACAGGAGCCCAGATTACCATAACAACTGGCATTGGAAGGGTCTTGGGCAGCAGCTTGCGAGAAATAAGTAATGGCCTCGTCATAATTGCCCGCGTTATAGCTTTGTATGCCCTTGTTGATTAAATCGGTTGTCACGGGAGGTTGTTTTGTCTTCAATGTACAAAAATTGTGGGCGCATGCGTAGGATTCCCATTATTTTTAGAGGTATAACCTAGGCTATGATTGAATTATAGGCCGTAGTCCTATAAGATTTCCTTTTTTCATCACTTGATCTAAGACAAAGTTCAAGTTCAAGTTCAATTTTCCACTTTCCATAATACAGTAACATGCAATGGCATCAGTAATTTGTATACACCAATCTGGAAAATGTATACGTGGCTAGAAAACAGCGGTTTTACTTTTGCCCTGTAATTGGAAAGGAAACCATTTCATTAAAACATATAGCATGAAAAAAGTAATCATTGTCACAGGGGCATCATCTGGTATTGGTAAAGCCACGGCCCTACAATTAATTCAGGAAGGACATACCGTTTATGGCTTGGCCCGCAGAGTTGAAAACATGCAAGATTTGATCAAGGCTGGCGGAAATGCCATGTCTATGGATGTCACCCAGCATGATCAAGTGAAGGCCGTAATTGCCAATATCCAAAAAAAAGAAGACCGAGTGGATGTATTGGTCAACAATGCCGGTTTTGCTATCTGGGGCGCAGTGGAAGATGTTTCCTATGAGGATGCCAAGCGCCAGTTTGAAGTCAACATTTTTGGTTTGGCCGAAGTAACGAAAGCTGTGCTACCAACTATGCGAGATCAAAAAAGTGGAACCATCATTAACATAAGCTCCATTGGTGGGAAAATTTACAGTCCTCTTGGCGCCTGGTACCATGCCACAAAACATGCCTTGGAAGGCTGGAGCGATTGCCTACGTTTGGAAGTAGAGAAATTTGGAATTGATGTTGTAATTGTGGAACCAGGAGCCATAAGAACAGAGTTTGGAGATGTGATGAACGATAACTTTTCCCGTTCAAAAAATGGTGCGTATTCCGACTTGGCCCATTTGATTACCGCAGCAGTGGAGGATACCTACAGTCCCGGCAAAAGTTCACCTCCAGCTGTGATTGCGGAAGTAATATCCAAAGCAGTGAAAGTAAATAAACCCAAAACCAGATATGCAGCTGGAAAAATGGCAGCCCAGACCTTGTTCTTTAGAAAGTGGTTCAGCGATCGTTTCTTTGACCGGACGATTATTAGAATGATGGGCAATGCGGCAAAAAGCGCATAACAATTGTTTGTTTGATTAATGTTTGGTTGAAGCTGTCGCCCGGGCACTGTTCGGGCGGCGGTTTAAAACCCAAAGAAATACGTAATTTAGAAAAGCCATGAGTGAGATCATCCATATAGAAAGCATAGAAAAAATCCATCAAATGATGGGTTTTCCCAAACCCAAACACCCTCTTATTTCGGTGGTTTACATGAAGGATTTCCCAAGTAATATGGACTTTGAAGGGTTTCGTTTTTCATCGGAACTCTACATGGTATCCTTAAAGGATGGGGTAGAGGGCTCCATTCAATATGGTAGGAACTCCTATGATTTTTCAGACGGCACTATGGTGTTTATGAAACCGCACCAAGTTATTCACGGTACCTCAGAAAATATTTGTGCGGACTCCAAGGGATGGATGTTATTGTTCCATCCGGATTTGATTCGAAAGTCAGAACTTGGAAAGTCCATGAGTCAGTACTCCTTTTTTGACTATGAGGTCAACGAAGCTTTACATCTTTCCGAGGAAGAGCAACTCATGGTGAGTGATTTGGCAAGTAAGATTGTACTTGAATACCAGCAGAACATTGATAAGCACAGTCAAAAACTTATTGTCTCCAACATAGAGTTGTTGCTGAACTACTGCACTCGATACTATGATAGGCAATTTTATGTTCGCACCAACTTAAACCAAGATCATGTAAGCCAATTTGAATCCCTGTTAAAGGGATACTTTAACTCAGGTAAAGCTTCGGAAATGGGAATTCCTTCCGTAAAGTACTGCGGGGAGGAGCTTCATATGTCACCCAATTACTTGAGTGATCTACTTAAAAAAGAAACGGGTAAAAGCGCCAAGGACCATATTCATGGGTTTGTAGTGAATAGGGCCAAGAACAGCTTGCTTGGCTCCACCGATTCCATAAGCGAGATTGCCTATGATCTGGGGTTTGAATATCCGCAGCATTTCAGCAAACTTTTCAAGTCAAAAACGGGCATGAGTCCCGCTCAATACCGAACGCAGAGTTAACAAAATGAAAAAAGTAATAATTACCGGCACCACTGGCATGGTGGGTAAAGGTGTACTATTGGAATGCCTTGAGGATGTGCGTATATCCGAAGTTCTAGTCATCAACCGAAGTCCGTTGGGAATTGAACATCCAAAGCTAAAGGAAATCTTGTTGAAGGATTTTATGGAATTGGAATCGGTCAAGGATCAATTGGAGGGATACCACGCTTGCTTTTATTGCATGGGGGTCTCTGTATTGGGTTTGAATGAGGAGACGTACGGCCATATCACATTTACCATGACCAAAAAATTTGCAGATGTGCTTTTTGAACTGAATTCCGATATGGTCTTCAATTATGTTTCAGGTTCGGGAACGGATAGTAGCGAAAAAGGCCGCTCCATGTGGGCCAGGGTAAAAGGGAAAACGGAAAACTACATCTTGAATAAAGGGTTTAAGGATGCCTACGCTTTTAGGCCAGGAGGCATTATTCCTGAAAAAGGAATTAAATCCCGAACGGGATGGTACAATGCGTTTTATGTAATTACAAGACCTTTTTTTCCTTTAATGAAAAAGTCCAAAAACATTACGACCACGACAAAAATTGGGCAGGCTATGATCCAAACATTGTTCCATTCCCTAAAAATGAAACATTTGGAGAACAAAGCTATCAATACGCTTTCCCAGAACCCCTAATTATATTGAGTTGAAAAAACTAATAAAGATTTTAAAACGAATGTTGTTATCCATTGGAATACTAATTGCTCTTTTGGTAGTTGCCTATCTGGCTTTTGTTAACTTTTACCCTTCATTTGGGGGAGACGTGTCGGAAGAGCGTCAAAAACGATATGCATTTTCACCCCAGTTTAAGGACGGAACGTTCAAGAATACAAAGGACGTACCTAAAGAAGCTAGTTTTGGTGAGATGTTGTCCATTGCACGAAAATTCTTTTTTCAGAAAGTGGAAAACGGAAGACCAGAAATAGAACCTCCATTGCATAAAGTGGATTCCCTTGAAATAGTATCTAAAACAAAAGGTACGCAGTTGATTTGGTTTGGGCACTCGGCATTTCTGCTGCAGATGAGGGGCAAAAATGTCCTAATAGACCCTATGTTGGGTGCCGTACCAGCGCCTCATCCTTTATTGGGAGCCAATCGATTTAATAAAGAACTCCCTATAGCCATTGAAAAACTCCCTAAAATTGATGCGGTTTTGATTTCCCATGATCATTATGATCACTTGGATTACGAATCCATTAAAAAACTGAAGGATAAAGTTGACCGCTTTTATGTGCCCTTGGGTGTTGGGGTACATTTGGAGGCATGGGGGGTTGCCAAGGACAAGATTGAGGAGTTGGACTGGTGGAAAGAAACTGCCTTGGATGGATTGGATTTTGTTTGTACCCCCGCCCAGCATTTTTCAGGCCGAAAGATGAACAATGGTCAGAGTACCTTATGGGCTTCATGGGTAATCAAGTCAGAGACCGAACGGATTTTCTTTAGTGGGGACAGTGGTTATTCTACCCATTTTAAGGAAATAGGGGAGGCGTACGGCCCGTTTGACTTTGCTATGCTGGAATGTGGGCAATACAACAAAATGTGGCCGGATATCCACATGTTTCCCGAGGAGACCGCCCAAGCAGGAATAGACTTAAGAGCTGAAACCATCATGCCCATTCATTGGGGAGGATTTAAGTTGGCCCTTCATTCGTGGACGGATCCCATTGAGCGTGTCACCAAAAAGGCCAAAAGTTTGGGCATTCCGTTGATTGCTCCGGAAATCGGCTCTATGATTGAGCTGGATTTGATCAAAAACCAAGAAGTTAAGCAGTGGTGGTAGGGTAAAATTGAGTGGATTAGATTAAAATCAAAAAGTCGCAATCCAAAGTAGCTTCACTTCACGTATATAGGGCATCGCGCTTTATAGGATATAGATCGCGAGAACACTAAACAACAAAACACCTATTCGCGTGAAACCAACCAGACAACCAAAATTCTTGGCGGTTTTACTTTTGGGGCTATTGTTTTCTTGGTCAATCCAAGCTCAAGAAAAACTTAGATATACGGGCCCTTTTCAAGTAGCCAGCTTTGTAGGCGAGGTAGATTATACCTATCAAATCATTGATGGGGATACCTTACTTCAGGGACCATTCAGCATGAAGCGTTCCAATTTGGACGCCCTTTTGGACCAAAAAGACAAAACCTTCTCTTTTACCGGTGCTTTTGAAAACGGATTTCCCAATGGCCCGTGGAATTTTCAATTTGGAGAATTTGAATCGGACCAAAAAACCGAAGTAGTCGGATTTCAATATAGGGTCAATGTGGATGGGATCCAACATCAGGCCCAAGGGGATATTCAAATGGGAAGACCTGATGGACTTTGGACTATATCCGAACAGCATATCGAAGATTCAGAAGTTAAGGAAACCCTGTTCCAAAGCCAGATAACCTACAATAACGGTGTGCCACAACAGAGTTTTAGAATTGAGGGTAAGCAAAGTACCTTGGTTGGTCGCTTTTTAAGGGATGGGCTCGCACATGATAGCTGGACCTTATTTGGTGATGAAAGCACAGAGACTTGGTCTTTTAACGAAGGCGTGCTTACCCAAATACGATTGAATGACACCACGATTGCTGTTTTCCAAGGTCCATTCAAGGCGGCTAGAACGATTAACCTGGATAAGCGGTTCTCTAAAATTTTAAAGCTTCAACTAAAAAAGGAGCAAGCGGATGGATTAAGGGATGGAATAAACAAGCTTCTGGCCGAGAATGCCGCGCACTATAGAAAATTGGATGATATCTTATCGCAATTGGGTAAATCCCAATTTTTACCCCTGTTTAAGGCAAAGGTTCCCTACTATCCATTGGATTCTCTAGAAAGAAATGGACTTGAAGCTATCCAAAAGGAGTATGGACATTCTTCCAAAGTGGCTGAGGGGTTATTGGAAAACACCCAGCTGAATTTGTTAAGGCGTTCGGATAACGAAGCCCAGTTCTTGTATTCGGCAGTGGAAAAATTCAAGGTGTCTTTCTTAGATCCACTGGATAAGGTTGTTCACTTTAGCGAGTTGGGAATCTTGGATTATTTGGATCGGGATTTGCTTGCACAACGTTTGTTTCCTACTGGCAAACCTTCAACAACAATTGTCATAGACGAATCAGAAAGAACCTTTGCAGGACCTAATGCCAATAACTTCAATTTTGAGGGTGAGGTGATGGAAGCTTTAAGTCAAATGTCATCTTATGCCAAAGTCAGTCTGGACCAAATTGCCGCCATTTTGTACGAAAAAGTAAAGAACGAGCAGCAGCAACAAGAATTTGTGGTCTTGGAAGAGCAGATGATTGCCCAAATCAATAGCCTAAACCAAATGGTGGATTCGCTGGATACTTCTGGAACTTATGGAACCGCCATTCTGCATATCAAGTCAATTGCGGAGAACAAATTAAATGCTTATTCGAGTTCAGCGGCTACCGAAGGTAAGTTGGAAGAAGCAAAACAATTGGTTCCTTGTCTGGAAACCCTTAAAAGTCTGTCCCAAAATCTGGCAGCTCTTCCGGAAAGGGAATTGGAAATTCAAGAAAGCTATAAAGACGCAGTTTGGAATCCTTTCATGGCCAATTTGATGGAGGAAGAAGTAAAGAAAAGGATCACTTCAGCCTACAGAAATGTTTTGATACCATTCATAGTGGATGAAGCCAGCGGAGAACTGGATTACGGTAAAGCCGGTAGCCTGAACCGTCTTTTAACTGAGCTTCATGAGCGAATGCTGGAACTAAGGGAAGAAGACACCCACAAATTGGAACGTAAACTTCGTAAGGAAAAGAACCCGAATACCATTTTGGAATTGTTCAACCTTCAACCTCTGGAAAACTAGCATGAAATACCTTAGCAAACACTCCGGATGGGTTGCGGCATTAATGTTGATAGCGTTCAATGTACATGCCCAGGATGAGCAGGTTTTACCTTCCGAATCCAAGTATAAAGACCCTACAACCAAGGTTTGGTTCAATACCTATGGCAATATTCGAATCTCAAAACGGTTATTTTGGGATGCCCAGACGCATTTCCGTTTTGAGGAAACCGAGGACACACCTTTTATTGGGCAGATAGGACAGATTTATAACCGACATGCCATTGGTTACATCTACTCTAAAAAGGTGAATTTTAGCTTGGGTGGGGTGCTTAGGGTCAATTTTAATACGGATGAGGATTCCGATGATCGTCCCGTGGTTCCCGAATTCAGGATTTGGCACCAATACCAATTCGCCATGCCGCTCTATAATTCCATGATTTATCATAGGCTGAGAATAGAGCATCGTTGGACCCAGGGTTTTGCTGAAAACAGCGAATACATTTTTAGAAACCGTTGGCGTTATATGTTTCGAGCCAAAGTCCCGTTGAACAACTATAAGCTGGAACCCAAAACCCTCTATGTTTCGCCCGAGGCTGAGCTTATTATGCAAAGCGGCAAGGCCGTGGTGGCGAGTCCCATGGAAGACCTGCGATTAACAACCACCTTGGGCTACATTTTGACGCCCCGTTTAACCATTGCTGGAGGACTGATGTACTCCCAAGGACAGACCTTGGAAAATGGAGGAATCTACAAACAAAGTTGGACTATGCGATTCCATGTTTATTTCTCCCCGGATATCAGAAAAGTAAAAAATAAACTTCCGGAGATCCATTTTGACGATTAGCAACGTATATGTTAGGAAGTCATTCAAATCCATCATGAAAAAAAGACTAAATCAACTCACCTACATTCTTTTTGGCCTTACTTTTTTGTTGGGCGGTTTTTATTTTCTGAAAACCAAGAATCTACAAGAGCAATTGAACATTAAAAACCAGGAGATTGAGGAATTGGCAAATGCTACGGAAATTGATGAGCCCAATTTATCCGAAATTGATGCCATGATCATAGATGGTGATGACTATTCCCAAGCCTTAGAGGCCTATCAAGAAAAGTACGAAGAACATTTATTGGCCGAAGAGGCAGAATTGAAATTGCGAATCGCTTTGACGCAGAAAATGATGGCATTAAAGGCGCAGCCCAAGCAGGATGACGAGGTAATGGATTTGCAGCAACAATTGGATTCGTTGACTACACTTCTTCAAACGGCTCCAAAAGAAATTCAACAATACGACTCCCTTAATTTTGCCTTGGAAAAGTCCAAGGTTCAAATTGCGCGAATGCAAAAGCAATTGCGCCGAAAGTCATCTGGAGAATATCTTACGTTTACCAATAGTAAGGGAAGCTTAATGCATTACGTTGGTCAAGTTAAAGATGGTAAAGCCAACGGTTATGGTGTGGCCATTCTAAACACCGGAAGCCGTTACGTAGGTGAATGGAAGGATAATCAGCGTCACGGTGAAGGAGCCTTTTACTGGGCAGATGGACAACACTATACAGGAGCTTATGTAAATGACAAACGTTCGGGTAAAGGAACCTACCACTGGCCCAATGGAGAAAAGTTTGTCGGTCTATGGAAAGACGATGAACGCATGGGCGAAGGGGCTTTTTATGGTACAAAAGGAGACGTTGTGGCCAGCGGCGTTTGGCAAAACGATGAGTTGGTCGTAACCAACAAGCCTTAAGACATTCCTCTTAACACACTGCAGTTTTACCTAGATAGGGGAATACTAAAATTTCGAAGGTTTAAAAGTTGAACATAGGCTAATTGAATTTTCATTTTAGCCACACAGGATTTGTTTTGGATTCATGGGGTTGACCGATGATATCCCGGTAAAGTTCAGGCCTCCGCGCATTTTTATACCTCGAACCTCCAGAAAGTGGAATTTTATCTTTTGTGATACGGACTACTGTGATATCATCTTCAAACGATTTAATTTCTGATAATACCTCACCGTACGGATCCAAAATCATGGAGTTGCCATTCTTTAAATGTTCGCCATCGTATCCAATGGGATTTGAAAACGCATAATAAACTCCATTGTCATAAGCCCTGGCCGGAAGCCATCGCATTAACCAACCGCGACCTTTGGGACCATCAAATTCTGCCCGTAAAGTTTCGGGGGCTTTGTGCCTATTTTGCCACAATCTGTCATCCACATAACCACGCCCCGGCATATTGGAGGGTGTACAGCAGGTGACATGGGGCGCAAAAATAAGTTCAGCACCCAAAAGGCTAGTGGCCCTCACATTTTCAATGACATTGTTGTCATAACAAATCAGAATTCCGAATTTCCATCCCATTAGATCAAATACACAATATTCCTCGCCGGGGGCCATATGATTACTGATAAAGGGATGTAGTTTTCGATACCTCCCAACAATTCCGTTTTTGGTAACGCAGATATAGGTGTTGAAAAGGCTGTCCGATGACTTTTCAACCAAACCAGCTAAAATCGGAATGTCATAATCACTGGCGATTTGGATCAGTTCGGAGTAGAAGTGCCATTGGGAACTTCTTCCGCCAGCTCGAACATTTCTTCTCGAGAAAGATCTTTGGTAAACGTATAGGCCGTAACACACATTTCGTGGAAGCTAATGATACCCGCTCCTTGAGATTTTGCCTTTTCGGTAAGCTTTCGAATTCGAGATAAATTATATGCTTTATCTCCATCTTTAGGTTGAAATTGTGCAACGGCAAGGTTTAGGTCATTCATTGTAATGAATTGTTTAAACCTCAAAATTAGACGTATGTCCCAAGTCAAAATTGTACGAACCCGACAAATAATACTAAGTCAGGGATACAAGGTTTGTGGCCAAACGATTCGTTTTAGCAATGTACTCATTGGGAGTTAGAGAAGTAAAATCCTTAAAATCCCGAATGGAATGGGATTGGTCATAATATCCAGATGTTAGTCCTATAGTGGTAAGTGTGGAGTCATCGGAATCAAGGTTCAAGAAACCCAAAAAATTATGAAATCTAACAATCCGAAGGTATTCCCTTGGTGGTATTCCCAGATACTTTTTAAAGGCCCGCTGCAAGCTTCTTTCGGTATAGTGGTAGCCTCTGGATAATTGCCCAACTTTGGATTGACCTCGTGCATTTAGGACAGACCGGATGACCGCTGAAAATCGATTGTCCATGGGGTGGATGCCATTTTGGATGTAACGCAAAAAATAAGCATTCAATAAGTCCACCTGCTGTTTAGGTTGGTAACAGGAATCCAATTGTGCTTGAAGGGTGGTAATTGATGAACACAATACGGAAGTTCCCATTATGGTTTCCTGACCCAATTCGTAAGAAGGGATTCCGGTTAGCTGATATAGTCCAGTGGGTTGGAATACCACGATGATTACCGAAAAATCCCCAAGCACAACAAAGTTTTTGTTCGTTCTTATGCCCCCAACGATAAATGGGCTTTCTTGGTTTTCAATTGAATCTAGGGCAAGTTTGGTTTCCCTTAATCTAAAGACCAAATTGGCATTGCCATCAGTAAAAAAGCGAATTTGTTGCAGACCTTTAGCACCTCGGACTCCATCAATAAAAAGGTAATGCTTAATTACTCCGGATAGATGTTTGGATGGTGCTATTTGCATGGCATCACAAAGTTAAAATAAACCGTCAGTTAAGAGTGAATTGCTTTATGTTTGACATTCAGATGTTTGACTTTTATACTCCAGCATTTTTTCGTAACTTATAGAAGGACTTTTTAGCTAAGTAATTACCTAAAACAGCAAAAAATGAACTTTCCGATATTCTTCAGTATCCTATTGGGTGTCATCCTCGTAGCAGGCATAAGGATTGTTTTTGAGTACAAGCGTGCCCTAAAATTTCGATTTGGGAAATACGTTAAGACGCTTCAGCCTGGTTTTAGATGGATTATTCCCTTGGTGGAAACCATTCAAGTGGTGGATATTCGTGTGATTACCATCAATATATCATCCCAAGAGGTGATGACGGAAGACAATGTTCCCTCAAGTATTGACGGAGTGGTGTTTTTTAAGATTAATAATCCAGAAAAAGCGGTGTTGGAGGTAGAAGAGTACGATTTTGCGATTACCCAGCTTTCCCAAGCAGCCTTAAGAGACGTTTGCGGAAAGGTGGAATTGGATACAATCTTGTCCAAAAGAGAGGAAATGGGTAAAAACATCAAGACTATTGTTGAAAATGAAACCCATCATTGGGGCATAGAGATTATTGACGTGAAAATCAAAGACATTCAATTGCCGGAGAATATGAAGCGCATGATGGCCAATCAAGCGGAAGCCGAACGTTCCAGGCGAGCGAGGATTATTCTTGCCGAGGCAGAAGAGCAAGCTGCCGCCAAACTTTTGGAGGCAGGATTACAAATAGATCGCTCACCATCTGCCATTAAATTGAGATTATATCAAACCCTCTCCAACATTGCTGCGGAAAAAAACTCTACTATTCTTTTCCCTTTTCCAGAAGAAGTTCTACCAAGGCAGCCCAAAAAAGATTGACATTATTCCAATCGTTCTGAGGTGAAACTATTTCCTAACATTTCATGGCTTTTTGTATTCTAGATGCTAAGGAGTCTTTACTTCTTTTCAACGAAATTTCGTAACCGTACTTGCGATATCTCGTAAAAACACGAGATATCGTTATGAAATTTTGTATCAAATATACCCATAAATATCTGATAAACAGATTCTTATAGTTTTTGGCACTTTACATGCATGTATCACCGGTGAATTGTAAAGAGAATAACAATGAACCAACTGGATAAACTATTTACAACAGCCCTAATAGGCATTTCATTATCTTATACTATACCTGCTTTTGGAGCTTTACAGCAGCTAGATGAAGAAATCCGGATGATGGACAATGCGCAGATTGACAGCACAAGTACCTTGTTAATCAATAATGCAAAGAATGCTGTGATAAGCGATGATTTTCGCCCAAGATTTCATACTGAATTAAAATTGAAGGACAACACCATATTGGATCGTTCGTACCACAGTGGGAATGGTTATGGTGGAATGGATGGTTACTTCTTTATAGACCTGGATTATAAGGCTTCCAAAAAAATATTTAAAACGGATGATCTTCAATTGAAGTTGTTGACCACCCTTGACCAAAATACAAAAAGCGTATTTCAGGCCTCATTAATTTCTATGGACTGGGAGAGACCCAGGGAAACCAATTTAGGATTTTCCATTTCACTTTCACATATGGGCAACTCTTATAGCCCCACCCTTGAATACTTAATGAGGAAAGGTAGTCTTTCGCTGGATAAAAAATTGACTTATGGATGGATTCCCAATGAAAATTCATGGATCAGAAGACATGGTTTGGAAATTTCCAATACGCTTGCATGGGGTTACAGCAGAAGTCTAATGGAATATCAAGCGGTGAACTTGGGTTGGGAGGTTGACACAAAAACCGGCAATAGCTATCGCTTGGGCTTTTTCAACGAGTACAACAATATGGGTGGGTCCTTTCAAATCCTTAAAGACATTAGAATACCAGAAGGAAGGTATAGTAGCGCGGGATTTACCCTGGGCATTGACCATAATACAACTAGTTTCCTTAATACGAGTCTAGAGTTAACCATACGCGAGCTGTTGAATTCAAATGGCTATAGTTTCTCTATAAATCCAACCTGGAAGATATCCCCAGAATTAAATCTAAGCAGCGGCATTAATCTACACCGATATCGATTTAACCATAAGGAGACTTTGAAGCTAGTACTTCCATACCTCAAATCAACTTACGCTGCCGGAACAAAGATGACAGTGGACATTTTTTCACAATACAACACCGAGACAGGCCGATTAGCGTTTAAATCTGACATTGTATATAAGCCAAAAGATGGGCATAAGCTGGAACTTGCGTACTGTCGTAATAGAATATCTGAAGTTGCCAATCCCTTCTTGAAGACCCAACTTCAAGGCAGCAATTTACTTTTTTTGAAATACACTTACAGCTTTGCCAACTAACAGGAATACTTTGGAAAAGGTTATCGGATTACTCCAAAATCTCATTTGAAAGAAAGTCAATGGTAGTGCTACCGTTTACATCTTGGAGTTCACTTTTGTACACTTCCCCAAGACCCAAAAAGCGATATCTGATGCCAACAACCCTGCCAATACTTTCGTTATAGCTGCCAGCAAAAATTTTGTTGTCCTCGGCAAAAATTTCAACTTGTTTGTCCATTACCTGGATCTTGATATCCCTGGTTTCGGATAGATCCAAACCCAATCCAGAAAGATCATGTTCTTTTCCGCTGAAGTAAACATCGTTCATCATTACCCCCAACTCGGAACTGCAGCCCGGAATGGAAAAAGAATACACCATAGCACCTTTGGTTCCCAAAATAATCACGTAGGTTTTTTGGCATACGGCCCATTTATCCCGATATACATTTTGGAGGGAAGACTTTAAAATAAAATTATCTCCGGAAATCGAGTCAAAATCCTGCACCAAATGGTAGGTGGTATTTATGGGTTGCTCATTTTTACTTACTTCATCAAAGATGGCCGTTGGAAATGAGAGTTTTCCATCATTTATTTCTTCAGATTGAATATAATTTGGAATGGGCTGGTAATCCAAAGTACCCAACCAGCCCTCGGATTTTATAAACAGATCATGCTGTTTAATGGGCTTGCCGTCCACCAATAGTTTGGCCCTAAAATAGCCAGGAGAATAGTATTGGCCTGTTGCCTGGGTCTGTCCAGGTTTAAGACTTATGGTTTTGGTAGGGTCCCAATACTGTTGAATGTGGATACTGTCTGAATCGATTCCGCCCAAATCCAAATCGAAAACCACGGTGTTGGGAAGTCCTTTGGCTATGGGTTTACTTTTAAACATGATGGATTCTGGATCAATGACATTGCTGTCGTTACCGGTACCCTTTAGAGAGAAAAACGAGATAAAGATGACCGTCATTACTGAAGCGCTCAACATAATTATCCCGAGATTGGCATTGACCACCTTTTGCAGCGGATGTTTTGTTTTGAGTGGTGCCGTCCCTTTGAAATCCCGCCAATTTTCAAATCCGGCAAACTGGGCCAACGTGTTCAACGTGGTTTTGCTGGGTGCACTCCGGTAATCAATTCTTCCCCAAACCCGCTTCAATGTAACCGGACTAAGCAATACTTTAGTACGTTCTTGAATACGTTCGCTTAGCTCTATAAATACGTCGTTGTGCCAGTCTTGTGAAGGACCCCAACCTAGGCCTTCCTCAATCTGTAGTAAACATTTCTGCACCAATTTTTCTTCTAGATACATGATTGGGATTTGTTGTGTAAAGATCACAAAAAATTCGCTGTCTGAACCAGAATGAATGAACTTGAACCAACTTGTTTTTGGATTTCGACATGCATAATGGAGCTTTGGAACATCAAAAAACATACAGTCATGATCAAAACTTTCTTATTACCTGTTCTTTTACTTTTCAATTTCATTTTTATCCATGGACAGGAGGTGGTTCCTTTGGATACCGTGCATTTGAAGATCAATTCCAATTCCTTTATGTTCGAACAATTTAAAGGGGAGGAGACTATGTATTTCAAGGGTGGAACCGTCGGCCTAAAAGATGTTTCCTTTTTGAATGGTACTATTGAATACGATATCTACATTACCGAAGACCGAGGCTTTCCGGGAGTATACTTTAGAATCACCGAGGACAATTCTGAACAATTTTACATCAGACCACATCAATCCGGAAACCCAGATGCCAACCAAGCCACACCGGTGACCAACGGACTTGCCAATTGGCAGTTTTACTTTGGCCCAAAATATTCCTTTCCACATAAATATAACTTCAATACCTGGACGCATGTGAAGATAGTGGTCAACGACCGCAGGGCGCAGGTATTTTTAGATCATTCGGAAACTCCACATCTATCTTGGCAATTGTTCCACGAACCCAAGGCTGGTGGAATCAGTTTTTCGGGCGGACTTTTCCGCGGATTTCATATAGCCAATATCAAAATAGACCACCAAACACCTATGATTGAAAATTTCACTCCTGGAACTCGGAAACCCATTGAAAATGTGATTGGGGAATGGACGGTTTCCGATAAGTTCGAGGAAAAGGAGTTGGACAATCTTGATAATATTGACGCATTGATAGCCCGCCTTAAATGGAACAAAAAGATCTATGCGGAGGAGGGTGTTGCTGCTAACATAGCCAGGGTCGTTAAGCTTGATGGCGATGTTCCGGGAAATACGGTTATTGCCAAGTTAACCATTACTTCGGACAAAGATCAAATCAAACTTTTCGATTTTGGCTACAGCGACAGGGTGGTGGCTTTTTTGAACAACAAACCGGTGTATAAAGGAACCAACGGCTTTAGAACAAGGGACTATAGGTATCTGGGCACCATTGGACTTTTTGATGCCGTTTATCTCGATCTAAAAAAAGGAAAGAACACGCTCATGTTGGCCGTCTCTGAGGATTTTGGTGGATGGCTGGTCACCGGAAGGTTCATGGACACTGAAGGGCTGAAAATCAAATAAAATCAATCTTAAAACGCAATCATGGAATCAAAATTTAAGCTGTTCTGCCTATGTTTTGTCTTAACAGGGATACTGACAAGCGAGGCCCAAGATATGTTAGTGGCCACCAAGGTGAGCCAACGGGCGAGCATTACCCAGCGAATCGGGACTACCGATGTAACGGTGGTCTACCATAGTCCTTCTGCCAAAAAACGAAAGATTTTTGGTGGCATTGTTCCCTATGATTTTGTTGTGGATGGGGTGGAATATCCGTGGAGAGCTGGTTCCAACCAAAACACCACAGTGGAGTTTACCCATAATGTGAAAATCCAAGGTCAACCACTGGCCAAAGGAAAGTACGGACTGCACATTTTTGTCAAGGAGAAGGAATGGGTTTTCATTTTTTCAAAGAACTCGGAAAACTGGGGAAGTTTCAGTTATAAAAAAGAAGAGGATGCCTTAAGAGTTGATGCTAAACCCGAAACAAGTGCATATCAAGAAAATCTACGCTATGAATTCAACAATTTACAGCCCCAGTCAGCTCGCTTGGAACTAAAGTGGTCCACAATGATCTGCGGAATTGAAATCTCCGTGGATGTCAATGCCAATGTATTGGCCGATCTAAAGGCCAAAGAGGAAAAAACCGTGGATAATTTTGTTAAGATAGCCCAACTGACAGTAGCAGAAAATCCAGCAAATGTTGATGAAGCTTTGTCCTATGTAGATCAGTCGTTGGAAATTGGGTCCGAATTCCGAAATACCATGCTTAAATCACAGTTGTTGGCTCAACAGGGCAAAAATGTGGAGAGCAAGAAATATGAGGAGCAATCTTTGACTTTGGGAAAGGGTTTCCCTTATTTCTATTATTATCCGTTGAGCTATATGCTGTTGGAGGGCGACACACAAAAGACCTATGAACTCTTGTCTGAAATGCTTTTGAAGGAACCCGATAATTGGATTGCCAATTTGGCCATGGGGGAATATTATATCAAAGTCCAAGACCAGGAAAAAGCTACCTTTCATTTTGGAAAGGCCTATGAACATGCAGGGGAACGTTCCAAAAACTACGCCCGCTATATGTACCTGTCCAATAAGTTGATTCTGGAGCAATAGTTTTGTAACTTATTGGCAATCAATTTGTCCGAGTGCCATGGGTAGGAAGGTTGCCATGTTGTTTTCTTTTTTATTGTGCTATTCGTTGTTGGCGCAAAGCAACTATACGGCTCAAAGAAAGCGTATGGTCGACAACCAGATAAAGGCTCGGGGTATAGATAATGTGACCACGCTTTACGCCCTCTTAAATGTACCCCGACACCTATTCGTTCCTGAGGACTTGAAGCCCTTAGCCTATAATGACAATCCCTTACCTATTGGAAATGGACAGACCATTTCCCAACCTTATATTGTGGCCTATATGACACAAGCGCTGCGATTAAAAAAGGATGATAGGGTGTTGGAAATTGGAACCGGATCAGGCTATCAGGCGGCGGTGCTTGCCAAGATTGTGGATTCTGTTTACACCATAGAGATTGTTGAGGAGCTAGCCATGAGTGCCAAAGAACGATTACGAAATTTGAACTATTCCAATGTCGTGGTGAGAAGGGGAGATGGCTATAATGGATGGCCAGATAAAGCTCCTTTTGATGCAATCATGGTCACTGCAGGAGCAGAATACATTCCTCAGCCTCTTATTGACCAACTTAAGGTTGGGGGCAGGATGATCATTCCGGTTGGGCCGCACAATCAAGTACGGCAATTGGTCCTGATTACAAAAAAGAAAAATAAAGTGGTTAAAAGAAATGTGATGGCGGTGCGGTTTGTTCCTTTTACTAGAGAGGAGTGATATACTGGAACACAAATTAATTTATTCATAAGTGGTTTGGATTACAATCTATCATAAGTAATCGCTTAAGCAGATAATTTTATACCTTACAGCATTAAAACCAACTACTACGTGTTGTTTTGCCTTTAAAATCAGTACATCAACCAAACTACAAGACTGAGGATGTAAAAAATCAACATGCATCCAAAGCTGGCGTTGAGCCCAAATTTGAGGACTCCCAGTTATGGAAAGAATTCCAATCTGGAAATGAAGCGGCCTTTGCCCAGATATATAGGGACAACGTTCCGTTGCTCTACAATTATGGCTTAAAATTGATCAAGGACAAAAACCTGGTCAAAGATTGTATTCAAAATCTTTTTATTGAAATCTGGGATGCCAAGCATCGTTTGGGAAACGTAAAGTCCATTAAATCGTATCTCATTAAATCGTTAAGGCGAAAAGTGATTTCAGAAACAGTACGAAGTAGAAGACTGCATGACAACGCAAAATTTACGATTACTTCTGAACAGATTGTACAGGCAAAGGCACATAGCTTGGCAGAAAAACAAGAATTTGATTTACAAAAACAGCATTTAAAAGAGGCTGTCAAAAAGCTTACGGACCGCCAAAGGGAAATCATCTATCTTAAATATTATGCCCTTTTAAGTTATGCTGAGATTGCCGAAATCATGTCTTTGAGCAACAAAGGGACCTACAAACTCATGGGAAGGGCTATACATTTTCTGAGAAAATATATGGGAGCTATACCGCTGTTGATAGTATCTACTTTGCAGAATTGATTAGTACAGCTCATCCGATTGTTCCTCTTTTTCACTTGAATTAACTTGATGTAAAGTGTTGTAAAACAGAAACTAACATTTATTCTTAAAAAATATTTCATTTTCCGTGGGGTACTAATCGCATTTTCGCTCTCTTACTAGAAAACAACAGATTCTTTCTGCTTGATTCAATATTAAATGAAGTACGCCCACTATACCGAAGAAGATTTCATCAAAGACGAGTACTTTCAAAAATGGGTGCTGAACCCAGATGAAATGACATCCAATTTTTGGGAGAATTGGATGATGGCCAATCCAGAGAAAAAAGAACTTGTCCAAAATGCCATACGCTTTATTCAGCTAATGGATTTTGAAGAGGAAAATCTGACCGATGACGATTTTGATACCATCTGGCAAAATGTCATCCAACAGCGCAAGGATGGAGAGAATAGGATTTTTATACCACGAAGGTCCAATGGAAGGAAAAAAGGCTATGTACTAAAAATTGCCGCTGTTTTTATCGGTTTGATGGGAACCGCCTATATGGTGTATCAAAGTGAACTGTTCAGTAAGCAGGAGCAACTGATTGAGTCGGACACCCCTGTAATCACCTTGGAGCTGGAAGACGGCACCATTAAGGTTTTGGATGATACTTCTTCTGGAATCATAACCAACACTAAAGGAAACCAGGTGGTGAACCAAAAGCAGAATTTGCTTCTGTATAACAATGAAGGCAAGCAAGAAACAGAAAGACTTACCTATAACCAGTTGTCCGTTCCTTATGGTAAAAAGTTTGAATTGGTACTTTCAGATGGCTCCCATGTCTTTTTAAATTCGGGGTCAAAACTCAGATATCCGGTGCGCTTTTTAAAAGATAAACCTAGGGATGTTTACTTGGATGGGGAAGCCTATTTTTCTGTTGAAAAAGACCAAGCCCGACCCTTTACGGTAATAACGGATGACATGAACACCAGTGTCTATGGGACCGAATTCAATGTTTCCAGCTATAAAAATGAAAATAACACATCCACGGTATTGGTGGAAGGAAGCGTGGGCGTATACAAATCCAACAATCTGGACGGGCAAAAACCCATTACCCTTGTTCCTGGAGGGCGAGCTGTATTTAAGGAGGGAGCTATAGCTGTAGATCAAGTGAATGTTCAGAAATATACCGCTTGGACCAAAGGGGAGCTCTTTTTTGTGGACGATCGCTTCGAGTTGATCTTAAAAGAACTGCAGCGGCATTTTGATGTAACTATTGCGAATGAATACCATGAGTTGGATGCAAAAAAGTTCACTGGTACCTTCTCCAAAGAATCATTGGACCAAATACTACGGATTTTTCAGGAGCATACTCCGTTTACCTATACCATCAATCGGGACACGAACACTATTATAATCAATAAAGAACAAGAAATTATGTAGTGCTATTTCAACGGTCAATAAAATAGCGAACAAAAAACAACTAAAACAACTATCTATGAATTGAACCCTGTAAGAACCAAAAAATCGGAAAGTGTTCCCGCACTTCCCGATTAAGATTTGATCTAAGTCGTAAGAATCAACAAAAATCAAACAAAATTATGAAAAAACTAATGAACTCATTGGTGAGATGTTCCCGCGTCTTACCGAAACTAGATCTCAAAATGAAATTTTCACTCTTGTTTTTCATGGTGGCCCTTTTTCAGCTAAAGGCAGAACCGAATTACTCGCAAAAAGTCAAGATTGATCTAGATTTAAAAGATGCTCCTATCTCTCGGATTATTGAGGAGATAGAATCCAAAACCGATTTTAAGTTCTTCTATAGCAGGGAGGAGCTGAATTTGGATCGAAAAATTGACATTCAGGTCAAAAGCCAAGAGATACGCAAGGTACTTGGCAAGCTTTTCCCTAATGGCAACGTCCTTTACAAAATAATTGACCGCCAAATCGTATTGACGCGGAACCAAGACGAAGCGCCAAAACCAAAGACTCCAGCCCCAAAACTGGAACTACAGCAAACCTACAACCTCTCTGGTACGGTCACTGATGAAATTGGAGACACACTTCCAGGGGTTACGGTCCAGATTGAGGGAACCAATCAGGGCGCGATCACGGACTTTTCAGGGAACTATGTATTGCAGGCAGACCTTGACCCAGGAGACTATGTACTTATTTTTAGATCTCTGGGCTTCACTACCCAAGAGCTGACAGTGACCTTGGGTTCTCAAACTGACGTTACAAACGATATTACTTTAGGCACCGACATTTTGGGCTTGGACCAAGTGGTAATTACCGGTGTGGGAGCTTTGACCGCCAAAAAGCAAATTGGAAATACCATTTCAAGTGTGGAAGGAACTGATATTGCAGCTTCTGGCGCCGTTGACATTACTGGAGCGCTTTCTGGTAAGCTTGCGGGGATTCAAGTGTCCCAAAATTCGGGAGATCCCGCGGCGGGAATCAGTGTTAGACTACGAAGTGCCAGTACGGTAAATGGTAGTTCCGATCCACTTTACATTATAGACGGGGTTATTGTAAACAATAACTCAACCAATGTTTTGGATGTGACCAGTGTGGTGCAAAACCGCCTTTCCGACATCAATCCACAGGATATTGATAGGGTGGAGGTCATTAAGGGAGCTGCGGCTGCAGCCATCTATGGTTCCCGGGCGAGCAACGGGGTGGTTCAGATTTTTACCAAGAAAGGAAGATCGGGGAAACCAGTAATCAAGGTAGCCTCGAGTGTAAATTTAAACTTTCTAAGGAAAAAAAGGGAGTTTAACGAGGAGCCTTTGGATTGGACATCCACTGATATCACAGACCTTAGCACAGAATCGGTTACCCGTTATGACTATCAGGACATGGTTTTTCAAAACTCCACCGGAACAGACAATTATGTCTCCATCTCCGGAGGTAATGAAAACACCGATTATTTTGCCTCACTTTCGTACTTAAAGAATGAGGGAATCATGAAATCCACCGATTACGAAAGGGAAGGTGGTAGAATACGCATCAATCAAAAATTTAATGACTGGGCATCTGCATCCGCGGGAATGTACTTTTCAACAAGCCACAGTAACGATGTCCCCAACGGGGGGTATGGTTTCGGGGTTTTGCAGACCATTCTTTTTACGAACAACACCATAAATCCAGCACCTGATGAAAACGGGAACTATCCCCAGATGACCTTTTACCCCAACATTCTGGAGTATATAGAAACCTTCGATTTTCAACAGACCAACAACAGAACGATCAGCGATCTGCAAATCAATTTGTCCCCGACAAATGACCTTAAGGTCAACTACACCTTGGGCTATGACAATGCAGAATCCAGAGGGACAAGGTATGTTCCCATCGGGACTACTACGGTGCCCTTGGGTAGTGCCAGTACCACCACAATTAGTACCAAGCTGTTCAACAGCGATTTGAATGCTACTTATGATAAAATGATTTCGGAGAACCTGAAATCGACCACCACAGCTGGTTTCTCTTGGCAGGCCGATGAAAATATCCTGCGTTCCATCCAAGGAACAGGATTG
The DNA here is from genome assembly GCF_005937185.1 of Flagellimonas algicola. GTDB lineage: Bacteria > Bacteroidota > Bacteroidia > Flavobacteriales > Flavobacteriaceae > Flagellimonas > Flagellimonas algicola. The sequence goes on along the minus strand of NZ_VCNI01000001.1, from coordinate 717,626 downwards.
GCATTGGGGGTTCGAACCACAAACGGAGCAGCATCCATTACAACAAATGAAAGTAGAAGTGAGCGTACGTTTTGGGGAGGTTTCTTGCAACAAACCTTTGGTTTGGATAACAAACTATTTCTAACAGGTGCTATCCGATTGGATGGGTCTTCGGTCTTTGGTAAGGACGAACGAAACCAATTTTATCCAAAGGCGAGTGCATCTTATTTGATTTCCGAAGAGGATTTCTGGATAGATAATTTATCCGACGTATTCAACAGCTTTAAGCTGAGGGGAGCATGGGGACAGGCCGGTAACCTTACCGCCATTGGTCCTTTTGATAGATTGTCCAATTATGCCGCCATCAGCATTGACGGAAATTCCGGTTTAATTGCCCCAACCCGCTTGGGAAATCCGGATTTAAAACCGGAACGCCAAACGGAGCTGGAATTTGGTGTGGACATGGCCTTGTTTGACAATAAAGTGGGCCTGGAGCTCACCTATTACAAGCAAGATATTGAAGATCTTTTGTTGGCCAGGACCTTGTCTCCAAGTACCGGGGCAGGTTCAAGGGTTGAAAATATTGGAACCATGACCAACCGAGGTTTTGAGGCCATGATCACGGCTACACCAATCCAGACCAACAACTTTAGCTGGTCCATAACCGGAACTTATTCGTCCAATAGAAATGAGGTGAACGATATAGCTGGGGAGCAGTTTGGTATAGGAAACTTCGGATTCTCTGTTGCAAAGAACGGACAGCCTTTAGGGGTGTTTTACCAAGGCTTTTATGCGAGGAATACTGATGGCAGTTTACTCTTGACTCCTGAAGGATTGCCACAACGGGAGAAAGGGAGTTTTGATGCTGACGGCAATCCGGTTCCTGAAAGGGACGCTAACGGGCAACCTAGCGGTGCCAATCTAAGTAAGGTAATTGGGGATCCCAATCCAGATTTCATCGCTTCATTGATCAATGAGTTAAAGTATAAAGATTTCTCCTTTAGAATGCAGTTGGATGCAGTTCAAGGAGTGGATATTTTGAGCTGGGATCAACGGATGTTCTATCGCTTTGGAGGTGGCCCTGCCACAGCCGCAGAATTGCGGGGTGATGCAGTCAGAGGAACCGGAAGTGCCAATTTTGGTATCGCGGAATCCTACATAGAAGATGGTTCCTACATAAAGCTTCGGGAGATTTCCTTGGGCTATTTGTTGCGTGAGCCATTTACCGGAGTGGAAAGTTTCCAATTCTCCTTGACCGGACGGAACCTGTTCTCCATTGATGACTTTTCCAGTTACGACCCTGAGGTGAACATTGATGCCCAAAGCAATGGCTCTAGAGGAGGGATTATGGGATTGATTCCCATCCCAGCGGTCATCAGGTTTGGTATAACAGCTACATTCTAATCCAAAAAATTGAAAGATGAAAAATATCAAGATATATACTATAGTAGGTGCTTTTCTAGTCATTGCGGGTTTGTTTGTGGCCTGTGACACAGAATTTGAGAATCCAAATAACCCAACAGAAGATGTGGTCTTGCAAACCAAGGACGGACTCTTTGCCTTGGCTACGGGAATTAGACAATATTATTCCATTTCCGCTTTGCGACAAGTGGTTGAAGCCCCTGGGATTACCACCAGGGAGCTTGGTGTCACCAATACCTTTTTGAATATTAATGAGTTGGCCAAAGGTGGGGCAGAACTACCAGCAGAAAGTGGGGGTATCACCAATCCTTGGGTGAATTTGCTAAGAGCTAAGGGAATGGCAGAATCCTTGATTGAGGGCGCCAATACCGTGGAACTCACAGCAGGTACCCGAAGTGGACTTCTGGCCTATGGCAATCTGTTCAAGGCCATGTGTTTGGGAGCCATGGTTCAGATGTTTGAAGAAGTGCCCATCAACAATGCTGCCGATGGCGCGGCACCTTTTAGTGATCGGGCTGCTGTATTGGCGGAGAGCATAGCACTTTTGCAGGAGGCAAGGGATGAATTGGCAGGAACCGCAGTTTCAGACGATTTCGCATCCGCTGTTTTGTGGACGGATTTGAGCCTGACCAAGGTTATCAATGCGCACTTGTCCCGATACCATTTATGGGCTGGAAATTATGCGGAATCCATAGCTGCTGCTGATGCAGTTTTGAACGATAGTGATGCTACCAATTCCATGTGGATTTTCGATGCCAACAACCAAAATCCCATTTGGAACAGAACCATAAACTCTACGGATCTAAAACCTCAGACCAATTTTGGTCTACTGGGTGCTTTTGTTCCAGAAGTGGGAGACGGGCGTATTGCCTTTTACCTGGGTGCCGATGCTGGCTTTGCCAATGCCGATGCCGGAGGTCAGGCCATTAGTGAAATGTTGGGCTTTGCGGCCACCAATACGGCTCCATTCCCCATTTATCTGCCTGGGGAAATGATGCTGAACAAGGCGGAAGCTTATGCGAGACAGAACCAATTGGGCAATGCAGTGGCGCAAATCAATCTGGTACGTCAAAAAACAGATGACCCATTGGGGGTGAATGCCAACCTTCCTGCTTGGGGAGGAGATGCAGGAAGCCAATCCGAAGTAATGGATGAAATCTATAGGAACAGGGCCATAGAACTGTTCTTGACCGGATTGCGTTGGGGAGACCACAAGCGATTTTATCCAGATTTCTCCGTTCCACAGGCGGCCAACACCACCAACGAGCGAAACAGGAATTTTTATCCATACCCGACCATTGAAAGGGAGAACAATCCGAATACACCGGCAAACCCTTCGATATAATTGAAAAAAATTCCCCGATGCTTTGCGTCGGGGTTTCCGATGAAATGTCATCCCGAACTTGTTTCGGGAACTAAATAACAGAATTTCGGTTTTTGACCTTAAGGTCAAAATGAAGCCAAACAAATATGACTATGGGTTTCTTCCAAAATAGTTGACTTCAAGAAATTCTTTATTAACGATTAGTTTTGAGTAGTTAGTTTAGTTACTGTGCGGGGGCAACGATCCAGTTGTCCCCGTACAATTCCTGACTGCTCTAAATTCGAATTTAACCAAAACAACGAACAAATGAAAGTCTTATCAGGTCTTGATGTTCTGACCCAGGACAAAAGTCTTCAGCAACAATATAAGGGCAAGGTGGCCCTGCTGTGCCATAACGCATCCGTGGATAGCATCTATACCCATGCCACCATTCGGTTTAAGGAAATGTTTGGCCCCAGGTTTATAAAACTGTTTGGCCCCCAACATGGTTTTTCTACCGATGTACAGGACAATATGGTTGAAACCGATCATGTAATACACCCATATTTTCAGATTCCGGTCTATTCCCTCTATTCGGAAACGCGGATTCCCACAGATGAAATGTTGGAGGACATTGACCACATATTTGTGGATCTTCAGGATGTGGGCTGTAGGATCTACACCTACATCTATACACTTACCCTTTTGTTGGAGAAATGTGCCGACAAGGATATTCAGGTAATCGTACTGGATCGTCCCAACCCCATTAACGGGGAAGATATCGAAGGGAATCTGGTGGAAGCTGATTTTGTATCCTTTGTGGGCCTGCATCCCCTGCCCATTCGGCATGCACTCACCATAGGTGAGGTGGGGCTGATGCACCAAAAGCTGTGGGCCAAAAAGAAAGCAAAGCTTGAGGTGATTCAAATGAAACATTGGGACAGGGCCATGTATTTTGAGGATACCGGTCTGCCTTGGTTTTTGCCATCCCCAAATATTGCACGGCCTGAGAGTACCATCACCTTTGCGGCCACGGTTTTTCTGGAGGGTACCCAGCTAAGTGAGGGTCGAGGCACCTCACAGCCTTTGGAAATTGTGGGACACCCAAAAATTGAACCCTATTCTTTATATGAAAAACAAATTTCCCAAAGCATAAAGACATCTAAACTACAAGGATTTGCCCTGAGGCCCATAACCTTTCTGCCCACTTTTCAAAAGCATGGGAACGCGGTCTGCGGCGGGTTCCAAATACATGTGACAGACAGGAAGACCTTTAAACCCTGGCGGGTAGGGCAGTTTGTGATCAGGGAGTTGTACCATGTGCTAGGGGAGGATTTTAAATGGAAACATCCACCCTACGAATACAACTATGACCAAAACCCCATAGATGTGATCAACGGTACGGGCAAACTCAGAAAATGGGTGGAACGCAATGATTCTGTTGCGGCGCTGGATGATTTTGAACACTTGGAAGATTACAAAAAGAGTTTCGAGGCCATCACGCTGTATTAGCATATGATCATGGTTGGTAGGAGAAGGTAAAGGCCTTATCTTTCCATAGGGAAGAATCAAAATAATCCCAATATAAACCATGACATATTCACCCCAAGATGGATTTCCATATTATCTAGATCTGGCTGGCAATTCCGATTGCCAAACCCTTTTTGCGTCAACGACCACGCTGTCTTTTTTGGAAACAATAAGCGAGGAAAAGTCCATCTTCTGGTATGCGCCGGGCAAATGGAGCATCAAGCAGGTGGTGGGGCATATTGTAGATCATGAGCGGATCAAAATGAACCGCGCCTTTTGGCTAAGCCGCAACCAACAACTGCAACTTTGGGGGTACGATCAGGAAGCTTTGGTGCAAAACGCTAGGTTTGATGAACAAACCTTCCAAGAACTGCTTACGGATTACAAAAACGTGAGAAAGGCCAGCCATAGTTTTGTGTGTTCCCTCTCTACGGAGCAACTGCAAATCAACGGCAAGGCCAAAGATCAGGAAGTATCCCTTTCCGATTTTCTACGAACCATTATTGGGCACGAGCTGCACCATATCAACATTATAAAAGAAAAGTATCTGTAGCGTTTTTTGGGCTGCCCTTGAATGCGGAAATATGCTTAATTTCAAGCGACGTTTTCAAATGGGAAAATTATGGGTGCTACACGAATCTTGATTGCCGGAATAGGAGGGGTGGGCGGCTTCTTTGGAGGCCTGCTAGCCAAACAATTTGAGGACAACCAAAGGGTAGAGGTGAGCTTTTTGGCGCGCGGTGCACATCTGAAGAAAATCCAGGAGGCTGGCTTAACGGTAATTGAGGGCAAAGAGCAGTTTGTGGCCGTTCCTAAATTGGCCTCGGACAATGCCAGCGAAATTGGCGAGGTGGACTATATTATTGTCTGCACCAAAAGTTATGATCTGGAGCAGACCATAGAACAATTGGCTCCCTGTATTGGCCCACAAACGGTGATCCTGCCCCTGCTCAACGGGGTGGACTGTAGGGATCGCATCCAAAAATTGTTGCCCAACAACCTGGTGTGCGATGGCTGTGTGTACATTATTGCCCGACTCTCCCGCCCAGGGGTGGTGGAGAACCTGAGCAACATTAAAAAGCTGTTCTTTGGGATGGAGGGCGGTTCCGATGCCCGACTGTATGCCCTGGAGAACCTATTACGAAAGGCTGGGGTAGCGGTGACCCTGACCCCACATATTGAAAAGGTGATCTGGGAAAAGTTTGTCTTTATCTCGGTAATGGCCACGGCCACCACCTATTTTGATGCCCCAGTGGGCCCCATACTTGCGGATGCCGATAAACGAAACACGGTTACCGCTCTGGTAAACGAAGTGGCCCAAGTGGCCCAGGCCAAGGGCATTGCCATCTCCAACAATATGCCCGAAAAGGTGCTGGCCAAACTGGAAACCCTGCCCAGCGCGGCCACCTCTTCCTTACATTCTGATTTCCAAAACAAAAAAGCCGATACTGAAGTGCAAAGTTTGGTGGGTTATGTGGTTGAGGCGGCGCACCAGCTAAGTGTTGAGGTGTCGACTTACCGACAATTGTTTTCAGAAATCCAAGGAAGAGATTAGTATGGGGGTTCTGCACTAGTGCTCTGAAAAACCCTGTACTTGTTTTTCTGGTATATATTTTGTACGTTTACATGTACAATATTTTGTACATTTCAATTCGTTTTCATGAGAGCCATAACCATATCCGCTTTGCGAAAGAACATGAAGAAGCATTTTGACTTCGTCTCCAAATCCTTGGAGATCATTGTTGTGCCCAGAAGTAAGGAGGAAGATGCTGTGGTGATCATGCCGATCAGCGAGTACAATGCATTGAAGGAAACGGAACATTTATTATCCACAAAGGCCAATAGGGAAAGGCTTAGGGAATCTATGGAGCAAATAAATAATGGGGATTTGATCCAATACCACGAAGACGAAATTGAAGCCACCCCTGAATGAACATTAATTTTACCGCCCACGGATGGGAAGATTTTGGCTATTGGCTGGAAACCGATACCGATACGGCCATCAAAATAAAGGAGCTTATTAAATCCATTAAACAAAACCCTTTTAAAGGCTTGGGAAAACCGGAACCGTTAAGACATGGGCTAAAAGGTTTTTGGTCTAGAAGAATTACTGGGGAACACCGACTGGCATATAGGGTAACTGGCAAAAAGGGGGTTGACCAACAATGCATTATCATCCAATGCAGGTTTCATTATGACGATAAGTAAAGTGCTAGGTATTGTCAGCAATGGCACCGTATGTTCCAAAAGCTTTAGCTGGGACACATCACAAATAAAACCTTGTATATGCGCTGTCCTGCCAAAAGGACATGGGTGACACATACTGCCAAAAAAGCTAATCCTCTCATTGCTAGCCAAGCGGAAAAATATTGCATTTAGGGTACGGTTATTGCTCGGTTGTTTTCTCATTTATCAAATCAAAAAACAATCAAGATTTCCCCATGGATTTTAAAATTCCCAGCTTTTCGCTAGCGCTTTTGGCGCTCCTTTCCGCATGTTCAAATGACGATGACACCAACAACACTGACCCATCAACCGAGATATACATTCCGGATGCCCAGTTTGAATCCAAGCTGATCAGTTTGGGGATTGACTCCGATGGGGTGGTTAACCAAACAGTCCTTAAAACTGATGCTGCCCAGGTGGAGTATTTGGATATATCCAGCCAAACCGAATCCGATGAAATTCATGACCTTACAGGCATTGAAGGTTTTACCAACTTGAAACGACTTTTTGCCATTAGTAACCGTTTGTCCACAATCGACTTAAGCCAGAATGTACTTTTGGACACGCTAAATTTGGCCGGAAACGATCTGACCACCATAGATCTAAGCAAAAACACAGAACTATTGCTGCTGGATCTAAAAGTAAATGACTTAACTGAAGTGTCCGGTTTGTCCACAGCCACAAAGTTGGACATGCTAAACCTTTCCTTTAATTTTTTGGAAAGCTATACTATAGAAAATCCAAGCTTGGTTCATATTGTGATCAGTAATAACCAACTGCAAACCTTTGACACCAGTTTGGCAGTGGCTTTGGAAAGTATATATGCGCCGACAAATAAAGTAGCCCAATTGGATCTTACCCATAACCCTTTGTTGGAGACCATAGATGTAGGAGATAGCCAATTGACCCAAATTGATTTTGGCGAAAAGGAGCACCTGAATTATCTATCCTGTTTTAGCAACTTGTTGTCCAATCTTGATGTAAGTGATTTTGGGGAATTGTACTATTTGAGCGCCAACCGAAATCCGGATTTGTGGTGCATTAAAATCAATGATGGCCAAAACATAGATACCCTTAAATTATCGGAATATCAGCAAACCAGTGAGGTTTGCGAGTGGTAGACGTACCTTATTTATGGATTAGGGTTCCGGCAATTTCGAATCTGGATTTATGTGGGTGGGTATAAATTTTGATTGATATGGTTATCCTTGGAAAAGAAATGTTATTTTACTGTAACAGTTTGATTTTTAAGGACTCATTAGTTAAACAACTAATTAACCACATCATGAAAAGATTCCGTTCCTGTTTGCCGATCCACATCCTTTTTTGCGCTTTTTTATCGACCATTTTTTTGGCATCATCCTGTCAAAATTCAAAATCAACTGAAATAATTGATACCGATGCCGCTATTGCATATGCCGTACCTATGGATGACATTGAAGTAGATGGAAATCTTTCGGAATGGCCTGCAGATGTCATTTCGTATCCAATCAAAAATGCAGAATTAGGTACTGCACCCGACAGCCATGAAGATTTTCAAGGTAATTTTCGAATTGGCTATAACGCAGCACAAAGTGAGATATATATTGCCATGGAAATTTCAGATGAATCCCTGGTCGTAGAGTCCCCTGAGTTATCGTTTTGGGACAATCAGGATGGTTTGGAGTTGTATATCAACGAAGAAAGTTTAAAATCGGGATCTCCGGTAACCCAGTATAGCGAATACGGTAACGATCGCAATGCTTATGGGGCAAGAACTGCTTGGGATAAGGTTGAGATGGTCAAAAGCATGACTGATACGGGAAAGACGGTGGAGTGGAAGGTAAAACTGGACAGGAATATTGAAGAAGGCATGTCCCTGGGAATGGATCTGGTGGTGGTTGATAAAGACGAAGATGACAGCTTTACCTGGTTTTCTTGGGGCAGGGGAACGCAAAAAGTAGCAAACCCTGACCGATTGGGCAATGTAATTTTTATTGCTGATGCCACCGAAATTGGATTGGTCAAGGGTAAGGTAGACACCTCCGGAATAAATGAAACTCCAGTTCCTATTAGCATCAGAATGAGCAGTCTGGACAATGAAAACATGTGGGTGCAGACCGTAGTGGATTCCACAGGAAAATTTTCCGTGCCCTTGCCCATTGGGGATTATCAAATAGAAGTTCCAACTAAAATTGTTCAAGTTGATTATAGATACTACAGAATGGCCCCTACAACACCGGTGCCTTTTTCATTGCACAAGGAAGGTCATGATTCCATTCCCACCTTGAAGGTCAAGATGCTTCCAGAACCTGATATGATTCCTAAGGTAGGGTTGCTGCATGATTTTGATGAGCAATCAAAAGAAAAGGTGGATCAGATCATTGAAGGCTATCAAGCACATTACAATATTCCAGGGGTATCAATGGCATTGATCAAGGATGGAAAAGTGGTGTATCATAAAACTTATGGGGTAAAAAATTCGGTGACCAAAGAGCCTGTTGAGGAAAAGACACTATTTGAAGCCGCCTCGATCACCAAGCCCGTTTTTGCCTTTGTGGTGCTAAGGTTGGCGGATCGTAATATCATTGATATGGACAAGCCGTTGCATGAATATCTACCATTTGAGCAGCTTGATGACTATCCAGAATATAAAAAGATGACGGCCAGACACGTATTGATACATCGAAGCGGCCTGCCCAATTGGGGAATTGATATGATTGCTGCACCCGGAGAAAAATATGGTTACTCGGGAGAAGGCTTTGAATATCTTAAACGTGTGGTTGTTAAAATTACCGGCAAAACCATAGAGCAAATCCTTGACGAGGAATTGATAGCACCGAATGGCCTGTACCACATGGAGTTTAGTGATAGTGAAGCTTTGCGTGCAGCAGTTTCCGATGGACATGTAGGAGGTCAACCTACCAATTGGGGCATTCCCCAAGAAGCTGGCATGGCATTTAGCATGCATACAGAAGCAAAAGCTTTTGCCAGATACGCCCTTACCATTTTAGAGCGAAAAGGATTGAAACCAAGCACCTATTCTGAATTTTTGGAAATTCACACCGAGTCTAACCCCGAATACTGGAATATCCCTGATAAGAAGGAGGGGGCTGGTCTCGGTATATTTATTCGAAAAACGGATTATGGCGATACGTTTTACCATGGTGGAAACAATGGAGACTTCAAATGCCAATTTGAAATTTACGACAAGTTAAAATTGGGCTACATCATATATACCAATTCCGATACCGGAAGTGAGCTTACCATGGATGCCTGGCAAATCTTTGTTGAGGGAAAAAAAGAAGGGAACTAGTGTAACGGTTTACCGATTCATTTTCATACATACTAGAATATAGATTACCATATCTATTGGGAAGTTTGGCAAATTTCCAGTGTAACCCAGACGGCCAACTTAAAAAATGGCACAGATTGCATGCTGACCAGATATTTATTATCTTGATAGTGAATCTGATAACTCCAAATTTTTCGACATCTTCTTGTTAGGTCGGCAGCACTTTTTATTTAGGATAAAGAGGTGCTAAATATCATGTTTTAAGAGTTAATAAATTGGGATTTTTATACGCTAAACACTTCTGGTTATGAAAGTATATGATGACAAACACATCAAGAACATCGTTTTTGTGGGAGCCCACAATAGTGGTAAGACCACCTTGGCCGAAACCATGCTTTTTGAGGCGGGCTTACTGAATAGACGGGGCACCGTGGAAGGTAAAAATACGGTATCGGATTATCATGAAATAGAGCACCAAAGAGGTGCTTCTGTTTTTGCAACCCCTTTGCACACCGAATGGCGGAATTACAAGATCAACATCATTGACACCCCTGGCCTTGATGATTTTATTGGTGAGATACTTTCTTCCATTAGGGTGGCTGATACCGTTGTCACCGTGATAAACGCTAGGCACGGGGTAGAGATAGGCACACAAATTATTTGGAACCATATTGACCTTTACAACAAGCCCACCTTATTTGTGGTCAACCAAATAGACCATAAGAATGCCAGTTTTGAGGATAGTTTTAAGGAGATCAAGGATTTAGTCGGCAACAATGCCGTTAAAATCCAATATCCTTTGGTCAATGATGGGGCACAGTGCATCCTTGATGTGTTGAAAATGAAAGTCTACAAATTTCCATCCCAAGGGGGAAAACCCGAAAAATTGCCCATTCCTGAGGACCAAAAAGAATTGGCAGATCAATTGCATAATGAACTGGTAGAAAAAGCAGCTGAGAACGACGAGGACCTGATGGAGCTATTTTTTGAAAAAGGTACATTGAGCGAGGATGAGATGCGCCAGGGAATCAAAGCCGGTATGCTGAACCATGAACTTTTTCCCGTTTTCTGTGTGTCAGCGCTTCAAGATATGGGTAGTGGCAGGCTCATGGGCTTTATTGATAATGTAGCTCCCGCGGCAGCCGACCTAAAGCCGGAACAGAGTGTGGAGGACAAAACTGTTTTGCGAACAATAGAGGCTCCAACGGCACTGTTCATTTTTAAAACGGTACACATGCCCAATCTTGGACAATTAACGTTCTTTAAAGTAAAATCCGGAGTAATCAATGCCAATGACAAACTTGTAAATTCTCGGACTGGAGAAACGGAAATCTTGCACCAACTCTTTATTATGGATGGAAAGAAACGGGAACCCGTTTCAAAACTGATGGTTGGTGATATTGGTGCGACCCTAAAATTGAAACATACCGAAACCAACGATACCCTATACAAACAAGGTCACCGCGTAACGATTAGACCCATAAGTTACCCAGAACCTAGAACCAGAAAATCTGTGGTTGCCCAAAAACAGGCCGATGAGGAAAAACTGAGCGATGCCCTAAAGAAAATACATAGCCAAGATCCTACTGTTGTGGTCACGTATTCCAAAGAGTTGAAACAACTGATTTTGAGCTGTCAGGGTGAGTTGCACTTGGCAACTATTGGATGGACCCTCGAAAATAGCTATGGCGTAAAAGCCGAATTTGAACAACCCAAGATTGCATATAGGGAAACCATAAAGCGTTCTTCCACTGCTAATTATAGACATAAAAAACAGTCAGGTGGGGCAGGGCAATTTGCCCAAGTACACCTTAAAATTGAACCATGGTATGAGGGTATACCGGAACCCGAGGGGTTCAATATTAGGGGAAAGGAAGAAATGGCGCTACCCTGGGGCGGCAAATTGGTTTTCTATAATTGCATAGTCGGAGGGGTGATAGACCTACGGTATTTGCCATCTATTAAAAAGGGAATTCTGGAGGTGATGGAATCAGGTCCGTTGACCGGTTCGTACATAAGGGATGTGCGGGTGATGGTTTATGACGGAAGGATGCACTCGGTGGATTCGAACGACATAGCTTTTAAAATAGCAGGTGCGCATGCCTTTAAAGCAGCATTTTTAAATGCCAAACCAAAATTATTGGAACCTATTCGAGAGTTAACCGTAAAAGTACCTGAAGAAATGGTGGGCAGTGTAATGACCGATCTACAATCCCGAAGGTCCATCATTCTTGGGATAGACAACGCTGACCGTTATCAGATTCTAAAATGCAACACCCCAGAGGTTGAGTTGTTCGGTTATTCTACAAACCTGCGTTCTTTGACACAGGGTAAAGCTACATTCAATTCCGTATTTTCTTCTTTTGAGGCAGTTCCTGACAATATCCAGCAAAGTTTGGTAAAAGTTTAACCAAGAGTTTTGCAGTTAAGATTTGTCCTGAAACCCTAGCTCAGATGCTGATATCAATAGTTTAGAATAATCCAGTTGGCATTGGCTACAAATTGCTTTTCGTCCACTGGATTTTTGAAAACCAGATAGAGTGCGCTTTGCTCAGCTGTGGGCTTCACAGGAATTTCATAGCTCTTGAAACCTTCATCCGACTCGTGGTAAAACCCAAGGGCCGTACTGCCAATAACCGTACCTTCGGGGGAATCTTCCCGAATCTCCAGCACCCCCTTATAGTTGTACCCAGAAATATAGAAGGCTGAAAAACTAATACTTTTTAAGCCGCTCAGATTGATGTTTTCAAAACCGATATAGCTATCGTGTTTGATGGAACCCACAAGACCGGCACCTCCTGCTTCCCATTCCCCAACATCATCGCTTAATTCGTCTGCTTCTTCCGCCTCAAGTTTGGAAGTTGTAAAAATCATCTGCGAGCTTGTGGCTAAAGCGGAATTCGGAACCTCATCGTTACCTTGGTCCAAATAGGAGGCCATCAATACATATTTTCCACCGCTGTCCCCCTTTATATGTTCCTTGAAACGCACGGTTCCAGACAGGGGTAATAGTGTTTCTTCCACGTTTTCATCTGGGCTTAAGGACAGGATGTAGTCCACCATTTTCCCAATTTCTTCAATATCCAATTGTGGGTGGGCCGACATTAAGGACTCGCCCCAAACACCAGAACTTCCTTTTTTGACCCGATCAATCATATTATTGCGGTCGTCACTGCTATATTTTTCCGCAATCTCCATGTAACTTGGCCCATTTACCTTGACATCCACGGCATGACAGGCGGCACAATCGGTGGCATCCATGAGTACTTTCCCTTCGGGAACCACATTTTGCTGATGACCCAAAGTGGCCTTGATCATGTCCTCGCCTTCGGGAATATAGCTAAAGGTAACCTTGATTTGGTCTGCAGGGATGCTACCGCCGTCTGAACTACCATCTTCCGCATCGTTAACCGTAACCTTAAAAGCGACTTTTTTGTTGTTGAAATACATGGAATCCTTGGGCTCAATCTGTATTTGAAGCTCTGGAGCTGTATTGCCCACCAAAATCTTGGTGTTGGTCACATCTGAGTTCCCCAAGGGGTCGGTTACCTTTAATTGTACACTGTAAAGTCCTGCTTCCTCAAAAGTGTGAACTGGAGATTCTTCAGTGGATTCCACTTGAGAACTGTTAGAAAAAGACCATTCATAACTTAGCGCATCCCCATCATAATCTATAGAGGACGAACCTGAAAATTCAACGGATAGGGGAGCGGCCCCTATTTCTGTGTTGGACGTGATCTGTGCCACAGGTTTTAGGTTTCCTTCTATATAAGAAATTTGACTCAAGCGGGCATCCAGATTTCTGGAGTTCCATTTTTGACCGTATTCAAGCATGTACATCTTCCCGTCAGAACCAAAGATCATATCCATTGGGTGCGAAAACTCGGTACTGGGCATAAAGGGGTCGGCCTTAACATAGTTCTGTTCTTCATCCAGTGTCACCACATAGATCCAATCCCGCATCCATTCGTAGACAAACAGTTTGTTCTCAAAATACTTTGGGAAAGTACTTTCGGTGGCATTAGGATAATCGGAAGAGTGATACACCACACCGGCCATGGGATTTACTCCACCTTCGCCCAACCATGGAAACTCTTCCGAGCGGTCATAGGAATACCAAATCATGGATTCCTGGGCTGGAGGAAGCTCATGTATACCAGTATTGTTCGGCGAATCATTGATTAAATTATTAGGGTCAAACTTAGGCCCGGATTCTTCCTTGGCAAAGTCGTAATCGTTGTACAGTTGATTGTTACCACGGGTGTATGGCCAACCCCAGAATCCGGCTTCTCTGGCCTGGTCTATTTCGCCCATTCCCTTAGGGCCGCGGTCTTCGACTCCCTTTCCGGCATCAGGTCCAACATCACCCCAGTACACATAGCCGGTCTTGGAATCAATGTGGAATCTGAAAGGGTTACGACAGCCCATAACATAAATTTCAGCGCGGGTGTTGGGGGTTCCTTCTGGAAAGAGGTTCCCTTTGGGAATGGAGTATGTGCCATCATCCTCTGGCTTTATCCGTAGAATTTTACCTCGAAGGTCGTTGGTGTTGGCAGCGGATTTTTGGGCATCCCAAAGTGCCCTTCCCTTTTGCTCGTCTATGGGTGCAAATCCCTGGGATTCAAATGGATTGGTATTATCTCCTAAACCGATGAATAAATTTCCATCAGGTCCAAATTCCAAGCCGCCGCCACTGTGGCAGCACTCGCGTATCAGCGGAATCTCCAACAAGATTTTTTCGGAATCCAGGTCCAGGACATCATCTTTAAGGGTAAATCGGGAGACATGTTGTTCCACCTTTTCTGCGGACGAATAGAAGAGATAAATCCAGTTGTTCTTTTCATAATTTGGGTCCACCGCCATTCCCAAAAGCCCATCTTCATTGCCATAAAACAGGTCCAATTTTGCAATTACCTTGGTGGATGCTGTTTTGAAATCGTATAGTTTAAGACTGCCTCTTCGCTCAATGAATAAAATTCCCCTGCCCGGCAACTCGGCCAACTCCATGGGTTCATCCAGATTAAAATCCAGGATTTTCTTGGTAAATCGGTTCTCTAGCGGAACTCTGTCGGTTTTGACTTTGCTGTAATCCAATGAGCGATTGCCCATGGCATAGTTTATCCCGCCCATGAGATGTTTTAGAAAGGTCTCATCTGTAAAAGTTTCATCGGTATGGCCCATGGCGGTGTAGAAAGCACGCCCTCCGTCGTAATCATGATGCCAAGAAATGGGATGGTGCTCTCCGTGATTTCCGCCTTCATAAGTGTTTTCATCAATCTCAATCAGAACATTAACATCTTTATTAAAACTCTTAAAGTTGTACCATTCATCTTCCTTGACCCAAGTACTATCAAGCATTTGGGTGCTGGAATGCGTTCCGTCGATAATATTTAAAGTAGCAGGTTGCACAGCTGGATGTCCCATGAAATAGGCGCCCACCAATTCGTTAAACCATGGCCAGTCGTACTCCGTGTCTGTTGCGGCATGAACTCCAACAAAACCGCCACCAGCCTGAATATAGCGTTCAAAATCGGCTTGCTGAACTGCATTCAAGATGTCACCTGTGGTATTTAGAAAGACCACAGCGTCATAATTTTTCAAGGAATCTTCTACGATGTATGACACATCCTCAGTGGCGACCACCTGAAGGCCGTTCTCTGTTCCTAGTTTTTGCAGGGCTACAATTCCAGCCTCAATGGAACCATGCCTAAAGCCTTCGGTTTTGCTCAATACCAATATCTCCTTTTGTTTTTTACCACAGGAAACTGCGGTGAGGAGCACCAAAAGTGCCACTACATATTTTGTCACGCTCATAGTCTTGCCGTTCGAAATTTATTTTAAACAAGGAAAATTAAGGATTTATAGTCTCTTTCCTGTGTATAATTGCCCGTTGAAATATTTTATACAATGTAGACCGATGTTTATGTATCGGTAAAGTCAATTTCTATTCATTGGCTGTTCCAAAGATATTCCCCCAGATATGACCATAGACTTCCGTAGGAAGTAGGGTTTCGCTGTCCTGCTTCCCTTTGTCAGAACTGTGTATGAAAACCGGATAATATTCCTCGGAAATGTTGATGGCACCATGAGATCCTTTGATCAAATTGGCATCCAGTGGAATCATATTGAACAAGCTCCTAAATCCGAGTTTTTTCTTTAGCAGTTTCCATCCAATTCGTGCTAACATCAAATTTTTATTGGGATCCGTGAACATTTCCACCGGATCATATCCCGGTTTTTTATGGATATCCACGGTTCTGGCAAAGTCTGGCGCTTTAGCATCATCCAGCCAATAATAATAGGTAAACCAGTATTCTTGTTTTGAAACTATCACTAGGTCGCCTGACCGTTCATGATCTAGATGATGATCCTTTTTGTTATCGGAATCCAGGACTAAATCTATTTCTGGACAATTTTCAAGGAGTCTTTTAACTTCTTGCAATTTGCCTTTGGCATTTACGTAGATGTGTGCAATTTGATGATCTGCCATGGCGAAAGCATCACAGGCTCCTGGGTCCAAAATTTCCAATCCATTTTCTTCCCTAACTTTTATATATCCTTTTTTCCTCAACAATCGGTTGATGTGAATTGGCCCTTTTACTGGGGTGATGCCATATCCTGAAAGTACAATGGGGTCAATTCCTTTTACCTCATAAAACTCAATAAGGTCTTTTAGGACCGCATCCAACTCCTTTAGATGCTGATAAATGATGTCTTGGTCATTATGCTTTTGCAACACATAGTCCAAATGAGGCAGATAGATTAACTGCAAGGTTGGTTCGTGCCAAGTATGCACTAATTTGGAGGCATCAGCAATCCACTGGGAGGATTTAATATTGGCCGTTGGCCCCCAAAAATTAAATAGTGGGAAAGTGCCCAATTCCTTTTGCAGCTTATCCCTTAGTTCTGGGGGATTGGAATAGCAATCGGGAATCTTTTGTCCGTCTG
The DNA here is from genome assembly GCF_005937185.1 of Flagellimonas algicola. Classification (GTDB taxonomy): domain Bacteria; phylum Bacteroidota; class Bacteroidia; order Flavobacteriales; family Flavobacteriaceae; genus Flagellimonas; species Flagellimonas algicola. The sequence continues at coordinate 700,944 of NZ_VCNI01000001.1, read as the reverse complement.
CCCTGTATTGCGGTCTTGGGGTCACGTTAAAGTCTGAATTGGAATACATATTATACCACCAAAACATATTGGAGCAGCTAAAGTTGGAATTCTCCGCTTTGGCCTTGTCCCATATCTTTACGGACTGCACCAAGTGATTGGACTGTCTCCACAACTTCACCTCACACTCATCCTTAAAGTACCAGCCGTTGGCCACAATCCCATGTTCTGAAGGCCATTTTCCGGTCAAATAGGTGGATTGGGCAGAACAAGTTACTGCCGGAAGCACTGGTTTTATCTTGGAAAGTCTTTTGTTTTTTATCCACTGGGTCAAAAACAAATCTTCATGTTGAAGTAGGGAAGAAGAGAGTCCAACCACATTGATGACCGCAGTTTGTTTCATGCTTTACTTCTGATTAAGATTCCAATTGTTTCAGGACCCATTGCAGTTCCCTTACAATGGAACTTGTTATATCCGTTTGTAAATGCTCTGGCAAAATGGTCCAGGTATAGGTTTCAACCTCCAGATGACTGCTATAAGAAATTTCTTGCCATAGTTTCAAAGCTTTGACAATGTCGTTTTGGGTGGATTCCAATACTTGAAAATCTGGGATAAAAATGGGGATATGGAAATGCGCCCGCAGTTCCTTAAAATTTTCGCTGGTCATGGCATGTATGCCCTCTTGAAGGTCGGGATAACGGTCCAGGTTTCCATCCTCACGCTGCACCACTGCTTGATGCAGGTAAACTGGTTCATCAAATTGTTGCAGGCAATCCTGCTGTTCTTTGATGGAAATATCTGGAGAACGTCTACTTTTAAGCGCAGCGCTAATCTGTATTTTCCCAACTTTAATGCCCTGTTCCTGAAATTGTGCCATAACGTCCTTTGGTTCTTCATAGGCCAACGAGAAATGGCAGACATCATAACAGATTTGAATGTGGTCCAAAATGTGCTTACGTGCATCGGACTGGGAACATTTTAGTTTTTCCTGCAATACCACCACACCCGTTTTGAGCAAATGATCTTGATAAAAGGAAATGACTTCTTGGGTATTTTCCAAAACCCCGTCCGGTTCCGGTTCAATATCGATGTGTATGGTTTTGCCTTGTTGATTTTTGATTCTGACCAGATCTTCAACCACTGACATAAGGGATAGGGTAGCTTTGTTTTTTACCTCTTCAATCTGCTCGTTGGTTTTGAACCAATATTTATAGGAGAGGGGGGAAGTTGAAATTCCACCTTCCATGCCTTCTGGAAGCAGATGGGCGAGAATTTTCACCAGACTTTTTGTGTATACCACTCGGTCTGCCGTTGTCCAATCGGGAGTATGGACCTGGTCTTTTACTGTAACATGATGAAAATCGCCATAAGGGAAACCATTCATGGTAAATACATATAAATTGTGGGCATCCAACCAAGACTTGAAATGGTCTAATTGATTTCCTTGAATCAATTCTTCCGCGCTACGTCTCGATAATCGTAAACCAATACCAAAGGCTTGATTGTTGGAAACCTTATTTTTTACTTCCAAGCCATATGTTTGCAAACTGGCAAAGACTTCTTCCCAACTTTCTCCAGGATGAATATTGGTGCAGTAGGTTAAATGAGCATTCTGTTCAATTTGCATTACATCTCAATTTTTTGCGCACTGTACTGTTGCACATAATTCATCGCCTCCAGAACCAGTTCCTCATCCATTTCATGGACTTCAAACCCTTTGCCAATGGCGTTGAGCAACATAATGGTAAGCTGTCCGCCCAAATGCTCTCTAAATTCTTCAAGTCCTTGTATGACCTGGTCATTAAGTTCTGGGTGATGCAGTTCAAATCCCAAAGTAGTCATCAGATTCAAAATGCGATAAAGAGATGGCTGGTTCAGATATCCTTTTAGCTGCGAATAGGTACTGTCCAGAGCAATACCAATGGCCACCGCTTCTCCATGACGTAACGAAAAATGGGATAATTGTTCCAATTTATGGGCAGCCCAATGTCCAAAATCCAGTGGACGGGATGATCCTTGTTCAAAGGCATCACCAGAAGTTCGGATGTGCTGCATATGCAAATCCGCACAACGATAGATGAGCTCGTCCATTACTTCCATATTGCGATTGGCCAAGGCGTCTGCCTCCGTTTCGATCCACTCGAAGAAATCCAAATCCATGATCAAGGCTACTTTAATGGCCTCTGCTATTCCAGATCTCCAATCCCGGTCATCCAAAGTGGTGAGGAAAGTGGCATCATTTATAACCGCATACGGACTGGCGAAACAGCCTGTGAAATTCTTTTTTCCATAAGAATTAATCCCATTTTTCACCCCAATACCAGAGTCGTTTTGGGATAAAACCGTAGTGGGTATTCTAATATGTCTAACACCGCGATGTGCTATCGCGGCAGCAAAACCCACAGCATCCAAAACCGCACCTCCGCCTATGGCAATGATATACGAATGCCTATCAATCCCAAATCGGTTCACCTTGTCCAAAATGGATTTGATGAGAGCTTCATCATTTTTAGCGGCCTCCCCACCTGGAATTTCCAAAATATCCCCTTGAAGGGCAATGGACTTACCGAAATTATCAAAGTAATTTTCAATAGCTGGTAACAGCGTAGGATGGGCATCTTTAACTCCACTATCCACCACAACAAGCGCTTTGCTGGTGTTCATTGCATTTTCCGACAGTAGTTTGTGGAGAATTGTATTGTCCACATCGAAAATCTGGTGGGTAAACAACACCTTAAATTGAAAACTCACTTGAAACTTCTGCTCTAATGTTCTTTCCTTTTTCATAATTTCTTTCTGCATAACAAATTAGGTCACCGCAAATCTTTTAGCCAGATATATGGACAGGGGCAGCAGGCAAAGCGTAGCCAATCCCAAATACATGGAACCAAAACCCGCTACATAGCTTGCATTTAGGGGGATAAGCGACAAAACCCCAGTTTTTACTGCATTTTTAATGGCTATTGGATGATTATGCCGAATCGCCTTAAGCTTCGCCAAAAAGTTTACTCCATACCAAAATACTATAAATATGGAAGCTGATTTTAATGAAAAGTTAAAGTATCGGCCTAATAGTAAGATACCGGCTACTATAGTTGCATCCAATACCATGGCAACCATTATAGCTCTTTTGTTCTTTCCTTGGCTTTCCTTTTGTGCGGTTAGGGTGATGGCCGCTACAAAGATTATGGGCAGTAATCCAATCCAAAGAAATTGCGAAGGAATAGGCTGTACAATGCTCATACCCAACAGAAGATTAGAGCCCCTGCACGCCCCCATATTTAATGGGCCCAAAACTAAATTGTGTTTGCTGTATTTGTCATAGAGAAAGGCCAACAGAGCAATGACCGTAGCCAAGCCACCACTTAAAATTGATGCCCCAAAAGCTGCAAGGATTCCGACTAAGAAAAGTAAGGTGCCAAAGCGTTTGGCTTGGTTTAGGCTGACCCTTCCCGAAGGAATTACTCTCTCCGGTCTATGGATTTTGTCCTGCTCAATGTCGAAGACGTCATTAAAAACAATTCCTCCGCCATATAAACAGGAGGTGGAAAGAATCAACAGGCACAGATTCAAGATAACCTCCTGATTCCAAACATCAAGGGTAAAGAGACCTGTTATGGCCACTCCCGCAATGATATCCGCTATGGCCGTTACAATATTGGCAGGCCTTATCAGCTGTATATACCCGTACCATTGCATGTATTAATCCCCGATACTGTTTTTGAAGTTGATTTCCTTCGCTTCTTGACCCCTTAACACGCTATTTCCTTTATGGAGATCATCTTGTTTTACAACACGATCCTGTTTCCAACCAGATTCATTGAACTGTCCACTTTGCCCGTAAACGGTCAATGCATTTTGGTAACAAGTGAGGTGGATATGATGTTCGGCAATGCCGTTCTCTCTCATTAAGGCCGCGGTTCTTGGAACGGATAACGGATCACTTACTCCCCAATCGGCTGAGCTGTCCACAATAATCTTTTCAGAACCATAGGTGTTTACAATATTCACCATCCGCATTTTGCTCATCTTGGTTTTCGGGTAGATGGTAAAGGCGGCCCAAAAGCCTCTATCCAGCACATGTTTAACGGTTTCTTCATTGTTGTGGTCTATGACCACCATATGTTCTGGAATGCCATGTTCCTGGATGACATCCATACTCCTTAGGGTTCCATTTTTCTTATCTCGATGCGGAGTATGAACCATAACGGGAAGTTCAAATTCCTTGGCGAGTTCCAGTTGTAAGCGGAAGTATTTGTCCTCGGCTTGGGATTGATCATCATACCCAATTTCACCAACGGCCACAACACCTTCCTTGGCCAAAAATTGTGGTAGGACTTCCATGACCTGCTCGGCCAACTCCTCATTGTTCGCTTCCTTGGAATTCAGTCCGATGGTGCAATAATGCTTGATTCCAAATTGCGAAGCCCTAAAGCGTTCCCAACCGACCAGCATGCTAAAGTAATCCTTGAAGGATCCCACTGTAGTGCGAGGTTGTCCCAACCAGAAAGCCGGTTCAATAACAGCCACAATACCGGCTTCCCTCATGGCTTCATAATCGTCTGTGGTCCTTGAGACCATATGTATATGGGGGTCTATATAGTGCATTAGTTCAAATTTAATTCGTTCATTTTTCCTATGTTGTACCAAAATTCCTCGTCCTGAATTGTATTGGAATCCAAAATCGCCTCAATGGCATCTTTTTCGAAAGTTTCAAGTTCCTTTGCCAAAATTAATTGTTTGACATTTTCCCGTAGGTGCTGATGTACAAGTCGCCATACTTCTGGAGAAACTGTTCGATTTGCCGCCCAGCGCTCCTGAATATAATCTTGTAGCATATAAGCCAGCTCCTTGTTTCTTCTTTTGTCTATATTTTGGACTTTGTACAGGGGTCTATCCATAAAAACCGCTTTTAAAATCAATTGGTTCCATGCAGGGTCCTCCAGATAAGCCGCAGCAAAAGGATTCCCAAGACAAATGGCGTCAAACACGTTCACCATATTGGTGCGGACTCCTTCTTTAACCTGTGGAGCGAAATCGGCTGCATTGTCCAATAAAAACAGACTTTTATAGAGCGCTACCAATTCTTTCATCTCGGCAATTTCAAAAAAACCACTTAGTACCTGTGCGTCTTTATTTGTGTCCAGGGAACATACCAATACTGTCCTTGCCAGATCTTGTTTGGTCCAATCGGTATTGCCAAACCCGGGATATATGCTATTCAGTTCTTGAATTTCTCCAGTATGCCATTCCGGGACATCCTTGGTAATAAAACGCGATGCCTGGCTAAAGAAAATTGGAAACCTCTTCGTGTTTTCCTTGATGCCTACCGTTTTTAAATTCAACCAATCTTGTTCTTCAAGAGACAATTTGTTTAAAACGTAATTGGCAAAATCTAACTTTCTATCTCCCATTTTATCCTTCACGCATTGTTTTGGAACAGATTTTTTCATTTTTTGGATTGCCTCCATTGGTAGATCAAGGAAACCAAAGCTATGACCAATCCTAAAAATTCTCTGGTACCCTCAAGGTATGGTTTTTCGTAGACCATTTCCCCAAAAAGTTCCGATTTGTTTTGCACTTGAATCCAATCCACAAAATGGGGGATATGCACAGCGCTGTATATGGCCAGTCCAATCATCATTAGCAACAGAATGTTCCGATTGATTGATTTAAAACCAACATATAAATGAACCAATGCCACCACACCATAAATGGAAAACCACAATATGCCATCTTTGTCATTTAATTGCAGAACCGCGAAGGCAGCGAACAAAATGAACAACAGTAGATTTAAGATTTTTCCCGTTGCAACTGATTTCTTTTGATTCCCCATGATTTTCAACTATGTTGGTGTCTTACCGCTTGTACAATGTAATCACTTTTTGTCAGAATAAGTTCTTCGTATCGATTGAAGCTTAAAGTTTCAATCCGACAAATCGTCTTTTGAAATTTTGTTTAAGGTATACCATGCCTCTGTGCTCCAAATATCCTGATCCGAACTACTTCTTAGGTTGGGGTTAAGATGGAAATACACCACATGGTTTTCTTTCAGGCCTTGGACGGAAACATAAACTGTCTTGCGATCATCTGATATTCCATTCACGCTGCTCCTGAGCATTTTGTGATCGAGTTTTGGCCCGCCATATGCTTCTGTAGGTAGATAATACCATTGTTCCACTTCCAACAGATTGGCTGGATCGGTATCTCCGGCCAAGGGTTCTGTAAATTCTATGGCAAAACCATTGGATTTGGATGTTATTTTTAGCATCTCAAAAGTGGTGTTGCCATTGTACTTCATGCGCTGAAGACCGTAGTTCAGCTTGCCGTAATGCAACCAATTACCAGATACGCCTATACCCCCGATTACGAGTGAACCATCAGGGGCCCATCTAATACGGTTAACCCCGGCTTCAATACCCTGGGTAAATCTGAACACGGCACCCTGCAGTTGACCTTCCACCTTTTCATAGGCCACCCGTTTGATGCCTCCATGTGTCACTTCACCATGTATCAATTGACTTTTGTACGGACCTACATCCAAATAGGAAGGTTCACTTGGGGAATTCCCAATTTCATCCTGTGGCAGCCAGACCACTGGCAATTTTTCATCAAGATTTGCAGTACCCTCTGGGTCTACCGACCTAGATCCATAGAATTCACCATTTTGGATATGGACAATTTTGGATGAAGGCAACCAATCTCCTTGATTATCCGCAACAAAAAGCTCTTTGTCCTTATTGAATCCTATTCCGTTGGGCGTACGCAGTCCATGCGCTATAAACTCCAAATCGCCACTTTCCTTGTTGACCTTGATCGTTTTCCCTCTGTCCGGAATCTGTGGTGAAGCACTTGCACCACCAGGAAGTATAGCGGTGGCCAGGGTAGCATAAAAATGCCCATCGTTGTATTCAAGACCAAAGGCAAATTCATGGAAATTATCTGAAACTTTCCATTTGTTGCTCACTACTTGGTACTCGTCAATAATTTCGTCACCGTCATGGTCAATGAGCTTGGTCAGTTCCTGTTTTTGAAGCACATATATTTCATCATCTACCACTTTTACACCCAAAGGTTCGGCTAGACCGGAGGCAATCCTTTTCACCACGATCTCGCCAGGATTCCCTGAAAGATAGTTTTTAATGACATACACTGACCCTTCTGCATCCCAAGTACTCAGGATCAGGGTGCTGTCCGATTTAAAATCCATTCCGCCAACACGAGGTTTAAAATCATCCGGTCTAGCTTGGAACAATGTAAAGGATGGATGCACATCTTCCAATGGTTTTTTATCCCCGGGTTTTCTAAGTTCCTTATCCTTTTCATCTGCCGACATTGGCGCTTCGTAAGGAGTTGTATCAGAAAAATGCGCTTCGGTATACGTCAATATTTCGTTGGGCAATAATTCGAATTGCTCATTGGCCTTGTTGAACCACTGAAACGACAATCCAGCATCTCCTCCTCCTTGTTCAAACTCAATTCTGATTTCATGCGCTCCCTTTTTCAGGTACATTTCACCATCTACCGCCTCTACCGCATGAAAACCGCCATTGTCAATTGCAAGTTCCTCATCCAAAAACAAGTAGGAACCATCATCGCTCATCAATCTAAAATCGTAGCTGCCAGTCTGTGGAATGGTGATTTGCCCTTTTAATACGAGCTTAAAATTGGCATTGATTCCCCCAAAATCATCGGTCTTAAGGATGTGTACATTGCTGGTTGTGGTTTTATTGGATGCTGCATTGGTTTCTATATCTTCATCGCCAGCCAAAAACAAGTGCGCTACCAAGCCGTTTCCGGATTTTGGTTTAACCTTTTCCTTAAAATCTAATGGAATGGATTCTGTGTCCAAAGTGAATTCTGCAGGGAGTTCGTCTTCCTCTTCATCCGAATCGGTATCCAAGGCCAGAATGTACTTTACCATTTCCTCCACATCTGCATCTGGAAGGTCTGGGTGGGCTGTCATCATGGCTTCTCCCCAAACTCCGTTTCCACCTAGTTTTATCTTTTCTGACAGGTTTTTAATTGTGGCGTCGTTCATGGGATATTTTTCAGCAATGGCCATATATGACGGACCTATCGTTTTAACCTCTTCATTGTGACAAGCTTTACAATCACTTCCTTCGATCAATCTTGCGCCAAGAGACATCTTTTTAGTGTTTTCCTCTAGGGCCAGCTCATTGTTATTCTGCTCCAGCTTGTCAAATCCTGGATGGAAGTAAGCACTAAAGATTGTCTTGGGTTCGTTGAACACCAAACTTCCCTTAATCTGTAGAATTTCACCATCCTCAAATTGAATTTCTTCTTTGGAAGTGTCAGTAAATGAACCTGTTGTTGAATAGTCGTTTTCATTTTGTAAGGAAGAGACCACGGTTTCCAAAACAACTTGGTAATCTGTTGGGTTGGAAATTTCGAAACTGCGCTGTAGCCCATTCTTATCACCTTCAGCAATGTAGGTTGGTGTCTCTACAACTTCAATGATTTCACTATCCGGAGTCATTAGCACATAGTTGAAACTCACCCCTCCATTGGTAAATTTATGTCCCTTGTATTGTACCTGGGCTTCGGTCTGCTTGCCATCTTTGGTAAGGGTCCATTGCTCCTTGTTGGATAAATAAGCATATCCCAAACTTGTAGGCTGGGGGCCGTGTTTTGTTGTATAAACGGCACCATCAAAGTTTACCCCACCTTTCCAAGCTTTGTACAAGGTGCCATCCTGGGTATCATAGGCTAACCACATATTGTTGTGCAACGCAGCCGTAACCATTCGCGGTTTTTTATCCAAAACCGATCTAAAAACCCAGGTTTCCATTGGTCTTTTATGCGGATCGGGTTTGGTAGAACAACTTGAAATCAATAGTAATACGGGAAGTATCAAGCTAAATAAGGCAGTTGATTTATTTCTGAATGTCATTTTGGTTGTTTAGTTTGGGCATGGGTTCATTAACTGGTTTGTGCAAAGGGTATGCCCGCTAGTTGATATTTCGACTTGGAAAGTTAGCGATTTGCATCTAGTTAAGTGTGCACTATTAAACACTGAAATATTTTGTACAATCACAATCCAATACGGACAGGATTGTTAAAAAACAGGGATTTAAGTTAAATCCCTTATTTGGTGGGCAATCCAGTTTTGATTAGGCCCACGAAATGGTTAATTTTCACATCTGATTGATTATGTGGTTTCGATGAAAGAAAATGTACAGGAGATAGAACCTTTTTTAGGCGATGGAATAGTGTACCATGCGGACAAATGCCTCCCTTTGGTTGACGCGGCCCAAAGAAACAAGATTAAGACCAAAATGTTGGCACGACATACCTATCCAGGTGATCGATTGGATGATAATACCTTGGGATTGAACAGCATTGGGTATTGGGATGCGCACGAACCCCAGGATTGGGGATTGGATTGGCATCGCAACGAAGGTATCGAATTCCATTTCTTGGAGTCCGGCAGTATGCCTTATGCGCAGGAAAACAAAGAAGTCCTTCTAAAGCCCAATTATTTAACCATTACAAGGCCCTGGGAGGTGCATAAGGTAGGCAATCCGTATGTGGGAATGGGTAAGTTTTACTGGGTCATCTTGGATTTGGGAGTACGTAGGCCCCATCAAGAATGGATTTGGCCTGATTGGGTTACTTTAACTCCCAACGATTTGAACAGGTTAACCACTATCTTGAGACAGAATGATCAGTCGATTTTAAAAACCAATAAAGAGGTTCGTGATTGTTTTATTGCACTTGGGAAGGCCATTGATGCCGATGAATTTGGTAGCAACGCCTCAAAAATAAGATTGCTTATCAATTATCTGTTGATTTTGATTCTGGATTTGGTGGATACGGACGATATTGTTCTGAACGAGTCACTTACCGAGAGTTCCAGAAGTGTGAACTTTTTTCTAAAGGAGTTGGAAAATAGCCTTTCGGAAAACTGGACCATTGAGGAAATGTCCCAATCTGCCGGGGTGGGCGTTACACGGTTTACGTACCATTGCAAACAAATTACCAACCTAACACCCATGCGCTATTTGATGATGCGACGCCTGGAGTTATCCAAAAAAATGCTTTTGGAAGAGCCTGAGCTCACGATAACCGAAGTGGCTTATCGAACGGGATTTACCACCAGTCAGTACTTTTCGTCCGTTTTCAAAAAACATGAAAAGTGTACACCTAATCAGTATCGGCTAAAACACTTGGACTTGGTTCTTTAGAACGCAGGTTACGTTTTCTCCAGAAATTATTAGGATTTGATCCATTAGGGCTTGTCCTGCTATCTTATTATTTCTTTCTAAATCATCTTTTGCTCTGACGGAATTATCATTTCGACAGCTTTTGTTGATGTCCTGCCCTTATTTCGCTTCAAAATTCTAAATCAAAAGTTATGTTTAAAAAATATCGGATACTGAAATGGGTATCGCTCTTTATTCTTGGTTTAATTATAGTTGTTGTATCCTTTGGGTTCTGGTTTAAAAGCTTGATACCAGCCAGAGATGAATCCGTAACATCTGCTTCAGCAACAGAATTGTCTTATTTGGTGAACAACCCTGTACCATATAGAGGCAAAATACTTGCTGTGGTGACCAGTGCAGATACCATGGGGAACAGTGAAAAAAGCACTGGTTATGAGTTGACAGAATTGGCAAGGGCATACTACACCTTCCAAGCCAACGGATTTGAAGTGGACATTGCCAGTCCAGATGGGGGAAAACCTCCCGTGGTTATTGACGATGAAGATATGGGAGCCTTTGACTTCGCATTTTTGAATGATTCCATCGCTCAACATAAAACAAGCCACACCATCCCCATGGACCAAGTGGTCTCAGAAGATTATCAAGCGGTTTTCTTTGCTGGCGGGAAAGGTGCCATGTTTGATTTTCCAAATAACACTGCTATTCAAGCATTGGTTAGAAACTATTATCAATCCAATAAAATTATTGGAGCTGTTTGCCATGGTCCAGCAGCCTTGGTCAATGTAACATTGGACAATGGACAGCATATATTGGACAACAAAACCGTAAGCGGTTTTACCAATAAAGAGGAACTGCTGCTAATCTCCGATGCTAAAACCATCTTTCCTTTTTTGCTACAGGATAAAATGGTGGAACAAGGTGCCAGGTTCAATGAAGGGGTTATGTATTTGGACAACGTTAGCCATGACCATAACTTGATAACCGGACAAAATCCATGGTCTACCTGGAGTGTGGCCGAACAAATGATTCAGCAAATGGGATACACCCCAAAACAGCGGGAAATCACTGCAGAGGAGAACGCGGTGCAGGTGCTTCTAAAATTTCATGAGTCAGGAAAACAACCGGCCAAGCAATTGATGGAAAACGTATTGGTGGAGCAGAATAAACCATTGGACCGTGTGTTGATCGCCAAGCATGGAATAATTGCTGCCATGAAAGGAGAGCTAGGGCAGTTTGCCACACTTATTGGGTTGGTTTCCCATGCCAAAAAGTGCGAAGCCAAAAGCGGGAAAATATAGCTACATTTGAGAAATTGGTTGTTTGGGATTTCTAGATATACTTCTTGTAATTATTAGCAGCGCCGGCCTTTTGCATGGTACTATGTTTGCGTTGTATCTGCTTTTCTTTAAAAAGAAAAGAACCTTGCCCAATTCCTTGTTGGCCTTGATACTGATGCTAATGGCATTTAGAATAGGCAAATCGGTACTGTTGTATTTTGGAAATGATCTTGAGCCTGCGTTTATTTTCGCAGGCTTGGCTTTTTTGTTAGGTATTGGTCCGATGTTGCGCTGGTATGTTAATGGAATGACAAGTTCAGGTTTTACCCTGCCGAAGTTTTATGCCTTGGAATTGATTCCCTTTGCCCTGGTTTTTCTGGCCAGTTTTTTCGTTAACAAAGCTTGGTTTGAGACGAACAATAAGGAAGTCATTATCATATTTGGGAGCGTACTTATTTTTATTTACCTGCATTTTGCCTTTTACATCTTTATCTCGAGTAGGGGTTACAAAAAAATGATAAAAAACCATCCCAAGGAGCTTCGGACCAAATCCCAAAAAGCCATTTTTAGCTGGTTGGGAATGCTACTTATAGGTTTAGTTATTATTTGGATTTCCTACGTGCTAAATATTGTGGAAGATGCAGTGCCTTATATCGTTGGGCCAATTATGTATTCCATGGTGGTCTATTTCTTGAGTTATAAAGCATTTCGACTCAAGGTGACGGATATGGATGGAAATGCTTTTAAAAGGAATAATGATTTAGACCTATTTCACCTATTGACTCGTCATCTGGTCGATAACAAGTTGTATTTGGAATCCGATATTTCCCTATCCAGTTTGAGCAAGTTGGTGAATGTTAGTACGCAGAAAACTTCCGAAGTCATCAACCAACATGCCAGGCAAAATTTCAATGACTTTGTTAATTTCTACAGGATTCAAGAGGCCAAGAAACTACTTGGGGACAAGGACAATGAAAATTTCACTATATCAAGCATAGCCTTTGATTCCGGCTTCAGTAGCCTGTCCTCTTTTAACAGCGCCTTCAAAAAATTTGAAGGGCTAACTCCTTCGGCCTTCAGGAAAACGCATTCAGCCTAAACAATTATGAGGATGATTTCCTAACAATTAGGTTAGGAGGGAGGACTATTCTTTTTTCTTTCCATGCAGATTTTTTTCCTACTTGCTCCAAGAACATTTGGGCAGCCTTTCTTCCCATTTCTAGAGGGGATTGGTCCATTGAACTAATGGGAGGGTCCATAAACTCAGTAAAAGGTTCATTGCTGAATCCAACAACACGGATGTCCGAGGGTATATTAAAACCATTGTTCTTTAACCATGTGATTGCACCCAGTGCTCCGTAATCCGTGGATGAGAAAATGGCATCTGGTGGATTTTTTAGCGCCATCTGGCTTTTTATTGCCTGTATGCCGTCTTCTGCCGTACTACGAATTTCTAAAACCAAATCTTGGACAGGCTCCTTTCCGTGATCTTTAAGTGCGCTTACATAACCTTGGTACCTGTCTTGGTATATTTCCAAAGATCTATCGCCCGAAAAATGAGCGATACGGGAACATCCCAATTCAATTAAATGTTTGGTGGCCTGATAGCCCCCCTGATAATCATCAAATATCACGGAACTAACCCCATTAATATCTTTCTTTCGGTCAAAGAAGACCAATGGAATACCTTTTTGTACTACCTCGTTCAGGTGTTCTGTATTTTTGGTAGATCGGGAGACTGAAATCAAAATGCCCTCCACCTGGGCATTTAACAGGCTTTTTATGGTTTGACCTTCCCGGTCCTCTTCTTCATGTGATTGACTTATGATGACATGGTATCCTTTGGGATGCAACTCTTCCTCAATTCCTCTAATAATTGTGGAAAAAAAACTGTGGTTGATGTAAGGGACTACCACCCCTACATTGTTGCTTCTTCCTTTTTTTAGGGCCAGGGCCAACTTATTGGGCTCATAGTTCATTTCCCTAGCGGTTTCCAGTACCAATTTTTTTGTGGCTTTACTTATTCTAGGGTTATTGTTCAGTGCCCGAGAGACCGTCGCAGCAGTAAGATTTAGCCGGTTGGCAATATCATAGATGGTTGTTTTGTTTGTCATTTGACAGAATCCAAAAATTCAAAATAGGATGAATTAAACGCTTACAACGGGAGCAAGATGGTAAAAATATTTTGATTACGCATTGTAAATTGCTATAATTGTGTAATCGATTGCACAAAAACATCCAAGTAGACTGAATTGGTTTATTCAAATGAATAGATTCTTACATAGTTGCCGAAGTTCAAAAATCACCATATAACCCGCAAAACCGCAACCGCCATGAATGACAAACAAACCAGAAGAAAATTTTTAACTGCGGTGTCCATGTTGGCCGCCGGAACTATGATGGAAGCATCGCCCTTAAACTTTGCATTTATGGGAAGAAAACTAAAAGTTGTGTTGGTGGGAACCGGGATAAGGGGCATCACATTTTGGGGTAAGCGATTGGTGGATACCTATTCGGACACCTTGGAGTTTGTAGGTTTATGCGATATTAATCCAGGCAGACTGGCTTTTGCCCAGAACTACATGGGCGTAAAGTGCAGCACTTATTCCAACTTTGATCAAATGGTTCAACAGAACCAACCGGATTTGGTCATTGTTACCACAACCGATTCCACGCATCATGAATACATTATCCGAGGTCTTGAGCTGGGGTGTGATGTATTGACAGAAAAACCCATGACCACTGATGAGGTCAAATGCCAGCAAATTATAGATGCCGAGAGGAAACACAACAATAAGGTAATTGTTGGATTCAATTATCGCTGGATTCCCTATAACACCAAAATAAAGGAATTGCTTCGGGAGGAGACCATTGGTAAAATAACCTCAGTAGATTTTAACTGGTATTTAAATACCTATCACGGAGCGTCCTATTTTAGGAGATGGCACGGCCTGCGTCAGACAGGGGGAACTTTGTGGGTGCACAAGGCCACACATCATTTTGATTTATTGAACTGGTGGTTGGATTCGGATCCCATGGAAGTATTTGCCTATGGGGATTTGGAGCATTATGGCAGTGCCAATACTTTTAGGGGAAAGAATTGCAGAGATTGTAAACATGTGGATAATTGTGATTTTCATTGGGATATCACCCAAAGCAAAATGGACATGAACCTCTATGTCAACAACGAAAAGCATGATGGTTATATCCGGGACAACTGTCTGTTTCGCGAAGAAATAAACATCTATGATAAGATGTCTTCCCAGATAAAATATGCCAATGGAACCGTAGTCAATTATTCATTGACTACCTATTCCCCGTTTGAAGGATGGCGGATTGCGTTCAATGGAACCAAGGGTAGGTTAGAGGCTTGGCACGATATTCCTTACCGCAAGGAAAATCCTTTGAGTCAAGAAGAACTCCACGCTTTGGAAATGACCCAGAACCTTAAGGAAGTGGAAGGGTACAAACCCATGATTCTCCATCATCTATGGAAAGACCATGAAACCGTACAAGTACCCATGGAAAGAGGGGGACATGGAGGAGGGGATAAGCGGCTTCATGAGAAAATCTTTAAACTCCCTAACACCCAAGACCCGTTTGACAGAGCTGCTGGGGTAAGGGACGGAGCTATGTCCATTCTTATTGGCATTGGGGCCAGGAAGAGTATTGAAAGTGGTCGCCCCATCAAAATAGCGGAGTTAACGGATCTTGAACCTCGGGAAAAAAGGTTGTAAAGGAATTCATAGAAGGAGTTATACATCGCTATTCCTTTAAAGTTTCAGTTTATACCCCTTGCGTTCCATCCAACCTGTAAAAGCCACCACAAGAAGTGCAAAAACGAAGGACAGCGATAGTCCAACAAAGCTGCTGTTGAAAATGTCCGGGAGCCGAAAGCCCAACAAACTGCGAATCGGGTACACCATGTATGGAATCATATAGCAGGTAAGGGTGGCTGTTCCGGCAGGGGAAATAAAGGTCGCCCATTTGGTTTTTTTCTTGATATCAGCCAAATAATGAAACAAAATGAAGGCCAAAACCCCAATTCCAGAGCAAATGGCTAACCATGAAGGGGTCCCTTGTATTTTTGAGATGCCCCAAATTGGTCCGGTAATCAATCCCATTGCTATGTTAACAATCCCCAAGATGGCCAAGATCAGATAGGCGTAATTTATTTTGGTAGTGGAATATTTTTGGAACAGCAAAGTGGTTAATACTCCAGCCGCAGTAAAAGCAGGGATGGTACCTTGGTACAGCACTGAGAAATATCGTAAAAATCCATCCGGGCCTTCCACTATTCCCAATTGAAAAAGAACGCACAGTACATTGAAAACAAACCAAACAAGCACAATCGCTGTTAAATTTCCTTTGGAATAAAGAAAGATTAGGGCGTTAGAAAGATATGCCCAGCCAATAAGCCCTAAAATACCCCACCAGTGCACTTGCATCCAATCCTGACCTGTATCTCCACCTTTGTAAATAATTGCCAGAAAGATCAATAAGACGGCACCTACTGCCCTAAAATGTGGATGATATTTTTTTGGAGTCGACGTTTTTTCCCAGTCAACCCAAACCAGGACAACGGCCAGGGTCATTAAGATTGTCCAGAAATCTTTTCCAATTAAAATGCCTTCGTCAAATGCTACTTCATAATTCATAAGGTAAAATCCTATGAGTAAAAGGGAAAACGAACGAATGAGAATATGTAAGGCAATGGATGATCTTGATTTTCCCTTATGCATTCTGTTCCTAATAGCGAAGGGGATACTTAGGCCTACGATAAATAAAAATAACGGGAAGATAATATCTGAAAAACCCAGATAATCTTCATTGCCAGCGGCATGCATGAGCCACTTGGGGACATTGGAAAGTGTCCAAAAGTCGTTTACCCAAATCATTAAGACCATGGTAACTGCTCGTAAAATATCTATGGATGCAAGGCGCATAAAATGTGATTTCCAACTATAATTAACAATTTGAAAGTATTGTTTTTTAAAAAGTCTAAATTATTTTTTATCTGAACGGTATGTTTGTGAAGTCCAATCACATGGTTTTCCTATATCGACGTGTTTCTTCACCAAATAGGGTGATTATCAAGTTTGTAGATTGGACAAAAACATCTAATTTTCATCCATCCTAATCCGGGGTTAAAGTTCAGTATTGAGTGCATTTTGGAACATAGAGAACAAGGTGAAGACCACGATTCCCATTCGGTATCATATCATATTTTGGGTGGTCTATTTTTTGTTCAATTCCATCCGATGGGGCAGTTATTTCCATGATTATTGGTACTCATTCAAATCCAATATGGTGGAGTTTCCATTGCATATGATTATGGTGTACTTCAACATTTACTACCTGGTTCCAAAATTTATTCTATCCAAACGATATAAAACCTATGTCCTGTTATTGCTGCTTGCCCTTGGGTGCCATTATTTTGTTAGGGTAGGCCTATCGTATTGGTGGGTTTGTGAAGTAATTTGGAGGGAGGCCGAAGGAATTCATGAACCCTTCGGGTTCAATCATATCGTTACCGTGGTTTTGGGCGAGATATATGTGATTGGGTTGGTCTCTGCCATAAAGTTCACTGTAGAATATGTGGTTCAATTGAATAAAAGCAAACATTTATTGGCACTACAATCAGAGACCGAACTTAAATTTTTAAAGGCAAGGATTCAGCCGCACTTTTTTTTCAATACCCTAAACAATCTTTACGCCCTTACCTTGCAGCGTTCCAAAAAAGCTGCAGAGGTCGTTCTTAAGTTGTCCGAAATCATGGAATATGTCATCTACGATATAAACATGAAAAAAATCCCTTTGGCCAAGGAAATCAAATACATAAAAAATTATATTGAACTGGAGCGAATTAGACATGGATATCAACTAAATTGCGATGTCCAGACCAAGGGACAATTGGATGATGTTAAACTTCCTCCTTTGTTGTTTTTACCTTTCGTAGAGAATTGCTTTAAACATGGGCAACTGAGTGATGGCAGTATTTGGATAAAGATGAAGAATGAAAGGGAAGGGGATTTGCTGACCTTTTATTTGACCAATGATTTTGATCCTGCCAACACCTCAAAAACAAAGGAAGGTATTGGTATAGCCAATACAAGACGACGACTCGAACTTTTATATGGAGATACCTATCAACTTGAGACGTATCCAGAGAACAATCAATACCATGTTGTATTAAAAATACCTTTAGGATGAAAATCAATTGCTTGATTATAGACGATGAACCCTTGGCTATCAGTATTTTGGAGTCCTATATCAAAAAGCTGGACAATGTTTGCGTTGTAAATACATATACCAAGGCCACGGATGCACTTTCCGACCTAGAAAATGAAGAGATAGATGTAATATTTCTGGATATCAACATGCCACATTTAAGCGGTCTTGAATTTCTTGGAAGTATGCAAAAACAACCGCTGGTGGTTATTACCACAGCCTACCGGGAATATGCCCTGGAAAGTTATGAGTTCAATGTGGTTGATTATTTGGTAAAGCCCATTCGTTTGGAGCGGTTTATGAAAGCGGTCAATAAGGTTTCTGAAAGGTTGATGATAACTAAGGAAGGCGCAATGGGTAGAAGAGAGGTGGAGAACACCTATTTTTTTATTCGGGCAAACAAGAAGATGGTGAAGATTCTGTTCAAGGAAATATTGTTCATTGAAAGCTTGAAAGACTATATCAAAATAAACACATTGTCAGGATATTACATTGTGTATCAATCCCTATCTGGGATTATTGCCGAACTACCAAAAAGCAATTTTCTTAGAGTTCATAAATCCTATGTGATTGCCATAGACAAGGTCATGTACATGGAAAGACACAATGTGGAAGTTGGCACTAAAAATATTCCCATAGGTCGTAGTTATCTTAAAATAGCCAAGGAACGGATTTTGGCGGATCATGTTTTCAATCTAAAAAATGAAAACTCCAATTCGATTTGAAAATGGTTCTCACAAGTTTTTAAGGAGAAGCGTCAGAAGAATAACCAGAACGGAATTGTCCGGAATGTGATTCTTGAAAAAAGCGTAGGCCCTTTTCATTTGGGTTTTGACCGTATTGA
Organism: Flagellimonas algicola; assembly: GCF_005937185.1. Lineage (GTDB taxonomy): Bacteria > Bacteroidota > Bacteroidia > Flavobacteriales > Flavobacteriaceae > Flagellimonas > Flagellimonas algicola. The sequence continues at coordinate 682,425 of NZ_VCNI01000001.1, read as the reverse complement.
TTGAAATGTCATTTTCCTTGGCAATTTCCGAATAACTCATATTGTAGGCCACATAGGAAATGAAAATTTCCCTTCTAGCGGTAGGTAATTTATCAAGCAATTCCCTAAGTCGTTGTTCATTGGAGATTTTGTTGGCCAACACTAAGGGTTCCTCAAACTCTCTTGGATTCAAGTTTTTTAGGATATCTACCTTTCTTTTTTTCTTTTCAATATGTTGTATGCTAAGGTTTTTTACAGCTCTTGCGGCATAGGTCTTAAAAGTACCTCTAACAGCAATTTCCTTTTCTTTTTGGCAGTACCAAACAAAGAAATCCTGCACCACATCCTTGGCAATATCTTGATTACCTACAATGCCAAAAGCCACCAATACCAGATAGGCATAATGCTCTCGGAAAAGGCCTTCCAATTTTTCTTCTTTTTGAGTAGTGATCTTCAATTTTCCCAGTTATTTACCAGATGTAAACTCTTACAGGGTTAGTGCTTCAAGCGTTAAATTTATAATTTTTTGTCAAAAACAAACCTCTAAAATTAGCGATTATTTAAAAAAAGCGCTGAAAGCTGTCACCCCAAAATAACATTTCCTTAACAATATATATAGAACACTATGTTATGTCCCACTCGGAAAAAATTATTGCGGCATTAAGACAAATTCAAAAAAATGGTCAGGTAAATCCTGAATTTAATCGATCTCTGAATGCCGAGGAAAAGGAACTTTTAGAAAATCTTTTGCAAAAGGGGTTAGTAGATGAATCCTTGAAGTTTTTGAACCAATTGGACATCGACAATGATTGGGGTTTGGTTAAGAAACGTTTGGAATCCATCAAGCCTATTCGATCCATAAATACTTCGCTGTTAAAATATGCGGCCATTTTAATTGGTCTTATAACAGCTACATATTTCTTCTTTAACGCAAATCTCAATACTGCCAAGGATTCCAATCCGGCAGATGTTATCACCTTAAAAATTGGAGGAGAGGATGTTAAAGTAATTGACCAAGGTGAAAATCAGGAAATTGTCGCTTCCAATGGTTTGGTCGTGGGTACCCAAAAAGGGGATATACTGATATACGACCAAAATGATGAGATTGAGGAATTGATCTATAATGAATTGGCGGTTCCCTATGGTCAAATTTTTAACCTTGAGCTTTCGGATGGCACCATTGTACACTTAAATGCCGGGAGCAGCATTAAGTATCCCATAAACTTTATCAAAAATCACAATCGAGAGGTTTTCCTTAATGGCGAAGCCTATTTTAAGGTGGCCAAAGACGTTGAACATCCATTTATTGTAAGTGCGGGAGAAGTGGCCGTAGAAGTTTTAGGAACGGAATTCAATGTGTCCTCATATGAGGAGGATTCGGAAATAAACACGGTTTTGGTAGAAGGTTCCGTGAGCATGTCCAACATCTCGGAATCCAATGAAAGCCTAATTCTGGAACCTGGGTTTAAAGGATCATTTAAGAAATCCGATCATAGCATTGCAAAAACCGCAGTGGATTTGGATTTGCACACCGGTTGGATCAAAGGAGAGCTGGTATTCAGAAAATCCGAATTCAATACTATGATCAAAAAGATTGAACGGAGGTACAATGTCTCCATTACCAACAATAGGGAGGAACTCAATCTAAAGAAATTCAATGCAAGGTTCCATGTAGATATAGAGAGCATACACGATGTAATGCAATCCATAAGCAATGTAACTCCGTTTGATTATACCATAGAAGCTAACGAAAACGTGATAATTTATTAACTAAACTACTTAAACTCTAAATGCCTATGAAATGAAGAAATCGTAAAAAACCACATAAAAAAAATCGGAAAATGGTTGCAACATCTTCCGATTTATGAAATGGACTAAATAATCTCAGTTCAAAAATTATTTAATAACCAAAACAAAAATATGAAAAAATGCCATAAAGGCAGTAGATTCAGCATTCCGCTGCCTAAAATTGATTTAAAAATGAAACTTACAACCTTTCTACTTCTAGTTTCATTGTTGAAAATAAACGCTAGTTCGTATTCTCAGAACACCAAATTGACCTTAAAACTAGACAATGTAACTGTTGAGCAAGTTTTTAATGAAATCGAGTCCAAATCCGAATTTCGATTCTTGTTCGAAAGTGAACAACTCAACTTAAATCGGAAAGTAAGTCTGGATATTGAAAGTAAAGATATCAGACACGTTCTTAAGTTACTTTTCAAAAATACTAATGTTAAATACAGAACTCTCAACCGTCAAATTTTACTATCCCGCAAAAAACTGGATAAGATATCCGGTTTTGATACCAATGCCGAAACTGATGATGATGAAATGGTTCAGCAGCAAATAAGTGGGAACGTTGTTGACTCAAATGGGGTTCCACTGGCAGGGGCCAGCGTGGTTGAAAAAGGGACCGTTAATGGTACCCAAACAGATTTTGAAGGTGACTTTAATTTGGAAGTAGCGGATAACAATGCCATTCTGGTAATCTCCTATATAGGATTTGCCACCAAGGAAGTATCGGTGGGTCAGCAAACCACCTTTAAAGTGACACTTTCCGAAAGTACAGCTGGCCTCGAAGAGGTCGTGGTAGTGGGTTACGGTTCGCAAAGAAAGAGTGATGTAACCGGGGCCATTACATCGGTTTCCGGAGACGACGTCAATGTGACCAAGGAAAGTAACGCCCTTAACGCTTTGGCTGGTAAGGCAGCCGGTGTGGATGTGAGCTTTGATAGTAACCAGCCCGGTAGTTCTCCAAGTATCTTGATTCGGGGTAGAAGTTCCCTTAATTTCTCCAATCAGCCTTTGTTTGTTGTGGACGGTATTCCGGTTTCTGGAGATCTAAGCGATTTTAACCCCAATGATATTCAATCCATAGAAATACTAAAAGATGCGTCATCCGCAGCCATTTATGGTGCCCGTGGTGCCAATGGTGTAGTATTGATTACCACTAAAAGAGGTAAGGCCGGTAAGGCACAGATCTCCTATGAATCCTATATCGGATTTTCAGAGCCCTATGAGAATATCGATTTGATGGACTCAGATCAGTGGGTGGCCATGAGGTTGGAGTCCCAACGGGCAGCAAGTGAGCAGGAGCAGGTCTTGGCCCCCGGCACTTTACCAATCCCTACCTTGGCTGATGGGTTGGAAGCTGGGCAACTGGAAGCCTTTCAGGCAGGAATTAATACCAATTTTCAAGACCTTATTTTTCAGAACGGACTACAACAGAATCATCAAGTTGGAGTTTCTGGAGGTTCTGAGAAAGTACGCTACAACGTATCCTTGAACTATTTCCAGCAGGAAGGAATCGTGAAAAATGCAGAATATGAAAGGTTGACCATGCGGACCAACCTGGATATGAATGTTACCGATAAATTGAAGGTAGGGCTTTCACAACAGATTTCCTTCGCTGATAGGGATGACTTGAACGATGGGAGTACACTGAGTTTCATCTTTAGAAATTCTCCGCTAACACGTCCTTTTGAGGAAGATGGAGTTACTCCTACCACGGATCCACTGGATGATGGTCTGATTTGGAATCCTTTGAATGATTTTGTAGCTGGCAATTACGTTGACAACAACAAGACCTTCAGATATTTTGCCAATATTTTTGGGACCTATCAATTTAATGATCATTTAAAGTATACCCTCAACATTGGCCCAGAATTTCGCATTGATAGGAACAACGATTTTAGGGGAACTCTCAGTTCCGTTAACCGTGGTGGTCTAAATACGGCACAGAAGGATCTTAGAAACACCACATCGTTTACCATTGAGAACTTGGTAAATTACAATAACACATTTAACGAGGTTCACACCTTGGATGCCACTTTCCTTTTTAGTGCCCAGGATATCAAAGATGATTTTACCACTTTGGCCGTAAGGGACTTGCCTTCCGAGTCGCAAACCTTCAACAATTTAGGGGATGCATCTGAAGTGACCAACAGGGACAGCTCGTTGGATACGGAGCGGTGGACTTCCTTTATGGCTAGATTCAACTATTCCTACAAGAGCAAGTATTTGTTTACCCTTACAGGAAGATACGACGGATCTTCCAAGCTTGCTGAAGGTAACAAGTGGGGCTTCTTCCCTTCAGGCTCCTTTGCCTGGAGAGTGAGTCAGGAAGATTTTCTACAAGAATCCGAGACCATTAGCAATTTAAAATTGCGTTTGGGCTATGGTACGGTAGGACGGAACCCCATTGACCCTTTTAGTACGTTAGGTGGACTTTCAAGGACCGAAGGATCTTTTAGTGATAGTCCAGCTTTTGGATTTAGACCCAACGAAATTGCAAACCCTGACCTGAAATGGGAAATCACTACCACCTTTGATGCTGGAATTGATTTTGGGTTTTACAACAATAGGATCTCTGGTTCCATAGATTACTATGTGGGTAATACTTCGGATTTGTTATTGGAAAGAACTATCCCGATCACATCTGGATTTAATTCGGTTCTTCAAAATGTAGGGGAAACCAAAAACCAGGGTATCGAGGTTGTGTTGAGTACCGTAAACGTACAAACAGAAGATTTTACATGGAGCACCGATTTCAATTTCTCCCGAAACCGAAGTGAGATAGTGAGCCTTTTGCAAGGTCAAGGGGATGATGTTGGCAACCGTTGGTTTATTGGAGATCAACTAAGTGTTTTCTACGATAGGGTGTTCGATGGAATCTGGCAATTGGATGAAACTGCACTGGCAGGTTCTTTTCAACGGATTCCCGGGGACATTAAACTTGCCGATTTGAATGGCGACGGTGTTCTAAACGATGACGACAGGAAAATAATTGGTTATCAAGACCCCCAATGGATTGGTGGTTTAACAAGTAATATAAACTACAAGGGTTGGGATTTCACTGTCGCAGTCTTGACTAGGCAAGGACATACCATAAGATCGCAGGCTTTTGGAAACAACAATTCTTTATTTGGAAGATATAACAATGTGGATGTGAATTATTGGACTCCTGAAAACCCAAGTAACTCCATTCCAAGACCCAATGCCAATCAAGAATCTCCTAAAGATGCCGGAGTGTTGAACTATTTCGATGGATCGTATGTACGGGTGAGGAACATTTCCTTGGGATATAACTTTAATGAGACATTTCTCGATAAAATAGGTTTGCAAAGACTGAGGTTCTATGTCACCGCCCAAAATCCATTTTTATTTACCTCAAGTGAGTTGATAGACGGAATTGATCCAGATGTTGCGAATAGTGGCCCAACTTCAAATTTCCCAGGGCGCAACTATTTGCCAAGTCCCAGAACATTCATCTTTGGACTGAGCACAACATTCTAAAAAACAAAACCTAAAAAAATGAAAAATATAAAAGTAATCTTATTGATAATCGCTTCGTGCTTTTTTTCCTGTGACGATTATTTGGAGGAAGAATTGACTGGCGGGATCACTGCTGATGGAATTTATTCAACTCCAGAAGGTATTCATTTTGGTTTGAATGCCACTTACGCTGCCTTTACCGCGTTAATGGGCAATGATGATGGTGGAGATAACAGAGAAAATGGATGGACCTTGTTGACACTTGGTACCGATACCTATACCAATGGATCTGATGGAGGCAACAAATCCTTTAACAGATATGATACGGACTTGAACGCAAGTGCTGGTATTTTGCAAGCTGCCTGGGAGGAATTATATGTTGGGATCAACACCGCCAATACTGTAATCAATAGAGCTCCAGAAATCATTGAAGACGCTGGAGAGTTGAGCCAAATATTGGCAGAGGCCAGATTTCTTAGAGGATACTACTACTTCTGGTTGGTACGTCAATGGGGAGCAGTTCATTATTCGGCCGACGAAACCACAGGAGTGGAAAGTGAGGCAAACAGAACCCCGGTTCCAGAGGTCTATACCAGAATTTTGGAGGATATTGAGTTTGCAGAGCAGACTTTGCCTGAGGTGCAAAATGATCAGGGAAGACCCACATCTTGGGCTGCAAAAATGGTCTTGGCCGAAATTCATCTCACTCAAGGCAATTATGACCAAGCTGCCCAGTTATCCGAAGAAGTGATCAACAGTGGAACTTTTTCTTTGGTAAGACCTGTTGAGGATTTATGGAACCTTGATACCAACGAGAACAATGGTGAGGTGATTTTTTCCTTTCAATATGCGGATGATCCAAATTTTGATGGCTCTGGAAATCCAGCGCACTTATTTTTCCTGATGGAGTATGATAAATTGGATGGGATGAAAAGGGATATCGCCAATGGAAGACCTTGGAAAAGGTTCAAGCCCACGGATTACCTGCTGAATCTTTATGACATGGAAGATGAACGTTATGATGCAAGTTTTACATCAGTTTATTTTTCCAACAATCCAGATACAGCCCCTCCCGGAGTAATGGAAGGTGACACAGTGGTGTGGCTTCCAAGAACACCCCTGAGTCAGGCTGAAAAGGACACAAGACCGTTCTCAAGTCAGATATATAATCAAGACGAGTTGACCGAACGTATCTTTCCAACTTCGAGAAAATGGGAGCAACCCAATAGGGCATCTGTAAATCAACCAGAAGGAAGTCGTGATTTCATTGTATACCGTTTGGCGGAGGCCTATTTAATAGCAGCCGAGGCCAATGCGTTGAAATCCGCACCGGATCAAACCAAGGCCCTTCAATTTTTGAACGAGGTGAGAATGCGGGCATACAATGTGGACAATGTAGCTGCATTGCCTCCCATTGCTGCTGTGGATTTGGATGTGATTTTGGAAGAACGTGCCAAGGAATTTGCAGCCGAGGGTAAACGTTGGTTCGATTTAGTAAGAACAGGTAAACTGGTGGAACGTGTACAATTGCATAATTCTGGGGGAGCACCCAACATTCAGGATTATCACGCACTAAGGCCCATTCCACTGACCCAGATTGATAGATCATCAAACGACTATCCGCAAAATCCTGGGTATTAAAGATAATTGGCTTTTGAGTTAATTAGTTAGTTTTAAGTTTGGACGTGCCCTTTTCTTGGATAAAGAAAAGGGCTTTGTCAATTTAATATCAAGAAAGATTTCATGCTAAGGCATCAATCAACATTTTGTTCCGTATTGTGGCTATTTCTGATTGCGATAATTGGTTGTACTTCCACAGAAACCCCAAAAGAGGCCAAAACCGTTTTATTTCAGAAGTTGGATAGCGACTTTACCGGGATTGATTTCACCAATCGGATAACGGAACGCTTTGAATATTTTGAAAACTTTAGTTACGCCTATAACGGAGGCGGGGTGGCCATTGGTGACATCAATAATGATGGCCTACAGGATGTTTTCTTTACAGGTAATGAGGTAGAGGACAGGCTATACTTGAATAATGGAGGATTACGGTTTGAGGATATAACCCAAAACGCCAACATAAAACCACAGAAGGGATGGAGCAACGGCGTCTCTATGGTGGATATTAATTCGGATGGGTTTTTGGATATTTATGTATGCCGAGGAGGATGGCAAGATACCGATGAAAATCGCGGTAATCTGCTATATATCAATAAGGGCGACAGCACATTCGAAGAACAAGCTTCCATTTTTGGGGTGGACGATATTGGATATTCTACCCAAGCCGTTTTCTTTGATTTTGATTTGGATAGTGATCTTGACCTTTATGTGGTCAACAGACCTGACCGGTTTATGCTCCAATTGGCAGAAGTCCTTAAAAACAAGCAACAACCCAACGGTTATAATCGAGATAAATTATATAGGAATGATGATGGAAAATATGTTGAAATCGGTAGAGAAGTGGGGTTGGCCCATAATTTTGGATATGGTCTTGGCGTAGTGGCTTCTGACGTAAACAGCGATGGTTTCACTGATATTTATGTGGCCAATGACTTTGATGAGGACGACTATTTATACATCAATCGGGGTGGCAAGTACTTGGAGGAACAAATCAAAAATGCCACCAAACATATATCCCTTTATTCCATGGGTGTGGATATTATGGATATCAACAACGACGGTTTGGAGGATATTTTTGTCACGGAAATGCTCCCGTCAGATCATAAACGGGCCAAACAGTCCATGCCCTCCATGGATGTAGAAGGGTTCAACCAATTATTGGATTTGGGTTTCCATCACCAATACATGCACAACATGCTTCATTTAAACCAGGGCAATACTAAGTTCAGTGAAGTGGGCAAGCTAAGCGGTGTTGACAAAACGGACTGGAGCTGGGCAGGTCTAGCTTCGGATTTTGACAATGATGGGTATAAAGACTTATTGGTCACGAATGGATACAAAAGGGACATTTTTGACAAGGATATTGAAAAACGTCTAACCGAATTCTTTGTACAAAACGGCCCCAATTTCAAATCGGTAGAAGAATTGATTGACCAGAAGAGTGATGAAATCATCAATTTATACAAACCGATAAAGGAAGTTAATTACCTCTATAAGAATTTGGGAGAACTTAACTTCAAAAATGTTTCAAGTGACTGGGGCTTTAAGGAAGATAGTTTTTCAAACGGGGCGGCGGTGGCAGACTTGGACAATGATGGAGATTTGGATTTAATTATCAACAATTTGGATGATGAAGCTTTTGTATTTCAGAATACCAGTTCCGATTCCAATGCCGGAAATTACTTGAAAATTAAACTAAAAGGGTCTCAAAATAATGTCACCGGTTTAGGGGCAAAAATCACCCTTAAAATTGGTGAAGAACTACAGTATCAAGAATTCAAGACGGTGAGGGGTTATCTGTCTTCGCATGAACCCATAGTCCATTTTGGATTGGGAAAAAATAGACTTGTAGATTCCTTGCTTGTTAGGTGGCCGGATGGCAAGGAGCAGGTTTTGGAATTTATAACCCACAACCAAACCATAATCTTGGATTACCAAAATGCAACCTATCCTCCAGAGCAAAAAAAGAAAGAAGATCCCAAGCTTTTTGAAACTAGTGGACAGCATTTTGGCTTGGATTTTGAACATAGGGAGAATGTATACAACGACTTTGCCAAGGAAGTGCTCTTACCTCATAAATATTCCCAGCTTGGTCCTGCATTGGCTACTACCGATATCAATAATGATGGACTTGATGATGTGTACATTGGAGGTGCAATGGGGCAAGAAGGGCAAATGTTTGTTCAACGGAAAAGTGGAGAATTCTTATTCATTGATGGTCCTTGGAAGGCCAATAAGGAAAGTGAAGAAGTTTCAGCCGTATTTTTTGATATTAACGATGATGGGTTGCAGGATTTGTTTGTGGTCAACGGTGGAAATGAAATCCTTAATGGAGCCAAAGCCTCCAAAGACAGACTGTACTTGAATCATGGGAATGGAAAGTTTACAGATTCATCTGAACTTATTCCAGATAAGGCCTTTAGTGGGGGAAGGGCAATACCATGCGATTATGATGGGGATGGGGATTTGGACTTGTTTGTTGCCGGTCGACTGATTCCACAAAAATACCCAATGCCTGCATCCTCTTACCTCTATGAAAATCAAAATGGGAAACTGATAGACGTAACCGATGACAGGGCCATTGGATTGATTGATTTGGGATTGGTCACAGATGCTGTCTGGATGGACTATGACAACGACCAAGACCAAGACCTATTGGTGGTAGGGGAGTGGATGCCCCTTACCCTACTTGAGAACGAACAAGGCGTTTTTAAAAAATTGAAGGCTGAAATGCTCGGTTTTGAAAACACGGAAGGTTGGTGGTATTCCGTTGAAGTTGCGGATTTCAACAAAGATGGGAATTTGGATATCATTGCTGGGAATTTGGGATTGAATTATAAGTATAGAGCTTCTGCTGAATCGCCGTTCAGGGTATTCGGTTCCGACTTTGATAAAAATGGGAAGAATGATATCATTTTGGGATTTGAGGATGATGACAAGGTATATCCGGTAAGAGGCAAAGAATGCTCCTCACAACAAATGCCCTATCTAAAACATAAGTTTAAGACTTATAAAGAATTTAGTGGAGCTACGGTCTTGGATATGGTGGGTAAAAATAGCCTGGAGGAATCTGTGCAGCTTAAGGCAAGTACCTTTGCAACCACCTATTTTCAAAATAAGGGCGATGGTACCTTTAAATCAACCGAACTTCCAAACTTGGCTCAATTCTCGTCCGTAAACGATATTCAGATTGACGATTTTGATTTGGATGGCAATCTTGATGTGATTCTGGCTGGAAACCTTTACACTTCTGAAGTGGAAACACCAAGAAACGATGCCAGTTTTGGTTCGTTCTTAAAAGGAAATGGACAAGGCGACTTTCAAGCATTTTACCCACACCAAAGTGGCCTTTACATGGATGGAGATGTCAAGGGAATTGTTAAGATAAATATTAAAGGAGAACAATTTCTGGTGATAGCCAATAACGATAGCGGCTTAAACTTGATCAAGCTGAACATTGGTGCACACTAACGTACGCTAGTCATCTTTATTTTCATAATATTTGTTTATTACGAATCTTTTCGTATGTTTGTTACGAAATAATTCGTAGATGAAAGCGTATACTAACAAAGAACTTGAAATCCTTATCGTCCTATGGGAACTAGAAGCAGCTTCCGTACTTCAAGTACATGAAGCTTTGGACTCCGACAAAGGATATACCACCACCCTAAAACTAATGCAGATCATGTTCGATAAAGGTCTGCTGGTTAGAAAGAAGGAGGGGAAGAAGCATATCTACAAGGCCAATATTAAAAGGCAAGTGGCCCAGAACAATGGTATGCGGAATATGATCCAAAATCTGTTTGGGGGATCCACTCTGGGTTTTGCCCAAAGTTTTCTGGGTAACGCCAAGCCTACTAAAAAGGAGTTGGATGCCATTAAGGCCATGATCAAGCAAATGGAGAAGGATGCTTGATTTGGATTTCACAAGATTGCTCGGTTTTTTGATTGACTCCCTCTGGATTGGAGCCGCATCCTGGTTGCTTTTGATTATCTTCCTAAAGCTGATTCACCCAAAACACGGTAACCTTAGGTATTACCTTTCCTTGGCCGTTTTCTTTGGTTTTTTCGTTATGTTGTCATTATCGTTTTTTGCAAGTGATTCCATTTATAATTTGTGGTTGAAACCCAAGGTGATTGTGGTATTGACGGACTGGAAAAATCACCAATATGGCTTGGGCATTTGGGAACGCATGCAAGTCTTTATGTTGGATAACAATCACTGGTTTACTGGACTTTGGTTATTGGGTATACTGTTTTTTGGCTTCAAAATAGTAATGCAGAAAAACCAACTTAAGTTTCAGACAAGAGGAGAATCCAATCGGCAACTTGAAGCTTTAGTGAATCATTTGGCCCAAAAGCTCAATATCAAAAAAAAGGTTGACCTAAACATTATACACAATATTAGCCACCCCTTTACCATGGGACATTTGAAGCCTATTATTTACATTCCTGTGGAAGCCCTTACCGGATTCAGTAAAATGGAACTGGAAATCATTTTGATGCACGAATTGGTGCATATTAAAAGACATGACTATTTGATTAACTTATTTCAGGTATTCTTAGAGGTGATATTCTTTTTCAACCCTTTTGTCTGGCACATGTCATCTATGGTTAAAAACGAACGCGAATCCTCTTGTGACCTTAATGTTATTAACAAGGGATATGACAGAGTGGATTATGCCAGAACCTTGGAACGGTCATATCAATTGCATTACGACCTGGCCCTGGCTTTTGGCGACCGTAATGTTTTGTCCCGTATTAAATCCTTGACCACTTTTCATGTGGGGGAGAGTGGATATCAAAGGAAATACAAATTTATCTTTTCATCCTTGGTTTTGTTCTTTGTCATTGTTTCCCTGGGCTTTGGTACTATGGCGAAAAAGAATCTTGCTCCCAATGTAATAACAAAGGGCACTAAAGTCTATCCCTGGTTTTATATTGAGGATAATGGAGATATGGTTTTTCACCCTGATGAACATCGTGAATGGCACATCCATAACGATGGTACACAAGACTTTTACAAAGATGGGGTGTTGCGAAACGAGGAACTGGCGGACAACTTTGAATACAAAGAGACGGATAAGGGAGATATCATTGAGATTGTTTATAAGGATAAATTACTGAAGCAGGAACACATGGCTCGGAGGACAAAGGATCCGGAGCAATGGAAGCAATTTCTTCAGGAAGTTTTGGAAAACCATGGTACAGGGAAACCCATTACGGAAGAAGCTTTCAATACTTCCTTTAGAATGACACCATTTGGGGGAATCTATGTATCAGGGATAAAGGTGCCAGCAAATTCGGTAGCGTATTATAAGAGAAAATATCCAGATGCCTTGCCCTTGTTAAGACCCATGTATTCCAAAGAAAGCCAAGAATTTCTTCGAGAAATGATTCGCGAGTTACAGGGAGATGGTCTGGTACATCACAAATTTGATTCCGTTCAAGTTGTATTTCGCATTCTGGAAAATCAGGAATTGATGCTCAACCAACGAAAGTTGTCCAAAAAACACTCCAGCAAGTATTTGATTTTTCTAGAAGCTTTTAGTCAGGGATTACTATACGACCGACAAGTGTATTATCTAAAATAGTTTATTCATCAATTAAAAAACTAAAAACATGAGATTTGTATTTCTATTGCTAGCGCTTTTAGCCCTAGGCTGCTCCAACAAAACCAAAATCAAGATAGATCCTGGCTATGAGATTCACGGTCAATTGACACAATTTAAAGATAGCACCATGCTACTATTGGATGATTTGGTGCTGGCAAAAACAATTGATAGCACCTTGGTCATAAATAATGCGTTTAGCCTGTCAGGAAAAGTAGATGAACCGGGTCGTTACGTGTTGAAAACAAAATACGATCCGGCTAATCCGGATTCATTTAAATATCTATTTTTCTGGATAGACAATTCGGAGATAACGATCAAAGGGAATTACGAGGATTTTAGGTACGCCAAGGTGGAAGGGTCAAAACTACACCAACTGGCTTGGGAATTTTCATCTGCCCGTGCGGATTTAGATAAGAAACGGGAAAAAATTGTGGATTCACTTCGATCCAATGTAGGAGATAGGGATGAGTTGAGAAGACAAATGCATGAAATTGATAGTATTACCACGGCAATGTCCATTCAATTTGTAAGTCAAAAGCCCAATAACTTGATAAGTTTAGAGCTGCTCACCTTTGTCAACAATAAATTCTCCAAATCAGAGCTCAAGAAAATTTATGATGGACTGGACGAGGAACTTAAGCAAAGCACCAATGGACTGGCGTTAATAAACTACATTTCCATAGATAAAATTGTAGAAGAAGGAGATAAGATGGTGTCTATGACGGGGGAAAACCTGAAGGGTGAGACTGTGGATTTATCCCAAGTTATTCCGCAAAACGAGTACACGATTCTGGACTTCTGGGCAGCTGGATGCGGCCCATGCCGCTTGCAAAGCAAGCAGTATGCAGAGCTCTACACAAAGTACAGGGAGCAAGGACTTGAAATTGTAAGCTTTTCCTTGGATAAAAACCGTAAGACTTGGGAAGCTGCCTCCAATGAGGACAATATTACCTGGATAAACATGTCAGACCTGAAAGGAACTACCGGGAAAGCCCCTATGACCTATGGCGTTAGGGGAATACCCAATAGTTTTTTGATTGATAAAAATGGAATTGTGATAGCCGAGTTTTTCGGGTATGACAAGGACAAGGCTCCGTTTTCTGATGAGTTGACGGCTTTTTTTGATGCCGATACCAACAATTAGCAGGATTCTAAAAGAAAAAGTGTTCCCTTTGTTGTGTTGGGGCAACATCCACAAGTGCCTAGAGCAGGATATGTTTAACCTTGCTTTTTCTTTTTGCGGTTCATCACGATAACAATGACCAATACGACCAATCCAATAGGAATCAATGCAGCCATGGCATAACCAATTAGGGTTCCCAAATTATAAGCAATGGAATCTACAGAAGATTCACCACTTTTGTTGGAGATAATAAAGTAACCTATTTGTTGATCCAGTTGAACCATGTCCTTATAAAAGGCGTCAAACCCTGAAGCGGGTACATGATCATCCTGATTTTTATAATAGTAATCCAAGGTCAGAATATTGTCTGATGAATCGTAATTCGAACTAAAATCATAGTAAAAGTAATCTGAGTTAATGGTCACAGATTCTGCTTGCGCCCTGATGTACTCTGGCAGCATGATTTTCACATGTTGTTTACGCACCATAGGGTATGAAAGGGCAAACGGGGTTGTTCGTTCCAATTGCGATGGCATGGTAAGTACAGAGGTCAGGTTAGTAGGGTAGATGGAGAGATTAATATGGTTGGTATTTTCCAATGACGGCCTCCAAATGGAATCCAATTTATAGCGTTCCAACAAGGCAAACTGATTTTTCGCAGCATCATCAATAATAGTTGGCGGTGCCAAGGAAGAAGTACTGCCATATGTTTCCGTATAGAATGCCATTAGTTCTTTTGCAATAACATCATTGCTGTTGTTTCGGAAAATGGCTCTCATAAAATCCGCTTCGCCATCGTAATAATTGGTGCGAACCTCAAGCTCAGCCCCTTTGCCCATTTCATCCAATCTAAACGTACTAAAGGTTTCCACCAGGTTGTTTCTAAAATCTGAAATGGTATCCATAGCTGTCATGTTCTGGTCCAAGACCAATCCATAGCGGTAGTCAGGCATGTATACATTGTCAAAAGCACCGGCTTGATCCGTTAGGGTGGGATCGTACCACAATGTGGAACCGTTTTGATCCACCACTTTTACAATACAGTGATCAAAAACCTTGGAAGAGGGTGGCAAGGTGGGGAGTATCTTCCTTAAGGAAGTGTTCACCAAAGTCGGATAGGCCTCAATGCTCATATTGTTCAGCATGGCGGAGAACAGTACACTTTTATCCTTACAATCCCCAAACCGTTGTTCCATGACCTTGTTGGGTGGATTGGGTTTATAGCCACCAATACCGGAGTGAATGGCCAGATATCTCACCTCATTCTGTACAAAGGCCAAAGCCGCTCGGATTCTATCGCCCTCTTTTTTATTGGTGTTTCTTATTTCGGAAACAACATCCTGAAGCTCCTTGCTCAAAGGTTCTTCAAAAGTAAAAACATCCCTTCCCCAAGCAATCACATCGGACCAAGAGTCGTATTCGGTAACCAAAACCGTAGCATTTTGAACGTACCATGAAGGAGTTTGCTCTTCCAACAGAATAGCCGGTACATCCTCCTGGGTCCAAGCATAATGATTTACACCTGCCTTTACCTTATGGATAGGCTCTAGCTCGGTATTGATCAACTGATAGTGCAACTGATCTTTGCTAAAGGCATGGGCCGAAATCTTATCTATGGGTTGGGTGGAATTCAGGACAAAGCTAGTGGAGAATTTTCCTTTTTGAATAGGGTTGAAACCTTTCTTGCTGTAACTGTAGAGGACAATATCCCCATTACGGACATCTGGAATATTGAAAAAGGCAGAAATGGTTCCATCATAGATATAGTTCTCGGCATTGGTTTCCCTTCTAGCGGTTTGGATATCTTCCTGCCTCAATCTATTGATCACCTCTCCGTTACGAATCACATCAATTCGATGAAAACGCAGTTTTTGATAGGTGGGGTCATAATCCGCCACCACACTCGAAATGTTTTGGATGCCGCTGTATTCTACTGCCTTGGAAACACTTTTAATGTAGATTTCCTCTCGGTCCATATGTATCTGTTCCGTGTACAATAAAACATGGGTACCTCCACTTACTCCATTTTCAGGGGTTTGTGCATTGGCATCATGTTTTTCCTTAATAATCCAACTGGGTTCTGGGGTAATGGAAACTTGGCTATTGCCAAGATGGAAGAAAAGCAACAGCAAGGGTAGGATGAGGGCGTTTCGCATAAGGTATTTGGTATGGGTTGATTTTGTTTTTGGCAGCCTAAAATAGTAAACTATGAAGATTTTACTGACATTTATTAGGTAAAATGCCTTTAATTGTTGCCTAAGGGCTATTCACAAAATATTTACAGGAAAAGATTCAAGATTTGGCCAATCCTACGAAAAAGATGCCCATCATCAACTTATTAATCGCAATACCAATTGAAGCAAATCACATATCTAACGCATATAACATTGCAAATAGGGTTGATTTGCCCCCAAAAAAGGCAATCACTACATTTATAGTATCAAAAACAATTCACGATGAAATCACTATCCACTTCCGTTCTATTTGTTGCCTTGTTGCTTAGCTTTTCATGCAAGCAAAAAGCCAAAACCGAAAGCACTCCTGAGCCAACACCGCTTGCGGTAAAAGTAAAGGGGGCTGAAGTTGCCTATGCTTCAGATTCTACCAACCTGAAAGGTTATATTGCCTTTGACGAGAATAACAAGGACAAACGCCCTGGAATACTTATTATACACGAATGGTGGGGTCATAACGATTATGTTCGGGAACGGGCCGATATGCTTGCCGAACTTGGATACACCGCATTGGCGGTGGATATGTACGGGGATGGGAAACAAGCTGAACATCCAGATGATGCGGGAAAATTTGCTATGAGTGTCATGAGCAATTTGCCAGAGGCCAAAGCTCGATTTAATGCCGCTGTTGCCCTACTAAAGCAACATGAATCCGTAGATTCTGAAAAAATTGCCGCTATCGGATATTGTTTTGGAGGAAGTGTGGCTTTGACCATGGCCAATAGTGGGGCCGACCTTGATGCCGTGGCTGCTTTTCACAGTGGAGTTTCTCTTCCTGTAATGCCTACCAAGGACCTAAAAGCGCAAGTGCTGGTGTGCAACGGAGCGGATGATCCGTTTATTAGCGCTGAATCCATTACGGCGTTTACCTCTGCCATGGATTCCATTGGGGCCAAGTACGAATACATTTCTTACCCAGGCGTAAAACATAGTTTTACCTCAAAGGAGGCGGACGCCAATGGGGAAAAGTTTCAGTTGCCCTTGGAGTACAATGTGGAGGCAGACCAAAAGTCTTGGGCCAGTTTACAAGAATTGCTGGACCGGGTTTTTTAGGAACCGAACCCTATCAATACAGCATATGGAATGGGAAGCTTGTCGAAACAGGCTTCCCATTTTTTATTGAAGATAGCCTCAAACTTTGGTTGGTGACAATTCAACCATCCATTGCGATGGTACAACATAAAGACCTTCGGCAAACCTAGGTGATTATTGATTTTTGGAGGGTGTAAAACTCTAAAACCAATCATCAATGTCAACAACAGAAGTTTTTTCGATCGCCGGTATGATGGCAATGCCCATGTGGCTTTTAATGATCTTTCTTCCCAAGTGGAAGGTGACCCGCTTTTTGATAGACTATCGGGTAATTCCAATCCTGCTGTCCTTAATATATGCGTGCTACATCATCTTGCACCTACAAACGGGTGGTAGCTTGGATTTTGGAAGTTTATCGTCTGTGATGTCATTATTTACTAAGGAAGACGCAGTAATGGCAGGTTGGGTGCATTACTTGGCCTTTGACCTTTTAGTAGGTATGTGGATGCTGAACCAAAACCGAAATTTGGGAATTCATCAGCTATTGATGGCACCCTGTCTTTTTGCCACCTTTATGCTTGGACCCGTGGGCTTTTTGCTCTTCATGTTATTCCGAACCATAAAACTAGGAAGGTCATGAAAAGTGTAAAAGAAGTACTCGGTACTATAAAACAGCACAGTCCCATCTTGTACGCAATAGGGATGTTCCACTTTATCCTTGCGGCCGTTTGTATTGTTGGTTTTTTTATTGATGACCGGACTTTGGTTGGAATCAATGTGTGGATCAAACCTCTTAAATTCTCTATTTCTGGAGGGATATATGTACTCACCACTGGTTATATGGCCACCTTATATCCATTTTCCAGAAGAAAGCGAAATAGAATAAACAATCTGGTTTCCTGGCCTTTATTGTTGGAGATTATTATTGTGGTCGGTCAAGCTTCCCGTGGGGTGCAATCGCATTATAACCAATCCAATCTATTGGATGGGATACTATTTGGAATTATGGGCTTGCTGATAAGCATAGTGGTGCTCACCATGGTCTTTTATATCGTGGAAACCATCCGGTTGAAGATGCACGTTCCCAGACCAGTGCAATGGGGCATATTATTAGGCTGGATGGTAGTGTTGTTTGGAAGTTGGGTTGGTGGCCAGATGATAGGGCAAATGGCGCATAATGTTGGTGTAGCTGATGGGGGTGAGGGTCTACCTTTGCTTAATTGGAGTACCATTGCAGGTGATTTACGTGTAGCCCATTTTTTCGGATTGCACGGCATTCAAATAATTCCTTTATTCGCAGTAGCGGTTACCAGAAAATGGAATGCATCCAAAATGGCCAAAAATCTAGTGGTCATCCTTTTTGGATTATGCTATGCCTCTTGGATTGCATATACCTTTTATCAAGCAAAACATGGTATGCCCTTGGTAGGGCTTTAAACCAATGACTAAATGGGGCTTTTAAACAGAGCAAATCGGATAAAATACTTGGCCTTTAACGACCTATGGTTCATGCTGGGAGGTATTGTACTCCTAAGTTTTGTAACGGATTTTATATTTTCCGGTGGCTCGTTCAGCAAGTGGCCGTTTGTTGAAGCCACCATAAATTGGAGTATTTCCCTCCTATTCGCAACAATCAATTGGTTGATCATTCGTACCATTCTTATTGCTTTGCGCAAGAGATATCCGAGTCTAAAGGACAATAAAAAACGAATCCCTTTGTTTTTCCTTTCCATTGTAGTTACCGTGATAACGGTGGACTACGTGGGCAGTACCTTATTGAGTGCCTTAATTGGAGATAGTTACAATCATCCTGTCCGGTCAAGAATTGTGGTCCCCGTTATTTTGATCAGTACCATGACCATGGCCATATATGAAGCGATATACTACTATGTTTGGTTAAAGAAGTCCATCAGAGAGGAGGAGCAAGCCAAACAGGCCATTGTGCAAGCACAGTTGGACGCATTGCGGAATCAGGCACAGCCCCATTTTTTTTTCAATACGCTAAACACGCTTCGTGACATTATAGATCAAAACACTAAGGAGGAAGCGAAAGTATTTGTGAATCGCTTGTCTGAAGTATATCGGTTTATATTGGATTCTGGGAATGCAAACCTTATCCCTTTAAAGGACGAAATAAAATTCGCGGAGGCCTATATTCACATACAAAAAGAACGCTTTGGTGACAATCTCAAAATGGATTGGAAGGTTTCCGAAGAAGCCAAAAAGCTGTTGATCATTCCCATGAGTTTACAATTACTTTTGGAAAATGCCGTAAAACACAATGTTGTTTCAAAGGCCAAACAATTGCTCATACATGTTGCTATTGTCGATGGAAAACTGAAAGTAAGCAATAAAATACAACCCAAGTCTACTCAATTGCCAACCACCAAATTGGGGTTGAAAAACATTGAACGACGTTATGCACTTATATCGGAACAAAAAGTGGTAATATCCAAAGCAAATGGCCTTTTTGAGGTGAAATTACCACTTTTAAAGAATGACGCTCAAAAACATCCGCATGCAAATACTGATCATTGAAGATGAGGCCCGTGCGGCCAACCAATTACAGAACTTGTTACAAACTGTGGCGTTTGATTATAGCCTATTGGGAATCATGGACACCGTGGAAGAAAGCGTGGACTGGTTTCAAAACAACAAGGCTCCTGATCTAGTGTTTATGGATATTCAGCTTGCAGATGGCCTAAGTTTTGAAATTTTCCAGAACATACAAGTACCTTGCCCCATCATATTCACCACGGCTTTTGATCAATATGCAATTCAAGCGTTTAAGGTGAACAGTGTGGATTATTTGTTAAAGCCCATACAGCAAACTGATTTGGAACTGGCCTTGGATAAGTTTAAGCGTTCTAGGCAAGAACTTACCATTAGCCATGAGAAGCTTCAAAATTTTTTGGCAGACATAAGTAGGGGAAGCCAGCGTGAAGGCATTTTGGTAAAAGAGGGCGATGGCTTTACACAGCTTCGCATCTCCGATTTGTTGTACGCATACTCCGAAGACAGTGTGACCTTTGGGATAACAGCCCACAAAAGGGTGATTATAGATGAAACCTTGGATCAATTATACCCAACCTTGGATGCAAATCAGTTCTTTCGAATCAATAGAAGCCAAATAGTGGCAAAGCCCTCCATTTTAAAAATTGAACGGTATTTTAACCACAGATTGAAATTGGGAATTACCAATGCCAGAGATCAAGAGTTTATTGTAAGCAGACCCAAAACCAATGACTTTAAAAGTTGGCTCAACCGTTAGACCTCCAAATGCAACTTTTGCAACCAACTTGGATTGGATCCACTTTTATCCAGGGTATCCGAAAAGTTGAATGGTACAGGTGTTCTTTACCGTATAAATAATGGACACTTCTTGTAAATATTTTTTACAGTTTGAGGGTTGGTTTATCATCAAAAACATCGTAATTAACAGATATTCAGAGGGTTGTAAATTTGGCATGCATATAGTGGTGGCAATTGTAGAATTCCATTGGAATTTTTCCTGACCTCCTAATCGAAAGGTCTTGTACTTCAAAAAACGAATACCATGATAAAGAACTATCTAAAGATTGCCTGGAGAAATAGCATAAAACATAAATGGATATTTTCTATTAACATTGTTGGACTTGCCCTTGGAATCGCCTCTTGTTTGGTTATCCTACTTTTTGTGGTCGACGAACTTAGTTACGATCGCTATAATGAAAAGGCGGCTGAAATTGTAACCGTTGCCTTTAGGGCAAAGGTCAGTGGGGAAGAGATTAAGGAAGGTTCTATAATGGCTCCTGTAGGAGAGACCTTAAAACAGGAATTTCCTGAAGTGGTCGATGCCACGCGTATCAGAAATTACCATACCCCAAAGATCATTGTGGACAATCAATCGTTTCGTGAGGACAAATTCGCATTTGTCGATGCCAATTTTTTCGATGTTTTTACCCTTCCGATTATCGATGGTGACCACAAAACTCCGCTTAATGAACCTTATACCGCTGTTATCACCAAAGCCGAGGCCCTCAAGCTGTTTGGAGCTTCAAACGCCATTGGTAAATCCTTCTATTTGAATGGAAATGAACAACCCTTTAGGGTAACAGGTGTCATTCAGGAAGTACCGAGAAATTCACATTTTCATTTTGATATTTTTGCCTCAATGGAAGGGCTTGCCGAGGCAAAAAGTGACTCTTGGTTTGAAGGTAGTTTCTTTACCTATCTACTTCTAAAGGAAGGTGCTGATTACAAGAACTTGGAGACCAAAATGCCCCATATTTTGGAAAAGTACATGGGTCCCAACATGCAGGAGGTGATGGGCATGCCCTATGAAGAGTTCATCAAGGAAAATCGACTGGGGTTTAAATTGTTCCCGTTGTTGGATATCCATCTCTATTCAGATAATGCCATAGATGATCGACTGGAGCAGGGCGGAGATATAAAGTACGTTTATATATTTAGTGCAATTGCCCTCTTTATGCTGCTGATTGCCTGTATCAATTTCATGAACTTATCAACAGCTACTGCAGCAAAAAGAGCCAAGGAAGTAGGAATACGCAAAGTTTTGGGCTCCAATAAGAATCAATTGCTCTATCAATTTTTGGCGGAATCTTTTATTGCCACCCTGTTTGCGATGTTTCTGGCCGCTATTTTGGTGTTCTTATCGCTACCTTATTACAATGAACTCTCAGGTAAGGAACTGGAACTTACTTTCCTAGGGCAGCCTATGGTTCTTGCCTCCCTTTTGCTCTTAACAATTTTTGTTAGTTTGTTGGCGGGGAGTTATCCAGCTTTCTTTTTGTCCTCGTTCAAACCTATCGAGGCACTAAAGAACAAGTTCTTCGGAAGCAGTTACAACAGAGGTGTGCGAAGCGGTTTGGTCGTATTTCAATTTATCATTTCTGCTGGATTGATTTTGGCAACCTTGGTAGTCAACCAACAAATGCAGTATATCCAAAATAAGGATATTGGATATGAGAGAGATCAATTGCTGGTGATACGGGAAGCGTATCTTCTTGGCAATGATCAGACGGCCTTCAAAAATGAATTGCTGAAAAACCCTAAAATAGCATCTATTACACAATCCGCTTTTACCCCAGCCGGAGATTCGGATAATAGTCAGACACTGATCTCAAACGA
Source organism: Flagellimonas algicola (assembly GCF_005937185.1). Lineage (GTDB taxonomy): Bacteria > Bacteroidota > Bacteroidia > Flavobacteriales > Flavobacteriaceae > Flagellimonas > Flagellimonas algicola. The sequence goes on along the minus strand of NZ_VCNI01000001.1, from coordinate 660,418 downwards.
TGGCCAATTCGTGAGGAGAATGCCTGTTTACAATATAGATGAGAACTACATTCCCACAATGGGCATGGAGTTGGTATCAGGACGAAATTTTTCCAAGGAGTTCGGTGCGGATTCAATAAACCTGATTGTTAATGAAACCGCCGTGAAAGTACTGGGTCTTGGAGAAAATCCATTGGGTAAATCTATAACCGAGGGCAACAACAACACAAGAACGGTTATTGGTGTGGTTAAAGATTTTCATTTTAAGTCCTTACACCAACCTATAGATCCATTGTTCTTAATGTATGCACCTTATGGTGGATTAATCATCAAAGCAAAATCTTCTGACATGTCTGGCCTTATCGCCGATGCCAACTCGCTTTGGAACGACTTCGGGAGTAGCGAACCATTTGGATATACTTTGTTGGATGATTCCTATCGGCAGACCTATGTAAGGGAACAAAAAATGGGAACTGTACTAAATGTCTTTGCACTTTTGACCATTTTGGTTGCCTGTTTAGGTTTATTGGGGCTGGTTACCTTTACTGCAGAACAACGATTTAAGGAAATTGGAATACGAAAAGTTCTCGGTTCATCAGTAATGGAAATTGTTATGATGCTCTCCAAAGATTTTTCCAAATTGGTATTAATCTCATTCTTAATAGCCTTCCCATTGGGTTATTATCTAATGCGAAAATGGCTGGAAGGCTTTGCCTATCGGATAGAAATACCTTGGTGGCTTTTTGTTTTGGCGGCATGTGCCACCTTGTTAATTGCTCTTGGAACCATCGGATGGAAAAGCTTTCAAGCAGCAACCATGAATCCGGTCAAAGCACTGAGAGATGACTAATTAAGAGCATTAAGCACTTCATGGCTCAAAAATAGGAAGAGCTTGTGTCTTTTAGGTTCCCTGTGCTGTCATTCAGATAAAATATAGTGGGATTAGCTTTTGAAAGCCCTAATTTCATGCTTTATCAACCATGGGAACCAAAAACAATTATTTCTTTCTACGGGCTATGGCCGTCTATTTTTTTGTGTTGTTCTTTGTTAATCAAGTTTACGCCCAAAAAAAGAACGCAGATTTCCGATATCATATTCGCAAAACAACACAGCCAATCGTAATAGATGGCATAGTGGATGAGCACGCTTGGCAAGAGGCCGATGTTGCGGATGACTTCTTTATGGTATTGCCCATGGATACTGGAAAGGCCAATGAGCCTTCCGAGATTCGTATGACTTACGACGACAAGAACATTTATCTGGCCGCCACATTTTTTAACAGCGTACATGGCAGGTATTTTGTGGAATCGCTTAGAAGGGATTTTTCCTTCGGAAAGAATGATAATTTTTTGTTGTTCATGGATCCCTTTAACAATCAAACCACTGGTTTTTCCTTTGGATCTAATGCCGCAGGAGCGCAGTGGGACGGAACCATGTTTGGTGGAGGTAGCGTGGATTTGAATTGGGACACCAAATGGATCTCCAAAGTAAAGCAGGATCCAGATAAATGGGTGGTGGAAATGGCCATTCCATTTAAGTCCATTCGCTATGAAGACGGCGTTACCGAATGGGGCATTAATTTTAGCAGGCTGGATTTAAAATCCAGCGAAAAATCCAGCTGGACTCCAATACCAAGGCAATTTCCTACGGCCTCCCTGGCCTATACCGGCGTGTTGGTATGGGATGCGCCTCCACCTGCTCCAAAAACCAACATTTCGGTAATTCCGTATGTGCTGGGAGAGGTGGTTCAAGATTTTGATCAGGCAGACGAATTTGAAAAAAGGGTAGGGGGTGACGTAAAGATTAGTCTAAGTTCTTCCTTAAATCTAGACCTGACCGTAAATCCTGATTTTTCACAAGTGGAAGTGGACCGTCAAGTCACCAATTTGGACCGCTTTGAATTGTTTTTTCCTGAACGACGCCAATTTTTCCTGGAAAACGCAGATTTGTTTGCCAATTTTGGATACCCAACAATTCGTCCATTTTTCTCAAGGCGTATCGGGTTGGGGGTTCCCATTAGGGCAGGTGCTAGATTGAGCGGAAACTTAAACGAAAAATGGCGTTTGGGTGTTATGGATATGCAGACCGCAAAGGTAGACGAAGAAGGTCGCCCCAGTCAAAATTTTGCAGTGGTTTCTTTACAACGTAAAATGTTCAGCCGATCCAGCCTTGGGTTTCTTATTGTGGACAAAGAATCGCTCCGCTATCCACACGAAGAAGATTCCTTGCGGACATTGTTTCCCAAATTCAATCGGAATTTAGGAGTGGAATATAATTTGGCATCTTCCAATAATCTTTGGACTGGGAAGGCCTTCATGCTGAAATCTTTTGCCCCCAGCCGGGTGAATGGAAACGGCATTACCCAGGCCGCACATTTGGAATATAAAAGTCGTACCTGGAACTGGGGCATGCAAGAGCAATCGGTTGGGGAAAATTATACGGCTGAAGTTGGGTTTGTTCCTCGGAAAGATTTTATCAATGTAAACGCTTTTTTAGGCCATACTTTTTTTCCAAAGAATGATGTAGGTAAACTTGTGAGTCATGGCCCAAAAATCAATAGCAGCTATTTCCTCAATCAAAAATGGGAGCGCACCGATAATTTTACCGAACTGGAATACTTGCTGAGTTTTCGAAACCGTAGTAGTTTTGAAGTTGGATTTGTAAACGAATATGTAGAACTGCTGGCACCGTTTGACCCCACACGGTCAGGCAAAGATTCCTTAGCAACAGGAACCAAGCATAGCTGGAATGCCGTTCGGTTTGACTACGGTTCCAAACCGCAAAGTATGTTCACCTATACTGCTGGAGGCTATTTTGGAGGTTATTATCTGGATGGAAGGCGCATCAACCTTAATGGGGAATTGGGGTATCGTTTTCAACCCCATGTGAGCCTTAATGCGAACCTAAGTTATAATCATATCAGCTTACCGGCACCCTGGAACGATACCGAATTTTGGCTGATTGGTTCAGAGGTGGATGTCACGTTTACGAACACTTTGTTCTTTGCGACTTTGTTTCAGTATAACGAACAATCCAGAAATTTTAATCTGAATTCAAGGTTTCAATGGCGCTACAAACCGGCGTCAGACCTGTTCTTGGTATATACCAATACCCAATTGCTGGATCCCCTTATAGGTAAGAGTTGGTCGCTAACACTAAAATTCACCCATTGGTTTAATTGGTGAATGTTCTGTTCCAGGTTTTTATTTCCTTATACGGCAGATTTACCAATCCTATATTTTAGGATAGGGATGGATTCTATTTCGGAAGAGGCTTCGTTACAACATGTTTATCAGACATTTATCGAATATATTTCCAATTTTGACTAGTATCTTCAATCTTGTAGGAACTAATTGAATCCATGCACACATATTTATTTCCAGGACAAGGAACGCAATTTCCCGGTATGGGAAAAGAGTTGTACGAGAGTTCATCTTTGGCGAGGGATTACTTCGAACGCGCCAATGAACTTTTGGGCTATTCCATTACAGATGTTATGTTTTATGGGTCTACTAAAGATTTGAAGCAAACAAAACATGCCCAACCTGCAATTTTTCTACATTCCTATATCCAGACCAAAATCCTTGGGGACAAATTTCAGCCTGATATGGTGGCGGGTCATTCCCTTGGTGAGATTTCCGCTTTGGCAGCAGCATCAGCATTAGATTTTGAGTCTGCCATAAAGCTTATTAGCGCCCGAGCTTCCGCAATGCAATCGTTATGCAACCTCAAGAATACCGGTATGGTTGTGGTTGTGGGTCTTTTTGATGTGATCGTTAACAACGTATGTAAACAAGTGGATGGCATTGTGGTACCAGCAAATTACAACACACTGCACCAGGTAGTGATCTCAGGTGAAATGAAGGCCTTGGATGAAGCAAGTCAAAAATTAAGACATGGCGCGGAGAGAGTAGTCAAACTGACCGTTAATGGTGCATTTCATTCCCCATTTATGGAACCTGCAGTGGATGAATTTACCCAAGCCATTGAAAGAACGCAGTTTAAGGAACCCATTTGTCCAGTCTATCAGAATATTGCCGGTCGTCCTGTGAGCGGAGTAGTGGAAATAAAGAAAAACTTAATTGATCAACTTACTTCTCCAGTTATGTGGAGACATGGCATCCTGCACATGATAGAAGATGGCGCCACCGAATTTACAGAAATTGGGCCTGGCAAATTTTTGAGTGGCCTTGTTCAGCAAATTGATAAGAAGGTCAAAATAAACACTAGGGCCAAACAGGAACCTGTCCTTTAAATTTCTGCTTACCTCAGCTATTCTTCTTAATTTTTATTTGCAGTACTGCTATTTGACTTTGGTTGTTGTCAATAAAACAGATCTTTCCAATTATTAAAAATCTTGGTTTGGCAAGGATGTCTCATTAGGCAGAAACGTTAAACTTTCGTTTTGGGTAGATTATGCCAATGGCTTCATCGACATACAATGGGTATGTAATTAGCATGTTCTTTTTCTTTAGGTAAATTTATATGGCGTAATATTATAGTAATCAATTGCAAGCGATATAAAACCAACTGGTATGATCAAAATTACTTATATAGGTGCAGGAAGTATACAGTTTGGACCCATCATTGTCCAAGATATTCTGATGAGTGATGTACTTACTGCAAATGACCTTGAAATTCATTTGATGGACATTGAGCGTTCACATTTGGATCATGTCGTTGAACATGGAACCTATGTCAGTCAAAAACTCTCCCGGAACGTAAAAATTATAGCTACAACAGATAGGGATGCAGCTATAAAGGATGCCCATTTTGTCATCTGTGCCCTGGAGAAAGATAGAAATGTGTACTGGTCCCAAGACTTTCATGTACCTCGGAAGTATGGATTTAAGCAAGTGTATGGCGAAAATGGGGGAGTGGGGTCACTCTTTCATGCGTTGCGAAATATTAAAGTAATCATGGAACTGGCCCACAGCATGGAAAAACTTTGTCCCAATGCTACCTTGTTAAACTTTTCCAATCCAGAACACAAAATATGCGAGGCCGTAACGCGACTGACCTCCATCCAAACCGTTGGTCTTTGCCATGGCGTGTTTATGGGGAGGGAACAATTATCCCAATTACTTGATATTCCCTTGGAAGACCTGCAAACCAAGGCCTGCGGAATTAACCATTTTACATGGTTCCAAGAGGTCAAACAAAAATCAAGCGGAGAGGATTTGTATCCTAAACTCACAGAAATTGAACAACAAGGGGACTGGTTGGCACAGTGGCACGAAATCGCTTTGGGAAGAATATTGTTTCGCAGATTTGGGCAATGGCCTTCTCCGGCTTCCAATCATTATGGCGAATACCTTAGATGGGCAGAGGAATTTGTGATTCCCCAACTGCAATTTTTCTACGACCCCGCCGAAGGGCATCCATGGGAAAACAATCAAATTCCTGAAGGTGTGTATACTGTAGATCGTGTGGATTATGAACGGGAATGGACCAAGGATTGGAGTAAGAAGTTACTACCGGTAGGCTCCACCGAAGAAATACAGTTGGAAAACGAGGATGGCAGTTTTAAAAGTTCTGGGGAAATAGCCACACTCATCATGGAATCTATAATTTCAGATAAAAAGCAGTGGCTTGAAGCCGTCAATATGCCCAATAGAGGTGCCATTCCCAATTTGCCCGATGAATTGGTAGTGGAAGCTCCGGCTTATGTTGATGCCTCTGGGATTAAGCTTGTACCTATGGAACCAATTCCGGAAGGGATTGCGGCAACCATACGTCTACATGCCAGTATCCATCAGCTTTTGGTGGAGGCTTATCAAGAAAAATCCAAGGATAAACTTCTTCAAGCCATTCTTTTGGAACCAACGGTTAACTCGTACCGAAATGCGGTTGACATGTGCAACGAAATGTTGGCATTGCAAAAAGAAGTTTTGCCAGAAATCAATTGATCCAAATGAACTATGTAAATACCGTGAAAATTAGATGGGCTTAGCACTGTTGGACTGGGCCGTCATTGCTGGATACTTGCTGTTAAGCATTGGTATCGGCGTTTTTGTGGTCAAGCACAATTCAAAGAATATCACAGACTTCTTTGTGGCAGGTAGGAATCTTCCATGGTGGTTACTGGGCACATCAATTGCAGCGACTTGGTTTGCTACGGATGCTCCCTTAGCCGTAACAGCGCTCGTCAGAAGTAAAGGTATTTATGGGAATTGGCTCTGGTGGTACCTTGGAACCGGAATTATGATGATGGTGTTTTTCTATGCCAAATATTGGCGTAGATCAGAGATATTGACGGATGCTGAGATGATTGAACTCCGATACAGTGGTACATCTGCATCCATTTTAAGAGGTTTCACTGCGGCCTTCTTTGGCATTTTTAAAAACTGTATTTCCCTTGGATGGATCATGCTGGCCATGCTGAAATTTTCCAACATCATGTTAGGATGGAGCGCGGAATTTGCCTTGGGAATCACATTGGCATTTGCCCTTTTACATACCTTGAGCTCAGGAATCAAAGGAGTGGTTATTTTGGATATGCTGCATTTCTCAGCAGGAACCGTTAGCACCATAATTCTGGCCATTCTGGTTTTGATCCAAATTGGAGGGCCAACGGAATTGGCTGAACAAACCGCTGCTCGGGCAGATGCACCGGCGGGAGTAATGGATATGCTTCCTGATTTGTCGCATATTGGACTTACAGAGATGATCGCCTTCGTTTGTTTGATTGGGGTCCTGTGGTTGGGGCAGGCACAAGGGGATGGTTATATTGTACAGCGTTTATTCTCTGCAAAGGACGAAAAACATGCCATTAAGGCTTCACTTTGGTTTGCGGTGGCAGGGGTTGTAATTCTTACTTGGCCGTGGATAGTTGTAGGTCTGGGCTCTATAGTTATACTTCCCATTTCAGAGGCGTCCGAAGCATTGCTGGCGGACCCTGAGTTGGCCTATCCCATGATGATCAATGAAGTTCTACCTGTTGGACTCCGGGGATTGTTGGTCGCAGCTTTTATGGCAGCTTTTATGAGCACGGTGGATACACATCTGTGCTGGGGAGGTTCCTATATGGTCAATGATATTTACAAACGTTTTATCCATTCAGATGGAAATGACAAACACTATTTATTGGTGTCACGTATCAGCATTGTGCTTTTATTGGCACTTTCCGCAGTAGCAGCTTGGCAGATGGACAGCATAGCAGGTGCCTGGATATATATCATAGAGATTGTGTCAGGAATTGCCATAATCTTGATGTTGCGTTGGTTTTGGTGGCGAATCAATGCATGGTCAGAAATTGCCAGTATGCTATCCGCTTTGATTCTCGCTAATGGGTTTTTATGGATTAAATGGATCCATAGTTGGGGATGGGTAGGTGATTCGGCATTGGAAATGGTAAACGGTTGGTATCATGAAGATGTGGCCCTGATACGCGCAACTGTACTCTTGGTGCTATGTACGGCCATTAGTATTGTAGTCACCTTTATTACCAAACCCGTAGATAATGCCACATTATTGCATTTTTATACCAAAGTACGACCCAAAGGGTGGTGGGGACCCATTGCCAAACAACTGCCCAATTTGGTGGACAAAAGTTCTTCTAAAGGTGTCTGGCTGGGTTTTCTTTTTGGTGTTGTTTTCTTGAACAGTATTCTATTCAGCGTTGGGCATGCAGTATTAGGGAGGTATGGAAACGCATTCATATTACTGTTGGTTGGTGCAATTTGCGGTTGGCTCACTTTAAAATTTGTAGCATCCACCAAAACACAAGAAGTTGATGCGAATTCATAAATTCTGTGATATCAAAAAAATGGGGCAGCAAGCCACTTCCTTGGTTTTGGATGAACTCACTAATCATCCGAAGCTTCTTTTGTGCGCAGCTACAGGAAACTCCCCACTGCCTTTATATCAGGGACTGGCGCTGGAAGCGAAGAAAAACCCAGGACAGTTTGCTCAGTTACGTATCATTCCCCTAGATGAATGGATTGGTTTGCCCTCTCTGGATGGTACTTGTCATGCATACTTGCAAGAACAACTGCTGAAGCCTTTGGAAATCTCAAGCAAGCAGTACTTTGCATTTGATCCATGGGCAAAAAACTTAGAAGAAGAATGTTCACGTATACAAGCCTTATTGGGTGATCAAGGACCTATTGATTTATGTATTTTGGGATTGGGGAGGAATGGACACTTAGGTCTAAATGAGCCAGCGTCTGTTATGCAACCCCACTGTCATATTGCTGATTTAACATTGGAATCCCGGCAACATTCAATGCTTAAGGGGTCAAGCCAAAAGCCCATCAAAGGAATAACATTGGGCATGGAGGATATTCTTGCGTCCAAACGGATTATTCTCCTAGTCTCTGGTAAAGGCAAAGAAGGAGCCAAAAATCAATTTTTTTCCAAAAAGGTAAACTCAAGTTGTCCGGCCAGTTTTCTTTGGAAACACAACAATGTGGATTGCTTGGTAGCTGATTAAACCCGATTTAAAGCTCTCGAATCTTCATATTGCGAAACCAAGCCTCAAAATACCAGTTTTGAAGTGCAATCTTCCCGCTAGTGGCTTTACCAAACCCAGGTGCATTCTTAAATCCCGATTCCGCAATTTTGTTTTTCCAATCCTGAGAGGTTAAATCTTCTTGGGCTGTGAGTTTTCCATTGAGATAAAACTCGAATTTCCCATCTTGTTGCACAATTCTGGCGGTGTTCCACTGTCCTACAGGATTGGCTTCCACCTCATTTATCTGGGGGGATAAACTCCATAAACAACCCGGTCTTTTATTGGGAGTTTTGGTATCCATATGTGCAGGTTCCAACAATTGGTATTCTGGTCCAGTCTGATAAGTGGCAGCATAATCAGGCGTTTCTTGAACATTGATAAATACCCCTCCGTTCCCCCGTAGGGCCATTTGCCAGTCAAATACCAATTCGTAGTTTTCGTATGCCTTATCGGTTACCAAATCCCCAAAGACTTTGGTTTCATCCGTGGCATTGCAAAAAAGATTGCCATCACGCACTTCCCAGGCCGAATATTGGGTGGAATCAGCTTTATGGTAAAGATGCCAGCCATCCAAGGTTTTACCATCAAAAAGCAATGCCCACCCCTGTTCTTTTTCCACATCCAACAATTGATTGTGCACTTGGTTTTCAGTAGCCAATTTTTTTGTCCGCCATGTAGAATCTTCTGCTTTTTTATCGGTCTTGCAAGAAGCTAAGAAGAGTAGGGAAAGTAGGAAAACTTTAAATGTGTTGCGAGTCATTTTTTTGTTTTTCTAAATGTATGAATTCCGAGAAAGATCCTTGTTCACAAAATCCCACTTTTTTGTTTTTGTTCAAGAGTATCCAAAGTGGGGCAGAAAATTTTTCAAAAACCTCATCCCAAAAAATACCTACTAACGGGTATTCCATAGCTAGGGATATGTCATTTAATTTACACACATCCAAATAGTTAAACCCACAAGATAAATGGGAATATTAGAAGATGGTCTCAAGAATAAATAATTCAACTAAATATTCAGAGAATGAAAAAGCAAGTTTACATACCATTTATATTATTCATCTGCTTTACTAATTTACAAGCACAAAACTATCTCCCAGGAGAAGACGGTTTTACCTACAAAGTAAACGGGTTGGTTTATTTCAAGGGATTTGACAAGGAAAAAGGTGAGCTGGATGGAAATACCTATTACGCAGAGGAGTATCTGTTTAATAAGGTTGGACTTCACACGGTTAAGTTAAAAGTTAAAGATCAATACGATTCCATGAAAGAGAAGGAAGTGTCGGTAGATTACTACCTGCTTAAATTAGGGAGCTTTACTTATGGGGAAGAGGTTGAAGAATCAAAGATTACCAAGTTAGCTGCAGACAGGACTTTCAAAATATATGGCAAAAAGATTGATGATACCTATAAACTCTTTTCAAACCGAGATAAAACGAGAGCGCAGTGGGTTCCAATAAACGATAAGAAAATTGATAGGGAGGATGCTAACAAATATTTTGCCATTACCGTTGCTGAATTTAACAAGCATATTGCTGAAAAAATTATTTTAAAACGATATAACATTGGCTTTGGAAATTATGGGCTTAAGCTTATTTATGGAGCACAACTCTCAGTGCCATTTAAACTAAGGCCTTCAATAAATGAGGAACCTTTAAGATTAACACCTGAAATATCTTTAGGAGGATTTTTCGGGGGTCGAGTTAGGATTAAAAGATATGAAGACACACATTGGATACCGCTGTTTATAAGTGCAGGTGTTGGAGCAGTTGGAGTAAATCAAAATAATACAATTGATGAATCAACGATTACTGGAGAAAATCAGGTTGTGGCGTTCAATTTTTCCGTTGGCTCATTAGTGAAGCTTAAGGATTTCCAGATAGGCGTTGTGGCGGGATGGGATAAAGCAACTGGGGATTTAGGAAAGGAATGGGTTTATCAAGGGCGACCATGGTTTTCTTTAGCGATTGGCTATAATTTTCTCGAATTTGGTTCAAAGAAATCCACCGAAAATGGAACCAATGCCGTAAATGATTAGTCCTCATCTAAGTATTCTCCCTTTTATGATTGGCTCAGATATTTATAACCTCCTACTTAAGTTCCATTTAAAATTGATAACGATGTTGCCTTTCAATATCTGAATAGGTATCATGGGTAGAATGTGGAACATAAAATGGTCTTGTCCAAACTTTGGCACTTGCTAGTAATCTGCTGATTCATAATATCCTATCACATGCTCCCCAATACTTTTTGCCAATAAACGTCGTTACATATAATGTAACGTTAATGCGCTAATTACTAGGACACTATAAATTAGCCCTGTCTTTGGTAATTCAAGCTATAGATTTTCATCACCCATTTAAATGGATAATTATGGCCCCAATCACCTCAAATCGCTTATCTGACCTAACTTTCAAATTAAAGGACATCTGCAAAGGGTTAAAGACAACAACCCAATTTGCATCGTTGTTTCTTTTATCGATACTGTTAAGCTGTAACAACTCGTTGGAACCCGTGGTACCGGAAGAAGAAATTGGTACAGACGATGAAGTTGTTGACTTAGGAGATACTGCCCTCAATTATAGCAATCACTGTGGAGGTTGCCATGGACAAGACCTGGGCTCCTTTGTGGAACGCGAGTGGAGCTACGGCAGTTCCCAGGAAGAGATCATTACTTCTATAACGGATGGGTATGCAGCCAATGGTATGCCAGCATACGGGACCGCATTAGGGGCACAAGCAATTGAGGATTTGACCAACTATATACTTACCGAAATTGATGGAAAAACCAAAGCCATGTTAGAGGAGGAGAACCCCGATTTGTCCGGCTTGATTTCGTCCGATAATCTCACCTTCCGACTGGAAACCCTAACCGATGAGATTCCCGGTATTCCTTGGGGAATAGAACAATTACCCAATGGTGAAATTTTGGTGACCGAGCGTGGGGGAGGACTGTTTTTGGTCAATAATGATAAGCAATTGACAGAAGTTTCCGGTGTCCCAGCTGTTGCTTCAGAAGGGCAAGGTGGACTATTGGATGTGCTGATACATCCGGATTTTGAAAACAACGCATTGGTGTATCTGTCCTATTCCCGAATCAATCCGGCTAATGCATCCGAACGGACCACTGCAGTGGCGAGAGGTAGGCTAGAAGGTAATAATTTGGTTGATGTGGAGAACATATTTACGGCACTTCCGTATCTCAATAGTTCTCACCATTATGGCTCAAGACTGGTATTTGATAACAATGGTTACCTATATGTTTCGGTTGGTGATCGAGGAAATAGGGATGCTTACCCACAGGAATTGGGCAATGCCCATGGAAAAATACACCGTATTCATGACGATGGTCAAATACCTACCGACAACCCTTTTTATAATACATCGGGAGCTGTTACTTCTATTTTTACTTATGGTACACGTAATCCCCAGGGGATGGGTCTGCATCCAGAAACCGGAGCATTGTGGGAAGGCGAGCATGGGCCACAAGGAGGCGATGAAATCAATATTTTGGAAGCCGGAGAAAACAATGGGTGGCCGGTTATTTCCTACGGTATCAATTATGATGGCACCACATTTACAGACCTTACTGAACTGGCTGGAATGGAACAGCCCGTACATTACTGGACCCCTTCCATTGCGCCCTGCGGAATGACTTTTGTGTCCAGTGATTTTTATGGGAATTGGAAAAATGACCTCTTCGTCAGCTCGCTCAAGTTCGAATACCTTCATCGTTTGCAAATGAATGGCAACGAGGTGGTTGGCCATGAAGAACTATTGAATGGAATTGGCAGGGTTCGGGACGCACAGATGGGCATAGACGGGTATCTGTATATTGTAGTAGAAGGCCCAGGTAGACTTATACGTCTGGTACCGGAGCAATAGTACCCCTCTTTGTTTGAAGTTGCATGTCGTGTTTACGTTACAGAATTGACCGGTTTGAGTGCTTTCCAACAGGTATGTTAATAATCATTGATTCCAAATTACAATTCCATAATTGGGTTATTGTCACATTGTCTTTTTTTAACCGTCTTTGGTAGTAAATGTTAGCTGTCAAAACTAATTGACCATTAGGTCGTTGTTCAACAACGGTTAACAAAATTCTTCAACCAAAATCAACGCAATATGGCAAATGGTAAAATTCTCATTCCTAAATTGATGGTAGTCCTGATGCTCTCTGTATATGGTTGCGGTGGGGATAGTGAAAGTAAAGGTTACAGATTAACAGGTCATATTGAGGGCACTCCCCAAGACACAAAAATCTATTTATTCAGTATGGAATTGCAATCCAACATAGATTCTGCCATGGTCAAGAACGATGAATTTATCATGAAAGGAAAAATAGACCGTCCGACCCACTGTGTCTTGATCATTCCCGACCAGAACAAGTATTCCGACCTAATTATTGAAAATACTGAAATAAGCTTTGAATCAACCTACTCAGATATCTATTTTCAGAAAAAGGTAACCGGTGGTCCCGAACAGAATCTCAAAAATAAAATGTGGGACCTCAATGGAAAATATAACACTGAGTATTTGAAAATTGGAGATAGTCTTTCCAAAAACTTGTTCACAGATGAGCTTCACAAAAGTGAACTTGTCCGTAGGTATGAAGAAAATGTTTCCAAATCAAAGGAGCTAATGAGAGGTTTTATTGTAAAAAATCCCAATTCTTATTTCACCTTGGAACTACTGTACAGAAACAGAAAATTCATACCTAAAGATACACTTGAAAAAGTCATATCTAAACTTGACCCTATACACCAAAATCTACCAGATGCATTGGCCTTGGACAAATATGTTAAGGGCAACGAAATTGAGTTAAAAGAAGGAGACATGTTTGCTGATTTTAAAGGTATTTCGATGACTGGCGAGCCAATAAATCTATCCTCCCTAAAAGGAAATTACATTTATCTGAGTTTTTGGAGTCGAGGTTGCAAACCTTGTCGCTTAGAAAACAGGTTTTTCAGTAAAAATTTTAAAACGATTCCAAAGGAATTGAAAATTGTTAGTTTTTCAATCGATAAGGATAAAAAGGTCTGGGAGAAGGCTTCTAAAGAAGATGGTATTAAATGGACCAATATATGGGCAGCGGGAAATAAAAATGACAGCATTGCAAAATTGTACAGTGTTCAAGCCCTGCCAAAGTCATTTTTAATTGACCAAAACGGTATAATCATAGATAAAATTGAAGGATATAATGAAGGTTTTTTTGAATCCATTTTAGAAAGGATTGCATCCAACTGATGTATTGAAAAACACCAACTTGGAACTAGTCCAAAAGTTGTTCAGCGTACTTATGAATGTATCTATATATCTTTCCTTCTGGATAAATAGACTCTATGTGCGAGTCGTTGCTTACAATAAACACGCCTAGTTCTTTCTCCCTATAAATGTCCATGCTGGAAGACACCCCCCAATATTCTCCAATATGACCAATCCATTTTCCGCTGAGTACTGTCCAAAGAAATCCAACATTTTTGTCTGGAACTTTAATGGTTAGCATTTGTTGTACTGTTGCTTCTTCTAAAACCCGAGCTTCTTCGAAAGTACCTCCATTAAGCATAGCTATCATGAAGTTGGCCATATCTGCGGTAGTACTTCTTAAGGCAAATGCCGGGTAGTGAGGCGCAGAATATTGTGGTATGAGCTGCCCTTCAAAATACAAGGAGGCAAAATCCGTGGTAGGGGAAAGGTCTGCAATTTTAAATGCGGAGTTATGCATTTGCAAAGGTGTGAAAATATGTTCCTTGCAATAGCTGTGAAATTCCTGTCCGCTTATGATTTGGACCAGGTAGCCCAAAACAGCAGCTCCTATATTGCTATACTGATAAGAAGTCCCGGGGGCATTGTTTTGCCAGCTATTGGGTTGAAAATTTGGATTGTTGGGAGTGAGGTAGTCGCGTAGCCAAGGATAAATGCCTGGGGCATCGGCAGACTCAAAGGTGTTGTTGAAATTAGGGTCTTCCTCATTGGTAGGCCATGATAGGCTGGAGGTATGGGTAAGCAACATCCTAGTTGTAATAGGGGTACTGGGGAAATTCGGATTACGAAGAGCGAAAGGGATATAGGTGTTTACATCTACATCGAGCTCCAAAAGTCCTTGCTCTACCAGTTGTATCACGGCAACGGCGACCACAGTTTTGGAAACTGAGGCAAGAATAAAGGCGGTATTTTCATCTGGACCCTCCGTAGTATTGAGGGTTTTGTATCCAGAAAAATTTTCCCAGACCACTTTGCCATCCTTTACTATGACCGCAGCTATGGCCGGGGCATTTTCCCGTTTCCGTTCCTGTTCAATTAAGGAAGTTAACGAACCCTGAGTAATGGTTTCGGGTAGCTCATGGTCCTTGCTGCATCGCCATAAAATCAAGGCAAGGCACAGAAGAAAAACCGAATTTGTAAAAAAGTGTCGCATGCACTTGGGTTACCTTGGTTAGAGGACATAAAACATTGGAGTTGCCCACTCTTAACTTAACAAATTTTGTGCCATGAAGAGTTATACATTTTGCCGCCGATAAGCATTTGTATTATCTGGTGGGAAGGTTAAGCTCCTTTTTCAAAATGGTTCTGAATCGGGTTCCGCTTAAATAATGGTCATCGAGTAATTTGCCATTGTGCAATAGATTGAAAACCCCAAAACCGGAGGGTGCCATTTTTGCTTCATTTACGGTTTCTATTTTGGACACTTTTATATCTACCCCAAAGTCCATTGCAATGTTAAGTATGGCAGTTATTGACTTTTCGCTCCACGGACACTGATCCGCATAAACTAAGTGCCAACCTTTATACTTCCCTTGTTGGTTGGTCCAGTTGTGAAATTTTGGTTTTTTGGTGTGGTCGTTCCATGTTTTTGATAGCAGTTCAAATCTATCCTTAGCCTCAATTTGCAGAAAGCCGTTTTTCTCAAAAAGGGTCTTATTGGCCAACCAGCCTCCTTTACTGGTCATTGCACACAACCCATCAAGCCCTAAGGCTTTTGCTTCTTTTTCTGCCTCCAGAATGAGCATCGAACCAAAGCCCTTACTTCGTTCCTTTTTTGAGTATATGTAGGTGCAATGTATGAACATATAGTTATCGGCATCTATGGGGCGCCAAGCATATTTTCCAGGGACATACTCAATAAATCCAATCATTTTATCCTCATCATTCTTGAGTATCGTTATTCGTAAACCTTCCTTATATCGTTTTTCATACCAGTTGGCTTTATCCTTAAATCCCTGTCTTTTTGTGTCTTTTATGCAGAAGAAAGTCTCCGTTATTGCATTTTCAGGTGTGACCTCCACTATTTTCATGATTTTAATTTTTTGGAATGTTTCTAGGGCTGGATTGCTATAATTTCTTTGCGATATAGGATCGTTTTATTCGGCACATCATAGATTTCCATAACAGCACCCTTCGCCGCATAACCGTTTTCTTTAACGAACTTATCCATTGCCGGATACACTTTCAATATTCCAAAAATCACGGCCAGTTTCCCTTTGATCGGGAATTCGGTTACGATATATGATTTTTTCGGAAACTCTTTGATTTTAAGTTCCCCATGTATTTGAGTTGCTTTTGAACTATCCTTCTTTTCCACAATACAACCAATTTCAGAACGTAATTGGGTTTTTTTCACCTTTTTTGGGTTATCGTAATAAATGCCAAAACCTTTAAAGGTTTCAATTTCATAATCGTTGAGTAAGGTATAATACACATCGTCTGACAGCTTTTTACTCTTAGCATAATCTCCTGTCATTTCTTTAAAAACCAAGGTTTCACCGCCTTGGACTTCAACCCGGCAGTTTATTTTTTTAAAACCGCCGTTATAACCAATAAACATTGCTACTGAAGCTAAGATCAGAGCGATAATGAGTAAGGTGATTTTCATAGTTTCCATTTATGGTTTCCCCTTTTTTTTGTCTTAGGGGCGAGTTTCATGTGGCTAAAAATGCCAACCCAGTTTAAGTGAGATTTCTGGGATTAGGAGCGGTGTTTCATAGATGCTTTGGTCTACCCTTACTTCTTTATCGCCGGCAATTCGGAGATGTACGGCAGCCCAGGGGTTTAGATAAAAGTTCTTGTGAAATTTCCACACATATCCGCCACCCAGTGTAAAAATGGTATTGTTATATTCGGCTGTTTCCAATTTGGCGTCGGTTTGTATGGTGGCATCCCAATACTCCAATCCTGGCCCGATCCACCAGCCTTCAAAGCCAGGTTTGAAAAAATAATCCACAATGGCCGCGTAGACTTTCATTTCATTATTTGTAAAACCATCTTCAAGGATAAAACTCGGTGTCTCTATTTTTGTAATTACTGCTCTATATCTTAAATGATTATGGCCTACCCATACCGAGCCATAGTATCCCTCAAATAGGTACGGAACAGCATCCAATTCGAACCCTACAGTTGTTTTTTTCACTAGATTCTCGGTATCTTGACCTAGTGCTGCTGTCAATAGTAAAAAAGAAAAAAGGAAAGTTAGCAATCTCATAATTTTCAAGTTTTATAACCCCTAAAAGTATTCTTGAAAACTAGGATTTACAATGATATATGTCAGCTTGTTATGTGACCTTCATTTTGTTGGGAATCCAGCGGTATTATTCCTTTTCCTTGTTTATATAAATCTTCATAACGGCCTCTTTGAGTTCCATAAGCACAAGAGAGCAATTTTGACGCTCTAAATCAGAAAAGGTACTCCAGGAAGAAATTCGAACATAAAAATGGTCTGTTGTTACCCGTTATTCTTTGACCTCTAAATCTTCTCTTTGTATGACTTTGCCTCCAATAATAACTATCTCTATAGCATCATACGCTTCAATGTCCATTAAAGGGCTTTTAGTCATTATAATCATGTTTGCTTTTTTTCCCTTAACCAATGAGCCAAGAGCAGAATCTAAACGAAAAGCTTTGGCATTATTAATTGTAGCGGATGCAAGTATTTTATGCAAGGGAACTCCGGCTTCTTTCATCAGTTTAAGCTCCCAATTTCCATTATGACCAGGTTGATTGCTATAAATTGGGCCAGATGGAGTATCTGAGCCAAATAAAATGAGGCCATTATTGTCAGAAAGGTACTTTAAAGCCAACATGGCATGACTTTGCACATTGTCATAGATGGTATTAATCTCCGCTACAGTAAGCTCACTAAATATTTTTTTGCCGAACCACTGTCCTTCTTCCGTTTTGTACCATTCAAGCAAATCTTTGGGAACAACCTTTTTTAAGCTAGGCTGATCAAGAAATTCAGTATCAGCCAGTGCTTCCTCTCCTTCAATAACAGTCAAGGTAGGGGTATAGCCTATTTGCTTTTTAATTTGTAAATCCAACATGTTTATTATCTCCACTGGAAGAGAATCAGAGGGCACATCCTTATATTCTTCCCAGTTCCAAAGCCCATGAGAAATGATATCAACCCCTATATCTGCTAAAAATGAATGTCCTGCGAATGAATTGGCATGGACCGTTAAAACAAGCCCATTGGAATGCGCCTCCGTAAGCAATTCCTCCATAATATCTTTGGTTGGCAAGGGCAAGCCCTTCATGTGACCAAAACCTGATTCATAATAAGATTTTACGGCGATGGCCCCAGAACTTTTAATACGCTTGACAACTGCTTTGGGAGAATGATCTGCGGGATCATACTTATCTGGTATATTTTCTGCCTGACTTTCCATATATATGAAATTTGGCGCAGCTTCAAATCGAAATTCTTCAGGTGCAAAATTCATTGGGTAACCATTGGCAACCGCAGCTCCTGAATGTCCAACATGATATAAATCGGGTTTTGCCTGTTCCATGTTATAAGAAGTGATATCTTCCTCATGCATGCCTCCAAGATCAATTAAAGTTGTAAAACCATAGTACAAATAGCTTCTAGGCATTTGGCTTTTAAACTCAGTGGCCAGTTCAGGGTATTTTTCTATATGATGGGGAAGCATTCCTTGCACTCCTGGAATATGAACATGACTATCAATTAAGCCTGGAATTATGAATTTTCCACTTCCATCGATTTCTTCAAATGTGCCGCTAATGTCTGGCTCATCTTTGCCCACATAAACGATTCCATCTTTTTCAACCACTAAATGACCTATATAGGGGCTGTAGGTGCCATCTTCTGTTGAGATTATGGTTACATTGGATATGTATACACCTTCCGTAAGATTCAGTTGTACTTTATTGTCCTGACATGAGCATAAAATAGCGGCAAGGAGAATGGTAAGGATTTTTTTCATTGATTATCGGCTTTGGTTGTTTAACCAAAGAAGATTAAATCTTAAGATTGTTACAGCTATTGGAATTTTCAGACTACTTCTCTGACGGACAAATGTTCTAGCGTTACCTGCCAGGGTACCTAATAAGAACTTCAATTAAATGTCTGGTAACGGATTTACTTGATGGCGATAACGGCACTTGATGGGCCCGTCAAAGGCATCACGCTCGTTTGGCCAAACCCTGCCTCCTTGGCCCATTGGTCAAAGTCAGCAGCTGTAAAGTCAAACCCTTGATCGGTTTCTATGGCCATGTTCAATGACATCATCAAACCAAACGCGTTCCTGTTTCTTTCGTCATCAATAATATTTTCAATAACTATGAGTGCTCCTCCTTGCGGTAAGGCATTATAGGCCTTTTTTATTAGCATTACTTTGTCCTCGTAACCCCAGTCATGAAGAATGTTCCCCATGGTGATTACGTCTGCCTGTGGCAATTCATCAGTAAAAAAATCTCCTGAACTAATCTCAATTCTATCACTCAAACCGAAAGTTTCAACATTTTCTTGGGCAATTGGACCAACGGGGGGAAGGTCAAACGAAATGCACTTCATATGGCCGTTGTTTTTTGCAATATGAATTGAAAGATTGGCACCCGAGCCCCCAACATCACAAAGTGTATTATATTTTGAAAAATCAAAATCATGGGCCAACTTGGCAAAGTTTCCGGCCTGGACACCACCCATACCGTGTATGAATTCCCTAAGCCTATCTTCATTGGCATAAATGGCCTCAAACAGAGGTTTGCCTCCGTTTTTGGTCTCATTTTGTGGTTTGCCGGTCTTCAAGCATGTTTCCAGGTCGTTCCAAAAAGGATAAAGCCTATTGTTTGACATTTCTAAAATGCCCCCAATATAGGAGGGCTTGTTTTTGTCTAAAAACAAGTCCGAATCCTCTGAATTACCATATTTGGCATTCTCCTTTAATCCAGAACGATGTAAAAAACCCAGGGCCACCAGCGTGTCCAGAAAATCATACAGGGACCTTTCATGCAGCCCTAGTTTATCTTTGATTTCATGACCTGACAACGATCCATTTGCGAGATGGGTGAACAGCTCCATATTAACAGCTGTAAGTAAGGTCTTTGACGCCCAAAAACCCATTCCAATTTGCATTATTTTGGAGGGATTGATTTGATTTTCGGTTTTAGTATCCATGGTTCGGTTGGTTTTAAGGTTTTAAGGTACTAAAAAATAGCAATGATTTATGGTCAATGGCGTGGCAAGTATTTGAGCCAAAGGTATTTGTGCCATAATCCTCCTACGTTTTACCTCTTGCGGACAAATGTTCTAGGGTTACCTGCCAATGGACCAACTAAGTTTTGAATGGGTATCTGGGCTCATTGCCCTTTTTGTGGTTTACGTAAATCTCCATAACGGCCTCTTTAAGTTCTATGAGTTCAATAAAAACAAAAGCTGAGCTTTTTAATCCGCCCGTACCATAACGGTGCGTTGGGGGGGGCTGGCCAAGTGGCTGAGAAATAGGGAATTAACCGGCTTTCTTCCGTTTTGGTATACTTTATAACTCTTCAAGAATGGATTTTCCGCTTGACATATCTCCTGAAGTCCATTTCCACTTTTCATGAAGTCTAATTTTTCCGTTTTCGTTCAATTTTGGAGTTGAATGACAGATTCCAGTCATTAGTTCCCCTTTTACGTTGACTTGGTGATAACGCATATCGATAGACCCATTTTTGTCCACCAATCCGATTAAATGGCCTTTTACGATATTTCCACCCTTGTATGCAGATGTTACAATATTGCCACTTTGCTTATATGCAAATATGGTTTCTTCCGTCGTATCTGAATTTGCTGAGCTTTCCACTACTCTAAACCGTTTGTTGTGATAGTTCATTTATTTTGCTGATAATAATCCAATACATGTTTAGGAATTTCCATTTGCTGGGGCAGACCCTTGTCGGCAATCGGGTATTCCGCTATTTGCTTTAAAGGTACCAAACCGGCCCAAACATCTAAATCGTAATCTGCTGGTTCGTCCGCAACACCAACATCTCTTATTTTTGCTGATGCTGTTTCAATAATAATTTCTACCACTAAGGTTCTGTCCAATTCGTCTTGGTCCATAGGCCTAATGCCATCCCAACGTCCTTTCATCATTTGTTCCATAACACAGAACAACGCTGCTTCCTTTTCCTTTGTATCTTCAAGTCTTCTTGTTGAACCAAATAGCGTTGCGGAACGATAATTTACAGAATGGTGCAACCCAGACCGAGCCAGAACCAAAGCATCTAAATGTGTAACCGTTAGGCTCATTTCTTTGGCCTCCAATAATGCCAGCAACATTCTGTTGGCTTGGGAACCGTGTAAATAAATTTTGTTGTCTTTTCTTCCATACCCCATGGGTAGTGAAATTGCCCTGTCTTTGTACATGTAACTTACATAGCCTATAAAACCAGCATCCAAAATGGCGTTTATATTTTTAACATCATAAGTTGCTCTGTTATGACCGCGTTTTACCCTGTTTAGTTTAGATTTTGGATATTCTTTCATGCTTATAACTCCTTTGACAAAACGGCATTTTCATAACCCTTACCGTTAACTAGATAATTTAATTCTCCAACGTTTTTAAATTCATTTCTATGATAGAATCTGATAGCCCTATTGTTTTTTATGTAAACCGAAAGCCACATCGTATCCAATTGCAGGGCTCTGGCCTTCTTTTCAATAAAATTTAGAAAGTGTTGTCCAATTTTTAAGGGAATGAAGTCATTTAAAATATAGATTCTTTCCAATCGACAATTGTTTTGTGAGACCACATTTTTGTGAAATGCGTTTACTACCAATTTGGCATAACCTACGGGTAGATCATTAACATTAATGATGTAGTATAGATTTTTCGGATTGTGGATTTCCTGTTTGGTTTTTTCGACTGAAAATGCTTCATCGAGATAGGCCGATAAATCGTTTTTATTATCAATAAAATGACCGTGTGATTCAGCGTATGTCACTCTTCCCAAAAGGGCCAATATGTCAAGATCTGCCTCGCTAGCTGTTTTTATGTTGATCATTGCTGTTTTTTTATTTGTAATCTTCTTAAGTGAAAGCCGTGCAGAAACACTGCTATGGTGCACCCTATGATTATTGGTGCGGTACTAATCAATAAACCATAAATAATGTAGCCTATGTTGGCTATCATTGAAATCAATCGAAGCTTATATTCACCCTTTGTGGACATTGAATACAGATTAATTACCAACGCTACGTAACCAATGGTATCAATAATAATTGGACTCATCTTTTTTCTGGAGGAATGCTTTTATACTGTGCTATGTTCATCCTGGTTTTTTTTAAATCTTTTGGCTTGAATATGGGTTTGATTGAAGCAGGATATTTCTCAATTGCTTTTTGTGGTCTTATGGGGCGTGGAACAAAATTTCCTGCACAACTTGGACAAACATTTTCAAATATTTCTATGGCGCAGGTGCTACAATAGGTGCATTCAAAAGAGCAAATCATTGCCTCGGTCGAGGTGTTTGGTAACTCTTTGTTGCAGTGTTCGCAATTGGGTCTTATTTCTAACATATTTTATTCATTAATGGTCATGATCCATATTAATGGTCTCAAAAAGTATAAAAACATCAAAGTCATCGGAAAGGTCATAAAAGTAGTGGCCAACCCCTCTTTTCACCCACATAATGGAACCTGGCCTAACATCGACGATGGTATTGTTCATTTTAAATTTTGCGCTGCCATTTACTACATAATTGATTTCATCAAAAATGTGCGTAAGCGTGTTATCACCATTTAGTGATTTTGGCAACATATAGAGACCAGCAACCATTGTTGAAGTGTCTATGAATGAATTCCATACATTTTCTGATGCATCTCTTTCAGCTTCAATTTCCTCTTTCGAAAATTTCCCTGTTTTGTCCCTATGATTTGTTTTGGTCGATTTACTTGTCCAAAGCATCGTTTTTAAACTCCCTGAAAATTTAATGGTATCATCAGCTTTTAAAAACACCACATCTCCTGTTTTCAAATCCATGGTTTCAGATTTTACAGTTGCAGTACACATACCCTCAACAACAAACAACATACGATCAGATTTGGAGGCTTGTAGGGTGGAGGCACTATTGGTGACGTATGTTTCCCCACTTATGGTTGGTGTATCTACATAAACCACTGACTCATTTGATGAGAGCTTATCCATTTCATAAACATGCCATTTCACATCATTTTGTGCATATGATGAAAAAGCTGTTAAAAGAAGGCACAGCGCATAAAATAGCTGCTTTGATTCGCACTGATTTTTCATGTCTTTTAAAGTCTTATTTTAATGTTATTATGATATTATAGCTCGAAAGTACTATATTAGTGGACTGCCATAATCGTCCAGAATGGATATAATTAATAGTCCAGATGTTTCCATTTAAAACAAGTATCCAATTTGATAGAAAAAGCAATCAGGCACTGTACCTTCAATTATCCAATCAAATTATTCAATTGATCAAAAGCCAAAAGTTGGCGCCCAATACCAGACTTCCTGGAAGCAGAACATTGGCAGAGCAGTTACATGTGCACAGGAAAACAATAGTAGCTTGTTATGATGAGTTATTGCTTCAGGGTTGGATTGAGAGTATTCCTAAAAAGGGAACTTATGTACATCGTAATTTGCCCGTGCTACATCAGCAAAAATTAAAGGACGACGAAGTATTTGGAGTAAATAATAATGCTGATTTTTCTTTTTATAAGAGTAGTATCCTACCAAAAATACCCACCGAAAAGCGGGAGGATTTTATGTACCTGAATGATGGCATTTCAGATACAAGATTAACTCCCATTGATGAAATTGCAAGGACGTATAGAAATGTTTCATCCAAAAAAATGATATACGAACATTTGTCCTATGGTTCTACTTACGGAAATGGGACCTTACGAAATGTGTTGGTGGAATATTTGAATTCAACCAGGGGACTGAACATTACCAAGGAAAATGTACTGATTACCCGTGGCAGCCAAATGGGAATTTGGTTGTCGGCGAAACTATTGCTTCAAAAAGAGGATGTTATCGTAGTCGGTAATACCAATTACGTGTCTGCCGATTTTACTTTTTTAAACCAACAAGTAAAATTGGAACGTGTTTCCGTAGATAAAAATGGACTTGTGACCGACGATATTGAAAAACTATGTAAGCGGCACCAGATTAAAGCGGTATATGTGACCTCCCATCATCACCATCCAACCACGGTAACGCTTTCTGCGAAAAGAAGAATCCACCTTTTAAACCTTGCACAGCACTATAATTTTGCGATTATTGAAGATGATTACGATTATGATTTTAATTACAATCATGCTCCAATTCTACCATTGGCAAGTCACGACACCAACGGAAACGTAATTTACATTGGTTCTGTTTGTAAAACGGTCGCTCCGGTGTTTAGGGTTGGATATTTAATTGCTTCAAAAGATTTTGTGGATGAAGCCGCTAAATTAAGAGGTTATGTAGACCGGCAGGGTGATGCGCTTTTAGAATTGACCTTCGCGAGCTTCATAAAGTCTGGCGATTTGGATAGGCACATTCGTAAAGTGATGAAAATTCACCAGCAACGACGTGATTTGTTCTGTAAACTTTTAAATGATGAATTAGGTGGTTTTTTTCAGTTTGAAACACCAATAGGGGGTATGGCGGTTTGGATAAAGTTGCATCCGGATTACTCTTGGGATACCATTTCCGAAGCGGCAAGAAAACACAGACTGGAAATTGGAGATTGGCGGCAGTATGATGCAGCCAAGTTAGGGCACAATTCCATTAGAATTGGTTTTGCCACGTATAACGAGGAAGAAATTTATGAATTGATAAAGAGGTTAAAGCATGCAATTACTAGCACGCTTTAAAAAGGTTATGAAACCTCTAATGAAATAGGAGAGTGGGAGGTGTATTTATGGTTTCGCCAAACCTTTCAATTTTTCAAAAACAACCACCTTGTACATAGCGCTCACAGGAATCTTTTTATCCTCAAGCAACAAATGGGTTCGGGTAGCTTTGGTAATCCTGTCCAAATTGACAATATAGGATTTATGCGTACGATGAAAATTTTCTGGCAATAGGGTGGTGATATTAATAAGTGTATCCGAGATAAGATACATTCTGGCATCCGTAAAAATTTTCAAATAATTCCCGAAACTTTGAATGTAGCGTATTGATTTCAACGGAAGGGCAATCGGTAATCCATCATGCTTTATGCGAAGTTCTTCCTGTTTCGTATTCGGTTTGGGTTCTGCTATTGTTGAAGATGAAACTTTGTTTATGGCTTGTAAAAAGCGTTCAAGTTTTATGGGTTTCAATAGGTAATCGACCACCCCAAAGTCATAGCTTTCCAATGCATACTCGGAATATGCCGTTGTTAAAATCACTTTAGGCGATTGTATCATGGAACGTAAAATTCCCATGCCATTGAGTTCCGGCATTTCAATATCCAAAAAAACCAAGTCGATTTTATGCTGCTGAATAAAATTCACAAACTCGATTGGATTCCCAGTACTTAGGACCAACTCAAAGTTGTTTATTTTAGAACAATACTCTTCCAGCACTTCCCGTGCTAATTGTTCATCATCAACAATGGCAATTTTCATCATTCCTACTAGTCTGTAATGTCAATGGTTAAATTTACATGATATGCCGCCTCCATATCACTGATCTGTAGTTCATGGGCATTCGGATATAACAAATTCAGTCGCCGCTGCACATTTTCGAGTCCTGTTCCCATTCTTGTCGATTGGGTCGCTGCATTGTGTTTTGAATTTACAACATGAACATAAAGCCTGGAATTTTTTATGGCAATATTCACATCAATGGTACTCTGCGCATTTGTGGCTTGGGCCCCATGTTTAACTGCGTTTTCAACAAATGGTATCAGTAACATTGGTGCTATTTTATAATTAGATGATTCCCCTTCAATTAAAAATTCAATGGCACACCGTTTACTCAGCCGTTTTTCTTCCAGCAATAAATAATTCTCTATAAACTCCAACTCTTCCTTCAGCGAAACAAAGTCCTTTTTAGCACTTTCCAATTGATATCTCATTAATTCCGAAAGTTGCATAACAACCTCAGGAGTTTCTGTGGATTGCTGTCGGGAAAGGGCATAAATGCTATTCAATGAATTAAATAAAAAGTGTGGATTTACCTGTTCCTTTAGGTAGTTCAATTCCAGTTCTTTTTGCAACTTTTCTTTTTCGCTGTTTTCTCTTTGGATGCGCATACTTCTTCGTAAAAAGAAAGCTGCCATACCAGTACCTGTTGTGTAAACAAGAAAAGAAGACATTTTAGTAATACCGATCCAGTCGAATTTCGGATATATTTTTATACTTACTCCAAGAAATATGGCTCCAATAAGTAGGAATCCATATAGAAAATATTTTTTCTTATCTAAAAGATATGGGATAAGGACAAAATGATTTATCCATATAACTGTCATAATACTTATAGTATAACCAAGTCCCCATAAATAAAAGGAATAAAGCGAGTCATATTTATCTATGTGCATCCATCCACCCAATAGTTCAAGGGTGAGCACCAATACAAAGGCACCCAGGTTAATGAGGATGGTATTCTTCAAAGACTTTTGCAGCATAAACTCTTACGGTTAAGGACAAAAGTACCACGTTCAAACACAAACCATCATAATTTCTTGCAAAACGCTTATATCAATGATGAAGTGATTTCATCATTTAATCGCTAGGCTTGTCCTGTTTCCAATTTCCGACAAGGTTTATACGGTAGTTTTATCGTTCAGAAATAACAAATAAAACAATGAAAAGCATAACCAAAGGGCTACTTGCACTTCTTCTTTTACTAACAAACAATGCGCATACACAGGGAAATAGCGCAAAAGAAATCACACCCACCCTAACAGGGTCTTCGTTAGAATTACCCCAAGTTCGGGTAGTCCCCATAACAGACACAAAAACAGAACGAAACTATGAACTTTATATAGAGGTGCCAGAAGATTATGCTGAGAACCCTGGTAAAAAATATCCTGTCCTGTATTATACAGATGCCGTGTGGCATCTCGAGATGTTGTCCGGTGCCACAGAATACATGTTGGAAGATATTATCCTGGTTGGAATTTCCTGGCAACTGGATATCAATGAAGACCTGAAAAACGAAAGGGGAGCTCATGTGAGTAGGTTTCGTGATTACTCCATGAGCAAACACAGCGACCCTGAAATTCAAAACAAATATCAATTTGGCCAAGCCAATGAGCATCTGGAATTTATTCGCAAGGATGTCATTTCCTACGTTGATAAAACCTACCGCACTGACCCAAACAGTCGCACCTATTTTGGATACTCACTGAGCGGTGAATTTGGGGCCTATATACTACTAAGTCAACCTGACACCTTCAACAATTACATTATTGGTAGTCCAACGGTGAGAGGTGAACTGGATTACCTAAAGGAACTCAACACCAAATTTGGACCTTATGAGTCATCAAATAAAAACTCAAGTCTAAATGCCAATGTTTTTATTGCATACGGCTCCTTAGAAGAAGAGTCGGTGGTGGAACCTATTGATGCGTTCGTTACACTATTAAATGAAAGAAGGGATAGCGGGTTGTCCGTATATAAAGAAGTAATAGATGGTGACCATGGTACGGCCTTCCCTATGACGGCGGTTCGCAGTGTTGCCTGGTTGTCATCTGCAATGAACCATATTTCAAGGGATAGCAAGGAGATTTCATTCTGGTCCATTCCGCACCTAAATAATCCCTATATCACCCAAACTCCGGAGGATAGGGAAGATGGTATAGCGGTAGGGAAGTTGGACATTGCTGAAGCTGATAAAAATGCAATCCTAAAAGTATCTCAGGAGATTTTTAAGGGTACCTATGGGAATTACGATGCACTGCTTATTTCACATAAGAACAAACTGGTCTATGAATCCTATTACAAAAAGGGGCGGGTCAATTTGCCGCACGGGCAGGCTTCTGCGGTAAAAGGGTACACCAGTTTAGTGTTGGGAAGGGCCATTGAAATGGGATATTTAAGCATGGACGATATGGACAAACCCTTGATCCATTTCTTGAAAGACCTGGACCCAACAAAATTCACAGCAGGAGCTGACAAAATCACCCTTCATAAAGCGTTGACCATGCAGGGGGGACTCACCATTGAGGACGAGAAATGGAAAGAGGTAGAAAACGATTCCGTTCGTTTGAAAGGGCAGGGGCTGGTGCAGACACTTCTGGAACGTAGCGCGCCCATTACCAAGGAGACCCAGACCTATTTATATGGCAATTTTAACCCCATGATGGTCATGACCGTCATTGACGCCGTGGTGCCTGGAACAGCGGAGAACTTTATAAAGGAAGAATTTCTCGACAAACTCGGTATTACCGATTACCAATGGTCCAATCATGCCAGTGGTTTTCCACAAGCGGGATGGCAGGCCCGTATTATGCCCCGTGACATGCTCAAGTTTGGGCAATTGGTGCAAAACGGGG
Source organism: Flagellimonas algicola (assembly GCF_005937185.1). Classification (GTDB taxonomy): domain Bacteria; phylum Bacteroidota; class Bacteroidia; order Flavobacteriales; family Flavobacteriaceae; genus Flagellimonas; species Flagellimonas algicola. The sequence continues at coordinate 632,265 of NZ_VCNI01000001.1, read as the reverse complement.
GTAAGTTGAATGGGGAGCAGTTCATATCTGCAGCCTATCTAGAAAAAGCTACCAGTGGAATTGTAAGGCCGGCCATAGATTGGATGCCCAAGAATTATCGTTATGGGTATTTTTGGTACTATACCCCAGTACAGGTGGGGAACAAAAGCTATGATATGACCTTGGCTTGGGGAGGCGGTGGCCAGCGTGTTATCGTTGTGGAAGAATTGGATTTGACCATGGTCATCTCAGGTTTTGACAGGGATGATGACAAAATTATGAAGCCTATTTTTGAAACTATTGTACCGGCATTTACCAAAAATTAAATTGTTTTTCTGTACATAAAGCATTGAAAGATTTTGACGACCCCAGACCTGTTCTGGGGTTGTTTTTTATTGGAGTTGTGCAACCAAAAGCAATTTACGCTCCCTGATTACCCTTTTCGGAAGTTAAATACACCTTTGTTACCGCTTCTTTAAGCTCCATAAGCACATGGCAAACGTTTTGCCGCTCCAAATCTGAAAAAGTATCCATAGGAACAAAGTGCAGCATAAAAATGGTCTTGCTCAAACTTTGGATCAGCGAAAGCAGATTACCCTCATGGCAATCTACAAGGTAGGCGAGTAGGGGGGATAGGTCAGTTGTTTTTAAGCTCATTTTGGGACGATTCTATTTGATTTTTACATAAAAATATTGGTAAAACCAGTATAAATATAGCTTTTAATTATAAAAATGAGAAAAATATTTATGTGTTTGTACGATGTTTATATCGTTTTAAACAATATTTATCATGTTTTTACCGATAGTTGTAAAAATGCTGTATTGCCAAAAGGCCTGATTATATCTAGCTTTAGGCTATGCCAGACCGAATAAATAGAATCAAGGAAGTACTTGTTATAAAAGGGATAAGCCAAAAGGAATTAGCGGTCAAAATAGACCGAAATCCAAACACGATTACTTCTATCTGCAATAACAAATCCCAACCACATCTTAAAGATCTTAAAAGAATTGCCCTGATTCTGGATGTGGATATCAGGGAGCTTTTGGTGTCTACGAAAGGGTAACGCCATTTTCATCGACCTCAACGGAAAAGATAACACTTAAAGGGCAATCATCGTGGAAATTATACACAACCTCAGAAAACACATTCCTTATTGGATTCTGGTGATGTCCAGCTATGGCATTTTCAGGTATTATGGTTTTGCTGACAGTCTTCAAATGCCAAAACCCGATATATCAGGGGAGACCCTTCCTTTTGTCCAAATATTGGGGATTTTTGCACTGCTTGGACTTGGATTGGGCGTTTTTTATGCCTGTGTCGATTTTTTCTTTGAAAAATATGTATCAAAAAGGTTGGGAATTGGAACTAGGCAGTTTTTAAGGGTTTTATCCTATTTCTTATCCACGGTGTTCATCATCTCCATGATAACTTTTGTGGCTTCCAATATATTAGACCTAGGAATTGATATTTACTTTGGATGGTGGGTTCGGGAAAAGCAATTCTGGGCCATAATGTACTACATTGTTTTGTGCTCCTTCGTCCTATATTTTATTAGCTCCACCACTGAACGATTCGGAAAGGGAAAGTATTTAAAAATGCTCTTTGGCAGGTATCGGTTTCCTAAGGAGGAAAGGGTGGTTTTCATGTTTTTGGATTTAAAGGATTCCACGACAATTGCAGAAAGCTTGGGTCATTACAAATACAGTGAACTATTGCAGGAATGTTTCTTTGATTTGAATGAGTTGGTTCCCCAGTACAATGCGCAGATCTGTCAATATGTAGGTGACGAAGCGGTGGTGTATTGGTCCTATGAAAAGGGTTTGGAGAACAATAATTGTGTAAGCCTATTTTTTGCTTTTGAAAATTTGAGAAAAGAAAAAAAAGAAAGCTACCTGAAAAAATATGGAATTCACCCCGCATTTAAGGCGGGAATCCACGGGGGCAAATTGATAGCTGTAGAAGTTGGACACGTTAAGAGAGAACTTGCCTACCATGGTGATGTGATCAATACAACCGCACGGATTCAGGCGGAATGCAATAAACAAAATGAATCCCTGCTCATTTCTGAGGAGCTGCTAATGGCTATGCATAAGGAATTTAGACCCGAATCCAAGTTTGTTGGGAATATTCTTTTGAAAGGCAAGAAACAAGGAGTCAATATACACTCAATTGATGGTTAGTATTGATTGGAAAATCTGGTGTTAGCTACAGAAACTAATTCAAGTTGTAATGCTTTTTACTCCAAGTAAAATGGGCCATGTATTTGACATTTCTGTTTCCAAATAATCAAGCTACAGAGCTGACGCACGGACAATTTTGATGTAAACCGGAAAAGAGAATATCATGGTAGAAGTTTTACTGCCAATATCAAAAAAAGCCACTTAATCAGGTGGCTTTTTTGTTGATTAATCCATCAATTATCTAAAGAAATAGTTTCTTAACTAGGCTTAATCCCTTTTCGTCTTAGTCCCGTAAAATCAACCTTTTATAAAACTAGGATCAAATTGTACTTTTTAAATTATCAACCTCATTTTTGATTGTTGTGTGTACTTTTTAAAATATCGTTGAATTCTCCATAACTTTTTGAATTTAATGTGGTTAAAAAGAAAAGTGATTTTCTAGGATTGTACATTTTAAATTACCACTTACACCCGTTTTACGGGGGCTTATAAACTGGCATTTGTACTATAATTAGTATTAATGTAAAATTGAAATGCCTGTTTATTAGTTTGTTAGGTTGATTTTGTTGGTATTTTCCTAAAAAATTGAAATGTTAATTTTTTGGAGGCCTTGGAATCACTATTTGTACTATAATTGACAGTATGTAAAAACTTAACAAACTAAAAATCAATACTTTATAGAAAATTTGGTGAGCTTTTCCTAAAATATGGATTTAATATACACGATGTATATGATATCCATGAAAAGTACGTTATTTAACCATTAAACATCAAAAATCACCAATGGACAAGTTAAGGTTTGAAATTAATTTCCATCGAAAAAGGTACAGCATCTACATTGACCGGACGGCGCACCATCGTTTCAAAAACAAGACACAGGCACAGAATTTTATAAAGAAGTTCCGGGAGGTCATACACGATAATGTTTTGGTACTTGGTAACATCTACGGACAACTACAGGTAATCAAACAACAGCATTACCAATTCTTTGATTCAAGGATGAAGGACAAGGTAAAGGGTACGTGCGATAGTTTTGAAAAAAGTTATCACTGGATTTACCGAAATTGGGCCGGGTCTGATGTACAGTTTACCCAAATCAACGTATCGTTTATGCATGTTCATGATTTTATCATGAGTTTGAAACGTTATGCGCAACGCAACAAACAACGTGTGTTGCTCGCAAATCTGTATGCGATTGAAAAGACCTATACGATTATATCAAGGTCTTACGATAGGGATATTCAAGGATTGACGGACGGGGTTTCATATAGAACGGAGGAAATTAAAATCAATCCGTTTAAAAATGGCACCACCGATAAAGAAAGTTTACGCAAATCCAGAGCATCATGACCTAAATAGGGCGTTTGTCCTTATAAAGCCGAGCAGACCACACTATGTACAGGGCGAGGATTACCAGATTAGGCAACCTTTCAAAGAAAAGATTCTTTCAAATGCCAAACTGGTGAAAAAGGAAACTTATGAAATCAAGGATATCCCGGAGGTTTACGCCTATATATGCCGGGATTTGAATATTGATACCTTGCGCCAAGTTCTAAGAAATCACCATACCGAAATCAAGTACGATGTACTTGTTTTTTCTTCCAATGCCTTTTACAATAAGTTCTATACTGATGAAACGGAAAAGGCCAAGCAGCAACAAAAAAAGATTTCTTATAACCCTGATTTATTTAGTTGATGGAATCAAAACTTGTAAAGGAAAATGCATGGCGCAACATGCATTTGGTGCTCCATGGAAATGGGGCAATCTTCAAAAGTATCGATAGTACCAAAAATGTTATCAAGAACGCTTGGCAAAGGGTTCAGGACGGTTTTTTGGATTTGGAGGGGGAGCCGCTGAGCAAAGGTCTTATCGATTGTATAAACTTCTACGGCGAATATAAAAGGCTGCTGGATGATTGATACTTTGAAGCTCCGCATTCACGGTATCAACGACCTAAAAAAAGACACTCTTAGCCAAATCCAAAGCAGCAACGGACTGACCACTATTTTTGCTGTTCCGGAGCATAACGACCTTTATAAGGCCATGTTGGCACATAAGGGGAAGGATTGGGCTATGACCACGGTAAAGTCAAAGGAGGTCTTTGAGCGTTCAGACCGGGAGCATGATGAATTTTTGGGTACGCAGACGGGGGTAAAGCTCAATGAGTTTTTCCAAACCCGTAACGTAATTCGCTTTGTAGAGGAAAACAAAGTAAAGGAGGTCAATATGAGCATACACGGTACCTACCGTGTGCCATCCTCTTTTAACGGGATTAGCTACCGTATCAATGAGAGTGCCGGGTATATCGACTTTGAATTTTCGGTACCGAAATACCTATACGGCCATTCATTGGCCGAGTTCATACCGCAAATAAACAGTACCAGATACATGAAAGCCTTTGTTGCGGCAAGGCAGTGGAGGTATCAACAAAAGGAGCTTTTTGAGAGGCTGCACGAGTTCATAGATATTTTCATAGATGATATCTGTAACCACTTTGGCCTAGAAGCTCTTTTGAACAAGCGTTATATTGAGATAGTACGCTTGGATTTGTGTTTTAACCAATGGTTTGGCAGCAAACACGATGCACTAAGGTATTTGGAGCATTTGCGCAAAATAAACTATAAGCGTTACCGGGACAACCAGAAAGCCCCGGTCGAGTACAACACCTCGATAACCTTCCAAAGCTCACAAGGGGCGTATTTCAAGGTTTACCACAAGGGCAGTGAGTACACTATGAGCCAACACGGTGATTATAAAAAGCACCTTGCGGAGAACAAAAAGCGCATGAACAAGGTTCTTAAAAGGATGTTGGAGAAGTCCAACGCAAAAAGCATAGAGCGTTTGCAAAGGACGTTGGAGAAAATGCGGGGCGGGGAACATGTAAAAGACCCCTTGCATGGGGCGAAGCTCATTAAATCAGAAATGATTGAGATCATGCAGGAAATGTCAAAGGGTACCTTTTGCAAGGACAATTACCCGCCCGAAGTGCTGCGCTTTGCAAAAAAGCTCTACGGCGCAATGCCCTATAAAATCGATTTTTTCAAAAATCAAATGGACAAGGTTCTCCGCTATGAACTTTCATTGCGGGGTTCATGGTTCACATATTGTTACAAAAACAGGATTTTCAGGGCCGAGGACGAAATACATTTGAACGCATACCACAAATTCAAAAAGACCAAGCAGGCACTAGAGAGAAAGGGCAATACAGAATTTCCCACGGGCAGGGAGTTGGCAAACTACAAGGCCATTAGTGCATATTTGGGGCGCAAGGCTCATTTGATGTTGGAGACCAATTTTTTTAACCAACGTCACGAATCCCACAGTATGGGGGATTTTAATAGTGCAAAACAATCTTACAGGGTTTCGGCCTTTGGGCTAAAGCACACCATTTTGCACGATAGGGACGTGGGTACTTTTTCCAATACTTTGCTAAAGTATGCGGTATACCACTTTAAGGGTCTTGTGGATGAGTATCAGGTAAAGGCCATTTCACCTGATGATGATTTGGAGCATAGGATAGTGACCTATAACAGCGAGGTCGAGGAAAATGTAAAACAGTACAATGAAAGGTACTACCATAAGATTTACGCTTCTAACGGAAAGCCCAGGATTAAGAACGGGCGCAAGGTCACGGAGGCGGTACAGCTTTTGACACAGGCACAAAAATCCAAGCTGAACCTAAAAAAAGTTCGCCCGGTGATTCTGTTGGCCATCAATGAGCAGATGAAAAAGGGCCGTTCCCTGCGTGAAATAAGAAAGGGCATGAAGGTTTCGAATTCGCAATGGTCACGCTACAAAAAGGATTTGGACAAATTCAATATTGATGAGCGGAGCCGTATAGACCCAAATCCGATAGCCACCAAGACCGATTGGTCTACTTTCTATGACCATGTGGGCAATCTTGATTTTTACCAAAAATTCTACGTAAGAAAAGCACATTCATATTATGAGTAGGGATTTGAAGCGGGTAAGCATTTCCGACACGGAAACTTTGGAGGCGTTTTTGCAAATCAAAGATTTGCTCGGTGAAAACACCGATTCGGGGGTGTTGCGTGTTATTGTTTCGGAATACAGGGGGTTAAAGGCGGTGAGCAAGAGGTACGAAGCTTTGGAGGCCATCCACAAGACCGCATTTCGTACGGAATCCCGAAACGCCTGAGCCGTGGCCTTTCTTTGCTGTCATACTTAGTGAAAAAATAATTTTTCAGATATGACTAAAGGAAAGAAAAAATCCATCTGGGGATGGGTATTGATGGGGGTTATTGCCCTTGTGGCCGCAATTTTTCGTGATGCATGGATTCCCCATGTTAAAAAGGTTCCCGGCCTTAAAGATGTGGTTGAAACCTTGGAGGAAAAGGCTGAGGCATAACATTAACTCACTTAATTATTAGAGATGAACAAGAAATTTGATTTTAACGTACTTGATTCAATGACCGTCAAAAGTGAAACTTTGAAAGGTCTTGCCGTCGAGTTCAATCCATTGCAGGCCGATGGCGTTACGCTGGCTGTGCTTTCCGACCTTAACAAGGTCTCAATTGATGTTTATTTGAAGCGTAACGGCGGTGATACCGAGTACATTTTTAACGGCTATTTGGAGGACTATCTTTTGGGTCTGTACAGCCAAACGCCCCTTTTGGAGCTTTATAAGACGGCCCGTGGCCTTACTTATAAAATGTTCTTGGATTTTGGCGGTATTCTTGCCTTGCGTGGCAATGACCAACTGGTTGTAAAAATGAGGGCGCAAAACACTGCATTTACCTCTTTGAGTACGGCGCAATCCTCGTTTAACGTGGAAACGGTTCCGGCCCTAGGGCCGGATACACCGCTAACTGTGGTAGAGGGTATGGGAATCCCGGCGGGAGAGACCAACGTCAATATGATTTTGGGCGATAACGTTTTTAGGGCCGTGGCGGTCACCGACCGTTCAAACGATTACTTTGCCTCCAATGCCGCCAAGTTTGACGGTGTGGAGATTAGCGGCGAGGATTTTGTGAAGAATGTTAGCAAATCCCTTTTGGAGATTGAGAACATTAGCTATTTGCGAAACAACCCTGAGACGGTAATCGAGGACTTGGTGCTTTATTGGGAAGATGAGCCATTAATGGGCGGAAGGCTTCAGGGCAAGCTTACCCAATCTGCCGACCCTGATTCAAAGGTGATGGTGGTAAGACGCCAATGGATGTAAGATAACCTTAAACCTGACAAATGACTTTATTTAGGATTCTTTTAAAGATACTGGGCCATTTTGGCCTAATCGATACGTCTGAAAAGCAGCAGATGGCTGCTGATATAGAGGCGTTTGAGAACAAGGCCACGCCTGATAGCAGTAATAAGATAATGGCAATATATGGCAGGGTTCACCAAGAACTTTTGGTGAAACTGCTATTGCCTTTCCTTTATTTCTTTGGCATCCGGTATTTGAACCAAATGATTAAGGAGGACGTTACAGACCCCTTTGACGATTAATAAAAATAGGTAAATGGCTTTATTACCCTACAAAGGGGGTTACAAACCTCCTTCATATATGGGGCCTACCTCGGTAGGTACCAAGGCCCCCACAAAACCGGGCGGCGGCTTCCTTGGTCTGGTTTCCCAAGTTTCCGGTGTTGCTAATATCCTAGGTAGTATTGTTGGTGCAAAGGTCATCAGCAAAACGATAGGGCAGGCTTTAAAGGATGGTTTTGATTGTTGGGGTTCCACTTGGACACCTACACGGGCCAAAAAAGAGCTTCCGGCGTGGATTTCCCACATAGGGGCCAAGTACAAAAAGTCCTTGGAGGTCTATCCAGACCAAATGGAGAGTTCCGTAAACCGATTCTTCCAGACCTTTTGGTCTTTGAACTCGGTGACGGGTACCAAATTGGAGGATTGGATAGGCTGGCGCTACACTTCTGCAAAGGATTGTACCAAACGTGGACTGATTGCCCTTGAAAAGGGTATAGTTGGCTATATGGACGAACTGGCGGCTAATGCTGTGGAGATTGGCCCAAAAATAGATAGAAAGGTAACGGTCTACAAGAAGACCATTACCCTTTATCGCAGGCAGCATGGAAAGGTGCAGCCCTATAAGATGTCGGTTCCGCAAATTAGGGTTGCAAAGGTCAAAGCGGCCCCTGCGCCCGTGACCAAGCCTAAAAGCGGCGACCCTGTTTTTGAAGATATTAAGACCAAGCAGCCACAGCAAGCGGGTGGCACCTTGATTGGGTTAGTTGCCCTTGGGCTGCTTTTGGGTAAAAAATTCATTAAATAAGAAACTATGTTTTACGATTTAGGTAGGCAATTCGCAGATACACTGGGCGTTAGTGGTTCCAAGAAAACAGGAAGAAAAAGAAGTTATAGGTATCGTGTTGTGGTCAGTACCCGTAACGGCCGTGGCCGTTACACCCAAAGAACCATTTCTAAGCACTATACCCTTAAGAACGCGAATAAAAAGGCTAGGGGGATACGTGGCGCACGTGTTGTCCCGATTGGGAAGCAAAGAAAATAAGTTGTTTTGTTTGGTTAATAAATGGTGATTTTGGACCCTCTCGTAAGAGGGGGTTTTTTTTAAAGTAAATGTTATGCAAAGTAATGGTAAATCCTTCACGTCCAAGCAAAAAACCGGCTTGTTGGTCTTATTGGCCTTTATACTCTTTTCCTTCAAAAAGAAGCCAAAAGGCGATGTAGAGGTAGGGGAGGGCGATTTTGGCGCACCGGGAACCGACGGGGAATTGCCCGCAGACACGGAAGCCGGGACGGAAGGGCCAAAGAAACCTGATCTAAAGACACCGGGCTACGTTCCGGCAAAATCAAAGATTCCATCGATGGGCAAGAATTATAATGACCATAACCTAAAGCATGGTGAACACATCACCAAGGGCGTAAAGCAAAAAAAATGGGGGCTGTGCATAAGTTCATAACCAAATATTGGATGGTCATTTTGGCCGGGGTGCTGCTTTCGACCTCGGGGCTTTTGGCTTTGTTGTGGCCGAAAAAAAAGGCTTCGGACAAGGTGCTTGACGATGTGGACGAAAACGACAGCGATTTGGAGAGCGTTGACGCAAGGGTCATAGCCGATGCGCTCTGGTTGGAATTTGACGGCCTAGGGGGGTCTAGCGGAAGCAAGATAAACAAGCTGTTGAAAGGGCTATCATTGGCCGATTTTAAAAAGGTGTCCGAGCAGTTTGGAACAAAGTACAGGGATGACATTTTGGGCGGTGAAGGCGGTTGGCTTTTTGGAAACAAAAAACGTGACCTTATTTACTGGCTTGGTGCCGAATTGAGCGATAGCGAAAAAATGGAGCTGCGCAAAATCAATCCCAATATTCCAATTTAAACACCAAAAAAAATGACTGACAATGCAACCAAAAAAACTGATTTTACTAGCGTGGGCGCTGCCCTTCGTTACTGTGATTATTGCGGTACTGCTGTTTTGTACTGCTCTTGCAAGTCCGGTAATCGGGGCCGTTCTTATCTATCGAAATTACACGGGGTTCCGAATGGAAAGAAAAAGGCTGTCGGAGAAAGTAAAAGCATTTAAAGAGGGGTACAAATGGTAACAAGTGATAACGGTATTTCGCTTATAAAAAAGCATGAGGGGCTAGAGCTTCAAGCGTATAAAGACCCTATTGGCATTTGGACAATCGGCTATGGCCATACCAAGGATGTTGCGCAGGGCCAAGCGGTCACCAAAGAGGAGGCTGAAAAATTCTTACGGGAAGATTTGGGCGTTGCCGAAGGTGCCGTTAAAAAATATGTTCTGGATAAGGGCATTCCGTTGCAGCAACACCAGTTTGATGCGCTTGTCTCGCTTGTTTTCAATGTTGGGCAGCATAACATCTTTACGAAAAAGTACAACAACGGTTTTGTTTCGGGCAGTACACTTTACAATAGGCTGCTGGTTTTTGATTTTGACGGTGCCGCAGATAGGTTTTTGGATTTCGTAAGGGCAGGCGGCAAAATATTTAACGGCCTAAAAAGAAGGAGAGCGGACGAAAAGTCGCTTTTCTTAAAAAAAAACTCCGCTTTGATTGATGCCGTTTTCGGCGCAATCTCCGGTACTCTGATTATGTGGGTTTTAGGAAAGGCGGCAAATGTTATTTAACCGATTGGAATATATAAAAGTCTATGGCGGTGCCTGTGTGGCGTCCGTTGTTAATTTGTTTGATTTTGGTGTGGACGAGCTTAACGTGTTTTTGCGTGTACTGGTGCAATTGTGCCAAGTGGTGCTAACGCTTTCCCTTATCTGGTTCACCGTAGTAAGAATTAAAAACCACCCTAGGAATGGCAAGGAAAAGGAAAAAGAGGTTGATTAAAAACCGATGGGTCAAGTTCACCCGTAACAAGGGGGAGTTCAAGAACTCCAACCCATTGGCCCGTTATAAGTACAAAACGGTTTTTGGCGGTAGGGTGAAGTATTACCTCAGTTATCGGGATTGGTCTTTGGACAAACCCCATAAAACCTATAAAGCGTAATGGACAAGGTTTTTAAGGTCATCAATAATGTTTTTGGCAAATCCGAGGTATCGGGCAAGCTGCTGGAACTGTTCAAGGGCCAGCGACAAAAGCAACGGGAATTTGAATTGGAGCTAAAGAAGCTTTTGCATGCTGAAATGACCAAGGAGTTTCAAGACCTTGCGGATGCAAGGGACATGCAAAAAGCGGCCTTGGCCCAAAATGATTTGTTTAGTAAGAGGTTCGTTTATTATTTGGCTGCCGGGCTTTTGCTGGCCACCACCTTGATAAGCCTACTTCCTTTTTTTGTGAATATCCCACAGGATAGCATGAACTTGGTAAATCGGGGCACCGATTTCTTTTACACCGTAAGCGGTGGTAGTATCATAGCTTTCTTTTTTGGGGCAAAAGTCGATAAATAATGCAGACATATAAACCGCCGGGAGGTGGTGATACATCCAATTTGGTCACCATAGATACGCCTCAGGTGATAACATCCGAAAAAACCTTTAGCGTTGCGCCCGATGTGGAGGATTCGGCCACCGATTACACGGCGTACGTACCTCAGAACGTGGCGCACGTTACGGGCGATATGTACACTAGTGGGATACTATCGGCCACAATGGCATATCGTGAAATAATGGGCGAGCTTCATTTTCATGGTATTTTTTCATGGATGAACGTTGCTGTAACCAATGGGGATGTTCTTCAAAGTACTTTTTTCATTGATTGGCCCGCTCAATTTACCAGAAAGGAAGGAGGGGCAATTTATACGGCTCCCTATATGTACCAGGGTACCGCTTGGATGAATTCCTGCGGCAATATTTATGGTCTGAATGGGGTTCGTATTCATATACAGTACAATGCCCAAGAAGATAGGGCGGCGGGAGGAAGGAGCCTTTATTATAGAGGTAGTGCGGTGTTGGACAAGAGTTAAAACCGTGTGGGCCTTGGCCCGCACTTAACATATACGCAATGCAGACATATAGGCAATCGGGAGGGGCCGAGCCGATAGGGCCGTACAACCAATTGGTCGATACTTTTAGTAGCGAGTCCGGGAACTTGGCGTCTGTTCCTCCACAATTCACTATGTACTGGAAGGAGCATTTGGGGCTGTTTTATGTTCATGTAGGTTTTACAATTGGTGTTTTCAATGCCAAAACTGGTGACCAATTTGCGCTTTTGACGTATTTAGGTCTTCCGTTTATAGCTGACTATGATGTTTCATCGGTACCTGTACTTCTTCCTGCTTACGTTTCAAATGCAAACGGTGGCCAAGGGGTCTTTTTACCTGAAACTTGTAAAATAGGCTCTGACGGTTCAATGGTTTTCAGGGTTTGCGGCGTTGATTTGGTCACTACAAACAACATGGACATAGAAGTCCATTCAACATTTGTTTTTAGGGGAAGTTTACAAAACTAAATTTTAGATAATTATGTGTACTAAGAATATTGAGGATTTAAACCAAGTGGTTTGCGCACTGGAGAGGCGTTACAAGGGGGAGAAAATTGAGGTTGAGCCGATAATGCTTGTTTCCGAAGAACTGTTGACGATGACCGAGGCTGTTCCGGGAACTTTCTTTTACGGCATTTTGACCGTTGGGGCGGACACGGTTTGCGATATTGAACTTGCGGACGGCAACCAAATGAATATTGCGGCCAACAGCCAGATCATTGAATTTATTGCAACTTTCCAAATTGATGGCAATAGTGAGGGCGCCGCATTTTTCAGGGGTTGGGAAATCAAAGTGCCTAACCAATCCACGGGTTATATGACCGTTTGATATAATAGGGTTTAAAGGCCCGGTTTTCTAAAGGTTGGTATCTAGGTATTGCCAACAATAAAAAAGCCCCGTAAGGGGCTTTATTTGTTTTTACACGTTGGGTAAATGTTTCACTGCATAAGTGGTGAGTATGTCCTGAATGAAATTTTTATAGTCCCGGTCGTGGTACGCTGCCAATATCTGTAGCCGTTTCTTTGTGCTGGATGATATATCGATGTTTTTTTTGTGCTGCTGCTCGTGCTTGAACTTGTCGCAACTTATCAGTTCATCGTTGTGGGTAATTTGAATCTTGTGTTTTGAATTTGTCATTTCTGAACGGAAATTTAATGGTTAATGTAAGTTTTGATTTTAGTTTTGTTAGGTTGTTCAGTTGTGGTATAAAATTATGCAAACATAATATAATGTTGCTAATATACACACTATCAAGTATATACAAAATATATTTCGTGCATACGCTGCTATTTGTCGGTAAAAAGACGCAACCGTTACACCTTCCGGCCGTCTTTTAAGATTTTTTATTTTTTTTTTCTTTAGCCGTTTTTATTGTCGGCGCACGTAGCGAAAACCGCAAGTTGAGCGTTTAACGGGCGTTGATAATCGGCGTTTGCAGGGTAGGATGTCGCACGATTTTCGGCCCAAGTACCAAACCGGCCGGCCCCCATATCTGCAAAACTTGCTTTTGCTTATGGGGGAGGTTTGGAAACTTTGCCGGAATAATCCGGGCGACAAATCCGCCGTTTTATATTCCCTCAACAATTTTTTTTTATCTGGACGCCACGCCCGAAGTAACACGTGGCATCTGGTTGCATTTGTGCAACCTTTTTTTTTCTAGTTGACTGATAATCAACCAAAAGACCCTAAATGTTAAAGGAACTGTTTTTTACGGTCTGGAAATCTCTGGGAACTCCAATGTTTACAGGGTATACGGGAGTTTTAGGGGCTAAGTTGTGATTTCCCAGATAGTTACGTGTAACTCATTGATTTTCAGAATATTTCCTAAAATGCTGATAATGAAGGTGTTAACATGTGTTGAAAAATATTTCTAGGATATGTAATATACATTCATTATGGAGGTAATATTTAACATATTATATTTTGGAAATAAATGTATACAAAGTATACTTGTTCCATAAAACAACACTTCTACGTTCTTTGAAATCCTGTCTAGTCCATTGGTGGAATTATTAATCCAAAAATTTCACTAATGAAAAATACATTAACCAAAATAGAAGAATACATTGAGATAAACCTTAAGGGTTTTGACAATAAAAATGCGGCAAGCTCTGGCTATCGTTGTGCCTTGCTCAATATCAAATCGATTATCGAGAACGATAAATTTGATAAAGAAGGATACATTGAGAAAAACCTTAGCGGTTTTGACAATGAGAATGAGCAAGGGAAAAGGCCAAAAGGCCCGGTGAACGCTCATATGTTCCCAATTCTGGATATGCTTTGCGAGGCTGCCGAGATAGCCCATGACATCAGGGACTTTGAAGTTGTTTTTGAAGAGGTTAAGGGTTGCGATAGGCCTTGTGGGCCAAGTGACTTTGAACCGGGCGGCAAATGTGATAAAAATGGCTTCTATCCCAATGATGTAAATGCCTATGGCTTTACCGATATCGAACATGAGGCCGTTTTGAAGTTGTTAAAACAGATGGAGAAGGCCGTTTGTGTCACTTATACGCTGGCCGATGGATTGGAGGGCATGCCCGACATCCAAATCGATAAGGTGCTATTTCTTGTAATAATGTCCGCTTTTGCCAAAAAGTGGGATAGAATCCATAGCAATGTCAAAGCAAGCTGAGAGCGGCGGCCTAATCAAGGTCATCGAGGGTAATTTGGTTTGGCTGCACTGGGGTTTTGACCCGTTCAACTGTTCGTTTCGAATTGCCTACCATGTACGGTGTACGAACATGTACACGGGCGTAACGACTTACGCCCGTAGTAGAAAGTACAAGACAAAGGCGGTGCGGGAGGCAATACAATCAAATTACATGGAATGTGCGATAAGGGGCTACAACAAGTGGTAGATGGTGAGTCTTACAGAAAGGCGAAAATTGCCGAGACCGAGAGATTGCTAACTACTTGTACAAGTGATAAAAAGTACTGGGCGTTGCTCGGGCAGCTTGAATTTTTGACCAAAGGGCAAGAATGATTATATTGTCCTTCAAAGTTCCTAAATTTTCGAAATGTTAAAATTCCCGTTTTACGGGGGCTTATAAACTGGCATTTGTACTATAATTTATATTATGTCAAATAAAATATTTAAGAATACATTTCAACCGCTATTATCCTACTTCAAATACCTCCCAAACCAAGCATACAATTCTTCAAAATATTCATCCCGCACTTCCTTTAATGAATGTGTACCGTTAACGTACTTGACCAATTTGTAGGGCACTTTATGCTTACTAAGCTTTTTAGCAAAATCCAAAGTATATTCTGGCGGTATCGATGCGTCATTTTCACCTTGCAAAATTAGAATGGGAACAGTTTTGGGCAGTTCATGCACCCAATATATGGGTGATCTTCTTTCCAGGACTGCCTTCTTGTTTACATTGTAATTGGGAATGAATTCGGACCACCATTCATCCAATTCTGGATCATCAATGGCCGTTCTTAAAATATCAGTTGAAGGACCACCAATGGCCATAGCTTTGAATTTGTCCGTTCGTTTTAAGGTCAAAAACGAAGTCATGCTTCCTCTGCTCCATCCAAACATCCCCAACCGGGAAACGTCTGCCTTAGGCTCAGCTGCCAATACGGGTATCAGGTTTAAAACATCATTAATATCACGGCCTCCATATTCCTCTTGCCCTTCGCTTCCACCATTACCTCTGTATTGACTTGCGGCGATAACATACCCTTCGTGGGCCAATCGAGCCAACTCTCCCAATCCTATGGACGAAACATAATGGGTAAGCGACCCAAATTCAAGACTTCCTCCCCGATTGTAAATAATTGCTGGATATTTTCCAGGCTTCTTGGGCTGCAACAAGAACCCCTTAACTCTTAAACTATCACTCCAATAGGTAATCCCTTGAACATCTACTTTGTCAAAATGCGCAAACCGACTTGTATCCAACTTTATACTGTCCCTTGCCCTTTCTTCCGTATTTTGGATATAGGTTAAAAGCTCCTCAAAATTCTTTAACTCGACCCGTTCAACAATACTTCCATCCGTTTGTGAAAATGCCCAAATGGATAGCAGCTGACAAGCAAGGATTTTTAAATTCCTCAACATATGAAACTGATTTTGCGGGGGGATTTACAATTTGAAAGCTTTAAATGTATCCCGATCAAGCATAACATACTTCCCAATTTGTGCCACTGGTAGCTATGGATGTATGAAAGGTAACTGGAAATAAACGGAAAGATTCTTCTCCGAACCTAAGGTTTCTCACTAATAGCGTGTTCTTCTATATACTCCTGTAACATTGAAGGCTCAGGGCCAATATAATGGAAGCGCTCTGCCCACTCCAGTTCATAGGGTTTGCCAATTTCCTTGTCCGAAGGTACACCCCGCATACGCTGCGAATCCTTGTCCAAAACAAAGTGCTTGATGTAATTCCGGTTGGCCGTTGCATCATCATTGCCCAAAATGGGCAGGGATTTTCCTTTTTCGGATAAACTTTTTTTAAGTCTTGCCCCTGCTTCGCCACCCGGGCCCTGGGTCACAATTACGGCATTGGCCTCTACTTTACGGTCTATAGTTTCGGTGATTTCCACAATCCTATTGACCAACTGCGGTCCTCTGGCAAAATAATAGCGCTCTGCGGCAACATGCGGTTTCAAGCCCGCTTCAAAATGCTCGGGATAATCAAGGCGTCCGCCAGACATCCACCGTGCCGATTCTACCGCCATTGCCGTGATATAGTGATCAGGGTTTTCTTCGTAGTGCCCCCAAGGATCATAAGTGATTATGGTATCCACTTTCAATAAGCGAAACAAAAAAATAAGTCTCCCTCGCAACTCTTGTATGCTGATATTGTCCATACGATGATTGCGGTATCCCAAATCATAAACTTTGGATATTCCAAGAGCCTTGGCCACACGTTCATTGTCTTTTTCATTGTTATAGATCACCTCTCCCACCGTAGCTCCCCTACCGGCATGGTCATCATTGCTGGTCCGAATCAAATAGCCAGTGTACCCCTCTTGAATGAGCTTGGCCACCGTTCCTCCCGCAAATAGGGAAATATCATCATTGTGGGGTTGAATGGCCGCCAAGACCTTGCCCTTATGTGGTTTTCCCGACACATGTTTTTCTATGACTACCTTGTCCGTATTGTTCAACTTTTGGGTGTATTCAAAAGATTTTGGGAAGGTGGGCAGCAATCCCATGGCAACACTTTTGCCTATAAATGATCTTCTTTCCATAATTGCTGATTTGTGGTTCTTTCAAATATACGTGATATAGTTTCCAGGATTATCTCTTGAGTTTAAAATAATCGACCTATCCTGCTGTAAAACAGGACTTTTCCGGATGGTTTGAACTATCTGGAAAGTGACAATGCCTAATTCGGAAAAAGTAAAAAGGATATAAATATCCTAAATCTGATAATTGTCATATTATTTGGAACCACCCCCCTCTAATTTTGTGCGCATGAAAAGCTGTGTGATTCTTTTCGTTGCTTTATCCATGCTGGTGAGACCGCTTTGGCCCATTGTGGAATATGTTGTCAACTACAACTATATCGCGACAGTGCTTTGTGAAAACAAGGAAAAACCACAGCTTCAATGCAATGGGAAATGTTACTTGGCCAAACAATTGGAAAAAAGCTCGGGTCAGGATGAACAAAATCCATTTGGGGAACATAACCCAAATACCGAGATTCAGCATCCCGTCTTTTTCCAGTCCTTATTAGAGACTGGACTAGCAATCCAATTTACCAGTAAATCAGATGAAAATTTTAATCATACTTCCCTCCTATTTCCCATGCTTTTTGCAGAGGATATAAGCCAGCCTCCTGAGATTTCCTAATGTTGCCCATTGTAGTTGTTTGTCCAAATAGGCCATGTCTTATGGATAGCTGCTACCCTTTCTTTTCGAAAATTTATAAACAATAATCAGGATGAAAATCAATAGTAATCTTGGGCGTTTTTCTTTAGGTGAAATTGCCCCTGGAAATAAAGTCTTGGTCCTCGCTTACCTCTGTCTTTTTCCATTATTTGGGCAGTTGTATGGACAAGAGTTCCAAATGGACTCCCTTACCCAAACCATTTTGCCGGTTAGTTTGGAGGAGGTCATTCTTATTTCTTCATATAAAAAATCCTTGGAGCACAATTCGCATCACAAACCGCTTTCCACTCTGGATGAATATTTGGAGTCTTCCAAAAAAGTAAACTTGATAAAACGTGGAGCCTATGCCTGGGAGCCCATATTAAATGACATGGGCACCGAACGTTTGGCAGTTACCATTGATGGGATGCGCATTTTTGGAGCCTGCACGGACCGTATGGATCCGATAACCTCCTACGTGGATGTTTCCAATCTGTCCGATGTTCATGTGACCGGCGGACAGCAGGGAGCCAAACAGGGTGCAACCATTGGGGGCGCCATAGACCTACGTTTGGAGAAGAGCAATTTTAGACCTCTGGATTGGACCGCATCCATTGAAACAGGGTTCGAAAGCAACAATATGGCCCAAATTGTGGGTGGGGAACTCAACTATTCCAATGAACAGTTTTATCTGGATACGGATATTATTTATCGCAAGGCAGATAATTATGTGGATGGTAATGGTGAGGAAATCGCCTATTCCCAATTTGAAAAGTATAATCTCTCTGCCAATGCCGGATATAAGGTTGCCGAAGGAAAACAGTTTTTGGCCAGTTTTATTTTTGATGAGGCCCGTGATGTTGGGTATCCGGCCTTGCCCATGGATGTTTCTTTGGCAAGGGCTTTAATCGGTTCGGTTAGCTGGGAGCAATCCAATTTTATCGGAGAGTTTGAGCAATGGGAAACCAAACTGTATGCCAATTCCATTACACATGTGATGGATGATAGCCAGCGTCCGGATGTTCCTATTCGAATGGATATGCCGGGATGGAGCGATACTTACGGATATTTTTCCCAGGCCCAATTAAAATTGGATGATCATACATTGCTACTCAAGCTGGATGGATTTTACAATCGCTCTTTAGCGGAGATGACCATGTATCCCAATGACCCCAATCAGCAAGAAATGTTTATGCTGACCTGGCC
Source organism: Flagellimonas algicola (assembly GCF_005937185.1). GTDB lineage: Bacteria > Bacteroidota > Bacteroidia > Flavobacteriales > Flavobacteriaceae > Flagellimonas > Flagellimonas algicola. The sequence goes on along the minus strand of NZ_VCNI01000001.1, from coordinate 613,680 downwards.
CGATGTTCGAACCCTGAATACCGGCTTTTATGGAGAGGACACTATTGGGCTGCAAGGAGGCACCTTAAAATTGTCCACTAGAGCTACATTTCAAGGGTTTAATGTTGCCGATTCTTTTGGGCTTAACAGTCTGCGCATCTTTTATCCAGAAATGGAACAACGTCAAACCCGATTTTTAAAAAGTGTGGCCGCGCAGTTTCACAAGAAGTTCAAGACCGTTCACTTTACGGGTGGCGTGTCCTACGGCGACAGGGCTCCCACGGTGTCTGAAGGCTTTGGATTTTATCTGTTCAACAGTTTTGACAATCATGACTACATTGGGAATCCAGACTTAAAGAACGAGAAAGCTCTTGAGGCCAAATTGAAACTTTCCGTGCCTTTGGAAAAACTCAGTCTTGGATTGGATGCCAATTATTTCCATACCATGGATTATATCATTGGAGAGATAAGCCCTAATCTAGATGTTATGACCATTGGTGCTGAAGGTGTCAAGGTCTATAATAACCTGGATTATGCAGCGCTATACAATCTTGGTTTAGATGCCGGCTATAAGTTTAGTCCTGCCCTTGACCTCAGTGGTACCGTTACCTACCATCGGGGTAAGGATCAAGATGATAGAAACCTCCCTTTTATAAGCCCGCTTTCGTATGCAGCACAATTGCAATACGGAAATGGAAGTTTTTCAGGTTCCTTTAGCATGCGTGGTGCAGCTGATCAGGTGAACTTCAATCCGGAGTTTGGAGAAGACCGAACAGCCGCATATACGGTATTCTCGGCGTCTTTGGGAAAGACCTTTTCCATTCAGAAAGACAAAATGCTTGTAAAAGCTGGAGTTGAGAATATGTTTGACACCTTCTACTCCACCTATACCGATTGGAACAATATTCCAAGAATGGGGCGGAATTTTTATATGACCGTTTCCTACGCCATTAATTAAATCATTAAAAACAGAAATACATCAACTATGAAAACAATAAGACCTTTTTTAATAGCACTAACACTGATATTGGGATTTTCGTCCTGTTCTGACAGTGAAGACGACCCTATAATAATTGATGATAACCCCCTATCGGATTATGTAATGCTGACCGCTATTGTATCCAATACCCATAGCGTGGAGATTTATTCAGAAGCCCAGCAAGCATTTACTGTTGGTTACAATGAACTCTTTCTTCGAATTAAAGATGAGTCAAGCGATACGTATATCTCCAATGCGGATATTTCCTGGAAGCCGATGATGCACATGACAGAAATGATGCATTCCTGCCCAACATCCAGCATATCAGTGACTGAGAATGCCTCGGTCTATAAAGGTTACGCGGTATTTCAAATGCCGGGCAACTCAGAGGAATATTGGGAAATGGAAGTGGAATTTACCATAGACGGGCAATCGTATTACGTATCCGAGCATATTGAAGTGACGGCACCTACTGACGGAAATCAACGGGTTTCCGTGTTTATGGGATCAGATGAAACACGTTATGTCCTGGCCATGATGCCTTTGGAGCCCGAAGTTGCGGTAAATGACATAGCAGCAATGCTGTTTAAAATGGAGAACATGATATCCTTCCCCATAGTGGAAAATTATAGGGTAAATATTGATCCCCGGATGCCGGGTATGGGCAACCATAGTTCACCCAACAATGAACCCCTTGTTTACGACGCCGAATCCAAAAGCTATCAAGGAAAGCTGTCCTTGACTATGACGGGATACTGGAAAATCAATATGATATTGAAAAATGAAAGTAGTGAAGTAATTAAGGGAGAGGAAGTTACAGACGATAACGAAAGTAGTAGTTTATATTTTGAATTGGAGTTTTAAGCGAATTCTTTAAGAATGAAAAAGACCACCTTTTACAGGTGGTCTTTTTCATGATGTAAATATCTTGTTTTAAAGTTTGATATCTTGGACGGTGCCGTCGGGATATGTTAAGGTTGCATCATCGTCGCATTCTCCATCGCCAAAATCAACTAAGATGGTCAAACCATTTTTGGCAACGTTCATACTTCCGCTGGTCAAGTATTCGCAACCCAAGGCACCCTGAAGGTCATTTACGGTGGTCACCGAATAGGTGTCGCCATCGGCCTCAACTTGCCAGGTTCCTGATAAACTAAATGTGCTGTTTTCCAAGGAATCACCAAAGGTAAAGCTAAAAGTTTTGGTTCCATTTTCAGAAACAATGCTTCCATCCTCCATCTCAATGGTCATATCACTCTCTACAGTAAATGAAATTGTATTCTGCTCTGAGTTGGCAGACAGCGCATAGATTCGTGTACCATTGATTTTGATGTCACCTACATAAAAGTCTTCATATACTGCTGTAAAGGCGGCAGTTTCATTTCCAACTTCATAGGTAACGGTCAATGTGCCATTAACGTTATCTGTACCATTCAGGACACAGTTATTAAAAGTGGCCACAAATCCAGTATCCGTGTACTCCGCAGAATAACAGTCGTTACTTCCCTTGGCCGATTTAGCCGTTGCGCTATTGGCAAACAATTCTGCCAAGGCGTTATCCGCAGTTCCGGCAATATCATCAGTGCTTAAAATAGTTTGAAGGTTTGCTTCCGTTAGTATTTGGTCACCCGTGGAGGTAGCATCCTCACTACAAGATTGAAAACCAGCTATTATCAACGAAAATAAGGCCAAGGCTTTCCAGGTTCTGTTCAGTCTGTCCATGTTACTATAGTTTATGTGTTGTTTGCACTAACGTAACAAGAAAGGGCTTTAGTGTCGCCAAAGGGGACAAATCGATAAAATGCGCTCTTCATTCCGAATATCAGTAAAAATCCAAGGATTTGTCTTATTTTACGGTATGCAATTATCCGTTTACAAAGAAATTTGTGCATTACATACGTTGAAAAAGGTGTTAACCCTGGTGCTTTGTTTTATAGTATCTCACCTAACAGCACAAGTAGGACCAGTTAAGGTAACAGAAACCAAAAGCAAGAACCGAATTGCCTTTTTTGCCGAGAACAGGACGTTTACTGACTATGACGTTTTGTTCGAAGTAAAGGGAACCAATTTTAGGCAGAGTGCTGCAAAGCCTAGATGGGTAAGGGTTCCTGCTGCTTCCAGGGTACATCTGAAGACCATTATCTTGTTACGGGACAAGCAACCGGTTTACACCAAAACGTTAAAGACCAACGACAGTTTGTCCAAGCGGGCATTGAAAAAGGAATTTGAGGTCCTGGACATTCCCCCTCCCAAAATCAAACCCAAAAAGCAAATTACCATTTACACTTCCTCTGGTTGTGCCAGCTGTGATAGCATTGTAAATCAATTAAATTCCAAAAATTACATTTTTAGAAGTGTTTCGTTGGATGAAAAACCGGAAGTAAAGGAACAATTGGGCAAGTTTTTGGCCAAATCCACCCAAGAAATGGATTCCTTGTCTAACCCTATAATCAGTCTAGGAGGAAAACTGTATAGCTGGATTACTTCTTTTGATCAAATGATAGAGGAAGTGGAGCGGGATTAAGGCTATTTTTGGGCAATGATTATCCACATTTGTTTGCTGTCATCACGTTCCCAGTCACCATGATCCCCGATTTCAGAAATTACGGTAAAGCCGGCTTGACGCAATTCCCTTCGAACATATTTAGGTCCCAAGGAATGGGCATTGACCTGATCTCTTCTGGATTTTCCCCGGACCCTGTCCTTCAATTTTTCCAACAGTATCACCTTGCCTCCCACTTTTAAAGCATCCTTGACATGTCTCAGGATTTTCTCATGGGAATCCATTTCATGATAGGTGTCTATTATGAATATGGCATCGAGTTCATCCTCTGGAAGTTTTGGGTCGTCATAATCCCCTCTAATGGTAATGATGTTTTTAAGGTTGCGGTCAGCCGCATTTTCCCTCAAAGTTTCCAGTCGGTCTGAGCGTACATCTACGGCATATACCCTACCCTCATCCTTAACCAGGCGTGCCAACCGAATGGACAAATAACCTTCGTGGCATCCTATATCCGCAACCTTATCACCACTTTCAATTCCAGAAAGTTGTAAGAGATACTCGGTCTTCATCCATAAATCACGCTCAGGCCAATCTTCCTCGGTGTATTGTGCCTCACAGACAACTAAACCCAGAAAGAAAAGCCAAAGCGTGGAATGGTATTTTTTCATCTTTGGAATCAATCCTCAATTAGGCCTTGCCCTTCTATCCAAGGTGCGCCAGCCGCTTTCAGTTCTGCCTCAATGGACGGAATGGTATTCTGTATTAGCGCGTTAAGTTCCTTTTTAACATCGCTCAATTGCTTGCTGGCCCTTTGAAGAGCTGCTTTGTGGTTACCCGTAGGCCCGTAGGTATTGCCCAATGCCACCTGCCCAATAAATGCTCCATCTGCCGGTGAAGGTGGGTTCTTCTCCCCTACCTCATTTCTGGATGGGCTACCACTCATTGTCTTTTTGATGGCCTGCAGTTGGGACCTAAGCTCATAAAGTTTGGTAGACAAGGCTGCAGTTGGATTTGAAGCTTGAGCAAAGGCACGCTTCATAGCATCAACCTTGGCTATGCTTCTATCCAAATTGGTATTGGTCGCGGTCATATTCTGCTGAAAAGCTTGGAACTGTTCCCTAAAGGCATCAATCTCGCTAGTAGGTTTCGCAGGTAACGCACCTTTTCTCAGCGGTTTCACTTCAAAATTTTGAGCTCCGGAAAGTTCTTTCAGTTCTCCATTAACCCGCTGGTAAAGGGTTACTGAATATTTGCCAGGTGTAGCTGTATATGGCGACCCTAAAAAGTCATCATCATCCCCTTTGGGTTTTTCAAGTTTGATACCGGTTCTGTCAGCATATTTTAGATTCCAGGACACTCTGTTGAATCCTTTTTTATTGGTTCCCATTACGGAATTGACCACATTTCCTCGAGCATCCCTAACCAAAAGTACCAACTCTGGTTTTTCCTGATTGTTTTCTTTATCCAAGGCCTCCCAACCTGGGAAAGCAATACTGGAGTTCTGCTTGTTCAATGTTTTCTCACGCTTGACCCTTGCTTCTTTCAGTGTTTTTAATTTCTCTGGAAGGAAATAGGTGAACACCGCTCCGTAAGATGGATTTTTTGCGGCATATTGCGTATTACCTTGACCGTAAACCTCATCTTTTTCGATGTACCAATAGGCTGGTTTTACTTTGTAAAGGGTAGCTTCTCCCATTTTGGAGGCATCAAAATCCCTCAAAGCCGAAATATCATCCAATACATAGAATCCACGTCCAAAGGAAGCACCGACCAAGTCATCTTCCCTTCTTTGAATGGTAATGTCACGGAAGGAGATTGTAGGTAATCCACCCTCCAACTGCATCCAAGTGGCCCCACCATTACTGGTGAAATATATGCCGAACTCAGTGGCAGCAAACAAAAGACCTTTTTTCTTATGGTCTTGAACAATCCTCCATGTAATCAATCGCTTTGGAAGGTTTCCATTGATGAAGGTCCAGCTGTTTCCCTTGTCCGAACTTTTTAAGATATAAGGTTTGAAGTCACCCTCCTTGTGATTGTCCAACACCAAATACACCGTATTGGCATCATAAAGATCAGCCCTTACATCGTTTACAAAAGCTCTGGAAGGAACTCCCTTAATAGTTCCCAAGTTGATTTTTCTCCAACTGCTACCTCCATTCTCAGTCACTTGAAGAATTCCATCATCCGTACCCGCATAGATCAATCCCTCTTGGATGGGTGATTCTGCCAATGACGTAATGGTATTGTAATTGGACATAGCCAGTACATCCCATGAGTTGTCCCAGCTTTGCTGACGACCCATGATTGGCAAGTTCAAGCGTTCTTCATTTCTTGTCAAATCACCCGAAATGGCTGTCCACTCATCTCCCCTATTCTCGGATTTCCAAACCCGGTAGGAAGCAAAGTACAATCGCGTAGGATTGTGCGGGCTAACCAAAATGGGAGCATCCCAATTAAATCTCTCATGGGGCTCTCCCGCTGCAGGCTGGGGTTGAATAAATACCGTTTCACCTGTAGTTTGATCTATTCGCCATAGCCAACCCTGCTGGAACTCACCATAAGTGATATCTGGGTTTCCAGGTTCGGTGGCAGATTGATGTCCGTCAGCCCCCAACGTAATCCACCAATCGGAATTTAAGATTCCTGCACTACTAGCCGTTCTGGATGGCCCACCATGGGAACCGTTGTCCTGTGTTCCCCCATAGATATTGTAAAATGGAGCAGAATCATCTACGGCAACCTTATAGTATTGGGTCAAGGGTAGATTTCCAAAATATCTCCAAGTCTTTGTCAAGTCGTATGATTCATATAGTCCACCGTCCGTTCCAAAAAGGACATAATTTGGGTCCGACTTCTTAAAAGCCATGGCATGACTGTCCACATGCTTTTTCTCTTCGTTCATGCTTGTAAAGGTCTTTCCATGATCATCTGACACTTGTACCACATTGTTCATGAGAAATAATTTCCCTTCATGATGGGGAGATGCGTATAATTCTTGATAGTAATGAGGACCTGTGGCTCCACCTACGGCATCTGATTGCTTTTTCCAGGAAGCCCCTCCATTTTTGGAAATGTAAACCCCACCTTTTCTTCTATCCAGCTCAATGGCAGCATACAGGGTTTCGTTATTAAAAGGTGATAGTGCAAAACCAATTTTCCCCATATTGGATTTGGGAAGGCCATTGCTCAATTTGGTCCAGGTATCGCCTCCATCTGTACTTTTATGTAGTCCGGAACCAGGGCCACCGCCCATAAGCGCAGCAACCGTTCTGTGTCTGTCCCAAGTGGCAGCATAGATCACATCCGGATTGGTTGGGTCCATGGCAATATCTGTAACACCGGTCCACTCATTGTTCCCCAATGTTTTACGCCAGGTCTTGCCACCATCTGTGGACTTATAGAATCCGCGTTGTCCGCCTTTGCTCCAAAGTGGACCTTGGGATGCTACCATAATAACATTGGAGTTATCTGGATGCACAATAATTTCTGAAAGATGCTCGGAAGATTTCAAGCCCATGTTTTTCCATGTCTTTCCTTCATCATGGCTTACATAGATTCCGTCTCCAAAACCAACGTGCCTACCTCCAACATTTTCACCGGTTCCCACCCAAATGGTGCTCGGGTTATTGGGGTCAATGGTAACACAGCCAATGGAATAGCTGGACTGTTTGTCAAAAATTGGTTTCCACGTAGTACCATTGTTAACGGTTTTCCATACGCCGCCAGAACCTACGGCCACATACCAAACACTTTCATTTTTTGGATGGATGGCAATGTCTGCAATTCGACCCGAAGTAAGGGCCGGACCTAGACTTCTAAACTCGAGTCCTTTGAAAGTTGTTGAATCTGTTTTTTGGGCGGTTAAGTGAAGGGAAAAAACAAAAAGAAATAGGATTGCTGAATAAATTCTCAAGCGGTGTTTCATTTTAAAAAATTAGATTGAATTAGTCGCTGAAAGATAAGTAAATACATCAGCCTTAAATCTAAAAAAAATGTGAAAAAATGAGTTTATCTATCTTTTAATCGATAAACAAATTTTAAGCCGCTCCAGTCCTCGTTCACAGCGGCTACTTTGGTGTCCACCAAACCAATAGCCAATAGATATTCCCTTATCGGGTCACGTTTTAGTTCTGTTGCTATTTTGGAACTTCCTTTAGGCCAACTTACCCATAACATGCCAGTTTTTTTTAAAGCAGGTTTATTGCTCTCAACAGCTGCTTCAAGTTCTGACCAGATTGTACAGAAAATATGAATGAAATCGATTGATTCCGGACGAGCCTCCTCGACAAATGAAATCTCAGATGGCAAATCAGAAAACAAATTCAGGTAATACTCAGGTTCATTGACCAGCAGGATGGCAAAACCTTCCTTTATCCCCAATTTCTTGGCCAGAGGAGTTCCTGAATATCCTGTGATTGTATTCAAAATACTGTTTTAGGGCTAAAATAAGTTATGATTCCTAGTTTTGGGTCTTTATAAATTGTAACAAGTTGTCAATAGCGCCACTGGCACTTTTCTGAACCGCCTTTTTTCCAATTAAGAACCCGAGAATCTTTTTAAGAAGGGATTTGGACTCCCAATAGAACTCAACTTTTAAGTGGCTGGTTCCATCCGATTTTGGTGAAAAAATATAGAATTGGTAAAAGTCGTCAAACAAAGGGTGGTTATGGGTCAATTCCCCATAAATTAAATTTCCTGGATTGGTCTCCTTGGAAATGGTGATAAAATCCAGATGCTTGCCATTGATCACACAGGTATGTTCACTTCCCAATCTGGTAACCTCATGTTCGTTGTATTCCAATTTGTCCACTCCCTGCTGCCAATTGTGTCTAAGCGCATAGTTGGTTATGTTTTCCATAACCTCCTCTGCCGGAACCGGAAAATCCTGTTGCACTACAACTTTGGGAGGTATATCAAATCTTAGCAACTTGGGTTGAACAAAACTTCGTAGTTTTAACTCATTGGGGTCTATGACGGAATAGATGTATTCCACTTCATTTTCATCATAAATGTCTGAGCCTTGCCTAAACCTAAACATCTTGCTGGAATAATATGGGGACAACATGATGTCCAGCGCCAATTTCCGACTTATCAGCGCATAGTTATCGCTGTCCACAGAATTCTTCAATAGTCTGTGGGCTTCTATCACTTGTTCCCCAAAAGGTTTTCGGGTGCCCTGCACCTCTATATGCTGCAGATGTCCGCTATGAGCAATGATCTTGAGCTGTAGATTGGGAGCTGTGGCACATGCATTGCATGGACAAACCCTATTTTTCTCCAACATCTTTAGGTGGCTGTAAAAAGCCGTGAACATAGATTCAATCTGCGCCAAGAGATTTTCTTGGGAGGGTACTTCATTCTCCTTATAAAAGAAAAGGGCATCACCTTCAATTTCTGCCAGTTTTAAATCTTGGGTGTTGGCATTAACCAGCACTTCCAATAATTCCGATATTACATGTTGGCTATGTTCTATTTCCGTTGTTTGAATAAACTTGGTATATCCAGAGATATCTGGAATGAACAAAAGGGATTTGGACATGTTTTTGATTGAGCGTTACACTAAATAGTCTGGTCTGGAAAAAGAAACTTACGTCACTTAAACCGTTTCGTTTACTCTTCCAACTCGGTCAACATTTGTTTGAATCCAAGGGCCGCTCCATTGGTCCAGCCAAAACCATCCTGGGTTTCATACTCCCCGCCTCCTGATAACAGGCTTAAATCCTCCACATTATACTTCTCCATCATTTTGCCGGTATTCTTATACACCTTTTCGTTGAGGGCCAACCACCGGTGCATAATTTCGATAGCTTCCTCTTTAAAACCATAGTTCAAGAGGCCTTTAACGGCAATCCACTGTAGCGGTGCCCAGCCATTTGGAGCGTCCCACTGCTGTCCGGAATGCTCCAAGGTAGTAAGCAAACCACCATCCTTCAAAAATTGGGTCATGATAACTTCCTTTACCAAGTTTGCCTGTTCTTGGGTAGCTATTTTAAAATAAAGCGGAAACATAGCCGCCAGAGTTGGGTTGGGTGTACTACCCTCCTTTTCAAAATTGTAGTCCAGATAGAATCCTTCTTCCTGATTCCAAAGGTATTCTTGAATCAATGTTTTCCTCTTTTCGGCTAACAGAGTATATTTTTCTTCCAGCTCAGGCTTGCCATCTAGATTTGCTCCTGTTGCAATTAGTTGCTCCAAATAATACATTAGGCAATTCAAGTCAATGGGTATAATGGCCGTGGTTTCAGTGGTTTCAAATTTCCCTTTTTCACCATACCATCGGGAACTAAAGTCCCAGCCAGAGGCTGCGGCCGACCTTAAGTTCTTGTATAAAGTTTGTTTGGATGAATCGGTTGACAATTCACTGGCCAAATGCAGGTCTTCCTTGTAAGCTTCTGGCCTAGGGGTTGTACCTTTATCCCAGTAACGATTCAAAAAGCCCGACTGCCCCATGGGAACTACATGTTGGACTGCAGCCTCAATTTTACCGTCGGCCGATCCTTGCATCCAAAACTCATATTCTTTGATGAGTTGTGGCAAGTATTTTACCGTTAACTCATGGTCCTTTCGGGCTATTGCCCCAACCATAAGGGCATAGAAAGGAGGTTGGGACCTAGTTCTATAATAATTACGCGTACCGTTTGGTATAAAACCTATGGAATCAATCAAAAAACTAAAATTGTCCACCATGTTGGTGGCAAGATCATCCCTGCCAGCCACTAAAAGCCCTTCCAACGTAAAATAACTGTCCCAATAGTAGATTTCTTGAAACCTTCCTCCGGGAACAACATACTTATAAGGCAGTGATATCCTAGAAGCATGCGGCACAGCGGTATCTGGTCCTCGCGTAAGTTTGTCCCACATCAACGCAATGTGTTCATACATGGTTTTGGTGGTGTCTGTTTCAAATTCCAATGCTTTCATGGATTGGTCTTCAAAGTTATTTGCAACAAAAACGGATAAATCAAACCCCTCCTCCTGTTTAGCAGTAAGGTACTCCCCTTCAAGTTTTAAAAAATGCTTTTGTGGTACTAAATCAACAAACGTTTTGGAATCCTTGAACAATCCAGAGAGCTGGACAGCTTTGAACAGTTCTGTTTGATATAAACTTTCGGGTGTAGCGGAATATTGCTGCCTGCAGCAAATGATAAGTAAACAAAGAAGAACAAATGCGATGAATCGTAGTTTCATTGGAAAGGGAATTGTATTGAAAAACAAAAAGGTTCAGAAAATTAGGGAATTAATCCCATTTTCTGAACCCCGTGGTGTGATTCTTCATTCAAGACAACTACAGTTCCGAGGAGAGAGACATTGGAATGCGGGTGTGGTAGTTATTGAATCAATTTTTGACCCCACTAGAATTTTGAATAGCGCTCAAACTATCTGCTACCATTTGTTCCCTAGCTTCCTCCTCATCCCTTGGAGGTTCGTAATCATCTGATTTACTACTACTGCAAGCCATCAGAAGCATAGTTCCGAACAGCATTAAAAAGAGCCCGTTTTTGATTGTATTTTTCATGACTAATCATTTTCTTCTTTACCGAATGTAGCATTTTTAAAGCCGTTGACCGATGTTTATGTATGAATCGTATACGATTCTGTATATTTAGACGTATGCAAACTTTGATACTCAGAAACCAAGTAAAATCCCATTTGCTTGGTCAAATCCAAAACGGAAAACTTCAAGTAGGCAGAACCATTAATCTTGCCTTACTATCGCGTCAATTAGGGGTGAGCGTAACGCCAATCCGTGAAGCGCTGAGCCAATTGGAACAATCCAGGGTAATTTGTGCAGTTCCCAACAGAGGATTTGTAGTGACCCAACTCAGTAAGAAGGAGGCAAAGAATATTTATGAGACCGTTGCCCAGTTGGAAATTATGGCTGTGGAAGGGTCCCAATATACCGATTCGGATATTGAGGCGTTGAGGAGACAGCAAATCAGGCTACAGCAGTCCCATACCCCATTAAAGAGGTTGGAGGCGCGGTTTGATTTCCATCATATTTTGGTTAGAAACTGTGCGAATACCGTATTGCTGCAAATTCTAGAGGATTTGAAAACCCGCTTGCTATTTTACGAGCAAGGATATGGGAATGATGCCAGTTTTTATGAAAACGTGGACAATCAAAATGAAGCAATCATTCACGCCATCGCAGAAAATAACGTCCCAACGGCGGCCTTGATTCTTAAAATGAACTGGATGGTTGTGTTGGAATATGTGGAGAAGCAGTTAACTACCTAGCTTTTAAATACTAAAAGTCTAGGGATAGCGTTAATCCATAAAAGTCTCACCTATGCAATTCTTAAATAAGGAAATTGAATCCCTGGTCAAACGCAAGACTTCCACTTCATTAATCAAAAAGCAAATTTCTTGTGGCATTTTCCAAGATTTGGGAAAACAAGAATTGGAAAGCGAGCAAACTCAGAAATCCAAGTAAATCTAATCCTTGAATAAAGAGCTATCCACTCCGGGAATCAACTTTACCGCATTTTTATAGTACACCTTTTTCAAGACTTCGTTTGGTAAGTCCAAGCCATACATGGCCCAGAATGCATGGTATTTTTTATAGTACGGAAAGTACTCATCCGCCGTTTCCAGAACTCTAAAATATGTTGGGAACTCGTCTGGTTTCCAACTATCCTTTCCAAATAAAATCCTGTCCTGATATGTAATGAAAAACTGTTTGGCCTGCCTGGGTTGACGCCCTAGCTCGGCTATGATGGCACCAATACCCACATACATGTTTGGCATTTCATCCATCAACTCCCCTAACCTGCCCAGATTATTGGCATACCAGCCCATATGGGCATTAATGAATTTAGTTTTAGGGTGATTTTTAAACATTCGATGTTGCTCATCAATGATTTGTTGCCAAGGGACGGGATTGGTAGCGGAACGCTTTCTTCTCGGTCGTGTTTTCAGCTCCAACCACCTCTCGTTGCTGCTATCCATAGGGTCCCAAAAAGATTTTGGGTCTGCGGCATGTATCAAAACAGGGATTGCCAATTCAGCGCACTTTTCCCAAATGGGATCTAATCTTGGGTCATCTATGGCCACCCGATTGCCTTCGTTATCCTTGTATCGCAACCCTAGGCTTTTATAGATTTTAAGACCTTTTGCACCACTTTTAACATCTAACTCCAATTGGGCTGCGGCCAGTTCTCCCCAGTTGGCAGTACCTACCCCACTAAAGTCCACGTTGGCGAAAACGACAAATCGGTTGGGATAATTTTCATTCACATTTTTAAGCTTTGCCCTTAGCCCAGCTCCCGAGCCACCACTCAGATTAACCATTACCCCCATGTTCATCTGATCCATATTCCTAATCAACTCGGACAAATCTTGGGATTCCATATTAAATTGATGGCTATGCACATCGATAAAAGTGAATTTTGCCCTCTTTACAGGATTTTCTGGTACAACCAAGGTTGATTTTGGGTTGTATTCCTCAAACCCCATTTCTTGACCAAAGGCAGTTCCAAAAACGATAATAAAGATTAAAGTAAAACTATATATTTTCATTATTAATATCCTGTTTTTCAATTATATAATTATATTCATCAATGGTGTCAATATCAATTGACTTATCCATGGATGGGATGGATATACAATCCTTTTTGTATTTGGCAATGATTTTTCTAGCTCCAAATTTTTGATCTAATCGGGACAACTCTTCAAACAGGGAAACATGAAAAATTGCAGGCACGCCAAGACCATTTTCGTACTCCGTAGCCACAATTTTATTGGTACCAGCGAAAAATTTTGTTTTTAGTGCGGTTAAGTACGAAGAATCTATCAACGGTTGGTCAGCGAGCATGAGCAAAACTGCCTGTGGGATTTCATCGGATTTCATAACCTCATTCATGCCAAAAGCAATGGAGCTTCCCATTCCCGTGTTCCAATCAGGGTTATGGACAACATTTGCCGTTATCTCCATAGATTCTGATATATGCTTGGCGTTTGCTCCCAGAACCACATAAACTTTGGAAGAAACTGGTTTGGCCTGTTCAATGGCATTCCCTAACAAAGTGGTCTTCCTCCAAGGTAAGAGCTGTTTGATAGTCCCTGGCATACGAGTGGATGCCCCAGCAGCCAATATAATCGTTGAAATTTGCTTGGTCATTATTTATGTGTGAATCCGACCCATTTTATGCTTCAACAGTGCAGGTTCTTTTCCCCTTACCACCGTGAGAATCTCCGAGACCACGGAAATGGCTATTTCCTGAGGGGTTTCAGCGCCAATATCAATTCCAGCCGGGCCATGGACACTTTCCAAAAATTCCTCGGAAACATCGGGACACCGCTCCATAAGCTCGTCAAAGAGTTTTTCCCTCCTTCTAAATGGGCCCAAAAGACCAATGTATATTCCCTTCTGCTCCCTTAATGCCATCAAGAATTGTAAATCCTTAACATAGCTATGGGTCATAACAACCACAGCAGTTTGATTATCCAAATTGGGTTGGTAGAGCTCTGGTTCCACGCTTATTAGTTGTTGAATTCCGGGAAAATCCTTTTCGGATTTTTCTTCTCTTGGATTGGCCACGACAGTAACCTCCCAGCCCGTGGTAGCAGCATATTTGCACAATTGCACAGCATCATGTTCGGCCCCTATAATCACCAGCTGAAAACAAGGATGCATCTCCTGTTCAAATTGCAGTAGACCTTTATTTTTTAAAGCTTCTGTGTTATTTATTGGATTTGTACCTTCATGAAAGTGGAACAAAGTACCGTAATTCGGATTTTCACCGGGTTCTTTGTCAAAATACGAACTAATGGAAAAGCTTCGACGTGTTTTGATGGTGTCCCAAAACTGTTCAAGGAACGCTGTTTCAGGGTCAAATTCTTCTAAAAGAAGATAAAGAATGCCTTCGCAACCCAACCTATACCTCCCGTCGTAAACCATGACTTTGCTAACTGCGGTGGTAAATACAGATTCTGCCTGCCTCAAAACTTCTTTCTCGACACATCCGCCACTTACAGCCCCTACCATGTCTCCATTTTCAAAGATCAGCATTCTAACCCCTGGCCTGCGGTACGATGAACCATCCAATGCGACTACGGTGGCCAAAACCGATTTCCTACCCAGTTTCCTTTTTTCTTCGAATTCCTGTACGATGTGCTTTAGTTCGTGCGTCATGAAATCCTATTTCTAGCTGGAATAAATGGAACCAATTGCTCTGCTCCAACCATTTCATCTGGCTTTAAGCAAATAAACCCATCTGCCTTTGAAAGAGCCATTAAATCTCCAGAACCTGTTGTTGATATCCTCTTGGCCATTAGTTTTCCGTTGACCCAATCTACCCCGACTCCAATAAAAAGGGTAAGATCCGTGGTATTTTCCGTTGGTTCTTTTAAAAATACATCAAATTGCGGGGAAGCCATTCCCAAAGTTTTGTTAAGCCAAGGTTTAAAATACACATGATAGCTTACGAAGGTGGAAACGGGGTTTCCAGGAAAGGAGAAAATGGTCGTATTGGACTTTTTATGTTGTCCAAACCAAAACGGTTTACCAGGGCGCTGACGAACCATATGAAATATTTTCTCCACCCCCAAGGCATCAAAAGTCTGGGGCAAGAAATCAAATTTGCCCTTGGACACCCCCCCACTCAACAACATCACGTCATAATTTTTTAAGATTTCGCCCAATTTATCTTTCAGGATGGATGGATCATCAATAAAGTGGAAACAATCTGATGGAATTTGTAGCCTTTTAAGCAACGCTTGAAGCGTATGTACGTTTGATTTTCGGATTTGATGGGGAGCTGGGGTCTCCTCTACATCCACCAACTCATTCCCCGTAGAAATCACTGCGACCTTGGGTAATTTTTTAACCTGGATTTTGGACTTCCCAACCGAAGCCAATACCCCTATCTCTGCTTCGCTTATTTGGACTCCTTCTTGAAGTAACACCTCACCTTGTGCTACATCACTTGCCTTATAATGAATGTTCTGTCCTTTTTTGACCGATTCCCGAAGTGAAAAACCGTTATCCTCCTCTTCTAAGTGTTCATACATGATTACGGTATCCGCATTTTTGGGGACCATGGCCCCGGTCATGACCTCAATGCATTGTGAGACGTCCAAAAGGTGTTGTTGGGGACTACCCGCTTGGGCCATTCCCGAAACCGGAAAGTTTTGGTTGGTTGACTGAATTCCGACAAAATTTATGGCAATACCGTCCTTGGTTGCTCTATCAAATGGAGGGAAATCCCGATCTGCATGAATTGGCTCTGCCAAAACTCTACCAAGGCAATCCGAAAGGTGAACCTCTTCGGAACCAAAATTAGAGGAAAGGTTCAATACCTCCTGTAATGCGTTTTCGTGTGAAATCATTATGGGTTGTGGCTTAGTGCCATCATTTGGTTCATCCCGCCTAAAATAGAGTAAAATTGGATGTTGGGATAATCGGATTGTAGTTGTTTTACCGCCTGAGCACTTCGTTTTCCAGACTGACAAATGACATAGATCATATCATTCAAAGTGAAATCCAACTGCTTTGGATCCAGTTGGTTCAGCGGTATATTTATGGCGTTGGACAAGTGGTTGGCTTCAAATTCGGCAACTGTTCTAACATCAATCAGTATATGTTCCGTTTCCAAATTTCGGAACTGCCAATACGCATTCGCTGAGATTTCCGGAATCACTTCACAATGTGGAGTCTCATAAAACTCTTGGAGCGCATTGATTTCTTTGTTGACGGGATTTGTCTTAAAGTTGAACGTGCTCATTTGCTGGCTTAAGCCATCGTATATCAGTAACTTTCCTGACAATACTTCTCCTATACCAGCAACCAGCTTAACTGCTTCCAAAGCTTGGAGCGTCCCTATTACTCCCGGAATCACCCCCAAGACTCCATTATCATTGCAATCAGGAATTTCTTCTGCGGTGGGCATGTTGGGATATAGGCAGCGATACGTAGGACCTCCTTGATAATTGAACACACTTACATGTCCTTCAAAACCGTGTAAAGCCCCATACACAAAAGGCTTGTTTAAAATAACGCAAGCATCATTAATGAGATAACGTGTGGGGAAGTTATCCGTAGCGTCTACCACTACATCGTATTCCGAAATAATTCCAAGTGCATTTTCCTTGGTCAAAAATGTATCGTAAATCTCGAAAATGGTCTGCGAATTCTGTGCTTGTAGTTTCTCATGGGCCACTTCTAATTTGGATTGTCCCAAATCCTTTTCTGAATATAATACTTGCCGTTGTAGATTATGAAGTTCCACCACATCTTGATCCATAAGACCCAGGGTTCCCACTCCCATCGCATTTAGATATTGCACTACAGGTAGACCCAATCCCCCCAAACCAACAACCAAAACCATGGCCTTGGTAAGCTTGTCCTGTCCATCAGGACCAAAATCTTTTAAACGGGTCTGTCTGTCGTACCTAAAGTCCATGCTATCCCAATTTGGATTTGGCAAATTCGTAATCAGATAATGAATTCGCATTGTACAATACTTCATCCTGATCGGGATGTATCAACTGGATATCTGAATTGATTAAATATTTCCGTGGACAGCTGCTATCCGTACTTTCCAAATGTTCAATTGATTTTTTAAGCGCTGCAGGCTCCCAAATAGTCACCAAGGGTTCCGGAAGACCACTTTCATGAGTAGCATATGAAGTGGCCAATTTATCTGGATTGCGCTGCATAACCAAATTTTTTATGGAGTCCAAGTCCAAAAGGGGAAGGTCGCAGGCCAAAACCATCCAAGCTACATTGGGATGCGCTTTATGGGCACTTAAAATTCCATTAAAGGGTCCACGATATTCGTTTTGATCCGAAATAACATTAAACTCATTTGAAATTGATGCTTGTTGCTCATCCCTCATACTGACATAAACTTCAGTACATACTTGTTCCAAAAGATGATATAAATATTCCTGCTGTGGACGACCATGGTAATCTATAAGCCCTTTATCAGAGCCCATACGAGTACTTTTGCCTCCTGCAAGTACCAAACCATATAATTGTGGAATTTCCTTTGACATAAATTGAATTAAATTTTTGAATTAACCGCCAATGGAGGTCATGGAATTATCGAACACCGTTCGGGAATGTTCTTTTTGTGCCTCAAATCCAGTTTTGGCTCTGGAACCAACGGCTTTTAGAATAGCGTTTTCAATTCCTTCCTTAGCAGCTTCCCCTCGGATAATATCCCTAATATTCGATTTTGGTTTCCCATAGAGACAGGTAATCACATCACCCGTGGCCGTAATTCTTAGTCGATTACAGCTTCCACAGAATGTACGGGTAAAGGAAGGGATGATCCCAAAAGTTCCAGCATGCCCTGGAATTTTGTAATTCACAGAGGTAGAGGTCTTGGGGGATTCCAACTTCTGAAAATTCGGATAGGCAAGGGTCACGTGTTCCAAAATGGCTTTGTGATCCCATTTAATACCATCAAAGTTTTTAGAGCCACCGTTAAAAGGCATTTCTTCCAAAAATCTAACCGAAACCTTATGATGTTTCATGACCTCCAAAATGGGGATAATGTCTTGTTCGTTCTGCCCTTCCAACACAATAAAATTGATTCTCACATTGAATCCTTCGGTAATCAAACGTATTAAGTTGTTGTGCACCGTATCAAACTGGTTCCTACGGGTAATCCGCTCAAAGGTTTCCCTGTTTATGGAATCCAGACTTACGTTGATGTTTTTAATCCCCAGTTCCTTTAACTCATCAATATGGGGGCCTATTACCGTAGCGTTGGTCGTTACAGAAATATCATTCAATCCAGACATTTTGGTCAAAGCCCTTAATAAGCGCATTAAATCCTTGCGCACAAAAGGTTCACCACCCGTAATCCGAATTTTATCTATCCCCTGCCCTACAAGGACCTCACTCACCTGGATGAGTTCATCTACTGTGAGGAGCTTATTGTTTTCTGCAAAATCAATTCCTTCTGAAGGCATGCAATAGTTGCATCGAAGATTACACCGATCCGTAACCGCAAGTCTTAAATAATTGATTTGTCTGTTATGATTGTCTATCAGCATAATTCAGCTTCTCTACCTAAGTGCAAGATACTACTTTGCCCACAGTTAACCTCCGCTGACTGGTGGGATAAGTGCAATTTCGTCATAAGCGTCTATGGATGTTTCATCTTGCGCGTAAGCATTGTTTACAGCAACAGCCAAGGAAGAAAGCTTATTGAGTTCCGGATAGGTTTCCCCCAGGAACTCTTTAAGCTCTTTGACTGTTTTTGGAATTTTTCTACCTGTAGCGCTAGCTGTGGGAACAGACAAAGTGGAGCTGCCCACTATGTCCTTGGTTATCCCGAACAACAGTATTGTCATAAAATCAACCTATTACTTCCTTTTCAGGTACTTTTAAAAGTTCTGGATTTTTGGTGAACGGTTGTTGATATAGCCTATTGCCCGTAGCTGCCTTGAATGCGTTGGCAATTGCCCCTCCAGCCGGCGGTAAAGTAGGTTCACCCAAACCTGTTGGAGAAAGTTCATTCTTGATGAAATGGGTTTCCACTTCTGGAACTTCACGCATTCGGATGAGTCTGTATTTATCAAAATTCTGGGCATGTCCTTTTCCGCCATCAAAGGTAAAATCACCGTACATGGAATGTCCTACCCCATCAATTACGCCACCTTCTGCCTGATTGGCTGCTCCCGTTGGATTTACCACAATTCCGCAGTCAACAACACAAGTTAATTTCTTGACCACAGGTTCACCATTTTCAATCTCAACATCGGCCACCTCCGCTACATGGGAGTTATGACAATAGTAGTTCACAAATCCTTGGTATACGTGGCTGGGTTTATTGCCCCATCCAGATTTTTCCACTGCAACCTTTATAACCTCTTTCATACGTTCTGGGGAATACTGGATGCGTTCATCTGCTTCTGCATCTACTTTGTCCAATAAATCCAAGCGCATCTGTATCTTGTCCACTTCCATTAGCTCTGCAAGCTCATCAAAGAAACTTTGCTCTGCGGATGCCAAGAAATTGGTATAAGGTGCCCTCCAGGCCCCGGTAGTAATGTTACTATCGTATGCCGCGGAGTCCACTTGGTAATTTTCAATGGCACCTGCAGGAAAGAAATTTGGAATCAATCCGTACATACCATCATTGATAGCAGCTTCCTTTAGGTGGTAAGCTGTGATTTTTCCATCTTTAACTCCAGCCTTGATTCGGTATTTTATCGCGGGGCGGTATACCCCAATTCCCATATCATCTTCTCGGGTGAAAACCACTTTTACCGGTTTTCTTATGGCATCGGATACTTCTGCGGCCTCAATAACGAAGTCCCCAAACAATCGCCTACCAAATCCTCCACCCATGCGGGTCATTTCCAGAAGGATGTCTTTTTCTTCCCTTCCCAACATTTTGGCAACTAAACCAGCCTTCCAAGCTGGGGTTTGAATGGGGCCTACAAGATGTACTTTTTCATCCGTTACATCGGCATAGAAATTCATGGGCTCCAGACAGTTGTGAGGTAAGAAGGGTGATTCATAGGTGCGTTCAAGAATCTCATCTGCTTCCGCAAAAGCTTTTTTCACATCCCCGTCTGAACGCATGGTATTGAACTCGTTTCCATCTAGTAAAGCTGTGAGTTTTTTATCATGGTCCTCAGTGCTTTCAACCGTAGTGTCATCCTCCCAAACCGCTTCAATAGCTTCTTTGGCCTTGAAGGCTTGCCAGGTTGTTTCAGCTATTACCGCTATTTTATCGCTGGAAGAAATCTTGCTTCCAAAACTGGGGTCTTCCGCCAATAGGCCTCTCACCTTTTCACCAATTTTGACAACATCAATCACTCCAGGCATACTTTTCGCCTTGCTATCATCATAGGAGACCAACTTCTTTCCAAAGGCAGGAGGTCTAACCAATGCAGCATAAACCATACCTTCAGCCTTATAGTCCAATCCAAAGAGCGGCTTGCCCGTTGTTATTTTGTCTATATCCACATTAGTGGCATTTTTTCCCATGATTTTGTAATCCTTGGGCTCCTTAAGAGCTACTTCTTCCGGGACTTCCAGCAATGCAGCCTCATTGACCACATCCCCATATCCCAAAGTTTCTCCAGCCGCGTTGGTAATGACACCTTCGCTTACGCTGCACTCGGCGGCATCCACACCCCAACGAGCTGCTGCGGCATTGACCAACATTTGTTTAGCGGTAGCTCCGGTTTGTCTTAGTGCATCCCAACCAAAACGAATGGATTGGCTACCACCCGCAACTTGTCGCTGATAATTTTCTGTATCCAATATACCTTGTTCCACGTAGACATCTTTCCAGGCCACATCCAGCTCTTCAGCTATGATCATGGGCATGGAGGTCTTAACGCCCTGTCCAATTTCAGGGTTTGGAGAATATATGGTTACGGCGCCATTATCCGCAATTTTGATAAAGGCATTAAAGTCGTTGTAGTTTAGAAGTGAGAGATCCACAGGCGGTTCCGCCTTGGGTTTGCACGCCTGGAAAAGATTAAAGCCGATCAGCATTCCGCCCCCAGCCAAGGAGGAAGTACGCATAAAAGCCCTTCTACTAAATGTTATTGTTGAGTTTGATGACATTTTAATGTTTTTAGAGGTGGTTTACGTTGTGTTGGAATCAGCCCATATTCTCAGCGGCAGTTAAAACCGCTTTCTTGATTCGGGTGTAAGAAGCACATCTACAAATGTTTCCGTGCATGGCATTTTTCACTTCCTCTTCCGTCGGATTCGGGTTGTTTTCCAAAAAGGCGGTAGCAGTCATAATCTGACCTGCTTGACAATAGCCACATTGTGGTACATCCACTTCCTTCCAGGCTTGCTGTACAGGATGTGACCCATCTTCGGATAGTCCTTCAATAGTAGTAATGGACTTTCCGTCCACTTGGGCAAGGGTCAAGGAACAACTTCGCATGGCGGTTCCATCCACATGAACTGTACATGCACCGCACTGCCCTATTCCACAACCATATTTTGTGCCCACAAGATCAAGATGATCCCTGAGCACCCACAATACTGGAGTGTCCTCAGCTACATCCACTGTTTTGGACGCTCCATTTACTTTAATTTGATACGTTGGCATACTTTAATTGTATTGATTGATTTTAGAAAGATTCAGTTGAAGTTACCAAAAAATGGTCGGATTGGTTTTTTTTTAACAAGAGGGCACTTTTTTTAACTTTTCTTTAATGGTTATGAGCAATCTGAAAATAATTTTCAAGCCTTTTATGCGTTAAGCAATCAGAACCTCAAACTTTTGAAAATGAAAATTCCTTTCAAGATTTTTCCTGTTTACCTTTTTGTTTTGTTGATCGCTTCTTGCGGAAATGCCGATGACGATGTCAGTTTTGACATCAATCATCAAGAATTGGGTCTTGGCAAGGAACCTGACAACTGCTTGGGTTTTGAGGACAATGAATTGCTGTTGTCCATCCAAGATCAGTTTACCACCTTGCCTGGTAAGGTCTCTATATTGTTTCGGGTATCCGATGTGCTTGGCAATCCTATTTCGGGATTGGAGGCCAACCAGTTTACCATCTATGAACAGGGGCGCAACGATGATTGTTTCAATACGATTTCCTCTTCCGAGTCTCAGGCTAGGATTTCCCCCAATTCCCAAGTATTCAGTAACAACACCTTGTTGATTCTGGATTTGAGCAACAGTGTGCTTGAAAATAGTTTGGATGAGCTTAAATCGGCATCAACGAGTTTTATAAATAATGTAATGCCAAGCCCCGAAACGGAATCCTTTAAAATGGGTATTTATTGGTTTGATGGGGAAGATGAATTGCATTTGCTTAACGACCTCACCTCTTCATCCACAGAATTGGTCAACGCCATTTCGGGCATAACCGCTGATATCAGCAATGATCCTTCAACCGATTTATATGGAGCGGTCATAAAAGCTACAGACAAAGCGGAAGAATTGATTCAAGCTAACAATCAACAAAGTGTGATTGGGGCTGCGTCCGTTGTCCTTTTCACGGATGGAACCGATCAGGCGTCCCGCTATACCGAGGAATCAGCCTTGAAGGCAGTCACTGATGCTGATCGGAATATTTCTTTCTTTACCATTGGTCTTGGAGCCGAAATTGACACGGAAGTTTTAACGGATATTGGACGTACAGCTAGTGTGTTTGCAGGCAACAAGGAGGAACTGGAAGCCACTTTCACCCAAATTTCGCAGCGCGTATCGGAACAAGCCAATAGTTTTTATCTTTTTGAATACTGTACCCCTAAGCGAGATGGAAGCGGAGACAATAATTTAGTGATTCAATTAACACATGCCGGTCTTCAAGGTGCTGTACAGACCAAGTTCAGTGCCACTGGGTTTACCGGAGGATGTGAATAGTTTTTTTGAAAGACTTCTCACTTACAGATTCTGATTTATCTGTATCTTTCGCATCACTAAAATTTTGTATCATGATTTCTACTTCTAAAAGATGGGCTGCCCTAAGTATTGCCCTCTTGCTTTCGTCACTTGCATTCACCCAAAAAGCAAACCCCTTGGAAGGAAGATGGGATTTGGAAGTGGAGTTCAAGGGTAAAACCGTTCCTTCTTGGTTGGAGATTAGAAAGTCGGGAGTCGCCACTTTGATAGGAAGGTATGTATCCTACAACGGAAGCGCTCGGCCTATTGCAGAAGTGGAATCCAAAGACAACGGATTTTCATTCGTGATTCCCCGCCAATGGGAACCTGAGGGACAAGACATGAAGATTGAAGGGAAATTGGATGGAAACGCTTTAAGTGGCACAATGACCTATACTGATGGCTCTGTGCATTCATGGAAGGGAGTTAAATCTCCAAAATTACCCCATAACACAAATCCTGAATGGGATGAACCCATAGGGTTGTTCAATGGTGAAAACTTGGATGGATGGCATACTGATGGTGAAAACCAATGGGTAATCAAAAATGGAATTCTTACCAGTCCACAAGCTGGCGCCAATTTGATAAGCGACCAGAAATTCGGCGATTTTAAATTACATGCTGAATTCCGTTTCCCTGAAGGAAGTAACAGTGGAATCTATCTTCGTGGCAGATACGAAGTACAAATTGCCGACAATGCCGGATTGGAGCCCTCCGATATCTATTTTGGCGGAATCTATGGATTTTTGGAGCCCAATGAAAATGCTGCCAAACCTGCCAATGAATGGCAGACCTATGACATAACCTTAATTGGTAGACGGGTGACCATTGTGGCCAATGGCAAAACTATTATTAGTGACCAAACGATTCCCGGCATAACAGGTGGAGCGTTGGATAGTCATGAATGGCAACCAGGCCCTATAATGATCCAGGGAGATCATGGCCCGGTTGAATTCCGCAGTTTTAAGGTGACCCCTGTTAAGACTTCAGATTACTAATTCTGAGATGTTACTTTAAAGGTTTAAGCTTAATATTTCTCCACTTTACTTTGATTCCCCCTCCGTCATGGATTTGAAGTGCCACGGCTCCTTCACCTTGACCAATTTTTTCGTCGGAGATATGAACCATTTCCACTCCGTTGAGCCAAGAAGTAATGTTTGGGCCGTTGGCAACTATCTTTAAGGTATTCCATTCCCCCATTTTTAAGGCCTTTTCCTTTTCGGCATCCGGCTTGATCAGCCAGCCACGACCATAAGATTCATAAATACCTCCGGTATGCTTGTTTGGGGGGGCTACTTCTACTTGCCAACCAGAAACTTTGGTTCCTTCAAACGTAGAACGAATAAAAACGCCGCTATTGCCGTCACTTTCTTGTTTGAACTCCAAGGTAAGCTCAAAATTCTTATAGTTTTTCTCTGTACTTAGATACCCATATTCAGCTTTTGGGCCACTTTCGCATACCATTAATCCATCCTCCACATACCATTTCTCTGATCCATGATTGATCCATCCATCCAGATTCTTACCATTAAACAGATTAATGGATTCCTGGGCACTTCCCAATTGAAATGCGGCTAGAAAAGCTAAAATCAAACTGTATTTTTTCATGTTTTCTTTTTTTTGGTCCTGTTTTTGAAGCTTTGAAGGTAGGAATTTAGACAGCTAAACAAACCCAGATAGTAGGGTTTTTAGACCAACAGTTGTTCTAATTATACAGACAACAACTAATTGCATCCCAATAACTAAGAAGAAGTTTAACTCAAACAAAATGTCATGGATGTAGTAAAAGAAATTATCAGAAACAGCGCTATAGGTCCATTCTCCAAGAGATTTCAAGGAATGGTGCTCTCCCTATTCGCCTCCATTGTTTGCACCCTGTTCATAATGTTGGTATTGTTACTACGTTATGGGTCCGAAACCAATATTCAATTTGGATACTAACGGTAAATCAAGGCATTTCCAAAATTCTGAAGGTCCAAATCCTGGGACAAATCCAGAAGGAATCCATTAATCACGGCATGAGAGATGACTCCCTCCTTTTCCAAAAAGAAAGTAGGGTTTTGTCCTACAGCCAATCTAAAACTAGGTAATTGATATCCCAATTGGATTTGGTTGATTGGTTCACTTGTGAAGTGATTGGAACTTAGTTTTTTGGACGACAGATAGCCTATCCCTTTCTTTAAAGTACCCAAGATGCCACCAAGATTTTTGGGTTCACCTTGAAAAACATTGGGCGGTACTATGGTATATCCGGAAGCGTCAAAAGTTTCATATCCATAAAAGGTTGAGAGATCCCCTTGATCTACAATGATACTTTTATTGTAGAAGTCTTGATGCCCTTCCAAGTCCACTTCCTGGCGATAGATTCCCAAATCCAAAATATAGTCCTTGCCCAATAGCTTATAGGTTACATTTTCCAGTTTTAAGTCAAACAGTTTACGGTCATTTCTTGGAATCCTCTCATAATCTTCCATGGGAATGTCCAAATAGCTTTCTTTGGCAATAGTGTACAATGCCGACAAAATGGAAACATAGTTTAGTTTTCGGATTTCCTGTTTTTCCACATCATTCCGATAACCTCCAGATTCAATCAAAATTAAGCTGGTGCCCCATTTAGCTATGTTGTCCCCAAATGCCCGTGGCTCAAAATCGTCACTATAGCGCCCTACCTGTCCTGGTGCATAGTTTTGTATGATGTTGTTCATATATACAATGACCCTCATGGCATTGGAACGAACTTCATTGATTTCTTTTTCATAATTATAGGCCGTCGCCAAATAGGAAATGGTAGCGGGCTTGTCCGTAAGCTCTGCATTATAATAGGTACTTTGATCATGCAAATTGAAGCCAAATTTGGCATCCAGGCTATCCCTGATTCGTTTTAAGGTTTGTCCTTCAGGAGATTGCAAACGCAATGCATCCCTGTTGATATCGATTCCCAACGCATTGCGTCTTTGATAGACCTCTGCCCCATCTGGATTGAGCATGGGTAAAAAATGAAGCTTTAATTTCGATAAAATCTCTTGTTTTTCATCTTTAAAATCAGGTGCATCCAAAAAATTCAAGATATCAAATATGGATTGGGTTGCCGTGGGTTCGTTACCGTGCATTTGAGACCACAAAAAAATGTTTTGATCACCGCTCCCTATACTTATGAGGTTCAAATCCCGCCCTTCAATGGACTCCCCTACTTTTTGAACCTCGAATTTTGGGTTGGCATCAAACCTTTGAATCAGTGGTTGCAGTTGGTTATACTTAATTCTCCTTTTGTCGAGACTGGGTTCTTTGTACGTTTCGTAGGTTTCGTAAAGTTTGGAGGTGATGGCTTCCTGAGACTGGCAGTTGACACCTAGAAACCAAATAAAGACAACAGCAATTATTCTAACCATATTATTGTTTTGTTGGAACCGGTTTAAAATTAAATCTTTTTGAGGCCTTCCGTACCTTTTCCATAAAATCTGTTCCGGGGTCGGTTTTTTCAGTACGATAGCCGTCATCCACTTCCAACCATAAGGGGTGATTTTCAAAAAGGGTGTATTCATAGTGACCAATGAGGTAATCGATGTTGTATTTACCCGCCAAATACGCAACTAAATAAATGTTGGATTTCAACTGTGCCTTGGTCAAAGGGGTTTCTGCTGTACCTCCCACATTTTCAACCCCAATGGCACAATGGTTAAGGCCAATGACGTGCCGTGCCATGGTGGTTTCATCCATCAACCTGTAAATGGTTCCATCCCGGTCAATCAAAAACTGAGTGGAGACATTCAACCCACTTACACCCTTAATATCGGGTCGCCAATTGGGTAAAGTAGGGTTCTCAAATGCCTCAAAGGAGCCCTGTAAAGTTGGGATGGCCGTCCAGTGCAGCACAATCATTTTCGGAACAATTTCAGGGATATCCTGCACCAAATTATAGCGCTGATTCAAATATTCTTTGGTCAGGGCTATTCGCTCCTCATTAAAAACAATCGGTTTATCCTTAATTTCTTTTGTGGTAGAGCATGCATTTAGTACCACCGCCAAAATAAATAGTCCAATTTTTTTGCCCATTTGGTTCAATTTTAATTTTGATTGGTTGAATCTATACTTAAGGCGTAGCATATATCTAAGTGTTGTTTCCCCCATTCTCTTGCTTTTCCAACATCGTTCCCCATGTAAATATCAATCCTGTTCTTCCACCTCCTATGCATTTTATCTTTTACATAAAATGTATCTGAAAAAGTATCTATCAATACCATGGTGTTATGCTTAAATCCGATTTTAATCAAATCCCTTGAAACGGCAATGCACTTCATACCAGGTTTTAAGGTGTCGCCCCATGCTGCAATATTGGGATTGCCTTCGGTTTGCCAAGACACAGAATTGTACGCGGAGACAACCACTTCATGACCATACCATTGATACCTATGGGTGCTCTTTTCCTCTTTTACAGGTTTGTTACATCCATAGCATCCAACGACCACTAAAATACCTAATATGTATTGGAACTTATTCAATCAATTTGTTTTCCAGGATAAGTAAGTCAACGTTGTCTTCCTCCCATTGCTTGGACAATGTTTCCGGTACTGGAGTGAAAACATAGGTAAAGCTACTCAAAACAATATCCTCATCACCATCTTGGTCTGTATCCAAGGCATCCATCAAGAACCAGCGTCCAATATTAGGGTTTTCAAGGATTTTTGTGGAAAAATCAAAACTGGCCGCATCCAAGTTGTCCAAATAAACAAAGGACAGTTCCGGAGCATTTTCATAATCCGGAAAGCTACTGATCAATCCAAAATCCAAATCCCCGTCCTGATCAAAGTCCCTGGCCAATAACCTGGTGGCCCCATACAGAGGATAAAAATAGGCTTCAGAAAATGAGTTTGTTCCATCATTTAGGTGGATTCGCATTCCGTGATAGGGCTTGTGTACATAGGACTTGTCCGCATTGTCTCCATTAACGGTGATAATATCATAATAGCCGTCCATATTGTAATCCACCAATTCGAACCAACTGCTACCGTATACCGGGCTAAACTCAAGCACCTTTTCGGCCCTAAACTTCAGGTTTTCCATTTGATATAGTACGGTAATACTTTCGTTTCCCTGGGAAGTAAGCGTTATGAGGTCCAACTTTCCGTCCTTGTCCATATCCTTGCTGAGGGTACGGATACAACCTGGCTGGTTGAGCAGGGTTTGTTTTTGGTATTCGCCCGGCGCATTTTGAATCAAGATGGACAACTGCCCCGTTTCATCACCGAATTCGCTAACAACCATCTCAACATTGCCATCACTGTTCAAATCTTCCATTAGGGTATGCACAGGTCTATGTAACGCATGATTGATGGGGTTTACATCTCCATTTCTTTTGGAAATGAGCTTGCCATGTTCCTGCTCAGAGGGGTCAAGTATCCCCACTTCAGTAATGATTTCCAAGGAATCGCTCTGGTTATACCAAGTTATGGGCGTATTTCCAATAAATATGGTATTCACATTTTTATTTTGAAAATCATAAACACTTAAGTTCCCTTGGATATCCCCATAGTAAATCTGCCCCCCATTCTCTAAAGCCTGCAAATAAGAAATCAACGCCCCATTTTGATTATCCAGGGCAAGAGTCCTTGGTTCGAACGAATCCAGAAACTCCGAAGTTGGAATTTTATTGGGCTCCAGCTCCTCGGGTGCCATATCTAAGATATAGTTTTCCAGCAAAAGCCAATCCGCCAGTTTGATTTTTGGTCGGAATCCTGACTGCACTTGGGTTGGGCCTCGATGCATTTCTTCAATTTCCATTCTTGAAAGCATATCGGGGAGGACACCATTTTTCCATATATCCTTGGGTAAATGCTCAATTTTGGGCAACATATGGCAACTGGCGCAATACTGTTGGTACAACACCACCTCCCTTTTCGGTTTTTCAGGGGCGCAGGAATGAAACATGAAACAAGCTGCAAATAAAGTAAGTGCAGATTGGAGCGTTTTTCGAATTCTGGTCATTGACTGTACTTGATTTGCATTTTAAAACCCGTGCTTGGGTAAGGGAACATAAGTATTGTCATTGGGCATCATGGGAAAAGTTTTATTGGCCCAAGCTGTTCTTGAGGCTTTGATTTTTTCTTTGCTAGAGGAAACAAAATTCCAATAGATATGTCTTTCCTCAGGAAAGGGCTGCCCTCCAAACAACAACAAATGCGAATTCGGAGCCACCAAAATATTACAGGTGTCTTCTACCTTACTGACCAAGATGTTTCCTTTCCCAACCTTTTCTTCACAGGCTTCGATGCTACCTTTATCAATGCAAATTCCGATTTCTCCTTTAAGTTTTCCGTTTACATTCAATTCAAATTCTTCTTTGGTCTTTATTTCAACCATAAACAAGGGTGAATAGGTCGGCACCGGTGACTTTTTATTGTAACCCTCTCCAGCAACGAGTGTGAATTCCGTGGAACCCTCTGCCCATTTAGGAAGTTCATTATTGGGAATATGGTGAAAAGCAGGGTCCATATCCTCCAAATGTTGGGGCAAAGCCACCCAAATTTGATATCCTTGGGCCAAAAAGGTGTTTCCGTTTCTAAGATGCGAAGGGGTACGTTCCGTGTGCGAGACTCCACTTCCTGCAGTCATCCAATTTACGGAACCGGGTTGGATCAACTGTTCTGTACCAATACTATCCCGATGCATGACTTCCCCATCAAAAAGATAGGTCAAAGTGGAAAGTCCTATATGTGGATGCTGGTCCACATCCATATATTTGGTTGGGCCAAGCGTTGTAGGCCCCATATGATCGATGAATATAAAGGGGCCGATCATTCTTTTCTTGCGGAACGGGATTAATCTCCCCACCAAAAAGTCCCCAATATCCCGACTTCTTTCCTCAATGATCATCCCTATGTTGGACATATGGTAAATGTTTATATTTAGTTCCAGAAATTTACGATAAATCTTAATCATGAAACTACTTAAGCGCATTTTGATACTGCTACTCCTGGTAATTGGTGTGGTTGTATACTTGAATTATCCCAAATTGACGATTATCTCTGGTTATGCATCCAAGAACATGGCGTCCAGTGTGTTTGTGGCCGAAAGGTCTGCAGCTTCCATTACCCAAAATGACAATAATGTCCCCCTGATCAAATTGGCCAATACGGAGGTGGACGTACAGGAAAAGTCGGCCAGTTCTTCGGTGTATGGTTTAATGGAGCGCAAGGCAGTGTACCGGGAAGGCTTAGGTACGGTCTTGGTAAACGATGAGTATGACCCAAACGCTACCAACTTCAAACCCAATAGATTCCAACAACAGGATACCATTCCTTATCCCCATGGGCAGGGGGTTCCGCTGGACTCAATTATTGTTGAAATTAATCAAGACCAACTCAACCAAGCTATTGCCATGGCTTTTGGTAACCAAGAGGTTCAAAAGACAAGAACGCTGCTAATTCTCTATAAAGGACATTTGATCGCCGAAAAGTATGTGGAGGGATTTACAAAGGACACTCCAATTTTGGGATGGTCCATGACCAAAAGTGTCTTGGCTACCTGTTATGGAGTTTTAGAACATCAAGGTAAGCTAGAGATGGGGTGGCCCGCTCCCATAACGGAATGGGAAAAAGACGACCGTAAAGAAATTACCTTGAACCACCTGATGCGTATGCAAAGTGGACTGGAATGGGACGAGGACTACTCCAAAATTTCAGATGTAACCCAAATGTTGTTCTTGGAAAGCGATATGACCTTGTCCCAACGAGAAAAAATGTTAGTTGCACGGCCTACGGAAGTTTGGAATTACTCTTCTGGGACGTCCAACCTACTCTCTGGAATTTTGCGCCAACAGTTTAGAAGTCATCAAGAATACCTGGACTTTCCCTATAAAGCTTTTATAGATAAAATTGGGATGCATTCTATGGTACTTGAAGCTGATATTGCCGGGAATTATGTCGGTTCTTCCTATTCCTGGGCCAATACCAGGGACTGGGGCCGATTTGGCCAATTATACTTGGACAGAGGTCATTGGAATGGTGAACAAATTTTTGATGAGGAATGGGTGGAGTACATTACCAAGCCTACTGTACATTCTGAAGATCAGTACGGAGCGCATTTTTGGTTGAATGCAGGAGGTAAGTATCCAGATGTGCCCAAGGATTTATTTTCCTGTAACGGATATCAGGGGCAATATGTGTTTATGATTCCATCCAAAGACCTGGTTGTTGTTCGCACAGGACTGGCAGAAGAGCCAGAGTTTGACGTCAATAGTTTTCTTTCCGCCGTAGTAAAAAGCGTGCAGTAAATCGAAGAAATGTGCTAAAAAGAAGGACTAACCACAACAAAAGGGCAGTTCACAACAATAATTTCTATTACGGGAACACTGGTGGTACATTTACCATGTAATAATTAAGTAAGTAAATTTTTTCATTTTCATATAGTGTTCTCGTAAAAGAGTCTTGACCCAAGTGGCAAGGCTCTTTTTAGTTTTATATACTGCTTGTCTAAACAACAGAATTTGCCCTACTGATAAGTTTTGCAAACAAAACCATTGGATCTTTAAAGAAATATCGAATAGGCGTATGATTCCAGATATGTCTAAATGCCAAAACAATCCAAGGTTTTTTCCGCATTTTAAACTTAAATCCCCGAAGATTATAATAATTCATTTCGCTGTAATGCTTTTCACCCAGTTCATTGCCCAAAGCCGACTGAATTGCAAGGCTTGGAAAGTTAACTCCTGCGCGTAAAGAAGCTAATAATGTAGACCAATAGCGTCCATTGACTTCTAAGACCAAGATTCTATCTTTTGCTATGTCATATATCAAGTCTACTTGGGCAACCCCATTCCAATCCAATGATTTCATTAAGCGTGCAACTATAGATAAAACTTCAGAGTCATGAATCATTTGTATCCCATTGACCGGTGCAAAGTTGCGCTTGTCTCCCAAAATATCTTTTTGAATGGTATGTGCTATAATTTCTCCCTTTTTGCATAGCACCCCACAGCCAATATCGTATCCAGCTATGTACTCTTGAAATAAAAACTCCCCATCTTTATTATTGGTTTCTTCGTTGCATATCTTTTG
Organism: Flagellimonas algicola; assembly: GCF_005937185.1. Classification (GTDB taxonomy): domain Bacteria; phylum Bacteroidota; class Bacteroidia; order Flavobacteriales; family Flavobacteriaceae; genus Flagellimonas; species Flagellimonas algicola. The sequence goes on along the minus strand of NZ_VCNI01000001.1, from coordinate 581,838 downwards.
TAATTCTCCCTTTTCTTTTAAAAGCACAATACCCTTCCCCATCCCGGTTTCTGTTACCGCATGTGGTTTAAACAAGAGTGGAAAACGCAAATTCTCAATATTGGACAATTTACAATCTGAGGTCACATAAGAAAGAGGTCCAGATATGTTATTGTTCTCCAAATGTTTGGAAAACGCAATTTTATTGGTAACTGTACTTAAGGAGTTTGATGGAGGTAAATCAACGATTTTTACATTTTTGGGTAGCAGCTCTTTATTCGTTGATAAAAAGTGAATTAAACTTTCTTGTATAGGAAGAATGATATCAATTCCCAGTTTTTCGCAAAGGTCATTTATCTTTAGCTGAAGCTCTTCATTCGTTATTTCTAACGGACATATGGTTACAGTCTTTATAAAACGGGAATGCCTATAAAACTGTTTTTTTTCATTTACTATAACATGAATTTCTGTATCCTTGGATTGCGCTAGACAATACAAGATTCTATCAAAGACCCCAGCCCCGGCATCCGGAATTAAAACCACTGTCTTTTTCCTCATAAAGTTTTTGGGTAGTATGTCTAAGGAATCCAATTATTCTTACCAAAATTGGGCTTTCTTTTTTCCAAAAACGCATTTCTACCCTCTTTGGCCTCTTCGGTCATATAAGCTAAGCGAGTGGCTTCTCCGGCAAATACTTGCTGCCCTACCATGCCATCATCAGTTAGATTCATGGCAAATTTGAGCATTTTAATGGAGGTTGGGGACTTGGCCAATACCTCCTGGGCCCATTCATAGGCAGTGGATTCAAGCTCGTCATGTGGAACAACCGCATTTACCATTCCCATTTCATAAGCTTCCTGTGCAGAGTAGTTCCTACCTAAAAAGAAAATCTCACGGGCCTTTTTCTGACCTACCATTTTGGCCAAATAGGCCGAACCATAGCCTCCGTCAAAACTGGTCACATCGGCATCGGTTTGTTTAAAAATGGCATGTTCTTTACTGGCCAAGCTCATATCGCAGACCACATGAAGACTGTGTCCCCCCCCAACGGCCCAACCAGGTACAACGGCAATCACCACCTTGGGCATAAAACGGATTAGACGTTGGACTTCCAAAATGTTCAATCTGTGATATCCATCTTCTCCTACGTATCCTTGGTGTCCCCGTGCTTTTTGATCGCCTCCACTGCAAAATGCCCATTTCCCATCTTTCGTTGAAGGGCCTTCCCCAGAAAGCAACACAACTCCAATGGAGGTATCTTCTTGAGCATCATAAAATGCTTGGTATAGCTCACTTGTAGTCTTGGGTCTAAAAGCGTTCCTAACATTGGGGCGATTAATGGCAATCCGAGCGACGCCATCGCACTTTTTATAGGTTATATCTTCAAATTCCATGGCAGTCTGCCAATTCGGTGTATTCGTCATTCAATAAATATTTGCCCAAAGATAAATAGATTGAGCATATTGATAAGGCTCGTCGCATTTCATCGAGATCTTTGGATTCTTTAAAATATGAATTGATAGAATCCGTTGCTATAGGTAAAGAAACACTTATGAACACCCCAAAATCTTACTTCGCGTTTTCCCTTTTCTTAATGCTTTCAGTTTTAGTGATGTCCTGCAGTACAGAGGAAGTGATGCCCGATACGGAATCAGAAAATGAAATGACGGATACCACTGGTGAGGACAACGAAAACACAGACGATCCAGATGATCCGGATAACCCGGAAGAACCAGAGGCTCCATCCACTTTAACCTTGGAGGATGGTTTTACCATTGATGAAGCGTACCAATTAACCAATTTGATTCTTTCCGAAAGTGAATACAACAAATTCCTGGTGGATGAGGGCGATATGCGAGTGGTGACCAACAAGGTCTACGAATTTTTCAATGATGACTTTGATTTTATCATCATCCTAAACGTAGAGGACTCCCAACCCGATAATCTGTACTATGGTTTGTCAACGCCTGCGCAAAACGATATTGAGGGATTAGGCAGGGATATTTGGGATAACACAGCTGCCTTTGGGTCTTCAGGAAAATTAAAGACCGTCATCCATATGCCACGGGCAGAATATATCAGAAACGGCCCTTTCTTACATGAAATCCAACATTATTGGACCAATCATGGTATCATCCCCACTACAGCTGGAGGGCATTGGGGATACTCCAATGTGGGAGGCCAGTTAGGAGGTTTTGAAGAAATAGAGGATTTGGGCAGTGGAAGATATCGCGGAAGTGTTGGAGGCGAAGTGGGATTTGGAACGGTGGCCAATGGTGGAAATTCCGTGCCTTACGCCAATTTAGAACTCTATGCCATGGGGCTTATTGATCCCGACGAATTGGAGTCGGTTATCGTAGCAGAAAATCCAGCTTCAACTGGGGAATTTGGTGTTTTTACCGCTGATGCCCTGACCACGTATACGGCTGCCAATATTATTGCGGAACACGGTGCTCGCGTTCCCTCCTTTGGTAACGCCCAAACCGAATTTAAAGCGCTTGTGGTTGTACTTTCTGCCGGAGCAGTGCCGCAAGATACCTGGGACACCCTGAATTCCAATTTGGAGAATTTTGCCAAGCAAGGAGACCCTGATGGTACATGGGGCAGTCTTTATAATTTTTGGACCGCTACAGGAGGTAAAGCCTCCTTTAGTTTTGAGATAATTGGCGGCAATCTGAAATAAATCATGCTGAGCTTGTCATTGGTTTTTGAAATAGAGGCAAAATTTCTGATCTTCGTAACCAGTGAAAGCTATTGTTCAAACTTCTTATGGTCACCCTGAAAAAGTACTCCAACTACAGGAAGTGCAGACCCCACTACCCAAAGCAAATGAGGTTCAAATCAACATAAAAGTTACCACAATCAATGATTATGATTGGGCAGTGGCCACAGGCAAACCCCATTTGTACCGCCTGATGTTTGGCCTGTTCAAACCCAAAAAGAGCATTCCGGGAATGGAATTGGCCGGTGTGGTTTCCAACGTTGGGGAGCAAGTAAAAGATTTTAAGATTGGGGACAAGGTCTTTGGCGATATCTCCGAACATAATTTTGGGAGTTTTGCCGAATACATCTGCCTGTCTCCGGAGGCAATCAGGAAAATGCCAGCCAATATGGATTTTGGGCAAGCAGCTGCCATCCCCCATGCTGCTTTGTTGGCCCTGCAAGCTTTCGATAAGGTAAACCTAGAAGAGGGTCGGAAAGTCTTGATCAATGGCGGTGGCGGAGGGGTTGGCACCCATGGGCTTCAGCTGGCCAAACTTAAAAACTGTGAAGTTACGGGAGTGGATTCAGGCGAGAAATTAGAGGCTATGCTAAAACTAGGATTTGATCATGTTCTGGATTACCAAGAAGAGAATTTTACCAAAACCGGAATTCAATATGACATCATTCTGGACTGTAAAACAAACCAATCTGCATTCGCCTATAGAAGGGCACTAAACCCAAAAGGAAAATACATTTCCATTGGTGGTAAGCTAAACCGGTTGGTTCAACTACTGATTGTAGGAGGGATTTTATCCAAGCTAAGCCAAAGAAAATATCAGATATTGGCCCTTAAAGCGAATTTGGGATTGGAACGTATTGCAGAACTATATGTTCAAAACAAGCTAAAACCAACCATTGATGGCCCCTATTCCCTTGAGGACATCCCAAGGTTGGTCCAATATTTTGGTGAAGGAAAACATAAGGGTAAAATTGTAATCGATTTAGATGAGTCCCGACCATCTTGATGTTTGTTACGCCTAATTAAATTCAATGACTGAATTGACCATTACGACATACGAAGAACAGGATTATTCGGATTGGAGGGATATGGCCTTAAAACTCTTTAATGATTATCCTGCAGAAGAGATTGAAAGAGGATTGAAATCCATCCTTAAAAAATCTAGTCAACAAACTTTTATGGCCAAGGATGATGGAATCTCCGTGGGTTTTATAAGCACCTCCCTACGCGTAGACTATGTTGAAGGTTCTACAACCTCTCCTGTGGGTTATATAGACATGATTTATGTCAAGAATGCGCATAGAAAACATGGTTTAGCCCGACAGCTCTTTGAACAGGCCGAAGCTTGGGCCAGGAGAAAAGGCTGCACCGAAATGGGCTCCGATACATGGCTATGGAATACCGATGCCCAGCAATTTCACGAGAAAATCGGATTCCGGAAGGAAGACGTGCTGGTTCATTACATCAAAACCATTAAGGAATAGGTATTTCTGAATTTTTCCTTTTCCATTTCATTCCAAATAACACACGCGTCAACATGGTATTTCGGATGATATAGTGGTACAATACCCATATAACCCCTAAACAAATCACGATCAACAGCATTAACTTAACCGCTATAGGTAATTCCCATTGCAGTACATAATACCCGCTGGCAACGATCACGGCTTGGTGCATAATATAAAACGGATAGACCGCTGTATTCAAATAGCTCAAGTACTTGTTTTCAAAGTTCAAGTATTTCATGGTATAACCAATAGAAGCCAGAATAATGGTCCAGATATGAAACCCATTCATCAAGCCGAAGGTATAAATCTGTTCTTGTTCCTGAGGTTTATTATACTCCCAGTTCCAAAAATATTTCCACATAAGAACTAGGGCCAATACCAAGGCAATTCGCGCAAAAAACTTTCGGTGTTTTAAGCAGGTCTGCCAGAATGTTTCCAGATTCCCCAATACAAAACCAAACAGGTAAAACGTGATGGATGAAACAAACACATACCAATCGTCAATAAGGCTGCCCTGCTCTGGCCAATCGATATACAAGAGAAAAAAATACTGCACAAAAGGAAGGGCCAACGCCAAATGGGCTATAGGACTTCGAAAAATTGCATTGAAAAAAGGTTTCAGACGATCAAACCATTTCACCTTGGAGAAAGAAAAGACGGGAAGCAATAGAATAGTAAAGACAAATAGATAGGCAACAAACCACATATGGCTCCAGGTAAATGCCCCGTCTGGATAGGGAACTATATCATAGACGGTGGGATAGAAATCTAAAAACCCCTCCTGTATCCTCCCCTTTTGCAACCACTCAAAATAAACTTGAAAAGGAGTGATGAAAAAAATGGCGAAGGCCAGAGGAATGAACAATCGAACAAACCGTTCTCCAATAAAAGCTGGAATTGACCTTTTCCTTAAAGAGAACCGTACCCCAACCCCGGCTATGAAAAACAGCAATGGCAAACGCCATTGGTGCAGCCACCAAATAACACGGGTAATCCATGTGGAAGTCTCTTTGTTGTTGATTTCCCAGGTATAGTGTTCCACAAAAGGCACCGCACAATGAAAAAGGATGAGCGTACCAAATGCCATGACTCGTAGCCAGTCTATATAATGCAGTCTTTTGACCATGTTGATTGGTATTGGTTCTATCTTGAAGACTGAAAAAATTGAACTAAGGTTGCCTGATGGCCTCAATATTGAGATAGATATACGCTTCAAATAATTTCAATTAGATTTGAACATGGGAAAACTTAAAGTCATCACCCACCCTGATTTTGAAACCAGAATGCAGAATTATCCTTTAGGAATAAAAGAAAAAATGCAAGGGTTAAGAGGCTTGGTATTGGAAGCCGTTCGTGAGATGGATGGTATAACCCATTTGGAAGAAACCTTGAAGTGGGGCGAACCCAGTTTTGTGACCAAACAAGGAAGCACCCTTCGAATGGATTGGAAATCCAGGACTCCAGATCAATATGCGCTTTACTTTCAATGTACCAGCAAATTGGTGCATACTTTCCGATTGGTTTTTGCCAATGACTTCGCATTTGAGGGCAATCGAGCCATTTTGTTTCCCGTTAATTCCGAGTTACCTGCCGAAGAACTGAAGGCATGTATTCAGGCCACGCTTAACTATCATAAAGTAAAGCATTTACCAACTTTAGGTCTTTGATTATCCAAGTTAACTTACTAAATATTAGTGTTTTGTCTTCAAAATTTAGTATCTTAGTAAGCAATCCCTTACAGTTCCCCTAGTTTATAAATGTTTGGTCCGAAGGTCAAACGTGTTGCTGCCTCAGAGCACTAAAAAAGATGTCATGAGAACGTTATTAAATGGCATGGGAACTCCCTGGGTACTTTCAATATTGTTAGTGTCCCTAACCCTCTTTTGCCTGTCCTGTAAACCCGAGAAGAAAACATCTGCTGATTCTACTGAGATTGGAAAGGTGGTGGAAGTCGTCACGGAGAACATGGACTTTCAAATGTCAGATACCATAACTTCCGGGTGGAACACTTTTCGGTATAAAAATCTATCCACTGAAACACATTTTATCCTTGTGGACAAATACCCTCCAGGTAAAACTGCCGAGGACGCTGAAAAAGTGATAGGACCCATTTTTGATGCTGGAATGAAACTCATCAATGAAGGTAAAATGGATGAGGCCATGGAAGCCTTTGGCCAATTGCCGGAGTGGTTCAGTGAGGTGAAATTTCTTGGTGGAACAGGGTTGCTGTCCCCTGGTGAAACTGCCGAGACGACCCTATACCTAGAGCCGGGCAATTACATTTTGGAGTGTTATGTAAAAATGGGCAACGGCATTTTCCATACGTCCATGGGTATGACCAAGGATTTGGTGGTCTCGGAGCAAAAATCGGGGAACCAGGGATTAAAGGCCAATATTAACCTAAGTGTATCCAGCACCAATGGTATTTTTACCAAGGATTCCATTGTGGGCGGACTGCAGACTTTTTCTGTTCATTTTGTAGACCAGATTGTACACGAAAATTTTGTGGGCCACGATATCAATTTGGTAAAACTGGGCAAAGATGCCAATATGGAAGAACTGGAAGACTGGATGAACTGGGCCACCCCAACCGGACTCATGGAGCCAGCACCCGAAGGACTTACCTTTTTGGGCGGGGTAAACGACATGCCCGCCGGACGCACCGGCTATTTTACCGCCCAATTGGACCCCGGTAATTATGTGCTGATTTCTGAAGTTCCCAATCCTACGTCCAAAGGTTTGCTGCGAACTTTTACCATCAAGTAAGACCTATTTCTTACCGAGTACCGGATATAGTTTTTGCTTAAAATCTGATACTACAGCACCTGAGCCCGAACTTATTACATGTCCCCAATCCTGTTAATAGCATTTTTCCTATCCCTGTTTCAAATTCAAAGCACAAGTTTTTTTTTCGAATAGCATCTAATTATACCTAAACAGTATAATCGATTTATTATGAAAAAAGAAAATTTAAAATGGGCTATGGCATCAGCAAATGGAAATAGGATAACTGCAATAAAAACGATATTTAGAGTCTCATGGGTTCTATTTATGGGAATACTATTCTTTGCTTGTAGTGACGATGATAGCATAACATCTGCAGAAGAGGAGCAAGTAATAGATGATACTGAAGAGGTGGTGGATGATACGGATTTTGAAGCAACGGACTGGACCACTGAAACCCATAGTAATGATGTGGACCCAAATTTTGATGAAGTTTTTGAAGACCTTGCTGTTAAACGTATCGATATTGAAATAACGGAGGCTCGCTGGCAAAGTATGTTGGATGATATGACGGAAACCTATGGTACTTTTGGCTCTGGAGGTATTGGCGGTGGATTGATAGATACTGACGAAGACCCAATTTTTGTTCCCGCTGAGGTATATTACAATGGAGTTGAATGGTATAGAGTTGGTGTTCGTTTTAAGGGGAATTCAAGTTTGCAATCAACTTGGCAACAGGGAAACTTAAAATTATCGTTTAAGCTTGATTTTGATGAGTTTGAAGACGATTATCCTCAAATAGACAATCAACGTTTTTATGGATTCAAAAAATTGCATTTAAAGAATAATTTTGACGACAACTCAATGTTGAGGGAAAAAGTTGCAGGGGATGTGTTTATAAATGCTGGATTGGCAGGTTCGCATACCGCATTTTATACGGTTTACGTGGACTTTGGTGAAGGTCCAATATATTTTGGGGTATATACCATGGTAGAAGATGTAGAGGATACTGTTTTGGCAGCAAATTACTCTGATGATGATGGCAACCTTTATAAACCCGACGGGGATGCGGCCAGTTTTGCAGAAGGCACTTATGATGAAGATGAATACGTTAAGAAAAACAATGAAGATGAAGCCGATTTTTCAGATGTATCTGCATTACTTTCCATTTTGCATGACGATTCCAGAACAACAGATGCTGCAACTTGGCGGGAAAATCTGGATGCCATTTTTGATACCGATGTTTTCCTTAAATATCTAGCAGCAAACACGGTAATTCAGAACTGGGACACCTATGGACTCATGACCCATAATTACTACTTGTATAATAGCCCAGACACCTATAAATTGACATGGATACCCTGGGACAATAATGAGGCCTTGCAAACTGGCAAAATGGGTGGAGCGCTATCTTTGGATTTTTCAGGATTAAGTGCATCGGAATGGCCATTGATAGGTTACTTATATCAAGATGCTGTTTACAAAGAGAAATATGACACTTATGTCCAGGAAATAATCAATGACGCTTTTAGCGTTAGCAACATTCAGTCACAATATGCAACGTATTCTGCATTGATAGAGCCTTACGCCACATCAGAAATTGAAGGTTATACTTTTTTAAACAATAGCGCTGAATTTCAAGCGGCTGTTAGTGAGCTAAATTCGCATGTTACCGAACGTGTTACCGCAGCCAATGATTATTTGGATTGATTTGGATTCCTATTGAATCACAATGAAGTGACTTTAAGTGGTTTTCTTTTGGTGATTGGCGGCAACAATGAAGGTGTCAAATTTTGTATTCTGATAAATATGGGCTAATATCACGCCCATGAGATTGCGTGTACTTTTTTACCTGGTTTTTGCATGGATGGTTTGTTCTTGTATCCCAAATGAAAACCCTTCAACCTTACCCAATATCGTGTTGATCAACATAGACGATATGGGTTGGAAAGATTTGGGTTTTATGGGCTCAGAATTTTATGAGACCCCCAATTTGGATGCCTTGGCCAAACAGGGGATGGTTTTTACTAACGGCTATGCGGCTGCCGCCAATTGTGCCCCTAGCCGCGCCTGCTTAATGACCGGACAATGGACTCCTAAGCATGGTATTTATACCGTGGCCAGTTCTGAAAGAGGAAATGCCAGGCATCGAAAGCTTATCCCAACCAAAAACACAACAACCTTGGCACAAAAGCATAAGGTATTTCCGGAGGTTTTACAGCAACATGGTTATTCAACCTGCCATGCTGGTAAATGGCATTTAAGCGAAAATCCTTTGGACTTTGGTTTTGAAAAGAATATTGGCGGCGGGCATAACGGACATCCCAGTAGTTATTATCCACCCTACAAAAACGTAAAGATTGAAGCCGGGAAAAATGGGCATCTAACGGACCTGGTCATGGAACAAACGCTAGCGTTTGTGGATTCGGTTAGTGGCCCCTTCTTTTTATACTATTCTCCCTATGCGGTTCATACGCCCATACAGCCGATAACGACATTGCTGGACAAATACGAAAACAAGGCAGGAAGTCAAGGGCAGAACAATGCGGCCTACGCCACCATGGTTGAAAACTTGGATAGAAACATAGGTTTGCTCCTGTCTAAACTTAAAGAAAAAGGCCATTTTGAGCATACGCTTATAGTTTTTACCTCGGACAATGGAGGATTGTATGGAATAACCCAGCAAAAACCGCTTCGCGCTGGAAAAGGTAGTTACTACGAGGGAGGAATCCGGGAACCCTTCTTTTTTGTTTGGAAGGATAAAATCCAACCCAATACCATCAGTGAAGTTCCTATCACCAATTTGGACCTGTTCCCTACCCTTCTTGGTGCGGCGGGTATCGAATATGAGGAGGATCTTCTTGACGGGGGCAATCTATTGCCCCTTTTATCCGGTTCCAAAAATCAGCTGGAAAGGGCATTATACTGGCACTTTCCCATTTATTTGCAGGCTTATGATGAGAAAAATAATGAGAATAGAGATTCATTGTTTCGGACACGTCCGGGTTCAGTAATACGCGATGCGGATTGGAAGTTACATTACTATTTTGAAGATAAGGGAATGGAGCTGTACAACTTGAAAGACGATATTGGAGAAGGTCATAATCTGGTTTTGGAGCATCCTGAAAAAGCTATGGAACTTCTGGGTCAGCTTACATTGTGGTGGCAAGAAACCCAAGCTCCTATTCCCTCCGAACTAAATCCAGAATATCAAGAATAAACTAGGCAGATTTGGATTTTTAGAATTCCCTCATTTAGGTTTGTTCTTTTCCTCAATCCATTTTCCCATGTATTTGGTCGCGGCCAAACCTTGTTGATGAAGCATCTTACCTACAAGATTTTGGGTTCGATGAATTTCCAATTGGTTTCCAAGGTTTTCCAAGCACTCAATAAACTTATCTTGGAGTTTTCGTTTTGCATATAGGGAATTGATGATCATAATTCCATGGGTTTGAGCTTGACTCCATTTTTCTTGGTTTTGGTAAAGCTCAATTGCACATTGGGCAAAACCCTCCAGATTCGGGCAGATAAAACCTGGCCACTGGAAATTGTCATTCATTCCTTCGGCACCAACAGGTGTCGTTATCGAGGGCGTTCCGTTACTCATGGCATCAATCAACTTTCCCTTTATTCCTGCACCAAATTGAATTGGCGCTAATAGGAGTCTGGCATTTTGTAAGACGGCATCCAAATCTTCAACCCATCCTTTGACCTCAAAACCTTCTTTTGGGTTGTGCATTTCCAACACCTGTTGTGGAAGGTATGCGCCATAAACTAGAAGCCTTGTGTTAGGTAATGCCTTTTTTATTTGGGGCCAAATATTCTTTTTCAAGGTTTTTATGGCCTCCACATTTGGGGCATGCTTGCCATTACCCACACATACAAAGTCCTGACACTCGTTAAAGTTAGGCCATGATAGCACATCATCTGGATAAAGCTCATATGCCATCAGCGGTAAATACAGTAATATGTTATCCGGCACTTTGGCCTCTTGGGTCAAAAGCTGCATTTCATAGGACGAAACCATAAGCGATAAATCAGAACGATAAATGCTGGCCAATTCCCGAAGGGCCATGGGGTGGTTCTTCCAATGATTCACATTGAACCCTTCTCCTATTTTGTAGCAATCTTCTCGGGATTTACGCAAAGAGTGCAAATCTTCAGTGTTCAACACTCTAACTGCCTGAGGAGCACACTCAGCTACGCGCCATCCAAATTGCTCCTCGGTTATAAAGCGGTCAAAAACCACAATATGAGGTTTTAAGTCCTGAATAAATTTGTCAAAACTGGAATGGTTCATTTGCAAGCTTACTGACTCAACTTGCATAGCGTCCAAATCCAAGCTATATGGAGTAGGCGTTGCCGTGGAACCAAAAATTACTGTATAACCAAAATCCCTAAAGGTTTCCAAAAGCTGCATCATCCGCTGACCAGCTGCTGTAGTGGTAGGCTCTGGCCATACTTGCCCTATGATTAGGATTTTATTCACTTGTTCAGTTAACAATAATCAATTGGCAATGTACAATAACGGGCTGGTAAATCGAACCCTCAAGTGGACTATTAATGTGATAAGAGTTAAAGGTTATCGGTTACTTGGTTAATGGTAAAGGGTGGTAGGCTGTTGGATGCTTAAAATGGGAAAAAATCTAACATCTATTGTCTCAAGTCTAATATCTGGTATCTACATCAGTGCTGCAAACTTCTTGGAAATGCTGGAACGAAGTTTTCGTTCGTAATCTTCCTCCAGCCACTCTTTATAGTTCTTGGTATTGTTCATGATGCAATAAGAATATTGTCGTACCCTATACGAAATTTCTTCTTTGAGCTCCTTGGCCAGGATTCTGGCATCAAAGACATCCTCGCTGTTTTCCACACAGATTTTGGCGTGCTGTTCAATGCTCATTTCCAATACTTCTTTGGACTTTTTTCCTTGAGCAAAAACTTTTTTGTACTCTTCTTTAATATTGAAGGTTATTTCCTGGGATTTACTGAATTTGGCCTTAAGTTCATCGGGCATTTCATAAACAAACTCGCGCTCAATATCTTCATCATTCTTAATGTTCTCCAAATAGAAATCCGGGAAGTGGAATATTTCCTGCCAGTCCACAGGGGCATCCCATGGCCCAAAGCGTGCCAGGTTGTTTCCCAAATCTATTACCGAAAACTCATCCTTGTTTTCCAAGATTCGGGAACCTCTACCAATCATTTGGAAATATAGGGTTAGGGAACGGGTTGCCCTGTTTAGGATGATGGATTGCACCGAAGGCTCATCAAAACCAGTGGTCAAGATACTTACCGAGGTTAAAATGGCTTCCGGGGTGTTTGCAAACCAATCCAGAATTTCACGCCTTTCGTTAGCCGTGTTCTTGTTATCCAGATGTCGGATGTTGTAGCCTGCTTTTTTAAAAGTTTCGTATACGTAAAGGGATGTGCTAATTCCGTTATTGAAAATCAAGGTTTTGGTCCCTTTGGCCACATCCTCATAGGCTGTCAGCAGCTTGCCAAGCATACTATGATTGCCATAAAATTCATCAGAGGATTTCACAGTATAGTCCCCGTTAATGCCCAACTTTAATGTTCGAAGGCTTACATCATAATTATAGAGGTTGGCCTTGGCCAAAAACCTTTTTTCAATCAAAGATTTGATGGACTCTCCAATGATAAGGTGCTTGTAGTTGTCCTTCATGGGAAGTTTGATATTGGAGCTTAATGGCGTGGCCGTCACTCCCAAAATGGTGGACTCCTCAAAATACTTAAAAAGCTTTCTGAAGGAGTTGTAGTGCGCCTCATCAATAATCACCAACCCAATATTGTTCAGCTTTACCTTCTCTTCCTGAAGTCGATTGTTGAGCGTTTCCACCATGGCCACAAAGCACATATACTCATCTTGGTCGTAGAGCTCTTTTACTTCGCTATTGATAATTTTATTGGCCACACCAAAACCGTGTAGCATTTTGGAAGTTTGGCCGCTCAATTCGATTCGATGCGTAAGTACGATGACCTTTTTACCGGTTTCTTGGGTATATTTTCGGGTGATTTCCGAAAAAACCACAGTCTTCCCTCCTCCTGTAGGCAATTGGTACAAGATATTGGTGCCTTGAGGCAACTCATTAATGTGTTTGAAAATCTTTTTTAGATCTTCTTGCTGGTAATCGTATAAGTTTTTTTTGCTAACGGCTTTTTCTATCTCCAACGGAAAATATGGATTAAAGGTTCCAAAATATCAAACCTTACAAAATTAGCGGTTTTTTACACTCGGGTTGAGTAATGTTGTCGCATTTCTTTTAAAATACTATCAACAATCGCCTAGGTCGCTGATAATGAATAAGTTTCCTGCTTGCTAATAACATTTTAATAACAATAACATTTGGCACTTGGAAAATTGTGTTTTAAAGTGTATTATGAATGCTTAAATTCACTTCAATCCTAAACACACCAATGAGGCAGTTAAAAATTATAAAACAAGTAACCAACCGTGAATCAAAATCCCTTGACAAATATTTACAGGATATCAGTAAGATTGAACTGATTACTGCTCAAGAAGAGGTGGAATTGGCACAAAGGATTCGTGAGGGTGATCAAGCTGCTTTGGAAAAGTTGACCAACGCCAATCTAAGGTTTGTGGTTTCTGTAGCAAAACAATATCAAAATCAAGGATTGACCCTACCCGATTTGATCAATGAAGGGAATTTGGGATTAGTGAAAGCTGCACAACGGTTTGATGAGACCCGTGGGTTCAAATTTATCTCTTATGCTGTATGGTGGATTCGACAGTCCATTCTTCAGGCTCTGGCCGAACAGTCCCGGGTGGTAAGACTTCCATTGAACAAGATTGGGTCCATCAACAAAATCAAAAAGACTTTTTCCTATCTGGAACAGGCTCATGAAAGGCCCCCTTCTGCCGAAGAAATTGCCAAGGAACTGGATATGACCGTTTCCGAAGTGAAACAATCCTTAAAGAACACCGGAAGACACGTATCCATGGATGCTCCATTGAAGGAAGGAGAAACTTCCAGCCTTTACGATGTTCTAAATTCATCCGAATCTCCAAAGCCAGACAAGGATTTAATGCACCAATCCCTCTATACCGAAATCAACAGAGCATTGGAGACCCTATCACCCCGAGAAGCCGATGTTGTTCGCTTGTACTACGGTATTGGAGATCAGCAGTCCATGACCTTGGAGGAAATAGGAAGCACATTTGATTTGACAAGGGAGCGGGTGCGTCAAATAAGGGAAAAGGCCATTCGGAAACTAAGACATACTTCCAAGAGCAAGATTTTGAAGTCTTATCTTGGTTGAGAACCAATGCTACACTTAAAATGAAAAAAGGGTTGCGATGGCAACCCTTTTTTAATGCTTTATACCCAGGTCCAACTTATGGACGGCTTAATTGACTGATATTAAAATCTGTCAACATTTGATTTAAATCTTGGATAAAACTCAAATAAGCGGTGTTTTCCTGGTTTTGATTTTTCATGAACTAAGGTTTTGGGGTGTTTGTTCTATAAATAATCCAACTCTGCGAGTTCGTTTAAGCTCAGTATTTCATTTAATTCTTGAAGAAATGCCAAATATTCTTCACCGTAGGTATCGTATAACATAATTATTAAGTGGTTTTTTGTTTGGGGTTATACTTATAACGTGAACTTAACACAAAGATTATGAAAGGGCAATATTTTGTGGTAAAACAAGTGAATTTAGTGGTGAAGTCTGTTAATGGGATTTCTGGAAAATGGATTGTTAGACCTACAAAGTACGAAAACGGTAAGAAAACAAGAGCAGTGGGACTTGCGAACCATAATCAATGGTTCAAACTACTAGGAATCCAAGATATCCAAAGGAACGCCGAAGTCCATATCCAGATCGGGATCCACATCAGAAGGCTCTATATTGAACTCTTCGTAGATAAAGCACAAGTCCATGGGCAAACGTGTTTTTTCTGATGGATCGGCAATTCCCAATTTTTCCAGGAGTGCACACCTAATTTCAAATGCTCTGGTGCTGATCTTATGATTATCATGGGTTTCCAGTTCTTCCAGCAAGGCCAAATCCTTTTTGTCCCCAATCTCCAACATTTGGTCAATTAGCATGAGCTTACAGTCCACATCTGTGGCATGCTCCAATAAAGGAAAGAAGACACTTTGGTGATATTCCGGAAGGTTTTTGACCATATAGGTTTTTACATATTTCTGAGGACATCAATTTCAAAATCGACCAATTCCTCAACTTTTGGGTACTCTACCAAGAACTGTTGGTATAGGAAATTTAAGTATTTTATGTCATTATCCGTCTTGCAGACCGTACTCATTTGTTCGGTAATCTCCAGTAAACTAACGGTTTTCATCATTTTAAGACAGGCCTGTATCTTTTGACAGGCAAAATCTACCCCTCGGAAATTCTCAGTTTGAAGATGCACTTTGATCTTTCCAATAAACTCCAAGACATTCTGCTTATAAATTCGAACCAACTCCTCCAAAAGCTCCATTTGGCCCATGCATTCCTCCAAAACCGGTTTTAAATTGACCTTTGATGTGGTCATCAAGGATTCGAGGTTTTTCCCAATCAGTAATTGGTTATTCTGGACTGTGGTTTTGGATTGATCCGAGTCATCATTTTTTAACCGTTTTCCAACTTTATGCAATGCCCTTACAATCTCTCTTTGCCGTTGATCCAAGTTGGTCTTGTCCAAAAGCGCTATCAGGGTTAACAACTGAGTTATTGAATCGGCTTTGGTAAAGCTCTCATCAATAAGCGAAGAAGACGAAGCCTGGATCCCCACTTGCTCGTAGATCACATCCAACTGTTTCATTTCTGGAACACCAAAGACTTTGTCTTCCAGTCCAGTTCTAAAAATATCGAAAGAGCGCTTAAGTTTTCCTGCTTCTTCTGTTCCCAGTTCCTCATACGAGAAGCTGCTCAATCCAATTTCAAGTTTTTCCAAATATGTTAATAACTCCCTAGTTCCCAAACTATGTACAATTAATGGTTCTTATTAGCCTGAATATGTACATTCCACTTGGGAGCAACAACTAAATGTTCTCTACTGCTTCCAATTTGTTGTCAAAATGCGTTATTTGTAGGTGTAAATTTAATACCATGAGATATTTTCAAATTTTGTTCTGTTTTCCTTTGTTATTTTCATGCGCTGAAAAGAAATCCGAAAAAACAGAAAGCTTGGAAGAAAAGGCCCAAAAAATCCATCAAAAAGTCATTACCATAGATACCCATGACGACATCAATGTGAAGAATTTCACGGACAGTATAAACTATACCCAAAGACTGGAGACCCAGATAAATCTACCCAAAATGGAAGAAGGCGGATTGGATGTTGCCTGGTTGATCGTTTATACAGGTCAGGATTCTTTGAATGCCGAAGGATATGCAGCGGCCTCCGACAATGCGATTTCCAAATTTGAGGCGATCCATAGGTTATGCGAGGAATATGCGCCTGACCAAATTGAGCTGGCCTTTTCCTCCAAAGATGTAAGACGGATTACTGAAGCGGGCAAAAAAGTGGCCATGATCGGAGTGGAAAATGCATATCCGATTGGTGAGGATCTTTCCAAGTTTGAAGACTATCATAACCGAGGTGCGCGATATATTTCTCTATCCCATAACGGACACAGCCAGTTTTGTGATTCCAATACTGGTGAAGCGGACGATGAATGGCTGCATAATGGTTTAAGTGACTTGGGCAAACAGGCTGTAAAAGAGATGAATAGGCTAGGAATTATGATTGACATCTCCCATCCATCTGTTGAATCCATGAAACAGATGGTTCAACTTTCGGAAGCACCTATAATTGCTTCGCATTCTTCCGCAAGGGCGCTATGCGACCACAGTAGGAATTTGAGTGACGAACAGTTGCTGCTTCTTAAGGCAAATGGTGGCGTGGTCCAGACTGTTGCCTTTAGCTCCTACTTAAACACGGAAAAACATGAAGCTCGAGCGGCTTATATGAAGGAAGTGAACCTGAAGATTGCAGATTCACTTGAATTAAATTGGTACGATCGTTCCATGTTCTCCTCATTGACCAAGGAGCAGCAAAATGAGTTTATGGAGAACTACCCCAAAATATCCAAACTTGGGAATGAAAAGGCTGCCAAGGATTCCAATGCTCCAGAAGCCGTTGGCGTTTCCGATTTAGTGGATCACATAGACTATATGGTTAAACTTATTGGGATTGACCATGTAGGTATCAGCTCCGATTTTGACGGCGGAGGCGGTATAGCTGGGTGGTCTGATGCTTCAGAAACCTTTAACGTAACCTTGGAACTGGTCAAAAGAGGATATTCCGAAGAGGATATTGCCAAATTATGGGGGGAAAACTTGCTTCGGGTCTTGGATGAAGTTCAAAGCTTAGCTGAGGTTAAGAAATCTTAAGCATTTTCCAAGGCTTCTTTATCTTTTTTGGCCAACCTGTCTTTAACGTACTCTATTTTCGTTTTACCGTGAGGTGTAGGATTTCCATTTGCGTCAAGGTTTACCATAATTATGTTATCTACGGTAACGATGCTTTCATGGTTCATTTTGTTTCGTACTTCACAGTTCAATGAAATTGAAGTATGACCAAATTTGGTGACCTCCATTCCTATCTCCACAATATCACCTTCAACGGCTGTACTCATAAAATTGATTTCTGATATATATTTGGTCACCACTTTTTTACTTTCCAGCTGAATAATACTATATAATGCCGCTTCCTCATCTATCCATGCAAGTACTTTACCTCCGAACAGAGTTCCATTTGCATTAAGATCCTCGGGTTTTACCCATTTTCTGGTGTGAAATCTCATACTAAAAGGGATTTATTTGACTTGTTTTACAACAAAATTAGGTCAAAACGGAAATGCTCAATCCCAAAAGAATCTTAATGGCAATCGAATTATGAAATCAGGATAACTGAGGGTGGTAGATTTAGGAATTGGCAATTTTGGCTTTCAATAATTGCCAAATAAAAAACTATTTTTTCAAACTTGAAATTAACCAAATAGACTTTTGTCTCTATTGATCAAAGTCTGGGGAATGGTCAAATTGGAATTCAAATGAGCGTTCAATTTTTCAATAAAATGGGCGGACAGCAAGGGAGATTCCCTTTCTAAATTTTGATGCACAAAGAAATGGATGTTGGTCAAGTCTTTGTTCTTCCATTGCCCCAATCGCTGTACCCAATCCTCAAGTCTCTGGTAATCCGATTCATGATTGGCCCCAACATATCGTATAAATGCCTCGTTGTTGCTCAAACGCATATGCATCATGTCCCTGCGGCCGGCTGTATCCACTAAAACATTGGCAATATTGTTCTCTTTCAGCAGATGATAAAGCTCCTGTGCTACCTTTTCATCCGTAAACCAATCGGTATGCCTAAACTCCATGGCCAGCGGAAACTCTTTGGGCCAATATTCCACAAATTGCTGTACCCTGTCCCAATTTTTAGGGCCAAAATTGTTGTGCATCTGCAAAAAAATAGTCCCCAGTTTTTCCTTTAATTGGGATGTGACCGCCAAATACCTGTCCGCAATCTCATATACCTTATCGTTGAGCCTTCGTAAATGACTCACCTCATTGGTCATCTTAGGAAAGAATTTGAACCCTTCCGGAGTTTTGTCGTACCATTTTTGATATTGCTCTTCCGGGAAAATCCTGTAGAAAGTTGCATTCAGCTCTATACTATTGAACTGGGAGGCATAGTAAACCAGTTCGTCCTTGGTCCCTCGCGGATAGAAATTTTTAAGGTCTTGCCTATTCCATTTGGCGCAGCCCACATAAATTTTCGGGGCGTCATTATTTGTGGTGTTGGACAACACTACCTCTGTGTCTGGATGGTCATCGGGGATAGTGAAATCAACTAGTTCTGGATGGTCTACTTTACCAAATTTCATGCTTATGTAGATTATGGTGTAGCGAAGTTATGAATAAAAATATCCTGTTCATAACATCGTTAAAAACTATTGAGGCCACTAAAAATGTGCGGTTGCCGATTATGTAATTTTAATAAAACTTTCAACCATGGATTCAAGATCCGAACAACTTCTGGACATGCGTCCGGAAATTGGGCAAGGTAACTTCCATACTGATATGGGTTCCGATGAACGTTTTCAAAACCAAACTTTGCGCCCAATTATCAAGCTTCAAAACTACTTGATCATCGAAGTTTTTAAGAACTACATTAGAAAGCACAAAGGTGCTTTTTATGAGTTGACCTTGGAAAAAAGAATGGAATTTATTGAAAATTCCATCCAAAAGGATATCAAGTTCCGTAACTCGCTCAAGGGCATGATCATTGGTCACTTTACGGTTGAGGAATACCAAAACTACATTCTAAATTCTTCTTCCTTGAACAAGCGCATGATGAACATGGTCATCAGCAGGTTGAAAGACCAAGTGCAATTGTTGGAAAACCAGGTCTTAGTCTAACAGGGACTCGCCGTTAAGGTTGGTGGTAAGAATATCGCTCATTAAATCAAAATAAGGTCGTATTGCCTTGAAGGATTCATTCACCTCGTTGATGAAATTTTCGGAGAGTACTTCCTTATCCGAAAAATTCCGCACAAAAATGAACTGCTTCTTTTTAATCAAGTCAATGTCTGGATGCTCCTTGTCAAACCCCTTGGGCGCTGTTTTAACCCCATCTCCTTGTAATTCACCCCAAACCGATTTAAAACCTCTCCCATTGATTACTTTTCGGAATTCCGCAGCATCCATTTCCAATTCCTTTCGAATCCTGAAAAGATCTTCTTTATTGGGAGCCCAAAATCCGGTAGCTACAAAACTCCCGCCTGGTTTGATATGTAGGTAGTACCCCCCTCTTAATCTTGCACCCAAACGGGAAAACGAACCTGCCAAATGGGTTTTGTACGGAGTTTTATCCTTAGAAAAGCGAACATCCCGATAAATCCGGAACATTTTCATTTTTTCTATTTCATCATGGGTGTTTAGCAGATCTTGGAGCTGCTGGTAAAAGGATTTCACATCTGCCTCATGTTTCTTAAAGGTAGCTTTGTGTTCCGAAAACCACTCTTTATTATTGTTTTGGGCCAAATCTTTTAGAAAATAGAACGTTTCTTTAGTAATTAAGGAATTATTCACAGTAGTGGTATCAGATGTTATTTTTAAGCTAAAGTTAGCTATTTCTGCTACCGTGTGGTAATCAATTGGCTATTTTTAAACTTTATTTTAAAGCATGGACAAGCGAAAGATTATTGAAGAATTGAATAGGCACAAAAAGTTACCCTATTTAGACTATAGACTTAAAGAGGAAACTGAAAGTTTCACCAACCTTCTTTTTCATACGCTATTCGATGTAAACACCCCGGTAGCTGAAAATTTAGAGGTGTTGGAAAACCAATTCAGTAGACTTGTAGATTTGGCCTGCTGGGACTTGGAACGACCATGCGTCAAAGTTTGGGACAACTATGTACAGGCCTTGCCCAGTATTCTGGAGAAGCTGAATTTGGACGCCGAGGCCATTGTGAATGGGGATCCCGCTTCCCTATCACTTCAAGAGGTGTACATGGCCTATCCCGGGTTTTATGCCATAGCTATTTATCGTTTGGCCCATGAACTCTATCAACAAGGGTTTCCTTTGGTTCCCAGATTGATGACCGAGTATGCGCACAGACAAACTGGTGTGGATATTAACCCGGGAGCACAGATTGGTAAATCGTTTTTCATTGATCACGCCACGGGCGTGGTTATCGGTGAAACCGCCATCATCCATGATAATGTAAAAATCTATCAGGGTGTAACTCTGGGAGCGCTTTATGTAGCCAAGAATCTTCAGAAGACAAAAAGACATCCCACGATCATGTCCAATGTGACCATATATGCCAATGCTACTATCCTTGGAGGTAACACGGTGATTGGTGAAAATTCCGTGATTGGCGGAAATGCTTGGTTAACAGCTTCCGTACCTCCAAATTCAACGGTTTTTCATACTTCCGAAGTTAAAATTAAGACGGTTACGGATGTCTAATCACATTTTAGACCTGATTGGGAACACCCCCCTTGTTGAGTCCAAGGTATTAAACACTAACCCCAATGTTAAGCTCCTTTTTAAACTGGAGGGTCAAAATCCGGGTGGAAGTGTAAAGGATAGACCGGCCCTTAATATGATCAAGAGTGGTATGGAGCGCGGTGAGATTACCCATACGACCAAACTCATTGAGGCCACTAGTGGCAACACGGGCATAGCACTTGCCATGATTGCGGGAATATTTGGCCTGGATATTGAATTGGTCATGCCCGAAAACTCCACTAAAGAAAGGATGCAAACCATGAGAGCTTATGGCGCAAAAGTAACTTTGACGCCTTCAGATGTAGGTATTGAGGGTGCGAGGGATTATGCGGAAGCCAAGGTGAACAATGATGGCTACAAGATGCTCAACCAGTTTGCCAACAACGACAACTGGAAGGCTCATTATAAAACCACCGGACCTGAAATTTGGAGGGACACGCATGAAAAGATAACCCATTTTGTATCCAGTATGGGAACCACAGGAACCATCATGGGAACTTCTACCTTTCTTAAGGAACAAAATCCTGAAATCCAGATTGTGGGGGTCCAACCTACGGATGAATCAAGAATTCCGGGTATCCGAAAATGGCCTAAAGAATACCTTCCCAAAATCTTCAATCCCAAAAAAGTGGATACAATAATGGAGGTCAGTCAGAAAGAAGCAGAGTCCATGGCCAGATTATTGGCCGAGGAAGAGGGGATATTTGCCGGAGTCAGTAGTGGCGGTGCGGCGGCAGTGGCACTTCGCCTGGCCAATACAATGGAAACTGGAACCATTGTGTCCATTGTTTGCGACCGAGGGGACAGATATCTGTCTTCAGAACTATTTGATTAGTCCGTTAATTCCGATTTTAACCCGTTTTTATAGATTTCAAACCCTTCCAGGTCGTTGTGTCGCCCTCCGGGAATGGTGTACATCTTCTTGTCCGATTTTGGAATAGATTCAAACAATTTCTTTCCTGATTCATAAGGCACTACCCTATCCTCAGTACCATGAAAAATACGGATGGGAGCTTGAACCGATTTTAAATATTGAAAAGAAGGCAGTCTATATCGTAACATTTGACCAACGGGTAAAATGGGAAATCTACCTTTGGCCACATCCACAAGACTGTAGTATGGAGTTTCCAAGATCAACTTTTTGGGTGTGTTATTGGACGCAAGGTGAGATGCAATTCCAGTCCCTAGCGATCGTCCATACAAAACGATTTGGCTTTCGTCATAAATTCCCTTTACATGGTCGTAAAATAGTTGAGCATCTGCATACAGCACCGCTTCACTTCGTTCCCCGGAACTTTTTCCGTAACCCCGGTAATCCATTACCACTATCTCATACCCTAAATTCGTAAAGGTGGAACCTATACTTCCCCATCTGGATAAATCACCCGCATTACCATGAAAATATAGAACAAGCCCTTTTGGATTGTTTACCTTAAAATGAAGAGCATTCAATTGGGCACCATCCGGAGCTTCCAAAAAAAGTTCTTCAAATGGCTGATCAAAAGAATACGCATAATCACTGGGTAATTGGGTGGGTAAAAAAATCAGCTTTTCCTGAAATGTGTAGAACATAATCGTGATTAAAATAAACAGGGATGAAAGAACGAGAAGAACACGCTTAAGCTTTTGCATTGGCTTTTTTTGACGCGTGTTTGACATGAAAACTGGAGCCTTCCAAGTCCACTTTTTTGGGTTTCTGGGTTAAAATCTCGGTAAGCATCTTATGGTAAGACTCAAAATTGTTCAAATTTTTATGTCCTCCCCCTATTACCGTATAAAGTTTGGTCAAACTTGGTTTGATTTTGGAGAGCTTGACCCCGGTTTTATAGGGAATTAGCTTATCATCCGTTCCGTGGATGATATGAATGGGGCAATTTACATAACGTAACCATTTATAAGTGGGCATGGGAAACTTGATTAAAATGGAGAGCGGCATAAATGGAATGTATTTTTTGGCCACCTTGCTTAGACTGTAATAAGGTGCATCCAAAATCAACATTCTTGGATTGTTCATGGATGCCAATTTTGCTGCAAAACCGGAACCCATAGAACGACCATACAGGATAATGTACTTCTCTGGTACCTTGTCCTTGATTTTATTGTAGATAACCTGCATATCCCTTTTTACGGCCTTTTGGGTTCTTCTCCCGGTACTTTTTCCAAAACCCCGGTAATCTACCATGATCACGTCGTAACCGTGACGCGTAAAGTCAACCGCAAACTTGCCCCATCCCTTGATACTCTTGGAATTGCCTTTCAAGTAAAAAACGACTCCTTTGGGATTCTCGGTTTTAAAACGAAGCCCATTGATAACCGCTCCATCCCGAGTTTCTATGTTGTACTCGTCTGTTTCTTGGTTATTGTAGTAAAATTGGAAATCCTCGGGTAGTTTTTCGGGCTTAAATAGAAAATAGTCCTGTAAAAAATAAAGCAACACACTAACTAGTGCGTATAACCCAAGGACGATGCATAAAATTAAAACCCAGTTTTGCATGAATCAAAGCCTTTGACCCAAAATACAAAAAAAAGCTTTGGCACTACCCTAGCAATTTATAAATCAAATATTTAACTTCAAGTGTAACATTTTGGCAAATTTGCAGTCCAATCAACATCATCAATCATCCAAACCTCATGAAAACTGACTCCAATACCCCTTCCCAGGAACGTATTAAAATTGTGGATGCCCTTAGAGGCTTTGCCCTTGCCGGTATTGTAATCGTCCACATGGTAGAAAACTATATTGGTGCACCCTCACCAGCCAGTTTTAATGAAGCGGTACATCAGGGACCCATGGACTATGCCGTTGATGGATTTATCGGTCTATTGCTACGCGGGAAGTTCTTTGCCCTGTTCTCCTTTCTTTTTGGCTTAAGCTTTTTTATCCAAATGGATAAAGCGCATCAAAGGGGTGAGAGCTTTGCAGGACGATTTCTCTGGCGTCTGCTACTTTTGTTAGGAATTGGCTATGTTCATAGTTTGTTTTACGCAGGGGATATCCTTACCGTCTATGCCTTGCTTGGAATTTTTCTAATACCTTTTTATAAAATCAAGAACAATTGGATTTTAGGTTTTGTAGCTCTTCTTTTTCTAGGATTGGGACGGTATCTCGTGTTTTTCTATACGCAAGGCCAAAATATGTTTGGCACCATGGAAATGTCTCCAGAAAGTGCTTCGGTACTGGAGTACTACACCCTTTTGAAGGAAGGAAGCTTGAGTGATGTTTTTTCAGCAAACGCATACAATAGCCACTTAAACAAAATGGACTTCCAATTTGGAATTTTTGGTCGTGGTTACGTAACCTTTGGTTACTTTCTTTTGGGACTTTACATTGGCCGAACAGGATTCTTTAAAAAATACAGGGAACAGAAAAAATTGGTACAGCGAACCTGGATTTGGTCGTTGGTACTTTTTTTGGTGTCCGGGGGACTCATGGCAGTAACTTTTGGCAGCATGGGGGGAAATGTAACTTTTGACAATTGGACAGCCATGTTGGGTTTAACCGCGATGGACTTGAACAATGTGGCGGTTACCTTTATACTCATCAGTGTTTTTGTTATACTATATAAAAGAACGAAACCCCAAAAGTTTTTGGAAAAATTCATTCCCTATGGAAAAATGGCTTTGACCAATTACTTTGCGCAAAGTGTTATTGGGACATTTCTGCTGTTTGGCTGGGGGTTAGGCTATATTGGAGAACTAAGGAACCTCTATACCTTTGGAATTGCGTTCTTGGTCATTGCTTTTCAGATGATATTGAGCAAATGGTGGCTCTCCAAGTTCAAGTATGGCCCCTTGGAATGGCTATGGAGAAGCGCCACTTTTTTCAAGTTTTTTCCAATAAAAAGGTAGCCTGTAAGGTTCATTCACAACATATTTACCTACTTACCCAACATTGCAGGCGGTTCATCGATTTGTTGGAAATAAAACGATTCGTTATTCCGTTCTTTGAGTGAAGAATTGAGGATCCCAAATCTCAAAACAGTATGAATCTACTAGATAACATCCTTACGTGGCGCAGAACCAACATTCTGATTTTCATTGTTTTGGTAATTCTTGCAGTGTCCAATTTTTATGGACTGTATACCAATAAGTTCTACTTTTTTAAACTGGACAATTATATTTTTCCATTGCTTTCCATAGTACACTTTTTATACCTCTATGTACTTTGGTTTAAAATTACCGAAGGTGAATTGCCCGATCCAAAAATGAGAAATCTGGAATACGTGCTTTATGCCATCATGATTGTTTATGCATTCAAGATTTATGATACAGCGGACATCCTAACTTCCTATTCTGAATTGCAGAGTTATGTAGTGCCATCCACCTTTAAGCCAATAGGCATCACCACCTTGGTTTTGTATTGCCTATTACCTTTGCTAACGTTGTTTTCTTTCTGGCAACGAAAAAGGCATGTTGGCAGTTATAATTTTGAAAATTATAACGACAATTTGAACATCTGGATGTAATCTGTTACAATCCGCGGATATAACTTCCGTACAAGTCCTTAAATTGATATCCTTGGGTAAAACGATGTTTACTCAGCTTTTTGTGGGCTACCAATCCCCATAGCAACAATTCCTTCATAAAATAAGTATCCTCCTTGGCCAAAGAGGGTTGATATTCCTCCAGAAGTGCATTTAGGGGAGAAATCGAATCTAATTTATTCCGATATTCCTGATCATTGTCTTCATCCAAAAGATCAAAACCTTCCCCCTCAAAGAACCAATGAATCAGCTCATCATAGACTGATTCCGAATCCTTGCGCTCCAACTTGGCTATTTTAGGAAAATACGTAGGAAACAGGGATTTAATGGCGTCTTCAATTAATGTCTCAGCGACAGAACCAGCTCCCTCCTGCTCTCCTTCATAGACCAGTTCAATCTTTCCGGTTATGGACGGGATTATCCCCATAAAATCCATGAGCCTCAACGTTGTCTTTTCTTCTTTGGATCGTGCAATTCTGCGTTCCGAGGCACTCAATAAATTCTCAAATGCTGTGATGCTCATCCGTGCGCTCACGCCACTTTTGGCATCCACATATTCACTTTTCCGCGCTTCAAAACTGATTTGTTCCAGCACTTCCAAAGCCAATTCGGGCACGTGGATAATCTCCTTTTGCCGCTGATCCAATTGTGCTTCCTGAAGGGTAATTTTCTTGGCAATTTCCAAGTTTTCCGGATAGTGTGTTAGAATTTGTGACCCAATTCTATCCTTCAAAGGGGTAACAATGCTACCCCTATTGGTATAATCTTCTGGATTGGCAGTAAACACAAATTGAAGGTCCAATGATAAACGAAGTTTAAATCCTCGAATTTGAATATCACCTTCCTGCAAAATGTTAAACAACGCCACCTGAATTCTGGCCTGAAGATCCGGCAATTCATTTATAACAAAAATACTTCGATTGGCACGGGGTATCATCCCAAAATGGATTACCCGATCATCTGCATAGGACAATTTGAGGTTGGCAGCCTTAATAGGGTCAATATCCCCAATTAAATCGGCAACAGTGACATCTGGGGTGGCCAGTTTTTCATAAAATCGCTCATCCCGATGAATCCAAGCGATAGGGGTTTTATCCCCTTTATCTTTAATCAATTCCAAAGCATACCGTGAGATGGGTTCAAATGGGTCATCATTGATTTCGGAACCTTCCACCACAGGAATCCACTCGTCCAACAATTGAACCATCAAACGCGCCAAGCGGGTTTTTGCCTGCCCCCTAAGCCCCAATAAATTGATATTATGACGAGATAAAATGGCACGTTCCAGTTCGGGAATCACGGAATTTTCATAACCCCAAACCCCATGAAAAGTTTCTTCGCCATTACTTATCTTTTCTAGGAGATTATCCCGTAATTCATCTTTGATGCTCTTATAAGTGTACCCTGAGGTTTTTAGTTCACCAAGGGTTTTGATGTTCTCATGTTTTAATTTTGACATGGTATTCTGCTATCCTTTAATTCTTTTTCTTCTATTCTGTTCGTAATCCTCAAATATCATTTCACCCAACCCTTTTAGACCGGTATAGAACGCTTTACCCTTGTTGGCCTTGGTAAACTCCCTAACAAATTGCATCAAATAGGGATCTTCAGCAATCATAAAAGTGGTAATGGGAATATGGAGTTTACGTGCCTGTTGGGCCATATTATAGCATTTCTCAACAATATAATCATCAAGTCCCACACTGTTTTTATAGTAATCCCCATTGGGCAGTCTTAAACAGGATGGTTTACCATCTGTGATCATAAAGATTTGCTTATTGGTATTCCGTTTCCTTCGGAGCATGTCCATGGCTAACTGCAATCCAGCTACAGTATTGGTATGGTACGGTCCTACCTTCAGATATGGAAGTTCCTTAATGGCAATGGGCCAAGCATCGTTTCCAAATACAAGGATGTCTAGAGTGTCCTTGGGATATCTAGTGGTGATCAACTCCGCCAATGCCATGGCCACTTTTTTGGCGGGTGTAATACGGTCCTCCCCATACAAAATCATACTGTGACTGATGTCTATCATCAACACAGTACTCATCTGAGCTTTATACTGGGTATCCTCCACCACCAAATCTTCCTCGTTCAACAAAAAGTTGTCCAATCCGTGGTTGATTTGGGCATTTTTTAGACTCTCCGTCATGGAAATATGTTCCAAGGCATCCCCAAAACGGTACTCCCTGAATTCTCCAGTATGTTCATCGCCCCTGCCGGATTTCCCAGTTTTATGATTGCCGCTTCCGCTACGTTTCAGCTTTCCGAAAATTTGATCCAAGGCCCTCTGCCGAAGCATCCGCTCCAATTTAGCTGTTATTGAAAAACCGCCACCACCTTCTTCTCCTTCTTCTCCATCGCCCTGATTGCCATTGTCTTCGAATTCCTCTCGGATAAAACCCTTGGCTTTCAAATCTTCAATAAAGTCATCTATGGTATAATCGTCATCGGTAAGTTCATATTCTTTATCCAGTTCCCGGAGCCAATCCAAAGCTTCCTCCACATCACCGGAAGTATGCATGATGAGTTCTTGAAAAATCTCAAAAAGTTTTTCAAATGGAGTTTGATGGGGTGCTTCGTAGGTAGTAAACCGAAACCCCTTTCTAGTATTCATAGCCATTACATAAAAATAAGGTATTTCCATGTAATCCCTAAGGCTTTAGAGAAACCTTAACGCATTTGTTTACTCCTATTTATGGCGTTTCTGAAGGGTTTGTACAATATCATTCAAATGATAACCCTTGGCTTGCAGGAGTATCAAATAATGAAACAAGAGGTCAGCACTTTCGTCCAAAAATAGATCGTCGTCGTTATCCTTTGCCTCAATAACAGTTTCTACCGCTTCCTCACCAACCTTTTGTGCAATTTTATTGATTCCTTTTCGAAACAAGGAGGCCACGTAGCTATCTGGATTTTCCTTGTCATCCTTTCGTGAAGCAATTACCGCCTCCAGTTGTGAAAGAAAACCATAACTCTGCTCATTTTCTTCCCCCCAGCAGGTATCTGTTCCTTTGTGACAAGTGGGACCAACAGGATTGACCTGCACCAAGATGGTATCACGATCACAATCCAATTTCATACCTACCAACTCCAAAAAGTTTCCACTTTCCTCCCCTTTGGTCCAAAGCTGTTGTTTGGTCCGACTAAAAAAAGTGACTTTATTGGTCTTTTGGGTCTTCTCCAGAGCCTCTTGGTTCATATATCCCAACATCAACACATTTTTGGTCTTCGCATCCTGGATGATGGCTGGTATTAATCCATCTGGGTTTTTATTGAAATCTACTTCCATTTGTAAGAGATTGATATTGTTATAATCGTACAGGAATGCCTTCTTCCCTAAGTTCTGATTTTAATTCTTTAATACTTATTTCCTTAAAGTGAAAGATGCTAGCCGCTAAAGCTGCATCCGCTTTTCCCGCGGTGAAGGTATCCGTAAAATGGGAAATACTTCCTGCACCCCCTGAGGCAATCACCGGGATGTTAACCAATGCTGACAATTGGGCCAAGGCTTCATTGGCAAATCCATTCTTGGTGCCATCGTGATCCATAGAAGTGAACAGGATTTCTCCTGCACCACGCTGCTCCACCTCTTTGGCCCATTGGAACAGATCTATTTCAGTAGGCACCTTTCCTCCTACCAAGTGCACTTTCCACTGATCATCAATCTGTTTGGCATCTATGGCCACAACAATACATTGCGATCCAAATTTACTTACCAATTCATTGATCAGTTCTGGCCTTTTGACTGCTGAAGAATTTATGGAAACCTTATCCGCTCCATTTTTGAGCAATATGTCCACGTCTTCCACTGAGGAAATTCCACCCCCAACAGTGAACGGTATATTTACTTTCTCCCCCACGTGATACACCAATTCAGCCAAGGTTTTTCTTTTCTCCTCCGTTGCGGAAATATCCAGAAAAACCAGCTCGTCAGCGCCTTCTTGGGCATA
Source organism: Flagellimonas algicola (assembly GCF_005937185.1). Classification (GTDB taxonomy): domain Bacteria; phylum Bacteroidota; class Bacteroidia; order Flavobacteriales; family Flavobacteriaceae; genus Flagellimonas; species Flagellimonas algicola. The sequence goes on along the minus strand of NZ_VCNI01000001.1, from coordinate 552,448 downwards.
AATTGCTGCCAATTCAACCGGGTCACCAGCATCCCTAAGATCCACAAAGTTTACGCCTTTCACGGTACGTCCGTCTTTAATATCAAGGCATGGAATGATTCGTTTTGTAAGCATATCTTTTCGTCACCTAAATTTCGTTCTTATTCCTCATTCTTTATATTCAAATCCACCCCATCATAGAATCTTAAATCTGCATTGTTCAACATCTTGGTCCACAGCGCAATCTGTCCAGTATGATATGAAAAGTGTTCCACTACATGAATGATATTCCCAACTCCTGAGAATTCAAATCCCTGAACGGAGCGCTTTCGTATCAACTCTTCCAAAGACACTTCTTGAAAAGCCTTTTTTGCACCTTCAACCGTATCCAAAAGCTTCTGGTATAATTCGGTTTTGTTATATCCTTCAAAAGCAGAGAATTCCGCATCCCTATTTCTATTGTCGTCCAATCCTCTCAAAGATGCGATGCCGTATTGTGTAATGTTTCCGCATAAATGCAGTATCAAATTACCAATGCTATTGGTTGATGTATTGGGTTTTTTCCAAATCACATCTTCTGAAAGCTTGTCCAAACAGATTTTGACCATGCGCAAACTTTCATCCATACGATACATTGCATTTTGAATCACTTCGTTTTGCAATTGATTAGTTGACTCCATGTTCCAAAATGTATTTTTCCAGTTGTTTTAAACTGATTTTATTTTCATATATAGCCTTACCAATAATGGTTCCCTCACAGCCAAGGGCCGCCAATTTTGGAAGTTCTTCATAAGCCGAAATACCTCCGCTCGCAATCAAATGAATTCCGGGAATCTCTATATCCTCCACCCCACTTCCACTGATTCTGGTCTCCACCTTTTTGGTTTTGTCCAAAATCTTTTGGTACAAATCAAAAGCTGGGCCTTCCAACATACCATCCTTGCTAATATCGGTGCAGATGACATACGCAATTCCTTTTTTCTGATACGATTGGATAAATGGTATCAAAGATTGGTCGGATTCTTCCTGCCAGCCAGATACCGCCACCTTCTCGTCCTTGGCATCGGCACCCAAAATAATTTTGGCCGAGCCGAATTTCTGTAACCAAGCTGTAAATACTTCTTTGTCTTTGACTGCTATACTTCCTCCAGTTATCTGGTTTGCTCCAGACTCAAAGGCAATATGTAAATCCTCGTCTGACTTTAGTCCTCCGCCAAAATCAATCTTTAAGTTGGTTTTTGAAGCGATAGTTTCCAAAACCTTGTGATTGACAATATGTTTGGATTTGGCGCCATCCAAGTCCACCAAATGCAAAAATTGAATTCCGTGATCTTCAAAAGCTTTGGCAACCTCCAAAGGATGTTCGTTATACACCTTTTTGGTGTCATAATCCCCTTTGGAGAGTCTAACGCACTTTCCGTCAATGATATCTATAGCTGGAATAAGTCTCATTTTCAATTGTATTTTGCCTTGTCCATGGCCATCCACATATCCGAATCCCCTACTTTCTGGAATCCAAAGGTATCATAGAGCTTATGGGCATCCTTTGTCTTTAGTGCCACTGTATGAACTTTGTTAATTTCCGGCTGGTCCAGTATATACTGAATCAACTTTTTACCCAATCCCTTACCCTGATAAGGCTCAAATATGATTACATCCATGATGTAAGCAAAAACCACATGGTCCGTCAATACCCGGGCAAAACCAAGCTGCCCCTCCATTTCGGAATACACTCCAAAGCACATGGATTGTTCTATGGTAGTCTTGGTCATTTCCATAGATCTGTAATTTCCCCAATAGGATGCCTTAATGGCCTGGTGCACTTTGTCTATGTCCAATCGCTGCTTATCCGATGATATATAATAGGTCATATCAGATGGTTTCTAAAAAATTTTCCAAGATCAAACTTCCAACATCACTGCTCTTTTCAGGGTGAAATTGCACTCCATAAAAATTATCTTTTTGCAGCGCAGCACTATAGTTCAAAGCATATTCACTGGATGCAATGGTATTAGCTCCCAGTGGGGCATAAAAACTATGCACCAAATAAATATGGGACTTTTCAGGAATTCCACTAAAGAGGTCAGATTTCAGACCTTCAATTTGATTCCATCCTATCTGTGGAACCTTGACCGAGTTTGGGAATCGTACCACATCCAAATCAAAAATGCCCAATCCGCCGGTGTCGCCTTCCTCGGAAGAATTACACATCAATTGCATTCCCAGACAAATTCCCAAAACGGGTTGTTTCAATCCTGGAATGATTTTATCCAATCCACTGGAACGCAATTTTTCCATTGCTGAACTGGCTTCTCCCACTCCAGGGAAAATTACCTTGTCCGCGGTTAGGATCTCATCTACCTTATCCGTTAAAATGGCGTCGTGGCCTAGGCGTCTAATAGCAAATTTTATGCTTTGGATATTTCCAGCTCCATAATCAAGTATGACAAGTTTCATTTTTTCTCTCTCAACTTCTTAATGGTTTGACACTAATTTCTCGACTTGGACGAATTCACTTTCCATAGAATTCCATGTGTTGACCATCCTTCCACAATCATCCAACCTATAGCATTCCCTTGGTTGACGGGAGCACCATTTTCTCCACATCTCTTTTTACAGCCATTTTTATAGCCTTGGCAAATGCTTTATAAATGGCCTCAATCTTATGGTGTTCGTTGGTTCCTTCAGCTTTAACATTCAAATTGGCCTTGGCACCGTCTGTAAACGATTTAAAGAAATGGTGGAACATTTCTGTGGGCATATCTCCCACTTTTTCGCGTTTAAACTCGGCTTCCCATACCAACCAATTTCGTCCTCCAAAATCAATGGCTACCTGGGCAAGGCAATCATCCATGGGTAAACAGAAACCATAGCGTTCTATACCCAGTTTATTGCCCAAGGCTTCGTAGAAGACTTCCCCCAGTGCAATCCCAGTATCTTCAATGGTGTGGTGTTCATCTACGTGCAGATCACCATCAACTTTGATATCCAAGTCCATTTGACCATGACGTGCCAATTGGTCCAACATATGATCAAAAAAGGAAAGTCCTGTAGCTATGTTACTTTTACCAGTTCCGTCCAAGTTTAGTTTTATCCTAATGTCCGTTTCATTCGTCTTTCGAGTTATTTCCGCGGTTCGATTGCTCAGTTTCAAAAACTCATAAATCTTCTCCCAATCATTGGTTTCCAAAGCAATGTAATCCTCAAGTTCTTCCTGTTTTACCGTAATTTCTGAAGTGCCCAATTGTGTATCGTCATTAACAAAAATTCCTTTAGCTCCCAGATTTTTAGCTAGTTCAACATCGGTCAAACGATCTCCAATAACAAAGGAATTACCCAAATCATAAGCATCGGAAAAATATGCTGTCAGTAAAGCAGTTCCAGGTTTTCTAGTATCTGCATTATCTTTGGGGAAAGTCCGGTCGATAAAAATTTCATCAAAGACTACTCCTTCGTTTTCAAAAGATTTCAGGATAAAATTGTGCACAGGCCAAAAGGTGTCCTCGGGAAATACTTCTGTCCCCAGCCCATCCTGATTGGTGATCATCACCAATTCATAGTCAAATTCTTTGGCAATTTTACCCAAAAAAGTAAACGCCTTGGGGTAGAATATCATTTTCTCAAAGGCATCAATCTGTTCGTCCACGGTCTCTTTGATGATGGTCCCGTCCCGATCTATAAATAGCACTTTCTTTCCCATTATTGTAACTGTTTTAAGGTGGCTATCAACTTTTTATTTTCCTCCGGGGTACCCACGGTCAACCGAAGCGTATTAGCACACAAGGGCTGATTGCTCCTATTGCGGACCACCACCCTATTTTGAATAAGCTCATCATATCTTTTATTGGCATCATCCACTTTTACCAATAGAAAATTAGCATTCGAAGGGTATATTTTTTGCACAAAGTCCAATTCCTCCAATGCATTTTCAAGAGCATCACGTTCTTTAAGAATCTGATTTACCTCATTCGCAACAACGGATGTGTCCGAAACCCTAGCAAAGGCTTTTTCCTGGGTCAATTGATTGACATTGTAAGGAGGTTTGATTTTGTTCAGAATGGTAATAATTTCTTCTGAAGCGTAGCAGACCCCTAGCCTAATACCCGCCATGCCATATGCCTTGGACAAGGTCTGGGTCACAATCAAATTGGGATATTGCTCAAGTTGCCCCAACCAACTTTTGGTTTTTGAAAAGTCGATATAGGCTTCGTCAATAACCACAATACCCCTAAAATTGTCAAGCAATTCTCGTATTGCTCCAGAATCAAATGCATTGCCTGTTGGATTATTGGGAGAGCAGATAAATATCAACTTGGTTTTGTCGTCCACAGCCCCCAATATTTGGTCAACAGCTGGTTGAAAATCCTCGGTCAAGAGTATCTCTCTATTTTCAACAGCATTGATGCCAGCCAATACTTTATACATTCCATAGGTTGGTGGTAGGGTAATAATGTTGTCTTGATTGGGTTCACAGAAGGCCCTAAAAATCAAATCCAGGACTTCATCACTACCATTTCCCAATAAGATGCCTTGTTCAGAAACTCCTTTTTGATCAGACAACAAGGCTTTTAGGCTTCTCTGCTGTGGGTCCGGATATCTGTTGACCCCATTGTCGAATGGATTTTCATTGGCATCCAGAAAAACCATAGCACTTCCGTCAGACACATATTCATCACGAGCGGAAGAATACGGTTTGAGGCCTTTCACGGATTTCCTTACCAAGTTTTCTATGTTGAAGATAGAGGTCATTCTAAACTGTTTAGCCTAAGTGTTACCGCATTTTTGTGTGCCTGAAGCCCTTCCGCTTCTGCCATCAACTCAATGGCACCACCAATCTGTTGGATTCCTTCCGCTGAGATTTTTTGAAACGTCATACTCTTCATAAAACTATCCAAATTTACCCCACTATATTGCTTGGCATAGCCATTGGTAGGTAACGTATGGTTGGTTCCGGAAGCATAATCGCCTGCGCTTTCCGGGGTATAATTGCCAATAAAAACCGAGCCGGCATTGGAAACATTCCGGGTATAAAACTCCTCATTTTCCATACAAACAATAAAATGTTCGGGCCCATACTCGTCAATCAGCTCCAATGCCTGCTCATCATTGCGCAACAAAATCAGTTTACTGTTGGCGATTGATTTCTGAGCAATGTCTTTTCTGGGCAATGCTTCCAGTTGTTCCTTGATTTCTGCAGAAACCTCGGTCAAGAGTCTGTCTGAAGTGGATACCAAAATTACCTGGCTATCCACACCATGCTCTGCTTGACTCAATAAGTCAGACGCCACAAAAGCTGCATTTGCCGAATCGTCTGCAACCACCAAAAGCTCACTGGGGCCTGCTGGCATATCAATAGCAACACCAAATTTGGTGGCCAATTGTTTGGCAACCGTGACATATTGGTTCCCGGGTCCAAATATTTTATACACTTTGGGGATTGATCCTGTTCCAAAGGTCATTCCGGCAATAGCCTGGATACCCCCAACCTTGAAAATTTTGGTGACTCCACATAATTGTGCTGAATAGAGAATGGCAGGGTTTATTTTTCCTTGCTTATCTGGCGGGGTACATAGTACAATTTCGTTGCAACCTGCCAGCTGCGCAGGAACAGCCAACATCAATATGGTGGAGAAAAGCGGAGCAGTTCCCCCAGGGATATAAAGTCCAATTTTTTGGATAGGTCTTTTTTCTTGCCAACACTTCACTCCCGGCATGGTTTCCATGCCAACTCTTTCCGTTTTTTGGGCCGCGTGAAATTTTTCAATATTGTTTTTGGCCAAGGAAATGGCATCTTGTAATTGTTTCGGAACTTCTTTTAAAGCGTCTTGGATTTCGTTTTGACCTACCAAAATCGATTCCAATTCCACTTGGTCAAATTTTTGGGTGTAGGCTTTAATGGCCTCATCTCCTCCTTCTTTGACTTCGCTAAAAATGGCATCTACCACACCTTCAATATCACTCACGGACTCGGTAGGTCGTTCCAAAATAAGCTTCCAACTTTCCTTGTTTGGATAATCGATGCGCTCCATTAGACTACCATTTTTTCAATTGGGCAAACCAAAATGCCTTCTGCTCCAGCAAGCTTTAGCTCATCAATAACTTCCCAGAAGGTGTCCCTGTTGATTACTGTATGTACCGAACTCCAACCTTCTTCAGCCAAGGGCAAAACTGTGGGGCTGCGCATTCCCGGCAAAATGGAAATGATTCTTTCCAACTTATCATTGGGAGCGTTTAAAAGGACATATTTGTTCTGACGGGCCTGTAAAACGGATTTTATCCGAAACTGTAGTCTTTCGAGTATCTCTTTCCGCTCTTCTGAAATCTCTGGTGAAACCGCAAGAACCGCCTCGCTTTTTAAAATAATCTCTACTTCTTTGAGATTGTTTTTGAAGAGTGTACTGCCACTGGAAACAATATCACAAATGCCATCAGCCAATCCAATGTTGGGAGCAATTTCCACGGAACCATTGATGATGTGCAAATCAGCTGAAACTCCTTTGGATTTAAAGAATTTTTTAACCGTGTTTGGATATGAAGTGGCGATTCGTTTCCCTTCAAAATCCTTGACGGTCTCGTAGTCCATTCGTTTTGGAACAGCCAGCGAGACCCTGCATTTAGAGAAATTCAATTTTTCAACTACTGCAATGTCCTCTCCTTTCTCGATTAGTACATTTTCTCCTATGATAGCAATGTCAACAACCCCATCCCTTAGGTATTGGGGAATGTCTCCGTTTCGGAGATAGAACACTTCCAAAGGAAAATTCCTGGCTGTGGCTTTTAGCTGATCTTTGCCGTTGTCTATGGCAATACCGCAATCTTTTAAAATCTTGAGGGAATCGTCATTCAGCCTTCCACTCTTTTGTACTGCGATTCTAATCTTTGTCATTCTTGCTTTTGTTTTGTTTGGAACCAAACAGGCTTAAAAACAAAACCCGTTTGATTTCTCAAACGGGTTAGAATATATTTTAAAAACAACAATACATCTCTATCTCGCTTGAGGGCAAGTATAAAAATGATGATGTGTGTTTCTGTTTCTCATTATGGGTTCAAAAGTAGTATATATTTTTTTATCAAAAAAGAGTGATTTAGTTATTTCCCAAAATCAAGGGCAAACCATCCCCACTGGATCCAACCACTACTACTTTGGAATTTGGGGATTCTGATAGTTTCAAGGTTGCCTCAATTCCTTTATCCTGTAAAATCTTATCGGTTAGTGAAGCACTCAGGATTCTGTTGGCATCTGCCTTACCTTGGGCTTCAATCCTCTGACGCTCTGCTTCCTTTTGAGCAGTTACCAACCTAAATTCATATTCCAAAGATTCTTGCTCTTGTTTCAATTTACGCTCAATTGCTTCCTTGATGGTTGGTGGTAAGGTTACATCCCTTACTAGAATATCATCCAAAAGAATATGCTGTGTTTCAACGATTTTTTTGGTTTCCTCAAATATTTCAGCTTGAATAGCGTCTCTTTTACTGGAATACAACTGTTCAGGTGTATACCGTCCAACCACACTACGGGCCGCAGATCTGATTGTGGGCAATATGATTCGTTGCAGGTAATTTTCACCAATTTCTTGGTGCAATTTTCCAAGCTCGTTATACTTTGGCTGATACCATGCCGATGCATCCAACTGGATATCCAACCCATTGGACGAGAGCACTTTCATTTTCTCAAATATCTCCTGTCTTCGTACTTCATAAATATAAACCCTGTTCCATGGTGCCACAAGGTGAAAACCTTCGCCCAATGGGGGTTTGTCCGTCACTACCCCATCACTAAAGGTTTTATATAATACCCCAGCCTCACCTGAGCCTATTGTAACAGCTGATTTAGAGATTATAATGATGACAAAAATGATGGCCGCCACAGCTGGCAGGGCAATCTTTGGTAATCTTTCCATTTCTAGTATTTATTTAAATTAATCCTTTGTATTTTCTGATGAACCATTCCAGAGCAAGTGTCAGGGCCATGATGCCTAAGAGCACTTTAAAATCTATTAAAGATACGACATTTTGGGTGCTCTTTTGGATTGGAGTGTATTGTTGGGAGTTGGAAAGTTCTTCGGCCAATTCATTCATTTGGTCGGGTAGATAGGCGTTTCCATTATTGTTTTGAGCCAAGCGTTGAAGCTTAGCAAAATTTGAAGAATATGTTTGTTTTTCCGGATTGAAATCAAGAATCTTAAAACTACCAGACCTTTTGAGGTTTTCACTTTCCTCAGTAACGGTAAAATCATATTCGCCCGCTTGGAGGTCACTCAGGTCTGTTTCGTAATAAGAGCCTTTAAGCAATAATGGAGCTTCACGTGAAAAATCATTTTCCTTGGCCTGTATGCTTATCTTCAAACTGGCCGCAGAATCAAAAGTATAGCTCTCATCATAATAAGAAGCCCTGACTTTGGCTAGACTCGCGTCATCAAAAACCCTGTCATAATCCAACTCTAACCTATTTCTTCCACTATTACTGGATAAATACACCATTAGCTTGCTTATCAAAGCATCGAAATCCTCAAAATTCTGATTGTTCCGATAGTTTTGAGCTCTCCATCTCCAAAGGTTTTCACCAAATAGAATAGCTTCCCGTTGCTTCCCTTCGGTAAGAATGGAAAACAATGGCGCATCCAAATCAACCCCACGAATGCGTTGAAACAAAAGAGTTTCGGATTCTTTTTTGAATTCGATGTCTCCCAATTGCCCTTCCAATGGGGGGTATCCCTGGACAGAAAAATTGCCCAATCCAAATAAGCTAAAGCCATTGTTCAATGCCGGGATTATCTCTTCGGTTTGATTTAGCCGTTCTTTAAAAAAACTACTCTGTATTTGATTTAAAAAAAGCCAATCTGTTTTACGTCCGGCAATAGTAAATTTGTTGGCCCCAATTTGATCTATACGCTCGTAAACATTTTTGAACCTACGGGTGGGTTGATACAAAATAAAAAGTCCCACATCATTGAATTTTTCAGCACTATCCGTAGGTTTCAATAACACCACCGTTCGCTGTTCGTTGGTTTCAATTGATTTTTTAAGCGCACCAATGTCCGGGTGCAGTACGTCCGAAACAATCCCTATTTTGGTTTTTTCATCAATAATTTCAATAGCTGTCTCCTTCATATTATTGAAGGAATTCCGCTCGTTTTGAAGTGGTTCCACATGTACGCGCAACGGCTTCACACCTACACTTTGAGCCTCAATTAAAGTATTAAGTGTTTGACTGCGTTTTGAACCTGAAAATTGTATGTTTTCTCGGTGAACTGTTTTTCCATCCATCAGCACCGACACGGATTTGGTAACTTCCCGGTTTCCCCTATATTCCAATTGTGCTTCCAAAGGAAACTTGTTTTTCAAAAAAGCATAGGTATTGGTATTGATCAACCTAACGGACAAATCTTCGTACTGGGTCGTATCTCCAATTACTACAGCGTGAACCGTACTATTGTTGTTTAAATCAAGGTATTCATAATCCCTACCCAATGTTTGATTGCCATCAGTAAATAACAGTATGGACTTGGGATGGTTCCCAAAAATTTCATTTATATCGGTAAGTGCCTTGTATATATCCGTATTGTTCTGATTAAATTGAACGGAGTCCAATGGATTTACCCCATTTCCGAAACCGTATTCGTGGATTTCAAACCTTGTTTGCACCGCGTCATTATGGGCCAAGACATTCAAATGTTCCTGAATACCAGCTTGATCTGTACGTGTATCCATGGACAATGATTCGTCCACTAATAGCACCAGCTTGCTTTTCTCAACAAAATAATCACGCTTAACAAATTGAGGGTTAATTAATAATAATAGGGCACAAAAAAGAGTCAAAAATCGCAAGGAGGCCAAAATAATTCTTTGAAATCCTTTCCTGGGATTTTTATGGAAGTATTGATAAAATACGATGGTAAGGGCGACAATGGCCGCTAGGAGTATCAGTAGTACCGTTCGTATTTCCATTCAATTTAGGTTAGCATCCCCCCATCCACATTGAGCACCTGACCGGTAACATAAGCTGATAAGTCCGAAGCTAAAAACAAACAGGCATTGGCGACATCTTCTGGATTACCCCCCCGTTTTAAAGGGATGGCATCTCTCCACTCTTGCACCATTTTTTCATCCAACTTGCCTGTCATTTCGGTTTCAATAAAACCTGGGGCTATAGCATTGCAGCGGATATTTCGAGATCCAAGCTCCAAAGCAACGGATTTTGTAAAACCAATCATTCCTGCTTTTGAAGCGGCGTAGTTTGCCTGTCCAGCGTTGCCTTTTACCCCAACAACGCTGCTCATATTGATGATGGAGCCTTGGCGTTGCTTAAGCATTGTGCGTTGCACCGCCTTAGTCATATTATACACCGATTTCAAATTGATCTCAATCACCGTATCAAAATCTTCTTCTCCCATTCGCATCAACAGCTTATCCTTAGTGATACCTGCATTGTTGATCAGCACATCGATTCCCCCAAAATCTTCCAAGACCTTAGCCACTAACTCTTGGGACTCCTCAAAACTAGCTGCATTACTTTTATAGGCCTTCGCCTTAACTCCCATGGCAGATAATTCCTTTTCCAGTTCCAACGCAGGAGCTTCACTGGAGCTATATGTAAAAGCTACATTGGCGCCAGCTTTGCCAAACACCTCAGCTATTCCTTTACCTATTCCTCTGCTTGCTCCGGTAATGATGACATTTTTGCCTTCCAATAGTTTCATAATATTCCAAGTTAGTTTGAATGGTTGATATTCAAATATAGTTTTTGTTTTAGGTTTTAGCGAAAAAAAATCCCGTTAGAAACGGGATTTACAATAGTTTTAACGGTTGGATTATCCAACAACTTCCTTGACCTTTACGCCAATCTCAGCCGGAGAATCCACAACATGGATTCCACATTCCCGCATTATTCTTTTCTTGGCCTGCGCAGTGTCATCACTACCTCCAACTATAGCACCAGCATGCCCCATGGTTCTACCAGCAGGAGCGGTTTCACCAGCAATGAAACCAACTATGGGTTTCGAGCTTCCGCTTTCCTTATACCATTGGGCAGCGTCAGCTTCCAACTGACCACCAATCTCCCCGATCATCACTACACATTCTGTATCTGGGTCATTGATCAAAAGCTCAACTGCTTCTTTGGTTGTGGTTCCGATAATGGGGTCTCCTCCAATACCAATGGCCGTAGTAATACCCAATCCTTGGCGAACTACCTGATCAGCAGCTTCATAGGTTAACGTACCGGACTTGGAAACAATTCCGACGTTTCCTTTTTTAAACACAAACCCGGGCATGATGCCAACTTTGGCTTCCTCAGGAGTGATAACTCCTGGGCAATTGGGCCCTACTAAAGTACAATCCAATTCTTTGATATAGTCATTGGCTTTTACCATATCTGCAACCGGGATGCCTTCTGTGATGGTAATAATCACCTTTATTCCGGCACTCGCAGCTTCCATGATCGCATCAGCAGCAAACGCTGGGGGTACAAATATGATGCTCGTGTCCGCTCCTACTTTCGTAACCGCATCTTCCACGGTATTGAAAACAGGTTTGCCCAAATGTTCCTGACCACCTTTTCCAGGGGTAACCCCTCCTACAACATTGGTTCCATACTCAATCATTTGACCTGCATGGAAGGTTCCTTCACTTCCTGTGAAGCCTTGGACAATAATTTTTGAATCTTTATTTACTAGGACACTCATATTTTATATTTGTTAGCCTCGACAAAAGTATGTCATTGGTGCTAAAAGTTAAAGTATTTTATTAGCTATTTCCTGTTATCTTTTTTAGCAGTGATGGAAGGTTTTTTAGCGTGGCTATTTCCTTCATTTTAGTTCGTGCTTCCTCAGCCGGACTACCAAAATAGGCCTTTCCACCCTCTAAACTTTTGGCCACTCCAGATTGTGCATATACCACAGCTCCTTTTCCAATGGTAATGGCACTAATAACACCAACTTGTCCCCAAAGAACTACTTCATCCTCGAGCACCACACAGCCAGCGATGCCCGTATGTGAAGCAATTTGACACTTTCTACCGATTATGGTATCATGCCCTATTTGTATTTGATTGTCCAACTTGGTCCATTCCTTAATAGTGGTATCTCCGGTAACTCCCCGGTCTATAGTGCAGGATGCGCCAATATCCACATTGTCTTCAACAACTACCCTTCCGCTGGATAACAACCGCTCAAACCCTTCTTCCCTCTTCTTGTAATAAAAAGCATCCGATCCCAAGACGGTACCACTATGTATGATTACATTATCTCCAATAAGGCAATTATCGTAAATGGAAACATTGGCGTGTATCAAACAGTTTTTACCAATTTTTACATTGTTCCCTACAAATACGTTGGGTTGAATTACGGTACCTTCTCCTATTTCGGCAGAATCAGCTATAGCAGAACTTGCTGCAATAAATGGCGAAAAATGTTGGGTAAGCTTGTTAAAATCACTGAACGGATTATCCGAAATTAAAAGGGCCTTACCTTCTGGACATTCCACCTCTTTATTGATCAAGACCACCGATGCTTTGCAAGCCAAAGCTTTGTCGTAGTACTTTGGGTGATCCACAAATACAATGTCACCTTCCTCCACCACGTGAATTTCATTCATGCCCAATACCGGAAAGTCTTCACTTCCCACAAATTTGGCATCAATTAATTCTGATATTTCCTTTAAGCTATAGGTTCTAGGAAATTTCATTCCGTATTACTCTTTTACCCGCTCTTGGTAGTTGCCTTTTTCTGTGTCCACTTTGATTTTATCCCCTTCGTTAATGAACAGGGGGACATTGATACGCGCTCCGGTTTCAACCGTGGCAGGCTTTGTGGCGTTGGTGGCGGTATTACCTTTTACTCCCGGTTCTGTGTGGGTCACTTCCAAAATAACACTGGCTGGCATTTCCACAGAAAGTGGCATGCTATCCTCCGTGTTGAACAGGATGGTTACCACTTCGCCTTCTTTCAACAAATCTGGAGCATCCAAGGAACTTTTCTCCAATGAAATCTGGTTGTAATCATCCGTATTCATAAAATGAAAAGTATCTCCCTCGGCATAAAGGTACTGATAGGAACGCGTCTCCACCCTAACGTCTTCTATTTTATGTCCTGCAGAAAACGTATTATCAATCACTTTGCCAGTTGTGACACTTTTGAGTTTTGTTCTCACGAAAGCGGGACCCTTTCCAGGTTTCACATGAAGAAATTCCACAATCTTGAAGATATCATGATTGTATTTTATGCACAGTCCTTTTCGTATATCGGATGTATTTGCCATAATCTTAATTTGAACTAAAGTATCCTTTCATAATTCCTCGTTGGGAATCTCTTATAAATTGAAGTATTTCATCCCGTTCAGGGGTGGCCACCATTTCAGCCTCTATGATTGAAGCGGCTTGAGTGTTGTTATAATTTTGCTGATAAAGAATCCTATATACATTCTGGATTTCCCTGATTTTATCCGATGTAAATCCGCGTCTGCGCAGCCCAATGGAATTTATACCCACATAGGATAAAGGTTCCCTCGCGGCTTTTACATAAGGTGGCACATCCTTTCTTACCAACGAACCACCAGTAACAAAAGCGTGGTTTCCTATGGAAACGAATTGATGTACGGCCACCATTCCGGCCAAAACTACATTGGTGCCTATGGTCACGTGACCGGCCAAAGTGGAATTGTTACTGAAAATGCAGTTATCCCCAATAAAACAATCGTGCGCAATATGACAATACGCCATGATTAGGCAATTGTTGCCAATGACCGTCTTCATTCGGTCTGCAGTACCTTTATTAATGGTAGCGCATTCCCTAATGGTTGTATTATCACCTATGTGAACTGTAGTTTCTTCCCCTTGATATTTTAAGTCTTGGGGAGTGGCAGAAATAACCGCTCCAGGAAAAATATTGCAGTTTTTACCAATACGTGCTCCTTCCATTATAGTCACGTTGGAACCGATCCAGGTTCCTTCGCCTATGGTTACATTATTATGTATAGTGGTGAAGGGTTCAATTACCACATTCTTGGCAATTTTAGCCCCCGGATGGACATAAGCCAGCGGTTGATTCATATTATTCTCCCTTTACTTTAGTGATTTGAGCCATTATTTCAGCTTCCGAAACCAACCTACCGTTGGCATAGGCCCTTCCTACCATCTGACAGATACCCCTTCGGATTGGAGATAAAAGGTCCAACTTAAAGATAAGCGTATCCCCTGGCACTACCTGATGTTTATATCGAACGTTATCGATTTTCAATAGATATGTAAGATAATTTTCCGGGTCAGGAACTGTACTCAGCACCAAAATACCTCCAGTTTGGGCCATGGCCTCAATCTGTAAAACTCCTGGCATTACCGGTGCTCCTGGAAAGTGCCCAACAAAAAAGGGCTCGTTCATAGTAACGTTCTTCAACCCAATCACATGCTCCTCGGATAATTCCAAAATCTTGTCAACCAGCAAAAACGGTGGCCTGTGTGGGAGCATATCCATAATCTGGTTCACATCCTTTACGGGAGGTGCACTCAAATCCACATCGGGGACATAATTTCGACGTTCCTGCTTTATTATTTTCTGAAGTTTTTTGGCAAATTGGGTATTTACAAAATGACCTGGTTTGTTGGCAATAACCTTACCTCTAATTCGAGTTCCGGCCAAAGCCAAATCCCCTACTACATCCAGCAGTTTATGTCTTGCTGCCTCGTTTGGGTGATGTAGGGTTAAATTATCAAGAATTCCATTGGGTTTAACCGAAAGTTTTTCTTTATTGAACGCCTTTTCCAATTTTTTCATGGTGGATTCAGAAATCTCCTTGTCCACATAAACAATGGCATTGTTCAAATCTCCACCCTTGATCAAACCATGCTCCAAGAGCATTTCAAGTTCGTGAAGAAAGCTAAAGGTACGGGCATCTGCAATTTCTTCCTTAAAATCGCAAATATGCTGCAAGGTGGCATTTTGGGTTCCCAATACTTTGGTTCCAAAATCTACCATAGTGGTAATTTTGTATTCCTCAGCCGGAATCACCGTAATCTCGCTTCCGGTTGCCTCATCCTTATAAGAAATTACATCTTTTACAACATACTCCTCACGATTCTGCTCCTGCTCTACAATACCAGCTTCTTCCAATGCCTCAACAAAGAATTTGGAAGAACCATCCATGATTGGGGGTTCTGGTGCATCCAGTTCTATTAGGATATTGTCAACGTCCAAACCAACCAAGGCGGCAAGCACATGTTCAGAAGTTTGGATCTTGACCCCATTTTTTTCCAAGTTGGTACCTCGCTGTGTGTTTACCACATAGTTGGCATCGGCCTCAATGATGGGCTCACCTTCGAGGTCAACGCGTTTAAAGGCAAATCCATGGTTTTCCTTGGCGGGAACGAAGGTCATTGTTACATCCTCCCCGGTATGCAAGCCTACACCTTTCAGGGTAACCTTGTCTTTTATAGTGCGCTGCTTTACGCTAGTCTTGCTCACTGTCAATTTTTTTTTCTAAGTTGGAGATTTGATTTACCAGTTTCGGCAAATTCTTAAAGTGTACATAAGATTTATTGTAATCGCCATAATTCAAGGCAGGGGATCCTTGGAGAACTTCGTCATCCTTGATGTTGCGTCCAATTCCAGATTGCGCTTGAATTTTTACGCGATCACCGATAGTGATGTGGCCCACAATTCCTACTTGCCCTCCAATAAGGCAGTTCTTTCCTATTTTAGTGGAACCGGCAACTCCCGTTTGGGCAGCAATTGCAGTGTTCTCACCAATTTCAACATTGTGTGCTATTTGTATTTGATTGTCCAACTTCACTCCTTTCCGAAGTATGGTTGAACCTAAAGTGGCTCGGTCTATGGTGGTACCAGCACCCACATCCACGTTATCCTCCAGAACAACATTTCCGGTCTGGGGAACCTTGCTGTATTCGCCATTGGAGTTAGGTGTAAACCCAAACCCATCCGCACCGATAATGGCCCCACTGTGGATTACACAATTGTCTCCAATAATGGATTCTGAATAAATCTTTGCCCCGGCAAAAACAAATACGTTGTCTCCCATGGTAACATTGTCGCCAATGTATACATTGGGGTATATTTTCACATCCTTGCCTATTTTTACGTTGTTTCCCAAATAGGAAAAGGCCCCAAAATAAAAACCTTCCCCATAGGAAGCAGACTCAGAAATAAAACAAGGGCTTTCAATCCCTACCTTGTTATTCTTTACCTGATTATAGTATTCCAACAGCTTCGAAAAGGATTTATAGGCATCATCCACCTTAATAAGAGTGGTTGATAAATCCTGCTCTGGGATAAAATCTTTATTTACAATGGTAATGGAAGCCTTGGTAGAGTATATATAGGAGGTGTACTTTGGATTGGCCAAGAAGGTCAAAGAACCCTTTTCCCCCTCTTCTATTTTAGATAATTTGTGGACAGCAATTTGAGGATTACCCTCAACTTCTCCCTCTAAAATTCCGGCAATTTGGGTGGCTGTAAATTTCATTTCTGCAAAAGTAACAAAATTTGTTAAACGGCTTGTTTGGGATAGCAGCAGTAATATTTGGTCACTGTCTTGGATAAGGCCTTTAAGCTAAGTTGGTCCGATTCCTTTAGCACATCGGTGACTTTGCCATTTTTCTTTAAGATGCTAATGGCTTGATGATTCCCACTATACGCCTTGTTTGATATCTCTCCTGTGAACACAAAACAGGTTGCATCTGATGCTGATAACCCCAATTCATTTCGTACCTGTTCCAATTTATCTCCCAGTTTCTCCGGAGCAATGGGCCGATTTTTGATTTTTACATTCAACAGATTTCTGTTCAATACCATTTGGCAAAGTTTGGACAGTACTACATCTGAATGTTGTTGCCACGATTTGATGGCTGATACCACGTCCACGTCATCCAGCTGGGCAAACTTGTTTAATGTCGTGGCTGGAATTGACGTTCCCGAAATACCTTTTAAGAAAAACAGAAAGGCTTCACTTCCCTCCAATACATTACCTTCATTGACCAACTTTCTGGCTCGCTGCATAATCCGAATCAACATTTGTTCCGCACAAAGTCCTGTTTTATGCAAGTACACCTGCCAATACATAAATCTTCGGGCCATAAGGAACTTCTCCACCGCATAGATCCCCTTTTCTTCAACCACCAAATTCCCATCCACCACGTTCAACATTGAGATTAAACGTTCGGAATTGATGTTGCCTTCGGTAACCCCGGAATAGAAACTGTCGCGTTTCAAATAGTCCAAACGATCCATATCCAACTGACTAGACACCAATTGATTTAAAAATGGCCTAGGATATTCTCCTTTGAATATAGAAATGCCCATATCCAATTGCCCATCAAATTCCTTGTTCAAAGCCGTCATGAATTTCAGGGACAGCTGTTCATGCTGGAGGCCGGGAACCACAAATCCCTCCAAAGCATGTGAAAATGGGCCATGTCCTATATCATGAAGCAAAATAGCACAGAGCAAACCCGTTTCCTCTTCCTTGCTGATTTCAATATTTTTCCAACGCAAGGTCTGAATGGCCTTGGTCATTAAATGCATACTCCCCAGGGCATGGTGAAATCGGGTATGGTGCGCACCAGGATAAACCAGATAGGACATCCCCATTTGGGAAATTCTACGCAATCGTTGAAAATATGGATGGGCGATCAGCTCAAAAATAAGTTCATTGGGAGTTCCAATAAAACCGTAAATTGGATCGTTAAATACTTTGAGCTTATTGGTCTGTACCAAGGGCTTTGTGTTTAATTCCGCAAAGATAACCACTATATGAACAAGATCACAATTCTATGGGTCGATGATGAAATTGACCTATTAAAACCCCATATCCTTTTTCTTGAAAACAAGGGCTACAAAGTAGTGACCAGCCAAAGCGGACAAGATGCGCTGGAGGAGATACGAAATACTTTTTTTGACATTGTTTTTCTGGACGAGAACATGCCAGGCATCTCTGGTCTGGAAACCCTGAACGAGATAAAAAAATACGACGCCTCCATCCCTGTGGTCATGATTACCAAAAGTGAAGAGGAGTATATTATGGATGAAGCCATTGGGTCAAAAATTGCAGATTATTTGATTAAGCCGGTTAATCCAAATCAAATTTTACTTTCACTTAAAAAGAGTTTGGACAACTCCAGACTGGTCTCTGAAAAAACCACAGCAAATTACCAGCAAGAATTTCGGAAAATTGCAATGGACTTGTCCATGGTGAACAGCTATGACGAATGGGTAGAACTGTACAAAAAACTCATTTATTGGGAACTTCAGTTAGAAGAAATTGAAGATTCAGGAATGTTTGAAATTTTGGAATCCCAAAAGGTAGAGGCCAATTCCCAATTCAGCAAGTTTGTGGACAAAAACTATCAGGATTGGTTCAAGGATGGAGATGGCCCAACCATGTCGCACACCTTGTTCAGAAAAAAGATTCAACCTGAGATTGAAAACCAGAAAACCCTTTTGGTTGTTATTGACAACCTTAGATATGATCAATGGCTGGCCTTTGAAGAAACCTTGGCCGTTCACTATAAGAAAAAACAAGAGAGCTCCTATTGCAGTATCTTGCCCACTGCCACGCAGTATGCCAGAAACGCCATCTTTTCGGGATTGATGCCCTTGGATATGGAAAAAAGACATCCGGATTGGTGGAAAAACGATACGGATGAAGGAGGCAAAAATTTGTTTGAAGCGGAGTTCCTTGGTGCCCAACTAAAAAGACTGGGTATGGATATCAAATGGGAATACCATAAAATCAGCAACCTGAGACAGGGGAAGCAATTGGCGCAGAATTTTAAATCCCAAAAAGACAATGACCTCACTGTACTGGTTTACAATTTTGTGGACATGCTTTCCCATTCCAAAACAGAAATGGAAGTGATTAAGGAACTGGCTGCCAACGACAAGGCCTACCGCTCGTTGACCTTGAGCTGGTTTAAAAATTCACCTTTGTTGGACATTGTGCAACAAGCGCAATCCCTAGGCATGAAGCTCATTTTGACCACCGATCACGGAACCATCAATGTAAAACAACCTTCCAAAGTTATTGGGGACAAAGCCACCAGTTTAAACCTCAGATACAAAACTGGAAGAAGTCTTACCTATAATAATAAGGAAGTCTTGGCTTCAAGAAATCCGCAAGACATACATCTTCCCAATATAAACTTGAGCAGCTGTTTCATTTTTGCCAAAAATGATATGTTCTTCGCATATCCCAATAACTACAACCACTATGTAAGTTATTACAGGAACACCTATCAACATGGGGGAGTTTCTTTGGAAGAAATGATCGTTCCTTTTGTAGTTTTGGATCCAAAATAACACAGTTTGAAACGTACCTTTCAGTTATCGGAAATTGATCAGGTGGCCCAAACCATTTTGGACACGGTTCCACATAAGACACTTCTTTTTTATGGTGAAATGGGAGCGGGTAAAACTACATTGATCAGGGCCTTGGTTAAAAATTTGGATGGGGTTGATGAGGCCAGTAGCCCAACTTTTGGTTTGGTAAACGAATACCATGATCTACAGGGTCTGCTATTGGGATACCATTTTGATTTTTACCGAATTGAAAATGAAGCAGAAGCGTTGGATCTGGGTCTGGAGGACTATCTGTCTTCGGAAGCTTGGCTATTTATGGAATGGCCTGAGAAAGTAAGCTCCTTGTTGCCTACCCAAGCTGTATCCATTTACTTACACTTTATCGATGAAAACACCCGTTCAATCGAGTTTAGTCTGGAGTAAACATTAATTCATCTACCTTATTTGAACATTTCGATAAACGGTATCGAATTCGGTAAAAAGTTCCCTTTTTTGGATTAAATGCAATTTTTATCGATGAAATGCATCGTGGGTAAGTAATTTTTCCTACATTTGTTATTGAAATGAATTCATTTATTAACCAAAAACTCTTTTACGATGAACACTAAAAGATTATTTTTTGGAGTGCTTGCAATTGCTTTCTTAGCAATGACTGCTGTTTCTACCAACGTTATTGACGTTGACCAAGATCAGACGGTTAATGTAGAAAAGAAAAAAATAGGCAAACATTAAGAAGTGTAAAATAAAAGTCATTTCTTTTAACCCCTCTTCGGAGGGGTTTTTTGTACAATAAAATCTAGCTTATTCAGTTATATGGGTATGCGCAATGACAAGAATGTACGGAAAAGATTGATTGTTGAGGGGCTTATTACACTTATTATAGCATTGTCCCCCGTTCTGTTTTATTCCTATAAATATTTACCTAACGATACTGATTCTTTGGATTTTCTTTTTTTTGAGATTACTTCCAATGGTTTTGCGGACGCACGAACCGCAGTTTGGTATTACCTATTAAAAACAATTCCTCTAATTTTATTGGTCATATGGTACAATGGTGGTACCATGCGATTTTGATTCCAATTTCCATGTACAGTTTTCAACTGTTCAGCGCTGTCAGTAACAATTCTGAAAGGGTTGATGAAAACGAGGTTTTCTATGTGATTGCTATTACAATGGTAGTTGTCCCTGTAGTTTATTTTATACGTATCAAATTAATTGACAAGCATGTTCACGGAATTGATTTGGATGCGATGGATACGGAACTTCAAATCTTGAAAGAGAAAGAAGAACTGCGCAAGGAACGCGAGAAACTGGAACAGCGGCAGCACACCCTTTCAAAAAAAATGTAAATTTGTTTTAAACCCGATGCGGTTCTTTCAGATTTACATTGTATGGACCAACCTTCCTCTCCTTTTAGTAAACAACAACTCTTACCCCAAGAAGAAACCCTAGAGATTCTCAAGCAGAAAGGTGAGCTCTTTATCGGTATTCCCAAAGAAAACCAATATCAGGAAAAACGTATTTGTCTTACGCCGGATGCAGTCAATGCCATATCTGCTCATGGACATAGGGTACTTATTGAGTCAGGAGCAGGGGAAGGTGCCAACTTTACGGATGCAGATTACACAGAAGCTGGTGCAGAAATTAGCCGGGACACCAAAAAGGTTTTTTCCTGTCCCATTATTCTCAAGGTGGAACCCCCCACCCTTTCGGAAATTGACTTGATCAATCCACAGACCATTGTTATTTCTGCTTTACAAATTAAGACACAATCCAAGGAATACTTTGAAACCTTGGCCAAGAAAAGATTGACTGCTATTGCATTTGAGTACATCCGGGATGAGGACGGGAAGTACCCAGCCGTTAGATCCCTTAGTGAGATTGCTGGAATTTCTTCCATCTTAATTGCATCCGAGTTGATGGCCACCACCAACAAGGGCAATGGACTCATGTTCGGAAATATTAGTGGTGTTCCCCCTGTGGAAGTCGTGATCATTGGCGCAGGAACGGTGGGTGAATTTGCGGCGCGGTCGGCCTTGGGTCTAGGAGCCAACATTAAGGTATTTGACAATTCCATCACCAAACTAAGGAATATACAGACCAATCTTAATCAAACAGTTTACACCTCCACCATCCAGCCCAAGAATTTATTAAAGGCATTGAAACGCTGTGATGTGGCCATCGGAGCGGCCCGGGGAAAGGACCGTTCCCCAATTGTGGTTTCAAGTTCTATGGTAGAGAACATGAAAAAGGGCGCTGTGATTATTGATGTCAGCATAGACATGGGCGGCTGTTTTGAAACCACGGAAGTGACCAGCCATGACAAACCCACTGTAGAAAAGTTTGACGTAATCCATTATGGGGTTCCCAATATCCCGTCCCGTTACCCAAGGACCTCCAGTATTTCCATAAGTAATATCTTTACACCCTATTTGCTGAAAATTGGTGAAGATGGTGGATTGGAAAACTCGTTACGATTTGACAAAGGTTTGCGAAATGGGTTGTACATGTATCATGGCATCCTAACCAATAAATCTGTAGGCGACTGGTTTGGCCTCACCTATAATGATATTAACTTTCTAATTTTTTAATACGGAATGGTATTTTTAAGGCGCTTGGGATGGTATCTAGTAGGACTGTCCATAGGGATTGTATTTCTTGTTTTCTTTCTCAAGAAAAAATCTGGGGAAAATGGGATTGATTTCTGCTATTTTCCCAACTGTAGAGTACTCAAGGACATGCGTTCCAAGCCATTGTCTTTTGGGGAACAGGTCCCAGAGCAATTCAGGGATACCCTGTTGATCCAATCCTTTTTACAGGATGGAGATATTGATTTTGGGAAAAGTGATACCAAGTCGGAGCCTTGTAAAACCTATCACATAGAAAAAGAACTTGATGACAAGTTATATGTAGGAATTCTTAGAAACTGTCAGAAGCAAGTCGTTTTGGAAAGTATTAGTGCCACATCTCAATAATGTTAAAGATTCCACGCAATAATTTGCCATGTATAAATCAGCCTGTGTAATTCTCTGCTTTTTGCTCAATTGTGTAGTTGCTTTTGCACAAGAATACGGAGAAAAACCACTGTTTGACCTTAATTACAATGAGCTTAGACAAAAATGGTCACAAGATGGGGAGACTTATAGAAATACATATTTCGATTATCATATTAGCAAGGCGAAAAGAGAAAAAGACACACTTCAATTGGCAATAGCCTATAGATTGAAATCTTGGGATTTAGATTATTCCGTAGGATTAAAAACACTGGATACGGCTTTCGCTATTATAAATGCCATTCAAAACAAGCAAGGGCAGGATTATTTCTACTTCAAGAGCATGGCATACTATACTCAAGCTCACCTATATTATAATGACCACCAGGACGCGCAAGCAGTTTATGCAATGATCAACTGCCTTTATTGGTCAAAAAAGGCCAAGAACCATAAAATAGTTGCTAGGAGTTCTTCTCATTTGGGTAACTTAAAAGCTGAGTTCGGGCAAGAAAGTGAGGGTATTGTTTTTTCAAAGAAAGCATTGAAATATCTTGATAAGTACAAGACTCATATAGATGATTATGACTATAACAAAACATTATGCCTGCATAATATGGCAAGGTGTTACGCATATGCACGAAAAACAGATTCTGCTCGATCGTACCTCAAGAAGGCCATTAAATCTGCCCTAACTATTAAGGATTCTTCGGAATTTGAAGATCTACAAGTTTTAAGAGCACAATTGGACTACTACGATGGTTTATATAATCGATCTCGTGACACACTTATCCTTTATATACAAGACGCACGCGGGACATCTAAAGCGGATAAATTTTATTATCTAGGTATGATTGAAGGGCAAATAGGAAAAAGTTATTTAAAAACAAGCTATTTTAAATCGTATGATAGTATTTTGAAAAACCTGGATTATCCCTTATTTGACAATGCCAATCAAGTCTATCAACATCTTCTTAAAGAGGCTATAAATCAAAATGACAATAAGGCCGAAAAGGAATACTTGCATCGTCTAGTTTATTATGATAGCCTGTTAACCGACACGCAGGAAAGAATACGTGAGATAACGTTGAACGAACTGGACCTGCCATTGGAAATGGAAGAAAAATCATCATTAAGTCAGGCTATCAATAGAAGGAATAAGCTTCTAATTGTGTTCTACACCGTGAGCGCCGTTCTGCTCATAGGCTGCACAGGCTATTATCTAAAATACCGCGGCACCAGGCAAAGATTGGCCAAGGTAATGTCCCAGCCCGTTCAGGTTGAAAAACGCCAAGCTAAAGGCATCCAAAATACCGATGACAAGCTGGACACACAAATGTTGTCCACTGTCTTGGACAGCTTAAACCTATGGGAAAAGGAACTTGGTTTTTTGGACGGGTCGGTTACCCAGCACGATTTGGCCAAGATGATAAAGACCAATAGTACTTATTTGTCCCAAACCATAAACCATTACAAAGGGCAAAACTTTTCCAGTTACCTAAAGGATATACGAATAACCTATGCCATAAATCATCTGAAAGAAAATCCAACTATGGCCAAGTCTATGTCAATGATTCAAATAGCAGAATATTATGGATTTAATTCCCTCCCAGTATTCACAAAATCCCTGAAGCGAAAAATTGCTGTGACACCTGGAGTATTCATTAAACAGCTTGTCAAAGAAATTTAAGTCAAGGTTATTTTCTAGTAGCAATCAGTTGCTTTAGATACCACCGTAGGTTTTCTATGTCGTACTCTAACTGATCATCTACCATAATCACAGGATACTGTACCCGTTCAACATTTGGTTCTTTTTGTCTTATAAGTTCAAACATAACCTTGGAATAATACTCGTTAGAAGAAGCGTCCAAATATGTAAAGGGTATTTTCTTTCGTTCCAACATTTCTTTTGCATATATAGAACGGGGACACCCTTCTCCATAAAAAACCACCAGGGTACTTTCATTCGCATTCAATGAATTTAGGAATTCTTGTTTGATGCGTTTCTTTTGTCTTATTAACTCCTCCTTTGTAGGAGCAGCCTTATAGGTATAGTTGGTTTCGTAAGACCAAGGTCCCTCTGGAATAGCAAGTACAATTATTTGTTCGGAACCATTGGCGGGAATCAATTTGGTAATTGGGCCTTGATAGCCAATTAGGTTTTTTACTATAATGTCCAGTGTAAATTGATTAGTTACATCAGAACTGTTTTTTGCAATAAATGTTAAACTGCTATCTGATTGCTGTGTTATTAGTTCTATCTCTTCGTTTTGGGAATGCAATAATTGCAGCGACAATAACGACATTAAAAAGAAATTATAGATTATGTTAGTTTGATTATTCTTTTGCGCTTTCATCATTATATAAAGTGTTTACAGACATGCATACTCCAATTTATCAAGAATATGTTTGGGACAATAATCAACCTAAGGAATCATTACCGGGATGAAATGGGGTAAATGATTGGAAAAGTATTACAATGACCATAAAATTTGAAAAGTAAGTAATTGGTAGCTGCTGGTAATCTAACAATTTTTATCACATCAATTTACTACTTATTTGGGGTAATCAAGGGTAACCATATCCAATTTTGTTTTGTTCTTGACCTTGAATTTACCTTCTGCAACAGTAAAGGTGACCGCAACACTTTCCCAACTGAAATGACCATTATGTCGGTAATAAAAAATGAAATAATTTTCTTCATCAATAGGTACAGCAGAGGAGATTTGATAATACCCTTGCCATTCAGGGACCTTCTCAAATATATCAATCCTTTTACTTATTAGTGCAGGATTGTGATTGTCATCAACTTGTAATCTTTCGATTATAGCCTGTGTCTGCATCGCTGATAGATGAAGATGTTTTTCTATAAAGTTGTGACCCTTCAAATCCTTAGCAAGGTATTCGCGTGCTATGAAATTGGCCTTTTTCTTAATGAGTACCAACCTTTTATCCCTGATGGCCCTATAGTATCTGATGCTATCGGTCTTTGTCATCTTGCCTTTTTTCACTAAAGACTTAACCTTTCGTTGATGCAAAACAGAGATTGCAGTGTCCTGAGATACAATAAAAGCGACCAATTTATTGTAGATTTCATCACTTAGCTTTTTTTGGACTGGATGTTCTGAATATACAGTCAAAGGAACCATAAAATTCCGATGTTGATTATTCGGCAGTTTATAGTGTAGTCGGAGGATTCCAGTTTTTTTTGTATAACATCCGGTACCCGTTGTATGGTATTCCAAAAACATTCCATAGGCTCTAGATGTTGTGGCATCCCAAGTAAAACCAATACAATTTTCCTGACCATGTTTATAATAATATTCGATACTCTCATTCCTATTCAAAGAAATAGGTCTTTTAAGCTTACCGCGTTCCATTATTGACACCCTATCAGGAGTTCCGAAATATTCCAATACATCACTCAAAACTTTAGACCCGTTATCACCAAATTCCAACATGGTCCAAAGGATATTGTTTTCATCCGACACCCCCAATGCGAAGTCGTTTATGGGATAACCCAAAAACCACAGTTTTTCGTTTCCAGTATAGAGGTAATTGAAATAGGGAATATCAAACTTTACGTTTAAATCCACATAACTCATCTCCGTAAACATATCCTTATAATCGGCTATGCTAGTATTCAGGAGACGAGCATATTTTTGATCATCTTGACCAATGGCCCGCATAATGACCAATATGAAAATCAAAATCATTGAAAGCCTTCTATTCCCCATGTTACATAAGTTTTATTATTATGTATAAACAATGATCAATCACATTTTGTTCCAATAGCAAGTGGACCAAAACCTGTGGTTTCAGACTCAATCAAGTTCTCAATCGATTCCTTTACCAAGGGATCCATTAAGGTCCATGCAATGGAATCAAAAAGACCAGTCCATGCCAATGCTTCTGCTTGGAATTCATCTATACCGTAATTTCTAGTGGTAGCAAAAGTTTGAATATAATCAGCCATAACATCAACCACACCCACCATAATTCGATGTTGAGCATAGGCCAGGTCATTAGGTGGCATTGGCCCATTTTGAATTTTGGCTACTTCAGCCGACCATTTATCCGCCAAAATAGACATGTCAAGATTCTCCGGGTTATCAAACACGATTCCCTTCTGATCTAATTGATAAAGCATAAGGGCATGGACATTTTCATGAAGGACAGTGGCAAAAATAGATACGTCAGTTGCTAAATTTAAATAGGTGGTATTTAGATAAATGGTCATATCACTAATTCTGCTATTAGCTAGTGTAACATGTGTCTCGCCTAAAGTTAGTCGACCTTCACGATCATCTTCCAAAACTTTGTGTTTATAGGTAATGTCAAAATCGCTGTGGTCATTACCAAAAGCATCCTTCATAGTGCCCCAAACATCGAGTTCAGCAGACAATGCCTTACCTATTATGCCCTCAGTACAAGGATATTCTTCTAATAGGTCTGGGGCAATGATTATCCTTTCGGGCTGCACGCGAGGCTTTGGTATAGAGCTTACTTGCCCACTACCATCAAGGGCTGCAAATCCCCAGCTGTTCTGGGAAGGGGGTAGCGATGTACCAGAGGGTACAAACACATATGTTCTGGTCTCTTGGGTAGTTGTATTATAATATTCATTGGCCTGTCCAACTCCGTCGCCATTTCTATCCAAGTACCAGTCAGTATAGCTGTATGAAATTTGCCATTCATAGTGGCCGCCACCGTATTTGCAACCACCAGTACCTGTCTGAGGTGGTGGACACCCATTTTGCACCGTGCACCTCGCAACAACCTTGGCGTCACATCTGGCTGCTTCCGGTTGAGGAAGATTCGTAGTATTTCCAATATCTTTAACACCTTGATATGCCTCTCCTTTGCGATAAAATCTAGCCATATCTACAGTACCTTCAATATCAAACAAATATACCATACCTGTGAAATTGCCTTCCTCTAGTTCAAAATAGGAATCAAAAGCCACGCCATTATGTGAATCCATTCGCACCAACCAATAAGCTGGGGACTCATCGAAAATAGTCACTAGCAGACTATAAGTGATATCGGTAATCTCACCCGCTTCGAGTTCTGGTTCTATAATTTCTTCAACATTATATTCATACCAGATCCTGTCCTCAATATTAATGGTTTTATACCCATTCCAAGAAATAATAATGTTTTCTGATTGTATACCCGAATACTCCCCAAAGTTCCCATGATTGAAATTGGACTTTATCATTCCTTGTTCTGTAAATTGAATATCCTCCACCATGGAATCCAAATCAAAAGTTTCTGTCTCACAACTTATAATCAACAAAGCTGCCATAATACCTAAAAAGAGATATAAATTAGTTCTTTTTTTCATACGATAATTGATATTTGAGTTTAACAATAATTGTCGCCATCATTTTTATTCGTGAAGAGCTTAGCGCGAAAACAATGAAATCGCCTATTAGCGCTATGACTTTCTAAAAATTGACGTGAAGTAAAATTGGAAGGAATTCAGGTATTGGGCAATTCAAATCCATTTCCATTTATAAATGCACCTATCCATTTATAAATTGAACTAAAAAACAGGGTGAAAATGACTTGAAAACAAAAGAATGAATGATACGATGACTCAATTAGAGTGTTATCCTCCTATCTAATTAAGTAGTTAAAAGATGTATTCTTTAAAACTGAATAGAACCACACGACCTATAAATCCAACTTCCTGCGCTTCTTTTCTTTTTGCAACAACCCCAATTCCCGGGTAGTCTGTCCAGCAACCGAGGTGTTTTCCTCTGCCCTTCGTATCAAATATGGCATCACATCTTTGACTGGGCCATATGGCACATATTTGGCCACGTTGTAACCTGCTTCCGATAAGTTGAATGAGATATGATCGCTCATCCCATATAATTGTCCAAACCAAACATTGGGATTGTTTTTTTCAAGGCCTCTTTGCTCCATTAGTTCCAAGAGCTTTAAAGAACTTGCTTCATTATGGGTGCCCGCAAAAATGGAAATGGTATCCAGATGATTCATAATAAAGCATACTGCATTATCAAAGTTTTCATCCGTGGCCTTTTTGGATTCGCAAATAGGGCTTTTATAGCCCAACTCCTTGGCGCGATCATTTTCCTTTTCCATGTAAGCTCCGCGTACTACCTTCAATCCAATTTTGAATCCTTCCTCTTCTGCTACTTGATTCAGCTGTTCCAAATATTCCATTCGGTCCCATCGATACATCTGCAGCGTATTAAAGACAACCGCCTTTTCCTTGTTGTATTTCCGCATCATGTCTAACGCAATATCATCCGCAGCTTGTTGCATCCAGCTCTCTTCGGCATCAATCAATAGGTTAACGTCCAAATCATGGGCTTTTTTGCACACTTGTTCGTAGCGATTCAACAGTCGTCCCCAAGCTTCCGTTTCTTGTATATCAAGTTTTTCTCCTGCACTTACTTTTTCATACAACTCAAACTTCCCAAAACCGGTAGGTTTAAAAACTGCAAAAGGAATGGCCTCCTTTTCTTTCACAAAATCCAATACCTCCAGTGTCTTGTGAAGTGCAAAATCGAATTGATCTTCTACCTCCTTGCCTTCCACAGAATAATCCAGGATAGAGCTTACTCCATTGGCATACATTTTATCAATTATGGGAATGCAATCTTCTTCGTTGACCCCACCACAGAAATGATCAAATACAGTGGCGCGTATCAACCCCTCAATTGGCAAATGCGCTTTGATTGCAAAATTGGTAACCGCCGTTCCAATTTTCACCAAAGGTTCGTTCGCAATAAGTTTAAAAAGAAAATAAGCACGTTCCAATTCGGAGTCTGTCTTCATTTGGAATGCTATTGCAGTATTCTCAAAATCTGGCTGCATTGTTGTGAATTTATTAAAGATTCAAATATAAGTAGCCACATTGGATCATTATCTATAAAAATAATCTTTATTTAGCGGTGCAATTAGAATTTATGAATTCCATTAAATCGCACTCTTACGAGGTATATCTGGAAGAATTGGCGGAAGCCTCTCTAAGACAACATGTTGCCAAAAGCAACTACTCCAAAATCTTTGTTTTGGTGGATGAAAACACCAAAAAATATTGTCTTCCCCTACTTCAGGAAAAAATGAGAGATGAGGTTCCCGTGCATGGAATTTTTGAAATCGAATCCGGGGAGGAAAACAAACACATCCAGACCTGCATGCTAGTGTGGGAATGGTTATCCGATCAAGGCGCCGACCGAAAAAGTCTGTTGATCAATCTTGGAGGTGGCGTACTTACTGATCTAGGGGGATTTGTAGCCTCTACTTTCAAACGGGGAATCGATTTTATAAACATCCCCACCACCCTCTTGTCCATGGTAGATGCTTCAGTAGGTGGTAAAACAGGCGTGGACTTGGGCGTACTTAAAAACCAGATTGGGGTCATTAACCAGCCACAGATGGTCCTGGTCATTCCTGAATTTTTGGCCACCTTGGACCAACGCCAACGTACCAGCGGATTTGCCGAAATGCTCAAACACGGCTTGATCAAAGATGAAGCATATTGGAAGTCCCTCAGGGAAATCGATGATTATGGGAACGCTGCCACCATTCAAAAATCCATCAGCATAAAAAATGAGGTGGTCACAGAGGATCCAACGGAACAGAACATTCGGAAAATTCTAAATTTTGGACATACCCTAGGTCATGCTATAGAATCCTACTTTCTGGAAAATTCAAACAAAAAGAGTTTGTTGCACGGAGAAGCCATTGCCGTGGGAATGATCTTGGAAGGTTACCTGTCTCACAAACTAACGGGGCTTTCAGGATTATCACTTCAAGAAATCAAAGAAACTTTTCTAAAGTATTTTCACAAAGTGGAATTTGACCAGGAGGACATTACCGCTATTGTGGAACTTTTAAAATATGATAAGAAAAACTCACATGGCGACATCAACTTTGTGTTGCTTCAAAGCATTGGGAGGGCGGTGACGGACATCAAGGTTCCAGAAAATTTATTTGCTGAATCCTTTGCTTACTACAAAGAATCTTAGGTACATATACTAAATATTGGCATTTACAACTCTTTAGCCCGGTCAGCTTCAAAAATTTATAGCTTAGGATAGGAAACCATAAACCTATCCATAATGAAACGTGTATTAATAGATTACAAAAAGCTGGATCGCAAAGTGGCGGCAGTTTTAATCGATTCTTATCCCTACGGTTATGGGGATGAAGATATCATTACCCTGAAAAAGCCCAACGGGGACATTATTGAATCCGTAGAAGTTAAAACAGAAGACACCATCTATCTGGTAAAAATCAGTAAAAGTCTCTCCAATTTCATTTCCAATTTTGAGGAGAACATGGAAAAAGAGTTGGGCAATACTGAAAAAACCGAAGCTGTTCTAGGTGAAGGTGAAGAATCCGTAAATCCTGAACTGGACCCAGATCAAGAACAAGAAAACGAAGGCTTATACTAAAAACTACTTTTTCCAACTAGTTCAAATACCGTTCGCGTATCACGGACATGTGATGGGCTTGGTGCCCACAAATGATAAAACCCATGGCTCTAGTACTCATAGCAGAACCGCTTGCCATACCCAGACGTGTTAGCGCTTGATCATCAAAGGAGCGGAAAAGTGCAATGGTCGAATCCCGAACCGTTTTGTATTCAATCATAATTTCTTCCTTGGATTTATTTTTGGTATTGGATTCCGGAACATAAATATCCTGATCAAATCCGGATAAGGGAGTGGAATCGTTCCGTGCAAACCTCAAGGCTCGGTATTGAAAGACTCTTTCGGCATCTATGATATGCATTAGTACTTCTGCCAAGGTCCATTTTTCAGGACCATAGGCAAACCCCAATTTGGCTGTAGGGATATCTTTGAGAAAAGAAAGAAATACGTCCCTTCCATCCACCAGTTGATCCAATAGTTTTACCTCTCCTCCCAACGCCTTAATATAGGTATGATAAAAAGGGTTGTATTCAGACGGGGAAAGTTCTGAACTTAGCATATCCGAAAAGTATTTAAGCTTATAGCTCGTTAAAGATGGTATGCATCAAACGTTTTTTGTCATTGATGCTCTCTTCCAAGGAAATCATGGTCTCCGTACGACTGATACCTTCAATATCATCAATTTTGAAGATAATATTCTTGGCATGTGTGGTGTCCCTGGCACGAATCTTACAGAAAATATTGAATTTTCCTGTGGTGATATGAGCAACAGTAACATATGGAATTTGATTCAAACGTTCCAGGACAAATTTTGTCTGGTGCGTCTTCTCCAGAAAAATTCCGACGTAGGCGATAAAAGAATATCCTAATTTGACGTAATCCAAGGTCAATGAGGATCCTTTGATGATTCCGGATTCTTCCATTTTTTTAACCCTGACATGAACAGTACCAGCAGAGATCAGCAGCTTTTTGGCAATATCCGTAAATGGCGTACGGGTATTGTCAATTAACATATCCAGTATCTGGTGGTCGATTTCGTCTAACTTAACTTTGCTCATAGTGTGAATATTTTGATCAAAATTAGTTAATTAAGAAATTATATTTAAAAAAAATGGCTTTTTTTTAAACAAAATGTAACAAATACCTGATAATACCGAGATTAACTCTTGATATCCCGTATTAACCAAAGAAGATTCTTACGCTCTATTTGCTCCATTTGACTTGAAATGGAACAATCCAAAGTGGTATGACCAAAGCTCCCAGAGAGCTCTCCTACCTTGGCCACTTCCGGAACAAAATCAATGGACTCATCTTTCAAAGTCTCTACAAATTGTATACCCACTTGCTGATTTGCCGACAAGGATTCATTGATAAGATGGGCATTCTTAATAAGGGTATCAAAAAAGAGTTTTTCATTTTCAGGAATGTCGAAATATTCCTGATGCGGAAATTCCGCTATCCTATTTTTTGAAATCACCTCTAAAACCTCCGTCAGAGCCATAAAAATGTATTTCCTGGTCTCCTCTCGTTGATAATCTTCTTTATAATGACCTGCCTCGAACAAGATAGTAGGTACACCCAACAGCTGAAAAGTATCTCCAATACAGTTCTCATTAAACCCATCATCATACCTTCCCACTTGCCCTGGAATGTGATTTTGCAGGGTACGGTTCATGGCAACAATGAGTTGCATGGCTATAGATCTGGTTTGATCTATTGTTCTTTCTGGATTGTTTGACGGAGACAGAAACGAAACCGTTGCTGGATTATTCTGGGTACCCGCACTGAATAGGGTACGTTGGTCATGTAGATTAAAGCAGAAATCGGGTTGAAACCGTTCAAATAGCTCACGTAAGACAATGGTTTCAGGCTGCGTTCTATTCTTCGCGTCACGGTTGAGGTCCACTTCATTGGCATTTACACGGGTATAGGCTTTCGCGCCATCAGGATTAAGAATAGGTACTATGCAAATGGTGCAGCCTTTCAAAATAGATTTACCAAATTCTTCGTCTGCAATTAGGTAATTAACCAAATCCAATACCGCTTTTGTTGTAGTAGATTCATTCCCGTGCATCTGGGACCACATAAGTACTTTCTTTGGCCCGCTCCCAAGTGTAACGCAAAAAATATCTTTCCCTTGAACCGAGCTGCCAATGGTTTCAACGAAAGAAGAATCCAAGGTGTTGAGCCATGTTTTTTGTAGCGAATCAAGAGTTACATAGCGCCCCTCCACAGACCTTTCCTTATACGTTTCAAAGTGAATCATGTTTGGTAATACTGAATTAAGTGTACAAAAGTAATTCAAACAAAATTTACAATTGTATACACTTTTATCAACTTATTTCACTTTTGTGACCATGTTATGGTTCCATGGAATACAATTGTAATCACAAAAATCAATTTTATTTATTAATGATTTTATGTTGTTTATTAACAGATACTTAGGGTCGTTTATATAAATCTAAAATTTACTTAAACAACAACTATTTTTTCTGATTTGTGTTGACATTGGCTATTCGTATGAGTAATTTAGCCATATAAATTTATTTTTGTGAACAACGATATTGCCATTCGAATTAAATCGGTAATTGACCATTTTGGACTCACGGTTTCTTCCTTTGCAGATTCCATTGGAGTGCAACGCTCGAGTATTTCCCATATTCTAAGTGGACGAAATAAACCCAGCTTGGATTTTGTGATGAAGGTGGTGAAGACCTATCCAGATGTCAACTTATATTGGCTTCTAATTGGAAAGGGGAAATTCCCAGCCCCCTCGGAAAAGGATGCCTCCCCTACCCAGCTGACTTCTGAGATTGGCAATGAGTCACCTACCAAAACCTCCGGGAAAACAAATTCCGATCCTGTTCGCATGGTGGTTTTCTATGCGGATGGCACCTTTGAATCTTTTGATGCAAAAAAAAACTGATAGGTTCAGGCACATTCGGTTCTTTGCATTTACTTTGCATGCATGTTACAAAAACTGTTACCCTTTTTCGCACTCTTCCTATTACTTTCATGCCAACAGCCTCCTGAGCGCAATTGCACCAACTTTAAGAACGGACGGTTTTCATTCACCACTGAAATTAATGGCAAAAACAAAACCACCACTTTCCTTAGAAAGGATAATTTGGAGGTCGATTATTTTGAAGGAAAACAAGATTCTTCATCCGTAAGATGGATCAATGATTGTGAATATGTCCTAAGAAACTTGAATCCGAAAAACAAGGCCGAGGAAAAATCTATTCACATAAAAATATTGACAACTTCGGATTCTTCTTATACATTTGAATACAACGCCATTGGCGATAAACGAAAATTTAAGGGAACCGCCCATAAAATACACTAACCATGTTTGAAATTTTTACAAGTCCTGATGCTTGGATGGCATTGCTTACCTTGACCTTTTTGGAAATCATCTTGGGAATTGACAACATCATCTTCATTTCCATAGCAGCTGGCAAACTTGAGCAAAAAGATCGCCGAAAAGCCACCAATATTGGACTGGTCTTGGCTATGGGAATGCGAATTCTGTTGTTGTTTGGAATTACCTGGCTGACCAAGATGAAAAAACCTTTTTGGGTCTTGGACGAATCCTGGATTACCGGCGGAATTAGTTGGCAGGCGTTAATCTTGTTCCTGGGAGGGCTCTTTTTACTCTACAAAAGTACTAAGGAAATCCACGAGAAAATTGAAGATCGCGGGCATGATGAAAGGGAAGTAAAAAAATCGCGTTCCTCTTCGTTGACCAATGCTATCGTTCAAATCACAGTAATCAATATCGTTTTTTCGTTTGATTCCATTCTAACTGCCATTGGAATGACGAACGGTATTTCCCCCAATCCAAACGATGCCTTGGTTTTAATGGTTACAGCCGTAGTGGTTTCGGTCTTGATTATGATGCTTTTTGCAAATCCGGTTGGAGAATTTGTGAACAGACACCCTTCTGTTCAGGTGTTGGGATTGTCTTTCCTGATTCTAATTGGATTTATGTTAATTGCAGAAGCGGCCCACCTTTCCCATTTAATTGTATTTGACAATGAGGTAGGTGCAATTCCAAAAGGTTACCTGTATTTCGCAATATCCTTTTCTCTAATGGTGGAGTTTTTTGATCTTCGGATGAAGAAAAACAAATCTAGAAATAAGGAAGTCACAGAATCGTAAAGGATTCTAGTTGGGCCGTTGATAGGCCAATTTCGGATTCAGTTTCTTGTACTCCTTGAACTTCGCCTGTTGTTGTTTCACGGTAAGTGTACTCCCATCGTGACTCCAACCGGGAGGTCCAAAGATGTACATTAACTTATGCGACAGCTTTTTGGATTTCTTCACATCGTTCCAAATGTCCTTATACTCATGGGTTAATATAACCACCGGATTATAAGATTCTGGAGAATGGATTACCCCATACTTAACATCAACATCATCATCCAGCGCTTTCCAAGTACCAAACAGCTTATCAAATATGTTTAAAAACCCACCGTGGTTCTTATCCAGGTATTCCACGTTTTGCGCATGATGCACCTGATGCATGGTATGGGTATTGAAAATTTTCTCCAAGAAACCGAGCTTGGGAACATAAACCGAATGCAACTGGAATTGCCACAGTGCTTCTATTCCCAAACAGACCACCACCATTTCAGGTGGGAAACCAATGGCTGGCATCCACATGTAAAACAGAGGTTTGTACACAATGGTAAACCAACCGTTTCTAACTGCAGTGCCTAAATTATAGTTGTCGGAGGAGTGATGTACAATATGCGCTGCCCATAGAAACCGAATTTCATGGTTTGCCCTGTGGAACCAATAATAAGTAAAGTCATCTGCCAACTGGCACAACAACCAAACATACCAAGCATAACCAAAAGATTGGTATCCTAAAATGTTCTGACGAATGCCATCTATTTCCGGATTACATAGTTCGTATACCGATTGGAAAAGTACAATAGCGAATGCTACCTTGAACAAAGGCCCCAATATTGCCGAGCCAACACCCATAAACCCACTGGCTGCCAAATCCTTCCAATTATAAAGCTCATGGTCCCCATGTGCTTTGCTGTAGGCCAGCTCTGCCAAAATAAAAACAATAAATACGGGTACACCGTATACTAACGGGTTGGTGAAATCCATAAGGGGAAATTAAACTGTAGGGTTAGGTGCGTGCACAAGGCCGCAAAATAGGCAGAATAATGCATTAAAACAAAGTGGTTTGTTCTGAACTGTCATCTTTTGCATCTTTATCCTCCTTGGCACCATCTACGGATTCTTCATCCACCACCTCTATTTCTTCGGGGATAGGGTCTTTGGGTTCTTCAAAAGGAAGTGACTCCAAGGTATTTATATTTTTCACTTTTTCCGTGGTCAATTGGTTGCCAATTGCTTTTATTCCCTTTACCGAAATGAAACTTTCAATATCTACCTGTTGGTTAGGCTTGACGTCCTTGCCCCTAGGCTTCACGAACTCAATCTCAATCACCGGTCTCCAATCCGTAGATACCAGCTCTAAAACGGATTTGGGATGTTCTGAAATCACCAGCTCTTCCTTGGAAGAATTTTCTATGAGGAACCTTTTGATGTAATAGCGCTCCTTTTCTCCTTCATAGTGCACTACGGAAATGGGCTTGTTGGGATTCCATTTTTCCAGCACGATCATATCGTCATTGAATCGTGTTAACAAATCGGGTGGAATGGTCTTTACCTTTCCTTTTTGGTCAATGATCAGAAGGAGGTCATCTCCTTTAAATTCTCCTAAAAGCTCTCCTCTCCCATCTACATTGAGACGGTTTACAATATCATCGAACCAAATTTTTCTGGGTTTTAAAGTCGAAACACCTTTTTCTTTAAGCTCGATACGTTTTACGGGATACTTGGTAACCAAATTCCCTTTGGATGCCCTTCCTTTGATGAGCAAGTCAGCAAAATCCAAATCCCATTTCAGCTTCTTTATACTTCCTGATTGACGTAATAAGACCGTGATTAATTCAGCCTCACCATTGGGGTTTGCAGAGAAATATAACACCTCAGCTGAAGCCTTGTCCCCGGCCAATTGATACATTTTGTCCCGGGTAACTCCAGTAACGTTGAACCTTTTGATGTAACTGGGTCCACCCCTACCAACCTTATAGATCATATTGTAGGTGGTACGCTTATCCTTTTTCTTGAAAACTGCTACATGAATGATTCCTTTGTCAATGAAGGTCTTGGAATCTACCTTGGTAACCATCATTTCCCCTTTTTTGGTTAAAACAATGATGTCATCAATATCGCTGCAGTCGGTTACGTATTCATCTTTTCTAAGAGAGGTGCCAATAAAGCCTTCTTCCCTATTTACATAGAGCTTGGTGTTTCTAATGACCACCTTTGCCGCTTCTATGTCATCAAAAATCTTGATTTCTGATTTGCGCTCACGGCCTTTGCCATATTTTTTCTTTAGCTCTTTGAAGTAATCAATGGCATAATCCACCAAATGCGCTAAATGGTGCTTGGTCTGGGCAATACGCTCATCCAAGCTCTCAATAAGCTGTTGTGCTTTTTCCAAATCAAACTTGGAAATCCGCTTAATCCGGATTTCGGTCAAGCGGACAATATCCTCTTCTGTTACAGCTCTTTTTAGATTTTTGGTATGTGGCTTTAGACCTTTGTCAATGGCCGCAATCACACCTTCCCAAGTTTCCTCTTCCTCTATATCTCGATAGATTCTGTTCTCGATAAAAATCCGTTCCAAGGAAGCAAAGTGCCATTGTTCCTCCAATTCCCCCAACTGGATTTCAAGTTCTGCTTTAAGCAGTTCCACTGTATAATCGGTAGATCGCTCCAGCATTTCCCTGACCCCGATAAACAAAGGTTTGTTGTCCTCGATGATACAACCCAGTGGTGAAATGGATGATTCACAGGCCGTAAAGGCGTAGAGTGCATCAATGGTCTTGTCCGGAGAAAGACCGCTAGGCAGATGCACGAGGATTTCAACCTCCGCTGCGGTGTTATCCTCAATTTTTTTAATCTTGATTTTACCCTTATCATTGGCTTTTAGGATGGAATCAATTAAAGAAGATGTGTTGGTGCCATAAGGTATTTCATTGATCACTAGGGTATTCTTGTCCAAGGTTGAAATCTTGGCCCGTACCCTTACTTTTCCACCACGCATTCCCTCATTGTAGTTGGTTACATCAATGATTCCAGCTGTTGGAAAATCAGGGAAAAGTTTAAAGCGCTGTCCTCTCAAATGTTTGAAGGACGCATCTATGAGTTCATTAAAATTATGTGGAAGGATCTTTGTTGACAAGCCAACAGCAATCCCTTCGGCTCCTTGGGCCAATAACAGAGGGAACTTGACTGGCAGGTTGACGGGTTCCTTTTTTCTTCCATCGTAGGACAACTGCCATTCCGTAATCTTTGGGCTATATACTACATCCAATGCAAATTTAGAAAGTCGAGCCTCAATATATCTTGATGCAGCTGCGCTGTCACCTGTAAGAATGTTTCCCCAGTTACCTTGGGTATCAATGAGCAAGTCTTTTTGACCAATTTGAACCATGGCATCTGCGATGCTGGCATCTCCGTGAGGATGGTACTGCATAGTGTGCCCTACCACATTGGCCACTTTATTGTAACGCCCATCGTCCAATTCCTTGAGGGCGTGCATAATCCTGCGCTGAACGGGTTTAAAGCCATCTTCAATGGCCGGTACCGCACGTTCCAGGATAACATAGGAGGCATAGTCCAAGAACCAGTCCTTGTACATGCCGGTTACACGGGTAAGACTGTCTTGGGGCTTTTCCTGGCTTTCTAAACCTTCATCATTCAGTTCTTCATTCTCTTCCATTTAGAAGGAGGTCATTTAATTGGTTTATAGTTGGTTTTCTTCTATTAAATCAAGTTCTACTTTAAGGTTGTTGATGATGAATTCCTGCCGATCGGGCGTATTCTTGCCCATATAAAATTTCAACAACGTATCTATGCTCATGGCCTTATCCAGCATTACCGGTTCCAGTCTAATATCGTCCCCAATAAAATGTTGGAACTCATCTGGAGAAATCTCGCCCAGCCCCTTGAAACGTGTAATTTCAGGTTTTCCGGTCAATTTTTGAATGGCATTCCGTTTTTCTTCCTCGCTGTAGCAATAAATGGTTTCCTTTTTATTTCGAACCCGGAACAATGGAGTTTGCAGAATGTATAAATGTCCTTCCTTGATCAGTTCCGGAAAAAATTGCAAAAAGAAGGTAATCAAGAGCAGTCGAATGTGCATCCCGTCCACATCGGCATCCGTGGCAATGACAATGTTATTGTACCGAAGGTCTTCCATGGACTCCTCAATATTCAATGCCGCTTGTAACAAATTGAATTCCTCATTCTCGTATACAATCTTTTTGGACATGCCATAGGAATTCAAGGGTTTTCCTCTAAGACTAAAGACCGCTTGAGTATTTACGTCCCTGGATTTGGTAATGGAACCAGAGGCAGAATCCCCCTCGGTAATAAAGAGGGTCGTCTCCAACCTACGATCTTTTTTCATATCCTGAAGGTGCACCCTGCAATCTCTCAATTTTTTGTTGTGCAAACTTGCCTTTTTGGCACGTTCCCTTGCCAATTTCCGAATACCGGAAAGTTCTTTACGTTCCTTTTCCGCCTGTACAATTTTTCGTTGCAGGGCCTCAGCCGTAGTTGGATTTTTATGCAGGTAGTTGTCCAAGTACTTTCCTATGAAATCATTTACATAAGTCCGAACGGTTGGCAGGTTCCCGCCCATATCTGTAGAACCCAGTTTGGTCTTGGTCTGACTTTCAAAAACCGGCTCCATAACTTTGATTGAAACCGCAGAGATAATGGACTTGCGAATGTCCGAAGCATCATAATTTTTGCCGTAGTAATCCCGAACTGTTTTAACAATAGCCTCCCGAAACGCAGCCTGATGGGTACCTCCTTGTGTGGTGTGCTGCCCATTTACGAAGGAGTGATACTCCTCGCTATATTGTGTTTTACTATGGGTAATGGCCACTTCTATGTCGTTCCCCTTGAGATGAATGATGGGGTATAAAAAATCATCTTGATTGTTATTGTCCTCCAAGAGATCTTTAAGTCCATTTTCGGAAAAGAATTTTTCGCCATTGAAGACAATGGTGAGACCAGGGTTTAGATAAACATAATTCTTGAGCATGCGTTCCACATACTCGTTGCGGTATTTGTAATTTTTGAAAATGGATTCGTCCGGGATAAAGCTTACTTTGGTCCCCCTTCTCCTGGAAGTTTCCTCCAGCATTTCCTCATTGATAAGGTTTCCCGTCTCAAATTCAGCCGTCTTGGATTTTCCATCCCTAGTGGATTCAACCTTGAAGGAAGCGGACAAAGCATTTACCGCCTTGGTTCCCACCCCGTTCAATCCCACGGATTTTTTAAAGGCGCGGGTGTCGTATTTTCCCCCAGTGTTCATTTTGGAAACCACGTCCACCACCTTGCCCAACGGGATGCCACGACCGTAATCGCGGACATGAACCGTGTTTTCCTTGATATTGATGTCAATGGTCTTCCCTGCCCCCATGACAAATTCGTCAATGCAGTTGTCTATGACCTCCTTAAGGAGTATGTAAATACCATCATCAGCGGAGGAGCCGTCACCAAGTTTACCAATATACATTCCGGGACGCATACGAATATGCTCCTTCCAATCCAGTGAACGAATGTTATCCTCTGTATACTGGGTCTGTGCCATAAACTAGGGTTAATCCTTGCTAATATAAAATTTAGGCACAAAAATACTAGGGCAGCAGCTAGAAAGTAATCAACAAGGACTGTTGATAGGCAATTTTATCTGGGTTTGACACGAATTCCACTAATTCGCACGAAGTTATTGGGACTCGTAGTTTTTTAGGATGGAGACCAACTTGGTTCTGGCAGGCAAGTTTCGGGAATTGACACAAAGGCACGGTTCCAGTCCCAGAGGTTTTACCCATTCAACAATTTTTGTGCTTTTTGGGCATGACTGCCTTCAGGGAAATGTTCGAGGTATTTTTTGATATCCGTTTTGTTCTGAGTGTTGTTGTACTGGGTTTCACAGGCTTCCCACACATTATCGTCCATCTTGGCTGCATGCATTCCCACTTGTTTGGCTTCCAAGTAATAGGCTATGGCTTTGTCAAACTCCGTTAGATAATAGTACCCGGCACCTACTTGGCTCAGGTAAAAACCCTTGTTCCATGGATATTTGATGGCCAATTCCAGATAACGTTGTACGGCTTCTTCAAATTCACCGCTTGTCATGGCGTTGGACGCGCACCACTCCAAGGATTCCTCCTCATCCATGTGTTTGGTAATGGACTGCGATCCTTGATTCCTTTTGTTGACAGTTTCCATGGCCATGATTATTTTCCTCCTGAACAGATTGCTGAAAAACCCTCTCATTTATATCACTTTTAACTTGTTACACTAAAATGGGGATTCTACAGCTAGGAATTATGGGACATTGGATGGATAGGGCATCTGACTTGACGAATGCGGAGTTTGGGTTGACAGAATAGTCCTTCCCCCTTGGTTCGACACGAACCTGCCTACCGTCAGGTCTCACGAATTAACTCGAATTATATTTTCGATGATATTAATACAAAGAAAAACACCGACCTAAAAAGCCGGTGTTGAATATCTTTAACCGAACAATTTTATATTGCTACAAGCTACAGGTCGCTTCTATAATTTCAGAACAATCTGGGTTATAATTATTATCGGTTATGGAGCAATTACCGCTCCAGCCACTTTCCATTAAATGGGTTAATCCGCAAAAGTCGGTAAGGGATGTATTTGAATGTATATAAATGCTTCCTCCCAGGATACTTAAATTCTCAAAAGTCTTCAGACTTTCCAAAGAACCATTATTGCCAATGGTTAAATCTTCACCTATTTCATTCAGCAAATCGAACCCGCTTAATTGGGTTAATTCATCATTCCGCGCAATGACCACATCCCCATTCACAATTTCCAAAGCTGCAAAACCCATTGTGGAAATTAATTTTGCATTCCATGAGATTGATAAACTGGCCTCAATCTTTTCCAGATTTGGTAACGAAATAGTTTCTAAAGAACTATTCCAGGATATATTAAGATGTCCGTTGATCAATGTCAGGTTTTGCAAGGCGTCAAATTCTATCAAGCTAACATTGTTTTCAATATCAATGGATCCTATATCTTGTTGTGTGCTGGTTAAATTGTTAAACCCAACAATAGCATTTAAAGCTGGGTTATCTGTAATCCGGATTGGCCCTATGCTAGATAAATTCTCAAAACTATTTAGTCTTAATAAATTATCATTTCCGGAAATTGTCATTTGAAGACAACTTTTTAAGTTTTCAAACCCGGTTACTTCCAAAAGTGCAGCATTCTTTTCAACAAATAGCACCCCGTTTAATGATTCTATGTTATTAAATGCATCGATTGCAAGCAAACTAGGATTGGATTGTATAATTATTCCTCCTTCTATTTCCTCCAAGGAATTTAATTGATCGATATCTTCAAGCTTGGAATTATTAAGCACTACAATAGATCCAACTTTTATTAGACTTCTGAGTGCATCAAGATTTGTGATTTCTGGGTTGTTTAAAACCTGAAGTGATTCACCAACTTCTTGTAGGTTGTCCAACCCGTTTAAACTTGTCAATGATTGATTTGTTGCAATCCAGAGGTTTTCACGCACAATCTGCAAGCTTGCCTATGTGGACAAATCATCAATGCCTGATGAGGCATTGGCAGTATTTATGGTTAGCGACCCATTGATTTCCGTATAACCCTGATTTCCGAAACTCTCAACCTCATTTTGGGAATTGAGCACTATATCTCCCTCATGGATCTTTTGTGTAGGTTCGACTTCAAGCGTTGTAAATTGTTGTTGAATCCCATATGCAGTACCTTCGCTGTTAATAGCATAGGCCCGAACAAAATAAGTGGTATTTGAGCCCAGCTCCGTTAGTTCAATTGAAAATTGGCCTGTTCCTGGTTGGGCTTTTTTTTGATTGTCAGCTATAGTAGGGTTTTGACTTTGCCCCCATACTACACCTTTTTCATTAATGTTGGAACCTCCATCAGAAGTAACATTCCCATCTACGGTTGCGGAATTTTCGGAAATATTTTTTACTGTTCCAGTTGACACTGTTGGCAAATCAAACATCGTTTGCTCATTGTCATCAGTCCCTGATGAAGAACAAGAAATAAACAATAGAACCAGTAATAGCGTTGATAGGTTTTTAATCATTGTTTGGAATTAAGTCCCAAAAATAAAACTAGGATTTGGATGAACTTGGAAGTAATCGACAAAGTGAACTTAAATCAGCTTAAACATTAAACCTAAAATGCATCACATCCCCATCCTGTACTACGTACTCCTTACCTTCCACGCGCATCCGGCCCGCTTCTTTTACCTTGGCTTCGCTGCCGTATTGTACGTAATCGGAATAGGAAATGACTTCGGCACGGATAAATCCCTTTTCAAAATCGGTATGGATTACCCCAGCAGCTTGCGGAGCAGTTGCGCCAACAGGAATGGTCCATGCCCGGACTTCTTTTTCTCCAGCGGTAAAATAGGTTTCTAAATCAAGTAATCGGTATGCCCCTCTAATGAGTTTTGCGGAACCAGGCTCTGTAAGTCCCAAATCTTCCAAGAACATCTGGCGTTCTTCATAGGTTTCCAATTCGGTGATATCAGCTTCGGTTCCAACGGCAAGGAATATCACCTCCGCGTTTTCGTTTGCAACAGCTTCTTTGACTTTTTTCACATATTCATTTCCATCCACCGCAGCACCTTCATCCACATTGCATACATACATAACAGGTTTGTCCGTGATCAATTGTAAAGGTTTTACATAATCCCAGTGATCGTCATCGGAAATGGAAATGGCCCTCACCGAGGTGCCAGCTTCCAAAGCTTCCTTCAATTGGTTTAGTATGTCAGCTTCTTTTTGAGCGTCTTTATTACCGGTTTTGGCAGCACGCTTTACCTTGTCCAACTTCTTTTCTACACTTTCCAAATCCCGGAGTTGCAGTTCCATATCAATGGTTTCCTTATCTCGGATGGGATCAATAGAACCGTCCACATGGACAATATTATCG
Source organism: Flagellimonas algicola (assembly GCF_005937185.1). GTDB lineage: Bacteria > Bacteroidota > Bacteroidia > Flavobacteriales > Flavobacteriaceae > Flagellimonas > Flagellimonas algicola. Next base: position 508,678 of record NZ_VCNI01000001.1, on the reverse strand, counting down.
TTGTCAAAACATCTAAGTACGTGCAAAATAGCATCGGTCTCCCTGATATTGCCCAAAAACTGATTACCCAAACCTTCTCCCTTGCTGGCTCCTTTTACCAATCCCGCGATATCCACAATTTCCACTGTCGCAGGAATCACTTTTTCCGGATTCACCATTTCCTCAAGTTTTTCCAATCTTTGGTCTGGTACATTGACCACCCCGATATTGGGTTCAATGGTACAAAACGGGAAATTGGCACTTTGGGCCTTGGCATTGGACAAGCAGTTGAACAAGGTTGATTTTCCTACGTTGGGTAATCCTACAATTCCGGCTTTCATCAGGTAGAAATTAGATTTTAGACGTTAGATTTAAGACAAATGACCATTGCTAATTGTGCATTGCAAATTGTCAATTGATTTAAGCGTGCAAATATAGTTTGAAGTTTTGGAAGGAATGCAATCTCTAAATAGATTAGAAGCCTTTTGCAAAAAGATAGATGCCAAGACCAAGAACCGTGAGCATTCCTAGAATTACAATCACAGAGAGGATACATCCAAACTGCTTCCAAAACCCATTATAATCCTCTTTCTTTTCCCGCATGTTTATCTTCCTTTTATTCCAGCAAAAATAGCAAGAAATGCTTTTGATAAAACCCATCCAATGTTACTACCTTTAATCCATGACTCAGATTGCACTGCAAGGAATATTATTTGATAAAAAATCCTCCTTTCTTAAGGGTCCGGCCTTGGCTCCACCACTCATTCGGAAAGCATACCATAGCCATTCTGCCAACTATTATGCTGAAGACGGTAAAAACATTGCTCCCGAGTTGTTTGATGACAAAGGGGATTTTGAAATTGAAAGCTACTTTGATATTGAAAAGACAACCGCCAAGAACCTAAAAAAAGGAACTCCGTTGCTGACCTTTGGGGGTGATCATTCCATTACCTTTCCACTGATCAAGGCATTTCATTCCGTTTATGGCAAGCTGGATGTCCTCCATATTGATGCCCATGGTGATTTGTATTCCAACTTTGAAGGGGATAAGTACTCGCATGCTAGTCCGTTCTACAATATCATGGAAAGTGGTTTGGCAGAAAGCTTGGTTCAAGTAGGGATTCGCACGTTAAATGAGGAACAAAGGGAGAATGCTAAACAGTTTGGGGTCAACATCAATGAAATGAAGGATTTTGGCTCATTTAAAATGTCTCAATTTACAAATCCCCTTTACCTTTCCTTGGATATGGATGCTTTGGACCCTGCATTTGCTCCAGGGGTATCGCACCATGAGCCAGGAGGGTTAAGCACGCGCCAGGTCATCCAGTTGATTCAGGATATCCCAGTGCCTTTGGTGGGTGCGGACATTGTGGAATACAACCCTACCAGGGATATCAATGATATGACCGCCATGGTCTGCGCTAAACTTTTTAAGGAGATTGTAGCTAAAATGATGTAGCCTACCCGTCTGGGTGCATAAATTTCTGCTTGCCCAATAGAACATCTTCAGACTCAACCCGGTCTTCATCCGGAACACAGCAGTCCACTGGGCATACGGCAGCACATTGGGGTTCCTCGTGAAAGCCCATGCACTCGGTACATTTATCAGGAGCTATATAGTAGATTTCGTCACTAACAGGTTCCTGTACTTCATCCGCATTTACCGCCTTCCCATCAGGTAATACCACATCGCCGGTCAACGAAGTACCGTCACTATAGCGCCATTCATCAGCACCCTCATAAATTGCGGTGTTTGGGCATTCTGGCTCACAAGCCCCGCAGTTGATACATTCGTCTGTTATAATAATCGCCATAATTTTCTTTTTCCTATATGCTGAGTTTATTTCAGCATGCGTACTTTTGCGCAAAAATAAACCCTACCAATTTAGTGTACAAATATAATGACGGCCCATAACCCAATAGTGCAAGCTTTTGTTAAACTTGGAGGTTTTATCCAGGATTTTTGTGAATCCCACAATTCTGGAGCCAATACTACTAACGCTAATTTTAAAGAAGTATTGGCACGAGCCGAACAACAAAATGGATGGTTTACGCAAGAAAACGTACTGCACAGCCTTGGACAATGGGCCCATCTGTTAACGGAGGATAATATGGCCACTTGGTTGTCCCAATATGCATTTGAAAAAGGAAAAAATGTAAAAGTTGTTGGGATTGTCATGGCCGGAAATATTCCCTTGGTGGGTTTTCACGATTTTATTTGCGTGCTGCTCTCCGGAAATAAGGTTCAGGCTAAACTATCTTCCAATGACACGGTGCTCCTACCCTATCTTGCGGAGCAACTGATTCGGTTTGAAGCTTCTCTGAAGGACTCCATTCAATTTGTTGAAGGAAAGTTTGATCATTATGATGCGGTGATCGCTACGGGAAGCAACAATACCAGCCGTTATTTTGAGTATTATTTCGGTAAAAAGCCTAACATCATCAGAAAAAACCGGAATGCGGTTGCAGTGCTTACGGGCAAGGAAACTAAAGAGGAACTAATAGCACTAGGGGAAGACATTTTTAGATATTATGGTTTAGGTTGCCGAAATGTCTCCAAAATCTATGTGCCAAAGGATTACGATTTTGATTTACTTTTCAAAACCTTATTTGAATATAAAGACATTGTCAATCAACATAAATATGCCAACAATTACGATTATAATAAAGCGGTGTATTTAATGAGTGAGTTCAAAATATTGGACAATGGGTTCTTGGTGTTGAAGGAAGATGAAAGTTTTGCTTCTCCCATCGCTTCTCTGTTTTATGAGCACTATAATTCCCTGGATGAAATAAAAGGTGAACTGCAAGAGCGTCAAGAAGATATACAGTGTATAGTTTCCAAAGGTTTAATGGCTAGCGAAATATCTTTTGGACAAACGCAAAAACCACAATTGCAGGACTATGCCGACGGAGTGGATACCATGAAATTTTTACTACAGCTATAGTTGATAAAGGCCTGTTTTAAGATCCAAGTTTTTTTAAGACCTTTGACGCTTAATTAATCGGATTGGAACTAACCTCTATCAAATGAAAAAGCACAATTTTAGCGCAGGCCCATGTATTTTGCCACAGGAAGTAATGCAGAAAGCGGCAGAAGCCGTTGTGGAATTGGATGGCATTGGGTTGTCCCTCATCGAAATTTCCCATAGGAGCAAGGAATTTGTGGCCATTATGGAAAAGGCCCGCTCCCTGGCTTTGGAGTTGTTAGGGTTGGAAGGCAAAGGATATCAGGCACTTTTTTTGCAAGGCGGGGCCAGTACTCAATTTTTAATGACCGCGTATAACCTTCTGGATAAAAAAGCAGGCTACGTTAATACGGGAACATGGAGTTTAAAAGCCATTAAGGAAGCCCGCCTAATGGGTGAAATCGTAGAAGTTGCCTCTTCACAAGATCAAAACTTCAATTACATCCCAAAGGGTTACAACATCCCTAAAGACCTGGATTATTTACACCTTACTTCAAACAATACCATTTTCGGCACCCAGATCAAGGAGTTTCCCAAAACAGATGTTCCCTTGGTTTGCGATATGAGTTCGGATATATTCTCGCGTCAAATGGATTTTTCCAAATTTGATTTAATCTATGCCGGGGCACAAAAGAATATGGGGCCGGCCGGAACTACTTTGGTCGTTGTTAAAGAAGATATTTTGGGCAAGGTATCCCGAAAAATTCCTTCAATGTTGGATTATGCCGTGCATGCCAGTAAGGACAGTATGTTCAACACACCTCCGGTTTTTGCGGTTTATGTTTCCATGCTTACCCTGCAATGGCTCAAGGATTTGGGAGGAATTGCTGCCATTGAGGAAATCAATGAGCGCAAGGCCAATCTAATTTATTCAGAAATAGAATTGAATCCCGTTTTTTCAGGGTTTGCGGCCAAGGAGGATCGTTCCATCATGAACGCCACTTTCAATATCACCGATGAAACTCTAAAGGAAATATTTGACGAAAAATGCAAAGAAGCTGGTATTAGCGGAATCAACGGTCACCGTTCCGTAGGTGGATACCGCGCTTCCATGTATAATGCCATGCCCCTGGAAAGTGTTGGCATTTTGGTAGATATCATGAGTGATTTGGAAAAAAGAGGATAATAAAGTTAACAGTTATCAGCTGTAAGCAAAGAGCTGTGTGCTCTTAACTGATCAACATATGAAAACAGTATTGGCAAACGACGGACTTTCCCAGTCCGGAATAGATTACTTGGAAAAAGAAGGCTTTAAAGTCCTAACAACCAAAGTAGCACAGGAACAACTATCCAATTTTATCAACAACAACCAGGTACAAGTATTATTGGTGCGAAGTGCCACCCAGGTTGACAAATCCTTGATTGATGCTTGCCCCAATTTGGAGCTGGTAGGTCGTGGAGGTGTTGGTATGGACAATATCGATATTCCTTATGCCAAATCAAAGGGAATCCATGTAATCAACACACCAGCGGCATCATCAGCCTCTGTTGCCGAACTTGTTTTTGCCCATTTGTTCAGCGGAGCAAGATTTTTGCACGATTCCAACAGAAATATGCCCTTGGAAGGGGATAGCAAATTCAAGCAATTGAAAAAAAGCTACACCAACGGAATGGAGCTCAGGGGAAAGACCTTGGGCATCATCGGATTTGGAAGAATTGGACAAGCTACTGCCCGTATTGGGCTTGCCATGGGCATGAAGGTACTCTATGCAGACCATAATGTGGAGGACTGCACTTTGAGCGTATCTTTCTTTGATGGACAGTCCCTTACCTTTTCCATGAAAGCAAATTCCTTTGAAGAAGTATTGCAAGAATCCGATTTCATTACGATTCATGTACCTGCACAAAATGGGTACATCCTCGGAAAAAAAGAGTTTGAAATGATGAAAACGGGTGCTGGGGTTGTGAATGCTGCCCGTGGAGGTGTCCTGGATGAAGTCGCCCTCATTGATGCTCTGGAAAATGAGAAACTTTCCTTTGCCGGTTTGGATGTTTTTGAATCTGAGCCCTCTCCTGAAATCAAGATCCTGATGCATCCCAAAATTTCCTTGACGCCTCATATTGGTGCTTCTACAAAGGCCGCCCAAGACCGGATAGGATTGGAATTGGCCAATCAGGTGATTAGTTTACTGGGCTAAGTTTTTTTATCCAAACCCAGAATCGATACCTTCAATTTTGTACATTGTGGGCCTTAACTAAACACTAAAGGAATGTCAGGATTATTAGATTTATTAAACAGCCCAATGGGCAAACAATTAATTAGCGGTGTTGCCGGTCAAACCGGTCAGCCAGAAAATAAGACCGCAGATGTGCTCAGTATGGCAATGCCCTTGCTAATGGGGGCCATGAAAAGAAATGCCTCTACCCAAAGCGGTGCTGAAGGATTGATGAACGCGCTTTCGTCCAAGCATGATGGAAGTATTTTGGATGATCTCGGTGGACTCTTTGGCGGTGGTGTGGACCAAAGTGTAATGAATGATGGAGCAGGAATTTTGGGTCATATTTTTGGAGCCAAGCAACCTCAGGTAGAAAGCGCCTTGAGCAGTAAGTCAGGCATGGATGCAGGATCTATCGCTCAAATTTTAAAAATAGCAGCGCCCATTCTTTTAGGATTTTTGGGCAAACAGACCCGTCAGCAAAACGTAAACCGACCAGATGCACTTGGTGGCCTGTTGGGCGGTCTTATGGGAGGAGGAAGCTCTGCTACCAAACAACAATCCCTTATTGAGACCTTCCTGGATTCGGATGGTGATGGCAGCGTCATTGACGATTTGGCCGGAATGGTGCTTAGCGGAGGCAACCAAAAGAAGAGTGGACTTGGAGGGCTTCTGGGAGGCCTCTTCGGGAAATAATCCAAGAATTAACGTTATTTAACAAGGCCATTTGAAATTTCAAATGGCTTTTTCGTACCTTAATACTATGAAAAAGAACATATTACAAGGGCTAGTATTGGCGGTGTTACTAGTAGGGTTGTTGGTCTCCTGCACCGCGCAAAAGGAAGCGTTGGCCATTACCGACGAGGAAAAAGCATTGTTTGAATCTGAAGAGGGCGAACAAGTGGAAATTTCCAATGAGGAAACGGAATATGAAATCATCATCATTGATCCTGGTTTTTTTAACTGGCTAAATAGCATAGCTAGACCAGAGGGATATTACTCCCAACATTTTTTGGAAAACAGGAATCAACTCTTGGTCATCAATTGGAACCAAAGGGTTTTGCAACCACAACAGTTCGATTCCAATCTCTACATGCTTCAAATCGATTATGACCCAAACATCGATTACGGCTACGAGGTCAACTATAAGTTGTACAATTATTTCATTTACTTTCAACGAAAGTACAACCAAAGGCTAGGCCCCTTTATTCCAAGAATTTAAAATGCTATTTTTGCCGTCGAAATTTATTCGATGAAAAAAATAAAGGAGCGTTGGGATATTACCCAAAACTGGCAATACCTTTTTCCTTTCTTGGGCGTGGCATTGCTATTACTTACCGCCTATATGATTGCGAGGAGGTTTTTGCACCTCTTTGAATTGAACAACAGTATCTGGGAATGGCCTTTTACGCTTGGGATTTCAGTCCTTTTGTATTACGTAATGCTTCGCTTTTTTTTATGGTGCTTCAAGAAATTATCCAACAAATGGATCGTGGGACAGCGCTGGGAAATGATAGCCATATTTATCGTTTTTGCCGTCACTGGTAGCCTATCTGGTAAATTGGCAGGACCCCTGACAGAAATTATTGGATTGAAGAGGGATGTGGTCAGCGGTTGGCTGTATTGGACCGCTAGAATCTTGCTTATTTTTCCCATATATCAGGTACTTTTGGTTTGCTTTGGATGGCTTTTTGGCCAGTTTAAGTTCTTTTGGGACTTTGAAAAGAAAATGCTCAAGCGCATGGGTTTGGGGTTCTTGATCCCCTAGTTTAAGGTTTTGTTAACATATTACTTCAATTCAAATACCTTAGATTTGTAAGTTGATGGCGAAGGCTAAAAATATCATAGCATTTATTCTTTTTGGTGCCTTAATGTTGATTAAGGTATCTGCCTTGCATGTATACACCCATCAAGGATCCGATGCGGATGGTATGGATCATTGTTATTTGTGCGAAATGGCCATTGAAGCTCAACAAGCAGATTTGGATTTTGCCCAAAATGATTTTGCGCCAATGCTATTGGATGAACCAACGCGGGTAGTAACAACAACTTATTCGCAACCTACAACCGTTACCACGGTTCCCAACTCCCTATTTTCCCGGCCCCCTCCCCGTTCCTTGTCTTAATACCCGGAACACTTTTAACAGGCAGTATAACGTCTGTAAATCAATTTAATACATACTGATTTTTGAATGAAAGCAAAGCTTTTCATTACACTGATGATAGTATTCCCATTTTGGGGCCTATCGCAGAATTGCGACAATACCATTACCGGTAAAGTAACGGATTACCATAGCAAATTACCCTTGGAAAATGCAACCCTCTTGATTGTTGGAACTACACATACGGTAGAAACCGATGCTGGTGGGAGTTTTCTAATTTCTTCCATTTGCGTTGGGAATTATGAATTGGAGGTATCCCATCCAGAGTGCAATACTATTTTGATGAATATAGTTGTCCAAGAGGATACCACAATTGACATCAAACTGGAACACCATTTGGAAGAATTGGATGAAGTGGATGTGGTTGGGGAAGCCATTAACGACAAGACCAACTCAGCATCCGAGGAAAAATTGAAACTTCCGACCTTGGAACTGTACAGTTCTGGAACCTTAGGTGACGCCTTAAGGGAATTAGGAGGTGTTTCCTCCTTGAATACAGGCGCCAACATTGTAAAACCTTCTATTCACGGTTTAAACGGTAGTCGTGTTTTAATACTTAATGATGGCGTACGCATGCAAGATATGGAATGGGGAGATGAGCATGCACCCAATATCGATATAAATACAGCTGGAGCTGTTTCCGTTATAAAGGGAGCTTCTGCCCTTCAGTATGGCGGTGACGCCATTGGAGGTACAATTGTCTTGGAGCAAGCCAAAATTCCAGTAAAAGACACCATTTTTGGCAAAACCCTGATTAGTGGCAACACCAACGGTAGAGGAGGCACATTAACCTCCGAATTGACAAAAGCTTTTGGATCAGGGTGGTTCGCCAAGGTTCAAGGCTCCTACAAACGACTTGGGGATTTGGAGGCTCCAGATTATATCCTCTCCAATACTGGAATACAGGAATTGGGCACCTCACTTAGGTTTGGAAAACGGTTGTTTACTTGGGGGTGGGATGTAAGATATGCCTATTTTTCTTCCGAAATTGCAGTTTTACGGGCCTCTCATATTGGAAACGTAGATGACCTGATTCGTAGCATAAATAACGGACAACCAGAGATTATCCGTTCGTTTACCTATGACCTGCAAAACCCAAGACAAGAAGTAAAACATCATTTAGCCAAGTTGCATTTTTACAAGCGTTTTGAAGGACTTGGTAAATGGAATTTTCAATATGATTTTCAAAGCAATCGAAGATTCGAATTTGATGTTCGGCGGGGAGAGCTGGACGGCCGGGCTTCCATAGATTTGGAATTGACCACCCATACCCTATCCACTGATTTTAAATGGGACGCCAAGGAAGATCATCAAATGCATGTAGGGCTGTTGGGTCGTTATCAGGAAAATTTCCCGAATCCTGCCACCGGGGTTCGTAGGTTAATTCCAGATTACGAGAAGTTTGATCTAGGAGCTTTTGCCCTAGGAGAAATCCAAATCACAGATCAATTATTGCTGGAAGGTGGAGTTCGTTACGATTTCACCAGAATAGACGCCCAAAAGTTTTATCAAACCTCCAGATGGAACGAACGAGGATATGACACCGAGTTTCAAGATTTAATTGTAGAGGATTTAGGAACCTCAATATTGGTCAATCCGGTATTTGACTATCATAACATTTCGGCCACCGTCGGTGGAAAATATCAATGGGAGGGTGAAGAGACGTTAAAATTCAATTATGCCTTGGCCCAAAGAGCGCCCAATCCTTCGGAGTTATTCAGTGACGGCCTACATCATTCCGCTGCTCGAATTGAGCTGGGGGATTTAAGGGTAGATAGCGAGACCTCACACAAGTTCACTGCTTCCTTTGAGCAGGATTTTAACCATTGGGGATATTCCGTGGAACCCTTTGCCAATTGGGTACAAAACTTCTTACTTCTGGAACCATCTGGTGTGGAGTTCACCATAAGAGGTGCTTTTCCTGTTTGGGAATACCGCCAGACCGATGCCAGGCTCCTTGGACTGGATTTCTCGGCTTACGCCAATTGGACGAAATACTGGAAAACAGACCATCAATTCTCTTTGGTCAAAGGGCAAGAAACGGACAACAATTCAGCTTTGATCAATATTCCAGCAGCCAATTTTCGCAATCAAATCACATACAGCGTACCTCAATGGAAAAATTTCAGTGTTTCCCTGGAAAGTCAATATGTTTTTAGACAAAATGAGACACCAGACAACATTATGGTCTTTTCCCCGGAGCAACAACAAGAAGTATTGCTCGAAATAAACACGGCCCCAGATGCCTATCACCTACTGGGCTTGCGCTCACAAATGGAATTTCCATGGGCTGGAAATAAAAAAATAACTACCTCTTTGGTGGTCAATAACCTATTGAATACCAATTATAGAGACTATCTAAATCGCCAAAGGTTTTTCGCAGACGATTTAGGGAGAAACATTTTGATTCAATTAAAATTTAATTATTAAATCCTTTATTACATGAAAACAATCAAATTTTTATCAATGGCAATCCTAGCTGGAAGTTTTTTAGCATCATGCTCAAGTGATGATAACTCTCCAGAGGAAATCAACGAAGAGGAAACCATCACTACCATGACGGTAACCCTTACCCCAGATGGTGGTGGTACTGCAATAGAACTAAAATCCCAGGATTTGGATGGCGATGGTCCAAACGCACCCGTAATCACGATTTCAGGAAACTTGGCAGCAAGCACTACCTACAATGGTTCTATTGAACTTTTGAATGAAACCGAAACTCCGGCTGAAGATATCACCGAAGAAGTGGCGGAGGAAGACGATGAGCATCAATTTTTCTTTGTAACCACAGGTAGCATTGACACAGTGACATATTCGGATGAAGACGGGGACGGCAACCCTGTTGGGATTGAATTTTCCCTAACAACAGGAGCTGCAGGTTCGGCAACCTTGGCCGTGACTTTGCGACACGAGCCTAAAAAACCAAATAACGGTACTTTGTCTGATGCTGGTGGAGAAACCGATATTACGCAAACCTTTAGTTTAACAGTAGAATAAGGTATTGCCCCAAATTTAAAGCACAAACCGAACTTTTCATTTCATGTATAAAAGATTCAGACATAAGGTAATTTGCACTTTAATGGTTGCTGTACTGTGCGTACAGCAACTGTTTGGTGTTTACCATATGTTGATTATGCATGCGAGTGAAAATGCCCTGGACCATCTTGATGGTAATGAATGGATTGTTAGCGAAAACGATCCATGCGACCTATGCGCTAAATTAACCACACAACCCGCAGTTCAGCTTGCTGAATTCCACTGCTCCAACCCTGCTCCTGTTTTCTTTTTGATACAGGAATCCGAGGAGCAACTCACTTCAATTGTTGGGTATAATATCCACTATAGACGAGGTCCTCCCTCCCAATTCTCCTCAGTTATATAAATACACCAATCCCTTAAGGGATTTGGCCATACTCCTTTACACTTCAAAATCAATAAGGATTTTAAGGGTGTGACTGCATATACACTTCAAATCAAAAAACAACTCAAAATGATTACGACCAACAATCTCTCCAAGGTTTATGGTGATATTACTGTACTGGACAGTCTCAACTTAAATATCAAAGCTGGTGATCTATATTGTTTACTGGGAGCCAACGGTGCTGGAAAAACTACCACAATCAACTTGCTACTAGGTTTTATTAAACCTACTTCGGGCAGCTCATTTATCAATGGTCTTGCGATTTCAGAAAACCCAAAAAAGACTAAAAAACATCTTGCCTACATTCCTGAAAACCTAATGCTATACCCCAACCTATCAGCAGTTGAAAATCTGGATTACTTTTCCGGTATTGGAGGAAACCAATTGAATAAAGCCCAATTGGAGGGTTTTTTGGAAGAGGCCGGGCTTCAAACAAGTGCCTTCCACCAACGAATTTCAACCTTTTCCAAAGGAATGCGACAAAAGGTGGGTATAGCCTTGGCTTTAGCGAAAGATGCCAGTGTACTGTTATTGGATGAACCCACTTCAGGTTTAGACCCCAAGGCAAGTAACGAATTTGGTTTGTTACTCCAAAAATTACGAAATAAGGGCGTAGCCATTCTTATGGCCACCCATGACCTTTTTAGGGCAAAGGAAATTGCTACCCATATTGGTATCATGAAAAACGGTCAATTGAAACAAGAATTTGTTGCCGATGAGATTTCCTTAGGCGATTTGGAACACGCCTACTTGAAAACGATGGAGTATAAAGAGGCAGTGCTATGATACACAGTACATTTATAAAGGAACTTAAAGAATTGTCCCGGGATGGAAGGGTCAGAATTAGCTTTTTAATTGTAGTGTTATTGATGGCGGTAGCCACTTGGATTAGCAAGAGTCAGTACACAACGATCAATGAACAATATCAAGAAGCGGAAACCGCAGAGCGCCACATTTGGGAAGCTCAGGGAGAAAAAAACCCGCATTCCGCGGCCCACTATGGTACCTATGCCTTTAAGCCCAAATATCCACTTTCCCTTGTGGATCATGGAGTTGATAAATTTACCGGAACCTCAATTTTTCTCGAGGCCCATAAACGAAACGAAGCCCAGTTTAGCAAAGCCGCAGATCAAACCGGACTGGCCCGATTTGGAGACTTGACGCCCGATTTTGTGCTCCTGTTCATTCTTCCTTTGTTGATTGTATTTCTTGGATACAACGCCTTCACCAAAGAAAAGGAAATGGGTACGTTGGTGCTTTTGAAAAGTCAGGGGACTCCGGTCGGGAAACTGATTTTTGGCAAGTGGTTGGGCATATTCACTCCTATTTTCATCACTGTAGCACTACTTTTTATTGTTGCCGGAATTGTCCTGTCCAATCTTAATGACTTTGGTGTGTTTAGTTGGACATCTTTGGGGGTTATGTTCCTTGTTTACTTAGCTTATTATATAATCTTCATCAATTTGGTATTGTTCATTTCCTCCAAAATGAAGAAATCGGGAATCTCGCTTGTACTGTCTCTAGGTGCTTGGATTTTAGCTTGTTTGGCAGTTCCAAAAGCTGCGAGCAATATGGCAGAATCCCAATATCCCTATCCTACCCGACAGGAATTTGCTGCGAGCATAACCAAGGATCAAAAAAGTGGAATTGACGGCCATGATCCGTGGAACAAACAAGCCAAAATGCTGGAAAATGAAGTATTAAAGCAGCATAATGTGGATAGCTTGGAACAACTTCCATTCAATTTTGATGCCTATCGAATGCAGAAAGGAGAGGAACATACCGCTGAAATCTATTTTAAGCATTACAAACATCTAAAAACGCAATTTGAGCAACAGTCCAAATTGTATCGCAACCTTGCCGTGCTATCTCCTTTTTTACCTACTCGATTCATGAGCATGGCTGTGGCAAATACGGATTACAGCACCCACTGGGATTTCGCTGATGCGGCAGAAACCTATCGGGTAGACCTGCAGGCCTTCCTCAACGGCAATTTTGCCGAAAATTCTTCCTATGGGGAATGGAGCTACAGAGCAGATGAATCCACTTGGAAAGAAATGCCTGCATTTGATTATGACCCTCCTGAGCTGTCCGAAATCCTTTCAAGGAATTCTTCCAACTCCGCCATTTTATCCGCTTGGATATTAGGTTCATTTTCCCTTCTATTTTTCACCACAAAAAAATTATAGCTATGTACAAGTTTAACTTTATATATGAGCTAAAAGGGCTTCTTCGAAATGGTTGGATCCAATTGCTTAGCCTACTCCTTTTTGCGCTGTTCTTTTTTGCTTTTTACAACGGGCACGAAAAGGTGAATAAAAGAAAATCGGATATTCTGGCGGCCCATCAAGAAGTACAGGAATCTGATCAGGTCATGCTAAAACAGTTGGATTCCGTTGAACGCGGTATGGAGGTCACTGCCTCTCCTTGGACTATTCCATCCAAACCTATGGCAGTAGGAAACTATCATCCACGTGTTGCTGCCATGGATCCTTCCAATTTGGCTTTTATCTCTACAGGGCAAAGTGATTTGTTTACACACTACGTAAAACCAAAAACCTCTGGGGATGATCTAGCCCTTAATTTCACTGAAATTACCAATCCGGTTCAACAGTTGTTTGGCAGTTTTGATCCGGCATTTGTCATTATTTTCTTGTTGCCCTTGATTATCATTGCATTTACCTATAATGTCTTGTCCTCAGAACGGGAAAGTGGTACATTGAGATTACTCGCTTCCCAGCCCATTTCGCTGGCATCCTGGGTACTGCAAAAAATGGTCATACGCCTATTTTGGATTCTTGTAATGATTAGTGTTATTCTCACAATCGTTTTCTATATCAATGGCAGTGATCGTAGTATAGCAAGTCTTTTGCCCGTGTTCGGTGTTACCGCGGGGTACATTTTGTTTTGGTTTGCTTTGGCATTCATAGTCAACCTTTGGGTAGGAAGTTCCGCAAAAAATGCCATTGCCCTCATTGGGTTATGGCTGCTATTTGTCCTACTGATTCCATCCACGCTGAATCAGATGGGCAGTACCCTTTATCCTATGCCCTCCCGTACCCTGATGATCAATCAATTGAGAAATGCCAAAGCGGAAGCCACAAAGAAACAAGATGAAATCTTGGATAACTTTTTAAGGGATCATCCAGAATATGCCATCAACGATCCCAATCAGGGCCGAAGTTTCTATCATCGATATATGGCATCCCAGCAATTGGTGCGGGAAGAGTTACAACCCGTTATTCAAAAGTTTGAGGGTCAATTACAGAATCAGCAGCAATGGATTTCACAGCTCAAATGGTTGTCCCCGGCCATTATTGTGCAACAGGAACTCAACGCATTGGCAGGAACTTCAACAAGGGATTATGAAAGTTATAGAAAGCAAGTAACGGCCTTTGCAGAAACTTGGCGACAGCATTTACTGCCGTTCCTCTACAACAATCAACCCTTTTCCAGTCAAGATTACAAGAATCTCCCCGTATTTGAATATGTATCATTGGAATCCGACAGTACTGCAAAAAGCACACTGGTTCTAGCAATGATTGCATTGGGCTTGGTTGGACTGGGGTTTGTGAAAGGAATGGCATATCAGTCCAGCAGAAACATAATTACCCCATAGTATGAGAGCACATATTATTTTGATTTTTTCTTGGCTCCTCTGTGTACATGGTATCCAAGCTCAGGAAGAAAACGCAGAGAACTTTCCTCCCCCCGAAGAACCCATTGAAATATCGGTTTCCAAAGCCCTATCCCCTATTCAAGTTGACGGTCAGTTGGATGAACCGGATTGGGAAAATGCAAAACTGACGGATGATTTTTTCCGCATTGAACCCAGGCAAGGGGGTAAAGTCACCTATAAAACCCTAGTGAGATTCCTCTATGATGACAAAAATCTTTATGTATCTGCATTCTGTAAGGATTCCTTGGGAATACCAGGAATCCGGATTCAGGATTTACGTAGGGATTTTAGCTGGGGTGAGAACGATCTTTTTGGCGTTGCCTTGGATCCCCAAAACCTGAAACAATATGCCCAAGGTTTTCAGACAACACCTTATGGGAATCAACGGGATTTCCAGAATTTCAATGGAAACAATTTTGATACGGGATGGAATACCCTTTGGCGGGTACGCACCCAACGTTCAGATCAAGGATTTACGGTGGAAATGGCGATTCCGTTTAAATCGCTTCGATACAATCTTCCGGAAAATGGGAATACCATCGAATTGGGAATGACCATGGTTCGTTATGCCCGCAGGGAAGTAGAAGTGTCCACATTTCCGGCTATCCCACAGTCATTTACCCCCTACAGAATGACCTATGCCGCTAAACTGACGGATATTGAGGTTCCTCCCCCCTCAGCCAACATTCGGGTGGAGCCCTATACCTTGTACCAGTATGATGAGAACAAAGAGGGAGATGTTCTAACCTCCAAAACCAGCGATCCCAAGCTGGGCTTTGATGTCAAATGGGCCATGAACCCCAAGACGGTATTGGATTTAACCGTGAATACCGATTTTGCCCAAGCCGATGTGGACAGAGCCGTAAACAACTTGGAACGTTTCAATATTTTCTTCCCGGAGCGACGCCAGTTCTTTTTGGAAAATTCAGGGATTTGGGCCGGTGGATTGCAACAATCCATAAGGCCTTTTTTTAGTAGACGTATTGGACTTCAGGGTAACTTTAATGCCATCCCAGCGCCAATTGACGTTGGTGCACGCTTTACCCAACGCACCGAAAAAAATGCCGTGGCCGGCTTGTTTGTTCGTCAAAGGGAAACGGATGGTTCTGCAGGGGCAAATTTTGGCGTATTCCGTTATCTCAGGAATTATGGCAGGGAAAACAATGTTGGGGTCATGGTCACGCATCGCTTGGACAATGAACATGATGACCTGAATTTGGAAAGCAATAACAATACCACCATCACGCTGGATGGACAAATACGTCCCACCAGTCAATGGGATATTCAGTATATCCTGACCACTTCCATAGACGAGGCAACTGGGGAAACTGGCTTTGCAGGGCGTTTTTTTGCAGGCAACGACTCCAATAAATTCTACTATGGATGGGTAACAGAATACACCGATGCCAACTATAATCCAAGAATGGGTTTTGTTCGCCAAACCAATGTGATTCGACATAATCCAGGTGGATATTATATCTTCAGGCCTAAAAAAATGGATTGGATAAGAAGGTGGGATCCCGGGATGTTTGTCAATTATTTGCATGATGCCACAGATCCGACACAATTTCAACAGGCCAGTTTGTATATATTCCCAATATTTACTTGGTTCAAGGACAATAGTTTTTTTGAGGTTTCCACCACTCCAACTTGGCAAAACATCAACTTTGACTTTGCGCCATTGGGTTTGCAAATTGAACAGGACAACTATTACTATACCCGTTATTTGGTGCAATACAATACCGACCAATCCAAAAAATGGTCAGGTGATCTCGGTTATAGTTTTGGAAGCTTTTACAATGGAACGCGGAACACTATCAATGCTGCGGCCAGATTTGCTCCCATTCCTCATGCCGCACTAGCACTGGAATACGAGCATAATACGATCAAGGAGGTGGGGGTTGGTGACTCCAATCTAAGCACCAATTTGTATTCCGCTAATTTACGGTTGGCATTAAATCCAAGAGTACAGCTCTCCACCTTTTACCAGTATAATAGTTTTAACGAACAGGGAAGGTGGAATGCACGATTAAGTTGGAAATATATGCCACTTTCCTTTGTGTATCTCGTGTTCAACGACACGCAAACGGACATTTTTGATCCGATGCAAAGCACTAGACAATTTATCGGGAAGATAACTTTGCTAAAACAGTTTTAACAGGAAGTGTGAAAGCCGTTAAAGCGGCTTTTATTTTTTGATCTTGGAGATAAGATAGGTGTAAATCCACATCAGCGTGAAGGAAGGAACAATGTCCAAACCAGGCACCAATTCCTCAACAAAGGTAACTACCCCTGCCACTTGTCCTATTCTTCCCTTGTACATTCGGGTCATGAGCCAACCTGCCACAGGAGCCCAAATAACATCTGAAAACTCCCCAATGCCAGGAATAGCAAAGGACAGCATTCCAATGCCGTCAAACAATAATCCCAAAAGTAAATGCTGATATTTTTGGTCTTCCACCTTTGCCATTGCGGAAAAATAGCAATTCCAAATGAATTGGGGAAATCCCCTAGGACAAATCCGAGCTGATGAGTTTTAAGAACTCATTACGGGTCTCAATCTTTTCAAACTGCCCTCGAAATCCAGAAGTTGTGGTCACAGAATTTTGTTTTTGAACCCCTCGCATCATCATACACATATGCGCTGCCTCTATGACCACGGCTACACCCTTAGGTTTGAGCGTGTCGTTTAGACACTCTAAAATATCGTGGGTCAACCGTTCTTGAACCTGCAATCTACGGGCAAAGACATCTACTACTCTTGGTATTTTGCTCAATCCAACGATATGCCCGTTAGGAATGTAGGCCACATGGGCTTTTCCAAAGAAAGGAAGCATATGATGTTCGCAAAGCGAATACACCTCAATATCCTTGATAATCACCATATCGTCATAATCCTCCTCAAACATTGCACTACGCAAGATTTCTGCGGCATCTTGGCCATAGCCCTGGGTCAAAAAAAGCATGGCCTTGGCAGCACGTTCAGGAGTTTTCTGGAGACCATCGCGTTGCACATCTTCCCCAATCTCATCAATGATTTTGGCAAAACGATCCTTGACCTCATTGGTAATTTCGATATTGTATTCTTCCAGATTCTGATAGGGCGCCATAGGCTATGTAGCGGTATTTAACTTGTTAGAAAAATGTTTGTTCAATTTCTTGATTTTTGGATCAATGATAAACTGACAATACGGTTGATTGGAGTGATCATTGTAATAATTCTGATGCTCCTGTTCCGCAATATAAAAAGGTTTTGCTTCTGAAACAGCCGTTACAATAGGATTTGTAAACACTTTTTCTCTTTCCAACAAGGCAATAAACTCCTCGGCTTCCCTTTTTTGATCAAGGGAAGTATAGAAAATTTCACTTCGGTATTGGTCGCCCAAATCATTCCCTTGTCTATTTAAGGTTGTGGGATCGTGGGTGGCAAAGAACACCTCCAACAGCTCTACAAAGGAGACTTTGGTTGCATCATATTTAATTTGAATAGCCTCCGCATGCCCTGTTCTACCCGTACAAATTTCCCGATAGGCCGGGTTCTTGATAGCCCCACCGGTGTAACCTGAGATTACCTCAACTACGCCATTCAATCGTTGAAACACCGCTTCCGTGCACCAAAAACAACCCCCAGCAAAAATTGCCGATTCCAAATTTCTATTTTCTTGATTGTCCATATTTATCATACCTTAAAATAAACTTATCCATTCCAACCTTCATCACCAAATAGATGCGCACCTAATTGTCGTAAATCCTAAGAAAAACTTTATTTAAAACTCCAATTTTTGTTCGCTCATCTGTAATTGTTACTTTCACTCCCCGAAGCGAGGATATTATGATCATAGCCACAAACATTAGAAAATCTTTTGGGCACTTGGAAGTTTTAAAGGGTGTTGACCTAACCATTAATAAAGGTGAAGTGGTTTCGATTGTGGGAGCTTCCGGGGCTGGTAAAACTACCCTTTTGCAAATATTGGGGACTTTGGATGAACCTTCAAACAAAACCGATAGCACTTTACTGATCAATGACACCCTGGTGAATCAGTTGAACGATAAAGGACTGGCCCGATTTAGGAATGAACATATTGGGTTCATATTCCAATTTCATCAACTTTTACCCGAGTTTACAGCCTTGGAAAACGTATGCATTCCTGCCTTTATCAAAAAAACGCCCAGGGCGGAGGCGGAAAACAGGGCCAAGGAACTTCTGGATTTCCTAGGGCTTTCTGACCGTTACGACCATAAACCCAATGCGCTTTCGGGGGGTGAACAGCAAAGGGTGGCGGTTGCGCGTTCACTCATCAACAATCCATCTGTAATCCTCGCCGATGAACCAAGCGGAAACCTGGATTCAGAAAGTGCGGACAACCTCCATCAGTTGTTTTTTAAACTCCGGGACGAGTTTGGACAGACCTTTGTTTTGGTAACCCACAACACCGAATTGGCCAATATGGCCGATAGAAAACTGACTATGGTGGATGGTGTGATTGTCTCAAGATAGCATGACAAAGGCCGAGCTAAAGGAATTCTTGGACGCCAAAGTGGAGCAGTACAATCATCCCAGTTTTTTGGAGGATGACCCCCTACAAATCCCCCATCGATTTACCAATAAAGAGGATATTGAAATCAGCGGGTTTTTAACAGCTACCATCGCTTGGGGCAATCGGAAGAGCATCATTAAAAATGCTTCCTCCCTTATGGAATTGATGGGTCAATCTCCCTATGCTTTTGTTTGCAACCATTCTGAAGTAGAGTTGGAACACCTAGGCTCATTTGTACATCGTACGTTCAACGCTTTGGATTTGAATTATTTTATCAAAAGTCTACAAAACATCTACACCAAACATGGGGGATTGGAAGCTGTGTTTACCCAATTTCAACAAAAGGAAACCCTACAACCCGCCATATCTGAATTCAAAAAAGTGTTTTTTGAATTGCCCCATCAACAACGTACCACCAAACATGTTTCCGACCCAGCAAAGGGTTCGGCTGCCAAACGAATTAATATGTTTTTACGCTGGATGGTTCGTGATAATGACACCGGAGTGGATTTTGGCCTCTGGAAGCACCTAAAACCATCACAACTTTCTTGCCCCTTGGATGTACATTCCGGAAATGTGGCCCGAAAGCTAAAACTGCTAAAACGAAAACAAAATGATGCCAAAGCCCTTGCCGAATTGGACAGCAATTTAAGGAAGTTGGATGCATCGGATCCTGTTAAATATGATTTTGCGCTTTTTGGTTTAGGCGTTTTTGAAAACTTTTAGCACTATTTTGTTAGGTGATTGTATGTTATTTTTGGGTTAAACGTCTAACACCAAAATCCAAACAACCAATGAGCATAAATGACAGCTTTGGCATACCCACCTATGTCGCTTCCGAATCCCGGTACGAGAAGATGAAATACCGCAGATGCGGAAACAGTGGACTCCTTTTGCCCATGATTTCCCTGGGTCTTTGGCATAACTTTGGTCATACAGACGATTTTAACAAAGCACGACAGATTTTGCGAACAGCCTTTGATTATGGGATCACTCATTTTGATTTGGCCAATAACTATGGCCCACCCTATGGAGCTGCCGAGGACAACTTTGGACGTATATTCAAAAAAGATTTCAAAGCCTATCGGGATGAGTTGATCATATCCAGCAAAGCCGGATGGGATATGTGGCCTGGACCTTATGGAAATTTTGGCTCCAGAAAATATCTGATTGCAAGTTTAGATCAAAGCCTAAAACGTATGGGTCTGGATTATGTTGATATATTCTACCACCACAGGCCCGATCCGGATACCCCATTGGAAGAAACCATGGGTGCCCTGCATCATATGGTGCAACAAGGAAAAGCACTTTACGTTGGGATTTCCCAATACAATGCTGAGGACACGGCCAGAGCATACGATATACTTAAAGAACTGGGAACTCCCTTGCTTATCCATCAGCCGAGATACAATATGTTTGATCGATGGATAGAGGATGGCCTTTTGGATGTTTTGGGTCAAAAGGGAATCGGTTCCATTGCTTTTTCCCCTTTGGAACAGGGCATACTAACCAACAAATACCTTAAAGGACTTCCTGAGGATTCCAGAGCGGTTAAGGATGCTCGTTATTTGAAGTCCGATCAGATTACACCAGAGGTTTTGGACAAGGTCGCAAAGCTTAATGCCATTGCCGAAAGTAGAAATCAAAGTCTGGCCCAAATGGCCTTAGCCTGGGTGCTGCGTGACGAGAAAATTACAACTGTTCTGGTCGGGGTTAGTAGGGCGAGTCAACTTTTGGATAATATCCAAGCTTTGGACAACGTGGATTTCAATGCTGATGAATTGCAACAGATTGAAACCATTTTAAAAGCGTAAACCGGCTACTCCTATCATAGACCATAGCCTACTGGTATATTAAGCTGGATTTTCTGACCACCCAGGGCAATGGATTTGTAAATGGCCTCCACTATGATCATGTCACGGCGTCCCATTTCACCTGGGGCCACATTGGGTTCACCAAGCAATATATGCTTGGCAAAGTCATCCATTTGCAATTTTTGCTGACTTTCCTGAGGAAAGTTTAAATCCCCTCGAGAAGTTCGTCCAGCCAAAGGAATATAGGTGCTGGCGGGATCCAATTCGTACCACCCCTGATCACATGAGGCGAACAAACGATTGGCCCTAATGTTATGGGAAGTCATGATATTTCCAACTGTGCCACTTTCGAATTCAAATTGGGCAGTAATGGTTTCATCCGTATCCTTGAAATAGTCGGGTTGCGTGCTGTATTCCTGGGCCGATACGGATACGGGATTCTCTCCGGTTCCATAGATCACACTTTGAATAGCATAGACTCCCATATTCATTAAGGCTCCTCCACCAGATAAAGCTTTATTCAACCGCCATTGCTCTGGGTTGGATCTGGAACGGTACCCCGCATCTGCTGTTATGTAATGTACATTCCCAAAGGTTTTCTCTCGAACATATTTTTTGATTTCTTGGGTATAGGGTTCTGAATGAAGCCGATATCCCATACCAAGCTTAACCCCGGCATCCTTGCAAGCCTTAATTATGGCGTCGCACTCTGTTACAGATACTGCCATGGGTTTTTCACAGATTACATGTTTACCTGCTTTTGCAGCTCTTATACAAAAGTCGGCATGCATGCTATTGGGCAGGACCACATATACCACATCTATGGCAGGGTTGTTTTTGATAGAATCAAAATTTTGGTAATTGTATATATTCTCTTTGGGGATTCCATATTTAGATGCCCACACTCCTTCTTTTTCAGGAGTTCCCGTAACAATTCCCGCTAAATAACAGTGTTCAGTGTCCAATAGTGCAGGCGCCAATTGGTAAGTGCTATAGCTTCCCAATCCTACTAGGGCAATGCCTAATTTCTTCTTGTTTTGTGATGTCGCATTGGCAACGATAAAAGCTGACGAGCCCAACAACGTGGCAGCTCCTATACCCTTGCCCAAGGTAGAATTAAATGTTCTTCTGGAAATGGTTTTCATAACTCCTAGTTTTGAGTTCTTTAAAGTTAGAAATAAACAAGAAGAAAAATGGCTGGTTTGTGTTAATCTATGTGAACTTAATTCTTTCAATTCCACTCAAAATCCCTACTTTTAGAACTAGACTAATTTTAACACAAAATGAAACTAAACTTCCTAGTTCTTTGCACAATTCTGTGCACCGTCTTAACCTTTGCCCAAAATCGGAAATTACCCATTGACACTACCATCACAACGCAGCATAGTGTTACCATTAACGGGGCCAATATTAGTTATACGGCCACTACCGGTACACAACCAGTATGGGATGAAATGGGAGAACCCGTTGCTTCTCTACACTATACATATTACACTAGAAACAATGTGCGTGACCGTGCTGCACGACCCTTATTGATTTCCTTCAACGGAGGACCGGGGTCTGGATCTGTTTGGATGCACTTAGCCTATACCGGACCTAGGGTACTTAAGATTGATGATGAGGGATACCCTGTGCAGCCCTATGGGGTAAAACAAAACCCTTTTTCGGTTTTGGACGTTACCGATATTGTTTACGTAAATCCTGCCAATACGGGCTATTCCCGTACTATTCCGGAAACCGGGGATGATGTAGATCGGGATAAGTTTTTTGGAATAAACGCGGACGTTACATATTTGGCTGAATGGTTGAACACTTTTGTAACCCGAAATAATAGGTGGCGTTCCCCAAAATATATCATTGGCGAAAGTTATGGGGGAACCCGCGTTATGGGATTGTCCTTGGCCTTGCAAAACCAGCAATGGATGTATCTCAATGGGGTAATCATGGTTTCCCCAGCGGATTATAAAGTCATCAGGGTTGGCGGGCCAGTTTCGAGCGCTTTGAACCTCCCCTATTATACAGCTGCTGCCTGGCATCATAAGGCGTTGCCATCAGAACTTCAAAATAAAGACTTGCTGGAGGTGCTCCCAGAGGCAGAAAACTACACCGTCAACACATTGATTCCGGCCATTGCCAAAGGTGGATTTATTTCCGACTCGGAACGAAATGCCGTTGCCAAAAAAATGGCCTTTTATTCAGGCTTAAATGAAAAGGACATCCTAGATCACAATTTGGATGTGCCTACCCAATTCTTTTGGAAAAATCTATTGAAAGAGAATGGTGGTTACAACGTTGGTCGGCTGGATAGTCGCTATTTAGGGATTGATCGACAACTTTTTGGAGAAGGACCTGATTATTCCGCCGAGCTTACCTCTTGGCTCCATAGCTTTACCCCGGCAATCAACTATTATCTTCAGGAAGAACTTAAATTCAAAACGGATATCAAGTATAATATGTTTGGTCCCGTACATCCTTGGAACAATGAAGATGACAATACAAGAGATAATCTGAGACAGGCCATGGCCCAGAATCCGTATTTGAATGTATTGGTCCAATCGGGTTACTATGATGGCGCTACCACCTATTTCAATGCCAAATACACCATGTGGCAGGTGGATCCAAGTGGGCGGATGAAGGATAGGTTCGAATTTAAAGGGTATCGCTCCGGACATATGATGTATCTTAGAAGAGAAGATCTGAAAAAGGCCAATGATGACCTTAGAAATTTTATTGTAAGAACGGCGGCCAATGGAAAAAGTGCTAAATACTAAGATATCATGAATAAAATTACAATGTTAGTCCTGCTTTTGTGGCTCACCACCCAATGTACCATTTCACAGGATGTACCTCCAAAGGAATGGCAAATTAAAACAGCTTTAATGGCAGTACCGGCCGACTACAAAGATGGGGCCAAGGTATATGGCTATGATTCGTCAGGAAAATTTGTTGCCCTAAAAGAGGGCACAAATGACTATATCGCCTTGGCAGCTGACCCCAAAAAGGAGAAGTTTTCCACCGCAGCTTACCACAAGGAACTGGAGCCATTTATGGCCCGAGGAAGGGAACTTAAGGCCCAAGGAAAAGATGGGAAGGAAATCTTTGACATTAGAGAGGAGGAAGTAAAGTCTGGTAAATTAAAAATGCCGGACAAGACCACTTTATGTGTCTTTACCGGGGACGTAAATCCGGAGACGCAGGAAATTGAAAACCCATATGTTCGTTACGTGTTTTACATTCCATTTGCCACCGGAGAATCCACAGGGTTGCCCACAACTCCAACACCTCCCGGACATGCCTGGATTATGAACCCAGGAACCCACAGGGCTCACGTTATGATTTCACCTCCAAAGGAATAAGGTACTTGAATGAAGAAAATTGTCTTTGACAATCAACATCGGAAAAAGCATTTTGCTTTTTTCAATCACATGAACCATCCGCATTTCAACATTACTGCCAATGTAAACCTTAGTTCATTTCTACCTTACGTGAAGTCAATGGAATTACCATTGACCTATAGTTTAGTTTATTTACTGTCCAAAGCGGCCAATGATATCAATGAATTTCGATGGAGAATTAGAGAAAATGAAGTGGTAGAGCATGAGCGTGTACACCCATCATTTACGGTTCCCACCGACGAAGCGGAGGTTTTTAGTTTTTGCACTGTTCCATTTAAGACCAGCGCCCAAGATTTTATAACCGATGCCAAGCAGATTAATGAGGATATGAAGACAAATCCTTCCATCGAAGATGAACCGGGAAGGGACGACTATCTGTTCATGTCAGCCATTCCCTGGATAAGTTTCACCAGTATTCAGCATGCCATGCATTATCATCCCCATGATTCGGTGCCCAGAATAAGTTGGGGGAAATTCTTCGTTCAAAACAACACCAACTTAATGCCTTTGTCCGTTCAAGCCCATCACGCTTTGGTTGATGGCAGACATATGGGACGGTATTTCGAGAATGTTCAGGAATTACTCGACAATCCTGAATTATTATCAGTTTAAATACTTTTTTAATAAAAATATTGTAACAAATCCACGATTTTACCTACTTATAATGAAAATACATCATTATGGGTTTCAGTTCGCATGCCAGCAAAGTAGTTAAAATCAATAGGGCCTTATTAAAGAAAAGAAAAATTAGGACCAAAGCGGATGTTTATGGCAATCCAGTTGAAACTGCTTTGGAATTTAAACCAGAATCACCACATTCAAGGCGCCGAGTAAAAGAAATGATCCAGGACAATAGGAAAACTAATTTGGCTGCGGGTTTAATGGCATTCCTAATTGTACTGCTCTTTTTGATTTCGATAGTCCTTTACCTAAAATAAGCTAACAATTTTTATGAGAGAATTTGTTTATTTTTAGCAAACACCTTCAATCATGTCAAAACACAGAATCCTTGTTATTGCCTTGCTATCCTTTCTTTCATTTTTTAAAAATACCCATGCCCAGGATTGGCCTAATCTAGCTAAATATCAAGATGCAAACCAAAAGTTATTAACCGCTCCAATGGATGAGAATCGAGTGGTGTTCATGGGCAATTCCATTACTGAGGGGTGGACCAATGGTATGCCTTCTTTCTTTGAAAATACGTCCTATATTAATCGTGGGATTAGTGGGCAAACCACATCCCAAATGCTATTGCGATTTAGGCAGGATGTCATTGATCTAAACCCCAAAGTGGTTCTTATTTTGGCAGGCACCAACGATATTGCAGGGAATACTGGACCTATGACCCTGGAGCAAATTAGGGATAACATTCAATCCATGGTAGAATTGGCTCAGGTCAGTAACATTACACCCGTAATCTGTTCAGCACTCCCTGCTTTTGACTACCCCTGGAAACCCAAAATGAACCCGAACATAAAAATTCCCCAATTGAACAATATGCTGCAGCGACTGGCCCGAGATAAAAATATATTTTATCTCGACTATTTTTCAGCCATGTCAGATAGCAGGAATGGACTTCCCAAGGAATTGGCAGATGACGGAGTTCACCCAACTTCCGCAGGGTATAAAATCATGGCGGAGCTTGCCAACAAAACCATTCAAATGGCTCTTAAGAATTAAATATGAAACTTTGTGTTCTGCTTTTAGGGGTATTGTCCGGATTGTACGTGAGTGCCCAAAACAACATTCAAGTTCAACCGGTTCTGGAACACTTACCCATGTTTGATAAAATCAGGGATTTTACCATGGATGCAAACGGGAAAGAATCTTATTTCACTGTTCAATCCCCTAACGAGGAGGTGTCCGTAATCGTCAAATCCATTTTTGGAAAAAATGGCTGGGATAGGCCAACAATTGCCTCTTTTTCTGGAAAATATAAAGACTTGGAACCATTTCTGTCCCCAGATGGGTTGCGCCTATATTTTGTGTCCAATAGACCAATGGACAATACTTCAACAACTCCCAAGGATTTTGATATTTGGTATGTGGAAAGGGCTTCTAAGATATCTGAATGGTCTGCACCCATTAATATCGAGGCACCAATCAATACCGAACACAATGAATTTTATCCTGCTGTTGCCCAAAATGGGAATTTATATTATACCTGTGATTGTCCTGGAGCGCTTGGAAGGGATGATATTTTTTTCAGTTCGTATAAGAATGGAGGTTATGCTGAACCCATTTCCTTGAGCGGAAACATCAACTCGGAGGGCTTTGAATATAATAGTTACATTTCCCCTGATGATTCTTACTTGATTTTTGGAGGATACAATCGTGAGGATGGCCAAGGAAGTGGTGATTTGTACGTCAGTTTCAAAGATGATTCCGGAAATTGGACCAAAGCCATACCCCTACCCACTCCCATTAATTCGAAATACATGGATTACTGCCCATTTGTGGACCTAAAAAACAATGTTTTGTACTTCACCAGTCGTAGAAGTCAAGAGCCTGGTGCCACCATGGTTTCCATGGATGATCTCTTGGATTATCTCAACAGTTATGAAAATGGCGGTAGCCGCTTGTACAAAGCTCAATTTGACATATTATCACTGAAATGATTCAGTAATTTTTGGCAGTTTTATGCAAAATCCAACCGTTAGTCTCTTTATCCCCTTTAAAAATACCCAAGAATACCTGCCAGCTTGTTTGGATTCCATTCTAACGCAGACCTATTCGTATTGGGAAGTGTTGGCGGTTGATGATCATTCTGAAGATCAAAGTCGGGAAATTCTGGAGGCTTACGCAAAGAAAGATAACCGGATAAAAGTTTATTCCAATTCCGGAAGTGGAATTATTCCAGCGTTACGAACAGCCTATACCCAGAGTTCAGGTGAATTGGTGTCCCGCATGGATTCTGACGATATCATGAAACCCAATCGCGTGGAAGTCCTGGCAGAATTGTTGGGTTACCATGGTAAAGGTCATGTGGCTGTAGGGCAAGTTCAGTATTTTTCCCATAGAGGAATCAGTGACGGGTATGCAAGATATGAAACATGGTTAAATGCACTGACCGCCAACGGGAACAACTATACTGAAATCTATAAGGAATGTGTAATACCTTCTCCTTGCTGGATGTTACATAGGGATGATTTTGAATTGAGCGGTGCTTTCAACCCCAATCGGTATCCCGAGGACTACGACCTTACCTTTCGATTTTATGAAAATCAATTGAAAATCATACCCTGTAATGATGTCCTTCACTTATGGAGGGATTACGATACCCGGACGTCAAGAACCCACGAACATTATGCGCAAAATTATTTTTTGGATATCAAGCTTCATTACTTTTTAAAACTGGACCGTGACCCTATTCGACCATTGGTAGTTTGGGGAGCAGGTTTCAAGGGCAAGTCCATTGCAAAAAGTTTGGTAAAGCAAGGTTTGGATTTTGTCTGGTTATGCGACAATCCGGCAAAAATCGGCAAAAAGATATACGGACAGGAATTGGAGCATTTTGAATCACTGAAAAAACTGAAAAACCCCCAGAGTGTGGTCACAGTGGCCAATGGGACTGCCCAGATGGAAATCCGTGAATTCTTCTCCACCTTAGGGCAACAGGCCAAGAAAGACTATTTTTTCTTTTGCTAGATTTTACAATGAGCAATAAAAATGAAAAATTGAAAATTGAAAATTGCTTCGCTGAAGTTCAAGTTCAAGTCCAGAGTTATGAGTTTTGAATTCTCAGGTCTGAAATCTGAGTTCTGAGATATCCATAAATAGAACCATCGAACTTTACAATATTCTAAACACAAGCTCAAGAATCAAGTTCAAAAGGATATGTGATAAAATTGCTGTAAACCGTTTACTGTTAATTGAAGACTGTTTGCTGAAAACTGATAACTGTTTACTGATAACTGAATCTAACAAACCCTTAACACCGCCATTAGCTAAGTATCACCTATATTTGTTTAATCAAAGTTGGGAATGCAGTTTAAACATCCGGAAATCCTTTGGGCCCTATTACTTCTCCTGATTCCCATATTTATCCATCTTTTTCAATTACGCAGGTTTAAAAGAACCCCGTTTACCAATGTAGCCATGCTACAAAAGGTAGTTTCGGAATCCAGAAAAAGTAACCAGCTCAAAAAATGGTTGCTCCTCATCGCAAGATTGTTGTTGATTGCTGCTCTGGTAATCGCCTTTGCCCAGCCCTTTATCGCCTCCCAAACTGCAACCAAAACCAAGGAAACGGTTATTTACTTGGATAATTCCTTCAGCATGCAGGCCAAAGACAATGGACTTTCCATTTTGGAACAGGCCGTTCAGGATTTGATCAAAAATGTTGGGGAGGATAAGGTGTTTACCCTGTTTACCAATGGAAATACCTTCAGAAAGGTCACTGTGAATGAAATCAAAAACGAACTGTTATCCCTGCCGTATACTCATAAGCAACTCGACGTTGATGCCATTTCGTTGCGTGCCAACAGTCTGTTCTCAAATTCCGAAGACGTTATAAAACAACTGGTGTTGATTTCGGATTTTCAACAAAGCATGGATTTAGGAAATGGAATGCAAGACGGCACGCTTCAAACCTATTTGGTTCCTCTACGGTCTTCGTTAAACAGAAATGTTTCCATAGATTCCATAAGCTTGGAAGAACATCCTGTGGATCAATCAAAACTTACGGTGCTGCTTTCAGGAGGAATCAATGAGGAAAGCCTGCCGATATCCTTGCATAATGGAGAGCAGTTGATAGCTAAAACTTCTGCAAACTTCTCTTCAAACGGAAATGCAAAAGTGGAACTTTCCATTCCCGTGGACACCGAAATTCTTGGGACGATAAGTATTCAGGACAACGGACTTTCTTTCGATAATCAGTTTTACTTCAATATTGATGAAAAGGAGAAAATAAAAGTGCTTGCGGTCAGCGAATCTGACAACAACTATCTGCAACGTCTATTTCCGCAAGAAGAATTTCAACTTCAGCTATTTGGGCTAAACCAGTTGGATTACAGTGCTTTAGGTGACCAGAATGTGGTAGTTCTCAACGAATTGAAAACAATTCCCAACGGATTGCAGCAGGTACTTCGAAATTTTAAAGAAAATGGCGGAACAGTGATACTGGTGCCCTCTGTAGATTGTGATTTGAGTACCTACAACCCATTGTTTTCCAATTTCTTCGCAACCAAATTTCTTGAATCACAGGTTTTGGAAAAAAACATCACCGGTATTTCGTTTGACCATCCCGTGTACCAAAACGTTTTCAATAAACGGGTACAAAACTTTCAATATCCCAAGGTAAACCAGTCCTACAAGCTGGTGACCCAAGCTCCAAGTTTGTTGACCTTTGAAGGAGGGGAGCCGTTCTTATGTGGGATTGATGGGTTCTATTTCTTTACAGCAGCCCTGAATTTGGAAAATTCCAATTTTAAAAACTCTCCATTAATTGTGCCTACCTTTTACAATATGGCAGCTTTCAGCTTACAGGCGCCTGCCATCCAGCACATGCTGGGGCAACCAACACGGATAGACATTACAACTGAACTAGGAAACGACAACATACTGAAAGTTGTCAAAATGGATTATGAATTCATTCCAAGGCAGCAATCATTTACCAACAGGGTACGTTTGGATTTCGATGAAAACCCATCAGAGGATGGTATTTATAAGATTCAGAAATCCGAAGAAATAATCAACCGCATCAGTTTTAACTATCCCAGAACGGAAAGTTTGTTACGCTTCACGGAAGTGGAAGGAACAGAGCACGTTAGCGTCCAAGATTCCGTAGCTGGACTTTTTGAACATCTGAAAGCCTCAAATACCATAACTGCTTATTGGAAATGGTTTGTTATTTTAGCACTGTTTTTGGCACTCTTGGAAGTCCTCATTCAAAAATTTATTAGATGAACATTCTGCTGAAGTCCGCAAAGATCGTATGCCCACAAAACAAGGCACTTCATTTAAAAAAGCGGGATATTCTCATTAAGAAAGGAGTAATCGAAAAAATTGCGGCTTCCATTCCTTCTTCCTCCAGCATCAAGGAATTTACCGCCAAAAATCTTCATGTATCCCTAGGTTGGTTTGATAGCAGTGTGAGCTTTGGCGAACCTGGTTATGAAGAACGCGAAACCATTTCCAACGGATTGATGGTGGCAGCAGCCAGCGGATTTACCGATATTTTATTGAATCCCAACACCAGACCAGTACCGGATACTAGTTCGGATATTGTTTTCTTGAAGGAACGAGCTAATGGTTCAGCCACCAATCTCTATCCTTTAGGAAGTTTAACAGCCAATGCGGAGGGCAAGGATCTAGCGGAACTGTTTGATATGAAAAACGCTGGTGCGATTGCTTTTTATGATTTTAAAAGGCAACTATCCAATCCCAATCTCTTGAAAATTGCCCTACTCTACGCCCAAAATTTTGATGGATTGATTATGTCCTTTCCCCAAGATGGACAAATTAAAGGGAAAGGCATAGTGCACGAAGGTGAGATTTCTACATCTCTTGGGCTTAAAGGAATTCCAGCTTTGGCGGAAGAACTCCAGATTTCCAGAGATCTCTTTATTCTGGAATATACAGGAGGTAAATTGCATATTCCAACCATTTCAACAGCCAATTCCGTTAAGCTTATTGCCAATGCCAAGCGAAAAGGTTTGGATGTCAGCTGTAGCGTGGCAGTTCATAATCTGGTTTTTACAGATGATTCGCTAACTGAATTTGATACCAACTTCAAAGTTTCACCTCCCCTGCGTGAAAAATCGGATTGTAAAGCCTTGATCAAAGGAGTCAAAGACGGACTTATAGATTTTGTGACTTCAGATCATTTGCCCTTGGATATTGAAGAAAAAAGAGTAGAGTTTGACAATGCGACCAACGGAAGTATTGGATTGGAAACGGCTTTTGGAACATTGAACCCTATGTTTGAATTGGAGGAGACTATCTCAATCTTAACCCAGGGACGTGAACGCTTTGGGCTTCAAAGCCCGAGACTGAAGGAAGGAGAAAACGCATGCCTAACGCTTTTTGACCCCAGTATGGAATGGGAGTTCAAAGAAGAAGTTAGTCAATCCACCTCCAAAAACAGTATGTTTTTAGGTACCCGATTGAAGGGTAAGGCTTTAGGGATTATCAATAACAACAAATGCACCGTTTAATATTTTGAGCAGTTCCAAGCCAGGCAGATCTACTGCTATCATAAGCTATATAACCATCGTTGGCTGTTTGATTGCCATTACCATGAATATGGAACCCAAGCATGCTTTTACCAGAATGCATGCTCGACAAGCTTTCGGAATACACTTAATCTACCATGCCTTCGCGACGTATCTAAATATGACCAATATGGACAACATTATGGTTTGGAGTGTTCTTTGGGTAGTATATCTTGGGGCAATCCTGTATGGTTTCATTGGAGCCATCAACAACAATGAACGTTTACTTCCAGGGCTGGGCGCAAATTTTCAAAAATGGTTTACCTTTATTCCTTAAACTAAGTTCATGTCCCCCACCGCACTTTCCCTTGAGTACCTACTCAGGCCTTCGAGCCTAACAACTGGAAAAATTCCTGCAATTTTCATGTTCCATGGTTATGGTAGTAATGAAGAAGACCTTTTCTCCTTTGCCTCCGAGTTACCGGACGAACCCTTGGTAATTTCAGTACAGGCACCCTATTCGCTGGAACCCTTTGGCCATGCTTGGTATGCCATAAATTTTGATGCTGAATACGGAAAATGGAGTGATGATGAACAGGCTATATCCAGTCGGGATAAAATTGTTGCCTTTATTGATGAAGCCTGCGAAGCCTACAACTTGGATACAGAAAACATTACGCTTTTAGGATTCAGTCAAGGTACCATTCTCAGTTATTCCGTTGCTTTGTCCTATCCGGAGAAAATTAAAAATGTGGTGGCCCTTAGCGGTTATATCAACGAAAATATTCTGTTGGAAGGGTATGCCGATAAAGATCACAGCCAATTGAACATTTATGCATCCCATGGTCAGGTAGATCAGGTTATACCGTTGGAATGGGCGCAAAAAACTCCAGAATTTCTAGCCCAAATGGGCATTACCCATGTTTACGAGGAGTTTCCCGTAGGGCATGGGGTAAGTCAACAGAATTTTTATTCCTTTCGGGAATGGTTGACCAAGCATCTCTAGTGGCTACGCGTATAGAGCAAGTGATCCAATAAAGTGAAATCCACAGAGAGGTCATCCTTAAGTTCATATTTGATCACCAAATCTCCCCAATATTTACCATCAGAAAAATCAGCCAATAACCATTTATGGTTAAGCACCTTGATTTTATTGATTTTGAAATCGCTTTCCATACCATCATAGGGAACGAGAGGATTATTTCCCTTCCTTTCGTTGGTCTCCAAAAGTTTATCCTCTATGTACCTCACCGGATTCTTCAAATCAAGGTGTTCATAATAGGCCAAAGCGTCATCATTGTTTTCCAGTGAGAAATACTGAATTTCCAAAATTTTGAGCTGGGATTTTTGCAAGGAATCCTGCAAATCTGCAATTTCACTTTGTAATCCGTCTATATCCGAATTCATCGCCTTTTGAAAATTGTTGGCACTTACAAATTGGTAAAGGACAATCAATGCGGCAAAAACAAATAGGTATAAGAAAATTTTACTCTTCATGGTATTTAAATCTTCAATTTTAAATTATCGTAGGCCAAATGTACGTGCTTTGGCAGTTTTTTTTCCACTTCATCATGAAAGCCCAGCATATGGCTTATATGGGTGAGATAGGTTTCTTCTGCCCCTACTTCCTCGGCAAATTCCAGGGCCTCTTCCAGATTAAAATGGGAATGGTGGGCCTCCTCCCTTAAGGCATTGACCACCAAAACCTTTGCTCCTTTCATTTTATTTACTTCGTTTGGCTCCACCCGCTTAACATCCGTCAAGTACACAAAATCCCCAAAGCGATAGCCGTACACCTCCAACCTGTTATGAAAGGCACGAATTGGAATAACCTCAATACCACCCAAAGGTATCAGTTGACCACTTTTAACCTCGGTCACACTCACTGCCGGAGCACCAGGGTATCTATTTTCATCCGCAAATATATAATCGAACCTTGTTTTTAGGGATTCCACCACCCTTTTGTGTGCATAAATGGGAATATCCCCTTGTCTAAAGAAAAATGGGCGAATATCATCAATTCCGGCGGTATGGTCAGCATGCTCATGGGTAAACAGAATGCCATCCAGCTTGGTCACAGAATGTGTGAGCATTTGCTGCCTAAAATCCGGGCCACAATCCACTACATAATTGAAATTGTTCCAAGAAACCAATACAGAAACCCTTAATCTCTTGTCCTTTGGATTTGGACTTAGGCATACTGGATGATTGCTGCCAATAACTGGAATGCCTTGGGAGGTTCCAGTGCCCAAAAAAGTAATGGTCATCGCATCATCCATTAAATTCAAAATTATAACTTATTTATTTAATAGATTTGGGGAAGAGTGTAACTTTGTTTTCCATAAACCATCGGTTATGTCCACTGTCAAGACTTCTATGAACGCCTTTGAAAATATCCCTTCGATCAAGGCGAAAACATTACGAATCAATTTGAATCCCAACATTTATGGAACCTTTGCTGAAATTGGTGCGGGTCAGGAAACGGCGCGGCAGTTTTTCCGGGCAGGAGGAGCCTCAGGAACCATAGCAAAAGCCATGAGTGCTTATGATAAAGCATTTAGTGATGCCATTTACGGCGTGGAAAACGATGGGCGGTACGTTACCCAATCCCGTTTAAAGCGGATGTTGGAACACGAAATGCGATTGGTGGAAGAGCGAATCAGTCGTGAGAACAATCCTGATTATTTGTTCTTTTCTTTTGCAAACACCGTTGCAACCATTGATTTTTCCAAACGTTATAAGGGACACGGATGGGTAGGTATCCGATTTCAATTGGATCCAAAGCAAAAAGAATACGATGAGATTGTGTTGCACATACGTTTTCAGCAAAATGAAGCGAGACTGCAGCAAGAAACACTGGGTACTCTTGGGGTTAATCTTATTTATGGTGCCTTCTTTAAATACCACAAGCCCAAAAAATTACTCAAGTACCTCTATGATCATATAGATAGAGATACTATAGAAATTGACATGGTCAATTTCACTGGGCCACACTTTAAGGATGTGGATAACCGCTTGATGAGTCTTCAGCTAATCCGAAACGACATGACTGATGCGGTCATGTTTGGTCCTGATGGGAATAACCTGCTGCCTGCGGCCGTGCTATACAAAAAGAGCATATTGGCCCTTCGTGGAAGTTTTAGGCCGGTGACCAAGGTTAATATGGACATGTTCCAGAAATCCTATGATATTTTCATTCGTGAACAGACCGTGGAATATGAAAATACCATTGTTGTCTTCGAGATTACCCTTTCCAACCTGAAAGCATCCGGAGAAATTGATGAACAGGATTTTATGGATCGGGCGGAATTGCTTTGTTCCCTGGGGCATACCGTGTTGATTTCCAATTTTAAGGAATACTACAAACTGGTTGAATACTTTAATAATTACACCAAAGCTAAAATTGGTATCACCATGGGTGTCAACAACTTGGTGGACGTATTTGACGAAAAATATTACCGTCATTTAAGTGGTGGTATCTTGGAAGCCTTTGGAAAGCTGTTCTTCAAAGATTTGAAGGTGTATCTGTATCCAATGAAAGATCCCGAAACGGGACAGATTATGACCAGCAACAATGTGAAGGTGCACCCTCGTATGAAGGAACTTTACAAATTCTTCAAGTATAATGGTAAGGTGATGGATATTATTGACTATGATCCAGACATCATGCATATCTTCTCCCGAGAAGTTCTACGTCGAATTACCAGTGGGGAAGATGGCTGGGAGGATATGCTACCTGAGGGTATTGCAGAAGTAATCCAGGAAAAACAACTTTTTACCAGAAAGCTGATAGCTGAGGACAAAAGCTCTTAAGCCTTCAGGGTTTATCGTTTTTTAAGCTTAAGAAATTGCCAAGCAGTAATTATGGCTGCTAGTGCTATAGCGGCATAAATCCAGAAGGAGGTTTTGTTTTCGGGATTTTCCATGATTAAAATGGAAGTGTTCGCTTTTTGGTTGGTGAGTTCTTGTTTTTTACCGCCAGCCCATGTCACCACAATCCTTTCAACCGTGTTGGCCGTTCCCAGACCAAAATGGGCTATTGTGGAATTTTGGGACATATGGCTGGAATTACCCCCGTCAATTTCCCGAATCATGTGTTTCCCATCCGCGAATATCTCTACCCTAGCACCAATGCCATTGGCTTCGGATGCTGTACCCTTAAGGGCAACTTTAAACCAGTTCCCTTTTGCCCCATCATTTCGGAACAATTTGGTAACGGAAGGTACTCGGTAGTTTTCATGAATGGGCTTTTGGTTGACTACCAATATATCCAAATCCCCATCGTTGTCCATATCAAATACCACAGAACCCCTGCCCACTCCCGGGTCATTGATTCCCTTTAAACTGGCATTTTCAATAAAACTTCCATCCTGATTGTCGTAATAAAAATTGGCCATAGGATTACAATTGGGATTTAAATCCCCATTGGACACGTAAATGTCCAAATCAGTGTCATGGTCAAAATCGGCAAAATTCGCTCCCCAACTAATGGCAAAACTGTAGGCGCCCGTTTCTTTGGCCACATTCACAAAGGGTTTGTTGCCACCGTGGTTTTGCATTAAATAGTTGAACTTGATGTTGGTCACAAAATAATCCAGCAGGCCATCTTCATTATAATCGCCTACCGCCGCCCCCATGGCATTGATCTTAAGATCCATTTCTTTTTCTTCGCTTACATCCTTGAAACCCTTCCAAGGTGACCTATTTCTGTATAGAAAGTTGGGAACAGCCTTATACCCAAAATCGTTATGGACAAAAATGTCCTGGTCGCCATCATTATCATAATCCGTAAAAACACTTCCAAAACCAAAGCCTTTATGGCCAAGATCGTACTCCTCATACTGGTTTTCAAAATGCTTTCCTTCTTTATTGATGAACAGATAGTCCTTTGATGTCTGATGGGCACTGGCGATGGTGGCATCCTTAAGTATGCCCAATTTTCCTGTGAACTCCACAAAATAATTTCCCACGTACAAATCTGGATAGCCATCCGCATTTACATCCCCAAATGAAGCGCCCGTACTAAAGGAGTTAAACTCCTCTAAACCATAGGAAGTGGTAGCATCCCTGAAAGTGCCATCCCCATTATTGATAAAAAGTAGATTTTTTGCCCTTGGAATTACGGTAGTATTATCCTCGGAATTTATGGTGGTTATAAAAAGGTCCCGCCATCCATCTTTATTTACATCTGCACTGGCCACACCTTGGGTAACATAATCCGAAGTCAATTCCAAACCAGATTCCTCAAATACGTTTTTGAACTTCCCCTCCCCTTGATTCAGATATAATACATCCGATGCTGTACCGCCTGTAATGTAGAGATCCTCTAGTCCATCGTTATTTATATCGAAAGCTACAGCACCACCTCCAAAGGTTCCCTCATAAACCAAAAACTGGTGTTCAATTCCGGCATCCTCGGTGACATCCGTGAACATTTTCTGTGCTGGAAGAAGGAAAGGACATAAAAGGACCAAATGAATGGCTAGGGAAAATTTGTGCATAATCAGTCTGATTTCCTCCAGTTTAAGTTGATTACATTTTGAGCTATTTTCATCCCTTCATCCAAGCCCACCCTATTGTCCTGTGGTGTGTGAATACCACCATAAAACCTAGAATCCGCTGTTTCCTGGGCCGCTTCCCAAAAGGAGTTGAAGGATCGTACCACAAAATCTGTATCCCTAACTTCGTCCCGCTCCCTTCCTTCATGGGCCCTGTCCGTAATCTGGACTTCTTTTCCAAACTCATGCTCCAAAACTGTAGCCATAGCGCCGGCGTTGATAGCGTGACCCGATGGAAAAGCTGGAAATGGAGGGTCGGGCCAAAAAGACTCCCATTCCTGGTCAATAAATTTGGGGATAAAGGTATTGGGCCGCTCAGAGAAAAAGTGATACTTCCATTCCCAACAGTTGATAAAGGCATCTGCCACAGCAATGCTTGTTTTGGCATAGGCTTCGGCTGCCTCAATCATACTGGGAAGTTTCTTTTCTACAGCCAATGTTACATAATAATAGGAGTGACCCGGGGGGGTAAATGATACATCAGGGTCATCTCCCCACCAAATGGCGGCTTCTTTTTCCTCTTGGGTGAGTGCCAAATCCTTTT
This sequence comes from Flagellimonas algicola, assembly GCF_005937185.1. Classification (GTDB taxonomy): domain Bacteria; phylum Bacteroidota; class Bacteroidia; order Flavobacteriales; family Flavobacteriaceae; genus Flagellimonas; species Flagellimonas algicola. The sequence continues at coordinate 471,309 of NZ_VCNI01000001.1, read as the reverse complement.
TATAGACTTCCATATATTCCTCATAGTATGGAGAGCCTGGTATGGTATCGTACGGAATCATATATGGCACTTCCAATGCTGCATTTTCCTTTAAAAACCTTCGGTTTTCACCCCAATGCGGATGCAAGGGATAATGACTGAATGACTGAGCAAACAATGGAGGTTTCCAGGAACCTGGTCGCTCTGGGTGAATCATTTCTTTATCAAAATTATAAAGATACCCACGGTGCCCTCCATCAGATTTTGACCATTCAAAAATGGCATTCGCTACTTCCTTTCCGTAGGAAACGGATCGTTCCACAATTTCCAAATCGTTGATCTTGTCTGAATAACTACGGTATATTTCCTGTTCCAACGAATCTATACGGGCCTTGTTCTCATCTGAAGTTTGCAGATAAATCTGCCGTAAAATTTGGGCTTGTCCAGCGTTCAGGGATAGTTCCCAATTATAGGTTTTATCCTTTTCCGGTTGTGGTAGTTGATCCAAACCATTGAGTTGGCCTTGCATTGAATTATTGCTTTCAAAACCAGGTACCACAGACTCATACATGGTCAGCCCAATGTAACCAAACCCACGGGAAGCAAAAGTTGGGGAATTTGCCGGGGTAAATTGGGTAATATACGTGGCCATTTTTGCCCATTCCAGGACTACATCCTGTTCTGTGTATTCTTTACGTTCACTACAGGCATTTATGAAGACTGCAACCGCAACAATCCAGTATGATTTTGAAATCACTTTTTTCATGCACGACAGTTAATTGGCTTCAAATTGATAGGCTTTCAGGGAATCACCCTGTATACCCAGTAGCAATAGGTCATTCAAAATCACGGCACTTTCCACAACCCCATCTATGCGCAATCCGGACGTGGTCTGTTCTGCATACGAAAAGTTCCCATTCCCATCTCCCAATAATAATGTTCCGTAGTTCGCATCAAATTTTCCCAATCGTAATTTAAAACGATGATTGTTGCCCAGCAACAAGAGGTCTAGATGTCCGTCCTGATCAAAATCCATAGAAATAATCTCATTTACTGGAGAAAATTCGGTTTGTCTGGGAAGCTCTATTTCTTCGAACGTTCCATCTTGTGTTCCCATAAACAAAGTTGTTTTCATGTGATTCACAGATAGCTTTTTACCTTTTGCAGTAGTCTCTTCGCCAAAAATTTCTGATAAGTTGGCGTCAGCATAGCTGCTATAGCTATTGAATTTGGGTCTTAAATGAGTCAATTGTCCAAGCAGTTCATCCCTGGTTATGAAGGGATAACTTTTTCCTTGAATGTAAAAGCAGAATATGGGGTCTACCGCACCATTTTGATCAAAATCATCATAATAGAGTTCCAGCGGTTCCGTTGCCGAGGCCTGAAACTGGGTATTTGTCCCCATATTGCCCACAACAATGTCCGGTGTCCCATCTTTGTTCAAATCCTCAATATGTATAGTGTTCCACCATCCCTGATAGGAATTTCCAAAAAAATGTTCTGTTGATTCCACTAGTTTACCCTGATCCAAAGAAAAAACGGTAATGGGCATCCACTCCCCTACTACAACCAGTTCATGTTTTCCATTAGCATCCAAATCTGCCCATACAGCATCTGTAACCATTCCCAACTTGGAAATTTTAGGTGCCAATTGTGTGGTCTGATCCTTAAAATTGCCCTTCCCGTCATTCATTAGAATAAAACTTTCCGGAGTTTCCGGGTACCGACCGGGAACCACCCTTCCTCCAACAAACAAATCTGGGTATCCGTCTCCGTTAATATCCTTGAATGCCATACAACCTGAGCTAACATGCATTGCGGGGAGTGCATCTTCTTTTTTGGAGAAATTTCCTTTTCCATCACCTAAATACAAGCGATCTTGCAAAAGTTCGTCATTAGGATCCAAATGGTGATAACCTCCGCTGGCCACATAAAGGTCCGGATTACCATCAGCATTAACATCCAAAAAAGACGCTTCGGAATCGTGAAATTCCTTGTCAGTATCAAAATCTGGAATATTCAGTCTTTGAAAACGACCGGTGTCATCTTGCACAAATAGCGCAGCTGATTGGTTTTGGGCTCCGCCAATAAAAACATCTTCCCTCCCATCATTGTTAACATCACCTTTGCTAAGGCACGGGCCGTTATGGGAAAACTCTTCGAGCAGTAGTGATTGTCGCTTAAAATCATTGATCTGCACTTGTTGGTTGGCATAATCAATTGGTGCGGTAACTTCTTTAAAGAACTGCCCTGAACTTTGCGTGATTTTATCCGCTGAAGGAACCGCGTTGGACTCTTCCAGTTGTAACACTTGATTGGGCGAAACATGGGTCAACATCTGCACTTGACCACTACTCCATCTTATTTTTAGTGAATCCACGGAAGACACATCACCTAGACCAAAATGCATAACATCTGAAACGGACGATAGATAGCCCCTGGTGGTCATTTGTTCTTGGATTTGGATTCCATCTTGGGAATACAAGCTTACTTTTGCGCCCAAACCACGTAGATTCCCAGGCTTCCCTTTCAATTTTACTTGAAGGTAATTATACTTTTTATTGGACTCATTTTGATAAATAAATGCAGGCTTGTTGATGTTGTTCACGATCAAGTCCAAATCGCCATCATTGTCCAAATCCGCATAAGCGGCGCCATTGCTGTTGGACACCTGACCAAACCCCAAGGCTTGGGTTTTGTTCTCAAATTCCAATCCGCCTTTATTGATGAACATATAGTTTAACAAATCCGTTGAGGGCATTTGTTTGATAATCTCCAATACGTCTTCCCTAACCAATCTCCCTTTGGACTGGACATAATCTTCCATATAATTGATGAAATCCAGGTTGGTATAGTCCCTAAAATATCCATTGGTAACATAGAGATCTTTCCAACCGTCATTGTCAAAATCGGCCAACAAAGCAGACCAGCTCCAATCTGTATTGGAAACTCCGGCCAACTGCCCTATCTCACTGTAGGTGCCATTTCCATTGTTGCGTTGCAACATATTACGCATGTATTGGTAATGGAATCCGCTACGTATATTTAAATCAAACTTTTCATAATTGTCCGGGGAAAGTAGTAGTTTTTGTCTGCGGTTATCCTCCGGTAGCATATCCAAGGTATAGATGTCCATCCACCCATCGTTGTCAATATCCGCAATGTTATTTCCCATGGAAAAATGGCTGGTATGGCCCATGCTGGTTTTCAACTGGTCTGTAAAAGTGCCGTCGCCATTGTTTATATAGAGATAGTCGGGGATGGTATAATCATTGGACACGTAAAAATCTTCCCAACCGTCATTGTTGACATCGCTAATACACAATCCCAACCCATAGCTCAAGGCCGAACCACTTACCCCAGAATTTGGGGTTACATCTTGAAAAAAACCATTCGTTTGTTTGAACAGACGAAGACCGCGATGCGGATCATCAATTTTCAATTGGTTCTTGGTACTGGTCTCATTTAATACAGGTAAGGATTTTGGGTTGTGGTTGAGCATCAACACATCCAAGTCTCCGTCGTGGTCATAGTCAAAAAAATGAGCTTGATTGCTAAAGGCCGCGGTATCCAATCCATACTGCTTGGCACTTTCCTCAAAAATGGGTATTCCATTTTCATTGTTCCCTTTATTGATGAACAATTGATTCTTTCGCTTCACGTCCGGTAAGGCGCCAGAATAACAAAGGTAAATGTCCAACTTGCCATCACTATTGATGTCCACAGAACTTACCCCAGTTTTCCAAGGTCCTTTTCTTCCAGTAGTCCCAGAAGCCAAGGTGACATCTTCAAACCGCATGTCCCCTCTATTTAGGTACAATCGGTTGTCACCCAAATTAGCAGAAAAATAGATGTCGATATTCCCATCCCCATTATAATCACCAACGGCAACCCCACCGCCGTTATAGAGATATTCATACATCAAAACATTGATGTTGAGATTCTCTTGCAGCTGATTTTGAAAATGGATATTGGTTTGTTCAGGGGAAAGCAGGGTAAACAACCTCTCCTCAACTTGGTACTCTTTGGGATTTACTGATTCATTGGATTCTTCTTTGCATCCAAAAAGTAACAGTAGGCAAAGTGCCCAAGCTGAAGTAATATTTCTGAGGTTATGTATCATATCTGGAATGGAAAAAATCCATCCTAATGAAAGGACGGATTTTCCACTAACTCAAACGAAATTAACTAATAAACCTAAACTTAATATTCAAATTAGTATCCGGGGTTTTGTACCAATAATTCGTTACGATTGATTTCATCCCTACTAATTACCCTGTAATACATTTTGTCATCCCAAATACGGGTTTCATTGTCTGTATTATCAATGGGTACATATAGATAATCATAAACATCCTTATCATGTCGGTACGGTATATGTGCTGTTTGACCGCCTTTAACGGTTGCCGAAGTCTGCATTACCTGTATTCCCCTTCCAATGGTTTCCTCCGGAATCATCCAACGTCTTGCATCAAAATATCGGTGCTCCTCGTAGGCCAACTCAATCCGTCTTTCATTTCTGTAACGGTCTCTTAATGCATCTCCGGTATCAGCAACGGCAGGCATTCCAACCCTGTAACGGATTCTGTTCAGCCACGCAATCGCTTCAGCTTCGTCTCCAGTTTCAATGCAGGCTTCCACATAATTCAAGGCCACTTCTGTGTACCTTATGAACGGCCATGGAACCACTTGCGCATTGGAACGGTTATCCACTAATCCTGGATCCGGGTCAATAAACTTTCTTACATAATAACCGGTTCTACTTCCATTCCAATCCTCAATTGGGGACTGTCTTGTATCTACCCCTGGGATTGTTCCTCCAGCGCCATCATCATAAGAACCTGTCTGGATTTGGTCCACTGGATCTATACTCACTACGTCGGATGGGCGGGGTTTCCAATCGGAACCATCGTATAGCACGGTGGCATAAAAACGTGGATCCCTATTGGCAAATGGGTCTGCGGCATGAGTAGGGTTATTCCAATCAAACTGGGAACCATCCATCATTTCGTAGTCATCCACCAATTGCTGAATGGGGGTATTTCCGGCCCAGTTGTGATAACCATTAGGGCCATTGTTCACCCCAACATTGATACCACCCAAGGGCCAATCGTTTTCTTCGGTATACAAACCTGTATGGGTTCGCTCCCAAATCAATTCAACAGCTGCAGCGGCATCACCAACGCTACTTCCACCTCCCATGGAAAGGGACACATAGTTGGCTTCACCTTCTTCGGCGGATACCGGGGCATTTAAATCCAATTTATATCCTGATGACATGTCCAAAACAGTTTTAGCCGCAGTTTTGGCCGCTTGCCAGCGAGAGGCTTGATCGCCGGAAGTATAGGCTACCAATTCCAAATTGGAAAAGGAACTTAATGTTCCGGAATTACCAGAGGCTGTTGGCCCATGGTGCAAATCACTCGCCGCATATAACAATACGCGGGCCTTTAAGGCCAAGGCAGCCAATTGACTTGCCCTTCCTTTTGTGATGTCCTTGCTGGCCAACATACCTGCAGCCGTATCCAAATCACTGATAATAAAGTCAACAGTTTCCGCATAGGTGTTTCTAGCGATGCTGAAATCGTCTCCGAGGTTATACGCCACATCAATAATTGGCACACCTCCAAAGTGTCTTAACAATTGATGATAATAATAAGCCCTTAAAAAATGGCTCTCTCCCATCAGTCTTTCCTTCAGGTCAGCATCGTCAAAGGTTGCTTCTGGTAACTCCGTTAGTGCAATGTTGGCATTACGGATGGCACCATATAATTCTTCCCAAGTTGGTAGAATTCTCTCGTTACCAAGGTTGGACGGCGTTGAAGTTCCCTCCATAAGAACATCAATTCCCCTTCCTGAGTGTGTAAACATTGCTTCATCCGTCAAAGCTGAAAGTCCTTCTTCTTCAAATCCTGCATTTCCTAGTGCAGAATAAATTCCAAAAACAAAAGCTTGTGACAAAGCGGCATCTCCCCAAGTGGCATCCGAAGATACACTATCCTTGGGCTCTGTGTTCAAAAAGTCGTCGTTGCACGAAATAAACAGCGCGAAGGCCATCAAAACAAATGCAACCCATTTTTTCATAATTTTCATAACCAATTTTATTAAAAAGTTAAACTAAATCCTGCATTAATTACCCTAGATTGTGGATAAGCCCTTCCGTTACCGGCATTGGATTCCGGATCGAAAATCTTGTTTTCGGCAAAGGTTGCCAAGTTCAGACCACTTAAGTACACCCTTGCGGCTGATAGCCCAAATGGTGCAATAACATCAGTTGGGAAATTGTAGCCCACGCTCACGTTCTTAATTCTAAGGTAATCCTTGCTGAACAATAGATAAGAGTTTTGACCAAAGGATCCACCTGTATAATAGGTATCTCCCCTACTGGCCAACCTTGGATGTACACTGCTAGGATTGTCTATACTCCATCGGTTATCATAGCTATACTTTAAATAGTTACCTATGTCACCGGATTCAGTGAAGATACGAAGGGAAGCACCTGTTGCTCCCTGCAATAACACTGAAAGATCAAAATTCTTATAGGATGCATTGAATGTTGCACCAAAGTTAAAGGTAGGGGTATCATTTTCATCCAAACGAACTTGATCGTCCCCATCAATTACGCCATCATTGTTGATATCCTTAAATTTCATGTCGCCAGGTCTAAGCTGGGAAGTAACCCCACTATAGTCTAAGGTATTGGCGGCTATTTCGGCCTCATCCAAAAACGCTCCATCAGATTGGAACACAAAGTGGCTTCTAATCGGTTTGCCCTCCATTCTTTGATATGATGGCGCTCCTGGAACTTCATCCATAAAATCCACGGTGTTCTTTGCAACACCACCATTGATTCCGGCATCCCAGCTAAATCCATCGGGGTCTCCGCCAAAATAGTTCAAGGCAAACTCAAATCCTTTGTTGGTCACTTCTCCAGCATTTACAGGAGGTAACCTATCAGCAATACCTGAAGAACCAGGAGTGGAACCGGTTTGCTGAATCAGGATTTGATCCCGCTTGTTCAAGAAATACTCCAACACAAAGGCAATCTTGTTGTCCATGAGCCTACCATCCAAACCAATGTTGAAGTTGTTGGCGCGCTCCCATGTAAAGTTGTTATTGGCCAACAGCGGTTCTAATATAGTGGTCTGTACCGCTCCGTTGATTGGATATCTATTAAAATCGTATATGGAAAGGTATGCATATTCCCTAAGCTCATCATCGGAAATTAGACCGTCACCATCATCATCAAAGGCCACTTGATCATTACCCATTTGTCCGTATGAAGCTCTGATTTTTAAGTTGTTGACAAAATCAACATTGAAGAATTCCTCGTTGGAAATATTCCAACCTACCAAGAATCCTGGGAAGAACCCAAATCTATCATTTTCAGGGAATATATAGGAACCATCATATCGCCAGATAAACTCTGCCAAATATTTTTCCTTAAAGTTGTATTGAACCCTTCCGTAATAACCTAATCTATTTCTATTGAAGGCTACACCATCTGCGACTTGCCCATCTTCACCACCTACGGTTAGCTGGTCAATGGCATCAGAAAGGAAGTTTAATCTACTACCAAAAAGTTCTTCAATATTAATGGTCTCTCGAGTTACCCCGGCCAACGCACCAATTGTGTGGTCTCCAAAAGATTTCTCATAATTCAAAAGTGCCGTAAGGTTCACATTCAACTGATTTCTGGACCATTGCTGTAATTGTGGGGCCGTAAATGAGGAACGTTGTGCTCCATTGAGAATTACTTCACCCGTATTTACATAGGTATCCCTGTCCAAGAAATAGAGGTCCCAAGGGGTTTCCCATAATTTTCTTTGATCAAATCTTTGGTCAACTCCAGCCAACAAGGTCAATTTTAGACCATCAATCCAAGGGTTGGTGATATCCACCGATCCTGTAAATTGAAGATAATCCCTTTTCTCTCGATCATATCCTGTTTCGTTGGTGGCGATTACCACTGGTTGCTGCCCATTTTCAATATCTGGACCCGGAAGTCCGCCCGGCCAAACGGCAACATCGGTAGGCTTACCTCTCATCAACATTCTAAAAATGGCATCAGAACTTTCAGTAGGAAGTGATCTATCCTCTTTTCTGTACGCCATGCCCATCTTTGCAGTAACATAGTCGTTTATAGTTGCCGTGGTGTTTAACCTAAAATTGTATTGTTGATATCGGGTACTTGAATTCTCATAAATACCATCTTGATCGGAATACCCCAAGGAGGAGAAATACTTTATTTTCTCAGAACCTCCTGAAATGGACAGGTTATGTCTGCTTTGGCTTGTCCAATCTTTAAAAGTTGCATCAAACCAATCACTATCCGGATAGAGATAAGGGTCAGATTGGTTCAGATAACCCTGCACATCCGCAGGACTAAATACGGCATTAACAACTCCAGTTCCAGGATCTAACGGCGTATAACTTCCGTTAGTACGGATGGCTTGAGACGCAGCAGTCCACTCACTGGCCGGTAAGTTGTAAATAGGTAACTCATTTCTTATATCGGCATACTCAACAGCATTTGACATTTCGGGCACAAAAGTGGGTTGGCTCAATCCGAAATCTGCGGTATAGGTAATCGTTGGCTTTCCTGTTTGCCCTTGCTTTGTTGTTACAATGATCGCACCATTTGCCGCTCTTGCACCATAAATAGCTGCAGAAGCATCTTTTAGTACTGATATATTTTCAATGTCATTTGGGTTTAGACGTCCAATTCCACCATCTCTATCTGGAATTCCATCAATAACCACCAAAGGCTGATTGTTACCCAAAGTATTTGTACCTCTAATGGTGATGTTTGATTCATCGTTACCAGGCTCACCGCTGGTTTGGATGATTACCACACCGGGTAATCGACCAGCTAGGGAGTTGGAAACACTAATGGCCGGGGAAGATTCCAGTACAGCACCCTTTACTGCTGTAACGGCTCCCGTTACCGTAGCTTTCCTTTGTGTACCATATCCCACAACCACTACTTCATCCAACTGCGAAGCATCTTCTTGCATTTGAATGGTCAGGTTGGTTTGTCCATTTACAGGCACCTCCATGGTTCTATACCCCAAATAGCTCACAATCAAAACGGCATCTGGCGCGGCTTCTAAGGTAAACAGGCCATCAAAATCGGTGGCCGTTCCATTGTTTGTGTTCTTTACAACCACCGAAGCTCCTGGTACAGCAATATTTGTTGCTGCGTCCACAACGGTTCCGGTAATGGTGTTCTGAAGGTGGTCAATTAAGACCTCGTTAATTTTTTCCGGGCTGATACTTGCGCTAACCTTTTGCTCGTTCTCGCGTAAAAGGTTCTCGATTTTTTCTTTGATCTCCGGCTGGTTTTTGGGAAAAAGGATGATTTGGTTCCTTACATAACTGTAATCAATCTCGGTTTCCAAAAACAGTACACTCAACGCGTCATCAATAACGGTATTGTTGACACTCAGCGACCGTTTTTTATCAACATTGACAATGCTACTGTTGTAAAAAAAGCTGTAATCGCTCTTTTTCTCAATTTCTTTAAGAATCGTTTTGAGTTTGGCATTTTTCATGTTTAGGGTAATGTTTTGAGCGTAAAGGTCTGATGCCAAGACTTTTACCATACTAAAACATACCAACAGAAAGTAAATCTTCATAATCCGAATAAAGGGGATTGACGAAAAAAAAAGTCTCTTTTTTTTCATAATTTTGAATGGTTTTAGTTACTTAATTAGCTACAATTGGGTAATTAGTCAAAGGGGGTGTTTGCGAGACGCCCTCTTTTTACTTTTATTCTTTCGGTTTTATTTTTGTTTTTCCAGTATTACATAGTTTTGTTTTAGGGTACACTTTATGGGTGATGATAATTCAAACAGGCTCAACACCTGATCTATACTTAGATTATCAAACACACCTTTAAATTTATATTCCAGCAGTTCTTCGGAATTAACCAAAAAAGTCACATCGTACTCCCGCTCCAAATCTTTTATTACATCCGTTAATGGAGCTTCGTCATAAATCAACTTGCCATCTTTCCAAGAAATCAAAGGTTCGGTCTGAACCTTATCGATAATCAAACGATCATCAGATTTGTTATAGGTTGCCCGTTGCGAAGGGTAAAGCAAAACAGTCTTATTGTCCTTTCGCTCCACAACTTGAACCTTACCACTTACCAGGGTGGTCTCTACTTTTTTGTCTTCCGGATAGGACTTTACATTGAAAACGGTTCCCAAAACCTTGATATCCATACCTTCATTGGTATTGACAATAAATGGTTTTTCCTTGTTTTCAGTTACTTCAAAAAAGGCTTCGCCTTTTAGCATTACCTCTCTGGTGTTTCCGGTGAAATTTGCAGGATAGGACAAAACGCTATTGGCATTTACGATTACCTTGGTTCCATCAGATAGCACTACTTCTTCTTTTTCCCCAATGGAAGTAGCAATCATTACCATGGCGTTTTCGGTCTCAACAGCAGTGCTGTCTACCGAATAGTTAAAATAGAACGCAAGCCCAAACAGCACAACAAGCACGGCGGCATACTTAAGCAATGCCCTAGTTTTTCTTGGATGCACTGGTTTTGCCGCTCCGGTGTCTTCCCGTAAAGACAGGGCCACCTGTTCAGCCTTGGCTATATGGTACTTTTTTTGAGCTCTCTTGTTTTTAAGTAGCCATTCTATTACTTGCTTCTTTTTGTGAAAACCAAGTCGTTCTTCAATAAGATCGTAAATGTGCTTATTCCTCATTGCAGCGTGTGCCTTTTATAATAATGACGTATAAAAGACTACCTATCCCCTACTTGAGGTTCATTTTTTTTTATTCGAAAGTGAAGTGATCCCTTAAATGGGTCTTTAAAAGCCTGATCGCCTTGGAGATATGGTTTTCAACAGTTTTGGTGGAAATGTTGAGATCCTTGGCAATTTCTTTGTGTTTCAAGCCTTCTTTCCTGCTTTTGACAAATACTTGTCTGCATTTTTTTGGAAGCCTGTCAATGGCTTTGTCAACTTGTTTATGCAATTCATCCTCGATTATGGAGGAGGCACTTTCGTTGGAAAGTGCATGGAAGTTCAGCAAATTCTGGCGCTGCTCGAGATTGGTCTCTATGGCCAGTACGTTCTTTTTGCTTCTTAAAAAGTCCAGGCATGCGTTACGGGTCATTCGAAACAGGTACCCCGTCAGATTGTCTATGCTATGATTTTCTTCCTGCTTTTTCCACAATTTCACAAAAACATCCTGTACAATTTCCTCGGCATCCTGTTTGGAAGAAATGTATCCTCGGGCAATTAGAAAAAGTTTGTTGAAATATAAATCATGTATGACCTCAAAACTCTCATTACTATCATGAGAGACTGCTACAGGAGTCTGTATGAACAAATTTTCAGAGGCCATTGTTAGAGTTAGTTGAGTTGATTCCAATCAATAAAAATTGTAAATCAATAGTAATATTACCTCAATTATTTAAATAATCAAAAGAATGGCCTTATTTTTTGAAGAAATCACAAAATTCTAGAATTGTCTTAAAATTTCAAATTCTTACTCTAGAATCTGCGCAGCATGATTTTTGGCTTTTACTTTATCTATGACTTTTGTAATTATTCCATCTTCATCCAAGACAAAAGTGATGCGATGAATACCATCAAAAACACGCCCCATAAACTTTTTTGGTCCCCAGACACCAAAGGTGTCAATGACGGTATGCTCTGTATCAGCAAGCAAGGGATATGGAAAATTAAACTTGTTTCTAAAATTGGTTTGCTTCCGTTCAGAATCTTCGCTAACCCCCAAGATTTCGTAGCCATTGTCTTTAAGCTCGGCATAGTGGTCACTCAAATTGCACGCCTCAACCGTACAAGTTGGGGTATTGGCCCTTGGATAAAAAAAGACTGCCAATTTTTTACCCTTGTAGTCGCTCAATTTAATTATGTTCCCATCTTGGTCTTTTGCTGAAAATTCTGGTACTTTATCCCCTACTTTTAATGTATTCATATGTATTTGCCTTTAAATCAATTGTTTAATTTATTTTATTCAAAGTTAAACAAAAATGACTAAACAAGAAAAAGTGAATTTTACCGTCAAAACCCTGGATGAGCTATACCCAACTATTCCTATTCCGCTAGATCATAAGGATCCTTATACGCTGCTGATTGCTGTATTGATGTCTGCCCAAAGTACGGATGTCAGGGTCAATCAGATTACACCCTTGCTATTTGCAAAGGCAGACAATCCGCATGATATGGTTAAATTGTCTGTGGATGAAATTCGGGAAATCATTAAACCCGTAGGGTTATCTCCTATGAAGTCAAAAGGAATTCACGGACTCTCTCAAATCTTGATTGAAAAGTATAATGGAAAAGTACCAAGGGACATCGCTCTTTTGGAGGAATTACCAGCCGTGGGGCACAAAACGGCAAGCGTAGTAGTTTCCCAAGCTTTTGGTATTCCTGCCTTTCCTGTGGATACCCATATCCATAGATTAATGTACCGATGGGGATTTAGCACTGGTAAAAATGTGGTGCAAACGGAACGGGACGCCAAGCGGCTTTTCTCCAAAGAAATCTGGAATCGGTTGCATTTGCAGATCATTTGGTACGGAAGGGAGTACTCCCCTGCACGGGGTTGGGACTTGGAAAAAGATGTAATTACCAAAACAATAGGAAGAAAATCCGTTTTGGACGAATACCAAAAAACCAAAAAGAGCCGCTAATTGCGGCTCTTTTTGCGTTTTCTTTAAATTACTTAGTTCAAAGTAACTTCAAACTTGTGATTTTTGTAATCAACTACTTTAATTGATTTTGAATAGCTCAATAAGAAATCAATGGTTTCTCGTCTAGCTTTTACCGATTTTACGGTTTCTTGTTCTTCAGAGTAAACGTTTTCCATATTCTAGCATTAATGTTACAATTAGATAACGCCGCTAGAATTGAAATATTGTCGTCTTCGATGGAATGCAGATTAATTCGTTAAAACGATATTGTTTCGTTCTACAATTTTTCTGAGATTAATCAGTGCATATCGCATCCTACCAAGAGCGGTATTGATGCTTACACCAGTGTTTTCAGAGATTTCCTTAAAGCTCATGTCCTTATAGATACGCATCATCAAAACCTCTTTTTGATCTTCTGGCAATTCCTCGATCAAAAGGGTAAGGTCACTATCTATCTGATCTTTGATAATTTGTTTTTCAGCATTGAGCTTCTCATCCTTGATAACAGAAAAGATGTTGAAATCATCACTCCCCTCAAACTTGGGCATTCTTTTGTTCTTTCTAAAGTGGTCTATGATCAGGTTATGGGCAATACGCATCACCCAGGGTAAAAATTTACCTTCCTCACTATAGGAACCTCTTTTAAGGGTCTTGATTACTTTAATAAAAGTATCCTGAAAGATGTCCTCTGCAACATCCCTATCCAATACTTTAGAATAAATAAAACTGGAAATTCTTTGGTTATGCCTGTTGATCAAGGTCTCAAGGGCCTTTTCGTTTCCGGCAATGTAATCCTTGACTAATATCGAGTCATCAATCTGTAGTTCCATACAAATTACTTTTTTGGTTATAATCGCCAGCCTTCCTTTTCCTAAGAAGGGCTGAGAGTTATTAGCTTAAGTTTAAAAAAGTAATTATTTCTGTATAGGCCTATCAGCGTTTTAATTACATACCAAATATAGAAAAACAGTATGCTCGCGAAAAAACAATGTTGTGATTTGGGCTTTTTCCGATGTTAACTCATGCAATATACGTATTAAGTGCCTTGTACCGTATCTTTGGGTCTCAAATTTTAACATATGACCTCGGTTGACCATATTGATCCCAAGAAGAATATCATCATAAAAGGTGCCAAACTCCACAACCTTAAGAATATAGATGTTGTTATTCCCAGAAACAAACTGGTGGTCATCACGGGACTATCAGGTTCTGGAAAGTCCAGTCTGGCCTTTGATACGCTGTATGCTGAAGGCCAAAGACGCTATGTGGAAAGCTTATCGTCCTATGCCAGGCAATTTTTGGGCAAATTGGACAAACCGAAAGTGGATTATATAAAAGGTATAGCTCCGGCCATTGCTATTGAACAAAAAGTGAATTCCACCAATCCAAGATCTACGGTGGGCACCACTACAGAAATCTATGATTATCTAAAACTACTATTTGCTCGTATCGGTAAGACCATGTCCCCTATTTCTGGCAAAGAAGTCAAGAAAAATACGGTAACGGACGTTATTGATTATATAAAGCCATTGGCAGAAGGAACTAAACTCTTATTGTTAGCACCTATAACCATTAAGGAAGATAGGGAACCTTTAAAATCCCTGGAGCTTTTTTCCAAACAAGGCTATGCAAGAATAAAATATAAAGGACAAGTACTTCGGATTGACCAAGTTCCTGAAGATATAGGTCGGGAATTTGATTTGGTCGTGGATCGGGTCATTGTTAAGGATGATGAAGATTTTTACAACCGTTTGGCCAACGCGGTGGACAATGCCTATTTTGAAGGCAAGGGACAATGTGCCATAGAAAATTTGGAAAGCGGAGAAACCAAGATGTTCAGCAATCAATTTGAGTTGGATGGCATGAAGTTCCTAGAGCCCAATGTGCATTTGTTCAGTTTCAACAATCCCTATGGTGCGTGCCCTAAATGTGAAGGCTATGGAGACGTTATTGGTATTGATGCCGATTTGGTGATTCCCAATACCGCCCTATCCGTTTACGAAAATGCCATTTTTCCGTGGCGGGGCGAAAGTATGTCCTGGTACAGAGATCAGCTGGTGAATTCCGCTTACAAGTTCGATTTCCCTATTCACAAGCCTTGGTTTGAACTTTCCGAAGAACAAAAACAGCTGGTGTGGGACGGGAACGAGCACTTCACCGGACTGCATGGTTTTTTCCAACTATTGGAGGAGAAAAGCTATAAAATCCAGAACAGAGTAATGCTGTCCCGATATCGGGGTAAAACCAAATGTTCTGTTTGTAAGGGCAAAAGGCTGCGGAAAGAGGCGGATTATGTCAAAGTGGGTGGGCATTCCATTTCAGATTTGATAGAACAGCCCATCAAAAAACTGGCGCCGTTTTTTGAGCAATTGCAACTTTCTGAACATGACAACACCATTGCCAAGCGATTATTAAAAGAAATCACCACGCGACTGGACTTTCTAGGTAAGGTGGGCTTGAGTTATCTCACGCTGAACAGAAAATCCAATAGCTTGTCCGGTGGAGAAAGTCAGCGCATTAATTTGGCAACCTCCCTGGGCAGTAGTTTGGTGGGTTCCATGTATATTTTGGACGAACCCAGTATTGGCCTGCATCCCAAAGACACTGAAAATCTGATAGAAGTTCTCCTTTCCCTTCGGGATTTGGGGAATACGGTGATAGTGGTTGAACATGATGAGGACATTATGAAAGCCGCCGACGAGGTTATCGATATTGGCCCAGAAGCTGGAACCTTGGGAGGTGAAGTAGTAGCCACCGGAAGTTTAGACCATATTCTAAAGGCCAATTCCCTAACCGCTGATTATTTGAATGGCACCAAAGAAATTGAAGTGCCCGGTGAACGAAGAAATTCAAAAAATTACATTCAAATTGTTGGAGCCAGGGAAAACAACCTCAAAAATATAGATGTTACTTTTCCTTTGAACATGCTTACCGTGGTCACTGGGGTTTCTGGGAGCGGAAAAAGTACCTTGGTAAAGAAAATTCTGTACCCCTCTATATTAAAGGAGGTGGGTGGTTATGGTGAAAAAGCAGGGCAGTTCACCAAAATCGAAGGAAAGTATTCGCACGTCAAGCATGTGGAATTTGTAGATCAAAATCCAATCGGGCGTTCCTCCAGATCCAATCCGGTAACCTATATAAAGGCATATGATGATATCCGAAGTCTCTTTGCTTCACAAAAGCTGAGCAAACTTAGAGGATACCAAGCCAAACATTTTTCTTTTAATGTGGATGGTGGTCGATGTGAAAAATGCAAGGGAGAGGGCGAAATCACCGTAGAGATGCAATTCATGGCCGATGTGCATTTGGAATGCGATGTGTGTGGTGGTAAACGATTCAAAAAAGAGATTCTGGAAGTCCAGTTTGAGGGAAAGAGCATTCATGATATCCTGAGTCTCACCATAGATGAGGCCATAGACCATTTTAAAGCATTCAAACAAGATAAAATTGTAAGCAAACTGCAGCCGTTGCAGGATGTGGGATTGGGATATGTAACGTTGGGGCAGTCCTCTTCTACACTATCCGGGGGCGAAGCGCAGCGTATTAAACTGGCATCCTTTCTTGTAAAAGGGAATACCAAGGAAAAGGCATTGTTCATCTTTGATGAACCAACCACCGGACTCCATTTCCACGACATTAAAAAACTCCTGAAATCTTTTGATGAGCTCATTGGTAAAGGTCACTCCGTATTGGTTATTGAACACAACATTGAAATGATTAAATGTGCCGACTATATTATAGACCTCGGCCCAGAAGGTGGGGAAAATGGTGGTAACTTGGTTGCCGAGGGCACTCCCGAGGAATTGGCACAAAATCAAGATTCTGTTACTGCGAAGTATTTGAGGGAGAAAGTCTGACCATAATAAGCATAAGTTCAAGTTCAAGCTCAAGACATCTGGATTTTGAATTTTCAATTTTGAATTCTTAATTCAATTTCCATTCAACATTTAGAATGTACCATTTAACATTGACTCCCGATAACGGTTCACTGACAACTGTTAACTGTTAACTGCCTCCCCAACCAAATCCATCGCATAAAAACCCCCATCCGTCAATTCAAAACGGGCATTCATCAATTCAGGCACATTTTGAGAAACCGGCTACCATACTTTTAAGTTGTGGATACTAGTATCCCAAATCTTTTAGAAACACTTAAAATATGCTTATGAGAAAAATTACTTTTTTGACGCTATTACTTGCTTGCAAATTATCATTCGCCAATGGGAACAAAGTTGGTCTTGAAAATGATATAGAAGTTGTTCAGATTCTCGATGAAACTCTTACCCATATAAATTATAAAAATTTGGTTTATGAAAATCCAACTCGATTAGTGTTCCCAAATTTAAAGTACGTTGACAATGATATATATATAGAGTTTGCTACGAATCTAGTTGAAATTGATTTCCCGGTTTTGGACAGCATCTCTGGCAGTCTATTTATTTGGGAAAATCAAGCTCTTCAAAAATTTAAGGCACCAAGTTTAGAAAAAAATTCTGGTGCAATTTCATTCCACTCCAATCCAAAATTAGAAGAAGTCAATCTTACTAATTTAAAAATAACAGATAGAGATATCCATTTTGTTTTGAACCCAGAATTGATAGTTTTTAACACTCCTGTTCTTGAATCTACTGGCGATAATTTTTATTTTCATTCGAATACCAATTTGATTGAAATTAATGCTCCATTGTTAAAATCGGTAGCCAAGCTTCTATTTATTCATGGCCATCAGAAATTACAAAAACTAAACCTTTGCAGTTTAGAATTTGCGCTTTATACAGATATCTCCGGTAATAATCCAGTTGTAGACGAGCCTCCCTATTGTCCAGATTTGTTGGATGAGAATGAGGAACAACAAGAGGAAGAGGAGGAACAAGAAGATGACTTTGAAAATTTGGAAGATGAGGAAGATTCCGAAGATGATCCAACTGTTGAGGATGAACCAACAAGAGTTTCTCTTTACCCCAACCCTACGAGAGGAGTCTTTCGGATTGATTCTGAAATTGAGTTCGTTAAAATAGAAATCTATGAGGCTACCGGAAACCTGGTTACCACCTTTAGAACTCCCCAAGAGGAATATGATATTGGTCTTTTCCCTTCCGGTTTGTATTATGTAGTGTGCCATCACACAGACGGGGTGCATGCTACCGTCAAAAAATTAATGGTGCAATAGCTTTGTACATTAAGGCTTATAATCATTTAAGATGCAGACGAATTAAAATAAATTTTTATACACTTAATTTTCAGTTAGTTACGTCAATCTAATTTTTTTTGGCACGCTGTTTGGTTCATGCTATACAGAATGTAAATAGTTGCATTCAGAATCTAAAACCCTATAGTATGAAAAAGTTAGTACTCATTATCGCAGCAGTGCTTTTGGGTGTTCCAAATATCCAAGCAGCCAAAGAGGATACCGCCTTTATCACAAATGCGTATCGTTACGGGAACTCATTCATCTTTGTCGAAAATGGGGTGACTTTTTCAGTTTACCCAGATGGCGAGTTCGATTTCTATATCGACAATCAAGTTAATGTGGGTGTTGGTGCCCGTATTGGAAATGTGGGCGTAACCTTCAATTCCGGATATAACTATAATCCATTTGTTCAATATGACGATTATGGTGCCGTAGTTCAAGTAGAGAACATCCCCATTTATTACGACTATTACGGTCGTGTTTCACAAATTGGTGGTGTTGACGTATGGTACAGAAATGGGCGTGTCCGCAGACTTGGTGGATTGAATATCTTTTACAACGGAGGAGTGTTCAGTCACTACACTGGATATATCAATATCTATAACAGACACTATGTATATAGACCTTTCCACAGGTATTTTGCTAGACCGGCTGTAACGTTTTGTAATGTTTACACAAGGCCGTACAGAAGGTATTATAGACCTATTAGGTATACTTACTACAGACCTTACAGACATAACTATAGAAGAAGTTATGCCCATAGAGGAAAGGTATATAGATACGACCGATACAATGACAGAAACTATAAAAGAGGTAATATCTATAGAAATGACAAGCGGGTTACCAGACGTAACCATGTACGAAGAGATGGCGCGGACTATGGTAGAAGCAACCGATATACCGAAAGAAACGACTTTAGGAACAACGATTACAGAAAAAACAATACGGTAAGTCGTTCCAACAGAAGCGTTAAAAGAGGTACTGGTGTTGATCGATCCGTAAAGCAAGGCAATTATAGAAATAGTAATAGTGTTAAGAGAAACAATGAAGGAAGAACTGTAACCCAAAGACAGGTGACCAAAAGGCCCAACAGCCGTACCGTCACTCAGAGACAGGTCACTTCTACCCCAAAAAGTAGAACGGTTACACGAAGTACAAGCACTACCTACAGGAAACCCCAGACCAGAAATAATAACAGGTCGGTAACCAGTAGGAACAATGTTCAAAAGAGAACGGTTTCTCGTAGCACAAATAATAGCTATAGAAAGCCCCAGGCTAGAAAAAGTACTAGCAGGTCAGTGACTAGCAGAAGCAGTGCTCCCAAAAGAACTGTTAGCAGAGGTACTAAAACAACGGTACGCAAAAGTTCAGGGAATACCACTTCAAGAAGAAGTAACAATACAGGCACTAGGACAAGAAGCTCCAGAAGAGTGCAATAAAGATAGTTTTTAGGTTGGTTAGTTGTTACCCCGTAGTTGGATTTATCCGCTACGGGGTTTTTCGTTTCAGCCACTTGGCCAAAACCCCGGACACATCCTCAGATATGTTAAAACGAAAAAGAATTCCCAAGTACATGGCAATAACCAAAGCCGATTTCAACCCAATATTGACCAATGGATGAAATGGGAACTGAAGCACGCCAAACAATGCTCCAATCAACATAAGAGTGGCAAACACCTTAAAGGTGGCAGCCGTCATCGGTAGCATCCCAAATTTGAGTTTTACAAAAATCAACTTGGAGAGATTAAAAAGGAAAATAGCAATGAAACTTGCCATTGCTGCACCTTCAATGCCGTATATGGGAATCAACCACAAATTGAGGAGGATAGTCGCCAATGCAAAACAAATCCCCACAGTCAATACCCATTTATAGTATTCTGAGTAATAAAGTATAGCGGTGATATTACCCAATAAGGAATCAAAAACCTTGGCCATACCGATAAGAAACACAATGAAAAATCCATCTCGATATTCCTCGGGAATCATTAGGTACAAATCGTTTAGGTTGAGAACAATCAAAACAAAAAGAATCCCAGAAGCAATAAAGGAAGTCAAAGAAGTTTTTTTATAAAGATTCTCCAACTCAAAATAATTCCCATTGTTCAAATAATTGGCGGTCATGGGATACGTTATTTGATGCATGGCCCTAGTAGGGACAATAATGCTTGTGGCAATATAAATGGCAACTCCGTAATATGCCACCTGATCCAATGTTCTAAACTGATTGATCATGACCTTATCAATCTCAAGCAGAATTAGGGCCACAGATCCACCAAGAACCATTAAGAGACCATAGCCTAGAATTTGTTTGGTCTCCTTTGGAAAATTAAGGTTGAGAACAGGACGCTGCAAGGAATATGCATACAGTTTCATCAAAAGAGTGCGTAACAAATAGACTCCAACAAGGGCTTGGTAAAAAAAGTCGAGGGAGATAATTTCCAGATATAACAACACCAACAATACGCTTGCGCAAACCCTGGCAAACACTTCCTTTAAGAAATTTCCAAAAACCGATTTTAGATGAACCTTACCCCAAGCATAAAATACTTCAAAATAAGCCAGTGATAGTCCTACCAAAAACAAATACCAGATATAATCCTTGACCAAGGAATTCTGAATGGAAAGAAAATTACCAATGTCGTTATAAAATAGCCAGACCACTAGCGTCAAGGGCAAAATGATCATTAAGGGGGCCAAAAGGATTAATGTCAGAAATCCATTTTTGTCTTTGTCGTCCTGAGCACTATAAAATTTGACCATGGAATTATGCGCCCCGGCAGACATTATAGGCATTAGAATAGCGCCCGAGGCCAAAATAAAAGTAACCAACCCGTAGTAAGAAGGTTCAAGAATATTGGTATAAAGAAAAAGGGTGTTTAAAGCCCCAAACCCAAACCCAACAAAGGTTGTGATGGTATTTGTAAGAGTCTGTTTTAAGACGATTCCCATGTAATAAAATTTACCAGCTCCTTGGTCAATTCCCTGCGGTGGAATTTTTCAATTCCTATAGAATTGGCGCTCAATGCACCTTTTTCAAATTGTTCAAACCAATCCAAAAGTACATTTTTTAACGCTTGAGCATCAGCAACGGATAAAGAGATTCCGGCTTTTGTTTCCTGTACCATCCTTCCAGCTTCCCAATCCTTTGGCCCCAATGCCAAAATAGGTCTTCTTGCGTTCAGGTATTCAAATAATTTTCCCGGAATAATTCCTTTGGTTTCTTCGGAAGCAATTTCCAATAATAATAGTATCTGCGACTTTTGCTGTAATTCTACCACCTGTTTATGGGGTAGATATCCCAATTGATGAGTATAAGGTTGCAAGCCATGTTGGCCAATGGACTCCCAAACTTCCTCCCCTACTACACCCGCCAATTGAATTATCAAATGTTTTGCAAACTCTGGCCGTTCGTTGACCAGTTCCCTGAGAACTTTCCAAAGAGCAATAGGGTTTCTTCCTGTTAATAGTGAGCCTAAATGTGAGATGGTGAACTTGGAGTCCAATTCCAGAGGGCTTAGCACTTCATCAAACCCGTTGGTGATTACCTTGATAGGTCGATTGGTCAGGGATTCAAACTCCAATTGTGTAGTCTTACTGGTGACAACAATCTTGTCAGAGTTTGTCAACACCTTTTTTTCCAAGTCTCTATGCTTCTTCTGAGATATACTGGTCAACCGAAGCTTCTTATGATATCCAATGGTCGTCCATGGATCACGGAAATCCGATATCCATTGCACATCCATCTTTGTTTTCAGTTCTAATCCAATCAAATGAAGACTGTGCGGGGGACCAGTAGTGATTATTGTTTTAATTCCTTCTTTTTGGATAATCCCTGCAAGAAATTTGACAGAGGGTTTTACCCAGTACTTGCGTGCATCAGGAATAAATAGATTCCCCCTAACCCAAAGCAAGATTTTTTCAAGGGATGATGGCTTTTTCTCTGGGATTATTCCAGAACTAATGGTTCTAGTTTTCTTTTTGGACAATAGGGATGCCCACCCATAAGGTTCCTTGATCGGTCTCTTTAGAATCTGGACATTCTTTGGCACTTCCGAAAGTAAATTTTCATCCACCAAAGGATAATGCGGATTTTCCGGAACATAGACTACAGGTACAACATTAAAATCGCGCAGGTACTTCACAAATTTCAGCCAACGCTGTACCCCCGGTCCACCAGCAGGTGGCCAATAGTACGCTATGACCAACACTTTGCGCATTATTCTTTTTTGGATTTTTTAGGTCGAAATGAAAACCCAAGTCCGCCAATGATGATCAAGCCCAATAAAATATTGCTGGCCAATGCGACTTGGCTTCCTGTCTGAACAACTGTCGGCTCAAACTTAAACTCTATGGTGTGTTCCCCAGCAGGAACTTTCATTCCCCTTAGCGCATAATTTACTTTATAGTGAGGTTCAGATTTTCCATCAACAAAAGCATTCCAGCCCTGAGGATAGTACATTTCTGAAAAAACCACAAATCCATCGTTCGCGTTACTTGTTTGATACTTGATCACATTGGGACGATAGTCCACCAGAGATACTGAGGCCAACGAATCCAACTCAAAATTTAGTTTGGTAACTGTGGGATAGGTGTTAGTATTTACAATGGCCTCCTCCTTGGAAACAAAATCTGTCAACCCCTGAATCTCTTCATTGGCCGAACCTACCGGCTTTATTTTATTAACAAACCAAGCATTGCCGTTGGCATCATAGTTTATGGCCGGAAAACTACCCCCTTCTTCATCCTGCTGAATGATGTACTTTACATTCAGCATGTTCAACACCTGCAGGTTGTTCTGGTACAGATGGTGTTCAAACAAG
Source organism: Flagellimonas algicola (assembly GCF_005937185.1). Lineage (GTDB taxonomy): Bacteria > Bacteroidota > Bacteroidia > Flavobacteriales > Flavobacteriaceae > Flagellimonas > Flagellimonas algicola. Next base: position 448,637 of record NZ_VCNI01000001.1, on the reverse strand, counting down.
TCCTGTAATTGTCTGGGCTTGGCAGCGTGGTATCCCCCAATGGATTTATGGAAATAGGATGTTCTGGCGCCATTTAACCCTTCCTGGGGATCAAACACCCTATAGATGGAATCGTCCTGTTGGATCATTTGGTCAATCTGGCTGGCTTGGAACGGGGTTGCCACACGGCGTTGGCGTACAAAATCGCCCTCGTTGACATACCTTAAGTCCACCCCTATCAAATCAAATAAGATCAAGGCACCTAAAGCAATTGCCATCAAATTCTTTCCTACTTTATCTTTGATAAAGAACCACAACACGGTAGCCGCCAACAACACGTAAATTAATGAACGAATGGTATCACTGATATAAACAGCTTGGCGATCACTTTCAAGTACATATAAAAAGGTGTCACCAAAGTTCTGTCTATAAGTCTCATCCCGGAGTCCTTCAAAATCAAAAAAGCCCATAGATATAAAGACCAAAACTATAACACCTAGGACAACCAATACGCTTTGCTTAAGCTTTTTAAGAAGTTCTTTCCTTTTTAACTTTTCTGAAAAAATATCTCTTAGTGCCAACAATCCCAATACCGGAGCACATAATTCCAACACCACTTGAATGGAGGAGACGGCCCTAAATTTGTTATATAATGGGAAGTAATCGACCATGAATTTAGTCAGAACTGGGAAATATCGCCCCCAAGACAAGAACAATGAAAGAACAAATCCAACTAAAAGCCACCATTTGTATTTACCCTTAACAATAAACAGGCCCAAAATAAACAAGAACAATATAATTGCTCCTACATAGGCAGGGCCTGCCTCAATTATCTTCTCTCCCCAATAAAGCGGAAGCGATGTGGAAAATTCCAAGGCTTGTTGCCGAGGTACTCCCTGATCCACCCAAAACTGGTAAACCTCGGAATCTTGTCCCAAATCCTCGTAGGTAGCACCTCCGTAAAATCTTGGAATAAAAATGTTCATGGACTCTGCAATCCCAGTACTATATTGTGTGATATAATCGTAATCCAATCCAGAGGTTGCTACCTTGGGACTCCCATCAGGGTTAATGGTCAATTCCGATTTACCCCGGGTACTCCAATCCGCATATTCCTTGGTAGCCAAAAGTCCTGTGGCATTGGTGGCAATGGAAAGAACGACGGCTCCAATCAAAATCCCAACGGAGGCAAAGAAATGTTTTAGTTTTTTATCCTTAATGGCATAAATAAGCTGTACCAAGCCCAAAATCAATACCAACAACATAAAATAATAGGTCATCTGATAATGATTGGCATTTATCTCCAAGGCCATTGCCAGTGCCGTTAAAATAAAGCCCAATAAATACTTCTTTCGAAATACGAGCGCTATCCCTCCCAAAACCATGGGAATATACCCAAGGGCATGCGCTTTCGCATTGTGCCCAACCCCAAGAATGATAATCAAATAGGTAGAAAAACCAAATGCCAGTGCACCCAATATGGCCAATCGATACTCAACTTTAAGACAGAGCATCAAAATATAGAATCCAAAAAGATAAAGAAACAAATAGTCAGCAGGTCTAGGAAGAAAGCGGATCAGCCGATCTAATTTCTTAATGTAATCATGCGGATAGTTCGCTCCCAGCTGATAAGTGGGCATGCCTCCAAAAGCGCTGTTGGTCCAGTAGGATTCCTCACCAGTCAACGCTTTGTAATCATTACGTTCCTTGGCCATGCCGTTATATTGGGCAATATCTGACTGGAAAATAGCCTTGCCCTGAAGCACCGGATAAAAATAGACCAGGGATGCAAGGATAAAGAATGCTATGACACAAATATGGGTGCTTAGCGCTTTGACGGAAAGGTTCATGGATTGATTTTGAAAAGACAAATATTAGTCAATTTCTTCAAAATCTATGTATTCTCCAACTTTTTTTGAGGGATTGGATTTTGGGTTGGGCTGCTTGTAAATACTTGTTTCTCCTTCTTTCTCCTTTGGGTCGCTAAAATCCTGATAGGTACCATATTGTTGTCCAAAACGCTCTTCAGTTTTGCGTACTGCATAATTTAGCAATCGGGGTGCCAGCCATTTTAGCAGCAATTTGACCGCATAATATACTAATACAACCAGTAAAATCGTTTGTAATAAAACCATATAACAATAGCTATTGCATCAAAATTACATTGTTAGTACCGCAAACGTACTTAAAGTTTCATAAAATAGTATTAAAATCAGTTATATGGATTCCCCTTGTTTGAGAAAAATCTCTTTGCTTTTCTATTTGGTTCCCTTTATTTCCTTGGCCCAATACACGGATGTCATCAATTCTAACAGGCCCGGTAGAGCCGTCAGTGCCTATGCTGTAGGAAGAAATGTGGTACAGTTGGAAATGGGTTTGGTTTACGAGCAACAAGACGATGCCTCCCTTAACACCGATTCTAACATTTTTGGAACGGACCTTGCCCTTAGATACGGCCTTCTGTTTGAAACTTTGGAACTGGTTTATGAAGGATCCTTTATTTCCCAGAATATCACCTTTACCGATTTGGGAACGATGGAAAGGCGCACAGATTTCTCTAGAAATAGGTTGGGACTCAAATTTTTGATTTACGACCCTTTTAAAAACCCGGAAAACAACAAGCCCAATCTCTATAGCTGGAGGGCCAACAACGTTTTCCAATGGAAGAACCTGATTCCGGCAATCTCTATCTATGGAGGAGCTACTTTTACCCTAGGAGACAATCCATTTTATCCAGGTGACGATGTTGCTACACCCCGGGTTGGGATAAACACCCAAAGTAGATTATCCCCTAGATTTGTTCTTATTTCCAATGTGGCATACGACCGCATAGGAACGGATTTTCCAGAATGGAGTTATGCGATGTCCATTTCCCATTCATTTAGAGATCCCAAATGGAGTGTGTTCCTGGAGGGTCAAGGGTTTAGTGGTGACAGGTATTCTGATATTCTGTTGCGTACCGGAGTGGCCTATTTGATCAGCCCTAATTTCCAGGCAGATTTTCATCTGGGTTCCGGTTTTAAGAACGATCCATCCCGAATTTTTACGGTTCTGGGATTTTCCTATAGACTGGATTTTCATAAAGACAAGCTCGTTTCTGTAAGCAGTAAAGGTGGTCAAGGCGGTAAGATCAAAAAGAACGCAGTTAAGAAAAAGCGTAAAAAAAGTAAAAAGAAGAAGAAAGATAAGTTGGATTTCTAAGATTTATGGATATCATTTTTCTTCTGCGAGATTATTCCTAATATTGACCCTACAAACTACTTTGTATGGTTCAAGTAAAACAGGTACAGTCCAAGTCTGAATTAAAGAAATTTGTAAAATTCCCCTTTTCCATTTATAAAGATTCTCCCTATTGGGTTCCGCCCATCATTAACGATGAAATGGAAACTTTCAATACGGATAAAAACCCTGTGTTTCAAAATGCCGAGGCCTCCTTCTTTCTAGCTTACAAGGATGGGAAGATTGTAGGAAGGGTGGCTGCGATCATCAATTGGCTGGAAGTCAAAGAGCAAAATCTGAAGAAGATGCGCTTTGGCTGGTTTGATTTTACGGATGATTTGGAGGTTTCCGCTGCCTTGTTGGAAAAGGTGGCTGAAATTGGACAAGAACATCAACTGGCCTATATGGAAGGGCCTGTTGGCTTTTCCAATCTGGACAAAGTAGGAGTGCTCATTGACGGTTTTGACCATATCGGAACCATGATTACCTGGTACAACCATCCCTACTACCAAAAACACTACGAGCACCATGGTTTTGTGAAGGAAAAGGAATATCTGGAGAATAAATTTTTGTTTGCCAATGCGGATCCAAAGGTTTTTGAAAAGGCCAATCTCCTAATCAAGAAGCGGTATTCGCTTCGCGAACTCAACTTTGGTAATAGCAAGGAAATCATGCCCTGGGTAGACAAAATGTTCGATTTGTTCAACAACAGTTATTCCAGTCTGTCTTCCTTTGTAAAGATTACCGATGTACAGAAAGAGTACTTTAAAAAGAAGTACATCAGCTTTATAAATCCTGAGTACATCAAATTTATTGTCGATTCCGATGATCAGTTGGTCGCCTTTGCCATTGTGATGCCATCTTTTTCCCAAGCCCTGCAAAAGGCCAATGGTAAACTTTTCCCAACCGGAGTGTTCCATTTATTGAAAGCCAAGAAGCACAGTAAGGATGTCATCTTTTATTTGATTGGAATCCATCCGGATTACCAGAATAAGGGTGTTACCGCGATTATTTTTAATGAATACTACAAAACCTTCAAAAAACGCGGGGTGGTCAACTGCATCCGTACCCCGGAACTGGAGGAAAACGTGGCAATCCGGCAAATGTGGAAGCATTTTGACCCGGTAACCCATAAACGAAGAAGAACGTATAAAAAGTCCCTAAGTTAGTTGGTTGACTTGATGGCTTTCAGAGTAAAGTACAGCTGAATTTGGGAATTACAATTTTAGCTGGCTTTAGCCGTTTTGTAGACTAAAAACAACCTTAAAACCTCAGCATGAAATTTTCACTTCCCACCAAAAAATATGCAATCCTATTAATTTGTCTAATTGGTTTATCAGCCAATGCCCAAAATAAGACCTCCAATTATGAACAGGCGCTAGGGGAGCTATTTGCTGCCAACGGATCCCATGAAACTTTTGTAACCGTAATAGATCAAATGTTTAATATGATCAAACAAAACTATAGCTCGGTGGATACCAGTACCTGGGATGAACTTCAGGCAGAATTCAAAAAAACTTCGGTTGATGAATTGGTGCAATTGCTGACACCTGTTTATCAAAAATACTTGACGGAAGAAGATTTATCCCAACTAGTTGCCTTCTACTCCACCCCTGTTGGGAAAAAATTTGCTAAAAACACCCCTCAAATCACGGCGGAATCCATGAGCGTTGGACAACAATGGGGGTTGAAGATTAGCGAAAAAATGATAAAAAGACTGGAAGAAAAAGGATATTAGTCCAAAAAAGGTTCACCTATTCTCCCATGGCAGCAGCCACGGCAGCAGAAAGCCTTTTATAGGTTCCATTTTGCAATCTCTCCCGAATGCCAGAGAAAGCTTCCAAAGTTTCTTTGATATCTTCCAAGGTATGGGTTGCCGTCGGAATCAATCTCAATAGAATCAAGCCCTTCGGAATCACCGGATAAACCACAATAGAACAGAAAATTCCATAGTTTTCCCTAAGGTCTTTTACCAAAGCCATAGCTTCAGGAATACTCCCATTCAGGTATACCGGGGTTACACAACTGGATGTGGTTCCAATATCAAATCCCCGTTCCTTTAGGCCATTTTGAAGCGCATTTACATTTTCCCAAAGTTTGGCCTTTAATTCCGGTCTTGTGCGCAACATATCCAGACGCTTTAAGGCTCCCTTGACATAAACCATGGGTAGGGACTTGGCGAACATTTGGGAACGAAGGTTATATTTTAGGTATTCTATGATTTCCTTATCAGCAGCCACAAAAGCTCCTATGCCTGCCATAGATTTGGCAAATGTGGCCAAATACACGTCAATTTCGTTTTGAACACCTTGCTCCTCACCTGCTCCTGCTCCCGTTTTACCAAGCGTTCCGAAACCGTGGGCATCATCTACCAACAATCGGAACTTATATTTCTTTTTAAGGTCAACAATCTCTTTTAGGATTCCCTGCTCTCCCCGCATACCAAACACACCCTCGGAAATCACCAAAATACCACCACCAGTTTCTGTGGCCAGTTTGGTGGCACGTTCCAAGTTTTTTTCCAAACTTCCGGCATCATTGTGCTTAAACGTGAAACGTTTACCCATATGCAATCGAACCCCATCAATAATACAGGCATGGCAGTCCACATCGTAGACAATAATATCGTCCTTGGCAACCAAAGCGTCAATTACAGACATGAATCCTTGATAGCCAAAATTTAATAGGTAGGAAGCTTCTTTATTCACAAAAGCTGCCAATTCCTGCTCCAATTGCTCGTGATAATCGGTGTGTCCGCTCATCATACGGGCACCCATGGGATAGGCAGAACCGTGCTCATAAGCTGCATCCCCATCCACTTTCTTAATTTCAGGTAAGTTGGCCAATCCCAAATAGTCATTAATACTCCACGTAATAACATCTTTTCCTTGGAATTTCATCCGGTTAGAGATAGGACCTTCCAATTTTGGGAATACAAAATATCCTTCTGCCTGCGATGCCCATTTTCCCAAAGGCCCTTTATTTTCAATAATCCTGTCAAATAAATCTCTCATCTACCCTAAAATTAATTCAAATGCAAAAATATATATTTTTGGCAAGCCCTCACAATGAAATGGACACATAAAAAAACGGCAATGAAAACCATTGCCGCTCTATATTTTTAAAAGTCTCTGTATTTATTTGATATACTCCACTTTTTCAGGAGATTCAGAATTCTGAATATCGAAGAACCCTTGGTTTTCCATCCATTCATTGCTGTACACTTTGCTCATATATCTTGAACCATGGTCAGGGAATATTACAACAACATTACTATCTTCTGAAAACTCCCCTTCAGTGTTCAACTGAAACAAGGCCTGCATGGCTGCTCCACTGGTGTATCCAACAAACATTCCTTCGGAATGAGCAATTTTTCTAGCCATATGGGCGCTTTCCCCATCAGTTACCTTGATATATCGGTCAATACAGTTAAAGTCAGTGGCTGCAGGAATCAAATTTTTACCCAATCCCTCTATTCGATATGGGTATACCTCATTATGGTCAAATTCTCCGGTTTCATGGAATTTTTGCAATACCGAACCATAAGCGTCAACCCCCAATACCTTTACATCAGGGTTCTGCTCTTTTAAATATCTGGCAATTCCGGAAATAGTACCTCCCGTTCCACTACAAGCCACCAAATGGGTGATTGAACAGTTGGTCTGGTTCCAAATTTCAGGACCTGTGGTGTTGTAATGGGCCTCTATGTTCAGTTCGTTGAAATATTGGTTGATATAAATGGAATTCTTGGTCTCGCTGTGCAATCTTTTGGCCACCTCATAATATGATCTTGGATCATCCGCACTAACGTGGGCTGGGCATACATAAACCTTGGCACCCATAGACCTCAACATATCTATTTTATCAGGCGATGATTTGGAACTAACTGCCAATACGCATTTATAACCTTTAACAATGCTCACCATGGCCAAACTAAATCCTGTATTTCCAGAGGTAGTTTCAATAATGGTGCTTCCAGGTTTCAAAATACCCTTGCGCTCCGCTTCCTCAATAATATAGGCTGCAATTCTGTCTTTGGAAGAATGGCCTGGATTAAAGGCCTCCACCTTAGCATAGAAATTACCGGTAAGGGGTTCTGCGATTTTGTTTAGCTTAACAAGTGGGGTATTTCCAATTAAATCAAGAATACTGCTACACGCACTTATCTGTTTTTTCATAACTGGGTTTAGGTAAGGGGCAATTGCCGAACATGCCAGCAATTAATCCGGGACAAAAATAGTATTTTTTATTTTAAATGGCATTTTGTCCAAGAATTACCCCCTTACACCGGATTTACCCAAATTAGTCCAATGGCAAGGCCTTATCCAACTTTTCTTTGGATTCCGTGATCGGAGGCATACTATGGTTAATCCTTTTGGATTTTGACAGTATTGGTCGTATCACAAAACCATAATAATATTCCTTGGATGGCAAGCGAAACTCTTCATGTGGTCTTGCGTTGATGGTCCAACTATCATCTCCTCCCACGCCCATTTGTCGGTAATCCACATTCAGGGTAATAATATCCCTATCCGGAAGTTCCACAATATGTCCCTTTGGGTCAGAAAGGTCCTCCATGGTATACGGCCATGCACTAACACTTAAAGGAACACTGCCCAAAATTTCAAGCCCCTTGCCTGATTTATCGGTAAGCCTTGTCCAATCTACCCCAGTATAATTATTACTTTCCTGTGGCCGCACATAATGGAAAAAGTCATTTTTAACCGATTTGCTGTACAAGCCATAAGCTGAAGAGGTAGCTCTATCCACATAATTCTCATGGGGGCCTTTCCCAAGCCACTCCATGGCTTCAAAATCGTCATCCAAGACCAATTGCATGCCAAATCGTGGTAGGTTAGGAAGGTCGCCTACTGGCGTAAAAGTGCTTTCCACAGCAATTTCCCCATTGCCAAACACGGTATAATTGAGTACAATTGTGGATTTTTCTTCATTACTTCCCTCTGGCAAAGGAAGGTCATAAATTGCCTGCAAAACTATATTCTTGGGTTCTTTTAGCAGGGTACGGAACGAACGCAAGGTTTTGGACTTAGCCGCATTTTCCCAATAGTTTTGTCTTTGGGGCATTTTGGAACCTACGTCATTATCGGTTGGAGGCCTCCAAAAATTAGGCTGTATTGCTCCCTTGAGCAATTCTGTTCCCTGTACATTTATGGAAGTGAGGGCACCGGTCTTTTTGTCAAAACGAATTTTGCCGGTTTTGGTAACAACAGTCACGGCATCCCCGGTTTCTTCCGTTGTCAATTCCCTGCTGTCTTTTAACTTTTGCTCTGCAGCCACCTCAAAAAATGGCAATTCAAACTGTTGCCAAGAGGTTTCATGACCTGCCTTTGCCCAATTGTAATCCCTATTCAGTCTTAGACTCAAGGTAATATAATAGCCAACGCCCGGTTTCACCTTGGGTTGTTTGTAATTGATTTGAATCGTTCCCGTGGTTTGGGCTTTTACATCTGGTACCTCAAATGTGCCTTCTTGCACGGTTTGGCCATCCGCTTCCAATTTCCAAAAGCCATCGTATTGGGACAAAGAGGTAAAATGATGTCTGTTTTTAAGCTTGAATATTCCATTGATCAAATCATCTGAGGATATTTCAACAGGCTGTTGCACCTTTTTGGCTTCCCAAGTGGCCGGTTTGGGGGTTTGGTCCGGGCTAATAACCCCATTGTTGTTGAAGTTTCCACTATGAATGGTTTCTCCGTAGTCGCCCCCGTAAGCCCACATCTCTTTGCCATTGTCCAATTTTTTAATGAGTGCACCATCTGTCCAATCCCAGATAAAAGCACCTATAAACCTCTTATTGGCCTTGATGGCATCCCAGAACTTGGTAAAATTCCCCAAAGAGTTACCCATAGCATGCGCATACTCACAATAGATTACCGCACGGGGATCTTTTGGGGCATTGGCAAGATCTACCATATATTCTATGGAATTATACATTCTGCTCCGGATGTCCACATAAGGTGGATCGGTCAACCCGCTATCCCAACTTCGGTACTGGGCTCCCTCATAATGAATAAAACGGGTAGGGTCGTAATCCTTGATCCAACCCGACATTGCAGCATGATTTGGTCCCATTCCACTCTCATTTCCCAAAGACCAAAAAATAATGGAGGGGTGGTTTTTATCCCTTTCCACCATCCGTTTCGCTCGATCTACATGGGCATGGGCCCAATCTGGGTTGTTGGTCAAGATTCCTGTTATGCCGTGGGTTTCAAGGTTGGTTTCATCTATAACGTACAATCCATATTCGTCACATAGTTCATACCAAAATGGGTTGTTGGGATAGTGCGAAGTTCTCACAGCATTAAAGTTGAACTGCTTCATGAGCAGCGCGTCCTTGCGCATGATCTCTTTGGATACCACTTTGCCGGTATGCTGGCTATGGTCATGCCTGTTAACACCATATAGCAGAACAGGTTGGCCATTCACAAAAAACTCCCCATCCCTGATTTCAATAGACCTAAATCCAACCTTACTGCTCCTTGTTTCTGCAATGGCTCCATTAGCATCTTTTAAATACAGTACCAAGGTGTACAAATTTGGATGTTCTGCCGACCATTTTTTAGGGTTATCGACTTCTGCTTCCAGAAATGCAAAATCGATTGTGGCCCTTTGAGGATAATGTTCCTTTAAGAGCTCCGAAACGGGTCTTGCCACCGCTTTGTCCAAAACTGGAGCATTGTTACCGTCAAACAGCTGCATGGACAGTTCCCAGTTGGAAACATCTACCCCCTCTTCCAGTTGAAGTTTGGGTCGAACACTTAGTTTCCCATTTTCAAAGGCATCATCCAATGAAGCACGTACAAAGAAATCGTAGATATGTGTTTTAGGTAAAGCTTCCAGATAAACGTCCCTATGAATGCCGCTCAAACGCCAATGGTCCTGGTCTTCCAAATATGAGCCATCACTCCATCTAAAAACTTGGGCTGCCAGAACGTTCTCCCCTTTTTGCAGGTAATCAGTGATATCAAATTCTGCTGGCAATCGACTCCCCTGGCTATAGCCTACTTTTTTTCCATTGATCCACAGATAAAATGCAGAAGTGACACCTCCAAAATGGATAATGATTTTGTTGTTATCCCAATTGGCGGGAATCGTAAAATTGGTTCGATAGAATCCAACGGGACTATCATCTTTTGGGACATAAGGTGGGTCCACAGGCACAAACGGATAGGTCACATTGGTGTAAATGGCCCGTCCATAACCATGAAGTTCCCAATTGGCTGGAACAGGAATGCCATTCCATCCTGACACATCAAATGTCATTTGATAGAAGTCCTCATGGGTCTTTCCTTGCTCCACTGTCGGGGCAAAATTGAACTTCCAAGTACCGTTAAGGCTCTGATAACGGGGACTGGCTTTTCGGTCTCCCTTAAGGGCCATGACTTCATCAGGAAACGAAACGGAAGTTGCGCGCGCAGGAAGTTTGTTAATACTGGTCACCAACGGATTTTCCCAATCGTTGGGAGATTGCGAGAGTGCGGTCCAGGTTGCGAGAAGACACAAGACCGCCATGAAATAGTTTTTCATTTTGAGGTTTTGGTTTTAGATATGCTACAATTAAGTAGCCTCTAAATTACGCAATCAACGATGGATTACATCATCCAAAACCACTTTTGTCAAATCGCTTTAAGGGCAAGTAGGCTATTCGGTTTTTCCCTCCAAATCCAGAATAAAAGCATATTCCTTGGCGGTTTCCTTCAAGGACGAAAATCTGCCCGAAGCCCCGCCATGACCTGCATCCATATTGGTATCCAAGAATAAAAGATTGTCATCGGTCTTCAACTCCCGCAATTTGGCAACCCATTTGGCCGGTTCCCAATATTGTACCTGGGAGTCGTGCAATCCAGTGGAAACATAAAGATTGGGATATTTCTTGGCTTCGACATTGTCATAGGGGGAATAGGATTTCATATAATCATAATATTCTTTCTCATTCGGATTCCCCCATTCATCATACTCTCCGGTGGTCAATGGAATGGAATCGTCCAGCATAGTGGTAACCACATCAACGAAGGGTACCGCAGCGATAACACCATGGTACAACTCAGGAGCCATATTAATTACCGCCGCCATCAAAAGTCCACCAGCAGAGCCACCACTGGCATATAAATGTCCAGGACTGGTATAGTTTTCAGCAATCAAGAATTTGGAGCAATCCACAAAATCGGTAAAGGTGTTCTTCTTATGAAGTAATTTCCCATTATCGTACCATCCTCGTCCCAAATACTCTCCTCCTCTAACGTGCGCAATGGCAAAAACAACCCCACGGTCCAATAAACTCAATCGAATGGAAGAAAAATAGGGGTCTATTGTACTTCCGTAGGACCCATAGGCATATTGCAACAGCGGGCTGCTACCGTCAAATTTGACATCCTTTTGGTAAACCATGGAAATTGGAATTTGGACTCCATCCCTAGCCGTGGCCCAAACCCGTTTTGTTCGGTAGTTGGACTTGTCAAACTTACCTCCCAATACCTCCTGCTCCTTTAAGATTGTTTTGGATTGGGTCTCCATATCAAAATCGATAATGGCATAGGGTGCGCCCATTTCATTGTAATAGTATCGGAACATCTTGGAATCAAATTCCACATTGATAGAAGCTCCCGCAACATAAGTCTCACTGTCAAAGGGCAAATAGTAGGATGCTGCATTGTCCCATCGATTAACTTTTAATTTATTAAGACCATTTTCCCTTTCGGAAAGCACATAATAATCCTTGAATATCTCCACATCTTCCAACAACACCTCTTCTCTGTGCAGAATAAACTCCTGCCAGTGTTCCGAAGAAGTTTTGGCATCCGTGGTCTTCATTAGTTTAAAATTCGTGGCCCCATCCTTATTGGTCAGGATAAAAAAGTTGCCGTTGTAGTGCGAAATACCGTATTCCACTCCCCGTTCCCGAGGAGAAAATATGGTAAATTCCCCTACTGGATCATTGGCATCCAAAATTTGATATTCCGAAGTCAGTGTACTTACCGACCCTATGACCAGATATTTCCTTGATTTGGTTTTATATACAAAGGTGTTGTAGGTAGAATCCTTTTCGTGGAAAACCAGCACATCTTCTGCTTCTGAAGTACCCAATGTATGTCTATAAATCTTATCGGCACGAAGTGTTATTGGGTCCTTTTTGGTGTAAAACAGCGTTTTTCCATCATTGGCCCAAACGGAACTTCCTGTGGTGTTTTCAATTTTGTCATCAAATATTTGTCCTGATTGCAAATCCTTGATTTGAATAGTGTATTGTCTTCGCGAAACGGTATCGGTGGCAAATGAGGCCAATGTATTATCTGGACTTACCGTAACGCCTCTCAGATTGAAGAATTCGTGTTCTTTGGCCATTTCATTGCAATTGAACAAGAGCTCATCTGGCGCGTCCATTACCTCTTTCTTCCTAAAATACATGGGATATTCCCCTCCTTTTTGATACCGAGTTATATACCAATAACCATTGTACTTATAGGGAACCGAATTGTCATCTTCTTTGATGCGGGATTTCATCTCTTGGAACAGTTCCTCTTGAAAATCCTTGGTATGCTTGCTCATTTCAGCATAGTAGGCATTCTCTGCATTGAGGTAATCCAAAACCTCTTGATTCTCCCTATCGTTCATCCAATAGTAATCATCAATTCTAAGGTCCCCATGTTTTTCCAGCTTCTTGGGATATTTTTTAGCTATTGGCGGAGTAATGCTCATGCGATCTTCATTTTTATTTTTACAAGCGGCTGCAAAAATAAGGCATATCAAACAACCTAAGTAGGTATAAAGTGATAGTTTCATCGCGACAGATTTTGCCCAAATTATTACTTTTGACCTGAATTTACACTATACTATATCATGTTTGGAGATTTTATGGGAATGATGGGTAAACTCAAGGAGACCCAAGAAAAAGTTAAGCAAACCAAAGAACGTTTGAATACCGTGTTGATTGACGAGGAATCCTCAGATGGATTGCTAAAAATCACCATTACGGCCAATAGGGAACTAAAATCAATTGCTATTGATGAAAGCCTACTGCAGGACAAAGAGCAATTGGAAGATTATTTGGTGCTTACACTGAATAAAGCCATAGAACAGGCCACCAAGGTCAACGAGACGGAATTGGCCGCTGTAGCCAAAGAGGGCATGCCCAATATCCCTGGAATGGACTCCCTTTTTAAATAGGCAATATCAACCAATAGTTTTTAGGGTTTTTAAAAAGTGATCGTGCATTGTCTGGGTGTAATCCAGATGTGTAACTATCCGCAATTTCCCTTGCCCCATTCCTATGATGGAAATCTGGTTTTCGGTCAGTTTTTCCAAAAAGGCATCAGAGGTCATTTTAGATTCATCCAATTCAAAAATAATGATGTTGGTTTCAATGGGTTCTACCTTTTGAACGAAATCCAAATTGTTTAGTACCTCCGCAATTTCCATGGCCTTTACATGATCTTCGGATAAGCGATCAATATGGTGATCCATGGCATAAATGGCGGCTGCCGCCAAAAAACCAGATTGGCGCATTCCTCCTCCAAGAATTTTACGAACGCGAAGCGCTTTGTCCATGGCTTCCCTTGATCCAACCAAGACAGAACCTACTGGGCAACCTAGCCCCTTGCTAAAACACACACTTATAGTTTCGAAGAGGTCGCCGTAGTCTTTGGGGTCCTCATTTTTGGCTACTAGGGCATTCCAAAGTCGAGCTCCATCCAAATGGTAATGCAACTGGTTTTCATCACAAACCTGCTTTATTTTTTTTAACTCTTCAAAGTCCCAACAAGCCCCGCCTCCTTTGTTGGTAGTATTTTCTATACAAACCAATGTTGATAGTGGGCTGTGATAAAAGTCGGGCGGATTTATAGATTCTTCGACTTGATTTGCAGTCATCATTCCTCGATTTCCATCCACCAATCTACAGGATACCCCACTATTAAAACTTGCCCCTCCCCCTTCATAATTGAATACATGTGCATATTTATCACAAATGAGCTGTTCCCCAGGCTGGGTATGCAATTTAATCGCAGTTTGATTTGCCATGGAACCACTGGGAAAAAACAGGGATGCCTCCATCCCAAAATATTCCGCAACCTTTTCTTCCAAAGCGTTCACGGTGGGGTCATTTTTAAATACATCATCCCCTACTTTGGCGGTCATCATGGCGTCCAACATCCCGGGAGTTGGAAGGGTGACTGTATCACTTATAAGGTTTATTTCCATTTGTTGATTGGATTATTGGATTGTTAGATGATTGGAATTTGACAAACTCTAATGAAAACAATCCATCCCAATAGGCGAACCATCCGGAATTTTGGGAACAGCAATCAGTTTGAACTTGGCCGGAGCGTTCAGAAAGGCATCAATACGCCTCACGGTTTCAGCAGCAATAGTGCCTTTTTCCTTGCTCAACAAGGAAGACCTTAAACTCCTAAGCGTTTCATTGGCAATGGCATTAACTTGCGGATGCACCTCTTTGTTGGCGGCCAAATTCATGATATGGTACAATACCCTAAAGTTGATGGTTTGTTGTACCTCCTGCAGATAAGGGTCACGATGCGACTCATCAAAGGTCTTTTGAATAGTGTTTTCCAATACGGTATTCAAACCCAATTGATCTTTATCAAGACTTTTTTGTTGGATGAGACGCGAAGCCCTTTCAGGATGCAATACCAATCCCAATGTCATATCTGCAGCAGTTTCAGCGGCGGATAGGGCATCAAAAGCCACTCCGCTTCTTCCCTTGAAGGATTCCCTAGTTTTTCCATACCCAATAGCCCTGGGAGGGAACAATTCAAGTTTGTCCTTTGGTAAGGCTATGTTCGCAGCATTCAAGGTAGTGAGGATGGTTTCCAAGGCATTCTCTTGTCTGGCAGCGCTAATAGTGCGAACGGTGTGTTGCCCATCTCCTTTGGTGGCATAATTATAATCCAATCCTCCAATCAGCTTGGAAACAGCTTCGGTTTGATATCTATGGAAGAAATATAAGGGAGCAAAGACATCTTCCAGAACTGAATTGGGTTCTCCGGTTCGAATATTGTCCATAGAAAAATTGGAAATGGCCTTTTTTCGGATTTCCATGACCCGTTCCAACTCCTGGGCAGCATTTTTGCCATTGTCCCAAAGATGTGCCAAGGCATGTGACCCACCCCTAGGACGAGCATCTTGATCGGATATGTAGCGCAGCCCATCATCTTGAGCCTTTTTCAAAATAGCATTAAGTCCTTCGTGTTCATCTGTACCACTTGGGAAATCGGAATAGGAATAAGCTACGGTTACCTTATCCCAATCCCCCATTCCAGTATCGTAAGCGTTGGAAAAATCGATAGTTCCATCCTTCAGCTCAAATTGAGGATGGGGATAATCCATTACCGAAGCCCTGTTATTGGTGCTGGCGGCAAAATTATGGGCAAATCCCAGGGTATGTCCAATTTCATGTGCAGATAGCTGACGAATCCTGGCCAAAGCCATTTCCAGCATGGGCTGATAATTATCGTCCCGTTCTGCAAAGGGTTTGTTCACCAAGGCCTGGGCAATTAAGAAATCTTGACGAATCCGTAGACTACCCAAACTAACGTGCCCTTTAATAATTTCTCCAGTTCTGGGGTCGGTAATACTACTACCATAACTCCAACCCCTTGTAGATCGGTGAACCCACTGAATCACATTGTATCTCACGTCCATTGGGTCCGCATCATCCGGTAAAATTTTGAGTTGAAAAGCATCTTTATACCCTATGGCCTCAAAGGCTTGGTTCCACCAACGGCCCCCATCCAAAAGCGCAGAACGAACCGGTTCTGGGGTTCCATTGTCCAGATAATATACAATGGGTTCAACAGCTTCGCTCTCCTCCGCATTTGGGTTTTTCTTATGCAATCGATGACGGGTAACAAACCGTTTTAAAATAGGCTCCTGGACAGGAGTGGCATAGTCATAATAGGAAAAGGGATAAGAACCACTTCTAGGGTCAAATACCCTTTGTTGGTAGTTGTCATCCGGCAATTCAATTAAGGAATGGTGCTGGGCCACGGTAACCAGGGAAGGATTTGGCGCTACAGATTGTATCCAATCCCCCTGCGCATTTCCCTTAAATGTAAGGGTGACGTCAAACTCTACATTTTTTGGGAAGGCCTTCGTGCGCTCAAAAGCTAAAGCACTTTTTGATGCATCCAAGCTATAGGAACCTTGTTTGGTATTTTTCAATCTTCCAGAAACTCCATGGGCATCACGCATCAAAAAATCCGTCATATCTATTAAATAGCTCCCTTTGGATTCTTCCTCTATTTTAAACCCATGCAGCACAGATTTGGCAAAGGCCTGTTCCACAGATTTGCGCTCCAGTTCATTCTCCGTGATGGCCCTAAAGGTTAAATTGGGTTGAATCAGCAACAGCTTGTTTCCCGCTTTTTTAAAAAAGACCACCTGCTCATTTCCCAATTGTCCCCTATCCAGACCTATATCATTACTTCCTATTCCACTACTCAGGGAATACACATAGAGAAATTCCTTTTCAAGCTCATCCACTTGAAGAAAAATCTTGTCGGTAGCATCATCGTAATAAAAATTGAAATACCCATTGAACTTTTGATAATCCTTGGTTTTTTCAAAACTTTGGGCAACTGAAAATTGAGTGAAAACGGCAATAGCGAAGAGGGCAAAAATGTAATTTTTCATATCTGAATTAGTTCTAGCTAAATTTATATAAATTTCGTTGCCTGACTGCATTGAAACCTTATTTTTGCCTGAAATAAATTCTATGATTACCACAGATCAGCAAAAAGATCTTATTGAACGCCTTGGCGCGTTAAGGAGGTATCTTTGACATTGATGCCAAACTCATCGAAATAGAAAACGAAGAGGAGAAAACCGCGGCTCCCGGATTCTGGGACAATCCCCAAGAGGCACAGCTACAAATGCAAGTGTTAAAATCCAAGAAAAAATGGGTGGAGGATTACAATTCCGCCACATCTTTGGTAGGAGATTTGGAAGTCTTGATGGAATTTCAACAGGCTGGGGAGGTTGAAGAGTCCGAAGTATCCAAGCAATACGACCAAGCCCTACTTTCCATAGAAAACCTGGAATTTAAAAACATGCTTTCTGAGGAGGGCGATGAACTTACCGCAGTACTTCAGATTACGGCAGGTGCAGGTGGCACCGAAAGTTGCGATTGGGCATCCATGCTAATGCGAATGTATTTAATGTGGAGCGAAAAAAATGGGTATAAGGTTAAGGAACTTAACTACCAAGAAGGGGATGTTGCCGGAATCAAAACTGTAACACTCCAAATTGAGGGAGAATTTGCCTTTGGTTGGTTGAAGGGTGAAAATGGGGTGCACCGTTTGGTGCGTATTTCTCCTTTTGACAGTAATGCCAAACGGCATACTTCCTTTGCCTCGGTATATGTGTATCCCCTGGTTGATGATACCATTGAAATTGATGTTAACCCTGCCGATATTGAAATCACCACAGCACGATCCAGTGGAGCCGGTGGGCAAAATGTAAACAAGGTGGAAACCAAAGTGCAACTGGTTCATAAACCCACGGGAATCCAAATTTCTTGTTCTGACTCCAGATCACAGCACGATAACCGGGCCACAGCCATGAAAATGTTGAAATCCCAGTTGTACGAAATTGAACTGCGTAAGAAGCAGGAAGCCAGGGCGGAAATCGAATCATCCAAAATGAAGATTGAGTGGGGATCGCAAATCCGGAATTATGTGATGCACCCCTATAAACTGGTCAAGGATGTACGTACTTCCGAGGAAACCGGAAATGTGGATGCGGTAATGNTTTGGTGTTTGGTGTTTGGTGTTTGGTGTTTGGTGTTTGGTGTTTGGTGTTTGGTGTTTGGTGTTAAGAATTAAAAACTATTTTGATAATTGTACATTGTTAATCGTTAATTGCGAAATGAGATGATAAAAATATATCACAACCCCAGGTGCAGAAAGTCACGTGAAGGGCTTGAGTATTTGGAAAATTCGGGAGAATCCTTTGAAGTGGTACGGTATTTGGATGAAGTTCCTTCGAGAGAAGAATTGGAAACCCTGATTGGTTATTTGGGTATTTCGCCAGAGGCATTGATTCGTAAAAATGAGGCCGTTTGGAAAGAACAATTCAAGGGCAAGAATCTCACGGATTCTGAAATTATTGATGCTATGGTACAACATCCAAAATTGATTGAGCGACCTATTATTGTAAAAGATAATAAGGCTGTTATAGGAAGACCTGCGGATAAAATTAGTATCTTGTTGAGCTAGTTAACCCATTGAAAAACAACGATAAAACAATTCTGTTTTTGATTATGAAAAAAACACGAACGTTATATATTTTGGCAACACTATTGGGCTTGTTCTGCGTGAATGATTTGGTAGCGCAATATGGCTACGGTAGTCCTTATGGTTATGGCTACGGCAATAGATACGGAAGACAACGTAGTACCATTCCGCAAGCAGCGGATCCACCAAAAAAAGCAGATCCACTTACAGCAGAAGAAATTGTGGATGGTGAAATGCCTAAAATTACCGAGGAACTTGGATTAGATGCTTTCGAAGTAGCTGTAGTTCGAACTACTTTAGTGAAGTCGGTTCAGCAAAGGATTGAGTTGCAAATTTTGGAACTGGAGCCGGAAAAAATGAAGGAAGAGGTGGAAAAGATAAAGGAGCGTCAAGATGCCGAAATGAAGGCGGGTCTTCCCGAGGAAAAATACTTGGCTTATTTGGAATTACAGAAAAACAAGTTCAAAGCCAAAAAGAAGAAAAAGAAGAAGAGGGATAAAAAGAAATCCAAAGCATAAAAAAAGCCCCCGAAATTTTCGGGGGCTTTTTTATCTATTCGTTTCGTTTGGCACGCTTGGCCTCACGTCTTTCTTGATACATTTCCTTAAGATTGCCAAACAACCAGTAAGGTACTACAAAAGTCAATAAGAAAATCATCAACCAAAAACCGATGGTCAAGATGGTTAAAAATGCCAGAAATCCTAAATATTGGTCAAATTCGAACATGTGGTTTGCTTTTGTTTAGCAAAGATACCTTCATTTCGTCAAAAAAAACAAATCTGTATTCAAAAAATGTTGATTTGGGCGTAAGTCATGTAAAATAAATGACTGAACCCCTAAATTTGCATATCCTTAAAAAAGCAAAAATGAGTTTCAGAATTGAAAAAGATACGATGGGCGAAGTAAAAGTGCCATCTGACAAATATTGGGGAGCCCAAACGGAACGTTCCCGTAACAATTTTAAAATCGGCGCCCCCGCTTCCATGCCGTTGGAAGTGGTATATGGCTTTGCGTATTTGAAAAAAGCCGCTGCCTATGCCAATCATGAATTGGGAGTTCTTTCTGAATCCAAAAGGGATTTGATTGGTCAAGTTTGCGATGAGATCCTTACCGGGCAGCACGATGGGCAATTCCCCTTGGTAATTTGGCAGACTGGTTCTGGAACGCAAAGTAACATGAATGTGAACGAGGTGATTGCCAACCGGGCACACGAGCTGGCTGGTAAGAAAATTGGAGAAGGTGAGAAAACCATTCAGCCGAATGATGATGTTAATAAAAGTCAATCTTCCAACGACACCTTCCCTACTGGAATGCACATTGCCGCCTATAAAAAAATTGTAGAGGTTACCATCCCTGGTGTTGAACAATTAAGGAATACTTTGGATAAAAAATCCAAGGAGTTCAAAGATGTGGTTAAAATTGGGCGTACCCACTTGATGGATGCTACTCCCCTAACCTTGGGACAGGAATTTTCTGGCTATGTTTCGCAATTGGATCACGGCCTGAAAGCTTTAAAGAATACACTGGAACATCTGAGTGAGCTTGCTTTGGGAGGAACAGCTGTTGGAACCGGATTGAATACTCCTAAAGGATATGATGTGCTGGTGGCCAAATATATAGCTGAATTTACCGGACAACCTTTCAAAACGGCAGAGAACAAATTTGAGGCCTTGGCTGCCCATGATGCTATTGTAGAGAGTCATGGTGCGCTAAAACAGTTGGCTGTTTCCCTGAACAAAATTGCCAATGATATTCGAATGATGGCTTCTGGACCTAGGTCGGGTATTGGGGAAATCATCATTCCGGCCAATGAACCAGGGAGTTCCATCATGCCCGGAAAGGTCAACCCAACCCAATGTGAAGCTTTGACCATGGTATGTGCTCAAGTCATGGGGAACGATGTTGCGGTTACTGTGGGTGGTACACAAGGACATTATGAGTTAAATGTTTTTAAGCCAATGATGGCCGCCAACATTTTACAATCCGCCCAGCTTATTGGCGATGGTTGTGTTAGTTTTGATGAAAACTGTGCTTCAGGCATAGAACCCAATCACGAAGTAATCAAAACCTTGCTGAACAATTCGTTGATGTTGGTAACAGCTTTGAACACCAAAATTGGATATTATAAAGCGGCAGAAATTGCCAATACTGCCCATAAAAATGGCACTACCTTAAGGGAAGAGGCCATTAACCTTGGATACGTTACCCCTGAAGAATACGATGCTTGGGTAAAACCCGAGGATATGGTGGGTAGTTTAAAATAAGCTTCTCCAAAACCCATAAAAAAAAGCCCGATCCATAACAGATCGGGCTTTTTTGTGAAATGTGGATAGTGTATACTATTTTAGAGCGAATTTGGAAGTTCCCAATAACTTCAATCCACCGTCATAAACATTTACCATGTAATTTCCTTTTTGGAAATCCGAAGCAGGCTTGTTGATGTAATCACATACATCCAAAGAGCTGTTCTCATAGTAAAAATTAGTTCCCTTGCTATATGTTATGGAAGCACCTTCTTCGCTAGATTTAGAGAAGCTGTCTCCCAGGACATTTCCTTGAGGATCCAATACTTCAATAAAGAACTCGCGATCACCAGCCTCAGCAATTACGTTGTCAGCAACAGTAAAACATACTTTAAACTTGTCAGTAGCTTTTGCTCTGGAAGTAGAAACCAATTTACCACTGTTTCTTTCCCTAACTGCATCTACAGTAAAGGTAGAAAGGCTAAGTGCAGATCCTCTTTCAACGGCATCAGCCAATTGGGTGTTCTGTACTACCAAAGAATCGTTAAATACAGTTTGCTTTTCCAATTCTACAAAAGTACTGTCGCGTTGCATGGCCAATAAAGTGTTGGAAGTTGTCAAAGAATCAACTTGCTTCAACAATTTTTCTCTTTCAGCTTTAAGCACGCTTACTTGTCTTCTGTATCTGGATAGGGAAGCGATATCAGCTTTCATTCCTTGTACAGAATCAATGTACTTAGCAATGTTGTCACGAGCGGCAACCAATTCCTCGTTGGTAGCGTTGCTCTCCAAAATTGCTTTGTCGTATTCAGATTTAAGGTTGTTCAAATCCTCAACAACCAATTCTTTCTCCTGCGTTAATGCAGTGGTAGTTTTTTTCTTATCCTGGTAAAGGCTAACCGTGTAGATAATGGTACCTAAAAGAACCACGCCCAACAAACCTGCGATTACCTTTAATCCGTTGTTACTTTTTGTTTCAGTCATAACTTTTAAATTAATTGATTCTTGCTATTAAGTGTTTCGATCAATTGTGTTCTGAGTTATATACGCTATAGTTTTTGATTTGGATCATTCGGATTTAAATTATGTTAAAAAAATGTGGACTAATCGGTTGTATGCACTAATTTTAAAAGGCTCGATTAATTTCTGACTCATGAAAAATTTATTAACACCCTTCGTACTTTTCCTTTTTTTAAGCCTGATTTGCGCCAGTTCATTTGGGCAAAGTGTTATGATTGTGGAAAAACCCAAATCCAACGAAATTAAAATCACTCCCATTGAACATGCCACAGCGGTTTTGGAATGGAACGAAATCACTATCTATATTGATCCTGTTGGCGGAGCTCAAGCTTTCGCAAATCAAAAGCTACCCGACCTTATTCTTGTTACAGATATTCACGGAGACCATTTTAGTTTGGAGACTATACAGGAATTGGACACACACAAGGCCAAAATCATGGTACCCCAGGCGGTAGCTGATAAAATGCCCCAAGAATTCACTCCTCAAATTGATGTGCTGCACAATGGGGACTCAAAAGAACGCTACGGAATAACGGTAGAGGCGGTTCCCATGTACAATCTTCGTAAAGAAGCCCTTAAATTCCATACCAAAGGGAGGGGTAATGGTTATGTCCTCGATATTGATGGACAACGGCTCTATTTTTCGGGGGATACAGAAGATATACCTGAAATGAGGGCATTAAAAAATATAGACAAGGCCTTTGTATGCATGAACTTACCTTATACAATGAACGTTTACAGCGCAGCGGATGCCGTTTTAGAATTCCAACCCAAAGAGATCTATCCGTATCACTACCGAGGCAGGCCCAATGTTAGCGATGTTAAGATGTTTAAAACCATTGTTAACAATGGAAATCCCAATATTAAGGTGGTACAACTGGACTGGTACCCCAATGACGATTTTTAACCCTATAAAATATTAAAGCCCAAATTTCGTTAACGTAGAAGTACCAACCCAAATCAGTACTTAACCATGATCAACAAACACTTTACTTTGTTTGCGTTCGTATGCCTCTTTATGGCAAACTTTTCCTTTTCCAATCAGTGTGATAATTTCTATGCCAAAATCACCTATGGCTTAAGCCATACCAAAAAGGCCATGGGCGCAACCAACTTTGAACATCAAATGTATTATGCCGAAAGAGCTTTGATCGCTTTGGAGAAATCCGAGAGTTTTATGGCGGAATGCGCTTGTGCCAAATCCGAAGATAAAAGACTGGACGCCATGGAAGCTCTCAACAAGGCCATTGAGCCTGTGGACTGGGATGCCGGACGTTTTTTTTCCAAGAAATCAATGGGATTGATCAATGAACTAATCACCATTTTGGACGAATGTACCTTAGGGATTGTTCCAGAAACCGTAGTGGAAGATAGTGCGGATACCACATTGGAACATGAGGCCTATGCCGATTCCGAAGAAGATAAAGATTCCATGGAGCAAGAAATGCTCAAGGTTTTTGATAAACATGCCAAGGATAAATTGACCCGAGCAGAGAAGGCAATTTTGGATTTAGTCCAATTCACCAATAGTTTCCAGCAAAATTCACCTGAAAAGGAAAACGATCCCAATAGTTTGGAACATCATCAGAAAGCCTATTTGGAAGATGCTAAAAACTTGCTTCAACGAGCGCTTAAGAGCCTTGAGGCAGAAAAATAAATCCGTTGGTTGATTCTAACGAATCAACTTTTTGTATTTGATACGCTTGGGCATGATATCCGCGCCCAAGCGTTTCTTTTTATTCTCTTCATAATCTGAAAAAGATCCTTCAAAGAAATACACCTGCGAATCTCCTTCAAAAGCAAGGATATGCGTGCAAATCCTATCCAAGAACCATCTATCGTGGGAAATAATCACCGCACAGCCCGCAAAATTTTCCAACCCTTCTTCCAAAGCCCTTAGTGTGTTTACGTCCAAATCGTTGGTAGGCTCATCCAGTAACAACACATTTCCCTCTTCCTTAAGGGTCATCGCCAAATGGAGTCGGTTCCGTTCCCCGCCAGAAAGCATGTTGACTTTTTTGTTCTGCTCGCTCCCTGAAAAATTAAATCGGCTTAAATAGGCCCTGGAATTGACTTGCTTCCCTCCCATCATCACCAATTCTTGCCCATCACTGAAATTTTCCCAAATGGTTTTGTTAGGGTCAATATTGGAATGACTTTGGTCCACATAAGCTAGTTTAGCGGTGTCACCTACGGTAAATTCGCCCTTATCTGGATTTTCCTCCCCCATAATCATCCTAAAAATGGTAGTCTTACCCGCACCATTGGGACCAATAATACCCACAATTCCAGCCTGGGGCAAATTGAAATTCAAATCTTCATATAGCAGTTTGTCCTCATAGGCCTTACTTACTCCTTTGGCCTCAATTACATTCGTTCCCAACCTAGGTCCATTGGGAATATAGATTTCTAACTTCTCCTCGAGTTGCTTTTGATCTTGGCTTAAAAGTTTGTCATAGTTTTTTAAACGGGCTTTTTGTTTGGTTTGTCTTCCCTTGGCCCCTTGGCGCACCCAATCAAGCTCACGTTCCAAGGTTTTTTGTCGTTTTGATGCTTGTTTACTCTCTTGGGCCAAACGCTTGGCCTTTTGATCCAACCACCCTGAATAGTTACCTTTCCACGGGATACCTTCTCCCCTGTCCAATTCCAAAATCCAGCCGGCGACATTATCCAAGAAATAACGGTCGTGGGTCACCGCTATAACGGTTCCCTTGTATTGTGCCAGATGGTGTTCCAACCAATGTACGGATTCCGCATCCAAGTGGTTGGTGGGCTCATCCAATAACAATACGTCCGGTTCTTGCAGCAATAGTCTGCAAAGGGCCACTCTTCTGCGCTCCCCACCAGAGAGTACCCCAATCTTTTTGTCTGAATCCGGAGTACGCAACGCGTCCATGGCTATTTCCAATTTGGTGTCCAATTCCCAAGCATTGGAAGCATCAATTTTATCTTGCAGCGCGGCCTGCTTGTCCATCAACTTTTGCATCTTTTCCGCATCTTCGTAGACTTCTGGCAACGCAAACATATCGTTGATCTGGTTGTACTCGTCCAATA
Source organism: Flagellimonas algicola (assembly GCF_005937185.1). Taxonomy (GTDB): domain Bacteria; phylum Bacteroidota; class Bacteroidia; order Flavobacteriales; family Flavobacteriaceae; genus Flagellimonas; species Flagellimonas algicola. The sequence continues at coordinate 423,853 of NZ_VCNI01000001.1, read as the reverse complement.
TGGCAACCGTCTCGGCCACGCCCTCTTTTACTACATCAAGAACGGTCTTTTCCTCATCCAGTTGTGGTTCTTGTTCCAAGTATCCTACCGTATAACCCGGAGAGAAAACCACATCGCCTTGATAGTTCTTGTCCACTCCAGCTATGATTTTCAGCAAAGTGGATTTTCCCGAACCGTTAAGTCCCAGGATTCCAATCTTGGCGCCGTAAAAAAAACTGAGATATATATTCTTTAAAACTGGGGTGTTGGCCGTTTTAAAGGTCTTGGTTACCCCGGACATTGAAAAAATAACCTTCTTATCGTCTGACATTAGGTTGTTATTAGAATTACGTAAAAAAGGAAACTAAACTCGGCCCTTGAGCGCGTTAAAGACCCATGCAATGGCAAAGAATCCAATGCCAACGGAAGCAAATCCGTAACCTGCTACCTCATCATATTTAAAAGCCCCAAGTGCAATCATACCCAAACCTACCAAAATCATAATCCAAGTTGCCCAGGCCAGCACCGTATTTTTGTTCATTCCCATATTGTTAGTTCAGTAGAAAATCAAATATCGTAAAAAATGTAAGAACCCAAAATGACAGTTGCAAGTTTAAGCTTCAAAAGGAAATTTAATCCCCGCTTTTTGTCTGATGGTATCCATAAGCTCCACCAAGTCCAAACTATGTTGGTGCGACCATAAAGGACTCTCCGATAACTGTTTGCGCAGACAATCATGTACGTGCTCAATTTCATAAACAAATCCAATGCCCTTAATAGGAAGATCTACGGTCTCCTGGGCTCCATTTTTCTCAATAATGTAGGTCGAAGCCTTATGCCACCTCGGTTGAAGAAACAAGGTACCATTACTTCCAGATATCTCCGCCTCCATTTTGGAATTGCTGCTAATTCCACTGTACAACACAGCTTGACTCTGAGGATATTGAAAAATCATCGAAGTCTGTACTTCGGTTCCATTTTGATGAAAGTTGGAGGTAGCCAAAATCTCATCCGGTTTGCCCATCAAGAGATAAGCTAAAAAAATGGGATAAATTCCAATATCCAATAAGGAACCGGATGCCAAGTTTGGGTTCAATACCCGAGAATCAGCATCACGATCCAAACCGTAAAACGCAAAATCTGCATGCAGATAGCCTAGTTCCCCAATCCTACCTTCATCAACGAGTTGTTTTACCTTTTGGATGGAAGGGTTAAAACGTGACCACAATCCTTCCATGAAAAATACCCGGTTCTCCTGTGCCACTTCTATCATTTCCTGAACCTCTCCTTGATTGATTCCAGCAGGCTTTTCGCAAAGCACAGCCAAGTCATGACGCATAGCTTGAATGGACAAATCTTTGTGGAAATTATGGGGCGTGGCTATATAAACAATGTCCACAGTTTTGGAGGAAAAAAGTGCTTCGTAACTGCCAAATACGTGTTCCGTATTAAATTCATTTGCAAATTTCTCTGCCTTTTCATGGCTTCTCGAAGCTACTGCGCATATCTCAGCATCTTCAACCAAAAGTAAATCCGAAGCGAATTTTCTAGCAATGTTCCCGGGGCCAATAATGCCCCACTTGATCTTTGAATTCATAGAGACCAAAAGTAATGATTATAACTCCTTATCTTTAGCGGGACGATGAAATCATATTGAAATTATGGATATAAACTTCAATAAAAACGAAGATCACAATAAGCTTAAACTTTCCGAACTCCGTAACAAATTGGCGCAAATAAAGCTCGGTGGTGGCAAGAAAAGAATTGAAAAACACCATGCCAAAGGAAAAATGACGGCCCGTGAACGTATTGACTATCTGTTGGATGCTAATTCCGAACGGATTGAAATAGGAGCGTTTGCCGGAGAGGGTATGTACGAGGAGCATGGTGGATGCCCCAGTGCCGGTGTGGTGGTCAAAATTGGGTATATCCAAGGAAAACAATGCGTGGTGGTGGCCAACGATGCAACGGTAAAAGCAGGAGCTTGGTTCCCCATAACAGGAAAGAAAAATCTCAGGGCCCAAGAGATTTCCATCGAAAACAAATTACCTATCATTTACTTGGTGGATAGTGCTGGGGTGTATTTGCCCATGCAAGATGAAATATTCCCAGATAAGGAGCATTTTGGACGGATTTTTAGAAATAATGCGGTCATGAGCAGTATGGGAATTACCCAAATCTCTGCTGTTATGGGAAGTTGCGTGGCTGGTGGGGCATACCTGCCTATTATGAGCGATGAAGCCATGATCGTAGACAAAACCGGAAGTATTTTCCTTGCTGGAAGTTATTTAGTAAAGGCTGCTATTGGCGAAAGTATAGACAATGAGACCTTAGGTGGTGCCACTACCCATTCAGAAATTAGTGGTGTGACGGATTACAAAGCCAAGGATGACAAGGATGCCTTGAACAAAATCAGGAATATAGTAGGCAAGATTGGCACGTTTGAAAAAGCAGGCTATAATCGGGTTGAGGCTCAAAATCCTACAGAAAAGGAGGAGGACATTTATGGCATCCTTCCCAAATCCCGAAGTGACCAATATGATATGCTTGAAATCATCAAGCGCTTGGTGGACAATTCTGAATTTGAGCAATACAAGGAAGGCTATGGTAAAACCTTGCTTACCGGTTATGCCCGGATAGATGGCTGGGCTGTCGGAATTGTGGCCAACCAACGGAAAGTGGTCAAAACCAAAAAAGGTGAAATGCAATTTGGTGGGGTTATCTATTCCGATTCGGCTGATAAGGCTACCCGATTCATTGCCAATTGCAATCAAAAGAAAATCCCATTGGTCTTTTTACAAGATGTCACGGGATTTATGGTGGGGAGTAAAAGTGAACATGGCGGCATCATCAAGGATGGTGCAAAAATGGTGAATGCAGTTAGCAATTCTGTCGTTCCCAAATTTACGGTGGTCATTGGCAATAGCTACGGAGCCGGGAATTATGCTATGTGTGGGAAGGCTTATGACCCAAGACTGATTTTGGCATGGCCCAGTGCAGAACTAGCGGTGATGAGCGGGAATTCCGCTGCCAAAGTGCTTTTACAGATAGAAAAGGCTTCATTGGAGAAAAATGGGGAAACCTTGGATGCCAAAAAGGAAAAAGCATTGTTCGACAACATTAAAAAACGCTATGACCACCAAATATCACCCTACTATGCCGCGGCCAGGTTATGGACCGATGCCATTATTAATCCTTTGGAGACCAGAAAATGGATTTCAATGGGAATTGAGGCTTCCAATCACAGCCCTTCGGATAAAAAATTTAATATGGGGGTTTTGCAGGTCTAATTATTGCACAGCGAATTTGGCCAATTGCTGCTCATCCCCATTATCCTGAAGTCGTACAAGGAATTCCTCACTGTATTGATTGGCTTTGCCAAAATTATATTGCACGGTACACTTTAAAAAGGTAGGTATCTTGTTTCCGGAAGTTCTATTACCCAGATAGGTGACATTCAAAATCCAATCTCCCACGGTTTCAGGGCCCACAATTTCAAATTGTTCGCTGCCAAAACCATGTTGAATCTCATCCATGATCCGTTTTCTATCAGAGGCCACGGTATGTTCCCAGTTAAAAAAGCGTTTTTGCGGGTTTACAAATTGCACCACAAATTCAGCATCAGTATTGTTCCATTCCAATACCAGTCGGGCATTGTAGGTAAGATTGTTTTGATATGCCGAGGACACCTTGGATATGTCCAAGTGTTTCCGTTCCTGATTGACCAAGTTCCTCAAATCCGTTCCTACTAGTTTTTCCAATCCCAAAAAGTTTACTTTAGGATTGGCACTTCCATCCAGAATGGCATGGTAAAGGTTGGAGGCCAATTGATGGTTCCCAATCTTCTCTTGGGCTTTGGCCACATCTAGATAGGGTTGAATCTTATTTGGGAAATCCGTAATCATCTTGTTGGCTGCCACTAGGGCCAATTCAGGATTCCCAACTTCCATGGACTTTAAATAGGTTCCCCGTAACTCCTCATACCCGGGTGTCGGTTTTTCTAAAGTGTTTGATAAAATGCGGTTGCCCAAGCCCTTATCGGAACTATAAAAAAACGAAGCAACGTCCACAAGATATTCAGGGGTATCCCAATATTTTGCTCTTTGATTTAAATATAAATCATACGCTTCCTGTACACTTTTTCCATTTTTCAATTCCTTAAGATAAGGCGTTACCAAGCTCTTTTTGTTCACCTTTAACTTACTGTCGTATACGTTGTTGGTCAATCGGGCCAAATCTTTTTTCTGTCCTCTTGGGCCATCCACTATTGCCGTTTTTGTGGTGATCATAAGTACCCCATTGGCTCCCATACTGCCATATCGATTGGTGGCTGCCAATCCCTTCAAAACAGTAACCTCTGCAATATTTCGAGGATCAATAAAACCAGTGCCAGCGATTTCTCCAGTAAAAGAATTGGAGCGTTCCATGGGTACCCCATCAACAACTATCAGGCTGTAATTATTTCCCAAGATGGAATTGCTGGGTCTCATTTTAGTTTGGCTCAAATCATCATTCTGCCCCAGACTAACCCCTGAAAACTTACCTTGCACGGCAGTATTGGCAGTAGTGGCAGCATCTGGAATTTGGTCTTCCCCTATGGACTGCACTGCATAACCAATTTTATCCTTGTTTTCTTTGCCATAAGCGGTAGTAATTTCTTCCGGTTGTTCTTCTCCAACTTCTGTCACCACTACCTCCTGAAGTTGAATTTCCCCATCGCTAATGGAAAAATCCAAGTTTTTGACCTCATCCAAAACATGCTCTGTGATTCGGTTCCCATAGGCTATGACCAGTGTACTTCCTTGTGGTGCATCTATTTGGAATGAACCTTGGTTATCCGTGCTCACCTTATTATCGGGATCTTCCTTAACAAACACATCCACTGCAGCCAAACCTGCGGCTCCACCATAAATAGTTCCAGAATAAGTTACCTCATGCGCATCTGAATTCGTATTGGTCTTTTTTTCGGTTAGATTTATCAAGTTTCCATTATTCACAATGGATAGCAGATTAAGGCTGGCCCTATCAAAATCTTTTTTGCTATTGATGATATAAAGTTCACCTTCAAAACTGGGTGAAGAGGAATCAAGATTCTGCTTTCCATCTGTAAATAACAAGACTGCTCCACTTCCCGCATAATCTCCCAAGGAGGTATACGAAGTCGCTCCATCATACTGAAACGTTTGGAGTTTACTTTTCACCGCCGACCAGTCTGCATTTTTGACTGTAAATTGATCTTTGGAAACAATTTCATTGCTAAACGGCAACAAGGTAACAGCTGCATTCTGAACGGTTTTGAAATAAGCATCCAAAAAATAAAACTCCTTTTCCAAATCCCTGTCATGCATGGAATGGGACACATCCCAGCATATGGTCACCTTTTTCTGTTCTTGGGCCATTAGACCCATTGTAATTACTAAACAAAGTAAGAAGGTCCAAATCAGTTTAGTCTTCATAATGGATACGGGAATTTTAATTAAGCGCAAATAATTGCTGATTAACATCCCTTGCGCGTAACTTAAAAACTTTGATTTCCTTGCTTTGGTTTTCCGTGTTGAAATTATGATACACCGTGGTTTTCAAATAGGCCGGAGTAAGTTGTTTGTTGCCCAAATATTTGATATTCACTTTCCAAGTCCCGTTAAGAGGTTTGTAAATAAGGTATTCCTCACTGGAAAAGCCTACTTGTTTCTCCTTGGTAATTCGGTTTGGATCTGCGTCCAGGGAGTGGGCCCAGGTAAAGTACTGCCCATTGGGATCTACAAACTGAATTTCGAATTCCGCTTCCCCATCATTCCATTCAAAAACCAATCGGGTGCCATCAAAATCGCCAGAGTCACCAATGCCCTTCCCGGCCAACTTGGATAATTTTGCCCCGTTGAGGACCAGCAGATTACTGAAATCCTTATCCATGACCGATTCAAATTCCTCAGATTCGCCCAAAATATCCGCTCCAATCAAGTAATTATATCTAGCGTATAAGGCCGCGGATTTTTCCACTTCGCCAATGCTCTTAAAGCTATAGGCCAAATTTTTATAAGACTGCACGTAACCCGGTCGAAGTTTAAAAACCTTTATGTAGATTTCATGGGCTTTTTGATGCATTCCCTGAGCTTCCAGCTTATAGGCCAGGGCCTTTAGCACCGTGGGGTCGGTACCAAATCGATTTTCCAACGTCTTTACCATTCGAAGCGCAAATTTATCATCCCCCCTTTGCTCGGAAAAAAGGGTAAAACAATCCAGGTAGAAATAGGGGGAGTTGGCATACATTTTTTCCATATTTTCATAGATGTCCCTTGCCTGTTTTTGATTGTTGGCCTCAGCAATCTTCTCTAAATAAATTGGAGTTTCCAGGCTGGATTCCAGCACCACATCCTTGTCCTCAAAATAATTGTCCCGAAGCAAAGCTGGGTTCAGAGGCTCTCTCTCTGGAGTTGTTTTGGGGCTGAAGTTACCCGTTTTGGTATTGATTATGACTACACCTCCTGCTCCCAGTGTACCATATTTTGCAAGACCGGTCAAGGATTCCAATACGGCGATTCGTTCTATTTCCGAAGTATGTAAAAAAGTAGGTGGAACGGTAGTCACAACTCCGTCAATTTCGTATAGGGCTGGAAGGGGCTTGGGGTGCCTCAGCGCCCGCGGTAAGTACAAAACTGGAGCTGTAAGGTCCGTAGGCCTTCCTTGCTTTCTAAGTTGAGTCAAAGACCCTTGAGCTGCAATGCGGAACGCACTCGGCCTAAAAACCACTGAAGCAGGTATCCAAGATTCCAGGGCATCCACAAAATCCTGACCTGCAGGACTAAGGTCGTCCCCATCAACAATTTTTAAGGAATGACCCAAACTCTCTTTATCCAATATACCAAAAGAGGTCTTTATTAAGTCTTTATTGGTATTGTATTCCTTGAATAGTTCTTGCTGTGATTTTTTCCTACGTTTTGAAACCACTACTTCATCCAGCTCTTCAACCCAGCTTTTAAGGGAAACGTTCAAGAATTCGGTTACATCCTCCACCACAATTTCAACCGTTTTCATTCCCATAAAACTAAAGGTTAGGGTTTCTCCTTCTTGTACTTCAATCTGATATTTCCCCTGCCCATCGGTTTTTAAACCGATATCGGTATCCTTAATATTGACGTTGACATTTTCAAGAGGTTCTTTGCCATTGGTTACGGTGCCCTGAACATTTTTTACTTGACCCAAAGATACTTGTGCGAACACCAGGCTAATTGCGAGTACAACTATTTTCATTTTTACCATTTTGTAGTTCTTTATGATTGACGCTATACAAATTAGCAATTTTATTGCTTCAATGCCAGTTGCATGACCAAATGACCTGCACCAACGGCCAATTCGCAGCTTAATTTCCTTGATGTTCCTTCACACGGGGAATCAGCAGCAACTCTGTTTGCCTACCATTTACATACCTGAATCCATCCTCTCCATAAAATCCAGCTTCCTCCAGCATCACCCGAATATCCCTTTTCCATTCTGGGATGTTTACAGTAGTATTTAACTCAATGGCGTAAACCGTGTTTGGATTAAGGGGATAATTTTCCCCGTCATCCTTCATGACCCCACCTTGGGCATCCCACATTCCAATGGTGGTTCCCGCAGAATGTCCATAAGACCCAAGAGGATGGGTATAAATAGCAGGACGCAATCCAGTAGCTTTGGCATCGCTTAAAGCTTTGGCCAAGATTTCATTGCCCGTCCTACCCTTGATCATGTTTTCTGTGAGAAAATCTTGTACACGGTTTCCATCATAAAGTGCATTCACCAAGAAAGAAGGAGCTGAGGTCTCGTTGGGTTTGAGCACATAGGCCAGTTCCTGGCAATCGGTATTCAGCCGCAAATAGGTAATCCCAAAATCACAATGCAATAAATCCCCAGGCTGGATGACCAAATCATCGGGTCGTCCAGAAAAGGAATACAGATGACTTACCAATTCTTCGCTGGTTCGCTGTACGTCAACTGTGGGATGGAACCAAGTTTCTAGCCCCAAATCGGTTACTTTTTGGCGCATCCACCACTCTACCTCGGTTGTAGTTGTTATTCCAAGGGTAATCACTTTTTCTGAAAATGCCTCTGCAATAATATCATGAGTGATATCCACCAATTGATCATAGATGACCATTTCCCATGGGGTCCGTGTTTCAATCCATCTAACCGCCAACTGTTCTGCCGATGTAACCCGAGAATGAAACTTTTTGGGGAGGTTTGCCATGAATTCATCATAGTCGGTCTTGTCCAAGCCATCGGCTATATTGTGGTCCTTTGAAAAATTTAGCCCAATACTATTCGGGTTGCGCTCCTCAATCAGTTGAATCAAACGCTTCCACTGGTTGGGTTCCTTTTCCTTGTCCCAAGCGGATTGAATACTCTTGCCCACATTGTATCGTGCCACTGCAAGTTTTTCTATGGTGTCAGTTGCTTTGTCTCTATAAAATAGCAAGATGGTTCTCCTTCTAGCATTGAGCCAAGTGGCGGGCAACATGGTTTTAAGCACAGGGTCTTCATTATACTCCCGGGAAATCAGAATCCACATATCCAGCCCTGTTTGATCCATTAAGGTGGGAAGCAAGGTATTGAAACGCTCTTCCAGAATTTCGTCCACTACCCTTGCTCTTTCCTGTTCGGGAAGGATTTGCTGGGAACTTAGCGTGAAGGGCAAAAAAAGGGGTAAAAGGTAGAAGAGGCAGACAAGTTTTTGCATGTTGGAAATATTTCCCTTAAAATACACCATTTCAAAAACATAAAAAAAGTGCCCGAAGGCACTTTGCTTACATACTGTCGGAATACGATTTAACCAATCGGATAAATTCAGCGCGATATCCTTCCGAGTCGTTGACCATTCCCCTTCTGGCCAAGCTCACTACATCTTCCAAGGAAGCACCATTTGTAAATTGGGATTTGCGTAAATACATTCCAAAAAGGGCTACGGAAGCGGTAAAATTGAAGTCTGGAGAAACTTCGGAGTTCTTGTTTTCCAACACTTGCGTAATTTCCGTACTCACATCACCATCAGGTTTTTTATACCTGAATTTAACCGTTATCAGTTCATTGGAAGCAGTTGCCTCCGATTTTTGAGTATACTTCAAGTCATGCACTGGTTTTAGATAATCACTTTTGGGGTCTTTGGGTATTACTTCATACAAAGCGGTTACCGTATGCCCACTTCCCAGTTCTCCAGCATCTTTGGTATCATCAATGAAATCCTCATCCGCCAACAATCTGTTTTCGTATCCAATGAGTCGATAGGCCTTCACAATCCCGGGATTAAATTCAACCTGAATCTTTACATCCTTTGCAATGGTGTACAAAGTTCCGCCAAACTCTTTACCAAAGACTTTTTGGGCCTCTTGCATGGTATCTATATAGGCATGGTTGCCATTGCCTTTGTCGGCCAGTTTTTCCATTTTGGAATCTTTGTAATTACCCATTCCAAAACCCAATACGGATAAAAACACTCCCGTTTTTCTTTTTTCTTCGATGAGTTTGACCATGTCCTTATCGCTTGAAGGCCCTACGTTGAAATCTCCGTCCGTAGCCAAGATGACCCGGTTGTTCCCATTCTTGATGAAGTTTTTCTGTGCCAATTTATAGGCCAGTTTTATTCCTGCACCTCCGGCTGTGGATCCTCCTGCCTCCAAATTCTCAATAGCATTCCTAATTTTTTCTTTTTGGTTTCCTCTCGTTGGAGGCAGAACCTCACCTGCTGCCCCAGCATATACCACAATGGACACCTTATCTTTTTCCCTTAGCTGGTTTACCAACAACTTGAAAGCAGACTTAAGAAGGGGTAATTTGTTCTGGCTCGACATAGACCCGGAAACATCAATCAGGAAAGTTAGATTGGAAGGGGGTAGTTCTTCATCCGTATACGATTTACCTTGAAGCCCAATACGAACCAGCTTGGTGTCCTTGTTCCAAGGGGTGCTGGCCACCTCCGTTGTAATGGAAAAAGGATGTTCTTTAGGTTGGGGATAGCTGTAGTTGAAGTAATTCACCATTTCCTCTACTTTTACGGCATCCACCGGAATTTGCTGACCATTGTTGATCATCCGCCTCACATTGCTATAGGAAGCCTTATCCACGTCGATGGAAAATGTTGATAAAGGGTTTAGGGACACCCTTTCGAATTGGTTCTCATGAATTTGGGCATATTTTTCATCATTTTCAATTTGGTAGTTTCCTTTTTTGGTGGTGATCACCACACAACCATTTTTGGCCGAGGAACCAAAGAGTTTTTTTGCTTTGGCACCATTGTACACATTCACCTTGTCAATATCCTTTGAATCCATTTGGGACACTACAGGGATATTCTCCTTTCTGATAGGCACTCCATCCACAATATAAAGTGGGTCTTTGGCCCTTTTTATGGAACTCATTCCCCTTATCACTATCCGAGGACTATTACCAGCATTTCCCGAAGATCTTGAGATGTTTACTCCAGTGACTTTTCCGCTAAGTGTTTGAGATATGGAGCTATGGTAATCCTTTCTTTTTTGTCTTTTTATTTGGGCTGGGGAAGGCGGACGGTAAGGAACAGTTTGTGAGCCATACCCTACAACAATTACTTCTTCCAATCTGCTTACATCTTCCTCAAGACTTACATGAATCTGATTGCTTGCACCAATGTTTACTTTTTTGGTTACAAAACCGATATAGCTGAAGACTAAGGTCTGACCTTGTTGGGCTTCAATAGAATAATTTCCATCAAAATCGGTTTGGGTTCCTATGGAAGTTCCCTCAAGGGTTACTATGACACCTGGTAACGGTAAATTTTGGGCATCGGTGACAACACCTGTAATTGTTTTGGCACTTACTCCAAAACTGCAAAGTAACGCCATGAGTAGAAATGTAATTTGATTTTTCATAATTGACACAGTTTTTAGGATTTGTATCAAACCTATGGTCAATTACTATAGAAGGAAATCGGGAATGAGTCAGTAGGTTAAAATTAAAAGTGAAGGGTTAGTTTGGGTTAGACTAGCCTAAAATACGACCTTGTGTCTTGAGTCTGTCTACTTTTCCGCTCGTCGTTTCAAAAAATGTAGATGAATAGAGGATGTCTTTAGGTACTTCATACTTTTCCAAATCCTTTAGCGATTTTATTTGTTGAAGCAATTCGGAGCTGTCCGTTTCTTCCCCTTCGATTACCAAAACAAGCTTTTGACCCAGTGTTTCATCGGGGATTCCGACTACAAAAAAGCGGGCGGCTACTAAAGGAGCTATTTTCTGTTCTATTTGCTCAGGGATAAGCTTTACTCCCCCGGAATTAATAACAGAATCAAATCTACCCAACCACTGGAATTCCGTTTCACTGTGGAGTGCCACGATGTCATTTGTGACTACTGGCTTATCGGAGATTTTGGGGGCGTCAATAACCAGGCAGCCACGGTTGTCTTGGGAGAAAGTGATGTTTGGGAGGGCTGAGAAGTTGGATTGTTGGATTGTTCGACCGTTGGATTGTTCGACTTTTGGATTCTCGGAATTTTCAATTTTCAATTTTGAATTTTGAATTGCCTTTACAGCAACATGGGTTATGGTTTCCGTCATACCATACGTCTCGTAGCATTGGGCGGGGATCGTTTTAAGCTTTTCCCTTAGTTCCAATGAAACAGAAGCGCCTCCAATAATCAAGGTCTTGATTTGGTCAAATTGGGTCAACGACTTTTCCACTTGTAATGGCACCATGGCCGAAAAATCATAGTTCTTTCCGATTCCGGATAAAGGAGTGGATGAGGGTTCCACATAATCCAATTCCAGTCCCAAAACTAAGGCTCTAATCAACATCATTTTCCCGGCAATACTTGAGCAGGGTAAACATAAGAGAGCGGTATCTCCAGGCTGAAGGTTAAAATACGAACCAGTGGACAGGGCCGAGTTGACCATATGCTCCTTTGTCAAACTAATGTCCTTGGGTGTACCAGTGGAACCAGAGGTTTGGACCATCACCACAGGTGTATCCATCCCCCACTCCACCAAAAAATCCCCTATGGATTTCTCAAATGGGATGCCTTCCTTGATTAAACTATAGCCTACCTCCAGCAGTTCATCAAAAGGATAATGAATGCCATTAAGCTTAAAACTAGGATGTATTTTATGCCATGAGAGATTCCGCATCATTCGAAGCTACTAATTCTTCCTTGGTCAACACACGACCAAACAATTTGTCCTTCCAGTTGGTCCATTTGTACTTCTTGCCAAAGAACCACAACAATAGCGGAAAGACCACAAAAATGGGAACCAACACATCATATCCCATAACCGGGTCCGAAATATCCTTGTATATGGAATTGGTTTGGAACGCCGTCCAATCTGCGGTTACCAAAAGCGCGGTAATCAAATTGTTTGCGGCATGGAACCCCAAGGCCAATTCCAAGCCTTCATCCATCAGGGTTAAAATACCAAGGAAAAGTCCCGTTCCAATGTAATACACCATAATCCCCATTCCCAATTTCTCCACCTCGGGATTGGCCATGTGCATCACTCCAAACAACGCCGAGGTAACCACCAACGGAATCCACCGTCTTCCTGTGGCAATCCCTAAACCCTGCATCATATGCCCTCTAAACAAATACTCCTCAAAACTGGTCTGCAACGGAATCAATACAATGGCAATTGCTGCCAAGGAGAGGAATTTAGCTATGTCAAAATTCAAGACATAATGATCTGGAGAAAAATAAATATCAATGGCCGTAATTAATATCGTCACACTCCCCCATAATCCAAAGGCAAAAAAGATACGTTTCCAATCTATTTTTTTTCGAGAAGTGGTCAAGGAGGTAATGGACTGTTGGTGTATCAATATGGTCCATCCGAGTACAACAAAAAAGCCCACAGCCAATGGAACCAAGGCTAAAATCAATACCAAATTGGAACCCCATTCGTTGATCATTTGCTGCATAGCATCCTCCACACTGATGGGAGAATTAATGGTCATTACATAGTTAACTGCCATTAATCCAATAAATCCTAAGGGTAAAAACAAGTACTTCCAAAGTCCTATATCTCCTTTATATCCCTGTGCTATGTACATAAATTGTCAATTAAGTTCATATTCCATTTTTTGTCCGACCGGTAAACCAATTTTCCATCGGAAACTTCCAGTGGACTTTCCACATTGTTGGTGAACAAGCCACCTGTCCCCAAACCTTGGGGCATTTTGGCTCCCAACGTATAGGTCCACTGCGCTATAGCGTTAAGTCCAATGTTGCTTTCCAATGCGCTGGTGATCCACCATCCTATGTCATGTTTATCCGCCATTTTAATCCATTCCTGTCCACCTCCAAAACCGCCTATTAAACTGGGTTTAAGAATTATAAATTGTGGTTGAATTGTTTGTAGCATTTTTGCCTTTTCCGTTACATCAAAAACTCCTATCAGTTCCTCATCTAGGGCAATGGGTATAGGTGTTGCTTCACAAAGTTTCGCCATCTCCTCCCATTGTTTGGGCTTAATCGGCTGTTCAATGGAATGCAAGTGATATTCTGACAAACGCTTGAGTTTTTCTAACGATTCAGCCGCCTCAAATGCGCCATTGGCATCTACACGAAGTTCAATCTCCTGAGGTCCAAAAATTTTTCGGATGGATTTTAATAGCGTCAATTCCTTATTGAAATCTATCGCTCCAATCTTCATTTTGATGCAATGAAAGCCAGCTCTCAATTTCTCCTCCATTTGGGAAAGCATAAAATTCTCATCGCCCATCCAAATTAAACCATTGATGGAAATAGGGGATTCTTTCTGAACAAAATCCGAGGTGAAGAGTTCCAATGGCTGACTCGATTTCAATGACAAATAGGCTTGTTCCAAACCAAATTGGATGGACGGAAATTCCAATAGTTCTGCCAATAGCGTGTTTTTGCCCAGATGAATATTATCGCAGACCCAAGCCAATTTTTGCTCGAAATGCGGTACATCATCCACGCTTAGCCCTCTAAAGATTCCGCATTCCCCAATTCCTTTTTTAGCACCTTCCTGTAGGCAAAGAAACCAAGTTTCCTTTTCGGTCATCACCCCACGTGATGTCCCGCTGGCCGTTTTAAACTGTAGAATGTACTTGGAATAGCTTGCTTTCATCCGTTGGCTTCAAATTTAACCAATTTAGGATGCAATGAAAGGAAATTGTTTAGCTGAAGTTGAACCAAAAACGGACTCCCTCGGTGGCCTTGTCAATATTGAGTTTAGACTGGAGTTGGTTCACCAATCTGTTCATCAAGCGGATTCCCATGGAGGAATGGGCGCGTTCATCCGCATCTTCCGGCAGACCTATTCCGTTGTCGGTATATTCAAAATAGCCTTGGTCACCATTTTTTCGAAGGTGGATGTAGATTTTTCCATTTTCGTCATTTTCCGGGAAAGCATATTTAAAAGAGTTGGAAACAAGTTCGTTCAGAATCAACCCAAATGGAATGGCCCTGTCTATATCCAATTCGGTACCCTCCGCGTCTATGGTAATACTGATGTTATGACCACCTTTTTTATAAACAGACTGCACGCTATTGATCAAGCTTTCGATATAGCCCTGCATTTCAATGACTGATAAATCATCATTTTGATAGAGCTTTTGATGGATCAAGGCCATGGCCTTTACCCTACTCTTTCCTTCTTCCAAGGCCTCAATCGCAGATTTGCTTCTGGTGTTTTTGGTCTGAAGGCTCAATAGACTGGAAACCATCTGAAGATTGTTCTTTACCCTATGATGAATTTCTTTCAATAAGGAATCCTTCTCCACCAAGGCATTTTCAATGATGTGCTTTTGTTCCGCAATCAGTCGCTGGTTTTTAATACTTTTTAGATACGCATACACCAATCCTGCAAAACCAAGCAGCGTGAAAATCAAGGAGATAAACACCAAATTGATTCGCTCGTCCTTGGCCTTCATCTCGCTTCGGGCCAATTCATTGATACGCTTTTGCTCATCTATCAAACGTTGGGAATTTTCCAAATCCTCATTGGCCACTATGGTCACCAATTGTTGTTTGATAATGGATGATTGTTTTTGGGTCAGGGAATCCTTAATGCGTTCGTTACGCTTATAATACAAAGCCGCACTTCTGAAGTTCTCCACTTTGTCATAAAAAGCGGCCAGCAAACTGTTGCGCTTAATATTTTGTAGTATACTAATGTTTTCAAATTGAATATCCAGACTACGCTTGGCGGCAACATACCTTTCCAAATGTAAATTTGCATCGGCAAGGTTTAGGGTGTTCTCAATTACCTCGCTTTTATGATCGTTGCTGGAAGAGGTGTTCAACACTTCAATGCTATTTTCCAATAGCGGAATGGCTTCTTCGTATTCGCTGAGCAACACATGGCATTTCCCTATGTTACCTTCAATTTCTGCCTTGAGCAATTCGCTTTCAAAAAGCTGTTCCTCGGTCTTTTCCTTGGAGATATCGTTCAGAAACACATCCAAATAAGCCTTTGCTTTTTTCAACTCGCTCAGGGCCGTTGGCGCCGAATTGTCCAATCTGAGATAGTTACCCACTTTGCTGTGATACTTGGCCAGACCATAGGAATCATTGTCGGCAATGGTGGGCTTAACCTCCATAATATATTGGTTCCTAGCTTTTCGGTGCAGACCAAGGTTGCTGTAGATATCATAGAAAGCCACATTGTCAGTATAACCAAACTCACGTTTTTGCTTTCGGATTTCAATCTGCTTGTCGTACAGTTGAAGATTTGCGTAGTTGTTGTCCAATACATCCAAAATTACCTTTCTGGAACCGGCGTCCATGGTATCTTTTGCTGCATAGAGTTCCATGGCTAATGCTATACTTTTATCGTACTCCCCTAAATCATTGTACAATTGCGCCTGCATTACCTTATACAACTGTGTAGCTAGGCTATCATTTATTTTTTGGGCATTGGAAAGGTAGACTTTAACGGTATCCAACCAATCATAGGCAGAGTTAACGTTGTATCGATTGACTACGGTAAAGAAAACATCAAACCTGTCCTGGGAGCCATTCGTGTTCTGGAATTCCGTCAAAGCACTGATTTCTTCGCTTTCTACGGATTGTGCGGAGACATTCAACAGCAGTACAAAGAAAAGGACTGAAAATAATGGTTTGAGGTTATGCATCATTAATCTTACGGGTAGTGCTTAAGAAGATTTTAGTTTGTACGTTCAGTTTTTTGTTGTTTCCTAGGTCAGTGTCTCATCATTCCTGCTTCCAATTCAATGGTGTCCTCCTTAATTTAACGTAGGATTTGAAACAAAATTAAATGCATTCGAAAAGACTTATTGGGTATTGTTGTGAAAGTGTCCATTTCTGTTGTGAAACCATCTCTGTTGTATGCAAAAATGTATTTTGTCGGTGTTTTATGCATTTCGCGGAACGATTGGTCACCAAAATATTTGTAAAACCAAAAAAGGTCCTGCCAATTACGACAAGACCCTTTTACGAGAACACTATATGAAAATGAAAAAATTACTTTTCTGAATTAATAACACTGCTAAAGTATGGGCGTTCCGCTAGACGACGAAACTAATGTTGTGAACCATCCAAATCCTGTGGTAATTCCTACAATTGAGTGTGTGATATAAAAAAAGGTGCCAAAAGGCACCCTTAAATATTCTTATTCCTCTAATCGCGTTAGCTGTTCATAGAAGAAATGATAAATTCCTTGAAATCTTTGGAAATTGGAATGAGGTTGTTGTTGATCATGATGTCCTTGGAGTTTATGGCGTCAATATGATCAACATTTACAATGTAGGATTTATGCGCCCTATAGAATTTATTCTTTGGAAGTTTTTCCAAATAATCTTTCAAGGGTGATCTTACCAAGAATTTCTTATCCACCGTATTTACTTCCAAATAAACATTGTCCGCTTTGATGAACTGAATGTCGCTAAATTGAATTCTGTAATACAGGTGTTGTTTTTTTACAAAAATGGAATCCTTCAATACAGAGTTGGAGGTAAAAGTATCTCCTTCATTCCCGGCAATCTCTTTGCTCTTCTCTTTTCTTGCATAATCGAAATTGGAAAGTGCAATTTCTATGGAGGTATAAAGGTCTTGTTGCTCGAATGGTTTTACCAAGTAGCCATCGGGTTTAACCGTCTTGGCATTTTCAACAGTAGCTCTGTCCGAGTTGGAGGTAACAAAGATGAAAGGAATGTTGTACACATCCCTTATATGTTTTCCAAGATCTATTCCTGTTTTGTCCGAAGCCAGTATGATATCAATCAGTACTAAATCCACATGGTTGTTCTTCAGTACCTCCACAGCCTGCTCGTACACTATTACATTGTCAACAATCTCATAGCCGATTTCCTCCAGCATGGATTGCATATCATCTGCAATAATTACGTTGTCCTCTACAATCAATATTTTAATGGCGTGTTCCAAATTGTCTAATGTTTAGTGGGTTGCTGACCAAAATTACAAAAAAAACTTTACTGCCATGAAGAACAAAAGAGACAGCAAAAATGTACTTAGCGCTAATTTTTTGAGTTCCCCATCCAGCAAAATGGGCTCCTTGGTACGTACCACTTTAGTCAAGTGAACAAAAATGGGAATAAAGGCCAATAGATAAAACCAATATTGAAATTCCTTGATTCTTAAAATAGAATAGGTCAAAAAACAGAAAAAAGACAATACAATCAAGAACATATGGTAGTGCTTGCCATTTTCAAAACCCATTTTGACCACTAAGGTGTTTTTGCCGTGTTTTTTATCCGAAACCACATCCCTCAAATTGTTCAAATTAAGAACGCCCACACACAACAGTCCTATGGAAATTGCAGGAAGTGTAGAAATCCAATCCAAAGACTTGGTATATAAAAACATACTCCCCAATACACCCAACAAGCCAAAGAACAGGAAAACAAAGACATCTCCCAATCCCAAATAACCATAGGGATTATCGCCCATTGTATACCGAATCGCAGCCCAAATACTTAAAATGCCCAGTACTGAAAATATGAGGATATATTTCAGGTTTTCTTTACCAAATGAGATATAAACCAAAGTTAAAGCCAATATCAAACTTAGGAGGATGGCTATGATGATGCCATTTTTCAAAGCCTTTCGCGATAAGATTCCGCTCTGAAGTGCTCTTGCAGGCCCAATGCGATCTTCATTATCGGTCCCCTTTACACCATCCCCATAATCATTGGCAAAATTGGACGTGACTTGAAATCCTATAGTGGTCAACAGAGCCAGGGTAAAAATGGTGCCGTTGAATTGTCCTTGGGAAACAGCCAATGCTGTTCCAACTATGATACCTGATAAGGATAGTGGTAATGTGCGTAATCTAGCAGCTTGGATCCAAGCCTTAAAACTCCCCAAGATTAATACGGATCTTCAATTTTAACTCGCTTCCCATCTTGATAAGAAGCTACAAAGGCATCCTTGAATCCCATATTGACCAGCTGCTTCCTAAAGGATTGTGCCTCATCCAAAGTTTCAAAGTTACCCAAGGAATAGGCATAGAAGGGATTGGTCTTTACAAAAAGGGTATTGGTCAATGCTTCGGAAGCCAAGGTGACATTATTGTCCACAAAGGATTTTACCTGAACTGAATAGATGGTTTCCTTTTCCAAAAAGGCCTTGGCCAAATAAAATTCCCGTACCAAACTTAATTCTTCATTTTGAAGTTTTAAGTTATCAATTCGGGCTTTGATAACGTCCAAACTGTCTATGGAAACCAAAAGGCTGTTCTGATTCTCAAACGAATTTTTACTGCTCAATCCAGCTGTAAAAGAAGTTATGGCCAAGGTGCCTACAACAAAAAGTGCAGTGAACCCCAGTAGGATATTGCGCTGTAGCTTGATTTTGCGCAAATCCTTGTTTTTATATTTTATCTGGTCTAAAAGTCTTTCATTGATAATTTGGGCTTTATCAATGTCCTTATGCAGATCCAGTAAATCACTTTCTTCAATAAATGGCATATTAGGTAAGTCTAGTTTTCCTGTCGGTACCCTAATCAGATAGCTGTCAAGGAGTTAATATACACTTATACAAATGTATAATTTTTGGGGAAAGAAAAAAACGGATTGGTATCAAATCCGTTAACAATTTCTAAACTATTTAAAGGAATTCTACCTATAGTAAATAGATACCATCGTCCTTGATTGCGATCTTTCGCTCTTTATACAAGGTACCTATGGCCTTCTTAAAGGCCTTTTTACTTAAGTGTAATTCCGTCTTGATCTCTTCCGGGCTTGACTTGTCATGCAGCTGCAGAAATCCCTGGTTTTCCTTTAATTTATCCAGTATCAGATTGGCAGTTGGTTCCAACATCTTGGCTCCAAGGGGTTGCAGGGAAACATCTATCTTATTATCCGGCCTTACACTTTTGATGTATCCCTTGAGCCTATCACCAATGGCAATGGGCTTAAAGACATCACTTTCAAAAACAAGCCCTTTGTATTTGTCTTCAATGACTACCTCCCAACCCAAGGGTGTTTTTCTACTTACAAGAAGACTCACTTTGGTGTTGGGTTTAAGGTCAAAACCTTCATTGGACAGAAATTTATTAAGCCTACCGGAGCCGGTCAATCGGAAGGTAACCTCATCCAAATAGCAGTGAACAATGTAGCTTTTACCTTCCTCCATTCGAACCGCCTGTTCCCTAAAGGGAACCAGTAAATGTTTTTCCAGGCCCCAATCCAAAAATGCTCCGTATGAGCCCACCTGTACCACTTTCAAATAGGCAAATCCGTCGCGAATAATATAAGGCTCCAAGGTAGTGGCAATTGGCCTTTCCGAACTGTCGAGATAGCAGAAGACCTTCAATTCCATATCAATCTCAAAATCTTCCGGAACATATTTGTTGGGCAACAAGACTTCTGTCCCCTCCTCATCTCCCAAGAAAAGACCGATTCTCGTACTGCGTAAAACTTTAAGTGTGTTGTAATTCCCCAATGCTATCATTTGGCAAAGGTAGATTGAAATTATGGGTATAAAAAAAGCCGGTCTCCCAAGAAACCAGCTATATTACAATTTTTTATTGCCGTCTAGTTATAGACAGACTCTTTTCCAAACTGCTTACAGAGCATATAGTAGATTACCGCCCTGTATTTATTCTTGTCAGCACGGCCATACTTATCAATTATGTCGTTCACAGCCTGCATAAGCTCGTCGCTGTCAGCGAGCCCAAGTTTGTTGATGAGGTAATTGTTTTTCACGGTGTCCAGTTCTTTCTCATCAGACCCCGAAACCCTGGATGCATCCAAATTATAAATGGACGGTCCTAAGCCTACCGTTACCTTGGTCAGTAAATCCATATCTGGATTTTCACCAAATTTTTCTTTGATATCGGCGACGTATTTCACAATTAATTCCTCCCTTTTGTTCATGGTTTACGTATTGGTTTTTGTGGTTGTTATCTATAGGTTCTAAGATATGAAATCGAAGTAGCTGAGCAAAATTTTGTTATTGATTTGCCTTGGAGTGAAGATTTCCAAAATCTTGGGCTTTTGAGAGGGTTCATAGAAGTTTTTCAGGGCCAGTTCAACTTCTTTTTCGTTCCCTGCTTTTATATATTCAAATTGAAACATTTGCGCCAAGTGTTTGGCTTTATGCTGATGACTGGTTTCAAAAAAAGTGGAAAATTCTTTCGTTTCTTCAAAGCCAGGAAGAATCCTAAAGATTCCTCCTCCTGAGTTGTTGATTAATATAATTCGGAAGTCTGGTCGTATGTATTGGTTCCAAAGTCCATTACTATCGTAGAAAAAACTCAAATCCCCAGTAATCAATAAGCTTGGATTATTATAATAAATGGACGCTCCTATTGCTGTAGAAGTACTGCCATCTATTCCACTGGTTCCACGATTGCAGTAAACATGCAAGGACGGATCCATAGGGAACAATTGATTGTACCTTACCGTAGAACTGTTTGCCAAATGCACTTGATAATCCTTGGGTATTCCACTCTGGATTTGATGGAAAACGATAAAATCGGAATACGCAATTTTATCGAGATAGGCCTGTCTCTTTAGCTCATAATTATTTTTGGTTTGTAGCCATTCATTTCTGTATGAGCTTTCAATTTTTTGAAAATTCCCCAAACCATTTCCAAAAAAGGTGTTTGGATGGGTTGTTATATGTTCAGATAAGCAATAAAAGGTATCATAGGCCTTCTTGGAATCGATATGCCAGTGATGCTTTGGTTGGTACTTGCGCAAGAACGCTTTAATCTTTTTGGAAACGATCAGTCCACCAAGGGTAACCAACAAATCTGGCTGCAGTGACTTGAAGAGATTTTCTCGGTCTGAAGATTTCTCTATGGGGGCTACAATACTATCAATGCTCGGAAAAAAATTGGGATGGTGCACATTGGATGTTGTTTCGGTAAAAACCAGTACACTCTCATCATTTGCCAGTAATTCCATTATTGCGGCATCCAAGTCCTCGGGAGGGTTTACCCCTATCAATACCATTTTCCGTTGACTGGAGTTCCAAATGGGGAGCAAACGCGACCAATCCGCCTCCAAGTTATGCGTACCATCCATCGTTTGAACCTCTGACAATTCTACCGTTGGATTTTCAACTAGATCATATAACGGTTCTTCGAAAGGGATATTGATATGAACCGGGGAAGACGTTTTAAAGGCATAATCGAGTGCCTTGCCAATTTCCAATGCATTGTAAGCCTGAATGGTCTCTTGGCTGTCGTTGGATTTGACCGGTTCAAAACCATGGGTACTATCCTGCTTTAGGTTGGCGGAATACCCAATGTGTTTTTCAAAAATATGCTCTTGTCTAATGGTTTGTCCATCCCCTATATCAATCTTATCGGTTGGTCGATCTGCCGAAACAACAACTAAGGGAATATCACTATAAAAGGCTTCAGCTACTGCCGGATAGAAATTTAACATAGCGCTCCCTGATGTACATACCACGGCCACAGGTTCTTGCAATTGTTGGGCTATCCCTAGGGCAAAAAAAGCAGCGCAACGTTCATCCACGATGCTAAAACAGGAAAAAAATGGATGCTTGGTAAAACTCAGGGTCAAAGGAGCGTTTCTGGAACCCGGGGAAATCACAATATTTTTGATTCCCCTAGATTGAAAATAAAGAACCAAGGTTTGGGCCGAGGGGATATTGGAGTACATCATGGATTACAAAAGTAAGCTCCAAAATGTTCTCCGCCTAAAATTAATGACTTACAAATTGTAGGATGTTGAGCAAGGTTTTGCTTTTATTCTGGGTCTCAGTCCATTCCTTTTCAGTATCGGATGCCGAGGTGATTCCCCCACCCACAAAAATGGAAGCTTTTCCAGGCTTGATTTCCATACATCTCAGATTAACGAACAGCGAAGCGGAGGTGGTTTCTTCTAGATTCAATTCTCCTAAAAATCCTGTATAGAAAGTACGGGCGTAGCCTTCCTGTTCCTGAATAAATTGTTGGGCCTCTTTGGTGGGAATCCCACACACCGCTGGAGTTGGGTGCAACGCTTTGACCACATCCTTTAATGAAGCGCTGCTTTGTAGTTTGCCCTTAATCTCGGATTTCAAATGCCAAAGATTTCCAGCCTTGGAGGACTTAACAGCTTCCATTTTCAAGCCATTGGCTATTTCTGATAGTTGTTCCAGTATGTATCCCGAGACCATTTCCTGTTCCTCTATTTCCTTGGAACCCCACTTAGGTTGGGTTCCTTCCAAATAAGGTAAGGTTGCCGCCAAAGACATGGTCTTAAGTTCTCCTTTTGTTATATACACCAGTGTTTCTGGAGTGGCGCCACACCAAATTCCCACTTTGGGATGATGAAACAAATAACAAAAAGCCTTGGCATAATTTTCAA
The DNA here is from genome assembly GCF_005937185.1 of Flagellimonas algicola. Taxonomy (GTDB): domain Bacteria; phylum Bacteroidota; class Bacteroidia; order Flavobacteriales; family Flavobacteriaceae; genus Flagellimonas; species Flagellimonas algicola. The sequence continues at coordinate 401,106 of NZ_VCNI01000001.1, read as the reverse complement.
TAAGCCGTTGAAACACCTCCAATGGGGATTGATGGAATTCCAAATCTATCTTTCTGGACAATACCACTTTTTTCAACTCTCCCTGTTTGATTTGGGTCACTCCTTTTTGAACCAATTTCAAAAAAGGTTGCTTCCCGGTTTCAGAAAGCTCATCAACTTCTCCAACAAGTCCAATATTTGCTTCAAACGAAGACGTCGACACTTTATCGGCCCGAATCAGTACCGCATTGTCCTGCCAATCAAAAGGAGCAAAAACAAAACCCTTTTCGTTAAAACTTAGGGCCAAATTTAATGTGCCATTTTCTTGAAAAACCGCCTGCACTTTATTTTCATTGGGTTTGCGATAAACCGCAAATGGCTGTTTGTTGGCAAGTGCATTAGCCAAATCATCCAATAAGTCTTGGAAATCTTTATTTTCTGGGTAAGGCAATAGTAGTTAATTTACAATTGGAAATCAGGTCGCCCTCTTCATTGCTAATCTTTATCTCCCACAGTTGGGTGGTGCGTCCTTTATGGATTATGGAAGCTTTGGCATATACGTAGCCTTCTTTTACAGATCTGACATGATTCGCGGAAATTTCAATTCCCCTCACAAAAAACTCCTGTCCATCCAAAAACACATAGGACGCGGCGCTACCTACACTTTCCGCCAAAGCCACTGAGGCTCCACCATGCAAAACACCATCGGGTTGATGCACTTTTGGGGACACGGGCATTTTGGCAATCAAGAAATTCTCCCCCACATCCACATAGCTAATGTCCAAGGTTTCCATTAAGGTATTCTTGCAAATGTTATTGCATACCTCAAGTATTTTGGCTTTGTGTTCGTCCATGCCTTTAATTTTTGTAAAATTACGCAAAGGTATTGCTTTAAAATATTAAGTTGGACAGTTTATGAAACTGACAGAAAAAAGGGTGGTTTACCAAAGCCAAAATAGCTACGAGACGTTAAATAGTATTGGTGACAAAACCAAAAACATTTGGATTGTCTTTCATGGTATGGGGTATTTAAGTCGATTTTTTATACGGTATTTTTCCAAGTTAAATCCAGAGGAAAATTATATCATTGCCCCACAAGCTCCTTCCAAATACTATTTGAAAGATGAGTTCAAGTATGTAGGTGCCAGTTGGCTCACCAAGGAGAATACCCAACTGGAAACGGAGAATGTGCTGAACTATATTGATGCTGTTTTTGAAGCAGAGAACGTCCCCTCCAACCTCAATTTAGTGCTTTTTGGTTTTTCACAAGGAGTTTCCATTGTAACGCGTTGGATGGTTCGCAGGAAAATCCGATGCCATTCTTTGGTATTGTATGCTGGCGGTATTCCAAAAGAATTAGTCCCTTCGGATTTTGACTTTATGGATTGGGAATCCACCAAGGTGACGGTCGTATATGGCGATAAAGACCATTATTTAACCCCAGAACGCAGGAAACAGGAATTGGAAAAAATGGATAAGCTCTTTTTGGGAAGCGCAAAAGTGATTCATTTTGAAGGAGGACATGAAGTAAAACCAGAATTGTTAAGCCAACTAATTTAGAATTATGACAAGCCCTAAACAGCATTTGACCCATGTTACCCTTGTGGTTCGGGATTATGACGAGGCTATTTCGTACTATACTGACAAATTGAATTTTGATTTGATCAAGGATATTGATCTGGGTGACGATAAAAGATGGGTTCTGGTCTCTCCCAAAAATTCAGAATGCCAATTGGTACTTGGGAAAGCCGTAGGACCTGAACAAGAAGCTGCCATTGGCAACCAAACCGGTGGCAGGGTGTTTATGTTTCTGCACACCACGGATTTTTGGGCCACCTATAAGCAAATGCAATCCAAAGGTGTGGTTTTTAAGGAAGAACCAAGGGATGAGCCCTATGGAACTGTAGTGGTTTTTGAGGACTTATACGGTAATCTGTGGGATTTGTTAGAGCTGAAATAATCAATTAGGCTCACCCTCTTCCCCAACTTCCGCAACGGGGAAGTAGGTTATCCGCCTAGTGGAATAGGTATTGTCCGGGGTAATAATCTGTTTGATCCAATTTTTTTCCGGATTGTTATCAAATTGATGAATGTATTCCTTTATGGATTCTGAATTGGAGGTTCGTGTAGTTACTTTTTCCAACATACCTTCCACATCATAGGAATAGATACGTTTCCTCTCAGACTCAAATTTCTTTTGGACAGCATTGAACTGAAAAAACTCCTCGGAATCCATCCTTCCGTTAGCATTGAAAACTTCTTCTGTAGCCTTGTTGGGTTCTCCACCGATAAACTCCTTGGTCAGAATAATCTTTTGCGTGCCATTCGCTGTCTTCTTTTCGGAGGTTCTAACTGATTTTTCCAAAACACCATTTCCAAAATAGCTCGTGGTGAGTTCATTCTTATAAGGGACATATTCAACCGTGCTTTCATCTACACCCTCGGCATTGGAGGTAATGATTTTTACAAGGCGTTCCTCCCCATCAAACATGTACTCCTGCTGCTCCAAAAATTCCTTATCATAAGAAACAATTCGCTCAAACAATTTCCCCGGTTGTAAACTATCCCTGGTATAGAAGTTGACCATGGAGGTAGCTGCATCCAATATATTGTCCTTGTAGCTCTCCATTCGTTTTTCAACTAAATGACCTTCTTCATATTTGTACAGGGTAATATCCTGATCCGTTTCATTGTACTGGGTAATGGTTCTGATCAAGAACCCATCTTCATCAAATTCAAAGAGTTCCTTTCCATAATCTGTGATTACCAAACAAGATTTAACATTCCCTCTTAAATCAAAGTCCTGAACCTTGAGCATTTGAAGGTCTTGGGAAAACATCCCAAAATGTGTGGTCAAAAGAATAAAAACAAAGAGGTACTTTTTAATCATATTGTAAAATTACTTCGAAATCATACAATTATAAAACAAAAAGAATGCCAGTTGTCGATTATCCTTAAAAGCTGGGAATCAAAACTTTCGTTCCGGCAGAAATGGACTTATGTCCATGGAAGGTTTTGATCCTGAAATCAATTCGGTGATCAATTTTCCAGTAGCTGGTCCAAGACTCCATCCCATCATGGCATGGCCAGTGGCCAAATGAAGGTTTTTGTATTTGCTCGATGTGCCAATATAAGGTAATCCGTCCGGGGTTACCGGTCTAAGACCACATTGGGCATTTTGTTTGTCCACTTCAGGTATTTGAAGTCCTTTGTAATAACGACCTGCTCCCTTGGCAATGGCTTCTACTCGCTCTTTTCTAATTGTGTTGTTGATTCCAGAAAACTCCATGGTTCCTGCGAAACGGGTAAAACCGTCCATAGGTGTAACGGCCATCTTGGCTTCCATCAAAATAGCCGGCATAGAAATGTTGGTTGGGGTTTCCACATTGATTCTATACCCCTTTCCTGCTTGAAGTGGTAATTTAATGCCCAATTTTTTTGACAGTTTGTTGGTCCATGACCCAGCTGCAAACACTATCTCATCAGCATGATAGTTGGCCAGATTGGTTCTAACCCCTGTAACCTTTTCTGAGTTCAAAGCCACATCTTGAACTTCCTCATTTTTCTTAATGTTAACCCCATTTTTTTGAAGGTAGGTCAACATACGATCCATAATCTGATGTGGAGTGGTATGCCAATCCGATTCATAATGAAAGGCTCCCTTTGCATTCAGCTCTATATGGGGTTCCCTAATTCGTAATCCGTCCAAATCCAGGTGATGAACCGTTAGTCCAAGTTCCTTGGCACGCTCGGCAACTTCATGTTCGTGGTCCCTTTCCTTTTTGGTCTGGTACATCATCAGCAACCCTTTGCGCTCCAACTGAAACTCACCTAAATCTCCAGAATTCCAAATCTCCTCGTAAAGCGAGCGACTCAGAAGATTGATATCCATGATTACGGGCATCGCCTTCCGCACCTTCTCTGCTGTCGAAGATTTTTTGAAGTACCAAGCCCATTTCATGAAATCCAAATCCAAACGTGGTTTCATGTAAAATGGACTGGAGGAATTAAACATGTATTTGATTCCTTTGGAAATCATTCCCGGTGAGGCTAAGGGAACAATATGACTTGGGGTGATGTAACCAGCGTTGACATAGGACGCCCCGGAATCCATATTGGATTTATCCAAAACCGTTACCTGATGTCCTTCTTTCTGCAAAAAATAGGCCGTCGAAAGCCCGATGATGCCTCCACCAACTACAATTATGCTCTTATTTTTTCCCATTTCAAATTACTTGGAATCCGTGGGCATAGGGGTCATCATCCGTGTCAATGGTGATGGTATTTCTACCATAGACCTTCGCCCATCCCTGAATACTGGGAATTATGGCCACTTTGTTATCCAAGGTAGTTTCCCTTTCCACTTTCCCTACAAATGTAGAACCTATGTAGCTTTCATGGATGAATTCCTCCTCTAATTTTAACTTTCCTCGAGTAAATAATTGGGCCATACGAGCAGACGTTCCAGTACCACAGGGTGATCTATCAATAGCTTTATCCCCATAGAAAACGGCATTCCTGCTGGTGGAACTAGCATTCAATGGATTTCCGGTCCATAACATATGGGAAACTCCATTGATAGCTGTATTCTCAGGATGGATAAATGCATCAGGGTATTTCTCATTGATTCGCTTTCGAAGTTCTTGGGAAAACTGTATCAATGCCCCTGCAGAGAAATCCTGTACTCCGGAAAAATTGGATTGAGGGTCTACTATGGCATAGAAATTACCTCCAAAAGCAACATCAAATCTCAAGGTGCCGAGAAAGGAAGATTCAACCGTGAAGTTTTGCGCAGCCAAATAACTCTTCACATTGGTTATCCTCACCCATTCCACTTTCTCCTGAGGTTTGGAATAGGATATTTCAACCAATCCCGCCGGGGTTTCCAAGTTCACCTTTCCCTCTACTTTGGGTTGGATAAGTCCTTCCTCCAAGGCAATGGTCATGGTACCAATGGTTCCGTGACCACACATGGGCAGACAACCACTAGTCTCTATAAAGAGAATGGCTGCGTCATTTTTAGGGTCATGCGGTGGATATAGAATGCTTCCGCTCATCATATCGTGCCCTCTGGGTTCAAACATAAGCCCCGTTCTGACCCAATCGTACTTTGCAAGGAAATGTTGGCGCTTTTCCTCCATGGTCTTTCCCTGGAGTTCGGGGCCTCCCTCGACTATAAGTCGTACCGGATTTCCACAGGTATGGGCATCAATGCACTTAAACGTATGTATCGGCATTAAAAATTTGGAATTTCGGGTCTTGTTTTTACTCCTTCTTCTATAATGGCAAGAACTCTCTGGCGTTCTTTACCATGCAATGGCAATCTTGGCAATCTAACTTGTTCGGTTCCAATGCCTGTAGCCACTTCCGCCAGCTTAATGTTCTGTACCAACTGAGGGCTGATATCCAACTCCAATAAGGGCATAAACCAGCTGTAAATCTTTGCGGCTTCCTCAATACGTCCAGCTTTCACCAACTCATAAATAGCAACTGTTTCTCTAGGGAAGGCACAGACCAAACCGGCTACCCAACCGTCCGCTCCCATCACCATGCTTTCCATGGCCAAGGTATCCACTCCGCATAAAATGTTCAATCTGTTCCCAAAACGGTTTTGGATTCGGATAATGTTGGTAATATCTCTTGTTGATTCTTTAACCGCCTGGATATTCTCGTACTTTAAAAGTTCATCGAACATGTCCAAAGTTACTTCAATCTTGTAATCAACAGGGTTATTGTAGATCATTATGGGTAGTGAAGTACTTTCAGCCACAGCTTTAAAATATTCCACGGTTTCATGATCGGTAGATTTGTACCTCATGGGAGGCAACATCATAAGGCCAGAAGCCCCTTGCTCTTGGGCTAGAGCTGCAGCTTTGACAGCTTGACGTGTAGATTGCTCCGCAATGTTCATAACAACCGGAACCTTGCCGTCCACCAATTCAACCGTGTGTTGCACCAATACCTTCTTTTCCTCATCTTCCAAGGTACTGGCCTCCCCCAGTGTTCCTCCTAAAATAATTCCATGGACCCCGGCCTCCAATTGGGCATTAATGTTCAAGGAGAACATTTCAAGGTCCAACTTGTCATCTTGAGTAAACTTGGTGGTAACGGCAGGCATTACCCCTTTCCAACTTATGTTTGTCATTTTCGATTAGTTTTCGCAAATGTAAAAGGAGTTCCTTGTATACAATTCCTGAAAATTAGCTAAATATCACGATATATTATCTTCATTTGGTTACATTTATCCTTTTTAAGGTAATTTTTGAACAAATGAAGGTATATTCCTTTAAAATTCCCAAAAAGCCCGGAGAGAACATTATAGTTCAAAAAGATCAAGGCCCCGCGTTTTACGACAAGCTTCACCAACATGAGGAAATACAAATGAGCCTGATTGTTCAGGGCAATGGAAAGTTAATTGTGGGTGATAGTGTGCACTCCTTTACATCTGGAGATTGTTTTGTTGTGGGAAGCCATATCCCACATTTGTTTAAAAGTGATCAAAGCACGGATCGTGTGCAGATGATTTCCGTATTCTTTGCGTTGGATTCATTTGGTGATTCTTTCTTCAAGCTCCAGGAAATGGAAGAGCTACAAGCTTTTTTCAGCTATGCTGAAACCGGTTATAAATTACAAAGTCAACTGGATGAAGTAGCGATTGCTATGCAAGGTATCCACAGCAAGGGACACTTTGCACGATTCATGACCCTAATGCAACTCCTAAAAACGATGAGCGGTTCCAAGGGGCAACGATTAGCAAGCTTTGTCCACTCCAAAGAAATCTCGCATGATCATGGGGAAAGGTTGCGGGTAGTTTTTGACTTTGTGATGGGGAACTTTGATCAAAAAGTGGATTTGGAAACGGTTGCGAAATTGGCCCACATGACGCCAAATGCTTTTTGTAGATTTTTTAAACAGCGAACCAACAAGACCTTCTTTAAATTTCTGAGTGAAATCCGTATTGAGCATGTTTGTCAATTATTGAACCAAAACAAAGATCTTTCGGTTGTGGAAGCTGCCCATGCTTCCGGCTTTAACTCCATATCCAATTTCAATAAAACTTTTAAGGATATTAAAGGAATCAACCCCACAAAATATAGGAAGGAAATAAGCTAATTGCCTAAACCAATGATTGGATACGAATTGTTTGTTACTTTTGGCAAATTATTCAACAAATTCCTTGAAATGAGATTTATACTCCTACTGTTTGTTGGACTTCAAATTTCCTGCAACTCCTCCCAAAAAACGGTCGAAACCAATACCGTAGCCCAGAGCACGGTAGATCCAGTTACCTATGCCAAGACCATTACAGAAGAAGATTTGAAGGAACACCTATATATCTATGCTTCTGACGAGTTTGAGGGTCGAGAGACTGGTCAACCGGGGCAAAAGAAAGCCGTGGAATATCTTCGATCGTATTATGAATCTTTGGGGATCCCTGCTGCCAAGGCCAATGGCGATTATTTTCAAAAAGTACCCTTAGAAATTGCCCAGGTGCCTGAAGGAATTGTTTCCTTTAACGGTTCCACCTTTGAGTTGGGTGATGATATTCTTAGCTTTTCGGAAGCCAAAGGAAATTTCAATGAATTGGTCTATGTAGGTTATGGTATTGAAGAGGGTTCCTATTCTGATTATTCCAATGTGGACGTAACTGGGAAACTGGTCTTGATCAAAGCAGGGGAACCCGTAAATGGGGACGGCAATTATACCCTTTCAGGAACCAAAGAAAAGTCCCTTTGGAGCAATATGAGTGAAGGGGTAGGGAAAAAATCAGGTCTTGCAATGGAAAAAGGAGCCAAGGCCGTGCTTTATTACGACACCACAAATTACCCTAGGTTCAAAGGGTATTTCGATTTCATGAAAGGTAATAAAAGTGGTAAAATGAGCTTAAAGGATCAATCTGATACCCAAGCTCTACTACTTCTGAACAAAAGGTCGGTTAAAACGCTAAAACCTGATATTGAATCGGATCATACTCCTGGTGCGTTTGCTGCCACCATTCAATTGGGTATAGAAAGCTCCAATGGACAAGTAGACTCTGAAAATGTGGCTGCCGTTATAAAAGGGACTGAAAAACCAGATGAATATCTGATTATCTCCTCCCATTTGGATCACATTGGGGTAACCGCGGATGGGCAAATCAACAACGGTGCTGATGATGATGGTTCTGGCAGTGTAGCCTTGCTGGAGATGGCCGAGGCATTTAAAAAGGCTTCCGATGCGGGGGAAGGCCCCAAACGTTCCATTGTTTTTCTTCATGTAACCGGTGAAGAAAAAGGACTGTTGGGTTCTAGGTATTATACCGATGTAGATCCCATTTTTCCGCTTGAACAAACCGTTGCCAATTTAAACATTGATATGATTGGTCGAATAGATCCCAAAAGAGGAGGGAACAGAAACTATCTCTATCTGATAGGTTCGGACAAGTTAAGTACGGAATTGCACAATTTGTCCGAAGAAATCAACGAAAAATACACCCAGATTGAATTTGATTACAAATACAATGACGAGAATGATCCCAATCGGTTTTATTATCGCAGCGATCATTACAATTTTGCCAAGAACAACATTCCCATCATTTTCTATTTCAATGGTACTCATGCAGATTACCACCGACCTGGGGACACTCCAGATAAAATAAATTATGATCTCTTGGAAAACAGAACCAGGCTTGTTTTCTATACCGCTTGGGAAGTTGCAAATAGAGATAAAAGAGTGGCCGTGGACAAGTCGGCAAAATAGGAGCTTCGTTGTATAAAAATGCCCCTCCTAACGGAGAGGCTTATCTTTGGGTGGAAGACCGGGTTCCCTTCGGCACCCTCAGGACAAGCTTCTCACCGGTTCTTCCTTGATCATAATGCACAAAAAAAAGCCCATCCTAACGGAGGGCTTTGCTATTAGGGTGGAAGACCGGGTTCGAACCGGCGACCTCTGGAACCACAATCCAGCGCTCTAACCAGCTGAGCTACAACCACCATTTAAAGCGGAGGCAAAAATACTTCTTTTTATTTTTTCTATCAAAAGAAATTCACCTTTCACAACCAATTAAATCGAAAAAGTTTTTGATGTTCTGTTCAACAGCATTCTTTTCCAGCTTTTTGTCTCAAACAAACATCCCGTCAAGCCAATTTCAGCTCAACTAAATCTCCGATGGAATTACCAACTAGGACGGGCTAATCCAACCAAAACATCGATGAAATGCGCATTTTGTCAGACAAAACACACAATTTTTGCATGTTCACAACATTTAGTTTCGAAAGCGGCCTCGCGCGGGTATTTTTAGTCTCATTTAGTTTTAGGCCCCATGTCCCAAAAAAAGCATTGCTATCAGGAACTTTTTCAACCCGGTAAAGTAGTCGTATGGCTCTTTATGTTCATTATCGCATTTTCATCCTACGCCCAAAGTGGTGAAAGGGATAGCCTGGCATTTCGATTAAAGCGTTTGGAGAATACAAATAGGTTTAATCCAAAAGACACCACCCATATCAAATTGCTTATAAACCTTGCCGATTCCTACAGGTTTTTCAACAATGATAGCCTCTTTTCCATTAACAATAGGGCCATGGAATATAGCAAGGCAATTGGGTTTGACCACGGAGAAATTAGGGCGCTTGAGAATTTGGGGAGTTATTACTCGGATCAGGGTAACCGAAAAAAATCCATGCCTATCCTTCAAGAAGCATGGCAGCTATCAAAAAACACAGGGGACAAGGATTGCGAACTAAGTATCATCAATGCACTCTCCAATGAATATTATTATGAAGGCAACGTAGCAGAAGCCCTTAACCTTTATTTAAAAGGGATTGACGTGGCCAAACAAGTTGGAAGTAACAGGATGTTGTCCATTTTAAATGAAAACATTGCTAGTCTTTACGCCGATCAAAAGGATTTTACCAACGCCCTCGTATACTATGATACGGTGCAAGCGATTAACCGAAAATTGGGAGATGTAATCTTTCATGCACAAACCCAAAGCAATATGGCTTCCCTTTTCAAGGATGCTAAAAATTTTGACCATGCCATGTTCAATATCAACAAGAGTATCGCCAGCTTTGAGGAACATGGGGTTTATGAATGGTTGGCCTATGCCTATCAGGTAAAAGGTAGTATTTACTTGGAACAGAAAAAGTTCCAATGGGCCTTGTATTGGTACGATCAAAGTAGCCTACTCCACAAAGACTTGGAAGATGATCGGGAAAAAATCCAGTTGTTGAACGGGATGGCCAAGGTATATTATGGTTTAGGGAAAGACAGCCTATCCATGGCCTATGCCAAGGAAGGATTGTTTCTATCCAAAAAAATTAAATCCCTGCAGGGTCAGATTGACTGCTCCGAAACTTTGTACAAATTGTATAAGGACAAAGAAAATACCCTTACGGCCTTGTTGCATTTGGAAACTTTCAAACAACTTTCCGATTCCTTATTTAGGGACAAGAACAGACAGAGCCTTTCCATGTTAAAGACCAAATTGCAGTATGAACAGGAAAAGGAACAATTGATCAAATCCAATAGACTGGCCTTGGCCAAGCAAAGGAGTTACATCTACTTTGCCCTAATGATTCTCATTGTTCTAAGCGTAGTTACCTTTATGGTAAGGCGAAACGCCCATATACAGAAAAAACTAAATGTTGAACTTCAGCAAAAGTCTGAAGTGGTAAGTCAGAGGGAATCTGAACTTCATGAAATCAACAAGACAAAGACCAAATTGTTCTCCATCATCGGGCATGATCTACGCGGACCTATTGGTGCCTTGCAAGGTATGTTAAAACTCTTTACAGATGGTGAAATTGGAAAGAATGAATTTATGTCGTTCATTCCTAAGTTCAAATCCGATGTTGAAAATATCTCCTTTACCTTAAACAATTTGCTTTCCTGGGGACAAACCCAGTTAAATGGGGTAGCTACCAAACCTAAAAGGATTTCTTTGGACAAAATTGTAAATAGCAACATTCAACTGCTCTCAGAAGTTGCATCCGGAAAATCCATCAAAATCATCAACCAATTGCCTGAAAATCCCATAGGTTGGGCCGATCAGAACCATATTGATATCGTAATTCGAAACTTGCTGAGCAATGCCATCAAATTTACACCGGAGAATGGTCTCATTACCATTGAAGCCGAAGAAAAAAGAAATGACTGGCAAATCATGATCAGGGATACGGGTATTGGGATGAACAAGGAAATCCAGAAAAAAATCTTTACAGATACCACCAATATCACCACCTACGGGACCAACAATGAAAAAGGAACCGGTCTTGGACTATCGCTTTGCAGGGAAATGATTCTAAAGAACAAGGGGGAAATTTGGGTGGAAAGCGTTTTACGAAAAGGATCCACTTTTTTCTTCACCGTTCCCAAAGCGCAGGATAAATATCAAAGAGCTAGTTAGAGCAGGGCATCCAGATTATCTATAGCAACAAAGCGTTCCACATTAAATCCTTCGGCGTGTTCCACGCCAACCAAGCGGCCCATATCCCGTGCCCTATACGTTACACTATCAATAAAGTTTTTACTGCTGATTGGTGTTTCTGGTTCATCGCTGTTGGGGTCAAAAAATTGGGAGCTATAGGCTAAAATGGCCTCCGTCTTTTTTTCAATAAATCCGGATACGTCCATCACAAAATCAGGCTCCAGATTTTTCCACTGGATAAAGTGATAAACCACTCTTGGCCTCCAAGGTTGCTGCCATTGGTCATCTCCGTCCATCTTGGTGTCTATTTTTACCAAACCGCTCAGAAAGCAGGCGTCACTCACCAGTTGGCTGCCCTTGGCGTGATCAATATGCCGGTCATCAACGGCATTGCAAAGCACCACCTCTGGACGATATTTGCGGACCATCTTAATGATTTCCATTTGATGGTTCTTGTCATTCACAAAAAACCCATCCGCAAATTGCATGTTTTCCCTAACTGCAACCCCTAGAATCTCTGCTGCTTTCGCCGCCTCTTCATCCCTAATCTCAGCGGTTCCCCGAGTACCAAGTTCTCCTCGGGTCAGGTCAATTATTCCAACTTTTTTACCTCTTGCCACTTCCTTGGCAATGGTTCCTCCTGCCCCAAGCTCTGCATCATCAGGATGGGCGCCAAAAACTAAAATATCTAATTTCATGAATGTTTGCTATGCATGCACCTGCATGGATTTAACCTCCTTTATCGCTTGTTCAATATCCCCTGTTAGGTCTTCAATATTCTCAATTCCTAACGAAAAACGAACCAAAGAATCCCTAATTCCCTGTTTTTGTCGGTCTTCCGGACTCATTAGCGCATGGGAGGTGGTCACAGGAGCCGAGACCGTACTCTCCAATCCGGCCAGACTCATGGAGGGTTTAATCAGTTTTAATTGTTTAAAGAATTGGGAAACGTCTACCTCATCGCTCAGTTCAAAGGAAAGCATTCCCCCAAAACCGTTCATCTGGGATTTTGCCAGCAAATGATCAGGATGACTTTCCAACCCGGGATAATGCACATTTAAAATATCTGGATTTTCCATGAGATAAGCAGCCATTTGAGCTGCATTGGCATTTTGTTCTTTCACCCTCAGACCCATGGTTTTCAGACTGCGTTCCAATAGCCAAACGGTATAATCGCTAAGACTACCTCCAAAACAAATTGCCGTTTGGTATACCCTTTCCATGTTTTCTTTGGATGAGGCCACAACTCCGGCGCAGATATCTGAATGCCCGCCCATGTATTTGGTGGCACTATGACAAACCACATCAATACCAAAGTCAATTGGGTTTTGATTGATGGGACTTGCAAACGTATTGTCGATCATGGTCATTATACCTTTGGACTTGGCAAGCTTGGACACTCCGGCTAAATCTGTGATCGTCAACAATGGATTTGACGGCGTCTCAACATAGATGAGTTTGGTGTTGTCCTTAAGTTCTCGTTCAAAGTCCATCACTTGCCATCCCGTGGTAAAGGAATAGGAAATACCGAACCTTTCCAATTGCGTCACCGCAAGATTATAGGTTCCCCCATACAAAGTCTGCTGAAAAACAACATGATCACCCGCTTGCAAAAATGTCAACAATGCCGTGCTAATTGCGGCCATACCACTTCCAAAAATCATGGCCTGCTCTGCATGTTCCAATGCCGCCAGTTTTTTCCCCAGCGCTTCCTGATTTGGTGTGTTAAAATATCTTGGATAGCGTTTTACATCCACATCTTCGAAGGCGTAGGATGTGCTTGTGTAAATTGGAGAGGTGGCGCCTTTGAACAAAACATCCTCAACGCCACCTTCATGGGTACATATCGTATTGATTCCCTTTTTTTCTGGATTCATATCAGCAAATGTTTATGCTAAAGATACGAAACAGGTCATACTTGAACCTTCTTCCAATTTCCTTTTTTGAACCAGATTACCGCCATTACGGCCAGCAATACCTCTGCCGCTGTTATGGCCACAAAAACTCCTGTAGCACCCCAGTCCAATACCAAGGCAGTAACATAGGCAATAGGCAGTTGGAACATCCAAAAGGAAAAGAAATTGATTTTGGTAGGTGTCTTGGTATCTCCTGCCCCATTAAAAGCTTGGGTAACCACCATCCCATAGGCATAGAACACATACCCAATGGCAATGACCTGCAGACATAGGGCACCACTTTCCACCACACTAGGCGTATCGTTGAACAGGGAAATAATGCTTTTGGCAAATATTAAATATACCAGCGATACCAAGCCCATAAAATAGGCATTGTATTTTCCTGTTTTCCAAACTGAAACTTCTGCCCTATCCGGTTTTTGCGCTCCCAGATTCTGGCCTACCAAGGTGGCCGCTGCATTACTCATACCCCAAGCAGGCATCAGCGTAAACATGATGACCCGGATGGCTATGGTATATCCGGCAAGTACCTCGCTCCCAAATTCGGACATGATTCGCATCAGAAAAACCCAGCTGGACGTCCCAATCAAAAATTGGGCAATTCCACCGAGCGATACTTTGATCAGGTTGATCATAACTTGGATATTGACCACCAAATCTTTCATGGCCAACTTGATCTTGCCCCATCCGAAGAAAAGAATTCCCAGCTGAAACAAAACAGCAGAACCTCTTCCGATATTGGTAGCAATAGCAGCTCCCATTACGCCATACTCCGGAATTGGTCCCATTCCAAAAATGAATATGGGGTCCAATATAATGTTGAGTCCATTGGACAGCACCAAGGTCCACATGGCAATGGACGCATCACCTGCTCCCCTAAAAATGGCATTGATCAAGAACAACAACATGATGGTAATGTTCCCTCCTATCAATAACCTAGTGTATCCGCTGCCTTCCGCAATTAGGTCAGGCTCTCCTCCCATCAATTGTAGAATTTCTTCCGCCCATAAAATGCCCACAATTCCCAAAACAATGGAAATCAGTACGCCCAAACCGATTGCCTGAACCGCTGCTATCCTTGCTCCTTGAACGTCTTTTTCCCCAATCCTACGGGCGACCACGGCTGTTGCGGCCATGCTCAACCCAATAGCCAAGGCATAAACCAACGTGATTACAGATTCTGTCAACCCAATGGTAGCTACGGCATTGACGCTCACCTGGGATACGTAAGCAATATCCACAATGGCAAAAATGGATTCCATCAGCATTTCCAAAATCATGGGTATGGAAAGCATGAAGATGGCCTTGCGAATACTTCCAGAAGTAAACTCAGTTTCTTTCCCGGATACGGCAATCCAGAAATAATTGAAAAATTTTTTAAGAGATAATTTATTTGAATAAGTCATTATAAGAGAATTATGAATAAAAAAAGAGGGTAAACGTCACTAAACCGAAAGAAGATTTTCGGTTACATTTTCGGCCTAAAGGCCAATGTGACATCTATTGCGTACATAATTCTTATAACTTCATGATGCTACAAAGATGCAATTTTTTTTGAAAGCGCAATGGGGCGCCCTAAATTATTTGGCATAATTTACTTTATACCTCCACAAGCTAACACCTCCCAAAATAAATACACTCAGCACGGTATACCATATAAAACTTGGGGTTATGACTTGTTCTCCGCTGGCATAGCTATGCAGACCTACTAAATAAAAATTCACTCCAAAATAGGTCATCATAATACTGGCAAAGGCAATTATACTTGCAAAGTTAAAGGTCCACCTACCCCGCAAACCAGGAACCAAACGCATATGGAGGACAAAGGCATAGACCATTATGGAAATTAAGGCCCATGTTTCCTTTGGGTCCCATCCCCAATAACGACCCCAACTCTCATTGGCCCATTGACCACCCAAAAAGTTGCCAATGGTCAACATTACAAGTCCTACGGTTAAAACTATTTCATTAATAAGCGTCAGTTCTTTTAAATTCAGTTCCATCCGCTCTTTATTCTTTTTGGTGGTCAGAATAATCAATATCATGCAAACAACACCTAAAATCATACCTACTGTTAATGGGCCATAACTACCTACAATTACCGAGGTATGTATCATTAACCAATAACTATCCAAAACAGGAACCAAATTGCCAATGGTAGGGTCTATCCAATTTTGGTGCGCAAAAAACAATAACATTGCACATACAAAAGCTGCTGCGGACAAGGTCAAAATGCTTTTTCGTACGAAGAGCATCCCCATGCCCATGGTCGCCCAAGCAACAAAAAGCATACTTTCATAAGCATCGCTCCATGGTGCATGTCCCGAGATATACCACCTAAGAATTAAGCCCACCGTATGCCAAATAAATAAAATGATTATGACTCCCTTGAGTGCATAAGACATTGCTTTCCAAATCTCCCTATCCTTAAAAATTTGACATATGAGAATAACAAACAGTAACAGTCCAATGATGCCGTAATACTGGTACAATCGATTGAAAATGTCCAATTTGTTATAGACAACTTCAGTCTCTATCCTTTTTTCACTAGGAAGCACCTCTAAGCCATGATTTCTCTGGTTTTGCTTAAAGGCAGCCAACAATTTGTCAGGTTGAGAATAATCCCCTTTAGCAATTGCCGTTCTAAGCGTGCCCAAATAGTAAGGCATTGAATTTTTTATGAAATTGGCATACAAGGAATCCGAAACTTGATATTGTCCTCCCCTATACGCTACAGCAGAAATCCATTTGTTGTTTTCATCATTCAATAGCGGAAATATCTTAATGATTTGTCCACTCAAGGCTTGATCCAAAAGACTCAGACGAATGTTGGCATCTTTTAAATCCTGTTGAAATTTATTCGGGCTAAGCGCCGTGGTTGCTTCATCTAAAAACGGTCCCAACTTGTAGGTACCCTTGTTATCAAAAAAGTCGGTTGCCTTAACAAATTTTTGGGTCTTGGGAATACCTAGTACATTGCGAATACTATCGTTCTTTCCTTTTTTATCAACTGCAATGAACTCTGCATTGTACCAAGCAGGAGGATTGAGCATCATGGATAAAAAGACTTGATCAGAATTCATATCCCCAAACTTGTCTTTTAGACTCAATTTGCGCAGCAGCTCGGAAGAAAACGTATTGATAGGCTTCATCCGCCCTCCCTCATCTTGTATCACCAATTTTCCAAAAGCCTCTGCATGTTCCTCAGAAACAACAGTACTTTGTAATATTGAGTCGATTTCTGTTTGCGTAGGCATTGCCGTATGGTCATGACCGTCATCTGCGGTATGTTCCTGGGAAATTGCATTGAGGGTGCAAAGAATAGCAATAAGGGTAGCTAGTGATTTCTTTTTCTTCGATACTTTTTTTAAGGAAGCGGTTAAATCTCTAAATCGTGTTTTACCAAAGAACATGATACCCATTAGACCTGTGTATAGAAGAAAGTACCCAATATAGGTTATCCATGTACCCCAAAAGTCATGATTGACCGAGAGTACGGTACCTTTTTCATCCGGATGGAAACTGGCCTGGAAAAAGCGGTATCCTTTATGATCCAGTACATGATTCATAAAAACGTCATAGTCAAAAGCACGTTCATCATTTACCGTAATCTTGCTCATAAAAGACGCATATCCGGTTTCGGTTCCCGGATATTTTTCAGCAATAAAGTCATTCAGCTTTATGGAAAACGGAAGTTCATAGACCTTGGAACCATAACTCAGACTAAAGTCCAATCCCCCTACCCTTATCTTATCTGAAAAGCTAGACGTACCCTTACCACCTAAAAGTGTTTTTTTTACAGTTTCCCCGTTTACCGAAATGGCAACCACCAAAGCATCCAGGGATTCCTTGGTGACCTCTTTCCTGGGCATCTCCACTATACCATAACTTCCCCTAACCAAGGGTTCCGGGATTACAAACTGCATGCCTGCCATGGAATAAAGTGAACGCAACTGCAATAGCTGTGTAGTATCCTTGGCAACTTCCCCTTGGAATTGGTCCGCCATCCGCATAAATCGACCTTCAAAAGGAGAACTTATATGATAGGATTCTCCATCAGAAAGAATATTAATCGCTCCATCGGTTAGGTTGTTCAAAGCAAACAGCACGTTATGTATACTAGCTACCTTCCCGCTTTCCAAATAGTGTTCATGTCTTTGTCCATCTCCGGACTCAACAATCTTCAAATACTGATTTCCATTCTCATCAGGAATCAACCCTTCCTTGGCCCCATCAATGAAATTGACATAGGAAATGGTGAACGGTTGTCCATTAAAATCCGATTTCCATGGTAATCTTGACCGCATACCTTCTTCCGTAATCAAAAGGTCATCCTCCAAAATCCTGCGCTTCGTTTCTCCGTTGATATCGCCATCTACAAAAGCGGTCAGATACGTCTTGTCCGAATAAAAACGGTTTTCGGTAGCTCCTTCCCTTATGGGCATTACCCCTTCATAACTAATGTATCTTGTAACGAATGCTCCAATGATGATCAAAATCCATGAAAGGTGTAATGTCAAGACCGGCCATTTTTTCCAACTAAGGAGTTGGTAGCGAAAGATATTCCCAATAAAATTGATCATGAAAAACACCATTATGGCTTCAAACCAGGTGGCGTTGTAGATGTAAATTCGTGCGGTTTCAGTACTATACCAACTTTCTACAAAAGTACCAATGCCCATAGCTGCTGCAAACAATAAAAAAAGTACAGCCATAAGTTTAGTGGAAAAGAGGGTCTTTTTAAGGAGGTCAATCATCTGACAGGACGTGATTTTAGCTTGCAAAATTAAGCTATTTTCCAATCAAAATATCCCAAGATTCCCATAAATCGAAATACCTAAATCCATTGAACGTAACAACAAATTTGGAATATTGTCAGCTTCGATATAATACATTCTTATTTTTGTGCCATGATTTCCGTCGTGATTTTGGGAACCGGTAATTTGGCCCAGCATTTGTGTCAAACTTTTAGCAAAACCGA
This sequence comes from Flagellimonas algicola, assembly GCF_005937185.1. Taxonomy (GTDB): domain Bacteria; phylum Bacteroidota; class Bacteroidia; order Flavobacteriales; family Flavobacteriaceae; genus Flagellimonas; species Flagellimonas algicola. The sequence continues at coordinate 382,823 of NZ_VCNI01000001.1, read as the reverse complement.
TTCCATTCAATTGATTCAGGTCTACGGTAGGAACCAAGGCAATCTGCGGTGGTTTTCCAGCTATACGGAAGTATGTTCCGAACCCAAGGATATAGCAAAAGCCGATGTTTACCTTATTGCGGTTAGCGATCAGGCTATTGAAGAAGTTTCCCATCACTTGCTGGATAAAAACGGGGTCGTGGCCCACACTTCAGGAGCTACCCCAATTAATGTCTTGTCTGCTAAAAATCGTGGTGTTTTCTATCCCTTGCAAACCTTTACCAAAGGTAAATCCGTGGATTTTGATTCCATTCCCATTTGTCTGGAATCGCAAAGTGAAGAAAGCTTAGGGGTTTTACAAGATTTGGCTCAGGCCATATCTTCCAAAGTCCATCTTATAGATACAGAACAACGCAGGCAACTTCATCTTGCCGCAGTTTTTGCCAATAATTTTACCAACTACCTCTATGGTATTGGCGAAGCTATTTGCCACAGGAACAAGATCTCATTTGATTTGCTAAAACCCCTGATTCAAGAAACGTCAAATAAAATTACATCCCTAACACCCAAAGAAGCCCAAACAGGCCCGGCTCGCAGAGGTGATGAAAAAAGTATGAACCAACATTTAAGCTTGATAAGCGATCCCAGTGAACAAGAAATCTATCGCTTATTGAGCAAAGCCATAAAAACCAAATATGAAAAAGAACTATAAGGAACTACTCCATCAGATTTCCACTTTTGTTTTTGACGTAGACGGAGTTCTTACGGATGGGTCGGTGCTTGTGACCACAAAAGGGGAAATGCTGAGAAAAATGAATGTCAAGGATGGCTATGCCCTGAAGACCGCATTGACCAAGGGATACAAGATATGTGTTATCTCGGGCGGTACCAATCCTGGTGTTAAAGAACGACTTAAAGGTTTAGGGGTGACCGACATTTATTTGGGAGCACATCATAAACAAGAACCTTTGGAAGAATTTCTTGACATAAATGATATAGATCCAAAGACGGTGCTTTATATGGGAGATGATCTCCCGGATATCCCACCCATGAAAATGGTTGCTTTGGCTACATCTCCACAAAATGCAGTAGTAGAGGTCAAAGCTATTTCCGACTATGTTTCCCATAAAAATGGTGGTGATGGCTGTGCTCGGGATATTATTGAACAGGTATTAAAAGTCCGTGGGGATTGGAACGACAATTACAGTGCAAGCAATGATTGAAAACCCGCTTAAAGAAAAACTCAAAGACCATAAATTGATTTTGGGTTCGGGTTCCCCAAGACGCAAGAAATTTTTGGAAGACTTGGGATTGGACTTTGAGGTAAGGCCCAAATCGGTGGATGAAATTTATCCGGAAGAACTTCAGGCCAGCCAGATTTCGGAATTTTTGGCCGTTTTAAAAGCGGAACCTTTTAAGGATACTTTAGAGCCTAATGAAATTGTGATTACTTCGGATACTGTGGTTTGGCATAAGGAAACGTCCTTGGCCAAGGCTCCTAACCTGGAAGAAGCCATGCACATGCTGCAAACGATGTCTGGTGATTGGCATGAGGTGATTACTTCGGTATGCTTTACCACGGCAAAACAGCAAAAAGTGGTTAGCGCTACCACCCACGTAAAGTTCATGGATTTTAGTAATGAGGAGCTCCAATATTACATAGAGCAATGCCAACCCTTTGACAAAGCAGGGGCCTATGGAATTCAAGAGTGGATTGGGATGGTTGGAATTTCGGAAATCCAGGGTTCTTATACCAATGTAGTTGGTCTACCTACCCATTTAGTTTACAAAACGTTAATGCAACTGGTTTCCTAGCTATTCATTCGTAACTTTAAAGAAATTTACTGCCATGAAAAACGTGTACAAATTTACTTTTTTGGGGATTTTGAGCGCTTCAATCATCTATTCCTGTGTAGATGCCACCAAGGCGTCCAACAAAGAAAATCCCCTGAATGCCGAAAAGGCGGTTGCGAAGCCCAAAAAACCTAAAAAGAAGTTGTCCGAAGACTTTAAATCCTACTGGTACTCTGGAAATGCGGAAATAACTTCGTACAAACTGGAGCAGGCCCGTTACGGTGAACTTAGGGACGGAACAGCTGTTTTAATCTATGTTACCGAACCCTTTTTACCAGAAAAACAAGTAAAAGCAGATGGCAATAATCAAGGTAATGTATCTGTTCTGAAACTTAACGCCACCAAAAACTATCTCACCGGAATCTATCCCTATTCGGTGATGAGCAGTACTTTTTATCCTGTTTACGATAATCAGCATGCAATCAAGACCAGTCTATCCATGCAAGAGTGGTGTGGACACGTATATTCCCAAATCAACAATAGAAATGATTTTGAATTCACCTCGCACTCCTATTTTGAGTCCGAGGCTGACCAAAACCTCAACTTGCGGAAAAACATCCTGGAAAACGAAATTTGGAATAAAATTAGAATCAATCCACAGGATTTACCTGTAGGTGAACTCCAAATAATCCCGTCCCTTGAATTTGCCCGTCTACGACATAAACCCTTAAAGGCCTATGATGCCACGGCGGAAATTGCGCAAGGTGAAGGTTTGACCACTTATACCATCAACTACCCTGAACTAGAGCGTAGCTTGGCCATTACTTTTACCACCGATTTTCCACATAGCGTTGAAAGTTGGACGGAAACCTTTAAAAGTGGGTTTGGTCCCAAGGCCAAACAGATGACCACGAAAGCTACCAAGTTAAAATCCATTAAAACAGCCTATTGGGGACAAAACAGTAATGATGACATGGTCTTAAGGGATAGTCTAGGTCTATAAATCACCTATTTTTATGCTGTCTATGGCTTGTTAAAGATGTTCTAAATTGCATTTGGGCTGGGGCTAATCTTTCTATATTTGGCGCAACCACCAAAATAATCAGGTATGCAAAAATATTGGGTTGGCTTATTAAGCGTCATTTGCTTTTCCACAGCTTTATTTTCCCAAGCACCGGACAAACCTTCTTCAACGGAAATTCATCACAAACTTCAGAAACTGAACTTCTTGGGAACCGCCCTTTATGTAGCGGCGCATCCAGATGACGAAAATACCCGATTGATTTCCTATTTGTCCAATCACGATAAGGCCAGAACAGCCTATCTTTCCATTACCCGTGGCGACGGAGGACAGAACTTAATTGGTTCCGAACTTCGGGAACTTTTGGGCGTACTGCGAACCCAGGAACTTCTAGCGGCTAGACGTATTGATGGAGGGGAACAATGGTTTACCCGGGCCAATGATTTTGGGTATTCGAAGCACCCAACGGAAACCCTTAAGATTTGGGACAAGGATAAAGTATTGGGTGATGTGGTATGGGCTATTCGGAATATTAAGCCAGATGTTATTGTTAATCGATTTGACCACAGAACTCCTGGAACAACACACGGACACCATACTTCCTCAGCTATGCTGAGTGTGGAAGCTTTTGATTTGGCCAACGATTCGAATGCTTATCCGGAACAATTGGAATTAACCTCAACCTGGCAACCCAAACGTGTATTTTTTAATACCTCGTGGTGGTTTTATGGGAGTAGAGAAAACTTTGAAAAAGCAGATAAATCCAAAATGCTGAACTTGGATGTAGGGGTATACTATCCTGAACTGGGTTTGTCCAACAACGAAATAGCATCCATGGCCAGTAGTTCCCATTTATGCCAAGGTTTCGGAAGAGTTACTACAAGAGGTAGTCAAGACGAATATGTGGAACTGTTGAAAGGTGATCTTCCGGCTACCAACAATTTATTTGATGGAATCAACACCACTTGGTCGCGGATTAAGGGTGGTAAAGCAATTGGTGATATCCTTTATAAAGTGGAGGAAAACTTCAACTATTCCAATCCCTCAGTCCACGTTCCAGACCTCGTTCAAGCGTATCAATTATTGCAAGCAGTTGAAGACGAACATTGGAAAAATTTAAAATCCGAAGCGCTACAGGAACTTATCCTTGATTGTGCTGGATTATATATGGAGGTTAGTGCTGATTCAGGTTCAACAACCGTCGGTGATCAAGCCAAGCTCAATATAGAAATAGTGAATCGAAGTACCCAGCAAATCAAACTTCAGGAAGTTTCGGTTTTGGAATCCACAGAAAAATTGGAACCCAATCTTGAGTTGTCCAACAACAAAAAAGAAACCTTGAGCTTGGATATTTTGGTCAATAATAATCTAGGAAACTCCAGTCCTTATTGGCTAACTACTCCTTGGAGCCTTGGTATGTACAAGGTTTCGGATCAAAATATGATAGGTAAAGCAGAAAATCCAAGCGCATTTACGGCAAACTTTAGCTTGGATTTCTCTGGGTCTACAATCGATTTCAAAAAACCGATTATCCATAGGTATTCCAAACCAGATAAAGGGGAATTATATGAGCCCTTTGCGATTCTTCCCCAAGTAACCTCCAAAATTTCGGAGGAGGTATTGATCTTCTCTGACCCTACTTCCAGAGATGTATTGGTGCATGTACGGGCTGGTAAAAACAATGTCTCGGGAACACTGGAGCTCCAACATCCCGAAGGATGGGTAGTTTCCCCAAGAAATTCTCCCTTTTCCATAAATCAAAAGGGACAGGAACAAGCCATTGTTTTTAAAATAACCCCCCCTGCTGGGGATCATGAGGGTAAGATCAAGGCCGTAGCCCATCTTGAAGGACAGACATTTGATCAAGAACTTGTTGAAATCGCCTATGACCATGTTCCCAAACAATCTATCTTACTTCCTGCAGAAGCCAAAGTGGTCCGGATGAACATCCAGAAATCAGGTGAGCATATAGGATATATCATGGGAGCTGGAGACAAAGTGCCGGAAAGCTTAAAGCAAATTGGCTATCAAGTCCATACTATAGACCCCAATGATATCCAAAGTGGGTCGTTGGACAAATATGATGCGGTAGTAGTTGGGATTAGGGCCTATAATGTAGTGGAATCCCTAAAATTTAAACAACCTGTTTTATTCGAATATGTCCAAAATGGTGGTAACATGATTGTTCAATACAACACCGCTGGTAGATGGAGCAAGCAGTTTGAAAACATTGCGCCCTATGACCTTACCCTTTCTAGAGATCGTGTAACGGATGAAAACGCAACAGTAAGTATCATTGCCAACAATCATTCCTTGGTCAATTTTCCAAATACCATTAAAGAAAGTGATTTTGACGGCTGGGTACAGGAAAGAGGTCTCTACTTCCCAAAAGAGTGGAGTCCTGAGTTCACCCCTGTACTCTCCATGACGGATGAGGGCGAGGAGGCCAAAGAAGGAAGCCTGTTGGTTGCCCCCTACGGAGAAGGCCATTACATATACACAGGTTTGAGCTTTTTCAGGGAGCTTCCGGCTGGGGTTTCAGGTGCATACAAACTTTTCGCCAACATGTTGTCCATAGGTAAGAGCGAAGTCAAAACGGATAGTAATGTCAAAGGATAACATGGAAAATAAATGGGTTTGGAAACGGGAATACTCCATTGTATTGCTGCTCAACTTCATTTACATTTTGATTTTCTACTTCATCATGACCCTTAATACCTAAACCTTAATGGGGATATTAGATTGGATTGTTCTGGGCAGTACGCTGCTTTTTATTGTAGTCTACGGTGTATGGAAAACCCGTGGAAGTAAAAATGTGGAAGACTATGTTCTTGGCGGAAATGATGCCAAATGGTGGACCATAGGATTGTCCGTTATGGCAACCCAAGCCAGTGCCATTACCTTTTTATCTACTCCTGGGCAAGCATTCCATGATGGGATGGGCTTTGTACAGTTCTATTTTGGATTGCCCTTGGCCATGATTGTCATCTGTTTGGTCTTTATTCCCATCTATAGAAAACTTAAGGTCTATACGGCCTATGAAATGCTTGAAGGTCGATTTGACCTGAAGACAAGGTCATTGACTGCCATTTTGTTCTTGGTTCAAAGAGGGTTGGCAGCTGGAATTACGATTTTTGCTCCGTCCATTATCTTATCAGCTGTATTGGGCTGGGACTTAAGAACCTTAAACATCATTATTGGCATCCTGGTTATTATCTATACCGTTACTGGAGGAACCAAGGCAGTAAGCGTCACCCAAAAGCAACAGATGTTTATTATCATGGTGGGCATGTTTTTCGCTTTCTTTTTCATTTTAGGTTCCCTTCCCAACGGGGTGTCCTTTGGTGAAGCCCTAAAAATTGCCGGAGCCAATGACAAGCTCCAAATCTTGGATTTCAGTTTTGACACCAACAATAGGTACACTTTCTGGAGTGGTATTACCGGAGGATTCTTTCTGGCATTGGCCTATTTCGGAACGGATCAAAGCCAAGTGCAGCGCTACTTATCCGGAGAATCGGTTCGTGAAAGTCAATTAGGATTGATTTTTAACGGCATCTTCAAGATTCCAATGCAATTTTTTATCCTTTTGGTGGGAACCATGGTTTTTGTTTTTTATCAGTACAATGCCTCCCCGCTTAATTTCAATCCTGCTGCTACCGAAGCCGTAAAAGAATCAAAATATGCTGTGGATTATGAGCTTTTGGAAGAGGGGCATTTGGCCTTGGAGCAAGAAAAGAAAAAAGCGCAAGAAAGCTTCTCCTCTGCCCTTGCATTGAAGGAATACAATGCCATTCAGCAGGCCGAATTGGATATCATGAAAATCAACCAACGGGAACGAGCCAATCGAGATGCTGCCAAAACCCTTATTGCGCAAGCGGATGGTTCTGTTGAAACCAACGACAAGGACTATGTTTTTATCCATTTTATCCTAGATAATTTACCTACGGGGCTTATTGGATTATTGCTGGCTGTGATCCTTTCAGCAGCAATGTCCTCCACTGCTTCCGAATTGAATGCATTGGGAACCATTACGGCTTTGGATTTGTACAAACGAAACAACAAGGAGGAAAAGGATCCAAAACATTATGTTTTGGCCACCAAAGGATTTACATTGTTATGGGGGATTATGGCCATCATCATTGCCTGTGTGGCCAACCTTTTTGACAATCTGATTCAATTAGTAAACATTATCGGTTCCATTTTCTACGGGAATGTATTGGGTATATTCATGTTGGCCTTCTTTGTTAAGTTTGTAAGGGGTAATTCTGTTTTTGTTGCCGCTATTGTAACCCAAGTCATTGTGATTATCGGTTGGTATATGGACTGGATGTCGTATCTGTGGCTTAATGCCTTTGGTTGTGCTTTGGTCATTGTCTTGGCCATTGTAATCGAGAGTTTTGATGGTTTGCTAGGGAAACCTCCAGTCAAGACATAAAAAAACCCACGCAAGCGTGGGTTCAAAATCTTAAGTGAAAGCTACTAAAGTGCTCCCCATTCCTTTAAGGAATCCTTATTCATTTTTACGTAATCTCCATTACCAGCTGCTTCAGCTTTGGTCAACGATTGTTTTGCCGATTCAATAGCTGCTTTTTTGTCACCTGCCTTGGCGTAGATCAAAGATTGTTGGCGCAACTGCCAAAATCTTGGATTGTCGGTCATGGACATGGCTTTTTCCATCCACTCTTTGGCTTTGTTAATGTCTTTGCCCTCATTCAAATAGTAGACTGCAGCCGTGTAATATTCCCCGAAACCAGGACCTGCCAAAGTTTTTTCAATGGACTTCATCACAGTAGCATCAGCTGGAACTCCAAACGGAACCGCTACATAGGTGTTTTCCCAAATGAAACCAAGGTTAGCACCTGAAGTTTTCAAGTCATCAATGCTAATGGTAAAGGTTTCCACAGCCATGGGCATTTTATATACCGGAGAAGTGGTTTTTGCAACCACCTTGCTATCATCCCAATCGCTGGGTACGCCACCACCCTGGGTGTCGGTATAAAAGAATACCTCCCAGTTTTCAGCAGAAGGCTTTGTGAAAATGGAATAGGTTCCAGCTTTTACATCCTGACCCGCAATGGTCACATCAGTACTAAAACTGATTTTGGTATAGTAGTTGGCCCCTGTTCTCCACAACTTATTGTAAGGCACCAAATCACCAAAAATGGTTCTGCCACGCATGGAAGGTCTGGAGTAATCCAAGGTAACATCGGTCAAGCCCACCTTTTGCTTAAGTACAGAACTTGGACTTGGCGCAGGAGTGTCTATCTGTGCTTCCATGGAAACCGTTAGGAGTGCTACAAATACAAATAATGCTAATTTTTTCATTTTTAAATAGTGTTTTAGATTCGTTAGTATAACAAAGCTAAATATTAAGGGAGGTTGGGCTTGTTAAGAAATCCATAAAAGAAATCGGACTATTTTATGATAAAGGGTTTCGCAATTCTCCCACTCCTGAGATGGAATGATATGAAGTAAATTGAAGGTTGCAAAAAAGAGGTGTCAATAGAGCCCTGAGGTTTGGAATTAAAATCATGAACCAAAATCTTCTTTCCACCAAGATCAAATATAGCATATCCAAAGAGATCTGTTCCTTCATTCAAATTATAGTCAAGGGTCAAAGTGCCCATGGGCTGATACAAGATAAGGTCCTGTTCCCTTTCACCCCCGGTAGGTGATTCAGGTTCAGGTTTGGGGTTGGGGTCTGGATCTGGTGTAGGCGCTTCAGAAAAAGTCAATGAAAACAGACTAGACGGTACCGAAATTGGAGGTATGAGTCTTCTAACCTGCTCAGAACTTAGGTAATAGGTATTGTTGAATTGTGTCACCCCTTCAATCTGATTTATACCTATATTCAATGATGTCTTGGCTATTGTCCCAGAAAAAATAGCAGGTTCTTGGGGTTGTTCCGCTTGTACCAAGAAGGGCATCAATAGTTGTGAATATCCCACCAAAACGAGCTGCTCGGTATCGGCATCATAAGTAGCTCCAGTAATCAATCCGTCCACTTGATATGTATCTAAACGGACTGCACTATGGGTTCCCGGGGTGCTGGGAATTCGATAGGCAACAGTCCCCAAATCTTTCCATTGTTTGGTAAAAACTATAAGATTGTCATCGTACTTAACCATGGCCTCCGCATCCCAATTGCCAAAAGAATCCGAAGTAAAATTGGTTTGGTCCTCATAAGAAAAGTGTATTTCCTCGGCAAAAACCGTGTTTGAGGTAAGATAATCTGATTTTGTAATTCTATAAATCGTCAAATCGGTCCGGTCTCCTTTGCTATTACCAAAATCCCCTATATAGATGTAATTTGAATCCTGGGTTAAATCTTCCCAGTCTATGTTAGTTGCGTTGGTCAAGGCCACCGTCCTAATTATAGAACCATCCGCCGGGTCAAGTTCATAAAGTGCTGCATCACTACCAGAATCATTATGGCTAATTAATTTGCCGTCAAAGTATATAAGTCCGGAGGTCTCGTTGATGGTCCCAGGTAAATCAGCAATCTTTTCCAAGCTAATTTGCCCATGTGCTGCGGATACTAGCAAGAAAGACAAAAGTATTTGACATAAACATTTCATTGCAGTCAACCTTTAATTATATCTTCCAAGTTACAATTTTGGTATAATATACTGTTAATCAATCGAGTTGGTATTTTGTTTAACTTTTTTATAATCATGTTAAACATTTTTAGTATCTTTGATATTATGCAATTACATAAGCTCCATTCAAAACAGTTTCTTCCCATCAGTTTGATGGAAGCTTGGGAATTTCTTTCCAATCCTGAAAATCTCAGTTCCATTACCCCATCACACATGGATTTCAAGATTCTTTCGGGTACCGATAGGCCAATGTTTCCAGGTCAAATCATTTCATATACCGTTAGACCCTTCCCCTACTTCAAGGTGCGTTGGGTAACCGAAATTACGCATATGGAACATGGTCATTATTTTGTGGATGAGCAACGCCGTGGGCCTTATGCATTTTGGCATCACAAACATTTTATCAAAGAACACGGAAATGGTGTCCTAATGGAAGATATTGTGGATTACGCACTGCCTTTTGGGTTTATTGGTGAATTGATGCATTCTCTATTTATCAAACGGCAACTGAACCAGATTTTTGAATATCGCAAGCAAAAGCTGGAAAATTTATTCGGTGAACCCCAAACCGACGACCAATTCTTGGTTTTAAAAACTGTTTAGCACTTTACCCCGAAAGTTATATCGCTAAGCCAACCAATTGTTAATTCGTACTAATGAGTGAGTCCATTGCCATATTTTGGTTTAGGCGTGACCTGCGTCTGGAAGATAATACAGGCTTATACCATGCCCTTGAAAGTGGATTGCGTGTATTACCTATATTCATATTTGACACCGAAATATTGGATGCACTGCCCAAAGCCGATGCCCGGGTGACTTTCATTCACGACCAATTGTGTCAACTAAATCGTGAGTTAAACAACCATCATAACAGCGGTATTGGTATTTACCATGGTAATCCCACGGAAGTTTTTGACGCACTACTCAAAAAGTATCCAATAAACTCGGTATTCACCAACCATGACTACGAGCTTTATGCCGTAAAACGAGATCAAGAAATTAAGGACTTACTACATCAGCATAAGGTAGCTTTCAAAACCTATAAAGACCAGGTCATTTTTGAAAAGGACGAGATACGTAATGGAGGTGGACTCCCCTACAAAGTTTACACGCCTTATAAAAGACGGTGGATGGCGCTTTTCAATCCATCTGTACATTTAAAAAAGTACGATTCCGATAATATCCACAAGTTCTATGAATCAGAAGGACTTCCGTTCCTTGATTTGGACGCTCTTGGTTTTGAACGTTCCAAGATGCAAGTAGCGGATTTTATTCTGGATGAAGGTATAATCAACAACTACGAGGAAACCCGAAATATTCCATCCTTGGATAAAGGTACTTCCCGACTCGGCCCCCATTTAAGGTTTGGAACCATATCCGTCCGAGAGGTTGTGCGGGCAGCCATAAAATCAGAAAACAAGACCTTTTTAAGCGAGCTTATTTGGCGTGAATTTTTTATGCAGATTCTATGGCACTTTCCACACACCGTCACCAAAGCTTTTAAACCCAAATATGATAATATTTCATGGCGAAACAGCGAAGCCGAGTTTAATCTTTGGAAAACAGGAAAAACCGGGTATGTACTGGTGGATGCTGGTATGCGGCAACTAAATTCCACAGGATACATGCACAACCGGGTTCGGATGGTAGTGGCCAGTTTTTTATGCAAACATCTGTTGATTGACTGGCGTTGGGGAGAAGCCTATTTTGCCCTTAAACTATTGGACTATGAATTGGCCAGCAATGTGGGCAATTGGCAATGGGCTGCAGGTTCCGGGGTAGATGCCGCTCCCTATTTCCGGATTTTCAATCCCACACATCAGCTTACCAAATTTGATGCACAAGGGAAGTATATTAAAAAATGGGTGCCTGAATTTCAAGAACTTAGCTATCCCCCAGAAATGGTGAATCATCAAATGGCCAGAGAGCGCTGTCTAAAAGTGTATAAAGCGGCGGTCGGTTAATGCTTTTTCAGTATTTTTAGTATTCGTTTATATCCTAACGGATAGACCATCTTTTTAGCTTGGGACTACCAGCTGAAATTTACCATTGGACTAATTCAAATATCACTATAATGAAACAACTCTCTACCCTTGTGTTACTTGGTTTGCTTTCCGTAAGCCTAAATGCACAAAAAATGAATTCCACTAAAAAAGCCATTGTGGCATCCGTGGAAAATCATAAAGAAAATCTAATCCAAATAAGCGATTCCATTTGGGCCTTGGCCGAAACAGCTTTCAATGAATCCCAATCTGCAGAAGTTCTTGCGGATTATGCTGAAAAAAAAGGACTTAAAGTCACTCGTGGCGTTGCTGATATTCCCACTGCCTTCACCGCTACCTATGGCTCCGGTAAGCCGGTCATTAGTGTTTTGGGTGAGTTTGATGCCCTTCCCGGCCTGTCGCAAAAAACAGTGCCTACCAAGGATCCCAGAATCGATGGAGCTCCGGGACATGGGTGTGGCCATAATATGTTTGGTGCTGCTAGTTTGGGTGCCGCCATCGCTATTAAAGAACAAATTGAATCTGGTAAACTCCAAGGCACCGTTAAGTTTTTGGGTACCCCTGCCGAGGAAAAGTATTTTGCCAAGGTTTGGATGGTAGAAGCTGGACTCTGGGACGATGTAGACGTAAACGTGAGCTGGCATCCTGGAGCCAATATTGAAGCCGATGTACAAAGTGGATTATCCCTTATTGATTTTATCGTGGAGTTTTATGGTCAGGCAGCTCATGCCTCAGCCGACCCTTGGAACGGACGTAGTGCCTCTGATGCACTTGAGCTTTACACTACCGGAATGAACTATTACCGTGAGCATATCAAACCTACCTCTCGTATCCATTACCATATACAGGATGGTGGACAGGTCGTGAATGTGGTTCCAGATTATTCCAAAATTTGGGTAAGGGTTCGTGATCCCAAAAGAAAAGTAATGCTTCCCACCTATGAACGGGTCAAGAAAATGGCCGAGGGCGCTGCCATCATGGCCGATGTGGATTATAAAATCTCGTTGGTTTCTGGAATTTACGAAGTACTTGTAAATCGTGCAGGAGGTGAAATCATGCAAAAAAACTTGGAATTGCTAGGGCCAATCACCTATACCGAAGAAGAAATTGCTTTCGGAAAAGGTATACAAAAAGCCACCGGAAAACCTGAAGTAGGCATGGACAGTAAGATTGAACCTCTAAGGGAAACGGAAAAGAATCCTGGAGGTGGTTCTACTGATGTGGGGGATGTAAGCTGGAATGTTCCCAACATCAATCTTAGTGTTACCGTGGCTCCCAAAGATACGCCTTGGCATTCTTGGGCGGTGGTAGCCTGTGGCGGAATGAGTATTGGACATAAAGGAATGGTCTACGCCACCAAGGCTATGGCCATGACCATGGCAGATCTATTCGAAAATCCAAAACTGGTAACTAAGGTCAAGGAGGAATTTAAAACCCGAAAAGGGGATGAAAAATACGAGGCCATGATAGATGGTCCTCCCCCTATTGGAAACAACTAAAAACCAAATGAAAAAAATCACATTGTTAAGCCTGCTTTTTGCAGGCTTACTACACTTGCAAGGTCAGGAAAACCACTTATCCATGTTTGACCCCTTTATTGGAAAAACTTGGAGTGCGGAAGGAAACTGGGGAGATGGTTCAGTCTTTAAGCAAGACATTACTTTTAGATACGACATAAACAACGTGCTTGTAATTGCAGAGGCCGATGGGCATACCAACCAAGAACGGACTACCTACGGCCCCAGGAATCATGGGATTCGTAAATATGACAAAGATTCTGGAACTATAAAGTTCTGGGAATTCGATGTTTTTGGAGGAGTAACCAAAGGGACTGTTGTAGCCAAGGGCAAGGATTTAATTTATACCTACGATTATGGAAAGTCTGTGGTGACTGATATTTGGGAGTACGTTGATGACAACACCTATAATCTGACCATCGGAAGTTATGACAATGGGGAATGGAAACAGGTGTATCTGAAAACCCAATTTAAAGCAGTTCCCAAAGCTGGTTTTGACTTTAAGTTTGACCATAAGGCCATCCCCGTAAAGGACATTGGGACTATGGGTGATTATTACCGGGATGTTCTAAAACTGGAAGAAATCCCGTTCCCAGGAAACAATCCCAATCGTCGTTGGTTCCGCATTGCCGGACATACCCAATTACATTTGATTAGGGAAGAATTTAAGGATTTTGAAAGGGATAAGAGCTTGCACCTATGCCTGTCCACCCAAAACTTGGAAGACCTCATATCGCATTTAAAAGAAAAAGAAGTGCCCTTTTATGATTGGAAGGGAAAAGAAGGACGCATTAGCGATCATCGCACGGATGGCGTTCTTCAAATATACCTCCAAGACCCTGAGGGCTATTGGATTGAAATCAATGACGCAAAACACAATTAACCCTAGCTGAGATCTTTCGCTCACGCTCAAGAAGACAATAGAACCAAATAAAAAAAGCTATGCCAGATCCTATTTTACAAACTTTCCCCTTGGGTTTCCCTTGGCAGACCCAAGACCCATTTTTATTCTGTGTGTACCATTTGGATCATTACCCAAAGGGTAACGGAGAATTGGGCCCGGATCCAAAACTGTTGGAGGGTAGAAATATCGGTAACGATTTTACCATTAAAGATGGGTGGCGCATGTACCACGGGCAGACCATTCCAGGTTTTCCATACCACCCCCATCGCGGATTTGAAACCATCACCATAGTCAACAAAGGCTTTTGCGATCATTCCGATTCCTTGGGCGCTGCTGGGCGCTTTGGTCAAGGCGATGTGCAGTGGATGACGGCAGGCCGTGGCGTACAACATTCCGAAATGTTCCCTTTGCTCAACACAGATAAGGACAATCCATTGGAACTGTTCCAAATTTGGTTGAACCTGCCCAAGGCCGATAAATTTGTGGAACCCCATTTTAAAATGCTTTGGCACGAGGATATTCCCGTTATTGACGAGGGCAATGCACATGTAAAAGTAATTGCAGGCAACTACAAGGGCACCCAAGCCAATGACCCGGCACCAAATTCCTGGGCGGCCAAAAACGAACACGAAGTGGCCATTTGGAACATTCATGTGGATGCGGAAACGGAATACACCTTGCCCAAAATAGGCTCCTTGGCTACACGGACACTTTATTTTTACGAAGGTTCCGAAATTTTTATTGGCGACCGAAAGGTGAATCCCAATTTTGGAATTGCGTTAGATCCATTCCAAGAAGTAACCATCAAAATCGGTTCTGAGAAAGCCCATTTTTTAATGTTACAAGGGCAACCTATAGATGAGCCCGTGGCCAAATATGGCCCCTTTGTAATGAACACCGAAGAGGAAATCCAACAGGCTATGGAGGAATACCGTCTGACCCAGTTTGGTGGCTGGCCCTGGCCCTACCCCGATAATGTGCATGATCAGGATAAAGGGCGGTTTGCCCAATACCCAGATGGGAGTTTGGTGGAGAAAACTAAATAAATGTTGAATGATTTAAATATTTATGCCCAATAACATCAGAACAATTTTGGACAAGCTGAAAATTTTCAACCTTTTTTTCCTAGTAAATATATCGGTTCTGCTCGGTCAGAATTCCCAAGAAAATATGCTCTATGTGGTGGATTCAGTACCGATAATTGAAGAACCAAAAGAGGGGTTCGGAACTTTAACCCAAGAGCAAATAGATCGTGTTGAGACCCTAAAAGACAAACAACACATCGCCAATTTGGGCTATCCCAATTTAGATGGAATAATATATGTGTTCACAAAAAAGTATGCTCAGAGACCTGACAGTATTAAAACCATTCCTACCACCAATCTAATGATCAAAACAAACGGAGTTTGGTATTTTAAAGACAGCCAAGAGCCATATTCAGGTCGGTTTATAGACTATTATCTGGATGGTTCAAAACAGGGAGAGGGTACCCTCTTCAATGGTAGGCTTAAGGGCAAACGTTTAATGTATCACCTCAATGGTAATATATCGGATGAAATAGAATATGAACATGGAATTTCCAATGGATTGGAGCAACATTTTTCGGAAGATGGGACATTGATTCAAAAGGGAATCATGAAAAATGGTAAAAAAATAGGTGTTTGGGAAATGTATCATCCCAATGGGCAGCTTAAACAACAATCTACTTTTGATGAAAATGGAAACATGGATGGCACATCCGTCTCCTATTATTCAACAGGGGAACTAAAAGGTAAAGTCACTTATAAAAATGGAGTTTATCAAAAAAATAAGGACACCGATAAGGTATATGAAGCTTATAAACAAGGACAGAACTATTATAAACAAGGCGAATTTAAATATGCTATAAAGAAATATTCGAAGTGTATTGAGGTCAAACCAAATTGGGTCGATGGCTATTTCGCTAGGGGAACGGCATTTCTGAACAATTTAGAATTTGATAAAGCGATTCTGGACTTCAATAAAGTCTTGGAGATAGAACCCCATTTCACCAACGCATATGCCAATCGAGCCTTTGCCCTCATCAGAAAATATGAGTTTCAAGACAACCGAGCTTTAATGAAAACCAAAGAGGTGACAGTTATGACATCTAAATCAGCCGAAATTCCTGAATCCGATTTGAATAAAATCTGCAAGGATATTGAAAAAGCCATTTCGTTAGGTGACAATAATTGGATGGTTATAGAAGCTCTGGGAAAGTATTGCCCTGAATAAAATCACCTTTTACCATTATTTAAGCTGTATTTCTCCTTCAACTCCAAAACCTCCTCCCGTAACTTCACATTGGTATGGTGCAAGATTTCGTTTTGCTGTCTAAGGGAAATAAAAAGTCCGTGCAGCATACTTAGATTTTTCTGTTGGGCATCCACAAGGGCTTGTAAATCGGCCTTGGTCATTTTTTTGCGCATAATATTTGATTTGGGATATTTTTTAAATATAGTAATTAATTAACTTTATATGTATATTTTATTATTTTTAATGTTTAATTATGAATTTTAAATGTTAATTATAATGTGAATTCGAAAATTCTGGAGGATGTATATTTAGAATCCCAAGTGTAGACTTCCTCTATGGATAAAATAAATTACAATCGCATTAAAGCAGTACTTGCAGAGAAAGATGTGACCTCCAAAGCGTTGGCAAAACACCTAGATAAAACTGAGCAGACCGTATCTCGTTGGTGCACAAATGATGTACAACCTTCGGTTGAAAATTTGTACCAGATTGCAAAATTCCTTGATGTGGATATCAGGGAGCTTCTTGTTTCTACAAAATCCTAATTCATCGCAATACAATTCCAACAGGTCTGTTAGCACAATTTTTATCAAGCTAAAAGAAGGATTTATTAAACTGAAAAATAAATGATATGAAAATGAAATCAGAAAATTATCCTTATGGGGACAAAGCTCTTGTGAAATTGAAGATGGAAATTGAAAAAGGACTTAATAGTGGGATAAGCAAGCGGACAATAAAAGATATCATTGCCTCTAAACAAGCATTGAGATAATTCAAAATCCATAATTCATCATTCAAAA
This sequence comes from Flagellimonas algicola, assembly GCF_005937185.1. Taxonomy (GTDB): domain Bacteria; phylum Bacteroidota; class Bacteroidia; order Flavobacteriales; family Flavobacteriaceae; genus Flagellimonas; species Flagellimonas algicola. The sequence goes on along the minus strand of NZ_VCNI01000001.1, from coordinate 365,932 downwards.
TTAACCGAATGAACCTCGCCCAAAAATTAGGTTACCCAGCCAACACCAAACTTTTGATGATTCATGCTGATGACGCTGGACTCTCCCATTCAGAGAATATGGCCACAATGCAATCTTTGCAAAATGGTCTTGTAAACTCCTGTAGCATTATGGTGCCCTGCCCTTGGTTTTACGAAATGGCGCAGTGGACAAAACAAAATCTTCAGTTTGACCATGGGGTGCACCTTACCCTCACTTGCGAATGGGAAAACTATAAGTTTGGCCCCGTGTTGCCCGTTTCTGAAGTACCTTCCCTGATAGATTCCAATGGGCATTTCTATAAAAAAAGGGAACAAGTTCGGGAACATGCCACCGCCGAAGATGTCCGCAAGGAACTCACCGCCCAAATTGAAAAGTTCCTCGCCTACGACCTCTCCCCTTCCCATTTGGATTCGCACATGTATAGTGTGGGAAGTCGCCCTGATTTATTTGAAGTCTATAAGGAATTGGGACTGCATTACAAGCTTCCTGTACAGCGTAGTCGTGAATTATCCGATATGGTGGGCCTGAATGAAGGTAGTCCGATAAAACCCGAGGCTATTCCAGTGGACAAAGTCCACATTGGGGATATTTCGTATTTTGAAAAGGGTCAATTGTGGGACTATTACGCAGGTGTTTTTGATGACTTGGTAGAAGGCTTCAACGTAATCTTGATTCATCCAGCTTTTGACGAACAGGAAATGCAGGGGGTTACGGTGAACCATCCTAACTTTGGTTCGGAATGGCGACAGATAGATTTTGATTTTTTTACCAGCGATTTTGCCAAGGCTCAAATTGCCAAGGATGACATTCAATTGATCAATTGGACGGATATTAGAAATATTCTTTGACAGCTTATTTATTGAAATTCGTCAGTTTGAGTGATTTTTTCAGTTTATCGCTGAAAAAATTGTATCGGAAACAAGAATTTTATATGGCAAATCCCTCATTCTCGATACTTTTCCTTTGGAAAAACTCGAACCTGCCCGTCCGGCAGGCGGGTTGACGAGCTTGGCCAAATGAGTTCTCGACACGATTTTCTATCAAAAACCTACTCGAACTGACGATATATAAACATATAAATATGGATTTAGAACAAAACAAACAAAACGCCATAGCCTTTTACAAAACCGCCTATATGGGCGACCCAAAAGGTGCGGTTGAGCAATATGTTGGAAAGGAATACATCCAACACAACCCAGATGTTGCCGATGGCACCCAAGGGTTTATCAACTATTTTGAACGGATGCAGGCTGAATATCCAGAGAAATCCATCGAATTTGTGCGTTGTATTGCCGAAGGCAATTTGGTCGCCTTGCACACCCACCAAACCTGGCCGGGCAATGACCAATACGTGACCATGGATTTTTTCCGATTTGATGAAAATGGAAAAATCTGTGAGCATTGGGATGCCATCCAGCAAATTCCAAAAGAATCCGCCAACCCCAACACCATGTATTAATGAGCTGGATCAAAGTTATCGGCTACGAGGAAGCCAACAAGGAACTCAAACGAATTTATGACCGGGTAAAAGGCCCCAACAACAATGTGGACAACGTATTGCTCATCCACAGCTTGCGACCACATACCTTGGTTGGTCACATGGCGCTCTATAAAAATGTGCTCCACAATTCCAACAACACCTTGCCCAAATGGTATTTGGAAGCTTTGGGCACTTATGTGAGCCATCTCAACCAATGTGATTATTGTTTTCATCACCATTTTGAGGGCTTTAAAAGGTTATTGGGTGATGATTCCAGAGCAGATACTTTCAAGGAATCTGTCCTTGGGAATACCCTTCCGGACTTCTTTTCCACCAAATTTTATGCGGGTAGCAGGTATGCCAAAAAACTTACCCTAAACCACACAGATATCACTGAGCAAGATATTGAAGGCCTACGGGAAGTAGGATTCACCGAAGGTGAAATCTTGGAAGTCAATCAAGTGGTCAGTTATTTTAATTATGTAAACCGAAGTGTCGTCGGTCTAGGTGTGGATACCCAAGGGGATATCTTAGGACTTTCACCCAACGACAGCGATGACCCCAACAATTGGAGCCACGCCTAATCCCATAAATCTTCGATTTCCTTTCGGATAAACTGGTTGATTTCCCATTGATCTCCCAATAATTCTTGTGTTTGTGGGTGTTGCAAAGCATACGGTAGCGGGCCATATTCGGGAGCGATGGTGATATACGGCCTTCCATTTGCTTTTGCGTTTTCCAACATGGCCTTCCACCAACTTTTAAATTGGGATAATTCTTCTTTGTAGGTATCAACCCTTGGGTCAATCACCTGAGGACTTTGGGAGGAACCTACCCGAGCATGGATGTGGTAGGTATGTTTGATAGCCAAACCCACAGCCTCTTGCTGGTTCTCTAATAGAGTTTCCGCAACGCAGCACCAATGGGAAAGGTCCGAAGTCAACTTTAAAGATGGAATTTCATGCAAATATTGCTTGCAAACATGGGCCGCAAATGGAAATCGGGACCGATGGGTTTCATGGGCAATGGGAACACCCGTTTCTTCCTCCACCTCATGGGCAAGTTTAATCAACTCCATATTCTGTTCAAAAGAAAAGAAATCCCGCCCTGTATGTGAATTGATCAACAAAGGCTTTTCCTCGGCCAAATTGAACAAATGCCGTTTGTACTCCTCTTCGTGCTTCTCAAAATCCACTTCCTGTGTCTGCCAATGCTGCCCCACAAAGTCCAGCTCAAAATCGGTTAACATGGCTACGATTTCTTTCTTTTCCTGACCCAATGGCAAATCTATTTCCACCCCGTTATAGCCATGTTCCTTGACGTTGTTCAAAAAAACTTTCCAATCCATGTGGGCACTGCCCCATCTTGGGTATATCCATTTTATTTCCATAGGCTATTTGTTCCGCACTTTTCGTTCCCCGGTATGATCCACTCCCTGCTCCCGCTCCAACTGGATCATTGCCTTAGGCCTGAAATTAAGGATTAATGCGCGCCTATGCGAATCTGTGGTGTTGCCTTTACTAAAATGAAGGGTAAAGCCATCATGAAACGTACAGCCCCCTGGTTTTAAAGGAATACATTCGGCATTTTTCTCATCTGCTTCGCATTGCAAGGCACCGCCTTCGGTGTAATGCTTATGCAGTAAAATAGTATCTCCATCTTTAGGAATGAACCACATACAGCCGTTTTCTTCGTAGACCTCATCCAATGCGATCCAACAACTGGCCGATCGTTTGTCAGGCATCTTTATCCAATAGGCGGCATCCTGATGCCAGGGTGTTGGGGTGTTGGTCTGGGGTGCTTTGTTGATAAGCATATCGAAATCGAGCTCCATATCCTCACCCAACATATCTTTTACATGATCCAAAGCCAGTTGATAGGAAATAGTTTCCGACAACTTAGGTTCAACCATACTTGGCCGCATAATCTGGGTGATTTTTTCAACGGTACCGCCTTCTCCCCCTCCTAAATCGCTACGTAAACCCATTGTACGCTCCTTATCATGTAGCAAATCATTATACAAGACCCTTAGATTCTCTACTTCTGAATTCGGAATTAAACGGTCCAGTTTGGTATAGCCTTGTTTTAAAAACAATTCTTTCATTGGTTTATGGTTTATACTTGACAATTCAAATTAACTGGGATTTCTGAAAAAAGTCTTCTAAATTCGTACGACCCTATTTTTTTATACAAATACATGCTAAATCAAACAAAAAAGCGTAAAGTGTTCCACCTACCGAGCTTGGGTTATCCTAGGTTTGTGGAGTTTGGTCATTATCACTATCGTAAGGTGGAACCAACGCTGGAAGCCCACCAGCACCAGGATGTTGTGGAAATTTGTTTTTGCATTCGAGGGCAGCAGTATTATGAATTGGGAGAGCACTTATTAAAACTACGAGGCAACGACATCTTAATTGTGCCTCCCAACCAGAACCATAGCTCTGGGGTTTATCCTGAAGATATTGGAGAATTGTATTGGCTCCAGATTCATATAAATCATGTCAAAGGACAACTTTGCCATCTACCCACAGTACAATCTGAATTTCTTATTTCAGCACTTCAAGACAAGGCTGGAGGTATTTTTAAAGGGGCACTGGTTCTTAAATCCCATTTGCAAAAACTGATCGGACAACTAGAATCGGAACAAACCACCTTGACCCAGCTTACTACCAACCAATTATTAATTCAGCTGCTGTTGGAAACTCTTGAATTATCTCAGACCACACAAATTGTAGTTCCTTCGGAAAGAGTTAAGATTATTGACGAATTTATTGCCGCAAATCTGCATCGGATCATTTACGTGGATGAGCTGGCTGAACTTGTGAATTTCTCAACGGCTTACTTTAAAAGCTGGTTCAAACAACATTTTGGTGCTCCGCCCAAAGCCTATATCAACCGATTAAAAATTGAACGAGCTAAAGAGGAACTACTAAAAAACAATACTATAACAGAAGTAGCTTACAATTTGGGATTCAGTACGTCCCAATATTTTGCAACTACTTTTAAGAAGTTCACCGGAATGTCACCCAAGGTGTTTAGGATGCGCGTTGAAAAGCCTTAAACCCTTACAATCTTGGCGCCTATGGCTCGTAGACGTTCGTCAATGTTCTCGTAACCGCGATCTATCTGCTCAATGTTGTTTATGGTAGATGTTCCCTTGGCGGACAAGGCCGCTATCAAGAGGGAAACTCCTGCGCGAATATCAGGGGAAACCATATTGGTGGCCTTTAGGGTGGATTTAAAGTCATGACCAATCACCGTAGCTCTGTGCGGATCACAAAGAATGATCTTGGCGCCCATATCCAACAACCTATCCACAAAGAACAAGCGGCTTTCAAACATTTTTTGGTGGATGACCACTTCGCCTTTGGCTTGGATGGCTACAACCAACAAAATACTTAATAAGTCAGGCGTCAATCCTGGCCATGGAGCATCCGCAATGGTCAAAATAGATCCATCAATATAACTCTGTACTTGGTATCCGTTTTCGTGCTTGGGAATATAGATATCATCTCCCCTGCGCTCCATCTGGATTCCCAATTTTTGGAATGCGTTCGGAATCTGACCCAAATCGTCCCAACTCACATCCTTGATGGTCAATTCGCTACGTGTCATAGCTGCTAAACCAATCCAGCTACCAATCTCAATCATATCCGGAAGCATAGTATGCTCGGTTCCTCCCAATTCTTCTACCCCCTCAATGGTCAAAAGGTTAGAGCCTATCCCAGAAATCTTGGCACCCATCCGGTTAAGCATTTTGCACAACTGCTGCAAATATGGTTCACAAGCCGCATTGTAAATGGTGGTTGTTCCTTCTGCAAGCACTGCAGCCATCACAATATTGGCCGTTCCTGTTACAGAAGCTTCATCCAATAACATATAGGCGCCTTTAAGCTTGTCTGCTTCCACGCCATAGAAATACTCCTCTCGATTGTATCGGAATTTTGCTCCTAATTTTATAAAACCTTCAAAATGTGTATCCAGTCGTCGTCTCCCAATCTTATCACCTCCAGGTTTGGGAATGTATCCTTTACCAAATCGAGCCAATAAAGGACCCACCAACATAATTGAACCTCGCAATCCGCGACCATCTTGTTTGAATTGGTCGGTCTGCAGGTAATCCAGATTAATGTCATCTGCCTTAAAGGTGTAGCTACCTTTTCCTTTTTTCTGGATTTTGACACCAAGGTCCTCCAACAGGGCAATAAGCTTGTTGACATCAACAATATCCGGAATGTTATTTATGGTAATCTTCTCTGCCGAAAGCAAAACCGCACAAAGAATCTGCAGTGCCTCATTCTTTGCCCCTTGGGGTGTTATTTCACCATGCAGTTGGTGCCCACCCTCTATTCGAAATGTTCCCATGAATACTTATGGAATTTAATACCTTTTTTTACCCCTATTACTTCGTTGTCCCTTCTTGTGATTGGTGCTGCCGCCATTTCTATTGGATTTGGCCAAGCGATTCTTAAGGAACTGTCCACTATCAGTAAGGTTTTCTCCTTTTGGGGCCAAATCTATCTGCCCATCACTTAATTCTTTTAGGTGTGCAAAAATTGCGGAGTCCTCAACGGTGTCCTTGTTCCAATTGAGGTAACACTTTTTCATGTGGTTGGCTATGGCATATTCCAAACCGGAACGCATATCTCCTTTTTCCCATTTAATGGCCACATCGATCATACGTTTGATGTTGTTGCCATAAAAACGATACTTGGGGTGGTTCTGTGGATACTCCAGAGGTTCTGGACGTTGTTGCAAGGTCTCCTGCGATGTTATTGGAAATGGGGAATCCACGTCCAGTTTAAAATCGGACATGATAAAGAGTTGGTCCCATAGTTTATGCTGAAAATCTGGCACATCTCGCAAGTGGGGTTGCAAATTCCCCATTACACTAATAATGGACTTGGCCACTTTGTTGCGTTCCTCGCGATCGGCAATGGAAACCGCATGATCCACCATTTTTTGGAAATGACGACCATACTCTGGTATGTGAAGCTTTGGACGCTCCGTATTATATTCTAAGTTGTCTACTGAATTCAAATTACTAGGTTTAATGAAATTAACTAACGGGAAGTCTATCCTATAACGTCCGCAAAATACTAAAAATTATGGCAATCCGGTTTAAAGCGATATTACTCCCTCTACTTGGGAAACTTCTTTGTACTTGGCAATCACTGCATCCGGGCTTTCCAATTGCACGGTAATGGAGATACTGGTATAAGTTCCCTTCTTGGATTTTTTGGATTCGATAACCGCCCCGGTATTATCAAATATGGTATTGATCTGTTCTATTTTTTCCTTGTCCGTTGGGACTATAAACTTATAAAGATATTTGGACGGCCAACTGCTATTCTCCAACAACTGCTCCCTTAGGCGGGCATAAAATTCATCGGATTTCTCCTTCTCCATGCTTCAAGTTTTTACAAAGATATGGCTTACTATGCAATTTTTTTTCCTTGTCCCTATTTCATTACTTTGTGTTGATAAAATTATCTGATTGAAGAACCATAAAGTTGTCATTACAGGAGCTCCTGGAACTGGAAAAACGTCCATTATAAATGGCCTAGAAAACCAAGGTCATCACTGTTTCCATGAAATCATTAGGGATATGACGTCAAATGCAAAAAAAGAAGGTCTGCCGGATTCCTTTGTGTCCAATCCCCTCGTTTTTGTGGATGATGCGTTACAATTCAACAAAGATTTACTTTATGGAAGAACCAAGCATTATATTGACTCTTTGGACCTGAATGTTCCCATTAGTTTTTTTGATCGCGGTATTCCTGATGTTCTGGCTTATATGGACTTTTTTGACCAGACCTATGACCAAGAGTTTACTGATGCTTGCGAAAATCACCTCTACGATGCCATTTTTATAGTTCCGCCTTGGAAGGAAATTTACATTTCGGACAATGAGCGACTGGAAAGCTATGAAGAGGCTGAAAAAATCCATGATGCCTTGATGGAAACTTACATGAGATTTGGATATAATCCCACTCTCGTTCCAAAGGATCCTGTAAATGCGCGTGTAGATTTTATCCTGGATAACTTGAAATCCATTTAGTGCAAAAAGATGCGAAATCCGTTTTAAGGGAATACTGGGGCCACAAAGATTTTAGAGGTTCCCAAAGCCAAATTATTGAGGCCGTTCTGGCCAAACAAGATCTATTGGCCTTAATGCCAACAGGTGGTGGCAAGTCCATTTGCTATCAGGTGCCGGCATTGGCCATGGAGGGTATTTGCATTGTGATATCGCCATTGGTGGCCCTTATCCAAGACCAAGTACAGCAGCTCAAACAAAAAAACATCAAAGCCATTGCGCTAACAGGGGGAATCCCTTTTTCCGAACTCAGTGACCTTTTGGACAATTGTGTATATGGCAATTACAAGTTCCTCTATCTCTCTCCGGAACGACTGCAACAATCCACGGTTCAAGAGCGAATTCGGGAAATGAACGTGAATCTTGTTGCTATAGATGAAGCACATTGTATATCACAATGGGGCAATGACTTTAGGCCCGCCTATTTGGATTGCTCCGTATTAAAGGATTTAACTCCCGAAACGCCAACAATTGCTTTAACGGCAACAGCAACCCCAAAAGTGGTACAGGATATCTTGGAGAACCTTCAATTGGAAAAGCCCAAGGTGTTCAAAGACTCTTTCTCCCGCTCCAACATCAGTTTTAAGGTTAAGCACACGGAAGACAAGAACTATCAACTTAAAAAGATTCTGACAAAATTTAGCGGCAGTTCCATTGTGTACGTTCGCTCGAGGAGAATGACGGTTTCCTTGTCAGAATTCTTGAATAAGAATGGGATTAAAACTACCTTTTTTCATGGCGGTATCTCCAAAGCGGATAAGGAAGAGAAGCTACAGCTATGGCTCAACGGAAAAGTAAGTTGCATTGTAGCTACCAATGCCTTTGGAATGGGCGTGGACAAACCCGATGTACGATGGGTAATCCACTACCAAATTCCAGATAGTTTGGAAAGCTACTTTCAAGAAGCAGGAAGAGCTGGAAGAGATGGGAAACCATCATCGGCCTTGATCGTAACCTCCCAGGAGGATGCTGACCGCGCTAAACAACAATTTTTGTCCTCCTTGCCCGATGTGGGTTTTGTGAAACAACTTTATATCCAGCTTAATAATTTCTTTCAGATGTCCTACGGGGAATCAGTATTGGATTCGTTGAGCTTCAAATTCAACACCTTTTGCAAGCGCTATGGATTCCCTCCTAATATGGCCTATAATGCACTGCGCATTTTGGATCAAAATTCGGTGATTTCCCTATCCGAGAATTTTACGGAAAAAACCACTTTAAAATTTGTGGCTTCCAGAAATGGGATTTTTCAATATTTACAGGATAACCCAAAGGTTGCCCATATTATTCAAACCGTATTACGTACCTACGGTGGAATCACAGAGCATGAAACCAAGATAAACCTACCCTTACTCTCAAAAAAAGTGGGCGAAAGTGAAAAAGCCATCAAAAAAGTATTAAAGCAATTGCACGCTGATGGTGTAGCGGAGTATCAGAGTTCCTCGAGTGATTTGGAAATACAATTTTTAGTGCCCCGGGAAGATGACAGAACGATTAACCCCTTCGCAAAAAAAATAAAGGATTTTAACGCAGTAAAGCAAAAGAACATGGCCGCCATGTTGGATTATGTTCAAAATACAAGGGTTTGTAGAAGCGCTTTCATCCTTAATTATTTTGGAGAAAAGACCAACGAAAAGTGTGGTACTTGCGATATTTGCACGCAAGAAGATACCGTTCCATCTGATGGATTAAAGAAAAGTATTTTCAAAAGTCTACAGACTGCATCACAAACATCCAGACAACTGGAACAGGTTTTGGGCATTGAAGAAAAATTGATATTGCATGCCTTGCAAGAGCTTCTAGAAGACGAACGGATTCGATTGAATGAAAGAAATGAGTACGAAATTGAAAAATAACAGGTTACGAATTGTGTTTATGGGCACCCCCAACTTTGCTGTGGGTAGTCTGAAAGCTTTGTTGGAAGCAGGTTTTAATGTGGTTGGCGCAATTACCGCTCCAGACAGGCCTGCCGGCAGAGGGAGAAAAATCCAGGAGTCGGCCGTGAAACAATTTGCAATAGCACACCATATTAAGGTGCTTCAACCTACCAACCTGAAAAGCGAAGAATTCTTGCAAGAACTAAGGGAACTTGGAGCCAACCTACAGGTAGTGGTGGCTTTTAGAATGTTGCCGGAGGTAGTTTGGCGCATGCCTGAGCATGGAACCTTTAATCTGCATGCCTCACTGCTGCCTCAATATCGAGGAGCTGCTCCGATTAACTGGGCAATCATCAATGGGGAAACGGAAACTGGGGTTACCACCTTTTTTATTGACGATAAAATTGATACGGGCAGCATCATTCTTCAAAAAACAGCACCGATCCTTCCAGAAGATAATGCCGGAACCTTGCACGACCGATTAATGGATTTGGGTGCAGGTCTGGTTGTGGATACCTGCAAACGAATTGAAGAAGGTACAGTCACCAGTATTCCCCAAAAGGATACTAAGGAAGTTAAAACCGCACATAAAATACATCGGAATACCTGTCAAATCAACTGGGATCATACTATAAATGATATCCACAATCATATTCGAGGGCTTAGTCCCTACCCCGCTGCTTGGTGTTATTTAATGAATCAGGGAAAAGAAGACCCCATAAAAATATTTAAGACCCAGTTGGAGGAGGTGAATCATGACCATACAACCGGAAAGTTAATCTTGGAAAAACAGACTTTAAAAGTTGCAGCATCAGGAGGTTATCTTCATCTTTTGGAAGTACAACTTCCGGGAAAACGGCGAATGAAAATTGGAGAAGTACTTAATGGCATAAATCTTGATGAAAATGCCCATCTTCGCTAAACCCTTATTAACACTAGGCTCACAAAAGTCCATTTTTTAATTCGACTTTATCAACAAACGTTTCAAGTTATCAACAAAAAGCCCACTTTCCCTTGGTTTTACTTGCGTTTGAGGCAAATCCATATAAATTTGTTCAGCATTAAAATTATTTTAACAACAATTAATTTAATTCCATTATGAACAAAACAGAATTAATCGATGCTATGGCAGCCGATGCGGGCATCACTAAAGCAGCAGCCAAAAAAGCATTGGAGTCTTTCTTGGGGAACGTTGAGGGATCACTTAAAAAAGGAAACAGAGTTTCTTTGGTAGGTTTCGGTTCTTGGTCTGTATCCAAGAGAAATGCAAGAGAAGGTAGAAATCCACAAACTGGACAAACTATCCAAATTGCGGCTAAGAACGTTGTGAAGTTCAAAGCTGGAGCAGAATTGAGCGGCTCTGTAAACTAATTAGATAGGTTATACAATATAGCTAAGCACTTCCAAACGGAGGTGCTTTTTTGGTTTAGGTCCGCACCTAGGCTTTTTGTTATTAACAGATATTATGTTACATTTAATTTAGAGAACCCAGTAAAATGGTAAGCCTAAAGCCCATAAAAGGAAGGTTGCTGGTTGCTGAACCAGCTCTTACAGGAGATGTCTCCTTCAACCGCTCTGTGGTGCTTTTGGCGGAACACAATCAAGAAGGTTCCGTTGGCTTTATCTTGAACAAACCGCTCGATTACAATATCTGCGACCTTATTTCCGAAATCACCATTCCTTTTAAGGTGTTCAACGGCGGCCCTGTGGAACAGGACAACCTCTATTTTATTCACAAGGTACCCCATTTGATTGACGATAGTATTGAAATCTCCGATGGTATTTTCTGGGGAGGAAACTTTGAAAAGACGGTAGAGCTTATCAACAGTAAAACCATAGGAGAGCAAGATATTAGGTTCTTTCTAGGTTATTCCGGTTGGGGCTCCCACCAATTAGATCATGAGTTGGACTCCAAATCATGGGTGGTAGTCCAAAATGAATATGAGAGCAACATCCTTGAGAAATCCTCCAATGCTTTTTGGAAGGAAAAAATGGTGGAATTGGGTGGTGATTATCTACTCTGGTCAAATTCTCCAGAAAACCCCTCTCTAAATTAGTTTACCCCAACCTCGCCTTGGCATTTAATTTTCCCAAAAGCGATTTAGCAGTAGCATTTCCATATTCTTTTTTGCGGTACTTGCCTATGGAAACAATGCCCTGGATACTATTGGTGATGAATAATTCATCCGCTTTTTGAAGTTCAAAAGGCGATATGGATTCCTCTTGCAGTTCCAGTCCTTCTGTTGCGCTAACAATTTCCATGAGTTTCTTTCGGATAATCCCATCCAAACATCCATCACCCAAAGGCGGAGTTTTAATGGTATTGCCCTGTACTAAGAAGAGATTGCCATTGATGACCTCAACCACCTGTTTATCTCCATTGATCAGAAGACAATTGTCAAATCCATTTTCATTGGCAAAAACACTGGCCACTACATTCAAGATTTTGTTGGTAGTCTTCAAGTTGGAAAGCATGTCCTTGTTCACATAATAGTCCTTGAACAGTTCAACTTCATAAGGTCCTTGGTTGATCAAATAAAATGGGGATTCCATGGGCGATACTTCAATCAAATAAGACACCTCATGGGTCTCGGGGCTGTACAATCCGCCATCCTTGCGAAAAACGGTGAGGCGAACCCGAGCGGGATCATCCTCCAAGCCATTTTTTTCAACCGTGCGTTTAATCTCACCCTCAAGAAACTCCAGGGTAAACTCCATTGGGATTTCCATACGAAGAATGCGCATGGAAGACATTAATCTGAAGTAGTGGTCCTCCCAAAAAAAGATGGTTCCGTTAATGCAACGGACGGTTTCGAAAAGGGCATCCCCAAACTTGAGACCACGATTGGAATGTGTTAGGATATTGGAATCCTTGGAAAGCAAAGCACCGTTAAAATTGACCATAAAAAAGTCCCGATTAAAATCGGGACCAAATATACGTTATACTTAAGAATCCTCTACTTGGAACCGAGTACCTGCTTTAAATCGCCCACCTGGTTTTCCCATAGCATCCTCGCTTCGTCCACTTCGTCTTCTTCAGCAAAATCAGTAATGAAGAGCGAAACATCTTTGGTGATTTCATCCACTATGATGCGCATTTCAAAATAACTGTCATCGTCGTTTTCCTCCCAGGCAAATTTTACAAACTCATCGCTTTTTCTCTTCAACATTTTGGCATTTTCTTCCGTGCCGTCCCAGATAAAAGTGAACAATTCACTACGGGAATTAACATTGTCGGCATACCATTCTGATAAGCCGGAAGGGGTAGATATATATTGGTAAAGCAACTGCGGTGAGGCCTGTATTACAAACTCAATTTCAAATTTAACCTTATCACTCATTCTAGTGTTCTATTTTTCCTTTTCAAGATTAGTGTATAATCAGGGAAGATATAAAAATAAATATCAAATAATAAATTAAAATGAATTTTGATTCGGCGAAAATTAAACTTTATATTTGCACCCGCAAAACCGCAAAAAGGCGAGGTAGCTCAGGTGGTTAGAGCGCAGGATTCATAACCCTGAGGTCGGGAGTTCAAGTCTCCCTCTCGCTACTTTTAAACCCCATTTGTAACGAAATGGGGTTTTTTTGTGCCTTGTTATTAAAGTTCAATTACCTCTAAGAATTGCTTGTATTCATGACCCAGTTCAAGTGGATGTGCTTGGGTCATTTCTCCTGAGTTTTAATCCAACTAAATTATGGGTAGAAAAACAACTCATCTACAAAGAGTTGTCCTTCCTCTCCTTTTTTAGAATGCCAAGGTGGTAAACTTTCGAATCTTTCGGCCTTTATTTTGTAGTATCGGAAAGAGCTTTGTGAGAATTTTACAGACACATTGGATACCCCAAATGACGTTGCATCTTTCTTAAAACCTACCTCCATTTTTTTTAATAGCTTTAAATCCGATTTCTCGTTTCCTCCCCAAACTTCTATGGTCTTGGGTGGTGCAATCCTTTGACCTTCTATTAAACAATGGCTCAGCATTAGTTCACCAATTTTTGGGGGTATTTCTCCAAAATCAGCCATTGCAATCAACGGAGCTTCGCTAAATCCAAGCCAAGCCAATGAGATCATGCTTTCTTGGGGACCTATATAATCATCAATTAAAGTAGCGCCACCGTATCCCTTATTTTTTGGATTGGGTTTGGAGATTAGTTCCAAAGAAATGGGCCTTATCCCCTTTTGGAAAAAACTGAACGTAGCTTCATCACTAGGGGCCCACCCTTCTTTGAAGGCTTTGGCCTTCAGGATAAATTTGGAAGCAAAACTCAGGGGTTTTGAATACAATTGGGAAGTACTGTCCGGAGCTGAACCATCCAAGGTAAAGCGGATGTTTACATTTTTAAGTTTATGTGTCAACATAATAGGGTCTCCTTTTGAAAGAATAGCACTTTTGTTACTCAAAATGGGTGCGCCCAATTGAAACTTCTCATCTGGCTTGCCTTCAAACCCGACTACGAAATGTATCTTGGGAAATTCATTCTTAAGGGACTCCAGTTCAGTTGGCGAGATTTTAGTTCCCCACGCATAAACCGTATGAAGCTCTGGGAAGGACCCTAAAACGTTTTCCAATGTTGCATCTATTTGTGTTCCCGAAACGGCAAGGGATTTTAGTTTGGAACAGGATGATAGTTCGGCTAATCCAGCACTGGTAACCTTTGTGAAATTCAGGTTGAGTTCTTCCAGATTGGACATCTTTCCAACTGATTCAAGATTTGCATCCGTAATTGGTAAATGGGACAGATTTAAAGACACCACTTGAGTTTTTATTTTTAACAACTCTGAAATGGATTCTTGACTAAAAGCGCTTAGTCCAAAAATTGCCACTTCAACAGCTGGAGAATTTGGGGATTTCTGTAAAACTGTTCGGTATGGACTATTCAGTGCAGAAATCACCGATTGGTCAGCAAAATCAAAGCTATAAGGTGATTTTTTGTCCACTTTATTAAACCAGTCTTCCATAACCAATGATTTCAAGGGAATGGAATCTGTTAGACTTGCCAAAGTAACGGAAGTATCGGCATCTGCATCAATCCATTGACGAATAAGTTGAATCTCATATGTGGTGAGCTGGGGTTTTCCCTCTGGTGGCATATGGTCTTCATGTTCAATAGGTAGAAGTGCACGTTTGACAATTTCACTATCCTCACTATTGCCATTTTCCCAAATTGGACCGTTTTCCCCACCTTTTAGAATATCCGAAATGGAAGACATGATCAAATCTCCTTTCTGTTTATCAGGATTATGGCAGCCCACGCACTTTTTATCCAGAACGGGTTGTATATAAGCTTGAAAAATTGGAGTATTTTCATCAATTATAGGAGCGTCGTTAGCTAATAGAGGCTCGGTTAGAAAATTAGTGCCATGGGTAACCCCAGCTCCAAAATGGCCCACCAAAACCATTAGAATTCCACTACTATACAGTAATGGGAAATACAAGTTTTTATTCCTTTCAACGAAGGTGAGTAGGTATGCAATAAAGGCCAAGGCCACCCCGAGCCATTTATGCAACGCCATTAATTCTGAGGTATAGCCTTCCTTAAAAAGCAAAAAACCCATAACCGCGGTCAAGGTGGTGGTCAGAGCGGTTAACCAAAGTAGAAAACGATTTATTTTTTGATAGGATTTCGAATCAATCTGACCCTTAAAAAGTGAGGCAACGATTAAAAGGAAAACCAAAACAACAGGAAAATGCAGTAATAATGGGTGCATTCTACCCAAAGGTTGCAACCAAAATGGAATTTGTACTTGGGATTCAAAAATCAACAGCACAACCAGAAGACAGAGCAGTGCAAATACGGCATTGGAAACTATACGTTCAAATCGTGTCATATTATGCCAAGATGTCTTTTACCACATGCCCGTGAACATCTGTCAACCTGAACCTTCTTCCCAAATATTTATACGTAAGTTTTTCATGATCTAATCCCATTAGGTGCATAATAGTGGCTTGTAAATCGTGCACGTGAACCGGGTCTTTTATGATATTATATCCAAATTCGTCGGTTTCCCCGTAAGATAGACCTCCTTTTACACCTCCTCCGGCCATCCAAATACTGTAACATTTTGGGTGATGGTCACGCCCGTAATTATCTTCCGTTAATTTTCCCTGACAATAATTGGTACGCCCAAACTCCCCTCCCCAAATAACCAAGGTTTCATCCAAAAGTCCACGCTGTTTTAAATCCTTGATTAGGGCTGCAGAAGCTTGGTCCACATCTTTGGCCTGACCCGTCATTTCTTCGACCAAATTGCCATGCTGGTCCCAGCCTTGGTGATACAATTGAACAAATCGCACCCCGGACTCTGACAATTTCCTTGCCAACAAGCAATTGGAAGCATAGGTGCCTGGAATCATACAATCAGTCCCATACATTTTTATGACATGATCAGGTTCTTTGGAAAGGTCAGTAATTTCCGGAACCGCAGTTTGCATGCGATAAGCCATTTCGTATTGTTGGATCTTGGCATGGATTTGTGGATCTCCAAAATCCTCAAAACTCATATGGTTCAACATTGCCAAATGATCCAGCATCTTTTTCCTGTGTTTCATATCCGTCCCCGCCGGGTTGTTGAGATATAGTACAGGATCCTCGCTGGCGCTGAACTGGACGCCCTGATGAACGCTATCCAAAAACCCATTGGACCATAATTTGGAATACACCCCTTGACCATTGCCTTTGCCACGGGACAGCAGTACACAAAACGCTGGCAAATTCTTGTTTTCGCTCCCCAACCCATAACTCATCCAGGCGCCCATACTTGGGCGATTCCCCTGTTGTGAACCTGTCTGCAGAAATGTTAATGCGGGATCATGGTTAATGGCCTCGGTATTTACGGTTTTTATCACGCAAATGTCATCTGTGATCTCCGCAATCTTTGGAAAAAGATCACTTACCCAAGTACCGGATTTTCCGTATTGCTTGAACCCAAATTTTGAACCCACCAACGGAAAGCTTTCTTGATTGGCTGTCATTCCCGTTAACCTTTGTCCTTGTCTGATGGATTCCGGTAAATCTTGCCCATACATTTTATTGAGCAAGGGTTTATAGTCGAAACTTTCCAGTTGGGAAGGCGCTCCGTTTTGAAAAAGCATGATAATGCGCTTTGCTTTGGAAGCAAAATGTTTAATTCCCAATGGCAGTTCATCCATATTCGCAGCGTTCCCTTTAAACAGTTCAGGAATCAATAGGGACCCCAAGGCCGCACTGCCCACACCAAGTGCCATTTTCCCAAGAAAATGTCTTCTGTTTACATTGAATCGATGTTCTAAAAACTCTTTTTCCATGAGTATTGTCTTAACTACGAGTGATGGCTTCCTCTAAATTGTACATGGTATGAATTAGTTGCATTAATGCCGCTATGGTGGGATCGTCTCCATTTTCCATTTGCCGATATTCCCCTACGGTAATGAATTTGGTTGCTTCCTCCCGATTCGATTGAAAATGTTGCAATTGATCTTCAAAATACCCTAACAAAACCTCTAATTCCTCAGGCTTTGCTTCACGGCAAACTATGCGTTTAAAGGCATTGTTAATAAGATCTGGATTTTGCAAATCTGATTTGCTTAGATTTTGCGCCAACACTCTGGATGCCTCAAGGACCGTGGGATCGTTTAGCATTACCAAGGCCTGAAGGGGAGTTCCCGTGTTTAATCTTCTCACCTCGCATTGATCTCTATTGGAGGCATCAAAAGTCAACATAGATGGTGGGGGAACCGTGCGTTTAATAAAAGTATAAATACCCCTTCTATAGAGATTTTCACCATGATCCTGAACGTATGCCTTGAGTACTCCCCTACCGGAGGTAGCAGCCAACCAAAGGCCATCAGGTTGATAGGGTTTTACGCTAGGTCCTCCAATTTCATCATTGAGCAGACCGCTACTTGCCAATACATGGTCTCTGATCATCTCAGCGCCCAAACGTGTACGATGCATCCGGGACAGTAATATGTTTTCTGGGTCTTTCTCCTGCTTTCGTTTATTGGTTTGTGCAGATTGGGTATACGTGGACGACATCACAATTTGTTTTACCAAACGCTTAATGTCCCAACCGTTTTCCCGAAAATCCACGGCAAGCCAATCCAGTAATTCAGGATGGGTGGGTAATTCTCCTTGCATACCAAAATCCCCAGCAGTCTTTACAATACCCTGACCAAAAAATTCTTGCCAAATTCGGTTTACAAAAACCCTAGAGGTTAACGGATGTTTATCACTTAAAAGCCATTTGGACAAGCCCAACCTATTCGAACTAAAATTCAAGGTATCGAACTCCATGATGGCTTTTGGGGTATTAAAGGTGACAACTTCTGTCTTGGCATCATAATTCCCGCGATCAAGAATGTGGGTGTCCCTAATCCCTACGGAATCTGCCATGACCATCACGGCTACGGGGTATGAATCCTTCTTGTTGACAAAGGTCAAAACATCGTTTACCATTTCATCTGTGATTTCCATTCTAGGTGGATCCGCCGTATTCTCATCAAAGGTTCCGACCAATCCCTTTTCAGGAACTTTATCAAAAAAAGCAAAGGTGCTGTAATAATCATGTTGCGAGATGGGGTCGTATTTATGATCATGACATTTGGCGCATTCGAACGTCAACCCCAAAAATGCCTTTCCGAATGTGTTTGTTCTGTCGGTCACGTATTCAATTCGGTACTCTTCATCAATTACTCCACCCTCTTGTGTAATCTTATGATTTCGATTGAATCCCGTTGCCAAGAGCGTCTCCTCATTCTGCTCTGGAAGTAAATCCCCTGCCAATTGCCAAGTTAGAAATTGGTCGAAGGGATAGTTCTTGTTAAATGCGTGGATTACCCAATCGCGCCAGGGCCACATGGTTCTCGGGCTATCATCTTGGTAACCGTGCGAATCCGCGTAGCGGGCAATATCCAACCAATGGATAGCCATTTTTTCACCATAATGCGCATTGGACAGTAGTTCATCCACTACCTTTTCATAAGCCTCCGGCGAGGTGTCCTGCTCAAAAGCTTCCTGCATGGCGATAGTAGGAGGAAGTCCCGTTAAATCAAAAGACACCCTTTTCAACAATTGTGATTTGACTGCTGTTTCGTTGGGTTTTAATTTCTTTTCGTGCAATTTTTTCAGGATAAAGCGGTCTATCTCATTGGCACACCAATCTTCATTGAGTACTTCGGGTAAGTCTGATTTTGCAGGGGGAACAAACGCCCAGTGGGGTTTATAACCCGCTCCTTGTTCTATCCACTTTTTTATGAGTTCAACATGGTACGAACTGAGTTTTAAATTGGATTCCGGCGGGGGCATCATCACCGTGGAGTCTGTAGAGGAAATTCGCAGGTAAACTTCGGATTGCTCGGGTTGCCCGGAAACAATAGCAAATTTGTCGTTGTAATCCTTTAGGGCTGCATAGGCTCCTTCCTGGGTATCCAAACGAAGGTCTGCCTCTCTTTTATTGGCGTCAGGGCCATGGCATGCAAAACACTTGTCAGAAAGTATGGGCCGTATGTGAAAATTAAAATCAACCACATCCGGCACCTTGTTTTCATAGCTGTCAGACGCCCTATCCAAGCAAGAGCAACAGACCAAAGCAATCAATAGGGTGCGAAATGATGTAATGCTCATAAAACGGTGCAATGGAAATTACAAACAAGGTAGCCAACCTGTCGCAATTTTACCAAAAAATACCCCGTTTTATAAAATAAATGGTCGATAATGATTTAAAAATCAAGAAATTGAGCTGTAGACACCATGCAGAACGCTAACTAACGGTGGAATTTGGTCCAATACCACAATCCACAACTTTTGCTTTTATTTTGGTGAATAAGCGCTCTAGCCCCGCTCCCTAGGTTTAATTATCATTCTGAAATACTGGTCCTTGTATAGGTAATAGCCAATCCAGTTGTACAGGGTACGTACTTTGTTCTTAAAGTTTACCAGCCCCATAATGTGCACAAATATCCATATGAGCCAGGCCCAAAAGCCTTTTACAAAAAAGCGTTCTTTGGGCGGGTCCAAAACTGCCTTGTTTCGTCCAATAATGGCCAAAGAGCCCTTATTTTTATATACAAAAGGCTTCCACTTACCATTTTTACCCAAAAAATTGGCGGCCAAATTTTTTGCCTGCTGTAGCGCAGGTTGTGCCAACTGTGGATGTCCATCAGGATAATCCTTGTCGCCCAAAATCAAAGCGCAGTCTCCCAAGGCATAAATGTTGTCGTAACCGTCTACTAAGTTATACGTGTTGGTCTTCAATCTTTTCCCTCTTCCAAAACTAATTTCTTTAAAGCCCTCAAAAGTCCTAGCAGACACTCCCGCGGCCCATATCAGATTTTTGGCGGCTATGGTATTTCCATTGGATAAATGCACAGTTTCCTCCACAAAATCAGTCACAAGTGTATTCAGTATGATCTTCACTCCTAACTCTTGCAATTTCTTGTAGGTATATTTCTGGGATTTGGTAGACATGGCTGCCAAAACTGCATCTTGTCCGTCCAGCAAATAGATATCTCCCAAATCTTTTTTGTCCAATTCAGGATAGTCCTTTTGCAAGATGTGATCTCGCATCTCCGCAAAAATCCCGGAAAGTTCAACCCCGGTGGGCCCAGCACCAGCAATCACGAACGTGAGCAATTTTTTCCGGGCGGCACTATCCGTAAGTCTAGTGGCCCTATCCAAGCGGGTGAAGATTACATTTCTTAGTGAAAGGGCATCGCTAATAGTCTTCATAGGAAGACTATACTTTTCGATGTTCTTGTTCCCGAAAAAATTGGTTTCCGTACCCGTAGCCATAATTAGGGTATCGTAAAAGAGTTCGCCATTGTCCAAAATAATCTTGTTCTCGGTCGGTACCACCTCTTTCAGCTCCCCAAGTCTAAATCGTGTATTTTTCCTTTGCCTTAAGATCTTTCTAAAGGGATAACTTATGGCCGATGGTTCCATAAATCCAGTGGATACTTGGTAGATTAAGGGTGGAAAGAAATTGTAGTTGTTGGCGTCCACCAAAATGATATTGAACTCTGGGGAATCCCGCATACTTTTGATGAATTCTAAACCTGCAAACCCCCCGCCAACAATGACAATCGTATGTTTATGTGTCAATCTGATCTTGTTTTAATGAAACCTACTACAAAAGTACCTCCCAACGGTGAATTTCCGATTAAGCTGGCTTAAGAAAATGGTGGATTTAACCTAGTTTTAAGGTTTGCGTTCTGGCGACAAAATTTCTTTCAAAACTACCCCTTACCGAAACGAAAGAAGCAACTGTTTCAACTGTCCCCAGTACATTTTCAATAGGATGGCACAGCACAATAAAACGATGACGGCCAAATAGAAGAGTAATCCGCCATCTCCCTGTACTTCAATCCCCAAACTGGTCAAATGGAAGAAAATGGCACCAGAAATCACACCAATCCCCATCAAGGCTCCCAAACCTACGGTTCTTGGCCAAAGTAGCAGGACACTTGCAATCAATTCCACTACCCCGCTGCCATAACGACCCCAGGGTTCCATGCCCACTTGCTCGAATATATAGATGCTTTCCGGAGCACCGGTAAACTTAAAGAATAGGGTTTGCAGTAAAATAATGGCCGCAACCAAACGTAATATCCAGGAGATTATGTTTTTCATGATGTAATGGTTTGTGTTACTTGGTCTGCATCCCTTAGCCTTGCCTTACACCCTTGTGTTAACTTTTGTTATCAAAAGCTGCTCCTGTTGATTTTAATCTATTCGGAAAACGGTCAATACCCCGGCGTGATCTGACGGAAACATAATGGGGTGATAATCCACTACTTTGGATTCAATGGCATTAAGATTTTTGCCCTGATAAAAAATATAGTCGATTCTATCGCGTAACCCATATTTATCTGATGAAGTAGCCGCTCTGGGAGTCCATGTAAAACCTGGGTCAAGCAATGGGTCAATGTGTAGTTCCCGATAGCTATCCTTAAAACCAGCATTGGTCATTTCCAAACTCACAGGCCATTTGATTTTTTTATTGTGGTGTATTCCCTTGGTTTCCTCAATCCAATCCAGATGGGAGCCCACATTAAAATCCCCAGACATAACTATGGGTGTTTCCTCTGACTCTTCTAGGTAAGGTGCAATTTCCTTAAGTATCGCCTTGACCTCTGCATGGCGTGTTTCTCCTTCTTCTGTGACCAACTGTTTGGGGGATTTCTTTCCTTCAATCACGCCTTGGCCATAATCTGGAAGGTAATGCAGCCATGTGTCGAAAAATATAAGGTCTTTGCCCCCGCCTAAACTAAGTTTTGCCCCACCAAAGTTAAAAGGCTTAAATGCGGTTATTGTTTCAGTAATTGGATACCTGCTCATAATGGATAAATTGGAACTGATCAAATAAAAATGATAGCCCAAGGCATCTGCTATTATTTCACCGGACCCATAGGTTTCAATCAATCCAATAATATCGGCATCGGTTGCCTTTATGGTTTCTATTACCCGCTGCACACCAACCGCCTCACCATATCGATGTCCTCCATGCCAGATATTCCAGGCCAAAACTTTTAGATGTTGGGGCTGTATGCGATTCTTGTCCTCATTAGTGCTTGGATAAAACCTGAGATACTGTTTTTGAATTTCTTCTGGACGTACCACCCTATCCCAAATTTTTACCTCATCTACAAAACCATTGAAGGCGTTCCACTGCGCATAGGATCCATATTCCCATTTTTCGTCAGATCCTCCAACAACGGTGGCCAATTCTGTTTGAAAATCCCCAATGCCCGGAGTGTTGTATATGGCTACATTGTTCCCGTCCAAATACATCCAGACCTCTTCTTTGTCCTGATTGATGGCAAAAGCGATTTGATGCCATTTTCCATCATTGACTTGTTGCCTTTTGGCCGTGGGCCTATAATCGTATTGACTTTTTCCATCGTGCAAGTTCAAAGCCCAAGCTCCATTCTCACTGGTGTACAATTGCCATCCTTTTGAATCAGGTTTATTGGCCTTTTTGTTCCCTATAATGGGTGACCCCATGATGGCATCTGGCAGCGTTTTTATCCAGATTTGAATTGAAAATGACTGCTTATCCGTGTATGGAATTACCTCACTTTTCAGTTTAACAGGTCTTCTTAAGGCTGCATTAGCTGAAAGATCCAATGCTCTACCTGATATCCCTTCTGCATATTCTGATCGCAGTAAATCCACCATATAAATGGCTTCTTCCTTAGGAATTATAGTTTCTTCAAACCCATGGGTATCGAAATCCAATTGAAAAATAGGTTCCTGTGCGCTGACAACGCCAACAAATTGCACAAATACCATGGTAACCCATAAAGTTCTTATTAAACTCATGTTATACAGAAATTTTTGGACCATCCAAGTCCACAAACAATTATACTACAGCATTTATAATGCTTCCTCTATGATTTTTTCAACCACTTCTGGGTTCAACAAGGTGGAGATATCCCCAAGATTGCTCGTGTCTTTGGAGGCAATCTTACGTAAAATTCGACGCATGATCTTACCACTTCGGGTTTTAGGCAAACCGGGTACAAACTGAATTTTATCCAACTTGGCTATGGGCCCGATGTGTTCTGTAATCATTTGGTTGATTTCTTTTTTCAGATTATCACGATCACGAGATTCACCTGTTTCCTTTAAGATGACGTAGCCATAGAGCGCATTCCCTTTAATGTCATGCGGGAAGCCCACAATAGCAGACTCAGCCACTGCTGGGTGCTCGTTAATGGCATCTTCAATAGGAGCTGTGCCCAAATTGTGTCCGGATACGATAATCACATCATCTACTCTACCAGTGATTCTGTAATAACCAACTTCATCCCGCAGTGCTCCATCTCCGGTGAAATATTTGCCCTCGAAAGCTGAAAAATAAGTGTCTTTGTACCGCTGGTGATCCCCCCAAATGGTTCGTGCTATGGAAGGCCATGGGAACTTAATACATAGCCGCCCATCTACTTGGTTTCCTTTAATTTCTTTGCCATTTTCATCCATTAATGCGGGTTGTACCCCAGGCATGGGCAGCGTGGCGTAAGTGGGCTTGGTCGGTGTGGAAAATGGAATAGGTGAAATCAGAATCCCTCCGGTTTCGGTCTGCCACCAGGTATCTACGATCGGACATTTTTTCTCTCCCACATGATCATTGTACCAGTGCCAAGCTTCTTCGTTAATGGGTTCTCCAACCGTACCCAATACCTTAAGGCTTGATAGGTCGTATTTGTCCACAAATTCCAAATTCTCCTTGGCTAAAGCCCTGATGGCTGTTGGTGCCGTATAGAACTGGGTCACTTTATGCTTTTGCACAACTTCCCAAAATCGACCAAAATCTGGATAGGAAGGAACACCTTCGAACATTACAGTGGTAGCTCCGTTGGCCAAAGGTCCATAAACAATATAGGAATGACCTGTAATCCAGCCAACATCTGCGGTACACCAGTACACATCCTCCTCACGGTATTGGAAGACATTTTTAAAAGTAAATGCCGTATACACCATATAACCTGCAGTGGTATGCATCATTCCTTTAGGTCTCCCCGTTGAACCCGAGGTATATAGAATAAACAACGGGTCTTCAGCATCCATAATCTCGGCAGGATAGTCAGAATAAGCTTTATCCAGCAAGGGCTGTAACCATTGATCCCTACCTTTTTCCATATGGATTTTTGCACCGGTTCTTTTGGCGACCAAAACGGACTTAACACCTGGACATTGTGCCAAGGCCTCATCTACAATACCTTTTAGATCAATGGTTTTTGCACCACGATACGAACCATCAGAAGTCAAAACCATTTTGGCATCACAATCGTTGATTCGCGTGGCTAAAGCTGTTGACGAAAACCCAGCGAAGACCACGGAATGTATTGCCCCAACACGTGCGCAAGCAAGCACTGAAATGGCCAATTCTGGAATCATGGGTAAATAAATGACCACACGATCACCCTTTTCCACTCCATTATCCTTTAGTACATTGGCAAACTTGCAAACACGTTCATGCAATTGCCTATAGGTGATATGCTCAGCTGGCTCCTTGGGGTCGTTGGGTTCAAAAAGAATCGCTGTTTTATTGCCTCGAATGTGTAAGTGTCGGTCAATACAGTTTTCTGTAATATTGAGTTGCGCACCATCAAACCACTTTATTTCAGGCTTGCTGAAATCCCAATCCAAAACAGAGTCCCATTTTTTCCTCCAGACGAAATGCTCCTCTGCTACTTCTTCCCAAAATTCCTCAGGATTTCTGACTGATTTTCGATACACCTGAAAATACTCCTCTAGGTGTTTGATGTGGTAATTGCTCATGCGCTTGGTTTAGTTAATTCAGAACCTTAAAAATATAAAAAAACCAACCGTTTTAATAGCGAAAGGTGTTTTATCGACGTAAGGGTTTTATGTAACTTCGACCTACTCATCCACATAGACGAATGACAGAGATAAAAAGGTACGACCTACATAAAAATGACCCTTCCAAGCTTCATTTTGAGGTAAACAATGCGCGAAAGTACCTTGACAAAAACCTGAAACATGCTGCCATCCCACATAGGCACAGCTTTTACCAAATTATCTGGTTCAAGGAAAAAGGAAGGCATTATGTGGACTTTGAGGTGGTAGAGCATGAGGCGCAAGCGGTTTTTTTCATCAACAAAAACCAAATCCACTATTTCTGTCCAGATTCGTCCAATGAGGGATTTTTATTCCACTTCAATGATGAGTTCATCAATACCCATGGCCCAGGAAGGATGGAGCGATTCTCCACCACCATATTCAATGAGATTGGAAATCGTTTTCTGAAGATACCAGCAACGGAAATTCAAAAAATGGGATTGATTACCTCGTACATTGAGTCCGAAATCTTGGCCAGGGAGCAAAACTACCGTGAGCAAATCTATCACCATTTTCAAACCATCTTATACTTGGTTGAACGTCTGCGAAGCAAGGCTAACAACTTTGACCTCAAATCGCATCCAGAGTACAAAATGGCGTCAGACTTCAAAAAACTAATTTTCCAATGGTTGGATGCACCCAAAAGTATTGATGACTACGCAAGTGCTCTTGGCACCAATTCCAAATCCTTGACACGAATCTGCAAAAAATACTTGTTGGACACCCCGGCCCATATCATCCGACAAAGTAAACTGCTGGAAGCCAAGCGAATGTTGTCCAATCAAAAAACATCTGTTAAGGAAATTGCATATTCCCTAGGTTTTGAAGATCCTACTTACTTTACCAAATACTTCAAAAAAGGTACGGGAACAACTCCCAAGGAATTTCAAAGGAAGGTGCTCTAAACTACCAGAAACTGTCCTTGGATCACCATTTTTTCTTTTGCATTGTTAGGAATTTTACATCATCTAAAATGTAACATATGAAAAAGCAAGCTTTAATAGTAGGTGGCACCACCGGAATGGGAAGGGCCACCGCAGAACTTTTGTTAAATGATGGTGTTGAAGTCATTATCATAGGAAGAAATGAACAGAATCTTGGTAAAGTAGTGGCTGAGTTGAGCTCCAAAGGAAGTGTAAAAACTGTGGAACTTGATCTCAACGATTTTGGTGCCGTGACCCAGTTTTGTCTAGAATTACCCCTGGAGGTGCCTCATTTGACTTATTTGGTAAATGCAGCTGGTTACTTTAGTCCCAAGCTATTTTTAGAGCATGAGGAGGCTGATTATGACGCTTATCACAATTTCAACAAGGCTTTCTTCTTTATCACCCAGGCCGCTGGTACTATTTTGGTGAAAAACGGTGGCGGGTCCATTGTGAACATTGGTTCCATGTGGGCAAAACAGGCCATAAAAGCCACACCTTCCTCGGCCTATTCCATGGCAAAGGCGGGTCTCCACTCACTTACACAGCATTTGGCTATGGAGCTGGCAGAGCACAATATTAGGGTAAACGCAGTTTCTCCGGCAGTTGTGGTCACCCCAATTTATGGTGCCTTTATTGAAAAAGACAAGATTGAGGAGACCCTTCAAGGTTTTAATGATTTCCACCCTATTGGTAGAGTGGGTCGAGCGGAGGACATTGCCAAAACTATCCATTTTCTACTTACAGACAATAGCTCATGGGTTACTGGAGCCGTTTGGGACGTGGATGGAGGCGTTATGGCCGGAAGAAACTAACATAGGGACGCCCCATTAGTGTCTGTGACATGGATGGGGTTTAATGATCTACCGCTTGTCCTGCCCCACTTGGTATTCTGATGTCCTCCACTATTTGCTGGACATCTTCTGGGGGTGCTGCTGTAAATCTGGAAACTAACAAGGCTACGGCAAAATTGACCAGCATACCCATAGTTCCGAATCCTTCTGGCGAAATCCCAAACCACCAATTATCAGCACCACTGGTTTCTGGATTTCCAATCCATCCCAACTTAAAGCGTGCAATATAATAGGTTGTGATTCCCAATCCTGCCACCATTCCTGTAATGGCACCTTCACGGTTCATTCTTTTACTGAAAATTCCCATGACAATGGCGGGAAAGAAGGAAGAAGCCGCCAGCCCAAAGGCTAGCGCCACCACCGAAGCGACAAAACCGGGTGGATTTATACCAAAATAGCCTGCCACGATCACCGCCAGCACGGCAGAGAATCGGGCAATGAGTAATTCTTTTTTATCCGAAATGTCCTTGGCAAATTGTTTTTTAATTAAATCATGGGAAATTGAAGTGGATATCACCAATAATAATCCAGCTGCCGTGGAAAGCGCTGCAGCCAATCCTCCTGCTGCCACCAAGGCAATGATCCAGTTTGGAAGCCCGGCAATTTCAGGATTGGCAAGTACAGTGATGTCCCGATCAACATATAGTTCATTAGGTGATGCGCTGGCGTTGGAAATTAAACGCTGACCCGAACTGCCTCTTTCTTCCACAAATAGTGGTTTTTTGCCATCTACCGCCGCTCCAGGTAGATATTGAATCTTTCCATCTTCATTTTTATCAGTCCAAGCTATCAGGCCTGTATCCTCCCATTTGGTAAACCAAGATGGAATTTCAGTATAAGGTGTATCCTCCACCGTTTCCATCAAATTGGTTCTGGCAAACACTGCAATAGCAGGTGCCGTGGTATATAAAATGGCAATGAACAAAAGCGCATACCCTGCTGATTTCCGGGCATCTTTCACCTTAGGTACCGTAAAAAACCGGATAATCACATGAGGTAATCCGGCTGTTCCCAACATTAAGGCAGCGGTGATAAAAAAGACATCCGTCATGGATTTTGTACCGTCCGTGTAGGCCGTGAAACCCAAATCGGTCATCAAGCCATCCAATTTGTCCAGAAGATACACGCCGTCCTCCCCTGCAGAGCCCAATCCCAATTGCGGAATTGGATTTCCAGTGGCCATTATCGAAATAAAAATAGCTGGAACCATAAAAGCAAATATGAGGACACAATACTGGGCTACTTGTGTATAGGTAATCCCCTTCATTCCACCTAAAAAGGCATAAAACAACACAACGGTCATTCCAATATAGACCCCTGTATTTACCTCAACATCCAAAAATCTTGAAAATACAACCCCCACCCCGCGCATTTGTCCGGCTACATAGGTAAATGACACAAATAGGGCCGCTATAACCGCGACTGTTCTGGCTACGTTACTGTAATATCGGTCTCCAATGAAATCCGGAACTGTAAACTTGCCAAATTTTCTCAAGTAGGGTGCCAACAACAGAGCCAACAATACATAGCCTCCGGTCCAACCCATCAGATATACGGACCCATCATAGCCTGAAAAAGCAATAAGCCCGGCCATCCCCAAAAAAGATGCTGCGGACATCCAATCTGCAGCTGTGGCCAATCCATTGGCCAATGGTGATACACCACCTCCGGCCACATAAAATTCCTTGGTAGAACCGGCCCTTGACCAAATGGCTATTCCGATATAGAGTGCAAAAGTGAGTCCAACGATGATAAACGTCCAAGTCTGAATTCCCATAGCCTATTCGTTTACCTTGTATTTTTTATCCAACTTGTTCATTAGACGGACGTAAACAAAAATGAGAATCACAAAAACGTAAATGGAACCCTGTTGGGCAAACCAAAATCCCAATTTAAACCCTCCCAATCGAATTGTGTTTAACTCATCCACTAGAAGAATCCCAAATCCGTACGAGACCAGAAACCATATAAATAAAAGGATTGTTAGGTACCGGAGATTTTCCTTCCAGTACTTTTTGCGAAGTGATGTTTCCATTAACAGGTTGGTTTATTCTTGAAATATATGAAATCTCAAATTACTACCTGCTTTAATTTATGGATAGTCACAAAAAGTGGTCTAATTTTGATAACTAGGCAAGCTGACTTAGGTATTGGGATACATTGGCCCCGATTCGTTCTTGAATGTTGTTCACCTCTGCCCTTTCAAAAGTTTCTCCGGTAATGCTTTCATACAATTCGATATACCGTTCAGAAACAGACTCTATGTAAGCGTCACTCATATCTGGAAGGGATTGCCCCTCCAATCCCTGAAAACCATTGCTGATCAACCATTGGCGAACAAATTCCTTGGACAGCTGCTTTTGTACTTCCCCTTTGGCTTGACGCACTTCATATCCTTCAGCATAAAAATAGCGGGAAGAGTCTGGTGTATGGATCTCGTCAATCAAAACAATTTCCCCTTCTTTGGTTTTTCCGAATTCGTACTTTGTGTCTACCAAAATCAGTCCCCGCCCAGCAGCCAATTCTGTGCCCCTTTGGAAAAGAGCCTTGGTATATTGTTCCAGGACCTCGTAATCTTCTTGGGAAACAATGCCTCTGTCCAAAATTTCCTCCCGTGAAATGTCCTCATCATGATCCCCTTGCTCCGCTTTTGTTGCAGGAGTGATTATGGGTTCGGGAAATTTGTCATTTTCTTTCATCCCCTCAGGCATAGGTACCCCGCACAACAGTCTTTTGCCAGCTTTATACTCCCTAGCTGCATGACCTGACAGATAACCCCTTATGACCATTTCCACCTTAAAAGGTTCGCAGGCTTTGCCTACAGCCACGTTGGGGTCGGGTGTTGCCATAAGCCAATTGGGAACAATATCTTCCGTGGCTTTCATCATTTTGGTGGCTATTTGGTTCAGGATTTGACCTTTATAGGGAATTCCTTTGGGCATGACCACATCAAAAGCGGACAGACGGTCGGTGGCAATCATCACCAAAATGTCATCTTCTAAAGTGTAAACTTCCCGTACCTTTCCTTTGTAAACCGATTTTTGTCCTGGGAAATGGAAATTGGTATCCATCAACGTTTTTGGCATGCTAAGCTAGTTTGTGTGCTCTATATTTTTGTAGGCGTCAATGACTTTTTTGACCAGTTTATGGCGAATCACATCTTTGTCATCTAAATAAATAATGCTGATGCCCTGCACATTTTTCAGGATCAAAAGAGCTTCTTTCAAACCCGAAATTACCCTACGGGGCAAATCAATTTGTCCGGGGTCTCCCGTCAACAAAAATTTGGCATTTTTACCCATACGGGTCAGGAACATTTTCATTTGGGCATGCGTGGTATTCTGAGCCTCATCCAGGATAACAAATGCATTGTCCAAGGTTCTACCGCGCATAAAGGCCATGGGGGCTATTTGAATGGTACCGTCCTCTAGGTATTTTTCCAATTTTTCAGGTGCTATCATGTCCCTAAGTGCATCGTAAAGCGGTTGCATGTATGGATCGAGCTTCTCTTTGAGATCTCCAGGTAAAAATCCGAGGTTCTCTCCTGCTTCAACGGCAGGTCTGGTGAGAATGATCCGGCGTACTTGTTTTTCTTTCAAGGCCTTTACAGCCAGTGCGACTCCAGTATAGGTTTTTCCCGTTCCTGCGGGGCCAATGGCAAAGACCATGTCGTCCTTCTTGCAGGCATCCACCAATTTTCTTTGGTTAACAGTCTGCGCCTTAATCAATCTCCCGCTTACTCCATGTACCAAAACTTCCCCGCTACTTTTGGATGACGAAAGTTCTTCTTGTCCGTTGCTCGTGAGCACCCGCTCAATCATGTTCTCATCCAGCTTATTGTATTTGGCAAAGTGGTTGGTCAGCATATCAAAGCGCTTGTCAAACTCTTCCAAGAGTTCTTCGTCGCCATATACCTTTATTTTACTTCCGCGCGCAACAATCTTAAGTTTTGGGAAATATTTCTTCAGTAGTTCAATATTCTCATTCCTCTGCCCAAAAAAATCTTGTGGGCTAATCTCCGTCAGTTCAATAATAAGTTCGTTCAAATAAAGTGGGCTGTTTAAAGGTTATTTTTGAAGAAATTTTATTCTTTCTTTTTTAGTTAATTTTACTCCACAAACTTAACCAAAAATCAATTTGAGCACCGAAAAACATATCAACAGTATTGCATGGCAATCATAACCTTAACTACAGATTTTGGATATAAAGACCACTTTGTAGGTGCCATAAAAGGGACTATCCTCAACAATCTTCCGGACGTTAATGTTGTTGATATTTCGCATGCGATAAGCCCATTCAATATCCAGGAATGCGCTTATATCCTTAAAAATGCCTACCGTTCCTTCCCTCCAGGAACCGTTCATATTGTGGGTGTCGACTCCGAGCTTTCACCAGAAAACCAGCATATAGTGGTTCAGGTGGAAGACCAATTTATCATCAGTGCCAACAACGGGGTCATATCCTTAATTACCTCCGAGTCCAATCCTGAAAAGGTCATGGAGATAGATATCCCGAATCTAAACCCTAGCTCTTTCCCTGTTCTGAATGTTTTTGTAGAAGTGGCCTGTCATATTGCAAGGGGTGGAAAATTGGAGGTCATTGGTAAGCCTTTTTCCGCGTTGAAGGAGTTACGGGAGTTTGAACCCCGAATAACCAATGAAGGTAAAAGTATTGTTGGCAATGTTATTTACATTGATAATTACGGTAACGTAATCACCAATATTCAGCGAAATCTCTTTGAAGCGTATAGAAATGGGCGGGACTTTGAAGTGATTGCGCGAACCAATAAAATCAAGAACATCCACAACAGTTATAATGGTATTGTCAATTTTCAGTTGGATAGAGCTCAACGTAAGGGTCCGGGAGATGCATTGGCGCTGTTCAATTCGGCGGGATATGTTGAGCTTGCCATTTATAAAAGTGATTTGAAAACGGTTGGGGGTGCCGCTAGTCTGTTGGGCCTTGGCTATAGGGATACGGTAACCATAAATTTTTTATAAATGTTGGTACGCATCGTGAAACTCACTTTTAAACCCGAAAATATTCCTAGTTTTGAGCGAATTTTTGAGGCCTCCCAAGCCAAAATATTGGAATTTGATGGTTGCCTCAAGGTTGAAGGATATCAGGATATCAAAAATCCCTGTGTATTTTTCACTTACAGCCATTGGAATAAGGAGTCTGATTTGGAAAATTATAGGAGGTCTGTTTTTTTTAAGGAGGTATGGGGAAAAACTAAGTTGCTATTTGCCGACAAACCAGAAGCATGGAGCGTTGCAAAAATTGATAATGGAAAATGAAAAATGCAAAGTGAAATAGAAAGCCAACTAGGTCAAATTACCTTGCAGCAGCAGAACCATTGCACATTGACAATTGTTTATTGATAATTGAACAGCATGTTTGCCATTTTTAAAAGAGAAGTCCAGTCATTTTTTACCTCACCTATCGGTTATTTGATCGTTGGGCTCTTTTTATTGCTCAGTGGACTTTTCTTGTGGGTGTTTAAAGGAGCATACAACATCTTCGATTATGGTTTTGCGGATTTGGGTAAATTCTTTCTCCTGGCACCATGGATTTTTACTTTTTTGGTTCCGGCTGTAACCATGAAGAGTTTTTCGGAAGAACGTAAAGCGGGTACGTTGGAACTTCTCCTTATCAAGCCTATCTCCGTTTGGAAGTTGGTTCTAGGCAAGTTTTGGGGCGCTTTTTTCCTTTGCATTATAGCCATTTTACCTACCCTTGTTTATGTTTTCGCCATTTCTGAACTAGGCATTATTGAAGGTAATTTTGATTTCGGGGTGGTTTTGGGCTCTTACTTCGGACTTCTGTTTTTGATAGCTGCCTTTACCGCTATAGGTGTTTTTACCTCAACCCTGTCTGAGAGTCAGATTATTGCTTTTATCCTGGGAATTGTCCTGTGTTTTTTCCTTTTTAATGGGTTTGATGCAATGTCATCCCTATTTTCCTCCGGTGAAACACAACAATTAATTCAGGGTATTGGAGGTAGCGCACATTTCAATAGAATTTCCAAAGGGGTATTGGATACTCGGGATTTGGTATACTTTTTTTCCATTACCCTCCTATTTCTTTTCCTTACCCATCAACGTCTTAAACAATTGACTAAATGAGTGGAAAGTTTTTGATTGCAATGGGAAAGGCCTTGGCAGTGGTTGTTATTCTTAATTTGATTGGGAGCTTTCTTTACGCCCGTTTTGATCTTACCGAGGACAAACGGTTCACACTTTCCGAGCCGACTATTGCTGTGGCCCAAAAATTTGATTCCCCAGTAGTCGTGGATGTTCTTCTGGATGGGAACATTCCTCCAGAATTTTCAAAATTAAAGGCTGAGACTATTCAGTTATTGGAGTCTTTTGCCACTAAAAATAAGAACATACAGTTCAATATGGTGGATCCCTTGGAAGGTGAAACCAACACCCAGCAGACCATTTCCGATTTACAACGCATTGGTTTGGAACCTGCCCGAGTTACGGTAGAGGAAAATGGCAAGGTGTCACAGGAATTGGTTTTCCCATGGGCCATGGTCAACTATCAAAACCAGACCGTAAAAGTTCCCTTGCTTAAGAACAAATTGGGGTCTACCATGGAGGACCGCATCAACAATTCCGTTCAGCAGTTGGAATACGCTTTTGCGGATGCCTTTACCAAACTGAGTATCTTGGAAAAAAAACGCATTGCCGTTATCAAAGGAAATGGGGAGCTGGACGACCAACACATTGCTGATTATCTGACCACGATCCGGGACTACTACAACATTGGTGCAATTACGTTGGATTCCGTTGCTACCAACCCACAATCGGTTTTGGATCAACTCAAGGGTTTTGATCTGGCCTTGATAGCCAAGCCCACTGAGGCTTTTACCGATGAAGAAAAGTATGTCCTGGACCAGTTTGTGGTTCACGGCGGTAAATCCCTATGGCTCATGGATCAAGTGGCCATGGAATTGGACAGCATCTTTGCAAGAGGCGGTAATGCCATTGCTTTACCCAGGGAGCTTAACCTGAAGGACTTTTTCTTCAAATTAGGGGTACGTATCAATCCCGTTTTGGTCAACGATATGTACTTCACCCAGATTGTTTTGGCCTCGGGAGATGGAAATGATTCCCAATACAATCCTGTACCT
The DNA here is from genome assembly GCF_005937185.1 of Flagellimonas algicola. Classification (GTDB taxonomy): domain Bacteria; phylum Bacteroidota; class Bacteroidia; order Flavobacteriales; family Flavobacteriaceae; genus Flagellimonas; species Flagellimonas algicola. The sequence goes on along the minus strand of NZ_VCNI01000001.1, from coordinate 332,198 downwards.
TGGTATTACAACCCCATGGTATTCTCCCAAAACAACCACCCTATCAACACCAATATTGAGGCGGTCCGCTATCAATTTGCCAGCGCCATGGAGGTGTTGCAAAACGACTATGATCATACCATATTACTCCAAAGTTCTCCCCTATCCAAGACAGAAGGAACTCCTAAACCTATTGGTCTGGACATTTTGAACCAACCTCCCAACAGGGAATCATATACCAATGGTAATCAACCTTTAGCGGTCCTTGTTGAAGGTGATTTTGTTTCCATGTTCAAAAATCGGGTCAAGCCCGTGGAATTGGAAAATACCCTTGAAGAGGGGCCATCCAACAAGATGATTGTAATTTCTGATGGTGATGTCATCAAAAACCAACTCCGTAATGGTGTTCCGCTGGAATTGGGTTATGATAAATGGACCAATAGTTCCTACGGAAACAAGGAATTTTTAGTGAATTGCATTAATTTTCTCTTGGACGACACAGGACTTATAAACATTCGAAATAGAAGGGTTTCCATTCCCCTTTTGGATATCGAGAAAATTGCCGCACAAAAAAGCAAATGGCAAGTTATAAACATAGCAATCCCAGTACTTTTGACCTTGATATTCGGAATCCTTTTTGGACTCCACAGGAAGCGGAAATTTACCGCTTAGCTGTTGATAAGTTTGTTTCTTTGCTATGTCCTTTTAAGATATATTTGTTTTTATCCATTTTGAAAGCCTGTTTGACCTATAAAATCCAACAGGAAACCATGTTTAAAGAATTTCTTGAATGAAGTTTATTGTATCCAGCACATATTTATTAAAACAATTGCAAGTCTTGGGTGGTGTCATCAACAACAGCAACACTTTGCCCATTTTAGACAACTTTCTTTTTGATTTAAAACAGAACAAGTTGACAGTCTCAGCGTCCGATTTGGAGACCACCATGAGTTCTGTACTTGAAGTGGATTCAGATGCAGAAGGAGCTATAGCAGTTCCTGCTCGTTTGCTTTTGGATACCTTAAAGACTTTTCCAGAGCAACCCCTCACCTTTGTGGTTGAGGACAATAATACGGTTGAAATCAGTTCCAATCACGGTAAGTACGCCCTGGCCTATGCAGACGGAGCTGAGTTTCCGAAAGCAGTGGAAGTTTCCAATCCAAGTACCACAACACTTTTGGGAGATATTCTAGCCACAGCAATCAATAAGACCATTTTTGCTGCAGGCAATGATGACCTAAGGCCAGTAATGAGTGGGGTGTTTTTTCAGTTCTCCACAGAAAATCTAACTTTTGTGGCTACTGACGCCCACAAATTGGTCAAGTACCAGCGTCAAGATGTATCCGCTTCCCAAGTTGCAGAGTTTATCATGCCCAAAAAACCTTTGAATCTTTTGAAAGGGATTTTGGCGGGTTCTGAATCCGAGGTAACCATAGAGTATAATGACAGCAATGCCAAATTCATTTTTGACAATTCTGAGTTGATTTGTAGGCTGATTGACGGTAAGTATCCCAATTATGAAGCTGTAATTCCAAAGGAAAATCCCAACAAACTGTCCATTTCAAGAAATCAGTTTCTAAGTTCGGTTCGGAGGGTTTCCATTTTCTCCAATAAGACCACGCATCAAATTCGATTGAAGATTGCAGGCGCCGAATTAAATATATCCGCAGAGGATGTGGACTACAGCAACAAGGCTGAAGAGCGTTTGTCTTGTTCCTATCAAGGAGATGATATGCAAATCGGGTTCAACTCCAGGTTCTTGCTGGAAATGCTTAATAATCTGAATTCCGAAGATGTTTCCTTAGAAATGAGTTTGCCCAACAGAGCAGGTATCTTGACTCCCATTGATGGATTGGACGAGGGAGAACACGTGACCATGCTGGTTATGCCAGTGATGTTGAACAGCTAAACAATCAACCTAAATATGTGAAAGGCTGGAATTTGAATTCCAGCCTTTTTTTATACAAAGGGAATTGTTAAAAAGTATGATGGAGATTCCCCATTGGATGCTCTTACTGCATTTACTATGGGTAATACAAAACCTAGTATCGCAACCCCAAGTAGGCCTACCAATCCCAAACCTACCAAAAGAATAGCCGGAATACTGACAACAATGTACAGCAATAGACTTAGTTGTAGGTTAATGATGGCCTTTCCATGTTCGTTCATCCCCTCAACGGTCTTCCTTGAAGACAGCCAGATAATGAGAGGGACTATAAATCCTCCAAACCCGGTAACATAATGTAGCAACTGGGTCAGGTGAGCTACGGACAACAGGGTGTTGTCCTTTCGTAATACATTTTGATTAATGACTTCCATTTTTGATTGATTTTAATGATGTACCTTATTAGTGGTGCTTTGCTTACAAATGTTACAACTATTGGGTATTTCGTACTTTTGCGCACATGTCATATTCCGATAACATTGTTGCCATGGCCACGCCTCCAGGTACCGGAGCCATTGCTATTATCCGAATTTCCGGGCCGGAAGCCATTGCCTTGGTTTCCAAACATTTTGAACCCATAAAACCCAAAGACCTTACCAAGCAAAAGAGTCACACCATACATTTGGGTCACGTAGTACATCAGGAAAAAGTATTGGATAAAGTACTGGTTTCCATTTTTAAGAGCCCAAATTCCTATACTGGGGAAAATGTAGTGGAAATTTCCTGTCATGGATCTCCGTATATTCAACAACAGCTGCTTCAATTGTTTTTGAGAACGGGGTGCCGCATGGCCACTGCCGGCGAATTTACGTTGCGTGCCTTTTTAAATGGTAAAATGGACCTGAGCCAAGCAGAAGCAGTTGCAGATTTAATTGCAAGTGACAGTGAAGCCTCTCATGAAATAGCTGTCCAGCAAATGAGGGGTGGGTTTAGCAATGAAATTCAAAAATTACGGGAGGAACTTCTAAACTTTGCCTCCTTGATTGAATTGGAATTGGATTTTTCACAGGAAGATGTGGAGTTTGCAGATCGTACGCAATTCAACTCACTGCTCAAACGAATAAGTGAGGTTTTAAAAAAACTCATTGATTCCTTTGCCATTGGCAACGTCATCAAAAATGGGATTCCCATTGCCATTGTTGGTAAGCCCAATGTTGGTAAATCCACATTGCTTAATGCCCTACTCAATGAAGAAAGAGCCATTGTAAGCAATATCCCCGGTACCACCCGGGACACCGTGGAAGATCAAATTAATCTTGGAGGAATCAATTTCCGGTTTATTGATACTGCCGGAATCAGGGAAACTCAGGATATGGTGGAGAAAATTGGGATTGAAAAAACTTTCGACAAAATTGAAAACGCCAAGTTGATCTTGTTCCTATTCGATGGTTTGGATTATGACTTAAAGGAGTTGGAAGATCTCAAAGGAAAATACCCGAATAAAGAAGTACTTCCCATCTGCAACAAGGTGGATTTGTTGACTATCGTTGAACGAGACCAAATACAGAGTTCTGTTTCTGATTTGTTGTTTCTGTCAGCCAAGGATAGAACCGGTGTTCCAGAATTGGAGCAAAAATTGTCCTCTCTAGTGGTGTCTGGGGCATTGAGCGGGGATTCCACCATTGTTTCCAATAGTAGACATTATGATGCGTTGCTAAAAGCCTTAGAAGAAATCCAAAAGGTCAAAGAAGGCATGGACATGGGGCTCTCCAGCGACCTTATGGCCATAGACATCAGGCAAGCGCTCTATCATTTGGGTGAAATAACTGGAAGTGTTACAACAGATGATCTGCTGGGCAACATCTTCTCCAATTTCTGCATCGGAAAATAGATCTTTGTGTAGTCGAGATATCCATTATCTTTGGATTCCAAATTTTATTCATGTTCAACTTTTTTAATAGAAAAGTTTTTTTAGCGGATTATCTTCATGGGCTGGTAGATATTCACAACCATATTCTACCGGGTATTGATGATGGTGCAAAAACGGTGGATGAATCCTTATCGCTCATCAATGCATTTGCGGCTTACGGAGTGACCAATTTTGTGTTTACACCGCATATCATGAACCACTATTATCCCAATACTCCCTATTCAATTAAAACTTCCTTTGAGCTACTTCAAAGTGAATTGGAGAAACAAGACGTTGAAAATGTCAAAATTGATTATGCCGCGGAACATATGATTGATGACGAATTTGAGTCTTTGTTGGAAAACAAAGGGTTTGTACCACTAAAAACCGAGCATCTTCTAATAGAAATGTCGTATTTACAGCCTGCCTTTGGCTTTGACAATGCCGTCAAAAAAATCTTTGAGCAGAAGTACTTTCCCATTTTAGCGCATCCTGAGCGATACAGCTATTTTCATCAACAACCCCAAATTTACTCGGAGTTAAAATCAAATGGGGTTCAGCTACAACTAAACCTACTATCTGTTTCTGGATATTACGGTTCTGAAATACAAAAGGTAGCCCTGAAATTGTTGGATGACGAGCTTTACGACTACTGTGCTTCAGATGCTCATCATATACGACATATTACTGCCTTAAAGGAAATCAATGTATCCCAAAAAGTGCTGGGCAAAATCTTACCTGTTATAGAAAATACGATTCAGACCTTTTATTGATCAATTAAAGTTCCACCACTTCTTGACTGTTCTTCCATAGCCATAACCATAGTTTCGTCCATACCCCAAATTGGTCTCCTTAACACCATTTACCACAAAGGATAGGTTTTTGACCTTTTTTTCATCCACTAGCTTAATGGGGTACTCCAATACCTTACGGTCGGTGACACCAGCCTTGGTAACATATAAAATTTGATGAGCAAAATCGCTTATCAATAAGGTGTCCGTAACCACAAGCATTGGGGCAGAATCCACTACTACATAGTCATAATTTTCAATGGCCAGATCCATAAATTCCTTTAATCTACCACTCATAAGCAACTCGGCAGGGTTTGGTGGAATCTTTCCAGAAAACACAATATCCACCTTGTTGTCATTGATGATAGCTGGAGTAATTGTGTCCTTGAACTGAAGATTATCATCATGCAGAAATTCTGTCAAGCCCCTTTTGGATTTACCATTAGCTCCCAATTCGCCGTTCATCCTTAGTCCTAAATCCGAATAGAAGTTTTGAAGTTTGGGATTTCTGATATCCGCTCCCACCAGTAGCACTCTCTTTTTTGTGCTGGCAAATACCATTGCCAAGTTGGAGGATATAAACGTTTTTCCTTCACCTGGGACACTGGAGGTAACAAGAATCATGTGACCACGTTCCTGACCATTCTTGTTTTTAAGAACATAGTTCAGGTTGGTTCTTAATATACGGAGGGATTCGCCCAAAACGGAGCGATCCATCCCATTGATCAATTTGCTTGCTTTTTTGCCAATTTTAGGCAATTCTGCAATGACAGGTGCCTTGTTGAAAATTGCCTTTTCCAGCTCTATCTTGTTGTGCACCTTATTGTCCATCATATCTTTCAGGTAGAAAAAACCAAATGGAACCAAAAGACCCAAAATGAATGAAGCTAAATAGATAACCGGTTTCTTGGGAGAAACTGGATCTTTGCTCATCAGATAAGCTGAATCAATAATTTTCGATTTTGGGGAAGCAGAAGCATAGGTAATCTGTGATTCCTCCCTTTTTTGCAATAAATACAGATATAGCGACTCCGTTGTTTGCTGCTGACGCGTAATATCACGCAGCGCCCGTTCATTTTTAGGTGCAGAATATATTCGGGAATTTATTCTAGATAACTGACTGCTAAGACTGTTAACTTGAAGCGTTAGATTGTTTTCAACACTATTTAAACTGGACTTCATGCTACGCTTTAAACCATCTAACTGCCTGTCTAAGTTGACAATAATGGGGTTTTTTTCATTGGAGCTTTCAAGAAGCCTTTTACGCTCCAATGCCAATTCATTATATCTTGCTGTTGTACCTGCAATGGTTTCGTCGTTAAGTCCTACATTGGTAGGAAGCAACTCGTACCCGTTCTCGCCGTCCACAAGGTCTTTCATACTGGAAGCAATATCCAATTGAACGGAGGCATTTTGAAGTTCTTGTTGGTTGGTAGCACCAATGTTCAGATTTACATTGGTTTGGGCACCTATGTCGGTAATTCCCCTACCCGATTTAAAATCCTCAGCACTTTGATCCACATTGGATAAATCACCATAAATATCAGCTATTCGGTCGTTGATAAAACTCGAGGTCCGATCGGCGATTGCCTTTTTGTCATCAACCGCATTTTGGTTATAGATGGAAATCAGTGTATTTATGACATCCTTGCCTCGTTTTTTTACCGCATCATTCAGGTTGATTGAAATAATGTTGGAAAGCATGTCGGTAACCGTAATCAGAATATTTCTCTGATAATATTCCGCCACATTTGCTATAGGACTTACTTTGACCTTATATTTTTTTCCCTTGAGTTTCCCAATATCCAAAGTGCTCTTTGGCGTTATGATCAAATCGCCCAAAGAAGAGGCAATTGGTGTCCCAAAGGATTCTTTGGAAAAAGGAGCATCCTCCTCGTTGGCAAAATCAAACGAGGTTTGGGAGTCCAAGGTGACGAAAAATTCGTGTTCCGTTTTTTGTACTATGGAATCAGGGGCCAAAAAACTTACGTTGAAGGGCTGGTCGTCATACAATACGGTGTTTTTTATGCTTCCGAGAGCAATTACCTTTGTGTTCAGTCCCAAATCTTCGACTACCTTCATCAAATTCATCCTGGAATTAAGGGATTCAATCTCATCCTGTACATTGTTTCGACCTCCACCTAAAACTCCAAGGTCGCTGAATGCTCCCAGCTCCGAAGTCGAGTTTTGATCTTCCAGAATCTTAATTTTTGCATGTATGCCATATTCTGGCACAGCATAGCGGATATATAAAAATGCAAGTAAAATAGCGACAAATATGGATGCAACAAACCATTTCCAATTTTTCAAAATTGGCTTAAGTAGGTCGCTGGTAGTCTCGTTACTATGGAGAGCTTCCGAATTTTCAGTTTTCATTAAAATCCAATTTAACTTCTTGTAATCATCAATACCGTGGAAGTAATCACCAACGAGATAATAGAGACATAGATAGATGCTCTCTCATCCAATGAAGTTTCTTGAATACCAGATTTGTTGGGCTCCACATATACCACATCATTTTGGGTTAAGTAATACACAGGTGATTTTATCATCTCCTTAGAGGTCAAATTGATACGAGTGTACACTTTTGTCCCATTAAAATCCCTAACCACCAATACGTTTTCCCGAACACCCCGTATAGTTAAGTCCCCAGCAAGACCCAATGCTTCCAAAATGGTTATTTGTTCTCCATTTACTGGATACGTACCTGGCCTGTTTACGGCTCCAAGTACCGTAATTGTAAAATTACGGAGTCTTATATTTATAATCGGGTCTTTCAAATAATCGGATAAACGATCTCGTAGCACAGCTCTCAATTCCTCTGGGGACAAGCCTTCTATTTTTAACTTACCGATAACCGGGAAATCAATTTCCCCATCTTGATCCACCAAATAATCTACCTGTTCTGGTCTAAACCCACTTTCCGAAGCTCCCCTGAACAAATTGAAAGGTGCACTGGCTTCAGGGTTTAAGGAAGATACGTGAATGGAAACCAAATCATCCACTTTAAATTTTGACACGGAAGTATTGTTATTGACCAAAGTCTCAAAGTCCCCTGTATCCTGAAAGTAGACTACATCTTTTCTAGAGGCACATGAAGCGAGAACTAGAAACAATAAACAAAAGCTATAACTTTTGATTGATCGGCTGTTAAATCTAAACATGTTGATTATCTAATTTTAATTTAAAAATCACGAACTAGTTGGGTTTTACCGTTGTAAGGGTACTATTGTCAAAACTAACCTTTTCATCTTTATCCAATTCGCAAAGTTTTGAATTTTTTGAAATATATTCAGGAACTATACTTTTCATTAGTTGAATAGTATTTTCACTGAAAAATAAGTTACTTATGCAAAGTTCATCAATTTTAGATCGCAAGTCTACATAATCCAAGTCCCTTGTCTTGCTTATTTTTATTTTCTCATGATAGGTAGGCAATGTATTTTCACCATTGGCCAGTAGTTCTTCGTATAACTTCTCCCCTGGTCTTAAACCGGTCACTTTAATGTCAATGTCCTCAGGGTAACTCAGGCCTGAAAGCTTGATCATGTTCTTTGCCAAGTCGTAAATCTTCACAGATTCACCCATATCGAAAATAAAGATTTCACCACCTTCACCCATAGCTCCAGCTTCCAAAACCAATTGGGAAGCTTCAGGAATTGTCATAAAGTAACGCGTAATATCTTTATGGGTTAAGGTAATTGGTCCACCATGTTCAATTTGCTTTCTGAACAAGGGAATCACGGATCCATTGGAACCTAATACGTTGCCAAAACGGGTTGTGATAAACTTTGTCTTGCTTTCTTGCTGCTTGCAACTCACATAGATTTCCGCAATTCTTTTGCTAGCTCCCATAACATTGGTGGGGTTCACCGCCTTGTCTGTGGATACCAGTACAAATTTGTCGATATTATATTGTATTGCCAGGTCCACAATGGTCTTTGTGCCTGCAATGTTTATTTTAATTGCTTCATAGGAATTATACTCCATTAAAGGTACATGCTTGTAAGCAGCTGCATGGAAAACCAAATCCGGTTTGTGCTCCTGGAAGATATAATTCATCCTATTTTTATCCCTCACGTCTCCCACGATAGGAATAAAATTATGATACCCCTTCTGTTTCAATTCCTGCTGTAAATCATACAATGCTGATTCCGCCTGATCAATTATTACCAGAGAGCGGAAATTGTATCTGCATATTTGTCTTACGATCTCACTTCCGATTGATCCAGCGCCCCCGGTAACAAAAATCACTTTATCCTTTACTTCCTCACTTATTTTGGAATTGGTAATGGCAATAGGTTTGCGGTTCAGTAAATCCTCAATTTGAACCGTTTTAATTTGTGAGGCCTTTAATTCGCCATTGATCCAGTCTTCAACCGGAGGGATAATTTTAACCAGTACGGGGAAATCAACCAAGCCCTCAACCAACTGGTTAAGTTTTTTATGATCTATGTTTTGGATACAAAATATGACTTCGGAAATTCTCTTTTTGGAAATGAAATCCTTGGTCAGTATCTCTGGGCCATAAACATTGACTCCATTGATCAACTTACCTATTTTCTTCCTGTCCTTGTCTACATAACCTACCACTTTAACATTACTCTTAGAATGGTTGGTCAGTGCTCCGTGGGTCAAAATCCCGGAATTACCTGCACCATAAATCACCACGTTTTTGGCAGAGTTAAATCCATTCTCATTTACAAATCCATGAAAAAGTGTTTTAAACACATACCTGGAAGCTACTAGGGCCACGAAAGAAATAAGGCTGTTTATTATAATGATGGACAAGGGAATGGTAAAATTGTCCGCCAACTGAAATTTTCTGTTAGCAAGTACAAGGAAAATCGTAAAGATACTTGCCAAGCAAATGGCATTGAAGATATTGTATACATCCCGCATACCCGTATGCCGTACAACGCCTTTATAAGAGCCTATCATTAAAAAGGAAATCAAGGCAATGAACAAGACCCATGGCAATTGCACGAAGAGTTTATCTACGTCAAAATTGAAAGTCAGGTTGAAACGTATAAAATACGATAGTACAAATGAAAATGCCACAATGACCACGTCAATTGCCAACACCAGCCATTTGGAGGCATACCTTTCAACAGTGTTAGTTAGGTAGTTCTGTATCATGAAAGAGCAATTTTTATTATTTTAATAATGCGCTCCAAGTCCTGTTCCATTAGATTGGAGCCACTTGGCAGACACAAGCCTCTTTGAAAGAGGTTTTCCGAGGTGCCATCGGAAAAGCAAACTTCTTTTTGATAAATGGGTTGCAGGTGCATGGGCTTCCAGAGTGGTCTGGATTCGATATTCTCAAGCTCCAAGGCCACACGTATCTTTTCCCTTACCTCATAGGAAGGTGTGAGAATACAGCTCAACCATCTGTTACTGAACATCCCGTAAGGCTCGTCCAGAAAGGTTATTTCATCAAATTCACGAAGTTGTTCGGTATAGAACCTATAGTTGTTTCTTCTAGCTGCAACCCTGTCATCCAAAACTTGCATCTGGCCTCTTCCAATTCCGGCCAAAACATTACTCATTCTATAGTTATGTCCAATCTCTGAATGTTGATAGTGAACTGCTTTGTCCCTAGCTTGGGTGGCCAGAAAAATTGCCTTATCCCGGTACTCTTTTCTTTTGGATACCAAGGCACCTCCTCCAGAAGTTGTTATAATCTTATTTCCGTTGAACGACAATATGGCTATATCCCCAAAAGTACCACACGCCCTCGAACCATAAGTACTGCCCAGGGCTTCTGCGCTATCTTCCAAAACCGGAATCTCATAATCGTTTGCTATGGCATGAATCTCTTCTACCTTATATGGCATTCCATAGAGGTGAACGGTTACAATGGCTTTCGGCTTATTGCCAGATGATATTCTTTGAATGATTGCTTCCTCAAGAAGCTTTGGTGACATATTCCAGGTTTCCGGTTCACTATCAATAAAGACTGGTTTAGCCCCGAGATAAGTAATTGGGTTTGCCGAAGCAGAAAATGTAAAACTTTGACAAAGCACCTCATCCCCAGCAGAAACTCCAAGTAACTTAAGTCCTAAATGTATGGCCCCGGTACCCGAACTCAATGCTGCAACATTTACATCATGTCCCAGATAGTTTTCAATGTCCTCCTCAAATCCAGTAACATTTGGTCCCAGTGGCGCTACCCAGTTGGTATCAAAGGCCTCGTGAACAAAAGAAAGTTCTGTTCCTCCCATATGCGGCGAGGACAGCCATATTTTAGATTGAATTTCGGTTTCCAAGTTCAGCGGTTTTACTTTAGTTGTAACTAATAGATTTTATCAAATCAGGTACTAAAAACTTTTAATTAAGGGGACTGCAATTCGTTGAAAATTAACTCAAGAGTCACATTAAAAACTAAAGTTACCAACTTAACATAGAGTTAGGATCAAAACCATGTGATTTTCGCCAAACATGTAAAAAAAATCGATTGAATACCATTACCATTTAGTTGACCACATCATTTCCAAATAAAGAAGGTCGGGTATTACCGTTCATCCGTTTATCGGGTATTACAACTAAGGGTACTATAAATAAGGTATACTTTCCTCGTAATTATTTAATTTGGCCGCTCAATAAAATCGAATCCATACATTAAATAGTATAACCTCAAAAAACAGAATTGAATGAAGGTATTGGTAACTGGGGCAGCTGGGTTCATTGGATTTCATACAGTAGCCCAGTTGATAGCTCAAAACTGTCAAGTAGTAGGACTGGACAACATTAATAGTTACTACGATGTCGGTCTCAAATATGCTCGGTTAAAAGAACTGGGGATAGATTCCTCCCAAGCTGAAAAATTCAATTCTGTTTCAGAAAGCTCGATTCATTCGTCCCAATTCAAATTTGTTAGAATGAATCTGGAAGATCGCGATCAATTACCCAAATTATTCGAGACCGAAAAATTTGATGTGGTTTGTCATCTTGCAGCACAGGCCGGTGTGCGATATAGTCTAGAAAATCCGGAAGCTTATGTAGATAGCAATGTGGTGGGTTTCTTGAACATACTCGAAGGCTGCAGACATAATAAGGTGAGACACCTTGTATACGCCAGTAGTTCAAGTGTGTATGGCTTAAACAAAAAGATACCTTTTAATACTTCAGATAATGTTGACCATCCCATTAGCCTATATGCTGCCACCAAAAAGAGCAATGAGCTCATGGCACACACCTACAGTCACTTATATGGTTTCTTGACAACAGGTCTTCGGTTCTTTACGGTATATGGTCCATGGGGACGACCTGATATGGCCATGTTCCTTTTTACAGATGCAATGTTAAAGGGCAAACCTATTAAGGTATTCAACAGCGGAGAAATGGAAAGGGATTTCACTTTTATTGATGATATTGTAGAAGGCGTGGTACGAGTTGTGGTCAAGGATGTTACCGAAAGAAAATCTGCAAGTGAGCTGTACAAGGTTTACAATATTGGAAACAACAAATCCGTTAAGCTAATGAAATTCATCAAAGCAATTGAAAAAAGCTTGGGGATTGAAGCCAAAAAAGAAATGCTACCCATGCAACCTGGTGACGTCAGCAAAACCTGGGCCAATGTAGATGAGCTGATCAAAGATTATGATTACCGCCCTGATACGCAGATAGAGCATGGGGTGCAAGAATTTATAAACTGGTACAAACAATATTATAAGGTTTAAGATTTTTACTAACGTAAATTGTTATTAATTTGTAATTTTTTCCTTTCATCCGATACTCTCACCCCCTTGGAGCGTCCTTAAAATTTAGAATTGATCATGATAATCGATTTTTTTAAACGTACACCGTAAAAACGTGTCAAAAATTGTTATTACTGATGGTATTTTTGAATTTTGTCATCATATGAAAAACAACACGCAATCAATTACCGACCCTATTGAAATAGCTATCAAAGCCGCCATCTCTGGTGGTTCGGCTATTATGGAAATTTATAGAAAACCCAATTTCGAACTGGAAATAAAAGATGACCGTTCACCGCTTACTGAGGCGGATACTGCGGCCAACACCCTTATCAATCAATATCTGATTGAAACCGACATCCCTATTATCTCCGAAGAGAACAAAAACCTGGAATACGATGATAGAAAGCATTGGGATAAATGTTGGATTGTAGATCCGCTGGATGGCACCAAGGAATTTATCAAGCGGAACGGCGAATTTACAGTGAACATTGCGCTTTGCCAAAAGGGAAGACCTGTTCTAGGTGTAATCTATGTTCCTGTAAGTCGTGAACTTTATTATGCAGATGTGACAAAAAAGATTGCCTATAAAACCATCCTCGATGAAGAACTCAATCTTACAAATGAACTATTTGCGGAAGAAGATCGTATTTCTATGAGTAAAACAAGTAAAGCGTTGGCCCGCGTTGTAGGCAGTCGCTCGCATATGAACCAAGATACACTTGATTTTATCTCATCCATTGAAAGTGACTTTGATGAAATAGAAGTTGTTTCCAAAGGAAGTTCGCTTAAATTCTGTCTTGTCGCCGAAGGTAAGGCCGATTTTTATCCTAGATTTGCTCCTACCATGGAGTGGGATACTGCAGCCGGCCATGCAATTTGCAATGCAGTTGGATTAAAGGTGATTTCCCAGCAGACCAATGAGGAATTACCATATAATAAAGAAAATTTGTTGAATCCCTATTTTTTAGTAAGCCAATAAGCTGTGGGTAAGATCTCTGGATTTATGGGCAGAATATCCCATAAAAGACATATTGCCAAGACTATCACCTGGAGGTTAGTAGGAACCTTGGACACCGTAGTGTTGTCCTGGATTATTACCGGGAACCCTGCCACAGGGCTTAAGATTGGTTTTTCGGAGGTTTTTACCAAAATGATTTTGTATTACCTCCACGAACGGGCTTGGGTAAGGATCAAGATGCCCGAAAGTAGAAAACGACATTTGTTCAAGACAGTTTCCTGGCGTGCGATTGGCACCCTTGATACAATCATCATTTCTTGGATAATCTCAGGAAACCCGCTTACAGGATTGAAGATTGGAACCCTAGAGGTAATCACCAAAATGATCTTGTATTATTACCATGAAAGGGCTTGGTATCGTATCAACTTTGGACTTGACAAAATAATTAGATCAAAAACATGGAAAAGAATATAATTGCCCATTCCTATAAAATTGACGTAGGAAAAAGGAGAACATTAAGTGGACACAATTCACTTCTTATTTTCTTCACTGGGCTTTCAGGTTCTGGTAAATCCACTTTGGCCAATGCCTTGGAACAGCGATTGTATCAGGACGATGTTAAAACTTATGTTCTGGATGGGGATAATGTTCGCAAAGGTATTAACAGCGATCTAACCTTTAAACCAGAAGACCGATCAGAAAACCTTAGGCGTATAGCCGAAGTCTCAAAACTTTTTATTGATGCGGGCGTTGTAACCCTTGCGGCCTTTGTTGCTCCCTATGAAAAAGACCGGGAGTTTATAAAACAAACCGTAAGACCCGATAACTATATTGAAGTGTTTGTAAACACCAGTTTGGAGGTCTGCGAGCAAAGGGATGTAAAAGGACTTTACGCAAAAGCACGTAAAGGTGAGATTAAAAACATGACCGGAATTTCAGCACCATACGAAGCACCTAAGAATCCTGATGTTGAAGTCTCAAATGAATACGGAATAGAAGAATCTATTGACATCATATATAATAAGATAAAGAACCAAATAAGACTCAAAAATGAGTAAGTACTATTTAAACTATTTAGACGAGTTAGAGTCCGAGGCCATCTTCGTATTGCGAGAGGTCTGGGCACAATTTCAGAATCCGGTCATCCTTTTTTCAGGAGGAAAGGATTCCATTGTAGTGACCCACTTGGCAAAAAAAGCGTTTTTCCCATCCAAAATCCCTTTCTCCCTGATGCACGTGGACACGGGTCACAATTTTCCGGAGACCATAAAATTCAGGGATGATATCTTAAAGGAGCTTGGTGTCAACCTTATTGTAGGTTCTGTTCAGGAATCAATAGACCAAGGTAGGGTTGCTGAAGAGAAAGGAAAAAGTGCAACACGGAATGCGCTGCAGATTACAACCCTTCTTGATGCCATTGAAGAACACAAAGTAGACTGTGCCATTGGTGGTGGTAGGCGTGACGAAGAAAAGGCGAGGGCAAAAGAACGTTTCTTTTCGCACCGAGATGATTTTGGCCAATGGGATCCTAAAAACCAGCGTCCCGAGCTGTGGAACCTTTTCAACGGAAAACACTTTGAAGGAGAACATTTTAGAGCTTTCCCTATAAGTAATTGGACTGAAATGGACGTTTGGAACTATATCAAACGGGAACAAATTGAAATACCTTCATTGTACTATGCCCATGAAAGGGAAGTAGTATGGAGAAGCGATTCCTGGATTCCCAATTCTGAGTTTTTAAAGCTTGAGGATGGTGAAGAAATAGTTACCAAGAAAGTTCGGTTTAGAACCCTTGGGGATATCACCATCACGGGTGGTATAGAATCGGATGCCGATACATTGGAAAAAATTGCCGCGGAAGTCTCTGGTATGAGAAAAACCGAAAGAGGTAACAGAACCGATGACAAACGCTCTGAAAGCGCAATGGAAGATAGAAAAAGACAAGGGTATTTTTAGAAAATTAGATATGGAATTAAACAATAGTCAACTATTAAGATTTACAACGGCCGGAAGTGTTGATGATGGAAAAAGCACACTTATCGGAAGGCTTCTATATGACTCTAAATCGATCTTTGAAGATCAACTGGAGTCCATTGAAAACACCAGCTTGAAAAAAGGCCATGAAGGCTTGGATTTGGCATTGTTCACCGATGGTTTAAAAGATGAGCGTGAGCAAGGTATTACCATTGATGTGGCCTATCGTTATTTTACCACTCCAAAGAGAAAGTTCATTATTGCAGATACACCCGGACACATTCAGTATACAAGAAATATGGTCACCGGTGCATCAACCGCCAATGCCGCCATTATTCTTATTGATGCCAGACATGGCGTTATTGAACAAACAAAGAGGCACTCATTTATTGCTTCCCTATTACAAATCCCCCATTTGGTAGTTTGTATCAACAAAATGGACTTGGTAGATTTCAAGGAAGAAGTATATAATGACATCATAAAGCAGTTTCAAGATTTCTCATCAAAGTTGTTGGTGAAGGACGTACGCTTTATTCCAATTAGTGCCCTGCTGGGGGACAATGTGGTGAACAGGTCCGAAAATATGCCTTGGTATAAAGGCGCACCTTTGTTGCACACCTTGGAAACCATTCATATCAGTAGTGATTTCAACAGCGTGGATGCGCGATTCCCAGTACAGACCGTATTGCGTCCTCAACGCGAAGGATTCATTGACTATCGCGGTTACGCTGGAAGAATAGCCAGTGGAATTTTCAGGCCAGGTGAAGAAGTGACCGTAATGCCTTCTGGATTTACCTCAAAAATTAAAACCATTGAAGGTCCAGATGGCCAACTTGAAGAAGCCTACGCTCCGATGTCAATTTCAATGACTTTGGAAGACGATATCGATATTGGTCGAGGCGACATGATCGTAAGATCTAACAACAAGCCCGAACCGGTTCAAGATTTGGAGGTAATGTTATGTTGGATGAACAACGATCCTGCAAAACCAAGGGCAAAATATACCTTAAAACATACAAGCAACGAGCAAACAGCCATGATCAAAGAAGTGCTGTACAAAATTGATATTGAGACTCTTGGACGTAATTTGGAAGACAAGGAAATTGTCATGAATGATATATGCAAAGTGCGTATACGTTCAACGAAACCCTTAATGATAGACTCCTATAGGGATAATAGAAGCACAGGGAATTTAATTCTAATTGACGAAAACACCAACGAAACGGTTGCCGCTGGTATGATTATTTAGTCCTGGCTATTACATGTGCCAGTTTTTGACAATAACTCCCATTTAATTTAGTTGGAATTGTCCGCTGCACTTTAAAAGTTAACATCTAGCCGTAGGTTTTGTTATGTTTTCCAATGAAAAATCAAAATCGTCTAAAACAAATTTATTTCTCCTTAAATAATAATTTAATGGTTCTGTCATTATTATGACATTTACATTGTTTAAAAATAACATAAAATGAATCTTACAATAATTGGTACCGGATATGTAGGTCTTGTGAGTGGGACTTGTTTCGCTGAAATGGGTAACAGAGTTACCTGTATCGACGTGGACGAAAAGAAAATCACAAATCTTAAAAACGGAATCATCCCAATTTATGAGCCAGGTTTAGAGGCCATGGTCGAAAGAAATATTGCAAACAAAACACTACTCTTTAGCACCAAATTGGCAGAAAATCTTAATAAATGCGATATCGCATTTATCGCTGTGGGTACACCTATGGGCGAAGATGGCTCAGCCGATTTAAAATATGTGTTGCAAGTGGCCAAAGAGATTGGGCAGAATATGCAGCATTCATTAATTATTGTTGATAAATCAACTGTACCCGTAGGTACTGCAGACAAGGTCAGGGAAGCGGTTCAAACAGAACTGGATGCCCGAAATGTAGACATTGATTTTCATGTGGTTTCAAATCCTGAATTTTTAAAGGAGGGTGATGCCATCAATGATTTCATGAAACCCGATCGTGTAGTAGTAGGTTCCGATCATGAAGAATCCACAAGAAAGATGCGCAATTTGTACAGCCCATTTTTTAGAAGTAGCACGGATCGTTTGATTACCATGGATGTTCGCTCTGCAGAAATGACCAAATACGTTGCCAATGCCATGTTGGCTACTAAAATTTCGTTTATGAACGAAATTTCCAACATTTGTGAGCTCGTGGGTGCGGATGTAAACAAAGTTCGTATTGGAATTGGTTCGGATAGTAGAATTGGATATAGTTTTATCTATCCTGGAAGTGGATACGGGGGTTCCTGTTTTCCAAAAGATGTCAAGGCACTGAAAAAAACAGCCCAGGAACATGGGTATTCCGCTAGAATAATTGGTGCGGTTGAAGACGTTAACGATGATCAGAAGTTTGTTATAGCGAAAAAGGTGGTCAGTCGTTTTGGAGAAGATCTTAAAGGAAAAACCTTTGCCGTCTGGGGATTGGCCTTTAAGCCGCAAACAGATGATATGCGCGAAGCACCTGCAATCTATATTATCAAGGATTTGGTGGAAAGAGGGGCCAGTATCCAGGCCTATGACCCAAAAGCCATGCATGAAGCCCAGGAGTTTTATCTGAAAGACGTTCCAAATGTTTCCTATTGTAATTCCAAATATGAAACCTTGCAAGATGCAGATGCAATGATTCTGCTTACGGAATGGAAAGAGTTTAGATCTCCGGATTTTGAAGAACTCAAACAACAGCTCAACGAACCCATTATTTTTGATGGGCGAAATCAGTATGATGACCAAACGTTGGAAGAACTAGGCTTTGAGTATTTCCAAATTGGGAAAAAGTGACACTGTCCAAATAAGTGAATAAATCGAAAGTAAAAAAGGGTTGGGCTTTACAAAGTCCAACCCTTTTTTTATGGGTGCGTTATTGCTGCGCTTATAATCCGTTAGGACAGACTGCGTCTTAGTTCAAAAATGATGTAGTAACCTAGTTTGTCCAAAAGGTTGTTCTTTTTTTTGATTCTTTCTAAATCCTTTTCCATGGAAGGGGTTAGGTAATTCTTGTAATCCCCAATTTCACCTTTTCTAAAAAACCATTTGCGGGGAGAATTCTCCCTTACTTTCTTAATACTGTTGGTTTCAATGATGTCATCAATTTGCTTCTGGCTTAGAGGAACACCGAGAAATTCCGCAAACCGTTTCAATTCTCCAGGAGTATCCCTTTTTAAGGATTCAAAGGTTGAATGGTAGACATTGTTCTGGTATGATGCCCAATTCTTATTGTACTTTGCAAGCTGTATGGCCTTGTAACGTCCAACCAACCAATAATACGTCTTAAATGATGGTTTAAAAGAGCGTACATTAATGAAGTGATTATAATGGGAAACTATGGCATCCCGAATATCACGCTGAATCATAAATATTTTTACATCTTCCACATTGCTGGCAAGCAATTCTATGTGGTCTTTTTTATAAATATGGCCTTTTGCCAAATAATTGTTGGATTTAATCTCTGGGGATTCAACAATATCAGCCAAACGATTAACGCCAACAAAGCTATCATGCTTCTTGCTTTGAAAATTTTCAGGTAGCGGCTGGAAATCCATCAAGCCTTTTAACAAATTTCGCTGCCAGGTAGAACCTGACTTGAACGCACCATTTGCAATTACTATCATATCTATGTATTAATCCCGTTTAGTTCAAAAATTTCTCAAAATTTGAGACGCCAATTTATTGAATTTAAAACTCATAACGTCAATACCCGAAAAGTATTTGTTGAAGGGGCAATAAATTCAGATGTTCTCAACATTTTGTAAAAATGTGGGGCAAAATCTGTATAAATAAATAATGAAATGGGAACCAAAAAGAACGGGAAAACTTTTTTTATTTGCCAGCTTTATAGGCTTCCAAATAAGAGAAATTGTAAGCCAATTTCAGTTTCCCGAGTATTTAATCCTTTAAACGTGTTTGCATATCATCCAACTATTTTTTCAGTAGTTTTGAATCGGAAAAACCAATTTTAATTTCTTAATGAAATACATATACATTACAGGCCGAGGACGCAGTGGTAGTACGGTGATTGATGCCATGCTTGGAAATTCCAAATCAATTGAGAGCGTTGGTGAATTGGTTTCCGGACTGGGAAGGTTCAATGCTATGTGTAGCTGCGGAAAGGGAATGAATGATTGCGGTTATTGGACCAGCGTTCGACATAATTACGAGTCAAAAACCGCGCAGAGTTGGGATAAGTTTGCCAAAGACACAGTGAAATCAGGACATGTCAAGGAATTTATGGACACCTTATTTGGCAATTCCAATTTTAATAGGGGATTGGTGAAAGATACAGAGCAATTCACCCAAGGATTGCTGGAGGTAGCTGGAAAAAAAGCCATACTTGATTCATCAAAAAATCCGAACAGGGCCTTATGGTTGGCCAAATTTTATGATGATTCCAAAATCATACACTTGGTCAAACACCCGGATGGAGTTGCTGCAAGTAAATATAAGTTTATAGGAAGGGGTAAAGGTTATAAGTTTCTTCGAAGAACCTATCTGAATCCAAAACTGGCCCCTTTGTACATGACAGTGGAAGCCATATCCTGGATGGTAGGTAATGCCATGATAGGACTAATTAAATTAGTAAGGCCTAAAAAAGTGATATTGGTTAAATATGAAGATTTTGGTGCAAAACCAGAGGCTATTTTTGAAAAGCTCTCCAAGTTTTTGGAAATAGATCTTAGTGAGGTTCGTGATGCCGTTATCAATGGACACCCTTTAACTTTTGGGCACACCATAGGGGGTAACGGAGTAAGAAATAGCGAGACCTTTGTTTTCAGCACCAAAAAAGGAAAGAAACGCCCGATGCCTACTTTTTACAAAGTTCTTATCCGCATTTTCTGTTGGCCTCTTATGTTGATTTATGGCTACAGGTTTATATGACCAAATCTCAGCATACTTAAGTTCATTTGACCTGAGCATTTCTGATCAATTTACTTAAAGGTCATGGAAGTTTAGTTTAAACGTTTCTCCGCCACATAACGGATACTTATACGTTAATCCTTATTCCCAAAGGTTGTATGAAATCTTGCTCTTAAACCGCCGTGTAATTGGGTTCAAGAATTAGCAAAATTAGTACGTGTCAGTCAATTGAGATTAATTGTTAGGGCTAAGGCCTCCGGGACTAACATTTTCATAGGTCCCTGCTCCTTTCCAGACCTTATATTCATCAAAGTAAACATCTCCTTGAGGATTATTTTGCGAAGACCAATAAACCCCAATAGTGTGCTTGATCTCCCCAGTATAGGGAATTCCACTAACGTTGGCATATTTGTAAGTTGTGGTACCCGTTTCATCAACAATCTTATCCCCGTTTACCCAAATTTCCAAAAATCCATCAGCAGGATCCAGCTCCCAATGGATTACAATGTCAATCCATTCGTCAAGATTATAGTTGAAGTGTGTACTTTCGGTACCCGTACTTGCCCCACTGTCTTGAACCACATTGACTTTTGATTCATCCGTTGAAGTGGCGAAAAACATTTTTCCATTGGAACCTTGTCGTAGGGTAACAGGATTGATACCTCCGTGGTCGGGAGCACCTTCCGGCCTCATGTTTCTAAATTGGGCATAAACCCTGGAGCTTTGGGCAGCTTGCTTTACTTTCATGGAAAAACCTATCCAATGTTCGCCCCAATCGGACAATCTATTCCTATGGATCTCATTTCTTGTAACGTGGTTGTTGTAATCGCCTAAATGAACAGCCTTGGAACCTGCTCTAGAATCTGAGGTGGTATGTGGTTCTCCTCTACTTGCCTCATATTCCCAGGTATTGTCACCTGAACCACTTAGATTCCATTGATCTGATTCAAAATCTGAATACCAAATTAAAGAGCCCTGTCCCTTGGATTGGTCATCAGTATTGTCTTCTTCTGTATCTGTATTATCTTCCTCTGAAGTATTATCTTCTTCGGAAGTATCCTCTTCACCGGTGGACGCTTCTTCCTCTTCTTCATTGTTCCTTTCCTCTATCTCCTTGTTCGTTTCTGTTTCCTCTTGGATAACATCATAGAACAAATCCGAGTCTTTGGCACAAGAAAAATTAAATAATAGAATGTAAATTAGTAAAGAAAACACTTTGAGTGGGGTATTAGTGTTCAGCATGGCAATATAATTAGGTTAAGTAAATGTCGAGTAATTCGATTCAGGGTTTATAAATAGATTACTGCTAAATTTTTTCGACGAAATGCCCATTAATTTGGTTAAAGTGCAATATTGGGTTTCAATTCGTTTTCAAATTACGGTAAATTACATCGGTTTGGATGTTCATCGATTTTATATTCGATGAACTACATATTTATTTAACATTTCATAAAGATTTGGATCGTTGAAATTCAGGCTGTTCCGAAATTAAACTAGCTTTCTCTAAGTGGTTTAAAACTGGGGGTTACAGCAGAACAATGGTGCTATTGGACACTTGGATTCCCAATTTTCCTGCATGTTAAAACCAAGCAGCTTTATCCATATTGACCTAAGTCATTTCAACAACATTTTCTTCATCTAAACGTTCAGAATAAATCATAGACATAGTGGTGCCAGTAATCCGTAAACTAGTATTTTAGCAGCGCAATTATGTGAGGTTCAAATTGAAGCCGTAAACGCTTGAACATTAACTATAATTCAAAGATTATTTATCAATGAAGATTCTCCACCTCAATGCATATTATATAGATAACCATCTCTACTCCCAATTGTATACCATATTGGATGCTGATTTGGAACAACGGGTCTACATTCCCATTAAGACGGATAGAAAACCTGAAAATGTAGTGGACTTAAATCAAGGAGAGCTGATTTTTGAGAAGGTCATAAAACCCAACCATAAGTATAATTATTTCCGCAAAATCAAGGAGATTACCAACGCACTGATCCAAAAGCAAGCACATCAAGATATAGACTTTATACATGCCCACAATCTATTTACAGATGGTGTGGTTGCTTATAATCTAAAGAAGAAATTTGGTCTAAAATATATTGTGGCCGTCCGCACAACCGACATCGCCTTGCAATATAAGTATATGTATCACCGAAGATTCAGGGCAAAAAAGGTTCTTGAGGAAGCGGAACAAGTTATCTTTATTTCGCCCACCTATCGAGATAAACTGTTCCAGATGATGTCGGATACGTTTGTATCCAGGATTTCACCAAAAGTTAAGATCATGCCCAATGGAATCAACGATTTTTGGCTGGAAAATCTTCAAAATCCATCTGGGAAATCATTGGACAAAAGAGTCAATTTACTATACGTGGGACAGATCATGCAACGAAAAAATGTGCTCCCTTTGATTCAGGCCCTTCAAAAATTAAATGAAACCACGGATAAGGAGTTCCACCTGACCGTTGTTGGAGGAGAAAACCAATACGAAAAGGAATTTTACAACCGCTTTTTAAACGAGATCAAATCAAACGATTGGGTAGATTACAAAGGAAAAATCAAGGACAAGGAAAAACTTCTCCAAGCATATCGACATGCTGATATTTTTGCCATGCCCGCCAAAGGAGAATTGTTTGGTTTGGTATACATAGAGGCCTTATCCCAGGGAAAACCTGTTCTATATGCCTCGGGTGAAGGTATAGACGGTTTCTTGGAAGGAAGAGGCGTAGGTGTATCCGTAAATCCAGATAATCTGGAAGGAATCTGCGATGGAATATCACAGATAGTCGACAGTTATGAAACCTATAGGGATTTTACCAAGGTTGTAAAACCCTTTAATTGGAATAGCATAGCAAATCTTTATAAAACAATGTACCAGCGCAATGAACAAGATTGAAAAACTAGTTTACGATATCGTAAAAGGCAATCCAAAAATCAAGATTGCTATCCGAAACTTATACCAATCTTTTTTTGATATCCTACCTAATAAAAAAGACTACTCGATTAATGGGATAGATGCCAAGGAAGGCCATTTCTTTGGATTTCATGATGTATCCCCTTTTTCCCAAGATAGTTCGAAGGTCTTGGCCAATAAATTGACTATACCCTTACACATGCCAAAACGGGGCGACGTTCTAGAAATAGGGTATTTTCCTTTTGATGGTAAAATGGGGGATTTTGTTAAAGTTGGTGAAACCCTAGCATGGAATTACCACAAGGGAAGTCGCTTACAATGGTTGGGGAAGAACAGCCTCATTTATAATAATGCAAGTGGGGACAAGCTCATTTCCACTGTTTATGATATAAGTACTAACACGGAGAAATCCCTGTCCTTTCCTATGGATTCTGTTTCCGCTTGTGGGAACTATGCAGCTACTTTTAGCTATGGCAGATTGGAGCGATTGATGCCGGGTTATGGTTATTCCGTTTATGATGATGACAGTTTTAACGATACTAAAATACCGGGCAACACCGGATTGTTTCTTGGTGATGTCAATAAGGATACCAAGGAATTGCTCGTTAGTCTCAAGGAACTTACGAAAATAGGTACGCTTACCCCGGAGTATGAGGATTGTCACCATTTTGTAACCCACACCTTGTTCTCTCCGGATGGGAGGTATATCTCCTTCTTGCATCGCTGGACCGATGTATCATACACCAACAAAAGGCATTCAAGGTTGTTGACCATTGATTTGGAGACAAAACAATGTCATGTTGCGCCAACCAATGACATGGTCTCGCATTATGTATGGAACAATAAAAATCAAATTATCGCTTATTGCAGAACTGGAAACATTGATAGCCATGTACTATTTGAGGAGCCCACTTTGCAAAAACACAAAAGAGTGGCTTATCCTAGACTAAATTCAGATGGGCATCAAAGTTTTATAACCGATGATTCCTTTGTTACGGATACTTACCCTGATAAATACAGAATGGCCAATTTGTACAGTGTGGATTGCAACACCAATGAAGTGGTGCTTTTGGCCCGGTTAAACTCTTTTAAGCGATTCCAAAGCCAAAACTTTATGCACTGGTGCTGTGACCTGCACCCCAGAATGGATCCAAGCGGGGAGTATATCTGTTTTGATTCAGTGCATACTGGAAAAAGGGCCCTTTGCGTGATGAAAATCAGCAAATAACTACCTCACCTCCGAATACGCTTCTCCGTTTCAACCAATGGTTGTTGGGTTTGAGCCGGTGCTATTTTATCATGGTAGTACAGAACAATCTATCGTCCTGGTTTTCTGAAGGCTTACCATAAGATTCCAAGTACCATTTATTGAAGTAGCCACCATATTGGTTGGCTAGGTCCAAAATCATATCGTGATACATATCCTTGAGTAAAACCAAAACTGCTGGAGGGCAATCCAATTCTATGGATTTATTTACCACTTTTTTGGTTGCGGCTTCATCTGCATTCCAGGATTTGTTCAAACCTTCCTCAGCATCATTGCTGGTTGAAATAAACTGAATTACCTCCTCCAGTAATTGCTCTGGAGCTTCTACTATGGCATCAAAGAATCCAATCAACAGTTGTTCCTTCGGAAATATGCTGGTAAAATTTTCAATGGTACGGGCATAATCCGATCGTAGCACCTGTCCTTCACTTTTCATAAAGGCCAAGATTTCACTCTCCTCAAAATTATCAAGGGTAAAACCTTCAATTCGCTTTTTGGTATGTCTAAAATGAGACCAAGCCCTATCAATAGGGTTTCTAAGCATCAGGACCAACTTAGCATTGGGGGCCATGGCATACATTCTGGAAATATCCTCTTTGCTCAGCATGGAATAACTGGGGGTAATCTCGCCCTTAAGTCCTTTAAAAGGAGCAAATATGGACTTGTACCACTCATCACTGTAATCTGAAAAGAACCATTTGAATGAGAAGGCCACATGCTTCATTTTCCCTTTCACAAGTGAGGAGCCTATGGACCTGGCAGCCTTGTTCAAATAAGCCGTGCTCCCAATCCTATCCTTTATCTTGGTCTTTGAAAGGAAGTTGGGTGAGGGATATTTGGTGTCCCGGTCAAAATAGTGGAATTCCTTTACAGGGGGTATAGCAAAACCGGGGGTTTTGGATAGATTGTAATATAACCATGAGGTCCCTGCTTTTTGTGCGCCTATTCCCCAGAAGTTGATTGGATCCTGACTTTTCATAATTGAAGTAACATTTAAAATGTATAATCTTTTTAAGTAATCAAAATATGTTTGCCACGTTCAACACTATGAACGTTTTCAAATCTTTTTTATGGTGTTGTTGATCGCCTCTTTTAGATAATATCCAAACAGAGAGGGTCTAAATCTAACTATGCCAACAGATAGTACCAATAAGCCCACCACGAATACAATAAACATGGTTACGTCCGTCTTTCCCCATAAATTGAACAGTAATTTATATCCAACGATCAAAATTCCAAGATATAGTCCCAGTCTCAACCCGGCTATAAAGGGTTGAAAGAAGTATTCCCGAAATGTCCCCTTAAAAACATTTTTCACAAGAACGATCATCATTAAATAATTTATAAAATGGCTGATCACAATTCCTACGGCGGCTCCATTGATTCCGAAAAAATAACCTAAGGTCCCAGAAAGAAGGATAATAATTACCGTAAAAATATACTTCCGGGTCACATTCTTGTAAATAAGTCCTTTGGACCGAATGACCGCATCGGTCATTTTTCCAGAATTGCTAAAAGTAAGGACCAGTAACATAATTTGTAACGGTAGCACCGCCTCTGCCCAATTGGACCCCATTAGAATCTGTACAATTTCAGCAGAAAAAAACACCAACAATACTGTGGTAGGAATCATCAGTGAATTGCTTAATCCCAGGCCAAACTTGTAAATTTTAACCAGCTTTTCATTTTCATCCTGGATTTCCGACATGACCGGAAACATTACCTTATTAATAATATTGGCAAGAAATTGACTTGGAAGATTCTTTACCCTTGCGGTCCTTTCATAAATACCCAGAATATCTTGCGTGAAAATCTTACCAAAAACCAGGTTCAATCCCTTGTTCGACAAAAAGTTACTAAAGGACAATAACATCATACCGGAGCCAAAGCCAAACAATTCACGGGCTTCCCTATAATGGATTTTGAAACTGACTTTTATGGGTGCAAAGTAAAATAACACTATCGTACTGATGAAAGAAGCGAGAAGTGTTGCAATGATAAGTGACCAAACACCATACCCATTAAATGCCAAATAGACTCCAAGTCCGTAACCAATGATATTGGAGGTGATGTTGACCAGGGATACATGTTTGAAATCGAAATTTTTTAATAATAAGTTACCTGAAATATTACTCAGGGAAAGTAATATTAGGTTTAAAGAAGCTACCTTGATCAGTTCATCCAATCGGGCATCATTATATACCGTAGAAATGAATGGAGCCGTAAAATAGAAAAGGGCATAAAGGACAAACCCTATTAGGAGACTGGTTTGAAGCGCTCCATTTATGTGCTTGTTATTTACATTTTGCCGCTGAATCAAAGCTGAGCCCATACCTCCTTGAATAAAAATGTTGCCTATTCCTATAATTCCATTAACCACCGCCATTAAACCATAATCCGTTTTTAACAGAAGCCTGGTCATTATAGCGATATACGCTAACTGTAAAATGTTCAAGGAAATAACGGACAATGACTGCCATTTACCCGCCTTTTTAATTTTTTTGGTAAGGCTCATCCTAATTTATTAAGTATATACCCTAGCCCATTAAAAAGAGGATGCTTTTTGGCAACACTATGCCATCGGTCATCGTATTGTATTTTGGTCCTCTTAAAACGGTTGGGAGTACCGGCAATGGTATGATCATCATTAAGTTCCATGTATTCAGGGACCTCGTATCTATCAAATCCGAAGAAATTCGACATATCATCCAAGGTCTGCTGGGGATTTTTAAAAAACTCCTCATATTTTAAATGAAAGACATCTTCTTTCTTTACATTCTTCAGCATGGATCTACATGTTAACCTGTGCAGGTAGTTGGATGCAAGCAACTTAAGAAGGCTCATGTCTTTTTTATTGTATTTTTTTCTCCACTTATCCCTTGAAATGGACACAGCGCGTAAATCCCTTTTCAAATAGATAAACTTAAAATCAAATGGGGAATTTTGATAAAGGGAAGTCCCGTAAAAGGCCTCTTTGGAGGAATCCACCAGCACATCACAGTTGGTAATTTCAAATACAGCTTTGTACACCTGATTCATCAAAGACCGAGCCTCTTCGTTTATTTTCTTTTGATTTGCCCCTTCCTTTCCTTTTGGAGAATCAATCTGGGTATTTTTTATTTGCATGGGATCCGAAACACCAAGCTTTTGGTATACTTTTTTCCAAAATTCACAGATTTCCATACTGGAACCACAGGAACAATTCCAATCCCAAGTCCCGCCAGGGCCTGTCTTCTGGATATGGCCTCCCAAAAGATAGGATTCCCCAATGGACACCATTTGCGAAGATTTTGAAAGGATATTCTCAATGAGCGTGGATCCCGATCGTTGGTTGGATAATATATAGATGATGGTCTGTTTTTCTTTCATAAACTTTGCTTGGTCAAAAGACCACTTATCCTATGCTTCTATACTACCCTTTATAAAATTCAGTATACTACTTGCTCTCTCCCCTATCTCAAAATTCTTGGAATACTCCAAAGCGTTCTTAGACATTTCAACTCTTCGTTGTTCATTGGACAGAATGGTATCTATCCCTTTTTCCAAGGCTTCTACATCCAAAGGATCTACCAAAATGGAAAAAGAGGAGGTACATTGATCTCGTACTTCTGGAATATCGGAAGATACAACTGGTAATCCGCAGGCGAGGGCTTCAGCAATGGCATTGCATGATCCCTCTTTTTGTGTTGGCAGCACGAAGAGATCGGAGGCAGAAAGCAACTCAGGTATTTGATAAGATGGTACACTACCTTTAAAGACAACGGAATCCCCTTCCGGTTCTTGAGGACCACTGCCCATAAAAAGTGCGCCAACATTATTCAAATTTTTAACCGCTTCCAATACACGTAACGGTCCCTTATGGTACATAAACCTGCCTACAAAGGCAACCAATTTCAAATCAGGGGGCAGGTTGTATTTCTGCCGCATTTCTTTCTTGTTCCTTTTATAAAATTTTGTTAGGTCCACGGCATTGGGTTTCATATAAATACGATCAGGAGAAATCCCAAAACCAACCAATTGATCTTTTAATTTATTTGAAACAGCTACATATCCATGAATTCCATGACTGCTCTTTTTGAAGTAATCCTTCGGATACCATTTAGTAAAACCTAGGAGATTACTTTCACCTATAGCGCAGAACACCGGTTTATTGTATTTTTTGAGTGCGTTTACGGCAATTATCCCATTCATCATAAAATGTGCGTAAACAAAATCAAACTCCAAACTGTGCTTTCTCACTGTCCTCTGAACCGCTCTTACCTGACCCCAATTGGTAATCATATAAGTATATAAGGGACCTATTTTTCTTGCGGATGCCGAGATAAATGTAGGGCGGTAAACCGTACAATTCTCCTCTCCATAAGTTTCAACCTTTTTGGTACTGGAAGCCAAGATGTTTTTAGGGGAAATTACAGTAACCTCATGTCCCAATTTGCAAAATTGCTGAATTAGGTTGTAGACAAACACACCTCTTGTTGGATACTCTAACGATGGATAATTATTAGATACTACCAATATTTTCATTAAGCCAGCTTTTTTTGTTTAACCCTGGAGATTACATGGGCTGTGGAGCCCATCAACACCGCAAAAAAGAACCAGAACAGTGTTTTTCCTATGCTACCACCTTGTTTGGACATATTAAACACAACGATAACGAACATAACCAGGTTCAAAGAATCTCCATACCTTTTGTAGTGCAGAAACAATAATTTAACCAAACGGGCCAAAAAAGTAACAAACAAGATTATTCCAGGGAGTCCACTGGCTATATAAACATAGAGTAAAATGTTATGCGGATTCATAAAAACACCTGAATGCTCATACATTCGCGGTTTTACACCTTCAAAACCTGCACCAATAAAAATATTGTCCTTTATAACCTCAATGGCAGCTGCCCAAAGTACATTTCTTCCAATATCCCCCCTTTCCACTGTGGCGGCAAAACGTTCTGCCATAACCGGATTTGTTTCCAGCAAATAGGTAATCAGCATGGCGGATGCAAGCACTCCAAAAATAATCAGCGCCATCTTATTTAGAATATCCGTCTTTCTATATAGGAGCAGTACCGTGAGCCCCAAAAACATGGAAACAAAGGCTCCCCTTGATCCGGACATTGCTATTATGCTTATAAAGGGCATACAAATGATTATGATAACAACAGCCCTTTTAATAGTGAACTTGTTGATTAACCTTGAAATGGTAATTAAGAAGGCCAAAGCAGATTTGGCCCCAATAATATTCGGATTCTCCCCAAATAGCAACAGCCTACCATTTTCATAGGTAACGCCTTTGCCTGCTGTTATCAGCAAAAATGCCAAAAGCACACTGGCCAAATAGCAATTTAAAACCAGGGGCAGCATTTTTGGCTTGGAGTATATATGGGAGGCAATAAATGTCATCAGCACTATTAAAAGAAGTGCTCTATAATGGTATGCAAATTTCAATTCGTGAACATACTCCGAGTGTATGGCAGAACATATAAACCCCACCACAATAAAGAGCAGTAAGGGTATCACAATTTTTTTAAAGGGGGTAAATTGAAAATTCCTGGCTATCAACGGAACCCAGGTTCCCAAATACATGATGGTTGCAAAATAGGTGACCGAGTAGCCTACCAAATTAAATGGATCCCAGTTCTCAAAAGTAACGGAAAACACCAGAAGGTATAGACAATAGTCATTTATCCTATTTAATAAGCTTATCATTTAGACACTTTGAAATCTGAGGGCAAATTAAATTAAAAAAAGAGTGGAAGCACCAACTTACTAGTCAAAATACTAGTTTTATCGAATAATTGAATCCAATGTTCCAAATACCACAGCGGAATTCATCCAACAAATAAAAAATCAAGGAAATTTTTAAGATAGTTCTTTGTGCGAATTAAATTTTGAATCTAGGTAATTGGCCGCACAGATTATCCTGAAAATCCTATTTTTGCGCTTTCTTCCAAGTCTTACAGATATTTGCCGGCCAGCAACCAATTAATATCTTGCTTGCCTTCATATTTTATGGCAATTAGGCATGAGACAAGTAATATGTAATACATGCCAGCGTTAAGGTTAAAGATTTTGTCTTTATTTTAAAACCAAAGAAATTCCAAACGCTCAAAAAAGAGCAATACGATTATTGAATAACGTAACGATTAATGAAAATACTTTACATACACCAATACTTCGCAACACCAAAAGAACCAGGAGGCACCCGATCGTATTGGATAAGTCGCAAGCTTATAGAAGAGGGGCATCAAGTTACTATGTTGGCCACCTCCAGTAAAATAGATTCAAAAATCAAAAGGATCAACATTGATGGGATAGATGTCATCTATTTAAAGGTACCCTACAGTCAGTACATGAGTATTTTTAAAAGATTGCTCTCCTTTGTCAGCTTTATGCTCAAATCGGCCAGAATGGCCCTTAAGGAAAAAAATGTGGATTTGGTCATTGCCACCTCCACTCCCCTAACCATAGGTTTTCCAGCGCTGGTGGTCAAAAAATTCAAAAAAACCCCATTCCTTTTTGAGGTTAGGGATCTATGGCCCGAAGTACCAATTCAAATGGGCGGATTGAACAACAAACTTCTGATCAAGTTGGCATTGTGGTTCGAAAAGACCATTTATGTAAATGCAGAACATGTTGTTGCCCTTTCCCCTGGAATGGAAGATGGTGTGATAAAAAGAGGGATTTCTCCAGAAAAAGTATCCATGATTCCCAACATGTCCAAGATAGATGTCTATTGGAATCGGGAAAAGAACAATGCATTTTGCATGGAATTGGGATTAAATCCCAATTCGTTCAAAACTGTGTATTTCGGATCTATGGGATTGGCCAATGGAATGGATTTTATAATTGAGGGAATTAAAAATTTAAAAGACAATCCAGAAATAGAATTTCTTTTCATGGGAGGCGGGGCCACAGAACCCATACTCAAGGCGAAATGTGATCAACTGGGAATACAGAATGCACATTTTCTAGGTGGTTTTGGCTTAAAGGAACTATCAGAAATTGTGAATTTATGCGATGTTTCCATGGTAACCTTTGCTGATATTCCAATCTTGGCCACCAATTCCCCAAACAAACTTTTTGATTCTTTATCTGCCGGAAAGCCCATAATTGTCAACTCACCCGGTTGGACCAAGGACATGGTCGAAAAATATGAGTGCGGGGTTTTTGTGGATCCAAAAAATCCAGAGGATTTAGCCAACCAGATCACTTTTTTAAAGGATAATCCAGAGGTTTGCAAAAAAATGGGATTGAATGCCCGAAATCTGGCCGAAACCAAGTATGATAAATCTATTTTGTGCAAAGAATTTGCCGAAGTAGTCAATTCTGTTTCGGAAAACATCCAGAGCCAGCATTCCAAATGAGCTTAAAAAGTTCCACTTCTATGTTCATGGACATCCGTAAGCAGAGAACGGCTTTTTCCAACCAATACTAAAAGAACTCAGCATGAATAAGGCAAATTTTCATCATATCCATCTAAACGTCTCGGATATAAATAAGAGTTTAGCATTCTACGAGAAATATTTTGGTGCCAAAAGAATCATATACAGAGGAAAATCGGATGCCTTGTTTACCGAAAAGTCATTTCTATTGCTGGATGAGGTCAAAGTAGCCCCTGAAACACATGATGGGACCAGTTTATGGCACATTGGATGGTCTGGAGTAGACGGACCTTCTGAGTTTGATTGGCGGGTCAAGGAGGGTATAGAAGTACATACCCCCATAAATCCATTGAACGATAGCCATTGGATGTACTTTTTTGGTCCTGACAAGGAGATCGTGGAGGTGTTTACAGGCAATAAAAACCATACGTTTGAACATATTCATCTATTGGCCACCGATGTTGACGAAACCATGTATTGGTTTGAATCCCATTTGGGCCTGGCTCCGGAGTATGAAAGTGCACAGACCTGGGCAACCGGTTTGTTTAAATGGAATAGACTATATGTGGGCAATATCAACATTACCGTAAACGGTAAGCCTGTGGAGGAAAGAACGTGGTTTCCATCAGAATTCAGGCTTACAGATGGAACCTCTCTTGACCACCTTGCATTTTCTTTTGAAAACATCGATCCCGTATTTGAACAAATGGTGTCTTCCAAAGTTGAAATAGTGAGGGGAATTGAGACAGATCAGATACAGGGACTAAAGAGCTTCTTTGTTAGAGGCCCCAATCAATTGCTCATTGAGGTAGTTGAAGAGAAACCTATTCCAGAAGGTATTTGGCTTTAGTTTTCAAGTGGTTGGAATTGAATTTTCTATCAGATTTGAACCGGAAATAGGCTTCAATCGTTAAATAAATAGGGAATGTGGAGAAATTCCATGAGCGGTAGCAAAAAAATGTCATTTTTTGGTTTTAGCTTTCGTTCATCCAAAGGATTTAGCATTTTGGCTAATATTTGGTTTGGTTGGTACAGGAACAATTTTTTTCCTATTTCTTTGTGCCTGAAAAAACCAATTTTTAAGACTTTTAATTCCAAAAATCCAAAATCTTGGAAGTATTATAAAGAGATATTACTAAAAAGATGCATTCATTATGTACAGAAAGTTTTTTAAAAGAGTACTAGACTTTTCAATATCACTTATAGCGTTGATTGTATTTTCACCGGTCATTATTACCTTGATCGTTCTATTGATGTTTGCCAATAAAGGCAAGCCTTTTTTCTTTCAACAGAGACCAGGTAAGGACGAGAAAATATTTACTATTATAAAGTTCAAGACGCTAAGGGATCCAAAGGACAAGGACAGCGAATTGGAAGATCAGGCTGATCGTGTTACGAAAGTTGGTGCGTTTGTCCGAAACCATTCTTTGGATGAATTGATGCAACTGGTAAACGTATTGAAGGGAGACATGTCCATAGTTGGGCCAAGGCCGCTATTGACCATTTATCTTCCCCTATATAATAAAGAACAGGCGCGAAGACACCAGGTAAAACCAGGAATAACAGGTTGGGCTCAGGTAAA
This sequence comes from Flagellimonas algicola, assembly GCF_005937185.1. Lineage (GTDB taxonomy): Bacteria > Bacteroidota > Bacteroidia > Flavobacteriales > Flavobacteriaceae > Flagellimonas > Flagellimonas algicola. The sequence continues at coordinate 298,975 of NZ_VCNI01000001.1, read as the reverse complement.
TGGCCGAAACATGTTGTCTTGGGAAGAAAAGTTTGAGCATGATGTGTGGTATGTGGACAACCTTAGTTTTGGTACCGATGTAAAAATTTTACTTAAAACCGTTCAAAAGGTATTCCAATCCAGCGATGTCTATACCGAAAAACAGGAAGACGCTTGGGCCGCTTGGGGTGGAAACGCCAGCTAATTGCTATACCCTATTTGAACGCATGAAATTAGGCTTTGACTTCAAAAGATCGGCTGAAAAAATGGGAATATGGATTAATGAATTTTGTTGTCAAAGGTTGTATGGAATTTCAAACCAATACCTTTATTAGGGACCGAACTTAATACCAATCGAAAGACCAAATTCTTAGGATGATTGAAATCGTAAAGGAGAAGAAAAAATGGGATGCTCTTGTAAAAGGATGTGATTCCGCTGATTTTTATCACACCTATGACTATCATTATGCGTCCAAAGTAAACGGTGAGGAACCTGTTTTGATTCATTATCATGATACGAACAGGACCATTCTTTTACCTTTGCTCTTTCGAGATATCGAATATTCCCAATACAAGGATGCGACCTCCGTATACGGATATCCTGGACCCATTACCAAAAATGTAACTTCGGAATGTGATTTCAGTGATTTTAGAAAAGAGATTCAGGATTTGTTCGAACAACAAAATATTGTTTCCATTTTTTCTAGACTGAACTCCTTTATTCCCAATCAAGAACAATGTTTGTTCCATTTGGGACAAACTGAAACCTTGGGCAGGGTGGTTTACATTGATCTCACCAAAACCTTGGAAGAACAGTGGGGAAATTATTTTAAAAGATTAAGAACCTACATCAACAAATCGAGATCCATTTATACCATAAGGCATTCCGAAACGGATTCTGACTTAGATACTTTTATCTCTTTATACCATGAAAACATGGTGCGGGTCAATGCAAATAAGGAATATCTATTTGACAAAAAGTATTTTCTCGATTTGTTAAACAGTCCTAATTTTGATACGGATTTGATACTTGCAATCGAAAACGAAACTGGTAAGATTGCAGGGGGGGCTCTTTTCACCAAAAAAGATGCTTATATCCAATATCATCTTTCAGGTACCAGTGAGAAATATCTTCATTTAAACCCCGTAAAATTATTGATAGATGAAATGAGAATCCGTGGGACACGGGAGAATTATCTTTATTTCAATCTTGGTGGCGGGGTTGGTAGCAAAGAAGATTCTTTGTTCTATTTCAAATCTGGGTTCTCAAAGGATACCTTTCCTTTTAGAGTTTGGAAGTATACAGTTAACAAGGAAATCTATCAGGAGCTGGTAAAACAAAAAAACGGCCTTATGTATTGTGATAATTTGGATCTGAGATTTTTCCCGCAATATAGGGCGAGCGTAGTACACAAATAATGAAGTTGTAAAAGTTCCATGCCTTATTATTCTGAAGACAGAACACGCGAGTAAATCATCAAAACAAGAACAAACGGTGCCGAAGTGAATCTTTTAGATGACTATAGCAATACATTAAATTAAACAAATAGGGCAAATTTGATTCATAGAAAATACATAATTTCGCTATGAGCAATAAAACACCCCCGCTTAAATCAAAAAAATAGAAAAGGTCAAGTCCGACCATACTAATACAGATACAATGAGAAACATTATCATTTTAGGAACTGGGGGTTGCGCCTCTGAGGTTACATTCTATATAGAAGACCACAATACAAAAGTACCTGAAGAAGAAAAAATCAATATTCTAGGTTATATAGATTATGCGGAGCACGTAAAAGACCATTACGAAAAATACAACTTTTCAGCTCCAGTCCTGTGCGATATAGATGCCTATGAGCCCAAAGAAGATGAAGAAGTATTGATTGCCGTAATGAGTATTCCTTTTAGGCAAGAGATGATCAAGGCTTTGAAGGCCAAAAACGCAAAGATTGGAAGCTTTATCCACCATAGTGTGGTAATGGCAAAGGAATTGAGTATTGGTGAGGGAAACATCGTCTTTCCATTTTGTATCCTTGAAAAATATGCCACCATAGGAAGTTACAATCTTCTTACCTCCTACTGTTTTATTAGTCATGATTGTGTGGTGGGAGACAATAACTTCTTTTCGGTCGCCGGTGTAGCTGGATCTGTAAAAGTGGGCAATAACAACCAATTTGGACTACGCTCTTTGGTAATTCCAGGCATTGAAGTGGGCAACAACAATGTGATTCAAGCGGGAATGATCGTGGACAAAAATGTAAAGGATGACACCACGGTTTTCTATCGTTTTAAGGAAAAAGTGATGGCCATACCAAAGGTGGGCTAGATTAAGGCATCAAAGGTTTCATTGATCCCGATTAAGATCAGCCGCTTGACATGTTTGAATGGGATTTTCATGGGTTGTTTGTTTTGTTAACAGTCAGTTGGAGGTTGATTCTATTTAAAAGAAACCCCATTTATCATATGCGATTATCTATCAAATGTAATCCAATGAAACAAAGGTTATTCCGATTGAAAACCCAAATATGAAGGGCTTCCTTTCAACTCCGAAATATGCACATCATTCCAGTTGGATTTCAAAAACAATTTGGGCTTTTGCCATTTTAGGAGGATGGTCGATACTTTTAAGGATTTCAACTGAAAAAAAATAGGTTGTCAGGAAGATGTATTTTTTTTGTAATGGTTTGGGAACCAATTCAGAGATTATCGAAAAGTGATTTCGAAAGCAAAGAATGAAACTCAGCTATATGGATCCTTTGAATAAATTCCTACAAGCAGACCCATCAAGGTTTACAAAAACACGACTGGTTTGTAAGAACAACGAAATAACAATAATAATAGTAGACAAATCGTTCTAGCTGTTTAATTTTTAAAATAAATATTATATAACCCAAAACAACATTTCTATTATGAAAGAAGAATATCTGAAAAGTGTACAGACGATGGATGACATCATAAAAACCTCCTATGCATGTATAGGCGGGGAGCCAGGAGAGCCCAGAGATTGGGATTTCTACAGGTTTCTATTCCATCCTGAGGGCAAATTGATCAGTTATGAAAACGATTCAAATGGTAATATGAGGCCTCAGTTCTTGTCTTGTAATGAATATATTGAAAGAATTGGGAAGTGGATGGAAACTACTAGAAAGACCGGTTTCTATGAAACAGAAATTGGACGGGTAGAAGAAACTTACGGTAACATCGCACACGTAGTGAGTACTTGCGAGTCTTTCCACAGTAAAGAGGACATGGCTGCTGGTAAATCTTACGTGAGAAACGTACACAGCATTCAATTGGCTTACTATCAGGAAAGATGGTGGATTCTAAGTATGTACTGGCAAAGAGCCACTCCAGAATTCCCAATTCCAGAAAGGTACTTGAAGTTCTAAAATTCGGTTACTGACTGTTTTAACTAGCTGTTCAAAGGCACCGTTCCGGTGTCTTTGAATAGTCAAGTTTCCAGATACATTTTGTCACCCCCAAATTTGTTAATCAGTAGAAAAGTAAGCAATCGGAATTCAACTAAGTTTGGCAACAAGTGCAAAGCCCATCCTTTCAACAATTGTGTTCAGCTATGGAATGGTTTTCTTGTCGCCACAGATTTCAACCTTTTTATGTGTTTAGCGTACCATTATGATAAAAATTAACCTAATTGAATACTTCGAAAGTACCGTTGATCAATTCCCAAACAAATTAGCGGTTGTAGATGGTACTTCTCAATTAACTTTCAAGGAGTTAACCCAACGTGCAAAACTTATTGCCACCCATATAGCGAAAAAAAGTGATGCTATAAACAGCCCTGTGGCCATCTATTTGCCGAAAACCAATGATGCGATAGCTTCGTTTTTGGGAACCATGTACAGTGGCAATTGCTATACCCCACTGGACACCAAAAATCCAGCTCCGAGAATCGAGGCCATTTTAAAAGCATTAAAGCCCTCATGCATCATCACAAACAATAAGTTCTTAGCCAACCTTCAGAAATGTGATCTGGACGTAGACATCATCAATCTGGATGAGTTGGATGGCAATGAGAAGGTAAACGAAAGTTACAATTACAAAAAATGTGTGGATACCGATCCTGCCTATATTCTGCATACCTCGGGATCTACCGGTGTCCCTAAAGGTGTGGTTATATCACATCTATCCATAATCGATTATATCAACTGGGTCGCCGACACTTTTGACATAACCGAAAACGAAAAAATCGGGAATCAGACTCCATTTATCTTTGATATGTCCACCTTGGATATTTATCTCATGATATTTAGGGGTGCAACACTTTACATCATTCCCGAACATAAATTTATTTTCCCCGCCACCTTGTTGGATTACATCAACGAACATGAAATCAACTTCATTTTCTGGGTGCCGGCGGTCTTGGTCAATATTGCCAATCTTAAACTCTTGGATACAAACAAGATCCCTACTGTAAAAAAGGTGTTGTTTGGTGGAGAGGTAATGCCTCCCAAACACTTGAGTTATTGGATAAAAAGCTTGGAAAGAAAGATTGTTTATGGCAATATGTACGGCCCAACCGAAATAACAGGCACCTGTGTTTATCACATTGTTGATGATTCCTTCAATGAAGACGAGTCCTTACCTATTGGCATACCATGCAGGAATACCGATATCCTTGTATTGAATGACAAGGAGGAGCTTTGCAAAGTAGGTGAGCAAGGGGAATTATGTGTAAGGGGATCCTCCCTGGCCTTGGGATATTGGAATAATTTTGAGAAAACCAATACGGTTTTTGTCCAAAACCCGTTAAATAAGTCAGTACCTGAAAGAATCTACAGGACTGGCGATATTGTCTTTTTAAACGAAAAAGGAGAATATATCTATATCGGAAGAAAGGATTTTCAAATCAAGCTATCCGGATATAGAATCGATCTAGGGGAAATAGAACATTATATTTTAAGTGTATTCGATACCATCAACGCCGGCGTATTTTTCGATAAGGCGAAGGAGGAAATTGTTTTGGTATACGAATCGGAAACGGAAATACCTGTCAAGGATTTTAGAATAAAACTGATGGAGGTATTGTCCAAACATATGATACCTACCAGGTACATTAAAATGGATGTGTTGCCCAAGTCAACCACTGGTAAAATTGACAGGGCCTTGTTAAATAAACAAATTAATAACATTTAGGGTATCCTAAAAAGATGCCATAACTAACAATACGGTTCAATTTGAAGGAAAAAATTATAACATTCTTGACGGAAATCAGACCAGAATTCGATTTTTCTGAAAGCAGCAACTTCATTGAAGAAGGCATGTTGGACTCATTTGATATAGTGAGTTTGGTTGCTTCCCTGGATGAGGAATTCGAAATTTCAATTGATGGTACTGAAATATTGCCTGAAAACTTTTCAAGTGTTGAAGGTATTATTCAATTGCTTAATAAAAACGGTGTTACGGAATGAACCTAAAATTTCGAAATAAGAAAATTACCGGGATTCTTACAGTTTTGCCGGAGAATGAAGTCAATTTTGATGATGAAATTGACAACTATGACTTTTCGCGAGCGCAATCCATGAAACTTAAATTGATCATGGGTTATGGCAAACGAAGGGTTGTAAAAGAGGGTACAGCGGTATCCGATTTATGCATTTATGGCATGAATTACCTTTTTGACAAAGGACTTTTAAAAAAGGAAGATATTGATGGTATTGTATTGGTTACCCAATCCCCGGATCATTTTGTTCCTGCTACCAGTCACATTATCCAAGGAAAACTTGGTTTAAAACAGGATATGATGCTGTTGGACATTAACCAAGCGTGTTCTGGATATCCCGTTGGTCTTAACCAGGCCTTTATGCTGTTAGATCAGGAAGAGGTGAACAAAGTAGTCCTCCTGAATGCCGATATGATGAGTTCCAAGGTTTCTGCCAAGGATAGAGGTAGCCGCCCATTGACTGGCGATGCAGCTTCCATTACAATCGTAGAAAAAGATTCCAATGACAGTACCATTTACGGAACCATTAACGTTGATGGAACAGGCGCAGAGTCTTTGATCATACCCGCGGGTGGATTCAAAATGCCATCCACACCGGAGACTGCCAAACTGCAAACGGACAAAAACGGAAATTCCAGAGCCTTGGACCATTTGGTCATGAAGGGTGATGACGTCTTTAATTTTGTTCAAAAACAGGTGCCTCCAATGATCGATAATTTGTTGTCAAAGGCAAATTGCGACAAAGACGATGTGGACTATTACCTATTCCATCAGCCCAATAAGTTTATGCTAAAGAAATTGGCTGATAAAATGGGAGTACCCCATGATAAAATGCCGCACAATGTTGTTGAAAACTTTGGAAATGCTAGCGGCGTTAGCGTCCCTACCGCCATTACTTTCAATTTAGCCGATAAACTATTGACGGAATCGTTTTTGGTTTGTATTGCAGGATTTGGTGCTGGTTTAAGCTGGGCTTCCCTGCTAATGAAATTGGAAAAGCTCGATTTTTGTGAAATGATTGATTATAAATAACAACAAATGGAAAATTTTGAAACTTCAATTGCTGAATTGTTGGAAGAGGAGGCTGTAGGTCTAAGCGATGAACTTCAATCTTTTGAAGCTTGGGACTCATTGACTGTTTTGTCCATTATTGCCTTCTGTGATTCAGAATATAGCGTACCATTGTCTGCCGAAGAAATCGAAGGATCAGGTACAGTATCAGGGTTAAAAGAGCTGGTAGAAAGTAAAATGTGATGCTTTCCTCAGTGAGGAGGTCACCCATCCAACCAATTGGCGGAAATCGTGCAGTGCCTCACCAATGGAAAATTGTATGGATAGCTGACCAAATCAAACGGTTCTAACAGATAGCCCACATATATTGATTTTGGTAGTTACCTTTTGTTAGTTACATAAAGTCATTTTCCCCAAAGACGTGTACAACCGCTATACTTGGTGCCTGGTCACAACCAAAGGTAAAGTGCAATCAATGGAGAAAAGCAATAACAAAAAAAGGTGTCTAGCATGTTGTTTCTAAAATGACGCGCAGCGTAATACTACAAAATGATCAAATCCAACCCATTCAATTCAACCACTTTTCTGTCTTTCTGGTCCAAGCATTTCTTGGGGGACAAGAAGGCCAGCACTTTCAATTTTGCCAAAAACCTTTCATTTTACGAGTCCAAGATTCCCGGTCTGCACATCAATGCAGGTAAAAATTTGACCAAAGGGGTACACTACGAGTTCGACCCAAAAAGCGGAAAAGAAGAAAAGGGCAAAACCTTCCTTATTTACGACGTAATTGATTTTGCCACTCCAAAGGAGAATATCAAAAACAGTCCTTTGGGTCTATATTCGGTGAAACAATATCCCGGATTTCTAATAGAATTAGGTGATTACAACTCCTTGGATGACTATATGTCCAAGACTTTCAAAAAAAGTAGCCGCTATAAACTGCGTAAATACAAAAAAAGGCTTGAGGAGTCTTTTCATATTTCCTTCAAAGCCCATTGTGGTGAAATGTCAAAAGAGGAATACGATGCCATTTTTGATAGTTTCCGAAACCTTTTGGAGAAACGCTTTGGGGAAAAACAAATATCCAACAATAACCTAGATCCCGAAGAATGGAACTTTTACAAAGACGTAGCCTATCCCATGATTTTGGAGAAAAAGGCCATACTATTTGTCCTGTACAATAACAATGAGCCTATTAGCGTAACCTTGGGTTACCTATCTGACAATCGGGTTTTTGATGCCATTACGGTTTTTGACATTGATTATGCAAAGTTTCATTTGGGAAGCATCAAAATCATGAACCTGATTGACTGGTGCACAAAAAACGATTGGGATATCCTTGATTTCTCCAAGGGATATTTCGACTACAAAACACGCTGGTCCAACAAAAAATTCGATTTCCACTATCACATTGTATACGATAAAAGCTCATTTAAATCTAGAGTTTTGGCCTATACCCTAAAAAGCCTGTTTGCATTGAAACAATACTTAAGGGAGAAAAAACTCAATGAAACCTTGCATCGATTTACCTATGCTTTGAAAAACAAGAAAAAGGAAAGTTTGGATTACCAATTTTTGGAGGTGGATGATAGACATACCCAAAAAGAATTGGCTCCTATAGATTTTAATTTATCGGAGCACAGCTCCCTAAAAGGGATTTGCTATGAGTTTTTATATCTCCATCAAGAACATTTGGAAAATCTAAACGTATTTATGATGGACGAAACGGACAAGACCTTCCTTTTGGTTGGCCAAAACAAGAAAATAGGAGTAAAACTAAACGTATAGTAAAGAGGTATGGGAATTGTCAAAATCTCCAATTACAATTTTACCTTTTGCCTGTTCAAAGAACAGCATGTTCCACCTATTTATCACACGATACACAATACCCGCACAGGGCAAAATTATGTAAGCCCCAAATCCAACTCCTCCAAAGCTTGGTTATCTAGAATTACAGAAATACGATGCATTCCCGAGTATCTAAATCCTGTCCCACACACTCTTGACAATCGCCTGAAAATCTTAAAACTTAACAGAATCAAGGGGTTTTATATCGATCTCACCGGATTCTCGTCCGTCACGGACTATATGAATTCAAAGATGGGCTCCAAGCAACGAAGTCGATTAAAAAGTAGGATGAAAAGGCTTGAGTCCTGCTTTGATATCAGCTACCAAGTATACTTTGGAGAGATAGAAAAAAACACGTATGAGGAGTTGTTCCACAACATGCAGGAACTTATTAAGCGTCGTTTTGATCAGATAAATAGAGAATTCAATCAAGCTGGAAAACTAAAAGCGCTTAAAAAAAGAGGCTTTGACTTGATTTTGGATAAAAAAGCTTCTTTTCATGTTATTTATGATGGCGCTCGACCCATTGATATTTGCCTTAATTTTCATTTTCAGGACATCCTAAATGGTGCCATTAGGTCCTACGATATTGATTACGCCAAATTTGGACTGGGACATATAGACATTACCAAACATGTGGAATGGTGTTTGGAACACAACTATGGCATTCTTGACTTTATGTGGGGGGACCAATCGTACAAATACGATTGGTGCAATAATGTAGCCTTTCTTGGGCATCATATTTACTATAATCCTAAATCTTTGGTGCATCGATTGATTGTCCCATTAAGAGTTTTGACCTATCGATTTAAGGATTACAAGGAGGTTAAAAAGGTGGAAAAGCAAAAAAGAGCAGCACTAAGCCGAACAGCCCACAAATCCAAGCCTACCGAAAGACCCGAAATCCAGGAAATTGATCTTCAGAACAAAACTGATGCAACCCTGAGCGAACCCTATAAGGAGGTAAACATTCATACAGCGACCTACTTTTGGCTTAAGCCCTTGGTTTTCAATTTTCAATATCAACATCGGGATCATTCAACGGACATCACGGTAAGGGAGTTAACCAATCTTTCAAATACGTACCTTGTGTTGGGAAAAAATAAAGGCATCATAGTCCTAAGGTCAAGCATAGAAGCGTAACCAACTATTTTATGAAAAAAGAAAGTGTATCGCTATTTACTGACCTATTCATAAAACAAGAGCCTATTTCCCAGGTTTATTCCAATATTGAGCTCTCGGACGGGCAAGGCAACAACCTTGTTGATCATTCAAATACCTCGGATAAAAACAAAAATATCTATTCCTTTTCTCATGTACCGGACCATCTTAAAATCAATGTTTTTGATTCAGAGAGTTTGACGGAAAGAATTTTCCCCACGGTCAAGGGTCACGCAATTCGATTGGATGATTATTCCAGTGCAGACGCTTATTTACGACATCAAAACAAAAAGCAGCGCGAAAACATTAACCGTGCCCGCCGTAGACTGGAAACCTGTTTTGATATACAATACAAGTTGTTCCATCACCAAATCGAGGAAACAGAATACCAATTTTTAATGGACCGCTTAAGATCCATGATTGTGCAAAGGTTTGAGCAGCGGGGACAGAAAAGTAGCACCCTGGCCATCTGGGATAAAGTATATGCCACTTCCTTTGATCTTATTAATCAGGGAAAGGCTTCATTGTTTGTCGTATATGACAAGGATTTACCCATAGCTTTCTCATTTAACTATATCTATGATCGGTTGTTGTTTGGCTACATTTCCTCCTATGATTTGGACTATGGCAAATTTAGCCTTGGCCAAATAGTAATCTATAAATTGTTGGAATGGTGCATGGACAACCAGTTTATCCAATATGATATGGGTTGGGGCGATTTGGACTATAAAAAGTGGTGGTGCAATACTAGCTACCGGTTTAATCATCACTTTTATTACCCAAAGTACTCCATTCCCGGATTTTTGTATGCCCAATTCAAGGGCAACAGATCTAGGATTTTGGCGTTTCTAATAGCTAAGGGAGTCAATACCCAGGTGAACAAAATCAAGAGAAAATTGAAGGGACAACCTATGAAGCCCCATTTGGGTCCACAGCACAGGTTTAAAGATGTGGATTCCTCTCAAACAGAGGCAATGGAAGAGATTAAAGTGCATCACGAACAGCTATCAGTTAGCAAAAAAGTGATTAACGATTTTCTTTTTACGACCCAGGAACATTCAGATGATGTGTCTCTCTATTATTCGGCCGCCAAGAACCAATACATTTTAAAGGGCAAAAAGAAAACAAAATCAATCCTATTCAATCCAACAAACCACTAGTACATGTTGTTTAATTCCATTGAGTATCTGCTATTTCTCCCTGCAGTCTTTTCCCTGTATTGGTTTGTATTCAAAAAAAATGTAGTTGTACAGAATATTTTCCTCATTGGCGCCAGTTACCTCTTTTATGGTTGGTGGGATTGGCGGTTTCTGTTGCTGATTTTTCTGAGTACCGTCGTGGATTTTTTTGTTGGACAAAAGATTTACCAGAATATCGATGTCAAAAAGAAAGCCAGGTATTGGTTATGGGTCAGTATGGCCTTCAACATTGGAATGCTAGGTTTTTTTAAGTACAGTAATTTCTTTGTGGATTCCTTTATTGACCTGTTCCACACCTTGGGTTATGACATTAAAAGCACGTGGACGCTCAAGGTTATTCTACCGGTGGGTATCTCATTCTATACCTTCCAAACCATGTCCTACTCTTTTGACATTTATTATAAAAAACTAAAGCCAACCAGGAACTTTATCGCGTTTACGGCCTTTGTATCTTTCTTTCCACAATTGGTCGCCGGCCCAATTGAAAGGGCTTCCAATCTGTTGTCTCAAATAACGAATAGTCGGGTTTTTAATTATGCGCAAGCCAGTAGCGGTTTAAAACTCATTTTGTGGGGTCTTTTCAAGAAAATGGTCATAGCCGACTCTTTAGCTCCGCTCGTGGATGATATTTTTGCCAATTATGGCACCTACTCTGCCTCTACCTTGATCATGGGGGTGTGTTTTTTTAGTTTCCAGGTTTATGGGGATTTTAGCGGGTATTCGGATATCGCAATCGGAACCGCTAAGCTCTTCGGGATTGAGCTCATGTCCAATTTTAAGTTTCCCAATTTCTCAAGAAATGTGGCGGAATATTGGCAGCGATGGCACGTTTCACTATCCACTTGGTTCAGGCACTATCTATATATACCGATGGGTGGGTCCCGTGTAAGTAAGCTTAAGTCCGTAAGGAATATCATCGTCATCTTTGTAATCAGTGGATTCTGGCACGGTGCCAATTGGACCTTTATCTTTTGGGGAGCGCTACATGCCGTATTCTATATTCCTGTTTTCTTAATGGGAAGAAACCGAATGTATGCACATAATGTGGTTGGTGAAAACAGGCTCTTCCCTACTCCATTTGAAATTTTCCAGGTGCTTTTGACCTTTGCATTGGTCACTTTTTCCCGGATTTTCTTTAGATCGCCCACCTTGACGGATTCCTTTCAATATATCGACCAAATTATCAACAACTTTACCTATGAATCCTACGTCAACCCTATGGGGTATAGGATGATGGACTATTATGTGTTGTTGGCATTTTTTGTAATTTATGAATATCTGATTCGAAAAGACGAACGCAGTCCGTTCAAATTTAAATCCAAAACGGTGCGGTTTTTATTATATACTATAATTGTATTGGCTATGCTCCTTTTCTATGATGATGGGGTGAACCGTTCATTTATCTATTTCCAATTCTAGCGGTATGAAGAAGTTGGTGCTAAAATTATTGTTATACATATTTCTGATTCTTCTGCTATTGGAAATCATGGTAAGAGCCTTTCATTTATATGCCGAAGATCCACCGCGATTTATTGATGATTTGGGTGTGGAAAAGCGTGTACCTGGCTATCGGGGCTATTCGGTTACCGGAAATCGCAATCAAAATTTCTCTGAGTTCAACATCAACAAAGCTGGGTTTAACTCCCACAGGGAATTTACCCCCTCCAAGGAAAAATATGAAATTGCATTGATTGGGGATTCGTTCATTGAAGGGTTCCATCAGGATTTTGACAACTCAATAGCAGTTAAGATAGAAGCACAACTGGATGATACCGAAGTTTATCAATACGGCTATGCAGGTTATGATCTGGCCAACCAAATGCATCTCATCTATGCTTACAAAGAACAATTTGCCCTTACTGATGAAATTATCCTATATCTAAACTATCAAAGTGATCTTTACCGCGGTTCGTATGAACCCAATGTGGGGCGAATCAAAAAGTTGTCGTCAACCATTTTTAAGGTAAGGGATAACATTAAGCTGCTTTCCTATGGTTCCAAAATTGGAGTCATTGAGCCCATCAAAAACTTGTTGACCGGACGATCTCTGGATGACAACCCCGACCAACGATTCCAGGAGCATTTGGAGAAACTGGAGCATCAAGAAACCCCGGAAACCCAAAAGGAGTTTTTGGACAACTTTAAAAGCCTTGTACACCTCTATGGTTATGATAAATGCAAGACTACCCTTTTGCTGGACTCCAGAAAAACCAGCGATTCATTTTTAAAGTTTTGTAGGGAAAACAATTTTAAGTACATCGATTTTGCGCCTACTTTTGAGCATTCGGAAGAACCGGAAACGCTCATTTATGATCGGCATTGGAACAATCACGGGAGGGACTTGATTGCCAAGGTTATTTCAGATTATTTTAAAACATTGGACAAAACCCAGGATTGCGAGTAGAGCTGTAATAGAATCCTTAAACGCTTGGCTTTGAACCGCTCGAAGGTTTATTTTACCCTTAAAAGTTATGGGAACAAAAAATGGACTAATACCAAGGCTTATCCAGCCTTAAATTTAGATTTTCTCCAATACTTGATTAGCAAGTAATATCAAGTAGGAAAAGAAAAAGCCTTGTTGGGAGAGGTTTTCCCAACAAAGCAAGGGGCCGTTTTTTAATAAAAACGGCCGCTTACGTTTCTTCTATTAATCCTGTTGATGAAGTCATATCTCAGAAAAACTTCGAATGACCCATCATTAAATTGTGTACTTCCCAAGGTAGATGTTTCCACATCATATGCTAGTCCCACGAGAAACTTTTCGGCAAACTTAACACCGAAAAGGGCGCTTACTGCGGAGTCCAAGCGATATGCTGCTCCAAACGAGAATTTATCGTTAAAGGTCATATTGGCTGTCAAATCCACTTGAACAGGCCCTCCACTTACAGCTCTAACCAAAAATCCTGGCTGTAACACAAGGTTTTGGTTAATTTCATATCTGTATCCTGAAATCAAGTAATACGTCATTCTATCCTTGGCCAAGAAGGAAGTCCCATCGGAGGAATTATCAAAATGCTCAGTTTCTAACAAACTTGGCACTGACACGCCCGCAAAGAACTTCTCTTGGTAGTAATACACCCCAAGTCCCACATTTGGTGAGAACTTGCTATCAATGTTGGGTAAATTGGGTTCTACACCATAGTTTACGAGTTGGGTGAAATCCACGTTCATCAAGTCTCCGCCAACATTCAAACCAAATGCCAAACTGCCTTCCCGGGAAGCTGGAATGGTATATGAAAATGCGAAATCAAAACTGGTTTGCTGTACGGTTCCTTCTCCTATGTCGTCATTGACTACGGACAGCCCAGCCCCGAGTCGTTCAGTCAGGGGACTCTCTATACTCACTGTTTGTGTTTTTGGAGCTCCATCCAGGCCAATCCATTGTGACCTGTGCAATGCCGAAACACTTAAGACGTTTCCAGCACCAGCAAAGGCTGGATTAACCACAATAGTGTTTAGCATATAGTGCGTATACTGTGGATCTTGCTGGGCATTGGCCATATTGACAATCCCCAAGGCTGCGATTAACGTAATTATTATGGACTTTTTCATTGTAAGTTTTTCTTAAGTTTTTTATTGGTTAATGTACAAGTATCCAGAAGCGTTTCTAGATCGACCTTCATCTATATAATTTATTACATAGAAGTATACTCCTGCCGGTAGTACATTTCCTTTGTTAAGCGAAGCTCCAGTATTCGCAATTCCTGCAAAAGCGTTGGAATTGTTGTCATAGTTATCCGTTCTGAAAACCGTGGCTCCCCATCGGTTAACGATTTCCACACTGTTATTGGCAAACAATTCAATGTTCTCAATTCTGAATACATCGTTGATGCCATCTCCATCTGGAGTCAAAATGGAATTCCCGATTTCAACACCGCAAATAGTTCCTTGTGGAGGTGTTCCACCCTCGGAATCGCATGGATCCAATGGATCAGTACCATCTGCCACTTCCTGGCCATCCTCAATGGTATCCCCATCGGTATCAGGATTGTCTGGGTCTGTTCCCATATCGGCTTCATCTTGGTCACTAAGACCGTCATTATCTCTATCACAGAACGTTTCTGGAAGTGGTGTACCTCCAATAGAATCGCAATCATCAAAAGGATTGGTCCCATCCGTAACTTCCTGACCGTCATTGATCGTATCACCATCCGTATCGGCGTTGTAAATCTCTGTTCCAAGGGTAACCTCTTCACTATTGGTTAGACCATCGCTATCACAATCAGCGGCTGCCCAAATAGGGTTGGCAGCATCATATCCCGTATAACCAGGAGATTGTACTGGGTCACAGGAATCGTTAGGGTCTGATCCATTATTTACTTCTGCATCGTCAAGAATTCCATCACCATCAGTATCGGGGGAAGCCTCATAGGGGTCGGTTCCATTGGTAACCTCATCTCCATTTGTTACTCCATCACTGTCGCAATCCGCGGCTGCCCAAGTCGCGTTGGCAGCATCATATCCGGTATAACCCGGAGCTTGAACTGGATCGCACGGATCCGCAGCATCTGTTCCGTTGTTAACCTCGTTATCGTCATCAATTCCATCACCATCTGTATCAACCATTGAATAAGGATCTGTTCCATTTGTAACCTCCAAGCCATTTGTAAGGCCATCGCTGTCACAGTCTGCAGCTGCCCATATCGCATTGGTGGCATCATAACCTGTGTAGCCTGCGGCTTGCACCGGAAGGCATGGGTCTATTGCTTCTGCTGGAGTGGCCTCCACATCGTCTGTAGTGCCATCACCATCGGTATCGCCATTGTACGGGTCCGTACCGTTGGTATCCTCATCGCCATTCAATACGGTATCGCCGTCACAGTCAGCAGCAGCCCATACGGCATTGGTGGCATCATATCCGGTATAACCGGCAGCCTGGGCCGGTAAACAAGGGTCAATCGCTTCTGCCGGGGTGGTTTCTGCATCATCGGTAACGCCGTCACCATCGGTATCTCCATTATACGGATCTGTTCCATTTGTATCCTCATCGCCATTCAATACGGTATCTCCGTCACAGTCAGCAGCTGCCCAAATAGCATTGGTGCCATCGTAACCGGCATACCCAGCTGCTCGGACAGGTAAACAGGGATCCAGAGCCTCGGCTGGTGTTGCCTCAGCACCATCTCCAGTGCCGTCACCATCTGTATCAGCAACATAAGGGTCGGTTCCGTTGGTGTCCTCTTCACCATTCAACACCGTATCGCTGTCACAATCCCCAGCTGCCCATATGGCATTAGTAGCGTCGTAACCGGTGTAACCCGCTGGTTGAACTGGAAGGCATGGATCTATGGCTTCGGCCGGAGTGGCCTCCACATCATCATTGGTGCCATCACCATCGGTATCTACATTATAAGGATCGGTGCCGTTAGTATCTTCATCCCCATTCAGAATTGTATCAGCGTCACAGTCAGCGGCTGCCCAAATGGCATTTGTTGCATCATATCCCGTATAACCTGCCGCTTGCACCGGAAGGCAGGGGTCTAATGCTTCGGCCGGAGTAGTCTCTGCACCATCAGATGTGCCATCACCATCAGTGTCTGCATTATAGGGATCCGTTCCGTTGGTATCCTCATCACCGTTTAACACGGTGTCACCATCACAGTCTCCAGCAGCCCAAAGTGCATTGGTGGCATCATAACCCGTATAACCAGCTGGTTGAACTGGAAGACATGGGTCTATGGCCTCCGCCGGAGTGGCCTCTGCATCGTCACTGGTACCATCACCATCGGTATCTACATTATAAGGATCGGTACCATTAGTGTCTTCGTCCCCGTTCAATATGGTATCAGCATCACAATCAGCAGCAGCCCATATGGCATTACTGGCATCGTAACCTGTATAACCCGCGACTTGTACAGGTAAGCATGGGTTCAATGAATTTACTCCGTCTGTTACGTTTATTACACCATCTCCATCATCATCGCATTCATCTGAGGTGACAGCAGCATTGGTACTGCTCACATCAGCCTGACCAGCACCAGCAACGGTTGGAATACCATTTAAATCTACAGTATCACCCAAGCTATCATCTGCATCCACATCGGCCAAGGTGAATCCACCATCTCCTTCCAAGGCGTCAACACAAGTATCTCCATCACTATCCGTATCAAAATGATCAGCCAACGTATCAACATCAAAATCCCTATAGGCGCAATCCCACGTCATGTCTGAAATCAGGAATGCCATAGCTTGGGCACTGGTACTCACTTCTGTGGTCAAAAATGAGAAAACCACCCGGTCAACCGCCTTGCCCAATGTGAAATTAACGTCACCAATATCGGTGTTCCCAGCAACAAGTGAGTTACCTTCAAAAACCCCACCGCCAAGATCGTCAACGGCACTACCAAAAGTATAGTCAGTGGGATCCAACGTAAGTGCAGTCCCCTCCTTGAAAATGCTGACCGTCAATCGTTCTGTGTAAGGATTACCAGCTGGGGCCTCTAAAGTTGTACGTTTGTCGATGTCCACAGCACTAAAGGAAAGTCCCGTGACTGGACGATCAAACCTTATCTCATAAACTATCGGACTATCGTCTAACTCTCCAATCAGAGACTGGAGCAACAGGCCGTCGGTACCATTGAAAGTCTGAGTGTTGGCATTGTAGTTTACCACTGTAACAAAATCTGTATTCGAATTGTCGGCTGTGACTACAGTGCCATCAATGGTCGTGCTGGCAACGGAGGAAAAGTCATCTTCAGGGTCGCCACCCGTCCATACAGGAGGAGTGCCCCATACCAAAGCCGAACCCCCAACAGGGCAATCGTACTCATCAACATCCAGAATCCCGTCATTGTCATCATCAAAATCCGCACCGTTCAGGACCCCATCCCCGTCAAAATCCTCATTGTCTGCCGTTTGAGCAAAAGCACTTGAGCTTATCAAAAACATTAGAAAGGTCAATAAAGTAATCCCTTTCCCTTTTAAAATTGAATGAATCATCTGGTTATCTATTTATCATTTTTTCGTTAGTTCTTTAAATTTGTTCTATCACCTTTTAACGACCTTATAGTGGGTCAGTGAATTTATGGTGGTCACCGTCAAAAAGTAAATTCCTTGAGACAGTGATGAGATATTCGTTTTCACAAAACCATTTGCATCTGTTTCCAGATTATGGTTCGCAACCAGCGCTCCATGTATGTCGAAAACGCTTAGTTGTACTTTTTCAAAACTTTCACCCCCCACATACACGTTCAAATCGGTTTCATCTACAGGATTTGGATATACATAGCCCTTTAATCCAAGAATGATCAACTTTTCATAAATACCTTGACAGTCTTCCTCTGTACTGATCCTAACTTCGTTCTCATTCCTGTTAAGATTCAATGTGATATCACTCTCCGTCGTTTTAAAGATTTCTCCATTAAGTTCCACTGTATATAGGTCCGACCCTGATAATTTTAATTCAACCTGATTCTCGGCAGTGACTGCACTTAAATTAACACTTAAGGGTTCATTGCCCGGAACTTGAAGGGTATAACACTGTTCAAAATTGAAGGCACCTACTATGGTAAGGCACAATCCATAAGTTCCTGAAGGTAAATTCCCAAACTCCAAGTTTTGGGTAAATTGCTCGCTTTCAAGCTCGGTTCCCGCATCATTCGTTAGGACAGCATTATAATTCAAAGTAGCTTTCGCGCTTATTTCAATACTACCATTTTCGCTCCCTATGCAGGACTCCCCGGTAATTTTAACCTCGAAATTATCGGCATCCAAGGGAATGGTACATCCGTCTTCATCCACTATAGCACCTAGTGCCGTGTCATTACATTGGTCATCCTGATTGGATACTCCATCGTTATCCATATCATCATCACAGCTATCCCCAATTCCATCCTGATCAAAATCTTCTTGTTCCGGATTAGCCGTTGTAGGACAATTGTCGTCTCCATCCGCAATTCCATCATTGTCCATATCATCATTGGAGGTGAACTCATAAGGGTCGGTCCCGTTGGTGACCTCTTCATCATTGCTCATCCCGTCGCCATCGCAATCTGCTGCTTGCCATATCATATTGGAAGCAACGTATCCGGTATATCCAGCACTCTGTAATGGGTCACAAGGATCGTTCAAATCCGTTCCGTTGTTGGTCTCATTGTCATCGTCAATACCGTCACCATCCGTATCTCCGGAAACTTGATAAGGGTCGGTTCCGTTGGAGTCCTCAACCCCGTTACTCACCCCATCTCCGTCACAGTCAGCGGCACTCCAGATGCCGTTGGCGGCGTTGTATCCGGTATATCCAGCACTCTGTACCGGATCACAGGGATTGTTCAAATCCGTTCCATTGTTGGTCTCGTTGTCATCCTCTATGCCATCGCCATCGGTATCACCAGAAACTTGGTAGGGATCCGTCCCGTTTGTGTCCTCATTACCGTTGCTCACGCCATCTCCGTCACAGTCAGCGGCACTCCAGATGCCATTGGTGACATTGTATCCGGTGTATCCAGCACTCTGTACTGGATCACAAGGGTTGTTCAAATCCGTCCCATTGTTGGTCTCGTTGTCATCGTCTATGCCATCGCCATCGGTATCACCAGAAACTTGGTAGGGGTCTGTTCCGTTTGTGTCCTCATTCCCATTGCTCACCCCATCTCCGTCACAGTCTGCGGCACCCCAGACGCCGTTGGTGGCATCATATCCAGAATATCCAGCACTCTGTATCGGGGCACAAGGGTTGTTCAAATCCGTTCCATCATTGGTCTCGTTATCATTGTCAATGCCATCCCCATCGGTATCGTCTGAAACTTGGTAGGGGTCGGTTCCGTTTGTGTCCTCATCCCCATTGCTAACTCCATCTCCATCGCAATCCGCGGTACTCCAAGTACCATTGGAAACATCATAACCAGTATAACCAGCTGCCTGTACAGGGAGGCAAGGGTCAAGCGCCTCCGCCGGACTTGCTTCTAGATTGTCAGTAACACCATCACCATCGGTATCATCATTAACCGTTATGATAGCCGTATCTGTATAGCCACCGTCATCCGTGGTAACGGTAATTGTTGCCGTACCTGACGAAAGGGTGTTTACTAGCCCATTGGTTACCGTTGCCACCGCTAAATTATCACTGCTCCATGTTACCGTTTGATTGGTAGCATTATTTGGAATCAGGGTTGCGATTAATGTAACAGAATCCCCTGTGGTTAAGCTTTCTGCATTTGAAGACAAGCTTACCCCCGTAACGGCAATGTTTGAGGTCAAAGGGGCAGGAACAGCTCCACCATTCACCCAATATGCAGCTCTTCCACTCATGAAATCAGATAGTAGTGTGCGTCCTGGCACTGAAGGATGAACACCATCGAAACCTGGCCCACCTATATCAAAATAAGTAGTATAATTTTGATGGGTGAAATTGTATAAGTCTACTATGGGATTGCCGTCTATATTAATCTGTGAAGGCGTATTCGCCAGTATTTTCGGAATCAAAATTTCTTGATTGTACGGCAAACTACCCAACTCCTGATTATTGGCGATGTCCTCAGCAATGGAATAGGTTCTAAAAGTAATGGGCATCAGGATGACATCCTCTTTTCGTGTTTGTCCAATCGCGGTAATCAGTGCATCGTAGTCATCACTGATACTTTGAAGCTCCGCAGGGGTGGCCGTACTGTGAGGCCTAGTAGCGCTAACATTGTTACCCCCAATGTGAATCATAAACAAGGTATTGGCAGTATAAGTGCTCATGGCCGTTTGCACCTCAGTAATTATCCCATTTATATCTGAACCACTAAAACCGTAGCCATATACATCGACATTCACACCATTTGCCTGCCATTCAGCAGTTCTGGTGGCATTAGGATTGTTTAAATCCTGCCCAAAAGTCTGTTCAACAATAGAGGCACCAATGATAACGACCTTGTCATATTGGCCAAAGACCGATGATGAGATAATAAAGGTAAGTAGCAGTAAGAATTTACCAATTACTTGCTTTTTCATGTCTTGTTTAGTGTTCTTGTCGGCCAACCATCCGGAGTAAAAATACCAATTGCATTCATTCCATCGGCAACCTTCTAATTTAGCTTCTTTTTTTTAAAGATTTTTCACATATTTTAAGTTGCAATCTTCTTTAACTTTTAGCTTATATATTGCAGGTCTGAACAAAATTCAAAAACCTCCTTGCTTCAAACCATACCAGGGTTTCCATTAATCCAATGCCTGAATAACAAACTCTGACCTTCTATTTTTTGAATGCTTTTCCTCTGAACAAGGTGTGTTGTCATCGCATTCATTTTTCAACTTACTTTCTCCAAACCCTTCATTCAGTACTTTATCTTCAGATATACTCTTACTTATTATATAATCCCATGTGCGTTTGGCCCTTCGTTCCGATAACCATTGATTGTAATGGTCACTTCCCCTGGAATCCGTATGTCCTTCAATTTTTATTATCAAAGATGGGTTATCCTTCAAAATCTGCGCAAGCTGGTCCAGTACTTGCTTATCTTTTCGGGTCAAGTAGGAAGAGTTCAAGCTAAAGAACACATTGCCCAGACTCTCAATATCACTTCTTATCTTAGCTCTACGAGCTTCTTGTGCATCTCTTTTAGCTTTCTCTGCCGCTGCCAATTCAGCTGCTTCTTTTTCTCTTTGTAATCGTTCTGCCAAAAGGCGTGCTTCTTCATCCGCTCTTTGCTGTGCTGCTATGGAATCTTGGATTCGCTGTTGCTCTTTTTCTATTTCGTCTAACAATGCCTTCTTTTCTTCGCCTTTTCTGGAAAGTCCTTTTTCGGTTGCAAAGCGATAAGCTACTCCAACAGCATGCTGAATGTGATTGGACGAGTTTTCTGTATTCATGGTCCATTTACCTGTGGAGCTAAAATCCAGCCCCCAATGCTCCGAAAACCAGGTTCTAAAACCCAAGATAGCATTGTAAGTTCCCCTGCCCTGATTATTGGCATCGGTATAACCTGCTCCAACTCCAACATACGGGTCAAAGAAACCTGTTTCTCCCAAGATCATATTTAAATCATAGCTGAGCTTAAAATCCAGCCCGAGGTAATCTATATCTTCTGTTACAACCTGATTATCCACAACCTTACCTTCCTTGTACTTGTTGTAGGTGGCAATTGCTTCCAAACCAATTCCATTTTTAAGATACCTCCCAATGCTAATTCGAGATGGGTAAGGAACAGAATTCCAGCTGTCCTCAATATCAAAAAGGCTTCCAAATTCGTCACCGGAGTCGTCAACGAAATTGGTTCCCACTGTAAAAATCCAAGAACTTTTTACGATACTGTCCTTTACAGTCAATTCTGGCTGCTCTTGTGCGTTCAAATGAAGAGAAATCAAGCACATAGCTAAAATGAGCAGCGTTCCCAAAGTTTTCATAGCTGTGATTTGAGGTTATCTATGACAAAACTAAATTAAAGGGGGCAATTTACCAGTTTTGTACTTTCAAGTACCTCAATTTTTCGATAATAAGATGAAAGGCAAAAAGTATCGGTAAGCTACCTTGCTACTTTCTGAATATCCACCTTTTTGGTGGTCAGAGGCATCTTAAATACGTAGAAGGGATTTGAGATTACGGTGGTTTGAATTTCTTCTTTGGAAGCGTTGCCCAAGTCCAAAGCCAATGACATGTCCGTATCTGTTTCGGTTACTCTGGCAAGTGACGGTTTTGGCTGACCTTTAGAATCGCCCAAACAAATCACGACAACCATCTCCTGCGAAAAATCTACCACAGGTACGGGAAGGCCAGGTTTTCTAGTTCTGTTGATTCGGGAATAGAACTTGTTTAAGGATTTGGTATCCTTAATGGCCGCAGCCTCATATTCCTGTATGCCACTAAATCCATCCTGGGCTATCAGCACAATGTCTGGGTCGCCTTGGGACTGACCTTCCTTCTGTGCCTTACAGGAAGCCATGCAAACAAGTATAATCAACAGGGTGTACTTCATACATCAATAGGTATTCTTGAATCTGTATTTAAAGGCTTTTTCGTAAACTTCTTCATACAAGGGCAAAATATTCAAAATATCGAACTTGGAGGCCACTTTAAACGCATTTTCCTTAAATCTGTCCAAAACTTCATCATTACAAAGTATCTCCAATGCTTTTACTGCCATGGTATCCACATCCCCAACCTCAGCCAAATAGCCTGATATTCCTTCTTTGTTCACCTCGGGAATACCTCCGGTATTACTGGATACTACCGCTACTCTATTAATCATCGCTTCCAAAGCAGCCAATCCGAAACTCTCTGATTCCGAAGGCAATAAAAACAAATCAGTAAAGCAGAGAATCCTATCAATTTCTGTACTATTCCCCAAGAAAACCACTTTTTCCTTGATTCCCAGGTCTTCACACTGCTGCTCCGCGTATTCTTTTTCCGGTCCTTCACCTACCATGATCAATTTGGCGGGAATTTCCTTTTGGACTTTATAAAAGATATTGATCACATCCGGTATACGTTTTACCTTTCTAAAATTACTGATGTGTGTGATAATCCGCTCATCATCATTGGCCATCAACGACCTTTGGCAATCTGTATAATCCTGACTGTATTTAGAGCTATCTATGAAATTAGGGATAACCTCAATTTCCTTTTCAATTGCAAAGGTCTCCAGAGTGCTCTGCTTCAATGCTTCAGAAACGGAAGTGACAACATCTGATTTATTGATACTAAAAGTAACTGCCGGTTTGTAAAAAGGATGTTTGCCTACCAAGGTAATGTCCGTGCCGTGAAGGGTGGTGATCATAGGTATAAATATGCCTTCTTCCTGTAACATTTTTTTAGCCATAAATCCGGCATAGGCGTGAGGAATTGCATAATGTACATGCAAGAGTTCTATCCCATAGAATTTAATCGTATCAACCAATTTGCTGGATAAAGCCAATTCATACGGTTGATAATGGAACAGAGGGTATTCTGGTACATGCACCTCATGAAAATGGATGTTGTTGCCCAAAAGTTCCAGACGTACTGGTTGTTTGTAGGTTATAAAATGAATCTCGTGTCCACGTTCGGCCAGGGCAATTCCCAATTCGGTAGCTACAACACCACTACCTCCAAAAGTGGGATAACAAACTATTGCAATTTTCATAGGAACAAATCTAAAGCAATATTTACATTCTAATTTATAATGGAATCATAAATAGCTTGCTGAATTCGGGTGCGCAGTCCTGATTTTACCAAAAGCGTGTTTGATGCCGAAGGGTATGTTCTATTGGATAAAAACACATAAACCAACTCCTCATCCGGGTCCGCCCAGGTATAGGTTCCTGTAAACCCGCTATGTCCAAAGCTCTTTCTGGACACACAACCACAGGTTGGCCCCTTTTCCTTCAGTTGCGGTTTATCAAACCCTACTCCCCTTCTAACATCCTTATGACAGAAGTAGCAGGTGTTGAATTTTCTTATAGTACGCTCATTCAAGAACCGAACCCCTCCATACACCCCACCTTGAAGGTACATTTGCATAATCTTGGCCACATCATTGGCATTGCTGAACAAACCTGCATGGCCCCCAACACCTCCCTGCATGGCCGCTCCCATATCATGCACATAACCTTGAATGGTCTGGTGTCGGTAGTAATTGTCCTCTTCTGAGGGGACTATTTCCTCTTTGGAAAACCTATCCAAAGGGTTAAACGTGGTCCTTTTTAGTCCCATGGGGATATACAAAAAGTCATTGACCAACTTATCTATGGATTCTCCGTATGTCTCTTCTATGTACTTTTTAAACACATAATAGGCAACATCGCTATAGCGGTATCTGTTGGATTTTAATTCTTGCCTTCCAATCCGATTATATATGGAATCTTTGTAGGCATCGGTTAAATAAAGGTTGTTTGCTACCTTATACGAATACCCCTCCGTTGGCGTGCTTCTATAAAAATCAGGGGAAGGTCTTCTGTTCTTGGTCAAAGTCTGGATATAAAATGCAATCCAAGCTGGAAGTCGACCGTAGTGGGACAAGGCTTTTAATACGGTTACATCCTTCAATTCAGATTCCTCATACTCTGGAACCAATTCTTTAAATGTGTTGTTCAAGGCTATTTTTCCTTCCTCTTCCATCTTCATGATCATGGGCAAAGTAGACAGAATTTTAGTCAAGGAAGCCAAATCATAGATATGGGATTCGTCAATAATCTCTTCTGAGGTGTAGGTTGGTTTTCCAAAGTTCTTATGATAAACCACCTTTCCTTTTTTTGCAATCAGTACTTGGGCACCAGGGTACATCAAAGAATCCAATCCCTGTCTTACCAAACTGTCCACAGCGGCCAATTTTCCAGAACTCATTCCTACCCTTTCGGGGATGGTATATCCCAATCGTTGCAGCGGTTTGAGTCGAATCCCAGTATGTACCGGAAAATCTGGATGTGCCGATACCGGTAGCTTTCCATTGGCCCCAATAGCCCCAAAGATGGCCTCCGCGACACTTTCCTGCGCAATTTCGCTATTTTGATACCCTACCACCAAGGCATCGATGGTATCAAATTTGGCAACATCCAATAGCGCATAAGGTTTTGCAAAAAGTGCCAGAATGGTGTTGCTTGTTCGCAATCTTGAAATTTCCTGAAGCCAGAACAATTCGTTTTTGGAAAACTTATAGGATTTCCAGGGGCTCGAATTGTTTTTATGAAAACCTATGATCACCAAATTAAATGGAGTCAACTGATTTCGGTAGCCCGCTGCATCCTTGGCCTTTATCTCAGTCACTTCAGCATATTGGTTCAAGGTTTGGAAAAAAGTTTCGCCAGAATCATCACCAAAGTGGACATAGGCAATTTTTTTGTTCTCCAATTTCTTGATTGGCAGCAAGGAAAAATTGTTTTTGGCCACGGTAATCGCATTTTCCATGGCTTCTTCATGAAGGGCATCGTTATCTACCGTATTCAAATCTTCATGAAGCCCATCAAGCTCAACTGGCCTATACTCATGTAGCCCCACCTTGTACTTTGCCATCAAAATCTTTTTGACGGATGTTGATAATCGCAATTCGGTAACAATCCCCCTATTATAAGCTTCTACAAGCTTTTCCTTGGCCTGAAGTACATCCTTGGGCATCAAAAGCATATCATTCCCAGCGAGAAAGGCATTGAGTTCCACTTCTCCCTCTGGCGCAAATTCAGAAACGGCATTCATATTAAGTGCATCCGTTACCACCAAGCCTTTAAATCCCAATTCATTTTGTAAAAGCTCTGTAATCACCTGATCCGAAAGTGAAGAAGGTAGTCCTGCCCTCAAAAATTCCACTTGAGGCACCTCCAAATGAGCCACCATAACGGAACTAAGCCCATTTTCTATCAGAGATTTAAAGGGAAGCAGTTCCACAGTATCCAACCGCTGCTTAGTGGACTCAATTATAGGAAGTGATTTGTGGGAGTCCGTTGCCGTATCTCCATGACCGGGAAAGTGTTTCCCACAGGATAAAACCCCAGCCCTTTCCATACCATCCATAAATGCAATACCTTTCTGGGCAACACTTTTGGGGTCTTCCCCAAAGGAACGATTCCCAATAATTGGATTCTGTGGATTGTTATTTACGTCGATATCCGGCGCAAAATTGATGTGGACTCCAAGTCTTTTGGCGTGTTTTCCAATTTGAAACCCTATTTTTTCAATAATACAACTGTCCTTGATAGCTCCCAAGGTCATATTCCAAGGGAATGCATGGGTGGAGTCCAAACGCATGGCGAGCCCCCATTCGGCATCCAAACCAACCAAAAGAGGTGTTTTGGAAGCTTCCTGAAATTCATTGGTCAATTTGGCTTGTCGCACCGGGCCTCCTCTGGAAAATACCACTCCGCCAATATGATGCTTCTCAACCAATTTCTTTATTTTATCGCTGGCCTCCCTGTTCTGGTTGGAAGTTGCCATGACCATAAACAATTGACCTATCCGCTCTTCCAACGTCATGGCATTGTACTGGGCATCCACCCAGTTCTGTTGTGCCAAAGTATCGTTGGCCACCAACGGATTGTGCTGGGCCTGCATACTAACTAGAACAAATAAAAAGAGGGGAAAGTAAAAGTTTATCCGCATAAGTAACTTTCTAGGGCATATACTTATTGCTGATAAAAATATTGTATTTCATCGAACAATGCACTGAAATTGGGATAATTTACAGATATCCTCTATAAAAAACGGGAATGCCAGCTTTCTCCGGCAGGAACTTCCCAATGTTCCAGATACTCCAATTTATTGGCCACAAGGTTGTTAAAAACAGTGGTGTTTTTGGAAATGGACTTTGCTTTTGCCATTTTTTTGAAGTCTTTCAAAGACTTATAAGCAACGTACTCGCCTTGCTTGAAAGAGACGTTCATCCTATCCATAAGCTCCACACCATATTTTTGCTCCAAACGCTGTATAAAATGGACGGAAGCATCAATGGAACAGCCCGATGCGCTTGACTGGGACTGATCCAAACCAATGATGATAAAACGTTTATATCGTATCTCGAAGCCTGCTTGTAGATCGCTTCCATGAGCAGTCCATTCCTGCAAGAAACTGGATAGTCCAGCTTCAATTTCTTCCAATTCGTCCTCCGTAAAGCTTCGGTTGGACTGATAAATCCATATTCTCGAATTATCCGCAAGGGATTCAAAGTCAATTAGCATCTTAAATAGAATTTGCAATAAGTTCGGCTACATCCAAAACAGAAACACTATCCTCTTTTTCATGTGCCTTAATTCCGTCAGTCATCATGGTATTGCAATACGGGCAGCCGGTGGCAATGATATTGGGCTTGGTTTCCAAGGCGTCCTTGGTTCGCAATACATTTACATCCATATCCCCTTTCTCAGGCTCCTTGAACATCTGTGCCCCGCCAGCACCACAGCACAATGCCGTTTTTTTATGGCGCTTCATTTCCACTATATCCGCATTGGTTTTCCTGAGCACCTCCCTTGGTGCTTCATAAACCGAGTTGGCTCTTCCCAAGTAACAAGGGTCGTGAAAGGTGATGCGTTTTTCTTTATAGACTTGGCCTTCCAAGGACAGACGTCCATCATCCAATAATTCCTTGATGTATTGTGTATGGTGAACAACTTCGTAATTCCCTCCCAGACCAGGGTATTCATTTTTAAGGGTATTGAAAGAATGGGGATCGCAAGTAACAATTCGCTTTATTTCGTAGCCATTTAGAATTTCAATGTTCATCATGGCCTGCATTTGGAACAGAAATTCGTTGCCAGCACGCTTGGCCACATCCCCAGTACAACTTTCCTCGGGACCCAAAACTGCAAAGTCCACATTGGCTTTGTTCAAAATTTTCACGAAAGCCCTAGAAATTTTTTTGGCCCTATCATCATAACTACCGGCTGAACCCACCCAAAACAATATTTCGGGCTGTTTGCCTTCAGCCATAAACTCTTCCATGGTCTTCACTGTAAGTGCTTCACTCATAGGACTTCATTTATTCGTTTACCCAGTTCAATCGGTCCATTTGGTTGTAAGGCCAAGGAGCCCCATTGTTTTCAATATTGGACATCATATTGTTCAATTCGGTTGGCGCAGCGGACTGCTCCATGACCAAATACCTTCTCATCTCTACAATTATCGAAAGTGGATCTATGCTAACAGGACATGCTTGTACACAGGCATTGCATGTGGTACATGCCCAGAGTTCCTCTCTTGTAATGTAGTCATCCAATAGTTGTTTTCCATCCGAAACAAACTCTCCTTTGTTGGCGTCCAAAATCTTGCCCACTTCCTCCAATCGGTCACGAGTGTCCATCATAATCTTTCTGGGGGAAAGTTTTTTTCCTGTTTGGTTGGCCGGACATTCCGAGGTACATCTACCACATTCCGTACAGGTGTATGCATTCATCAACTGTACCCAACTCAAATCCGTAACATCTGAAGCACCAAATTTCTCAGGTTCCGGGGCATCATCGGCAGGAGCAGCATAGGGATCAGCAGATGGGTCCATCATCAACTTAACCTCGTTGGTTACCGCTTCCAAATTATTAAATTCCCCTTGCGGCTTCAACTTTCCGTAGAACGTATTGGGAAAGGCCAAAATTATATGGAGATGCTTGGAGTAATAGAGGTAATTCAAAAAAGCAAGAATGCCCAGAATATGAACCCACCAAGCGCTCCGTTCAATCAAAATCAAATTGGAAATGGAAAAATCCTGAAACAGGGTGGCTATATACTGACTAACAGGAAAGGCTCCAGCCTTTACATAATGTGGAGCATCCAGCTGCTGCAATTGAAAATCAGCCGCATTCATGGTAAGAAACAGACACATGAGCACCATTTCTATATACAGAATCATATTTCCATCCTTTTTGGGCCAACCTTCCATTTCAGGCTTCACAAAGCGCTGTAGTTTAATTGTATTTCTTCTAATCCAAAAAAGGACTACCGCCACAATGACCAAAACAGCCAAAATCTCAAAAGATCCGATCAGGAAGTCATAAACAGCTCCCAATGGCGCAAATATGCGATGGGTTCCCAAGATGCCATCCAAGATAATTTCCAGCACTTCTATATTGATAATCAAGAAGCCAGCGTACACAATTATATGCAAGAGTCCGGCAATTGGTCTTACTACCATTTTGGTCTGTCCCAATGCAATACGAAGCATGTTTTTCCACCGTTGGGGCTTGTGGTCGCTTACATCCACATCCTTGCCCAACTTGATGTTCCTAGTTAGTTTTTTTACATTTTTGATAAAAAATCCGATTCCAAAAATCAGGGCTAGGGTGAATAAAATATTGGGTATGTATTCCATCTATTATTCCTGTTTTTGAGCTGCGGGATCGTTTTCCGGAAGTTCGTAATCCTTCTGTTTTTTACCAAATACCGAAACATTGACATAGCGCTTCGGATTCAATCGGAAATCCTGTAGCAATAAATCGAGTTCCCTGGAAGCTGCAGTAAGGTTGTCATATAATTTTTCGTCTTGGGTCAGTTTTCCTAAGGATCCCTCCCCTTTTTCTATCTTTTCCAAAACAGTGTTCAATTTTTCCACGGTGGTCTTAAAATTGGAAACTGTTCCAGCCAAACCTGCGTTGGCCAAAGAATCTGATAGTTTGGAGAAGTTGGTGGTGATTTTATCCACATTCTTCAGGGAATTGTCCAGTTGCTCCTTGTTGTTCTCCAACAAGGTACTGAACTTGTCCGCGCTTACTTTAAACGATGCTATAAGCTCATTGAGGCCTGCAATGCTCTGTCGTAATTGCTTTCGGGTTTGATCGTCAAGCACCTTGTTCACGTTCATCAACAAGGTGTCTGCGTGAGATACCGCACCCTCCACCTTCATTTGTAAAGGAGTCAATTTTTGCTGAACCAACTCGGTTAAACCAGGTTTCGTATTGGTAATCAAGGTATCTCCGGACCTGGCACTGGGTGCACCATCAAATACTGGATTTATTTGAATACCTTTTCCCCCTATGATTCCAGTATCATATAGCTCAGCTTTGCTGTTTTTGGAAAACTCAAAATCATTGTTAATTGAAAAAGTGACCAATAATTTTCCTGATCCGTCTTTAAATTTGATGCTATTTACATTGCCAACAGCCAGGCCGTTTATGGTTACTTGGGTGCCGGGCTGCAACCCTCCAACATGATCATAAACCGCATATAGGGTTTTACTGTCTTCAAATAAGGAGGAGGATTTAAGGTAACTAAGGCCAAAAATGAATGCCAGGATTCCAGTAAGTACAATAATCCCAGTTTTAATTTCCCTGGATAGTTTCACAAGGTTCGGTTTACGGTTCTAAACAAAATTAGGAATAATTTTGACAAAGCTACCACGGTTTTGGTAACCTCTTACAGCACGGTCTTTAAGGGCACCCTCACCCCATTTTTGTAGGCTACAATGTAAGATGTGGTATAGCCTTTGGCGTCCGCCTGGGTTTTAAGTCTTTTGGCCTGATCAAATGTGGTGGCCTCGCCATACATATAGCGATATAAGTTCTTGAAAGGTTCTTTGGAGAGCATTCCCAATCCTCTAAAGTTCTCTCCTCTCAAGGGAATGTTTTTACCACTCGCCATTAACTGTACTTTAAAAACAACGTCACTTTTGGGCGCTGTCTTTATTTCCTCTTTTTTAATTGTGACCGTTTCTTTTTCCGGTGAAGTATTTGTATTTGAACCAGCAACCTCTTGTTTGGGCTGTCCTTCGTCTTGTGTTGTCATATGCACAGCACCTGACGAATCTTCTATGACCACTGGAGAGGATGAAGTTTCCACTACGGTTGACAAGTCATTTTTATAGGCTAATATGGCATCTGCGATGGCCTTTCCCATTTCTGTTTGACCTTTGGAAGAATTAAGGTAGCCCCCTTCATTTTTATTGGTCAGGAATCCTGCTTCTACCAATACACTTGGCATAAAGGTTTGGTGCAATACAATGAATCCCGCTTGTTTTACCTTGCGATCTTTCCGCCTTAATTTTTTGGTGAAGTTATCCTGCAATTTCTTGCCCAACATAATACTTTGCTCCAAAAACTCCTCTTGCATGATGGTCAATCCAATAACGGATTCAGGAGAATTGATGTCATATTCGGCATAGCGCTGCTCATAGTTGTCCTCCAAGTAAATCACGGAGTTTTCCTTTTTGGCAACTTCAAAATTTTGACGATTGGCGTGGAGACCAAGAACAAAAGTACCAGCTCCATAGGCATCCGAATTATGGGAATCGCAGTGTATGGAAACAAATAGATCAGCATTGGCCTGATTGGCTACTTCCCCCCGGACAAATAAATCCACAAAACTGTCATCCTTACGGGTATACACCACTTTAATATCTGGGTGCTTTTCCAACTCGGCCCCCGCTTTTAGCACAATCCCCAACGCAATGTTTTTTTCGAGGTACCCGTTGCCTAAGTTTCCTGGATCATGCCCGCCGTGACCAGCATCCAATACAACCACAAACTTATCTTTAGGAGGCACTTCGGTATCATTATTGGTGAACGAAGTCAGGGGGGGAACAATTAAAAGGACTATAAGAAAAGATAACCAACTTTTATTCATAAGAACTATACAATAAAGGTGTTCCGCTAAGGTTAAAAATATTGTAATCCCCAATCAACGGAACAAAAAATATATGTAAGTTTGATCCCAAAAACTGAGCCAAACTAGCACAAAAATAGGATTTATAGCGTTGCAATCAAATAAACATTTTCTAGTTCTCCTATTTATTCTTCTCGGTAACTTACTAATCCTAAGAGCTCAGGAAGATCCTATTATCCCTTTGCCCATAAAGCCATTGCAGGATAGTATTACGGCTCCATTAATACCCGCCAACATTCTGAATGACTCCATTGCTGTTGATTCCGTGGCCGCGGATACGGTCCGAGGTAAAAAACCATTATTGCTGGACAAAATCAAATATAAGGCCAAGGACTACGTGAAGTTGAGCCAGAAAGATAATAAAATTTACCTGTATGACGAGGCAGAAATTTATTATCAGGATACAGAATTAAAGGCTGGGGTCATT
Source organism: Flagellimonas algicola (assembly GCF_005937185.1). Classification (GTDB taxonomy): domain Bacteria; phylum Bacteroidota; class Bacteroidia; order Flavobacteriales; family Flavobacteriaceae; genus Flagellimonas; species Flagellimonas algicola. Next base: position 266,924 of record NZ_VCNI01000001.1, on the reverse strand, counting down.
GTAATGGACTACGTAAAAAACGAAGTGTATGCCGGAAGGTTAAGGGACTCAACCGGGACCTATACCCAGTTGCCCTTTTTTAAACAAGGGTCCAATGAAGTGAGACCAGATTCCATTCGCTTTAATTTTGATACACAAAAGGCCCTAATATGGAATTCCCGATCGGAGCAGCAAGCTGGTTTGGGAAAACTGGGGAGTGATGCCATGAAAGTGTATGCTGAAATGACCAAAAAGGAAAACGATTCCGTTTACTTTTTAAGCGAAGGGAAACTAACAACTTCCAAAGATACCGTTGACCCTGACTACTACATTAGAATTCGAAAAGCCAAGTTCGTACCCAAACAGAAAATCATAGCCGGATATAGCAACCTTTACATTGTTGACGTTCCGACGCCCATAGCACTACCTTTTGCATATTTCCCCTTAAGTCAAGGCCGGGAAGGAGGACTTATTTTTCCAACATTCGGGAATGACCCACAGCGGGGATACTTTATTCAAAACGGAGGGTATTACATCCCCATTGGTGATATTGCGGACATTGCCCTTACCGGGGATTATTACACCAACGGAAGTTACGGATTCCGAGCAGCAACACGGTATCGTAAAAGGTATAAGTTTAACGGAGGTATCAATATAAGTTATGAAAACCTAATCAGAAGCCAGAAAGGATTTGATGATTTTAGCCGTACCAGCAACTACAACATCCGAATACAACATACCCAGGATCCCAAGGCAAGTCCGTACTCGAGGTTCTCGGCATCGGTGAACTTAGGTAGTAGCCAGTTCTTTACCAACTCGCTGAATCAGGTAAATAGATCCAATACGCAGACCAACACTTTTGCATCGTCCATTAGTTATTCCAAGACATTTCCGGCCTATCCCTCCGTAAATACCAGTTTAACCTTGACGCACTCGCAAAACTCAAGAACTCAAGCCATAAGCATGTCCTTACCAACATTCCAGGCTAGTATGGAACGTATTTTTCCGTTAGCCAAACGTGATGGAATCAAAAAAGGAATCCTTCAAAATATCAACTTTCAGTATGACGTTAATGCGCAAAACAGCATAACGACCACGGAGGAGGACTTTTTTACCAGTAAAATGTTTGAGGACGCCCGTGTTGGAGCCAGACATCGAATCCCAATCGGGACCAATTTTAAAGTGGCTAAATACCTCAGTGTAAGCTTGAATGGAAATTATGAGGATGTGTGGACCTTGGAAACCATCAACAGGAGGTTTGATCAAGATGAACAAACTGTAGTAACCGATACCATTGCTGGTTTTGACCGTTTTAATCGCTACAGCATGGGGGCCAGTATTGGAACTGTACTGTACGGAACCTTTAACCGTGGGGAGGACAAGAAAATCCAGGCCATAAGACATACGATAAGGCCATCCATAAGCTATAACTATTCGCCATCATTTGAAAAATTCTATGAGACCTATACGGATGGTGAGGATAACGAAGTGCAATACACTCCCTTTGAAACCAGCATTTATGGTAGACCTTCCTTAAGTCGAGGAAACTCCATTGGCTTTGCCATTCAGAATACGTTAGAGGCTAAGGTAAGAGACAAGGATTCCACGGTTCTGGAACCACGGAAGGTGCAAATATTGAGCAACCTTAGCTTCTCCACCAATTATAATTTTGAAGCGGATTCGCTTAAGTTAAGTCCGGTGAACGTAAGTGGGGCCACCCAAATTATAAAAAATGTACCGATCAACTTCTCGGCAACCTTGGATCCTTATGCCATAGATAATAATGGACGGCGAATCAATACCTTCAATATAAAAAATGGGGGTGGTCTCTTTAGATTAACCTCAGCTAGATTGAACACTGGTTTCAGACTGGACAGTGAAATGTTCAAAAAAGGGGGAAAGAAAGACAAGGAAGATTCTAAGGATAGAGACCCTGATTACAGTGCCAACCCCTTTGAGCTGAAGGGAGCGAGGGATGGTGAATTCCAGTTTGACCGGGAAGAACGGGAAACCGACGATGAAGTAAATAATCCATTGTACGCCAATGAAATTCCCTGGGACATGCGGATTACCTACGTAGCTACCTATAATAACAGCAACCGGCAAAACGAAATTACCAACCATTCCATCATGTTCAATGGAAATGTGAAGCTAACCCCAAAATGGGAGGTTGGTGTGACTTCTGGCTACGATATTAAAAACAAGGGATTTGCCGATACGCGGTTTGCATTTAAAAGGGATTTGGACAGTTTTAGGTTGAGCTTTGATTGGACTCCATTTGGACGTTTTGAGCGTTGGTACTTTTTCATTGGTATAAAGGCCAATATTTTGAGTGACTTGAAATGGGAAAACCGAAGTCAACCCTTTAGAAGCGTTAGGTAAATTCGCTAACTTGTCAACATTAGCTGTAACAAAATCATATCCCCATGAAAAAAATAATCAACACTCCAAATGCCCCGGCCCCTATTGGCCCGTACAATCAGGCTGTATTGATCAAGGACACCCTTTATGTTTCAGGTCAAATCCCTATCGACCCCAAAACGGGTAATTTGGTAGAAGGAGATATTCAGGAAGAGACCCGGCAATCCATGGAGAATTTAAAAGCTATTCTACAAGAGGCGGGAATGACTTTTGAGCACGTTATTAAAACCTCCATCTTTATCAAGGATATGCACCAATTTGCACAAATAAATGAGGTGTATGGTTCTTATTTTGATGCAGATACGGCACCGGCAAGAGAGACCGTGGAAGTAGCTAACCTTCCAAAGTTTGTGAATGTGGAAATTTCTATGATTGCGGTTAAATAGTTTCCTTGTGGAACTCCATTAGCCCTTCTATGGGTCTACGCCTAATTACCCCTAAAATCAAATCGTTGCGCTCCAAAACAGTGGCCAATTCATCCCTTAGGAAATGGGCAATGCTACCCACAAAGTTGATGGGTACCTTGGTGGCCAGTTCGAACTGCATGATGTAGTTGTTCACAAACTGTTGCAATCCTTTATCGATAACGCCACGACAGTAGGGGTGTTCTTTATTTTCTATAATAAAACGGGCAAACGTTGCCAAATAGGTATTTGGATTGGGTTGCTTGTATAGGTTTTCCTTAATGGCATCGGCTTCCAAATTATACTCCTTGCTAAATTTCATGCCCAAATCTTGTGGCATTTTATGGAAATAGTAATCCCGAAGTAATTTTCTGCCGAAAAAATTCCCACTACCATCATCCATAAGAATATATCCCAAGGAAGTCACTTTTTGAAAGAGTTGGTGGCCGTCGTAGTAACTACAATTAGACCCTGTACCCAAAATACAAACTATGCCTTGATGCCCAATCTTGGTTGTGGAATAAATGGCTGCATAGGTGTCTTCCCGAACTTCTGCCTTGGCATTGGGGAAAAAATCTTTAAAGATTTCCTTAAGGAAATTCTTCATTCTATCGGTTCCGCAACCTGCACCGTAGAAATATAGCTGACTTACGATATCCTTGTTTTTGGACAATTCAAAATTGTTGGCCAATCGATCCTCGATTACCTCCCGGGTGAGTACCTCTGGACTAAGTCCCAAGGTTTGGGTCATAAATAATTGCTCCCCTTTCTCATCCAAGGCAATCCAATCCGATTTGGTTGCTCCACTGTCAACAATCAATATCATAGGTCGGTTTTTAGTTAGGTTTCGGGAAGCAGATAACCACTTCCCGAAATTCTATATTAAGATAGTAAATTATAGGCTTGCTACGTGCTCGGCCAAATCCACCAATTTGTTGGAATATCCAGTTTCGTTATCGTACCAAGAAACTACTTTAAAGAAAGAGGAGTTCAGTTCCATACCTGCTCCCGCATCAAAAATGCTGGTTCTCGCGTCAGCAACAAAATCTTGTGATACCACAGCTTCATCGGTATAACCTAAAATTCCTGCTAAATCACCTTCAGAAGCTTCTTTGAAAGCCTCTTTTATCTCCTCGTATGAGGTCTCTTTCCCCAACTTAACGGTCAAATCCACAACAGAAACATCTGCGGTGGGAACCCTAAAGGCCATCCCGGTTAGCTTACCCACCAATTCAGGTATTACCTTGGTCACAGCTTTAGCAGCTCCGGTAGACGCAGGGATAATGTTCAACAATGCACTTCTTCCTCCTCTATAATCTTTTCTGGAAGGACCATCAACTGTCATTTGGGTAGCAGTTGTAGCATGAACGGTTGTCATCAAACCTTCAACAATGCCAAACTTATCGTTCAAAACTTTGGCCATAGGTGCCAAACAGTTGGTAGTACAGGAAGCATTGGATACAATGTTATCAGAAGCTTTCACATCTTGATGGTTCACTCCCATTACAAACATGGGCGCGTCCTTGGAAGGAGCAGAAATAACCACCTTTTTGGCACCACCATCAATATGGTACTGGGCAGTTTCCAAACTGGTAAAGATACCCGTACATTCCGCAACGATATCGGCACCAACTTCATCCCACTTCAAGTTCTTCGGATCTCTTTCAGCAGTAATCCTAATCGTTTTTCCATTCACAACCAAGTTTCCATCCTTAACTTCCACAGTTCCATCGAACCTTCCATGTACAGAATCGTACTCCAACAAATATGCAAGATGCTCTACATCCAACAAATCATTAATGGCCACAACGTCAACGTTGTCCCTTTTCACAGTAGCCCTAAAGACCAATCTTCCTATTCTCCCGAATCCGTTGATTCCTATTTTTAAATTTGACATTTTTACTTTATTTGGTTTTAATTATGTAGTCATTATATCAGAGACACGGATGAGTTCTTCATCAATGTCCGTATGTGCTTTGATTGCCTCCGCAATCGGAGTCAAAATCAGGTTGTTGTCCCGTATGCCAACCATATAGTTGGATTTCCCTTCCAAGAGGCTTTCCACTGCCTTTACTCCCATTCTACTGGCAAGTACCCTATCAAAACAAGTAGGATTTCCGCCCCGTTGCATGTGTCCCAGTACCGAAACCCTTACATCGTAGATGGGAAGATGTTCTTCCACATATTCCTTAAGTTCAAAAACATTCTTACCAATCTTGTCCCCTTCGGCAACAATGACAATACTGGAAGATTTTCCGGATTTTTTACTTCGTTTCAAGGAATCCACCAGGCGTTCCAATCCCAAGTTTTGTTCTGGAATCAGAATTTCCTCCGCTCCTGCGCCAACACCTGCGTTTAAGGCAATATGTCCCACATCGCGGCCCATTACTTCCACAAAGAACAGACGGTTATGTGAACTAGCTGTATCCCTAATCTTATCAATGGCATCCACTACCGTATTAATGGCGGTATCAAAACCAATAGTATATGTAGAACCTAAAATATCGTTGTCTATGGTACCTGGAATTCCCATAACGGGAAAGTTGAACTCCTCATTGAAAAGTACAGCCCCGCTAAAACTTCCGTTACCTCCAATAACCACAAAGGCATCAATGCCTTCCTTGACCAATTGGTCGTGGGCTTTCTTACGCCCCTCCGGGGTACGGAACTCCTCGCAACGGGCAGATTTTAGTATAGTTCCCCCCTTGTTGATTATGTTATTGACACTACGGGCGTCCAAAGTTTTAAAATCACCTTCAATCATTCCCTGATATCCCCGGTAAATCCCAACACATTCAATTTCCAAATATGCACAAGTTCGCACAACGGAACGAATGGCGGCATTCATTCCTGGAGAATCACCTCCCGACGTGAATACGCCTATTTTCTTAATTTCTAAAGCCATTAAATGATTTAAAAAGCCAAAACTAGGAAACTTTATTTAAATTACGAATGACATACTAACTAATTTGATTTCAGTAAAATTCTCAAACGTTTTCGTGAAAATTTTATTGAATAATCAAAAAAAATAGCGCTATTTAAATGACTTTTTGGTAACACGATTTTTTTGGCCGAAGCGAATCAAGCTATCCTTGCCCATAATTTCTGTGGATTGCTCCGGTTGTGTCCTTGGGGCAGGTTGTTCTTCCTGTTTTTTGAAGATCCTTTGCATCAACTCTTTGAAACTGTTGAAATCTACCTTATACGACAACCCCACACCTTGCGTATACCCTTGACGTTCAGCCCACTGCTGAATTTGATTTTCCCTATTGAAAATTTTGGCACTCAAGGTGCCTTCCTCATTCAACAGCACTTGAACCTCCACATCACCAGCAACAACAGATTCCGATACTCCGGCTCCACCCACAGGAACCCCTACCCTTCCATTGACCAAGATTCTGTCCGATATCTGTGTAGAAACGGTTACCCCTATTCTATTTTCTGTCCTAATATCTGCCTCCCTGTTGATTTGCCCTTGCTCATAGGACAGTCCCAAATTGAATTTGTCATTTTCTCCACCCAAAATCTGGTTGAGTAATCCTGATGCCGTTTGGATAAGATTGCCGGTAACCGCTTGTTGGCTGATTCCGGCTTCCTCATCAACGAAGGTGCCTTGAGCCAAAAGGAAAAATGCATTTCGTTCTTTTACCGTAGGATCTTGGAGTCTGTACTCCAGCTCGGACTGTACCACAGAATTAGTGCCTGGAAAATCAATGTCAAAAGCTATGTTTGGGCTTTCCAATTCCCCATCCAGTCGCACCACCACTTCCGTAGGGATTCTGGACTGGTATGCCTGCCCATCCAACAAAGGAGCAGGGTTTGCATTGAGCCTGTATACCGCTTCCAAATCCAGCTGTGCTTCCAAGGGATCTCGCTCCCATAAAATAGTTCCACCTGGTCGTACCTGGAATTTTTTATCAATAACCCCTCCGTACTTAAAATTATACTCTCCGGTAACGGCCACAAATTCCCCGTACATATTAAATTTCCCATTGGTATTGATCTCAATCAACAGAATTCCTTCCCCGGTTCCCTTAAGGGAACTTCCCGTGTCCTGGTCCACCACAATTTCTACCTCTGCATCTGGGGTAACGGCCAAGTCAAAGGCCATTTCCAAACCTTGGTAATCTTCAAGAACTCTTTCTTCCTTAAACGCTTCGGCACTGCTTTTTTCCACAAAGTTGATAAAGGAGTAATCCCCAACAGTGGTTACATCGCTCAAGGGTATTTTTAATGAAGTACCTCTGGCTGTTGTGGCATCCACGGCAATGGTCAAAGCATCCGTGGGGCCGTAAATACTTCCCGTTCCATTTATAAATCCGGTTCCATAGTATAGGGCTTCTTCATCAAAATCCGTATTCAAGATCATAAACCGATCATTGTTGGTGTCCACATCCAAATCCAAGGACCAATCCCCAAAAGCTGTATGGTTTATAGTGCCGTCCAAAGTAGCTTCGGTACCTTCCACCACGTCTGAAACTCCTACTTGTTCAAAGTAAAAGGTTTGGTCAAAAAGGCGAACCCGTGAATAGGGTGCAAAATTGTAATCCACATTCAAATAGGGAATCCCCAAGCCGGCATCATTCAAACTCAGTATCCCATTGATGGATGGATTGTCCAAATTCCCTACAATTCTGGTATTGCCATCCAATCTTCCGCGAATGTTGGAAATAACCCCATCTCCCAACGGACTAAATGGTTCCAGTTGGAAGCCCGTGAAATTGGCAAAGAGGTTAAGCTCTTGTTCGTTGTTGCGATTGAACACCTTACCGTTGACACTCATCACTTCCTTTCCGTTGTCAATCAACCAGGAATTCACCCCAAACTGGGTAAGGTCGTTGTTGCCAAAAATGCCTATTTCCAAATCCCCCATGCGCATATTATTCACACTAAAATCCCTAACATTAAGACTGGAAGTGGGCAAATAATTGCCATCTTTCTGAAGTATATTCAGGAATCCGTCAACCGACCCATCCAACTTCAAACTATCAATTTCTGGGGTAATCTTGTTCAGGGAAACAATTTTAAACTGAAGGTCCAGGTCCTTATAGGTAGAATCTGCCAGCTCACCCCTTAATCTAATTTGTTCCCTATTGTTATTGTCCATCACCACATCCTCAATCCGGATACTATCCAAGGTTTTATTAAGGATTACCTTATTCTTATCATCCCCGTCCTTATTTAAGACCCATGTATTGCCTTTAAAGTTGATGTCCGAAGTCTTCAACCCGATAACAGATTTATTCTGTTCATTAAAGGTGTGATAAAAGTTGAGTTTGTAACTGTCGTCATAACCTCGTCCACCCTTAAACTCTGTTCTAAAGAACAAGGTATCCTTCAGGGTGGTATTGATCAGATTAAAATCCTTTACGTCATAGTAAATGGTGGACATGTCGGCAACAGAAACAAACGTATTGAACAGCGGGTTCTTATTGTCTATCTTCAGCTCAATATCATCCAGTTCATTTCCGTAGGCTTTTATACTGGGAGATTTAAAAGTGAGCTTAAAATCCCCTTCATCAGAAACTATGTTTCCGCGAATAAATGTATTGGGGTCAAAGGCCACCTCAGGGAAAAAGACGTCCACAATCTTATTGTAAATCTTGAAATTGAAACTGAGATGTTGTCCTCCTGAGATTTCAAAGGGTTTATAGTTGGTATAAATACTTCCGATGGAATTCTGCACCAACCTACCCAGTTCCTCAACCTTAAATTTGCCTTTCACATAGCCTGTAATAATGTCTGGGGAATTAATTTCTACTGTTCGTATAGTATCTGTATCAAAAGACGAGGTGACGGCAAAATCGTCAAAATAGTAGGTTTCATTCTTGTTCTGATATACGGTATTGGAGAAACGTACTTGCCCCACAATATTGTCCAAAGTACTTCCGGCAACGTTCATATTAAGGTTTCCCTTAAACACAGACACACTGTCTTGAATAAAATTCATTTTCTTAAGATCTGCGTGATCTACAGAGGCAATAAAATTGAACTGGTTTTCTTCTTCCGCAAAGTCGGCCAATCCCTCAAAAGTAAATTTTACATTTTGGTCGTTACTGACCAGGGATCCATCAAAAAGCTGTTCCTTCAATATTCCTGAAACCCTTATGTTGGTATACATATAATCGTTGTAATCCAACTTGTATACCTGCCCAATAATTTCTGTGTTCAAGTATTCGGAAATCAAGCCCTTGCCCTCCACATTTACGTCCATGGAAGTCAAGCCCAATTGTTCTTCTTCCACAAAATTGCCCAGGTCAAAATCAAGCAAGGAAATAAACCCAATATAGGATGCATCTTCATTGGTTTGTATGTTGGTCATCTGAAGATCGGCATAACTGCTTCCTATAGCGGTGTTCAGATTCACCTGGACGTCCAGGGAGGTTTCGGTGACCTCTGCATCTCCCCGAATGGTAAATTGACCCAATTTTTGCAGGGGTGGTGGTATGGTTTTTCCCAAAATATTGGGCAAGATTGCTCTTAATTGATAGTAGCTGGAGGTCAAATTTTTCATCTCAGCCTGCATCACAAAAGGCGCATCCTTGCTGAACATATTGTTGAATTGGAAATCGCCCCGGATTCCCGTTCGCCCAGATTCCAGGTAAAGATTGTTCACCTCTATGGCATTCAAGACCCCGCCAAAGTCGCCAGAAAAAGTAACTGTTCTATCCTTTCCAAATTCATTATAAAAACTATTGACATCATTCAACGCCACGGTAGATTCTGTAAACTGTGCCTTTATATTGACTTTGTCCAAGAATTCCTTAAAATCTTCACGGTCGTATTCAAAAACCAGCTGCCCTTTCAATTCTGATTCTTTGGTGCGAATGTTCAGGGACTCAAACCGCATGTATTCCTTGGTATAGGTAAATTGTGTTGCCAAATTTTCCAAACGCACCCCTCTTTTACTAAGCAAAGACAGCTCTTCAATATCCAAGGTCACATCAGGTCCCAGAATTTGAAAGTCCTTGGCTTTGACTTCTAAATCCACAAAATCCAAGACTACCTGTTTTTCCACATTTTCATCGGTCAATCTGAATCTCCCTTCGGCAATTTCTATTTCATCCGAAGCCATAAAGAATGGTGGTGTACCTGGAGCTCTTGGCTGTCCATCATCCAGTTTTGCCACAAAAACATCCAGATTAGTGTCTCTTTCTCCTTCATACGTCTTTAGATTGAAAAACAAACCGTCAATGGCAATGTCGCCAAATTCCATTTTACCATCGGCCATATTCTTGAGGTTCAAAATGGAGGTAGTAAGTTTTTCAATGTAGGCCAAAGTGTCCTTCTTGTAATCTTCTACATAAATTCCCTTGATACCCGTGTTCAAACTAAAAAGCGAAAGACTTACCCGATCAATGTTGATGTTGGTGCCAAACTCAGCATTAAGGGATTCAGTTGCATATTTGGCCATCCGGGTCTGCACTGCTGGAATGGACAAAATTAAGGAGCCTAAGACCATGATCAGCAGAATTGCCAATACCAAGCGCAACAGTATTTTCCTTAATTTTTTGATAGGGCTTTATGTTTTACCTTTGCTCGACCAATTTTTGTTCCAAAATCCGTGACTACAGAAAAAAAATACATCCTTGCCATAGAATCCTCTTGTGACGATACTTCGGCGGCCGTACTTTGCAATACCGAGGTGCTCAGTAATGTGGTGGCAACGCAAGAAATTCACAGGCAATACGGAGGTGTTGTCCCAGAATTGGCTTCCAGGGCACACCAGCAAAATATTGTTCCTGTGGTCCATCAGGCCTTGGCCAAAGCAAATATCGACAAAAAACAACTATCCGCCATAGCATTTACGCGTGGACCAGGACTTATGGGATCATTGTTGGTGGGCACTTCCTTTGCCAAATCATTGGCTTTGGGATTGGATATACCCTTGATCGAGGTCAACCACATGGAAGCCCATATTTTAGCCCATTTTATTAAGGATCAGGACACCCAAAGACCGGAATTTCCTTTTTTGGGAATGACCATTAGCGGTGGACATACCCAAATTGTTCAGGTGAACAACTATTTTGAAATGAAAGTTTTGGGTGAAACCCTGGATGATGCCGTTGGGGAAGCCTTTGACAAAAGTGCCAAACTCATGGGACTTCCCTACCCAGGCGGGCCTTTGGTGGATAAATACGCACGGGAAGGAAATCCTAAGGCATATCCCTTCCCAAAACCCAAGGTGGAGGGTCTCAACTTTAGTTTTAGTGGATTAAAAACGAGCATTCTCTACTTTTTGCAACGGGAAACACAGAAAAATGCAGATTTTGTCCAAGAAAACATCAAGGATATTTGTGCATCCGTTCAGCATACCATCTTGGAAATTTTGATGGACAAACTAAAGCTGGCTGTAAAACAAACCGGAATAAAGCGGGTTGCTATTGGAGGTGGGGTTGCTGCTAATTCGGGCATTAGGTCCAGGCTTAAGGAAGCCGAAGAAACCATGGGGTGGAAAACCTATATCCCAAAATTTGCTTATTGTACGGACAATGCAGCCATGGTCGGGATTGTGGGCTATCTTAAATTCTTGGAAGAGGACTTTACCGACCAAAGTGCAGCCGCCAAGGCTCGTTATGCAATCGGTAGTTGATTTTCAATTAGCAATAAACAATGTTCAATTTTGAATTTTGGATGCCAGGTGTCGGATGCCAGGTGCCTGTGGTGGATTTCAGAAGTTAGAAATCAGAATTCTTGTGTTTGAGCTTGAACTTGAACTTGGGATTGAACAATGTTCAATTTTAAGTGTTAAATGTTGAATTAGAAATCCATTAAGCATTTAAAATTTAAAACTCAACATTAAACCGTTGACTTTCGACTTTCAACTCATAACCATTAACTTTAACCCATGGCTTATAATGAAGAACTTGCGGAACGGATTAGAGCAGCGGTAAAACTGTTTCCAGAACCCTTTACCGAAAAGAAAATGTTTGGCGGCATCGCTTTTTTGTATGGAGGAAAAATGACCGTGGGACCGGTTAAGGATGATTTGATGGTTCGGATTGTTTCAGACAAAATGGGGGCAGCATTACAGCAAGATTTTGTAAGACCCATGGACTTTACTGGCAAACCGATGAAGGAATTCATCTTTGTGTCCGCTGAGGGTTTCAAAACTGAGGAACAGCTACAAGGTTGGATAGAATTGGGTCTGGAACACGCAAAAAGTAAATTGTAATTTATGCAACTTTTCTACAACCCTTCGTTGGACAATAGTTTTAAACAGTTCTTTTTTAACTCGGAAGAAAGTAAGCATATCGCCAAAGTACTTCGAAAGAAAGAGGGAGACATTCTTTATATCACCAATGGGATGGGCTATCTGTTCGAGGCGGAAATCTTGATTGCAGACCCCAGAAAGTGTAAAGCTCAAATTGTAACGGAAAAGAAGAGCATTCCCAAACGCTACCATTTGCATTTGGCTGTTGCTCCCACCAAAATGAATGACCGCTATGAATGGTTTCTAGAAAAAGCTACGGAAATTGGTGTGGATGAGATTACCCCTATCATTTGCGAACGGTCAGAACGCAAGGTTATTAAACTAGAACGTATGGAGCGGGTGCTGCAATCGGCGATGAAACAGTCTTTGCAGACTTTTTTACCAAAATTAAATCCAGCTATTTCATATAAGCAGTTTATGGAACAGCAAATGGAAGGTCTCAAATTTATTGCCCATTGCGAGGAGGGTGAAAAAATGGAGTTGAAAAGAAGAGCCGCCGCTGATAAAGATGTGACTATTCTAGTTGGCCCTGAAGGGGATTTTTCAACAACCGAGATTCAATTGGCCCAAGAAAAAGGTTTTGTTCCAGTTTCTTTAGGGAACAATAGACTGCGTACTGAGACGGCAGCTATAGTTGCCTGCACCACTGTTGCTATAATCAATAGCTAGCGTAAGGCCTTTTTGGTAGCCCCAACAATATCCAAATTCTCGGTTTCAACCAGGGCCATCAGCATAATCTTATCATTTGCTGAAACTATGCTTGGGATGGGTATATGAGCGCTCCCATTTTTTTCAGGGAACATAAGATACTTTTCTGCCACGACAATGTTGCTGTTCTTGAGTGATCTATTACGGTTTTCTCCCCTTTTGACTTGGGTTGTTCGCTCATCCAAGACCAAAATGATCCTTATTTTTCTCCCTTCCAAATTCCCGGTTAATGTGTAATCAAATTTTATTTCTGAAGATGCTTTCTGCACATTGTTAAGTTGAATTTTATTTGCTGGATTTTCTTGGCTATAGGTATTGATACTGGCATATAATTTAGAGGAATTGGATCCCACAAAGTGCTCCATTCCATTAACCACAAGTTGAGGGGTATAGTTGCTGCGGTTTTTAAATTTTATATTGTATTCTCCTTGCTTTTTGCTATAACCTGATTTACTAAAAGGATCATTCCAACCAATGTAATTCCAATAGTCCACATGATACGAAAGCGCAAAAACCTTGTCCGGAAATTGGCTTTTCACCTTGTCCAAAAGCCGGTCGGCGGGAGGACAACTAGAACATCCCTGGGAAGTAAAAAGTTCCAAAACCACTATGGGCGCGTTCACCGTATTTTCAACCTCCTTGGATGCGCTGGGTAGAACCTCCATGCTATCTACCTTGTACAAAGTGGCCAAGGACATCCCAAAAAGGGCCATGGAAGAAATTATGATTTTTTTAATCATGAATACTGTACATTTGATTCATTGGTTAATCGGAGGTCCATGAAACTACTTACGAAACGCTTGCTCTTTTTAACTTTTTTTATGATGACCCTGGGTCATGCTCAGGACATTGCAGTACTCAAATACGGAGGTGGAGGAGATTGGTATTCCAACCCCACCGCACTGCCTAACCTTATTGCATTTTGTAATGCCAATATCGGAACCAAAATCAATCCAAAACCACAAACTGTGGAGGCCGGTAGCATATCCATTTTTAGATACCCATATCTGCACATGACCGGTCATGGTAATGTATTTTTCACGGAAGAAGAAGCATTGAATTTAAGAACGTATCTACTTTCCGGCGGTTTCCTTCATGTGGATGACAATTATGGTATGGAACCGTATTTAGTGAGTCAATTGGAAAAGGTTTTTCCAGAAAAGCAATTGGAAGAATTGGGGGCGGACCATCCCATATTCGACCAACAGTACAAGTTTCCCAATGGCTTGCCCAAGATTCATGAGCACGATGGTAAAAGACCTCAAGCGTTGGGAATTTTTGACCAGGGTCGCTTACTCCTACTATTTACTTTTGAGAGTGATCTGGGAGACGGTTGGGAAGACCCCTCCGTTCATAATGACCCAGAACAAGTACGCTTGAAAGCCCTGCAAATGGGTGCCAATATTGTGGAATATGCATTTAAAAGTTAAACCATGAGATCCAAAACCATTGCCAACGGAATATTAAGGGCGGTAGCTATCATTGTAGGTATTGTGCTTATTGCTTATCTACTGTTTAAGATTCAGTCTGTCCTGGCGTATTTGGCTATAGCTGCCGTTATTGCCTTGCTGGGAAGACCCATTGTTCTGTTTCTTAGAAGAAAACTTAAATTCCCGAATACCTTGGCTGTAATTGCAACCATGGTTTTTATGTTGGCCATTTTTTTGGGCATACTGGCTTTGTTCATCCCATTGATCAACGAGCAAAGTAGAAACCTCTCCCTGTTGGATATTGAATCGTTAAAAGCAGATGTCAATACCCTATACCTTCAGATTTTGGAATATTTTGGGGCAACAACGGACAGTGTAAGTCATTTAATCGAGGACTCTCATTTAGAGAAGAATGTTTTGGAAGGGTTGGATCTTGGATTTATTCCCAACGTTCTTAACTCCTTCATGAATGCCCTTAGCAGTTTCAGTATTGGTCTTTTCTCGGTGCTTTTCATCTCTTTTTTCTTTTTGAAGGACAGCAAACTTTTTCAAAATGGGATGCTCACTTTTGTTCCCGATGATAAGGAAAACAACTTGGTGAAGTCTGTTGACAAAATCAATAATTTATTGTCCAGATACTTTGCTGGAATCCTGTTACAACTGTTCATCCTCTTTGTAATTTACACCATTGCACTTTTAATTGTGGGTGTTGAAAATGCTATTGTGATTGCATTCCTTTGCGCCCTTTTCAACATCATTCCATACATCGGTCCGATCATTGGCGGAGCCATCATGCTTACCCTAACCATGACGAGTTTTTTGGGTGCAGACTTCAGCACCGTAATTCTTCCCAAAGCCATGTATGTTTTGATTGGTTTGGTGATCGGCCAATTAATCGATAATTTCTTTTCCCAGCCCTTCATTTTTTCCACAAGTGTGAAATCACATCCCTTGGAAATCTTCTTGGTGATCATCATTGCCGGTTTGCTATTTGGAGTTGTTGGTATGGTGGTTGCCGTACCCGGATATACCGCGATTAAGGTGATTTTGAAGGAGTTTTTGGCGGAAAACGAAGTAGTGAAAAAGCTTACAAAAAACTTATAGTGTCAGTTTGAATGAATTGATATTAAATACTGGTGTTCAAGATTTTATAGAAAAAAATTGGAGTACTGACATCGTGTCAGTTTTGCTTAACAAACCACTTTTTGATGGTATTTCACAAAAAGAGCTTGTAATCCAGCTTGAAGCCAAAAAAAAGTGCAGGGAAAAACTACCTATCTGGTTCCAGACACCAAACATTTACTACCCTCCCAAGCTTCACATTGAGCAAACCAGTTCGGAGCAAACAGCAATGTATAAAGCTGACTTGATTCAAGGAAAAAAGCTGTTGGATTTGACAGGGGGACTTGGCGTGGACAGCTTCTATTTTTCATCCCATTTTGAGTCGGTTTTTCATTGCGAAATGGATTCAAATTTGAGTGAAATTTCGGAGCATAATTTTAAAGCTTTGGACAGAAATAATATCACTTGTATTCCAGGTGATGGGTTGGAATTTTTGAAAACCACAGGGAACACTTTTGATTGGATTTTTGTAGACCCCTCCAGAAGAAATGATAAAAAAGGAAAAGTGTTTTTACTTGAGGATTGTTTGCCTAACCTACCTAAGTATCTTCCTCTACTTTTTGAAAAAGCATCCCGAATTTTGATCAAGACCTCTCCCCTTCTGGATTTAAAGCAGGGCATCCAAGAACTAAAATTTGTAAAGGAAATTCATGTGGTTGCCGCCCAAAATGAGGTAAAGGAACTTTTATACGTTTTGGAACAGGGCTATGCAAGTGAAGTTGAGATAAAAACCGTCAACCTATTTCAAGACCAACAAATTTGCTTCGATTTCAATTTACAAGACGAACAACAGATCACTGTTCAATTCGGAAAACCCCAAAACTATCTCTATGAACCCAATGCGGCCATCTTAAAATCAGGCGGGTTCAAATCCATTGGCAAATCCACTGGGGTTCAGAAGCTGCATCAGCATTCCCATTTGTACACTTCAGAAAAACGCTTGAATTTTCCTGGCAGAGCCTTTAAAATTGGGGAAGTCCTACCCTATTCCAAGAGCGGTATGAAGTCCTTTTCAAATACCAAGGCCAATGTAAGCACCCGAAACTTTCCACTATCCGTAGCGGAACTAAGGAGAAAACACAAAATCAAGGATGGTGGGGAAACTTATCTGTTCTTTACCACGGATAAGGAAAATAAGCGAACCGTTATCGTATCACAAAAATGTAATTGACCAGGGTTTTAAGAGCAAGATGAAATGTCCTCACCTAGTCCATGGACGACAACCATTCAATAAATCCATTGAGCCATCCTTTCAACAATGTATGATTCAGCCCCAGCGCAAAACCATGCCCCCCTGAAGGATAAATGTGCATCGTTACAGGTACCTCATGACTCTTAAGCGAGCTATAAAACCTAAGGCTGTTTTCAACGATTACGGCCTCATCGTCCGTGGCATGCAATAAAAATGTCGGCGGAGTATTGGCATTCACGTGCAGCTCATTGGAAAAATGCTTCATAAGCTCATCTGAGCTTTGCTTCCCCAACAGGGCTTCTCTAGACCCTCCATGTGTTATCTCATTGTCCATCGTGATTACGGGGTAAACCAATGCCATAAAATCGGGTCGAGCGCTAAGTTGGTCTGCATCATCTTGATTATCATAGACTTTGTCATCATAATGAACGCCTAAGGTTGAAGCCAAATGGCCCCCTGCTGAAAAGCCCATGATTCCAATTTCGTCTGGGTCAATGTTCCATTTTGGTGCCATCTTCCGTACCAATCGAATGGCACGTTGGGCATCTTGTAAGGGCACTTCGTGTCTGTTTTTAACTATGGATTTGGAATTGGGCAAACGATATCTTACCACAATGCCCACAATCCCTTGGGAATTGAAAGCCTTTGCAAAATCCACTCCCTCCCAATTGTAGGCCAATCCTTGATAACCTCCACCTGGAAACAACAAAATAGCTTTGCCCGTATTATTTGGAAGACTTGGCAGATACACCTCTATGGATGGCTGTTGCACATTGCGCACCCAGCGAATGTTTTCCAAAGTGTCCACCTCCTTTTCTCCTATATCGATTTGATTGGGAACCCCTTTGGGCCAAAGTTGGATGATGGTATCCTGGGCAACCAATCCATTTAAAAAAAATAGGGAAACTAGTACAGTGATGGGTAGTCTTTTCATAATTAGTTTTCAGTTTGATCGCAATTCCATTTAAAATTAGCCACTTTATCGTTTGATCCGGCAGACAGGTTGTAATGCCACCATTCGGTTCGGATAGACCAAAAGCCATAGGCTTCCATAGTCTCCTTTAACAACTTCCTGTTGTCCAAGATGTTTTGGGGCAAATCCATATTATCGTGATAAGCGCGTTTTCCAAAAAAATCGAAATCTGTTCCCATATCCAGTTCTTTCCCCTCCATATCCACCAAAGTAATATCTACAGCACCTCCTTTGTTATGGATAGATCCTTTCACTGGGTCAGCAACATATTGGGGATTGGACACTATTTCCCACATCTTATACTGAACGCTATTGGGCCGGTAACAATCAAAAAACTTAATCTTCACTCCATTAGCCAAGAAATCGGTGTTGGCCGCAATGAGAGCTTTGGCAGTCTTTACACGTGTATAACATTCAGGGCAATCGTACACCTTGGCTTTCAAAAAATTGTTTTCAGTGGCATACCTCATGTCATAAGCGAAATCATCACTAAAATCGGCCAACCGCACAAAGGTAGTATCCGCTAAACCTTCAAATGATTTAAAGACCTGTTTTGGAGCTTGATTTATGGTCTCTATTACTTCCTGTTGGGTGGTTTGTTCATAAGAGGTAGCTTCCCGTGTTTTTTCTTTGACCTCTTTGCATCCGGCGAACAAAACCAAGGTTATAAGCAAAAGTTTTTTCATCTTATTCGTTTTTGATTGGCAAACCAAGTATATAAGGAATCCGTGGTATAGGCCCGTTCCCATGAGTTATGTCCAACATTCCCATATCGGGTATATCTCACCTTGTAATTCATCTTCCGCAGCTTTTCTACCATTTTATCCGATTCTTCCACAGCAATTACGTTGTCATCTTCACCATGAAACACCCAAATAGGCATATTTTTATCTATCCAATGTGCATAGGGCAATGGGGTCATTCCACAGACCACGGCCATGGCGGCAAAGGTGTTGGGATATTGGGTAGCTAATTCCCAAGCGGCACTTCCACCCCGGCTTAAACCGGTAAGGTAGATTCTGCTCACATCTACATTGTTGGTGGTCACCACAGAATCCAAAAGTTGTTTGACAGCTTCAGCATTCCACCACTTCTTTTTATGTGGATTTTGGGGAGCCAAGACCAAAAAAGGAAATTGTTTGCCCTCAACCAGCAGTTTGGGTGGGCCGTTTTGTTTGATTTCCTCCAAATCACCTCCTGCTTCTCCTCCTCCATGCAAAAACAGCAATAAACCGAAACTTTTATCGCCATCGGCTTCATAGTCTTGGGGATAGTACAGATAATATCTAAGGTTCTCCCGCGTGACGGTTTCCACATTATCTTCAATGATCTGCGTCTGCGCAGCACAGGCGTGAAGCAGAAAGAAACTGCATAAGAAAAGAAGCTTGCACCAAGGTCTAGGGATTTCCATACCTCAAGTTACAAAAGTTTGGCTGCGATTTCTTCCCAATTGTTCGCTCTTTCAAAGCCATTGGTATTTATATTATGGGGAGAGCTAAACATAATGGAGCGTCCCTCAAAGTTCTCCAAATTGTAGGCCCTGTCATCAATGAGAATATCTCCTTTTAATATGTATTTATTTCCGCATAATATTCTCCGTTGCCATGGGATAAAGGGAAAGAACTCGTCTAACCAATCCGACTTCTCTTTTAGAGATTCGGGAAATTGCATGGCTGCAGAAGCTATATAAAGCTCGTACTTTTTATCCAGTTCGGACATGACTTCTTGGCTTCCTTCGATAAGCTTCAAATCCCTGAAAAAACCCTTTTCCCATGCATGGCCTTTCATGTATGCAGCATGTTCCTCTGGAACACTCTCCCATGCCTCCTTACCTTGATAAGCTTCGGGGGTTAGTTTAATACCATAATCCTGTTCGTATAATTCCAAATGGGCCAAATAGGTGTCGGCCAACACCTCATCCATGTCAACAAAAAGTGTCATTGCAATAAAATTAGTCCCGAAGGAAGTAAAAAATGGGCAGCTTACAAATTGATTTGGGCTATATAATGATTATTTAACCCAAACAAATCCTAATGTCACAGCTTAGACCATTTTATGCTCAAGGATTGTCTAACTTAACTGTTTACTGGACTTGGTTCCCAATTTCCTAGTAGATTCCCGCTCAATAAGCGTGGTCTTCACAAGCTTTGTAGTAAAGGGCATTTCCCCCTCGTATTCAATTCTGTCAATCAGGATGTTTGCTGCCAATTCACCAATGTATTTTCCATGCTGACTCACCATACTAAGGGCTGGGGAAACGTATTTGGACAAACGTCCATTGGTAAACCCAACAATGGATATTTGATCAGGGACGTCTACGCCTTTCATTTTAAGAATATTCAAAGTATCTACCGCGGTCATTTCATCCAAAGCTATGATCCCATCAATTTCCTTATCCGCAATAAGCAGTGAAATGAGAAGCTCCAAATCATCGCTTCTTCCCACTTTTACTATGCGTTTTTCATCGAAATCCTTTCCATTTTCCTGAAGCGCTTTTTTATAGCCTTCCACTCGTAACTTCCCAACGCTGGAATTATAGATGGAAGTGATGATGGCAATTTTTTGGCACCCAGTTCGCAATAAATGTTGGGTTGTCTTGTACCCCGCTTCAAAATCGTCAACCACAATTTTATCACAATCCAAGTCATCTGAAACCCTATCGAACATGACCATGGGTATTTGATTTTCAATGAGGTCTTGAAGATGTTCCACATTGCCTTTCGCCTGTGTATCCTCGGAAAGTGACATAATAATGCCGTCAGCGGTTCCCGAACTTAGCAAATCCACTGTCTGGCATTCTTTTAGATAAGATTCATCCGAAATACAACTGATGATACCATACCCACGGGCATTGGCGGTTTGCTCAATCCCGTAAAAGACCTGCGTGAAAAAATAATTCAAAATATTGGGAACAATGACCCCAATGGTCTTGGTGCTCTTTTTCAAAAGGCTTAATGCTACATGGTTGGGTCTGTAATGGTGTTCCTTGGCAAATTCCTGGATTCTCTGTTTAAGGTCGGTACTTATTTCATGACTATCATTAATGGCCTTGGATACCGTTGAAACGGAAACCCCAAAATGAGCTGCTATATCTTTTAAGGTTATTTTTTTCATAGGCTCAATCCAAATTGATAAACCACCGTATCCGCTAGAAGCAATTTATCCCCAACAACCGGGGGTTATATCATCTAACCCACAAAATAGGACAAAACGCTTATCACAACAACGAGCAAAAGTACCGAAAGTACGATGTCAACGGTAGAAATACTTTCTTTGTTCAGTTTTCTGTCTTCCTCTGTTAAAGTCCCCAAGGATAGTCCACTAATGGTTGCGTAATTAGGCGGATTGGTCCCAAGGCTAACAGCAATGCAGACCACCACGGAAAAAATGAACATAAAAATGGCCATGTGGGCAAAGTTTATGGTGGCAAAGGTGAGCAAAGCACCTGATAGATCAGCTTGATAAATTTCTGCCATTATGCGCAGGGCTGCTATGACCAACCCACTGAACAGGGTAACAATGGCCGCCTGTGAATTCACCCTTTTCCAAATAATTCCCAATAGAAAAACCGCTGTTATGGGTGGCGCTATATACGACTGAACACTCTGGAGGTACTGATATAGAACACCTCCACCTATTTTGTCCATGATGGGAATCCAAATGATCCCCAATATCACCACAATGGATGTGGCTATTTTACCAATACGAAGGAGTTTTTTCTCCTCGGTCAGAGGTTTCAATTTTTTATAGATATCTATAGTGAAAATGGTTGAACAAGAGTTAAAGACGGATGCAAGCGAACTCATCAAAGCAGCCATGAGACCTCCAGCTACCAAACCTTTTAAACCAACAGGCAATAAGGTTTTGACCAGTACAGGAAACACCTCATCACTTTTTTCATAGGTCAATACGCCCTGCTGTGCCAATGCAAAGGCTATAATACCCGGAATCAAGAAAATGAAAATGGGAAGTAGCTTCAAATAAGCGCCAAATATGGCTCCTCTTCGGCCAATTTTAATATTGTTGGCGGCTAGGGTTCGTTGTACAATGTATTGATCTGTACACCAATACCATACCCCTACAATAGTTCCTCCTATCAGCATCCCTGTCCAGGGAAAATCAGGATCGGAAATTGGTCGCCACATATTGAAATGTTGACTTCCCGCAACTTCGCGCAATTGTTCCCAACCCCCTACTTCTTGCAAACCCAAATAAGTAATGATCAATGATCCTGCGATTAAAATAACCGTTTGGAGCGTTTCCGTATAGATTACCGCCTTCATTCCGCCAATAATGGTATAAGCTCCTGTAAAAATCACAATACCAATAGCCCCGTACCAAAAAGGGATTCCCAATAGTTCAGAAACCACGATTCCTCCCGCATAAATAGTCACGGACACCTTGGTAATTACGTATCCCACCAAGGAAAAAACAGATAAAAACCAACGGGAACGACTATCAAATCGCTTTTCCAGAAATTCAGGCATAGTAAAGGCCCTGCTTCTAAAATAGAAGGGAAGGAAAAGCCAACCCAGCAGCAAAACAATCCATGCATGCAATTCGTAATGAGCCATGGGCATTCCGGATTCTGCCCCGGTTCCCGCCAGGCCCACTACGTGTTCAGAACCAATATTAGAAGCAAATATGGAGGCCCCAATTACAAACCAGCCTACATTTCTACCGGCCAAAAAGTAATCCTCAGTATTTTTATTCTTCTGAAGGACGACCCAAACGGCCACTGCAATTAAGGCTGCCAGGTATCCTCCAAGGACCCACCAGTCCGCTGTTTCCAATATTGATTCCATAGTTGGTTTTTTAGCTGTATTGGTTCAAAATGTTTTCATACAATTCCTGCTTGCCGCTGATTTGCTCAGGTTCACCATGGGTACCGGCATAATCATATAGATCGCTCAAGGATAGTTTTCCAGCCACATAATCAGCGCCCTTACCCGATTGGAAAGAACTGTACCGCTTATCCAGCAAGGATTGGTACGGAGATTTTTGCAGTACTTCGTCAGCTAGAATTAACGCTCTAGCAAAGGTATCCGCACCACCAATATGTGCTAGGAAGATGTCCTCCAGATCTGTGGAGTTTCTTCGGGTTTTGGCATCAAAATTGATCCCTCCTCCTTGCAGTCCATCAGATTTTAGGAAGACCAACATGGCCTCCGTAGTTTCCAATACATTATTTGGAAATTGGTCGGTGTCCCATCCATTTTGATAATCTCCACGATTGGCATCTATGCTTCCCAGCATACCGGCATTGGCTGCTACCTGCAATTCATGTTGGAAGGTATGTTGCGCCAAGGTAGCATGGTTCACCTCAATATTCAATTTAAAATCGTTCTCCAGCCCATATTCCCGTATGGTGTTAATGGATGTAGCCGCGTCAAAGTCATATTGATGTTTGGTTGGCTCCATAGGTTTTGGTTCAATGAAAAATGTTCCTTTGAACCCTTGGCTTCGTGCATAATCTTTGGCCATATTCAAGAACCGCCCAATGTTGTCCTGTTCCAACTTCATGTTGGTGTTCAATAAGGACATATAACCTTCCCTGCCTCCCCAGAACACATAGTTTTCACCATCCAACGCCATGGTAGCATCCAAGGCAATCTTTACTTGGGCACCTGCTCTGGCCACCACATCAAAATTGGGATTGGAGGCTGCCCCGTTCATATATCTTGGATTGGAAAAACAGTTGGAGGTTCCCCACAAGAGCTTGGCACCCGAGGCGTCCTGCTTTTGCTTTAAGTACTCCACAATTTCTTGGATCCTTTTTTCAGATTCGGCCAACGTAGAAGCCTCATCCACCAAATCAAAATCATGAAAGCAGTAGTAATCAAAACCCATTTTGGTTATAAACTCAAATGCGGCATCGGCTTTTTCCTTTGCAGCCTGCACTGCGTCGGAACTTGTAGCCCATGGAAATTGTTTGGTACCTGGACCAAATGGGTCTCCACCCGTTCCACAGAGGGTATGCCAATACGCCATGGCGAACTTAAAATGTTCCCGCATAGTTTTACCGGCTACTAGTTGCTCCGGATTATAGAATTTGAAGGCCAACGGATTGTCCGATTCCCTTCCCTCATACTTAATCTCTCCAATTCCTTTGAAGTATTCTTTGTCTCCTATAAGTGCCATTTTATCCTATTTTTTAATGATTAGTTCCAATTCTTTTTTCCAGTTATGGTATGCGGTTTGATACGATTCTCTATCCTCGAAGGGCATGTAGGTCATAACGTGATCGTTTCGCATAAAGGCCGAAAAGCCATCATAACCTTGTTCTGCAATCGCACAGGCCCTTGCTGCTCCAATGGCCCCTGTGGTATTGTATATTTCTATTTCTTGTTGAATTAATGTTGCAATGGTGTTTGAAAAGATATCCGATCGGAAGAGATTATCGTTCCCTGCTTTGATAACCTTGGGGTCAATACCATCAGATTTCATGATTTCCATTCCATACACAAAGGAAAAGGCAATCCCTTCCAAGGCGGCCCGGCACATATGTGCTTTGGTGTGACGGTTGAGATCCAAGTTTAGGATGCGGGTTCCCACATCTTGGTTCATCAGCATGCGTTCAGCTCCATTGCCAAAGGGAACAATACAAAGTCCATCCGAACCTACTTCCACTCCAGCTGCCAAATTGTTCATTTCCTCATAGGACGAAACCGCCAAGTTATTGAGCAACCAACGGTATTGGATTCCGGCTCCGTTGATGCAAAGAAGTTTGCCTATGTTTTTGGTTTTGCCCTTACTGTAATTCACATGAGCAAAGTTGTTGACCCTTGAGCTTTCCTTTACAGAAAGATTGTCAGTTACCGCATAGACCACACCAGAGGTTCCCCCTGTTGCCGCCACCTCCCCTGGGTGAAACACATTTAATGACAAGGCATTGTTGGGCTGATCACCAGCTCTGTACATGATAGGGGTTCCCTCCAATAACCCGCTTTCCTCAGCTCCTTTTGCAGATACTTTGCTTTGAACGCCAAATGTTTCAACAATTTCAGGGACAAGGGCTTGGGAGAAGTTGTGGTAATCCAAAATGTCCTTTGAAATTTCATCTAGTTTGAAGTCCCAAAAAATACCTTCGGACAATCCAGAAATAGTTGTGTTTATCTCGTTGGAAAACCGATAGGCCAAATAGTCTCCAGGCAACATAAATTTAGCTATGCGATCATAGATTTCTCTCTCGTTATCTTGGACCCATCGTAGTTTGGAGGCAGTAAAATTGGCCGGGGAATTCAATAGATGTGTATCACATTTTTCCGTTCCGATGGCTTCATAGGTTTGGTTGCCAATTTCAACGGCTCTACTATCGCACCATATAATGGATTTACGAAGTGGTTTACCTTTTTTATCCAACACTACCAGACCATGCATCTGGTACGATATGCCAATGCCTATTATATCCTTTTTAGAAACATTATGGTTTTTCTTTATCCGTCTAATGCCTTCACACACATGAAACCACCAGTCCTCTGGTTTTTGTTCGGCCCATCCCTTTTGGGCGGCATGCATGGACATCTCTTCTTCGGGTTGCTGAACCACGCCAACGCTCTTTCCTTTGGAGCTATCCACTAAAGCAACTTTGATGGAAGAACTTCCTAAATCAATTCCTAAGTAATACATGTAACAAGTGGCTTGGGTTTAACCAAATGTAAAAATTGCAATGGGTAAATGGAGGTGTTTTGTGGAAAATGGTTCCAATTGAATACAAGACATGCTTTCTGCTAAATGAGATTATGAGTACATATCATTGATTATGAGGTAATTACATTTTTAATAGTTTTACGAAACTTTTTCGAAAACCTTTTCGTAAATTTTCGTGAATCCCAAGAATCTTTGGACATGAATTCCTCGTTTTCAAGAAAATAGGAATAGTTCGCTTCCAGATTTGGTCAAAACTACCGGAGTCTGGAAAATAAACAATCCTATTTGAGTTCTAGCGGTTCAATATTTAGGTTCTCTCCCCTAATCCTTTCGAATATCGTAATCAATTCTTCAAGTTTTTCTGGATTGGATTCCGCCAGATTTTGGGTTTCCCCAATATCATCTTTTAGGTTATAGAGCTGGAATTCATCCGAGTTGCCCAACTCTATTTGAACATTGGGGCTCACTTTTTGTCCCCCATAAGGTGGAATCATGACCCAATCTCCTTTCCGGAGGGCGGTTCTGGTTGAAGCTTCAATGACAAGCTCCTCCCTTCCTTGGGTACTCTCTCCCAAAAATGCAGACAATAAATCCTCACTATCCTCCACTTTAACCTCACTACCAACAAGGGTGGCCAAAGAAGTGAGCAAATCCATTTGACAAACCAAGGCGCTTGATGATCCCGGTTCAATGGTTCCTTTCCAATAGGTAAAAAATGGCACGTGTGTACCCGCCTCGAACAAGCTATACTTCCCTCCTCTAAAGGGTCCCCAAGGCGTATGGTTCCCATTTTTTTCAACCGCATCATCATAGTAGCCGTCGTTCAGTACAGGTCCGTTATCGCTGGTAAAAACAATCATGGTGTTTTCCAATATTCCTTCTGATTCCAAAATCTTTACCAATTCCCCAATACACCAATCCGCCTCAAAAATGACATCACCTCTAGGACCCAATCCCGTTTTCCCAACAAAGCGTTCATGTGGGGTTCTTGGCACATGGGGCTGCTGTAGCGCATAATACAGGAAAAAGGGAGCGTCTTTCTGTGCTTTAATATAATCTTGGGCCTCTTTTAAAAATACATCGGCCATATCCTCATCACGCCACTGTGCTTTTTTACCCCCTTTCATAAACCCAATTCTAGGGATTCCATTCACCACACTATTGTTGTGTCCGTGATGCCATCTCATTTTTAGTTCTTCCGGATTATCCAATCCAGTGGGTTCTCCTTCAAAATTTTCCGCATAGTTAATCTCGATGGGGTCATTTGGATCAAGGCCTTCCACGGTTCCATTTTCAATATAAACGGTTGGAACCCGATCTTGGGTTGCTGCCATTATATAGGAATGGTCAAAACCAACTTCATTGGGTCCGGGTGACACCGTGGTGTTCCAGTCAACCTGTCCGCTTCCTAAACCTAAGTGCCATTTCCCAACAATTCCGGTGTGATATCCAGCACCCTTAAGCATTTTAGGCAAGGTCATTTGTTCAGTCCCTATGATCAAGGGAGCGGTGCCGGGCAAAATTTTTGCATTCTTCTCACGCCATGGGTAGACTCCGGTTAGTAGCGCGTACCTACTTGGCGTACAAGTAGCTGATGAGGCATATCCATTGGTAAATACCAAACCTTCAGAAGCCAACTTGTCCATATTAGGTGTTTGCAGTTCCGTAGACCCATTGAATCCCACGTCTCCATATCCTAAATCATCCAGATAGATAACAATAATATTAGGCTTTTGTGAAGTTTGCTCCTTTGGGGCTTGCTTTTCCTCTTTACAGCTACCTAAAAATAGGAGCACTATTGTGCATAAGGTGAATAATGAGATTGGTTTGATAGAATTCATGGATGGGTGTTTAAAAGAACAATATACTTGACAAAGGCATAGGAATCAATCACCTTAAATAATTTATTTGTTATATATATCCTGTAGTGGTATTCCGTATTCAAGTAATACAGCTATCAAGTGATTATTCAACTTTCAATGGCTTGGAAAGTTTTAAGGCAAATTCGGACAAATAGTCTTCCCATTCTTTTTGAGATTTAAACTGACCACTTTTTTTCCATCCAAAACCAGCATAGTAAATCACTTTTCCATCCTTCACTTGGAGATGCGCATAGGCGTTGCTCAAATCTACTTGGTCTGTTTCATAGGTTTCAATATCCTTGAAAACAGAAGGGGGTGCTACAATTGCTGAACCCAGTTCAGAATCACCATGGGGTTGCCAATAACTAAGCCATCCCTGGGCTTCGTTGTCCATCACCACGCCATCTTTTTCATGCAAGGTAATCCCAGCAGCAATGTGCTCCGTTCCTTCCAAGCTTACCTCGAATCTTGAAAGGTTGCTACCTTTATCCAAGCTAATAAGCTTAGTTTCCTTGATCAAAGCACCCTTGGCATCCCAATCGTCGTACTCCAAATAAAAACTGGTTCTAATAGGTCCAGAGGCAATATGCTGCCAGTTGCTGAAATTTTTGGAAAAATAATATGTACTGTCCTTTTTTATGGCCAATCCGCCTACCCCTCTGCTTGGCCCTACGTGAAAATTGTCCAATCCCTCACCATCATCCTCATGATAACTTCCTTCGGTTTTCAATTCCTTGCGGTACCATTTGTTAATGATAGGATATTCCACCCTCTTTAACCAGGCATCCACTCCGCTGGATAGTGTCCCTCCCTCCTGATTCTCTTCAGCCATTTTCTGTGCCTTGGGTCCAAAAACCCGAAAGGCCACCTTGTCGTTTTCCCAAGCATAATCATCCATCCGTTCGGGAACAAAGCGAGAAAAACATACGGATTTCGACTTAGGCCTTTTCGAATGATGGATTTCAATCAATTCAAATTTTCTCTTGGAATTTGCCTTCATCCTAGGTTGGAACAAAAGTACATCAGCATACTGATTTTTATCTGTATCTACCCCTTGGGAAACTAAAACTTCTTTCGTTTCAAAATCTTGGATACCATAGTTGTTCAGATTGTCAACCCCTAAAAATGCGCTTGTAAGTTCAACGGTTTCAAAAGCCCTATCCATACCCAATTCATTTTCAACAATAAAGGTGAAACCAGAATCTTCGGGAGTACAGGAATTTATAAAAGCAAAACTTAAAAGGGAAATGAGAATTTTATTCATGGTCATCGGATTGATTTAACGAAGTTCGGTAATAGCAGCGACATCCATATCTGAATAGTCCAGATTTTCCCCAGCCATACCCCAAATAAAAGAGTAGTTGGAAGTCCCCGATCCACAATGTATGGACCAAGGTGGAGATATCACTGCTTGATGATTGTGCACCCAGATATGCCGTGTTTCTTCCGGTTGGCCCATAAAATGGCATACGGCCTGATTCGTTGGAACGTCCAAGTAAAAATAGATTTCCATACGCCTATCATGCACATGAGCGGGCATTGTATTCCAAACGCTTCCAGATTTTAAGGTGGTCATACCCATTTGCAATTGACATGTATCCACCACCCCTCCAATGATCATCTGATGTACTATTCTGTGGTTGGCGGTTTCCATGCTTCCCAGTTCTAATGTATTGGCCTCTTGCAAGCTTACCTTTTTAATTGGATAAGTGGTATGCGCTGGCGCCGAATTAAAATAAAACATAGCTGGTTGCTCAGAGTCATCGCTCTTAAACACAATTTGCTTGTTTCCCTGCCCTATATAGAGTGCATCTTTGTGTCCTAAATGGTAAGGGGCACCATCCACCTCAACTGTTCCTGCCTCTCCAACATTAATGATTCCCATTTCCCTACGCTCCAAAAAATATTCCGCTTTTAATGGTGCAATGGATTCCAAGTTCAGGCTATTTCCCGGAACTGCAGAACCTACAATGTAACGATCATAATGGGAATAGGTCATGACAATCTTATCTTTTTGCATCAGGTTGTCTACAAGAAATTCTGCTCTCAGTTTGGCAGTATCATAACCCTTTACTGTTTCTGGATTAGAGGCAAATCGGCTTTCATATTGAGTATTCATGCTGTTATATTTTCGTCGAAATCAATGAAACAAAGTTAGGTAAAAAAATAAAATACAATCGATTGTATTATTTTCATATATTTAGACCCAAGTGTTAATTGCACTACCCTTATGCAAACCAATAATGTTACCATACATGATATAGCTGCTGCGCTCAAAATTGATAGCTCAACGGTATCCCGTGCGCTGAACAATAGCCCCAGGGTCACCCAAAAAACCAAGCAACGTATCTGGGCCAAGGCGCAGGAAATGGGTTATCAACGTAATGTTTTGGCTTCCAATCTTCGCAAGAACAAAACCAACACCATAGGGGTTATCATTCCCAGAATTTCCAGGTTTTTCTTCTCCTCAGCCATCGAAGGTATTGAGGAAACGGCATTTGAAAATGGCTACAATGTAATTATGTGCCAATCTTTGGAAAAATTGGAACGGGAAACCAATCTGGTACAAACCTTGGTCGCCAATAGGGTTGATGGCATCATATTATCCATTTCTATGGAAACGCTGGATTATGAGCACATGGAATTGGCTCGAAAGAACGGTATCCCGACGGTCTTTTTTGATAGGCATTGCGATATCCCTGGAAACAACAATGTGCTATTAAACGATTATCAGGGCAGTTTTGATGCCACAGACCACCTTGTTTCACAAGGATGCAGAAACATTGCGCATCTTGCCGGGCCCAGGGACTTGAAACTCTATCAAAACCGATTCAATGGATACAAGGAAGCTTTGGAAAAAAATGGTCTTCCATTTCAACCTGATTTGGTCATCGATTCCAATTTGATGGAAGAAGATGGGGCAAATGCAGCCCAGAAAATATTGGAGACTCTACCTCAAGTTGATGGTATTTTTTCTGCCAATGATGTAGCTGCCGTGGGAGCCATGCAATTTCTAAAGGGAAAAAACATCAAAATACCAGATGAAATAGCTATTGTAGGTTTCAGCAATGGCCCAACTTCCTCGGTAATTGATCCAGCTTTAACCACGGTGGACCAATCCGGCAAAAAAATGGGGAGATTGGCCACGGAGCTGTTGATCAAGCAAATCAATGCAAAACCCATACCCCTTGCCCCGGAGACCATAATCCTAGAACCTACTTTGATCCAACGGGATTCTACCCAAAAAAAACCAACCATACACCCAAACACATGAAGTATTTCAAACTTATATCATTATCCCTGCTATGTCTCATACTGTCTTTTTGCACCAAAAAAGAGACAAGCCTAAATGCCGAACAATTGTTGGCTAAGGCCAAAACCCAATTAAACTATTTGCTTCAAGAGGCCGAAAAAGCCAATGATATTCCCAGAACCTTAAATGCCAACAGGGAAGTACATTGGATCAATAAGGGGTTCGATTGGACAGAAGGATTTTTTCCCGGAAGCTGCTGGTACTTATATGAGCATACAGGTGATGAAAAATGGAAAAAGGCCGCAGAAAAGTTTCAAGCCCCTTATGAATCCCATAAATACAACATTGATAATCACGATCTTGGCTTTATCTTCAACTGTTCCTACGGAAATGGGTACAGAGTGACCCAAAATCCAGCTTTCAGGGAGGTGATGGCAACAGCTGCAGATTCCCTGATTACACGCTTTAACCCCAAAGTTGGCTGTATTCAGAGTTGGAATGTGGATAAAGGATGGCAAGCGGAAAGAGGATGGAAATTCCCCGTGATTGTAGATAATATGATGAACCTGGAACTGCTATTTGAGGTTTCAAAACTCACCAACAATCCGAAATATGCCAATATCGCCATTACCCACGCCAATACAACGCTCCAAAACCATTTTCGGCCAGACTATAGTTCCTATCATGTTGTGGATTATGATCCAGAAACCGGAGAAGTCCGTAGCAAGGAAACCGCCCAGGGATATGCCCATGAAAGTTCTTGGGCCCGAGGACAGGCTTGGGGGTTGTACGGATTTACCTTGTGCTACCGCTATACCCAGAACCCGGAATATTTAAAACTTGCCGAAAATATTGCGAGCTTTTACCTCCAGCATGAGAACCTTCCTAGGGATCTAATTCCTTATTGGGATTTTAACGCTCCCAGCATTCCAGAAGCACCTCGGGATGTTTCAGCTGCCGCCATAGTAGTATCGGCCTTGATAGAATTGGACGCTTTCAGTAGCACCTCCTACCGTCCCGTTATTGACAAGATACTTTCATCTTTAGCCTCTGAAGCCTACACGGCCGCGATTGGAGAAAACAAAGGATTTGTGCTAGACCATTCCGTGGGTAGCATTCCTCATGGGGCAGAAATAGATGTGCCCTTAAACTATGCGGATTATTATTATATAGAAGCTCTGACCCGTTATAAAAAATAATTTTAACCACATGACACAGTTCATTCCATACCATAAAAAAATCACACAGCATATCTTCATGATATTGGCAGTAACCGCTCTCCTGGGTTGTAATACCACAGGAGGTATTCGAACTTTAAAATTAGCGCATGGACTGGATGTAAAGCACTCAGTTCATTTGGCCATGGTACAAATGAGTAAGGATTTGGACAGTATTTCCAATGGTCAAATGCGATTGGAAATCTATCCGAATCAACAACTGGGTACAGAACGACAATGTCTGGAACTTTTGCAACTGGGTGCCTTGGACATGACCAAAGTATCTGTTGGGGTGTTGGAGAACTTTGCTCCAAAAATGAAGGTGTTGGGTCTTCCCTTTGTCTTTAGGGACCGGGAACATTCCTTTCAAGTTTTGGATGGGCCTATTGGCCAACATTTATTGGATGAGGGAGAGAAATACTGGTTAAAAGGGTTGGGGTACTATGATGCGGGATCCCGCAGCTTTTATACCAAAGACCGACCTGTTCACAAACCCGAAGACCTGGATGGACTTAAAATTAGGGTTATGGAAAGTGTCACGGCCATGGATATGGTCAACGGGCTTGGTGGCGCGGCCACGCCCATTTCTTGGGGCGAATTGTATACTTCATTACAACAAGGTGTGGTGGATGGTGCGGAAAACAACCCTCCCAGCTTTTATCTATCCCGACACTACGAAGTTTGCAAATATTATTCCCTGGATGAACATACGGTTTTGCCCGATGTGGTTCTGTCCAGTACACATACCTGGAATAAACTTAACGAACAGGAGCGGCAATGGTTGAAACAAGCCGTTGACCTTTCGGTGGTACATCAAAGGAAGCTTTGGGCGATATCAGAACAAGAGGCTTTGGACGCAGTTCAGGAAGCAGGGGTTGAGATCGTTAGACCGGATAAAACACTTTTTGCGGAGAAACTCAAATCCAATTTGGATAAATACAAAGAGGATAAAGCATTTTACGATTTAATTAAAGCAATTCAGGAAACCAAATAATTATGGGATTACGAAACAAAATAGACCTTATAGTAGGTAAGGCTTTGATTGTTATTATGGCAATCATGGTCATTAACGTTTTATGGCAAGTTTTTAGTCGATATATACTAGGCTCGCCCAGTTCCTTTACGGATGAACTGGCACGGTATTTAATGATTTGGCTTGGTGTTTTGGGTGCGGCTTATGTCTCTGGTAAAAATGGTCATGTGGCTATTGATCTTATTCCTTCCAAATTGAGCGGTCAAGGGCAAAAGCGCTTAAAGAGGATCGTAGGCACCATGATTATTCTGTTCAGCTTGGCAGCTTTCGTTATTGGGGGTTCCAGACTCGTATACATTACCTTTGTTTTGGAACAATATTCCCCTGCCCTTCAACTGCCTTTGGCAGTGGTGTATTTGATTCTGCCCATAAGTGGTATCCTCATAATTTATTACAAACTCCTTGATCTTAAAAAATTATAAACATGGACTACATTCCTATTCTAATCTTGGTATTGAGTTTTATAGTGCTTTTGGGTATGGGCACACCAGTAGCATGGAGTATTGCCATTTCATCATTGTTGACCATGCTAGTGAGCATTCCCGCTTTACCAGCTTTTACCGCCGTATCACAACGCATTGGCGCCGGACTTGACAGTTTTGCCCTTCTTGCCATCCCTTTCTTTGTTTTATCAGGTGAGTTAATGAACAAAGGTGGTATTGCACATCGGCTTATAGCTTTTGCCAAAACACTTGTGGGAGCACTTCCAGGAGGTTTGGCCTTGATCAACATTATTTCCGCCATGCTTATGGGTGCCATAGCCGGTTCTGCCATGGCATCAGCCTCCGCCATGGGGAGTATTTTGGGCCCCGAAATGGAAAAAGATGGGTACTCCAAAGAATTTGGTGCAGCCGTGAACATCACCTCAGCAACTACAGGTTTACTCATTCCTCCCAGCAACATTCTCATTGTGTATTCCTTGGCCAGCGGTGGCGCATCCATTGCAGCACTGTTTCTAGCTGGTTATATTCCAGGAATTTTGACCGGTGCTTTCTTAATGATCGTGGCCTCTATCTGGGCCAAAAGAAAAGGGTATAAGCTAGGAAACAGAAGCTCTCTTAAGGAAGTATTTAAAACTTTCATATCAGCTGTGCCTAGCCTTTTTATGCTTATTGTTGTGATTGGGGGAATTGTAACCGGAATATTTACCGCGACCGAGGCATCTGCTATAGCTGTGCTTTACAGTCTTGTGCTGGGTTTCATTTATAAAGAAATCAACCTTAAAAAACTACCGCAAATTCTGTTGGATTCCTCTGCAACCACAGCCGTGGTGATGCTACTGATTGGAGCTTCCATGAGTATGTCCTGGGCTTTGTCCTATGAAAATATTCCACAGGACATAAGTACTGCCTTATTGGCCTTAAGCGACAATAAAATTATGGTCTTGATCATCATCAACTTGTTATTGTTGTTTGTTGGGATTTTCATGGATATGACACCTGCGGTTCTGATTTTCACCCCCATATTTCTTCCGATAGTAACCAAACTTGGAATTGATCCGGTTCACTTTGGAATTATTATGATTTTAAACCTTTGCATTGGATTATGCACCCCACCAGTGGGATCGGTGCTGTTTGTTGGAGTAGGTATTGCCAAAACCACTATAGAAAAGGTGGTAAAGCCGTTGCTCCCACTCTTTGTGGCCATGATCATTGCTTTGTTTCTAATTACCTATTTCCCGCAATTAAGCCTTTGGTTGCCAAAGTTATTTGAGCTGCTATAAACCTGTTTGGGTTAACAGGCTTTAGGATTGGGATAATTATCGGATTGATCCTCGGTGGTATTGTCCAAACATGCAAAATCCTTTTCCACTAGAAGGAAAAGCTCACTTTTATTGTTCAATATCATCGTATTTTCAAAGCCCACCCTGTTGTTTTCAAACCAGTTTGAACTCCATTTTTTTGGCACCAACAAGGTTACAGTGTCCTCCATAAATTCAGCACCCAAGTTATCCACATCCACCGCTTTTAATGCATACGTAAAAGTTTTGGTATTGAACTCAGTTCGCTCTTCATAATATCCGGTCTTACAAAAGGTTTCTACTTCTGTCTTGGTCAATCTATATCGAACCGAATTACCTTTAATTCTAATTTTCATGCTTTACTCAAAGATTTTACAACACTTCATTCATTCCTATTGGGAATCTTTCTTTTTGTATCGGAGTTTTCCTGTTTCAATTTTGATTGCAGTCTTGGCCAAGATAGTAAATACAAAAGCTCCCAAGGCCCAAATTCCCATGGTTACCCCAATTTCTACACCGGTGGGTGTATATTCAGCAATCTTACCATAAGGCCCTGGAATAAATCCTGGAACAATCAAGCCAAAACCTTTTTCAATCCAAATAGCCACAAACAAGATAAAACAGCAAAAATAGAGTACCTTAAAATTATTCCGAAACTTTCCAAAGGTAAGTAATACAGTAGCCAAGACGTTCAACGGAATAGAGGTCCAAATCCAAGGTAACAATGCATTCTTTCCGTGCAATCCAAAGAATAGATAGTATGCACTTTCACTGTGGTGTGTTGGCGCATAAAATTCCTTGAACAATTCAGAAACCAGCATTATAAGATTAATTTGAGCAGCAACGGTCACAATCATTGCCAATTTTCCAATGGTCTTGTTCTCAACTTTAAAAGCAGTGTAATTCCTGATAATGGCCAATACCAAAATAATCAGGGCCGGGCCTGCAGCAAAAGCGGATGCCAAAAAGCGCGGTCCCAAAAGTGCATTGTTCCAAAAAGGCCTTGCTTGCAATCCTTGGTATAAAAATGCTGTAACCAAATGGATGCTCACCGCCCAAAACACAGAAATCAATGCCCCGGGAACATATATTTTTGGATTGGCATCTTTACCTTGATAATGCCTGAACAGAATGTAGTAAGGAATACTGATATTGAGAAAAAGATATCCGTTTAAGACAATAACATCCCATGTGAGCATGGAATTGGGGAAATTAAAAACGCCAATTCCTGGAATCATATGCCATAATACCGAGGGACCTCCCATGTCCGCAACTACAAAAGCCAAGCACATGATCAGGGCGGCAACCGCAAGCCCTTCTCCTATTAGAACCGCTTGTTTAAAATCGATATCCTTTAGCACATAGGTGGGCATCACCAGCATTACTGCTGCCGCAGCAACACCTACCAAAAAAGTGAAATTGGATATATACAGTCCCCAGCTTACCCTATCAGTCATTCCCGTAACACTCAAACCTTGGTCCAACTGTATGGAATAGCAATACATGCCCACCAACATAACAAAGGTTAGAAAACCCATCCACAGATGATATTTTCGAGACCCATGGGTAATCACATCCAGGCTATCGATCAGTAAACTTTTAAAAACCTTGAGTCTTCTCATTACATCTTTGATTTGACCATCAATCCATGAAGTACCAGAATTTGGGTTCGGTTCCCAAATCCTCTTTTAACCTAAAAACTTTCTTGTTCTCCAATACCCATCTGATCGTACTATTGGGGTCTAAGAGGTTTCCGAATATCCTTGCTCCGGTTGGACACGCATCCACACAGGCAGGATTTTGTCCCTTCCGTGACCGTTGCACACAAAAGGTGCATTTCTCCATAACTCCCTTCTTGCGCATGCGATTTCCCAGATAATGCTGGTTTTTGTTGACCTCATCTTCAGGAACTTCAGGCTTGCTCCAATTAAACCTTCTCCCATCATACGGACAGGCGGCCATGCAATAGCGACAACCTACGCACCAATCATAATCTATTACCACCAGACCGTCTTCTTCCCTCCAAGTTGCCTGTACTGGGCAAACGTCTACACAGGGTGGATTATCGCAATGGAAACATTGGGTGCCCAAGTAAAAATGCCCTTCAGCAGGAACCTCATGGTAGTAGTTGTCGTCGGCTTCATCAAATTTCAATCCCTGGCCATCCTTCATTTCATGAATTCGGATATACTGCATCTCGGAATTTCTATCTTGATTGTTCTCTTCCACACAGGCACTTACACAATCCATATATCCCTGACATTTGGAAATATTGAAAGCATATCCGAATAGCACATTTTCCTGTGCATTTTCCGAAGTCATGGAGATGGTTTTGTTGGTACGAAGCTCGTAGGAGCGGACTAATCGGTCCACAGTGGCCTTCTTCTCTTCGTCACTCATCAACTTGTAGTTCCCCTTGAACTGTTCTTCCCAATCTATTTGTGCTTTTTCCTTGGATTTTTCATCGGCAACCACACTACAGGAAGTTGTAACGGCCCC
This sequence comes from Flagellimonas algicola, assembly GCF_005937185.1. GTDB lineage: Bacteria > Bacteroidota > Bacteroidia > Flavobacteriales > Flavobacteriaceae > Flagellimonas > Flagellimonas algicola. Next base: position 230,226 of record NZ_VCNI01000001.1, on the reverse strand, counting down.
AGCGCCAATAAGCAAACTGGCAGTCAATTTTTTAAATGCGGTTCTACGATCCATCTGCACATCAAAAACCTGCTCAAAACCATCTTTGTGCCTCTCATCTCCAATTGCACTACTTCGAATCTCATTTTGATGTCCACCACAACCTCCAGAAGTATTGCCACAGCCACAAGTTGAAGCTTGTTGCTTTGGTTTGCTATTGGACAGGTTTAGTGAAAACCATTTCGTATTATTTTCGCTCATACCTCAACAGTGTTAATGTGACAATCCTTCTTTTCTTTCCTTTTCCATCTGCGTATTAAATCGTGATGGCCAACGAGTATCAAAACTCGGGCTATGGGGATTATGGCAATTCACACAGGTCATGGAAGCCCTTGGCGGAGCCCAACCTGCTATTTTTTTGCCATGAGCTCCACCGGTCCAATCCTTAAATTGAGCCGTATGGCACTGACTACATAGTTTATAGCTTGCATCAAAATCAATTTCTGAACCCGTTAAACTTGTCAATTCATCTAAATTGCTTTCACTGTGACAAGTAATGCAATTCATGGTGAGATTATCAGCATGGGCTAATTTCACATTCCAATGGGCTTTTTTTCCAATCTCCAGAGATGTCATGGAAGCCAGTGGTTTGGTATGACATTCAGAACAGGCATAGGATTTAAGCTGCCCCTTGCGCTCTGGAATTAAAAAAGCATGCCCTTCTTCATGAATTTCCAGAAGTTTCATTTCCTCAAGCAGGGTTTCTAATGAAATGTCCGTACCAATAAAGTCCTTGCTCTCCTCTTCTATCTTGTCCGTAAGGCTATGATACTTGGATTCTTTGTGTTTACAAGAGAAGGAAAGGAACAGGGCCATGATCAGGCAACCGATGCTGTATGTATAGCAATTGTTATTCATAGCTTTCTTCCAGATTTCTTGAAAAAACTTCAATTTGATCATGCTCGACAGTGTTGGGAACATGGCATTGTCTACAATTGATGCGTTCCGGATGTGTAACCCTAATCTCTTTTGGGGCACTTGGCCCTACGTGACAGGATAAACAACTTTCCCGCATGCTAAGTAGGTGCGGAATCATGGGTGGACTTCCGGGAAGTGCATTGTTGACACCAACCTCTGGGGGAGATACCTTGGTAAAATTCGTCTCAGCAAAAAGCCCTTTGGTATTTTGTGTGACATGGCACTGTCTGCAATTGATCATTTCGGGATGGGGTGAAATAGGTGCATAGGCATCAAACTTTTGAACAAAACCTCCACTTTGATGGCATTGAAGACAAACATTGCCCCCCAAGTCCCTTTCTTTTTGGACTGGATGTGGAATACTTGGCGGCGCTCCTGGGTAGGCTCTGTTGTCGTAATAGGTTTCCAAGCTGCGCTGATGGGCCTCATCAATGGGCATTTGATTAAAGTCCAATGCATTTTCCGATTGTCTAAAAACACCGCTTTCCGAAGGAATCAACGTTCTGGAGGAGTTAGATTCAACAGGAATATACGGGCCTTCCAAGCCCTGTTCGTAGCTGTAGTTCCAAACAACAACAAAGCCAATGAACAACAGGGCAAACAACGATATGATCCCTAATCTTTTTCTCATATTTAGGCTTTTTCCACCCTTACTGCACACTTTTTATAATCGGGTTCCTTGGAAATGGGACAAAAGGAATCCAGCGTAATATCATTGATAAGTATATTTTCATCAAAGAAGGGAACAAAAACCTGCATGGGTGCCGGCACACCCCTCTCATTAATGGATGCCGGAAGTGTAATTTCCCCTCTTCTTGTGGTCAGTCTTACGGCATCGCCTGTCTTTATCTGCATGCGTTCGGCATCATCCGGGTGTAATTCTACATAAGCATGTGGCATAGCCTGGTGCAATACTGGAATCCTCCGGGTCATGGAGCCGGTATGCCAGTGTTCCACAACTCTCCCGGTATTGAGCCAATAGGGATACTCGTTATCCGGTTCTTCGGCTGCAGGTTCGTATGGGCGTTGCCAGATGATGGCTTTCCCATCCGGTTTTCCGTAAAAATGAAAATCCTCGCCATTGGAACAGGCTGGATCATATTTGGCATTGAACCTCCATTTGGTTGATTTCCCATCTACATAAGGCCATATAGCTCCGGATTGCGACTTTAGGACTTCCAATGGAGCCATATTGTGTTTTATATTGTCGTGATGTTTTCGATATTCGGTGTAAATCTCTTCAATGTGCGTTTCCTCTTTGTATGGAAACTGCTTTTCGTAACCAAGTCGTTTAGCTACCTCAATGAGCTGCCAAGTATCACTAATTGCTTCGCCGGGAGGATCCACCATTTGTTCAAAATACTGGGTTCTTCGCTCCGAGTTGCCATACATCCCCTCGCGTTCAATCCACATGGCAGAGGGCAAAATCACATCGGCGATGTCTGTAGTCGGAGTTGGGTACACATCGGATACCACAATAAATCTACCTTCTTTTTTGGCACCATCCCTATAGCGTTTTAGCTTGGGCATGGTTACCATGGGGTTGGTCACCTGAATCCACATAAAGCGAATATCCCCACGATCCAAAGCCCGGAACATTTCTACAGTGTGATAGGTGGGTTTGGAAGGGATGTTTTCTGCTGGCACACCCCAAATTTTGGCGGCAAATTCCCTGTGTTCCTTGTTCATGACCACGCCATGCGGGAGTTTGTGTGTCAGTGTTCCCACCTCTCTAACCGTACCACACGCACTAGGCTGCCCGGTCAATGAAAATGGACTATTTCCGGGTTGAGATATTTTACCTGTCAACAAATGGATGTTATAGACCAGATTATTGATCCAGGTGCCTCGTGTATGTTGATTCATCCCCATGCACCAAAGCGACATTACTTTCTTATTTGGATCCCCATAATACGAAGCCATGTACTTAATATCCCGTACCGAAACCCCGGATAATTTGGATACTTTTTCAGGAGTATAATCCTCTAGGAAGGTTTTATAATCCTCAAAGGAGATTTTCTCAGGCTTGTCAGTAAAAGTATAATTGTCCTCCAGTCCATAACCCATATTGGTTAGTCCTTTACTGAAGCTACAATGCTTTTCCACGAAAGAGTTGTTTACCCATCCGTTTTTAATGATTTCATAGCAAATGGCATTGGCCACAGCCAAATCTGTTTGGGGCAAAAATAAAATAGATTTATCCGCAGCGGTACTTGTTCGCGTGGTTCTGGTAGCAAAATCTATGATTTTCACTCCTCTCTTCAAGCGTTGGTCCAACAGACGGGAAAATAACACGGGGTGCATTTCGGCCATATTATTCCCCCAAAGAACAAACACATCGGCATGATCAATATCCTCATAACAACCCATGGGCTCATCTAAGCCAAAAGAGGTTAAAAATCCTGTTACAGCACTGGCCATGCACAAACGGGCATTGGCTTCTACATTGTTGGTACCTATACATCCTTTGAACAATTTGGAAGCTGCATATCCATCAGGAATGGTCCATTGCCCAGATCCATAAATGGAGACGGCATCTTTACCGTGCTCCGCAATGGTCTCTTTCATCTTGGATGCAATAAGATCCAAAGCTTCGTCCATGGAAGTCTTCACATATCGGCCATTCTTTTTGACCAAAGGGTGGGTTAAACGGTCTTTCCCATACAAAGCCATTATGGAATGATATCCTTTTACGCAACAAAGTCCCTTGTTAACTGGCGAATTGGGGTCTCCTTTTACGGCAACCGCCTTTCCGTTTTCCGTACCTACAAGTACGCCACAGCCCACACCACAAAATCTACAAGGGCCTTTTTTCCAATCCAAGTTTGCATTTTTTGGAATCCCCTTTTCTTGCTCTGCTGCAAACATGATTCCTGGAAACATGGATGCTGCAGCGGCTATTGCAGAAGCCATGGCCATTTTCTTTAAAAAACTTCTCCGGTCAGTAAGTGTAGTTTGCATAGTTGATTCTATTGTGGTGTATTGAATCCGGATACCAAGGCCAATAACTTTAAGCTTTTTATAGATTCCAAACGTGCTTTAAGCACTTCTTCTTCCTGCTTGGTCTCTGTTTCGGTAACCAAGGCAATTATTTCCATATTTTGGGCGGGAACTACTTCACAGGAAGCCATTGTAGATAACTCCTGCAAAAGTTCTTCTTTTTTGCCGTCATGGGGATGGACTAAATAGCTTTTAATGGGCATATGGTTTGAAATGGTATTCCATGGTAAACACAACCATGTTGATCGTTCAATATTGATTAGTCTTGAATAAAAATGAAATCAATTGCAACCTGGAATCCAGGAAGGAGGGTCCATCTTTTTCAATTTACTCAAAAATGAACATATTTCCATGCCGTTTTTATGACTTTTGTCATGTTTTTGACAAGAAAAAAGACCTGTCTTTGAAATAGTGTTATTTTTTTGGGAAATCTGTTTTAAAAAGCTCAGGCTTGATTATTAGTTGTACCCAAGCCCAATTGTTAGTGTTATCATGAGGCCTGCCTCCTTTGATCAAACTCATACTTTCAGAAGCAAACATATGGGAATAACCTAGATTGATTTTGGCATATTTCATCAGCTGCTGATTGAATACCAGGTCCAGTTCTGTTCCTAAATAACTGTCCTCGTCATTTGCAAATGCAGCATTGGCCGCAAAGTAATGGCCTTTTACCAGCAAGCTGTTCTTCTCACCAGTGGCAAAAACAACTTTGGCGTATAAATCATTCAAGCCTACATTATTGGCATGGTTGCCTACATAAAAATAGTCCATAAACCCGTTGAATTTGTGATTGGTTCCATAGAGCGGGAAGAAGGATTTATTTTTGGATTCCCCAGCTTGGTCGGTTCCGCTAATCAGCTCAAATCCTAAACCAAATAGGGTCTTCCCAGGTTTGTAGTTGGCTTCTAAGGCCAAAAGATAGGCAGCAAGGTCCGTAGTGGCATTAGCCTTACCAAATTGATAGTATACATTTCCATTGAACTTGATCTCATCTATTGGAAAACTAAAATGTGAACCAGCAGTATGTGTATAAAAAGTGCCGTCAGGTTGGTCGTTATCTATCCCTGTAAAGTTCTGAAAGCCCGTATTAAGTGCCAAAAAACTAATGGAACTCTTATCCCATGTTTTTTTCGCATGGGCATATTGCATGGCTTTATAGGTGAAAAATCCTTGAATAAAAAAGCCCGTACCTTCGTTGGATTGGTCCTCTTGACTAAAGGCTAAACCCAAATCTACTTTCCAATCATCCTTTTCATATTTCAGCAAAGCTGCATCATGAAATCGTCCTTGCATGGTCCAGTCCACTTCACCAAAAATGCGCTGATCATCATACGAAATGGCCTGACGACCTGCTTTTATTGACCAATTTTCGTCCAAATATAGCTGGCCCCAAGCCTGGAACAATCCAAAGGAATTGTTATCATCGCCAATTTGGAGTTGACGTGTGTCTCCCCAAGTGCTAACATCCTGCACACTAATGTATAGTCTAAGCATCTCATTTCTATAGCCCAAATTTAACCGGGAACGTTGTGTGACAAAGGCAGCTGGATCCGCATTGTCTGGGAACAGATTGTTAAATCCATGACGGTATTCGAATCGCGCTCTAAGGTCGGCTTCCAAAGTAAGTTGTGCATTGAGTTGAACTATCGAAAGAAAGCCACAGGCAATCAGGATTAGAGTAAACTTGTTGCTGGTCATAATTAAGTTATTTAGCGATACAAAAGTTGCCCGTGTTGACCATTAAAAATATGATAAATGTCATAACCTCAGTCACTTTAGGCCCATATCTTCGCTCAGTATTAGCATTTTAAATCATACAATATGGAAGTCGTCAAGGACAAAACTGTTTCAGAATTTGTGACTGAAAACATAAAAACCGCCCATGTATTTAAGAAGTTTGGAATTGATTTTTGTTGTGGGGGCGGTATCACAATAGCCAAGGCATGTGCCAAATTTGACGTGAACCAAGAGCTTTTGGAAAAAGAACTTTTGGAGGTTGAAAAAACTGTGGACCGAAATCATAATTATAATCAGTGGGACCTATCTTTTCTTATAGACCATATCATCAATGTGCATCACACCTATGTAAATGAAAGTTTACCCATTATCTCTGAATATGCGAACAAGGTTGCCAAGGTCCATGGCCATCATTATACGGAAGTGGTTGAAATCAATAGATTATTTCATGAAGTAGCCAATGAGCTGCTTTCGCATCTTCAAAAAGAAGAACAGGTGTTATTTCCATTTATCAAAAAAATGGTGCAAGCCGATAATATGGAAGTATCTGCTCCTTTTGGATCCGTAAACAACCCTATAGCGATGATGGAACACGAGCATGAAAGTGCTGGTAACATTTTTAAGGAAATCGAACAATTGACCAATGGCTACACTCCCCCACCGGAGGCTTGCAACACATTTAGGGCGCTTTATTCCAAGTTGGAAGAATTTGAACAGGATTTACATCTTCACATTCATTTGGAAAATAACATTCTGCATCCAAAAGCCATTGCCTTGGAAAAGAAAATGAGCTAAGTATTTACTTTGGACATGAAACTTTGGATTTATCCCATAAGTTGCAACCTTTAATCGTTAGCTTATGGGGTAGAAATCACTTTAAACTGTACTTTTAGTAGGTAAATAGGTTTAGTGCATTCACTCAAAAAACACAGCGTTCTTGCTTTAGGGTATTTCCTTTTGATAGCGCTGTTAGGTCTTTTATTGCGACTATTTCCGGTTGTTGAACTTCCCATCAACTACCGTTTTTTAGTCCACACCCATTCCCATATAGCTTTGTTGGGCTGGACTTATACCGCCTTGACCACCCTTATCTATAAGGCATACCTTAGTAAAGCGTCCATAGAAAGAAGGTATCGGATGTTGTTTTGGTGCACCCAGGGAACGATTATTGGGATGTTGCTGACTTTTCCTTTCACTGGATATGCACTTTTATCGATTGTTTTTTCAACCCTGTTCTTGATCGCATCGTATATTTTCATGTGGTTTTTTGTAAAGCATACTATAGCAGCGCAAAAAAAGACCCATGCCTATAAATGCATTTATGCCTCACTCTGGTACATGGTACTATCAAGCTTGGGGCCTTGGGCATTAGGTGCGATTATGAATACGGCTGGAAGTGGTTCAGACCTATATCGAAATGCCATTTATTTCTATTTGCATTTTCAATACAACGGGTGGTTTGTTATGGCGCTCCTTGGATTATTGCTGTATTTTCTCGAACAAAGGAAAATTGAATTGCCACACATTGGGTTCAAACAATTCTTTTGGTTCATGAATCTTGGGGTTATGGCTACATTTTGTATTTCTTTATTGTGGATGAAACCTTCAAACTCCGTTTACATTATTTCCTTATTAGGTTCTGTAATGCAGCTGTTTGCATTCTTTATTTTGATTAAACACGTATTGCCTTTCAAAAGTAAGGTTAACCGGATGGATTCCAAGCTATTCTATCTTTCATTAAAAATTGCAGCCATCTTCTTTTTGGTCAAAGTGTTTCTGCAACTATTGGGTTCCGTACCCTATTTTGCTTCTATTGTTTCCTCCAATATTGATTTGGTCATTGGGTACCTACATTGGATATTTTTAGGTGTTGTTAGCTTGACCGTCCTTGCCTTTTTGTTCCATTCCAAATTAATCGAGCTTAGCCGCACCTCGATAATACTTTATCTACTAGGTTTTATGCTAACTGAAGGGCTTATCTTCTATAAAGGCGCGATGGCTTGGATCAAAGAACCTGTAATGCAGTACTATCCTTGGTTATTGCTATTTGCTAGTTGTCTTCTCGTCATTGCAATTGGTTCTATTGTAATTCTGCAATTAAGACAAACATTGGTGCAGAAGTTGCGCTTAAAATAATTGAAATACTTTCAGCCAATTTTGGTAATTGTAATAATAATTAAAGGATTCCCATTTAGGACTAAGACATCTTTTTATACATTTGACGAAAGCAGAAATTTATGTTATCCAACGCATGTAAATATGCTATCCGCTCCATTCTATTTTTGGCAATGTACGTTGAAGAAGATGAAAAAATAGGAGTCAAAAAAATTGCAGAAGCTCTAGAAACACCCCAGCCATTTTTAGCCAAGCTATTGCAACAATTGGCCAAAAACAAGCTGGTTTCTTCACATAAAGGTCCCACGGGGGGCTTTTTCTTGGATGAGCACAATCTGGAAAATTCGATTTGGGATATTGTCAAGTGTATTGACGGTACGGTAAAATTTGACCAGTGCTTTATGGGCTTGCCATCATGTGGTGATGAAAACCCATGCCCTGTTCATTTTACTGTGGCTCCGTTCAAGAAAAAAATCTATGCTGATTTCAAAGACAAAACCATTAAAGAATTTGTAGCGGAAATTAAACAAAAGGGCAGGTTTATATCATTAAAGGACTTTGAAGCCATCAAAGCAATTAGGACTGATGTTTAATTCTTTCGTAAAGTTTCACCAACGATTGCAATAACTCAACCGGGGTGGTCAGAATTTGATAATGGTTTTGACCAAACATTTGCGGCAAGTAATATTTGGCTTGGGCCTCAATGGCCAATGCGTACGAGTTTATCTGACGTTCGTTGAGTTCCCGTAATGCCTGTTTGATGTCATTTATCCCATATTTTCCCTCGTAGCGATCATAATCGTTAGGCTTTCCATCAGAAATCAGGATGACCCATTTGTTCTTAGTGTCTCTTTTGTCCAATAATGCCCCTGAATGTCGCAAAGCAGGACCTATCCTTGTATATCCATTGGGTTCTATGGCCCCGATTTTAAATTTTGCCCGGTTCCAGTCCTCATCAAAACCTTTCATAGTGATATAGGAAGAGTGATTTCTTGTCTTGGAATAAAAACTGTTGATTGAGAAATCAATATTAAACTCCTCCAATATTTCCCCAAACAGGATGGACACCTGCTTTTCTACATCGATGACTCGATTCCCAGCAGCATAACCATCGCTGGAGAGGCTGCTATCTAATAGCAAAAGAATGGAAAGGTCCTTTTCCTTTTTGCGCTTGCACAGGTATATTTTTTCTGATGGGGTATGACCTGTATTCACATCCACAAACAAATCAGTTATGGCATCCAAGTCGAATTCTTCCCCTTGGGTTTGTCTGCGTTGCTGCTGATACTTATTGTTTACGGTGGTCAGCATTTTTCTTAGTCCCAACAAGGTTGACCTGTTTTTGGAAACCGCTTCTCTATAATAATCAGGGTTGGTTTTTGCAATGGTTTTGGGGTATACTTTACAAAAATTTTCCTTGTAGTTACGCTTGGTAAAATCCCATTCATCATAGCTGACAAAATACCCTTTATCATCCCTATCTGCGCTTTCGGCAATCGTCGTATTTTCCACAAAATCTGCTTGGTAAACCGAATGCGCCGTATCGTCAACCCGAACTGTAAATTTCATGTTTAGATCCTCCAGGGCGTTGGCATGGTCTTCCAAATCATCATCTCCATCCATATTTCTGAAATTCCCACCAAACTCATCCGCAGTTTCCACTTTTTCAAACTGATGTTGCAATACGGAATCTTCCACCTGTTTTTCATCTACTTGAACAGAAACAATTTCTTCCACTGCATTGGCTTTGAGCGTGGTTTTAGGTTGATGTTGTTCAGCTGACTTCACTTTTTCAGAAAAGTTTTCCAAGGTATCCCCCATTTCTTCCTCAGGAGAATCCCGCATCCATTTACCATAAATAAATGAAAAATCCGGTGCTGTTTTTGGCTTTACCTGGACCGAATAATGGGATATCAATCTTTGATAATATTCTTGGGTTACCGGATATTCCCTGAACAGAATTTCCAGTACCGGTGATGCTGTTTTTTGAGCCTTTTCCCGTGATGCATTCAATTCATGTTCACCATTGTCCTTCCAGTTTAGCCCAAAGTTTTTTTGAATGGATAAATACAGGATTCGAAATAAATAAAAGGACAGGTTTTCCTCCACAGTGCCAAACTGGGCGTATTTTGAAGGCAGAAAGAAATTGTTGTTCTTGTAGCCTCCTTCCCTTTCGGCGGCATAAAGCTCTATTGCTTGTCCTGTCACTGCCCGGGCAAATATGGTGAGTCGAGGTTTTATATCTGAAAGGTGAACCGCATGGGATACGTTGGCCTCTCTATTCTTTTTTCGTTTTTTGAAATAGTGGGCAAACTTGGTGAAGAGATATTCATCGGGTTCAAACTCGAACATAACTTATCTTTTGGAAGTGGGATTCACAGAACTCAGAACTCAGAATTCAAGACTCCTAACTCATTCTTCATCCTCAGATCATTAAATCGCAGAGATCGTTAAGGGCTTCAATTACCTCCAAATCATCTGTGAGCGGTTCCACAACAGCAGAATGCACGGCCAACCTTTTGGGCAAACCGGAACGCATCAATTTTGCAGCGTCCACCAGTAATCGGGTTGAAACGGTTTCCGTGAGTCCCAGCTCTGTTAAATTCCTGATTTTATTGGCGATGTTGACCAGTTTTTTGGCATCAGCCTCCAAAATGTTGGTTTCTTTTGCCAATATCTCTGCCTCTGCCTTAGCTTCTGGATAGTTGAAGGAAATTGCCACAAAGCGCTGTCTTGTGGACGGCTTTAATTCCTTAAAACCCCTTTGATAACCAGGATTAAATGAGGCAACCAACATAAAATGGGGATGGGCCTTAATCGTTGTACCGAGTTTATCAATGAATAACTCACGTCGGTGATCTGTCAGGGAATGAATGGCCACGATTACGTCAGGTCTAGCTTCTGCTATCTCATCCAAATACAATATTGCCCCAGTTTTGACTGCTATGGTCAGAGGTCCGTCCATCCAAACTGTTTCTGCCCCCTTGATAATATATCGTCCAATTAAATCGGTAGAAGAGGTCTCCTCATGACAACTGACCGTGATCAATTGTTGGTTAAGTTCATGGGCCATGAACTCAATGAATCGGGATTTACCAGTACCGGTAGGCCCTTTCAATAAGAATGGGATCCTACTGCTATAGGTATGCTTAAAAATTTCTGCCTCCTTTCCCACGGCCCTGTAGTAAGGGGCAACCTGGGTGTCTATATCCATTTTGATGCTTTTTGCTTCCACTGTATTGATCATTTCAATATATTTTAAGGTCTAAAAAGCAATCATGAATGAAGCAATCCTTGAAGAGTCAGGTATGAGTAAATTGAATGCTTCACCACTGGCTACGATTGCTTAATAGACCTATTTATTAACAGTTTCAATAATTTTTTCCACGGTTTCCTTGTTATCTACCCCTAATCCTTCTTGCTGGTGCACCAATTCTCCCTGAGGATTAAATACACTAATGATGTTGGAGTGTGAAAAGGCCATAGGGGAAATTTGTTTATACTTGACCGCAAGAACATTGGCAAATTCCCTTACCCCCATCTCCGTTCCTTGCAAAAAAGTCCAATGATCACCATCCATAAAGTTTTCCATTGCGAATGCCTTTAAATGGGTAGGCGTATCTGTTTTTGGGTCGATGCTTACCAAAACATATTGCATGTCGTTAGTAAAGGACTCTGGAATCTGTTTTTCAATATTTCGCATGTCAGCCACCAATCTGGGACAGGCCGCTTTGCATGTAGTGTAAATCATTACCATGACCAAGGTCTTTCCCTTTAAATCCTTTAATTCGATGCTGTTGCCCTCCTCCGTATTCCACTTAGAGGTAAGATTGAAAATGGATTCTTCCGAAATCTCTTCTGATTCCACAGGCTCTGCTGTCAGCGAAGTCAAAGTCATTAAATCCATTTTACAAACCGGACAGCTTCCTCCTTTATAATAAATTTTATCGCCCTCACATTTCATGGGACATGCATATGCTATCTCGTTACTTGCCATGGTTTTGGTTCCATTATTACAGGAAACCAGTACAAAGAGCATTGTGAAAATGCCAAGGACCCACTTATAGTTGTTCATCATCTTTGTTTTTTACACATCTAAACCCAAGGTTTTTCATGGTGTATTTTGCCTTCAAACTCCCTCGGGTTGCATATCGCATAAAGGCAGCGTAGTTCATTAAATCCGTAGCGCCAACTGCGCCACTCCCGCAGAATAGGTTACTGTCGTTGTCAACATCTTTCCGTGATTCGCCAGACATCAATACCGAATTGAAGTCGGAAGTCCATTCCCAAACTAAACCATGTAAATCGTAGACTCCCCAATAATTTTTGAAGGTGGAGCCAATTACATTGTTGAACGTTTTGGGCTTTTCATACCATCCCAGAATGTATTCGTTATAGGTTTCGTTTTTTCTGGCGTCCGGTTCATTTTCGTTCGCCATGGCCGCATACTCCCATTCATCAATGGTTGGCAAACGTTTTCCTTGGCATTCACAATAGGCATTGGCGGCAAACCAGCTAATGTTGGTAACCGGGGCAGTTAGTTCCAATCCTTCTTTCAAAGTTGTATCCGAGGTCCAGTTCATTAAGTAGCTGCCATCGGCAAACAACTTTTTTACCTTAGACTTTTGCCAATTTGGATTTTGCTTTACAAAAGCGACGAACTCCTGATTGGTCACCGGATATACGTCCATATAAAAATCTGAAATGGTGACTTTTAGGGAGTCCCTGCCATAAAGTGGGATATAGGTTCCGCCTTGAATAGCGACCATTTTAGATTGACAATTTGCATTGGCCACCCAAAGAAAAAGTATACAAAATGTCAATCTTAAAACAGTCATCCGCTATTAGTGATTAGTGCCCATTTTTAACCTGCTCCACTTGGGATCGGGTCACATTGGTTTTGTTGTTTCCCCATGAATTGTAGATATAGGTAAGCACATCGGCCACCTCATCGCTACTAATGGCCTGTTTGGTCATAACGCTGTTGTACTTTTGTCCATTGACCGTGATTTCACCGGTTTTACCATTCAAGACAATGTCAATGGCACGATTCACATCGGCATTGAGATAATCCGATTCAGCCAAAGGCGGGAATGCATTCGGAATCCCCTCTCCGTTGGCCTGGTGACATGCAAAACAGGTTTTGGTATAGATTTGTTTTCCAGACTCCATTTTTTCTGCCAAGGTCTTGGTACCAGAACTAATGTCTGTATCCTCATCTCCATTGGGCATAACCTGTATACCTCCTCCTTCAGGATTATAAATACCTTCTTGAACCACACCAGAATAGATGGTTTTGTTTTCTTCACCCTGCACCTTTAACATTCCCAATGCACCTTTGTTAAAAGCCCTAAAGATGGAATGGTCCACTAATATGAAGGTCCCTGGCACATCCACCCTGAACTCCACAATTGCAGCACCGCCGGCAGGAATTAAGGTAGTCTGCACATTCTCATTGATGCTGCTACCACCTTCCACCATTACCTTATCAAAAATCTCCCCAATAACATGAAAGGAGGACACCAAATTGGGCCCACCATTGCCAACATAAAGTCGAACGGTCTCACCCACATTGGCTGTTATGGCATTATCGCCGGTCAAGGCGCCCACACTCCCGTTGAAAACCACGTAATCTGCATCTTCATCTACTGCTTTTTGCATATCGAATGCTTGCAGGCCTGGATCACCGTTTTCGCCTTGGGTATAGAAATCCCCCTGCATGATGTAATATTCCTTGTCCACTCTGGGTAGTCCGCCTTCGGGTTCTACCAAAATCAATCCATACATACCATTGGCAACGTGCATCCCAACAGGCGCGGTAGCGCAGTGATATACATACAAGCCTTCATTAATAGTCTTAAAATTGAATTTCTTCTCATGACCTGGTGCCACAAAGGAAGATGTTGCCCCACCACCTGGACCGGTTACCGCATGTAAATCTATATTATGGGGCAACTTATTATCCGGGTGATTGGATAGGGTGAACTCCACCTCATCGCCTACTCTAGTTCTGATAAAACTTCCGGGAACAGAACCACCAAAAGTCCAATAGTTATAGGTAGTTCCATCCGTCATGGTGCCTTCTTGTTCCAGAATTTCCATGTTCACAATGAGCTTTTTGGCTTTACGATCGCCTACTCCTCTGGGAACATTTGGTGGCGCTGTCAGTTCTGCCGTCATTTCCCTGCTTACCGGAATATCGGCCGCAGAAGCGTATTCCTTTTTTGTGGTATTATCTATACAACTTTGCAATCCAATGGCTCCAATTGCCATTAGGTAAAGTACTGCTAGTCCATTTTTAGGTTTTCTCATTTAATTCTTTTTTGGTTTATGGTTGTAGTTCTAAAGCTTGATCTGTCGGTTTGCCGTGTTTGATAAAATCTATGATGTATAAGGCTATTCCCAACGTTAATATGGTGGCACATAGCAGTAACACCACAAAGTGGATGCTAATCTCATTCTGTACCTGCATGAATTCCATTTTAAACTTTCGTTCCAAGTACACTTGGGCAACACCGGCAACCCCAAAGGCCACAGTCATTCCGATCATACCGATGTTCGAAAGCCAAAAAGCAGCTCGTCCCCTAGCACTTAAATACAGTTTTCTTCCTGTCATATTGGGCATACTATAGCTTATAATTGCCAAAACAATCATAGCATAGGCTCCCCAAAATGCTAAGTGTCCGTGCATGGCTGTAACCAAGGTACCATGGGTATATAGGTTGGTTTGCGGTAGCGTGTGTGCAAACCCCAGTAATCCTGCTCCCAAAAAGGAAACAATGGCCGCGCCCAAGGTCCAGAACAATGCCAGTTTATTGGGATGTCTTTTTTCGCCTTTACGGTACATGTTGACAGCAAACAAGGCCATTGCCAAAAAAGCCAAAGGCTCTAAAGCGGAGAATATCCCTCCTACAATCAACCAAATCTTGTTAACACCGATATAATAATAGTGGTGCCCCGTTCCCAATACTCCAGAAAGGAAGGTGAGTCCAACAATTACATAGAGCCATTTTTCAATAACCTCTCGGTCTACTCCAGTAAGTTTAATCAGCAGGAAAGAAAGGATACCGCCCATAATCAATTCCCAAACACCTTCAACCCAAAGGTGAACCACCCACCAACGGAAGAAAGAATCCATCACTTGACTGTCAAAGGGTAACATCCCAGGTAGGTAAAGTAGAGCGGCGAACAATAGTCCCATAGAGAGTACCAAGGCTGTAGTGGTCCTTCGTTTTCCTTTAAACAAAGTGACCAAAATCAAGCCTAAAAACAAAAGGACATTGGCTACTACCAAAAAGTCCAATTGTCTCGGAATTTCAAGGAATTTTCGTCCTTCCCACCAGTTAAAATGATACCCGACTATGGCTGCAACTCCCACCAGCGCCAAAGAAATTAATTGTACATAAGCCAATTTTACATTGACCAATTCCCGTTGCGCTTCCTCTGGTATAATGTAGTAGGCGGCTCCCATAAACCCGGAAAGCAACCAAACTACCAATAAATTGGTATGTACGGCCCTTGCGGTATTAAAGGGGATAAAATCATGAAGTCCATCCAGCCCTATACGGGCAAAGCCCATAATAAATCCATAGGCTAGTTGCAAAACTAATAGTAGCATGGAAAGTGCAAAAAACCAGTAAGCTACTTTTTGTGATTTGTATTTCATATCGTTGGTTTTAGTTGTTGGTTTTGTCCTTGGCCAATGGAGATACCACCGTATCAAAACCATTGAGGTCAATGTCATCTATCCAATCAAAGAATGCAATCAGGTCTGCCGCTTCTTCGTCGGAAAATCCATAGGCCACCATTTTTCTACCGTTGGGTGCCCATGCATTTGGAGTGGTAAGTACCGCTTTGATGTAACCTTCACCTCTTCGGTCTATAACCTTGGTAAGTTCTGGCGCATAGTAGGCGCCCTCACCTAAAATGGTGTGACACCCCATACAATTGTTGGCTTCCCACAATTGTTTTCCCCGAACAACCTGTTCGGTAATGTTCCCGTAGTTGGATTGATCCTGTTCCTTGCTAAAGGAATAAATCGTAAGCCCGATAAAGACAAGAAATGTCACCACCGTCCCTCCAAGAAAAAAAGTACGTGCTTGTTTTTTTGATAACATGGTAAATTGATTAGTATTTGATAATAAAAGACTATTTTATCCTTTATTCTGTAAAAATAGATAGGTGCCTTAGTTGAACACATGATATTTATCATGTTTCACCATAAAGAGCGCTAAGATTGTGGTAATTGTCAGATGATTCGTTGTGTATCTGAAAAGTCAATTATGGGTTGACTCTTGGACTGATAACCATTCAGCACCTCAACTCTTTTCTTCGCCAAGTGCCCTTCTTTTTTATTTTCATGATAATATCTTAGACCATGTTCCCTTTGTCTTCCTGTACTAAAACTGGAAACCCGTTTCAAATATCCAATCACCCGAGTGGCATGATCCACTTCTTTGGAACTGCATTTACTACAGTTATGCAAGGTCCGCTTATCGATATGGTCACAACTGTTGCAAATAGTAATTTTAATATTGAAGCAGAAATAATTACATCCTGCTCTGGCCGTCGCGTGAATCAACTTTTCAAAACCCTCCTGATTGGGTGCCTCCTCCAGGTTAAGGTGTAGCGCCGAACCACCATCCAGGTATTTTATGGTTTCCTTACCGTGCAAAATAATTTTGTCCAAGGTGTTGGTATCTGTGTCCTCTACCCTATAGAAATAGGAGTTATAACAATCCCGGGGTACAAAAAGGCCATCCTTTCTATCCCAATTGGCATTTTTCACGCCCAGGTTTTCAGCTGGTACAAATTCAGTGTTGAACATATAACCATGCTCCTGTTTAGCATTTTTATTTTCAGTGTAGATGGCTTTGAGATAGGTGTTGACAAAGGCTTTGTAGTTTTCATTGTTCCCAACTTTGATTCCCTGACTCTCCGCTGCTTCCACCATTCCATTTATACCTATGGTCAGAAATTGTTTGTCCAACCCAATAAATCCAGCTTTATACACTGGCAGTAGTCCAGCAGCCTCATATTCTTCAATGAGTTTCCTGAAGGCCACTTGATATTTATGAATCTTTTTAACCTCTTCCGCGATATCCGCTCCTTTTTGAACCAATCGATTCATATTGAGCGTAATGACATTGATGGATCCGGTCGCGACGCCACCAGCGCCCAATGAATAACTGAAAGTGTTATCGCTGATCTCGTTACGGAGTCGGCAACAGGAAGCCAAGCTATCTGCATTTTCTGACTGATAAATAAAGAACGAATTACCTTCACTCAATTCCCTTGCGCACATTTGGGTGAATTCATGATCTACTGGCTTTCCTTCTTTGGTAAGCATGGCCGCGGTAACTACAGGAAAGGTCAAAATGGCTCTGGTGCGCTCGGCATTGAACCAGTTCATAAAGTAGGATTGCAGCTTTTTTACACTTTCCCACCTCGGTTTTGTCATGTCAGGAAAAACAAAATCCCCAAACATACTATTGAAGTAAGCTTCATCATATAGGGAAATATTCCAGAAAACAGATTGGTATCCCCTAGCGGCCGCTGGTTGATTAATAGCATAGACCACATGCTGTAAATGGTTGGCAATGGTCTTTTCATGGGTTTTCAGGTAATCTTCTCCATAATCAATCTTGGCAAAGTGATCAAAGTACATCAAAAACTCCACCGTGGCCAACGCCCCTGCAAATTGGGAACTGATAGCAAATACCAGATTGACAAACTCCCCACAAAAACTTTCCAAATGTTGGGGAGCCCTACTCTCCCCTCCCAATTTGGTAAGTCCGTCCAGCAGAAAAGGATACATGCTAATGGAAACGCAGTACGGTTTTAAAGAGGTTTCATCATGAACATAGATTTCATGGGACTCAATTTGCCTGGTATACTCTTCGGCAAGTTCATTACCAAAAAGGAATTCAATTTTATCTTTTACCAATTTTCTATTGACTTGGATGTTGATGTCCTTGTTCAATTCGGCCTCCATTGTGGCAATGTTTTTTGAGGTCACATTGGCGTTGGCATCCAGTTTTGATCCATCCGCCGCATTGGCTGAGTGCATATACTGGTTAATAAACTTTACTTTTTTTGAAATTTGTGCGTCGGTAAGTCGTATCATATGTGTTGTTCTTTTAGAAATAAGTGATTGCATATTTTGTTGGTCCGTACTTCTATGAATTTTTGGTTGGTCTTTTTGCTGTCCAATCCTCCAAGCTCTCGGATCCATTTTCCAGTTTTGATCCAGGTCAACTGTTGTAAGATGCCGTCTGTAACTTGATCCTGACCTGTGTACAAACAAGTTTTGTATCCTTTATTCTTGGCATGTTTTAAGTATTGAATAAGTTCATCTTGATGCCATTCCCCTCCCATGAAAAGGACACAGCTGGCGAATCCGTAATATTTATAAAGGATATGGTCAAACAGTTGGTGTGTAAGCTTTTCCCCGTTTCCCTCCTTCCATAAAAACGGGGAATGGCAGCCTTTGCAACGCAGTGAGCAACCAGAAATACTGAAGCAAAGGCTGATTTCGCCTGGTACTTCTTGAAGCACAATTTGGAGTTTGCTATAATACATAAATTAATAAAAGACCTTTTTATCTTTTAAAATTATAAAAGACTTCTATCCAAAAAATTCTATAGCAATTGAGTTATTAAGGATGTTATCAACATCAGGAAATTGCAAAAAATAGCTATTTTGTAGTTCAACTAACTGATTACATTCTCCCATGTACACTAGAAAAATTTTTCCCGTAAAGGGCGTTATCATGTGGACCAGAAGGCATATTTTACTTTTCCTTCTTTTGGCCTCCATTCCTGTTTTTCTGTTTGATGTTTTACGATGGAAATGGCTTCATGTGCCGTGGTTACCCCTTGGAGTATTGGGAACCGCTGTGGCATTTATCGTTAGTTTTAAGAACAATGCCTCCTATGACAGACTCTGGGAAGCCCGAAAAATCTGGGGAGGAATTGTCAACACCTCCAGGTCTTGGACCATTATGGTCAAGGATTTTATTACTAACAAACACGCCAAAATTCCGGTAAAGGATGTAGAGCTTAAAAGCATCAAACGGGAGTTGGTCCACCGACATGTAGCCTGGCTCACGGCTTTGCGATATCAATTACGAAAGGATAAACCTTGGGAATCTCATCTTAAAAATCAAAAGTCCAATAAGGAGTTCCGTGAATCCCAATATACCTTGTTGGAAGATAACGTTCCCATAGAAGAGGTCATCGCGCCCTACATTTCCAAAGACGAGTTTGAAGCCATATTCAGAAAAGGCAATCAGGCATCGCAATTGCTGGGTATCCAATCCAAAAGACTGGCTGAGCTTATGGATCAAGGCTTGATTGAGGATTTTCGACATATGGAAATGATGGCGATGCTCACCGAACTGTACACCCTTCAAGGGAAGAGTGAGCGAATCAAGAATTTTCCATATCCAAGGCAATTTGCCACCTTAAATTATGTATTCGTATGGGTATTTATTCTATTGGTTCCCTTTGGAATCATGGAGGGATTTGAGGTTATAGGAGATAGAATAATAAGTGACCTCAACGAGAACCCGGCCTATTTTGAGATCACCCAAAACCTTCAACTCTTTATTGGAAAACATTTTGTTTGGTTTTCCATTCCATTTAGTGCGTTGATCTCCTGGGTGTTCCATACCATGGAAGCTATTGGGGAGAATACCGAAAATCCGTTTGAAGGTGGACCTAATGACGTTCCCATCACCGATCTGAGTCGTGGCATAGAAATAGACATTCGCCAACTGATTGATGATACGGATATTCCGGAACCTTATCAATGGCAGAATGATATTGTAATGTAAATTCGATAGGATTGCTACCGCCTGTTGAGGTATAACAAAGTGGTTGTCTAAAGGTTCCCTCGAAGTCTTTCGAAAGCTTTAAAGGCCTTATCGACATCTTCTTTAGGTGCCCATTCAAATTCTCTTTGGGTTACCCCATAGTGGCTCTGGAGACTATCCAGTTTTTGACGCATTAAGGTAATTTGCTCGATGTATTGGGGGTCGTTGATGGCATTGCGTAGCTCGTTGGGATCTTTTTTCAGG
The DNA here is from genome assembly GCF_005937185.1 of Flagellimonas algicola. GTDB lineage: Bacteria > Bacteroidota > Bacteroidia > Flavobacteriales > Flavobacteriaceae > Flagellimonas > Flagellimonas algicola. Next base: position 210,338 of record NZ_VCNI01000001.1, on the reverse strand, counting down.
TCATAAAACTCCCAAGCATCTATGTCATCATAAAAATGAATGAGCTTATAGCGCTGGGTTCTTACCCCGTATTGTTTTTTAACCATATGAAAGGCTGGGTAGTCATAATAATGGTAATAAATAGCTGCTTTAAAATCAGATTGGGAACCCTCCAAAACCTCTTTAAAGGATTCGCCTTGCATCTCAGAAGCATATTGGCTTCCACCTGCCAAGTCCAAAAAGGTGGGTGCGAAATCCAGATTCTGTACCATGGCACTAACTGACATACCAGGCTCAATTACTCCGGGTAACTGCATCAACAAGGGCATTCTCAGGGATTCTTCATACATAAACCGCTTGTCAAACCATCCTTTTTCACCCAAATAAAATCCTTGATCCGATGTGTACACCACCAAAGTATTTTTATCCAGTCCCGATTCCTCAAGATAATCGAGGATTTGACCAACCCCTTCGTCAACAGCAGCAACGGTAGCCAAATAATCCTGTAAATATCTCTGGCCCTTCCAAATATCCAATTCCTTGCCCGAAAGATTAGCAGCGTGATATGCATCATTCTTTGCGCTATAGGCATCGTCCCAAGCACTTCGTTGTTCCGGTGTCATACGTTCAAAATCCGTTGTCCAAGGATTATGAGCCAATGCAGGGTCTCCCAGTGCGGCCGTCATTTTTAAATCATGGCCCTCGTACATATCCCTAGAAATGGTCTGTTGCTGCTGTTGGGCTGCTAGTTGACCTTTATGTTCGCTGAAATATGTATCAGGCAACGGAAAAGTAACGGAATCATATTTGTTTGCATGTCTCAAAGCCGGCATCCAGTTCCTATGTGGGGCCTTATGGTGGACCATCATAAAAAAAGGCTTGCCATCTCTTTTATTCTGTAACCAATCCAGGCTTTTCTGGGTAATAATATCCGTAGCATATCCTTCAATAATGGTAGTATCTTTTCCCTTAATAAACTCTGGATTATAATAATTTCCCTGATCATTCAAAATTTCCCAATGATCAAATCCTGTTGGTTGCCCATAAAGATGCCATTTTCCAATGACCGCTGTTTGATAGTCCAGTTTTTGAAGGTATTTGGGCAAGGTAGCCTGATTATTGTCAAACCTTTCCCCGTTCATTCTAAAACCATTTATATGGCTGTGTTTTCCTGTAAGAATTACAGCCCGGCTAGGGCCACAAATGGAATTGGTGCAAAAACTATTCTGAAAAATTACCCCATTTGAAGCAATTCGGTCGATGTTGGGTGTAGGTGCCAATTGGGACAGCTGATGGCCATACGCACTAATTGCCTGAAAAGCATGATCATCTGCCATGATAAAAATAATGTTGGGTGGTACAACCTCGGTCTCATGCTTCTGACCTTTACAAGCCACGAGCAATAAAATGCCTATGTATATAATCACTTTTTGCATCCGTCTATTATTGCCTATTTGATTCTATTTTAAAGTGAAAGTTCTACTCAGAGCGGCATTGGAATCCGTTCCCACAAAAACTTCAAAGGCACCGGGTTCAGAAAGAAATTCCAAGTTCCCGTTGTAGAATTTCAAATCATCATGATTCAAGGTCAAGTGAACGGTTTTACGTTCACCTTTTTTGATAAAGACTTTTTTAAATCCTTTGAGTTCCCTCTTGGGGGGAGTAATGGAGCGGACCACATCGCGTAGGTAGAGCTGAACCACCTCTTCCCCATCAAAATTTCCGGTGTTCTTAACTTCTACCTGTATCTTCAATGATTCGTTCTGATGTATTTCCCGTTTATCCAGTTTTAAGTTTGAATATTTAAAGGTGGTATAACTCAATCCATACCCAAAAGGGAACAGTGGCGTATTGGGAGCATCCAAATAATTGGAGGTGAACTTTTGAAATTTTTCGTCTGGAGCTGGTCTTCCTGTATTTTTTACACTGTGGTAAACTGGAATCTGTCCCACATTTCTTGGCCAAGTTGCCGTGAGCTTACCAGATGGATTATAATCCCCAAAGACCACATCGGCTACCGCGTTTCCTGCCTCAACTCCAGGATGCCAAACTTGCAACAGGGCAATGGGTAATTCAAACTCTTCTGGAATGGTCAAAGGTCTTCCGCTCATTAATACTACGGCCACAGGATGTCCTGTATCAACCAAAGCCTTAATTAGTTTCTTTTGATTTTCGGGAATTGAAATATCTGTACGACTTGCGGCTTCCCCGCTCATTTCCGTGGCTTCACCCACTACAACTACCACAACATCTGCTTTCTTCGCAGTTTCTATCGCTTCGGCCAGTAATACGTTTGCAGGCTTTGGATCAATTTGAATGCGAGGGCCAAATACATTGACTTTTTTGGCAAAATCCTCATCATTGGAAATATTGGCACCTTTAGCATATTGGATATCCGCGCCTGGTGCAACGTCCTTAAACCCTTCCAAGATGGTAATGGCCAAATCTGGGTTTCCCGTAGGAGCCCAAGTACCTAACATGTTGTTTCTGCTGTCAGCTAATGGCCCAATCAAAGCAATTTTTGCTTTTTTATTCAACGGGAGGATTTGATCATGATTTTTGAGAAGAACAAAAGAACGGGTAGCTAGTTTTCTGGCCAAAGTCCTATTTTCAGCAGTCAGTATATCCTGTTTGGGGCGATTTGGGTCAAGATATCTGAAGGGGTTATCAAACAGACCTGCTTTGTATTTGGCTTCCAAAACTCTTCTACAAGCTTGCGTAATTTCAGCTTCGGTTACTTTACCCTCTTTTACAGATTTTTTCAAGGTGGTGAGAAACCCTTCACCCACCATATCCATGTCCAAACCTGCCTTGATGGCCAAACTGCTAACGGCTTGCAAATCGCCTAGACCGTGTGCCACCATTTCATTGATCGATGTGTAATCCGAAACCGCAAACCCATTGAACCCCCAACGTTCGCGCAACAATTCTGTCAGTAACCACTTATTGCCCGATGCGGGAATCCCGTCTATGTCATTAAAGGAACTCATCACACTGGCAACACCTGCATCCACAGCAGCTTTGTACGGAGGCAAGTACTGATTGAACATCTTGATCTTGCTCATATCCACGGAATGATAATCCCTTCCCGCTTCGGAAGCTCCATAAAGGGCCAAGTGTTTTACACAGGCCAACATCGTATTTGGCGCCATTAAATCGAGGCCCTGATATCCTTTAACCATAGCTCTAGCAATGGCTGAACCTAAAAAGGGGTCCTCCCCTGCTCCTTCGGCTATTCGTCCCCATCTGGGGTCCCGGGCAATGTCCACCATGGGCGAAAAATTCCACATAATGCCATCTGCAGTGGCTTCTTTGGCGGCCATTCGCGCAGCCTCTTCCATCAAATCCATATCCCAACTACACGAAAGTCCCAGTGGAATGGGATAGGTGGTTTGGTATCCATGAATGACATCTGCTCCTATCAGCAACGGAATTTTAAGCCGAGTATGGTTTACTGCCATTTCTTGTGCCATACGAACCTTGTCGGGACCGGAAATCCCAAACAAACCTCCAACCTGACCTGCCTTGATTTTGGCTTCTACGTTTTTGCTTACCACTGCGCCTGTTGCCACCCCACCTCCTGGTGTAAGTAAGTTTAATTGCCCTATTTTTTCCTCCAAGGTCATTTTGTCCAGCAAAGTCTCCACCTCTGGAATGGGTGATTTGATTTGGCCCTGGGTATGTCCAGTTACTAAAAAGCCTATCAGGAAGAACAAAAAGTAGTGTTGGATTTTGGTCATGTTAAATCGTTTCGAAAAGGATTGCCCCATCAGTGACTGGGGGTTTTAATTGTTGTATTGGAATCCAAACAGATCAAGTCCGTTCTGAACATCTTCATTCTGCATGAAAAGATCCCAGAGCAGTTCTGTTCTGTAATTTTCTATCATTAATACTTGAGGTCCCTGGTCTATGGCCAAATAAGCTTCTGCCACCCAAAAATCATTTTCAGGGCTAAAGGCATCATAAAAGCCAGCCGGCCCCAATAACTTATCCTTGTTCCGATGGAAATAATGCATGGCCTCCAATGCCTTTTCAGGAGCGTAGGGAATCGAAGAGATCGCCGCAGTGGGTGAAATCACACCAGTATCGTTGGCGGGATGATGGGCATTATAACCTAGGTTTCCATCACTGTTTCGGGTATAGCTAGCGGTAAGACCCCAACAATCCGGTCCGTAATCCTCAAAGTTTTTGGGATTCTCAACGCAATAGTTGTAGTTGATGTTGGTATGGTTAAGGTTTACACTCCAATAGTTGGCAAATTCATCTGAAAGCCCTTTTGGGTTCAATCCCAAATAGGAATAATGCGCCCAAAACAAAGGACCTCCATACTGTTGGGCCCCTGGATGTCTAACAATTAAGGGAATGCCATACTGGGTATTGGAGGATTTGATCCCACCATTTGAAGCCCAACCGTTGGTGTAGACCTCCTTGGTAATGCCATAATCAGGAGATGCGGCTGCCAAAACATAGGCAATCAAAACTTCATTGTATCCCTTGAGTTCCAAATTAATATCGAATCCAAAATTGGGACTCCAATGCCAATACAAGGCATTTTTTTCTTGAGTATACCAATTCCATTCTACCCCTTTCCACAGCGTATCCGCCTGTCCAGAAATCTCTTTTTCAACATCCGTCCCATTTTTGAAATATTCTTTAACGCAGATCAGTCCCTGAACCAGAAATGCCGTTTCCACCAAATCCCCACCATTGTCCGTTGGGCTAAAAGGTATAACGTTGCCCGTACTCCCATTTATCCAATGGGACCAAGCTCCATGGAACCTATCTGCATTTTCCAAAAAATCCAGCAATTGTGAAAGACGTCGTACCCCTTGCTCCCGCGTGATATATCCTCTTTCAACCCCTACCAAAATGGCCATCAGTCCGAAGCCTGTTCCACCAGAAGTGACCACATGCGAGTCCCTGCCCGGATCATTGGGGTGATACCGTTCTTTGGCTCCACCAGAATTGGTCTCTGCAAAATCCCAGAAATATCTGAAGGTCTCCCTTTGTGTCAAGTCTAGAAGTTCTTCATCGCTGATTGTAGGTTCTGGCACCACAGGCTCGTCATCATCTGGAAATGCGATTGGGGTATAGGTGTAATCATCTTCTCCACAAGCATAAATAAGACAGAGTAAAAAGACTAAAAAAAAGGGGGCTTTACCCATTATTTTCGGTTTTGGAATGTTGAAACCCTAGTTTATCTAAACCTTTTTGCACTTCTTGGTTGGACATGAACAGCTTCCAAAACAGCCCGCTTCGATGGTTTTCAATCATGACCGGTATTGGACCTTGATCAATGGCCAAGTACCGAGGTAAATACCATTTTTTATCCAAACTAAATGCGTCATATGGTCCGTATTTGCCTACTAAACTATCTTGTTCTGTATACATATATCGAAGGAAACGCATGCTTTCTTTAGGGGTGTACGGCATGGACGAAAGTGCCGCCGTGGGTGAAACTACACCAATGTCCCTATCCGGTCGGTGGCTGGCATATCCCTTGGGAGAATAACTGGAAGTGAGTCCCCAGCATTCCTCTCCATATCCCTTAAAGCCTTTTGGATTTTCCAAGCTGTGGTTGTAGTGAATCCGAGCGTGGTTCACGTTCAATTTCCAATAATCGGCATAAGCATCCGTAAGCCCTTTGGGATTTAAACCCAAATATGAATAATGTGCCCAAAACAAAGGTCCAACTGGCGAACTATCGTGTTCATAATGATCCAGTTCAGTTTCCAAGCCATAATAGATCGTATCCTTAGTGATATTACCGCTTTTGGCCCAACCCTTTTCGTACACATTTTTTTCAATAGGGTGGGTAGGAGAACTGGCCGCCAAAATGTACATGATCAAGGCTTCATTGTATCCACCCACTGGAAAATTCATTTCCCATTGATATTCCGGGCTCCAATGCCAGTAGAGTACCTTTTCCCCATTTTTGGTGTACCAATCCCACTCAACTTCCTCCCAGAGTTTTTGAATGCGCTCACAGAGCTGTTGTTCCTGTTCATTTCCGTTGCTGAAGTACGCTTTTACTGTAAGCAAACCTTGGATAAGAAAGGCGGTTTCCACAAGATCCCCTCCATTATCCTTTGGACTAAAAGGTGCCGTTTTACCGCTTGGTTGCAGCCAATGTGGCCAAGCCCCGTGAAATCGATCGGCCTTTTCCAAAAAGGACACAGCCTTTTCATATCGCAGAAGTGCCTGTTCCCTGTTTATAAACCCACGTTCCACGCCCACCAAAATGGCCATCAAGCCAAAGCCGGAACCTCCAATGGTGATTACGTCCTTGTCATGGCTGGGATAAATGTTATCCAAGTGAATACGCTCGCGGGCAAGTCCTGAAATTGGTTCAGCTCCTTCCCAAAAATAATTGAAGGTCTGTTCTTGAACGAGGTTCAACAAATCTTCATCCGAATATGCTTTAGCTGAAGTATTTTGAGCTATAGCCTTTTTGCTAGTTCCTTGGCCATTGCATCCCGCTACTGTGAATGCAACGACCAAAAGAACTGAAATTAAAAATAACCTCATTGAAAACTAACTAACTCTAATAATTGCTATTAATTTATAATGTCTTGTATCTCGGTCTGGGTCAAAGCTTTATTGAACAATCTAAGTTCATCGATATAACTCAAATCTGACCAATGGTTCCATTGGGTGAATCGTGGAGTACCTGATCCGATGGACAATACATCACATCCACTCCAATCGATTCCATCAAATGCGCCTTGAGCCACTACATCGCCGTTTATGTAGACCACACATTCTGTTCCGGAAATGGTGAAGGCCAAATGGACCCAATCTGTGGTATCGCTAGGTATTGAGGCCGTTGCTCCGCCATCAAACCAGCTGTCTGCTGTGCCATTACCGGCATTAAGCTTGAAAACCTGTCCGTCTCCCCCTGCTTCGCGGAAGAATCTAAATCCGTTCGTTCTTAGATTCTGCACATCTGGATATTCCGCATTTTCGGTATCTGGTGGTCCCATGACCAAAATTCCTGCCCTATCTGGGTCAGCGTTGATTTTGTACCACATGGTCGCACTAAACTCATCGCCTGTCAGGTTTGTGGTTGGGAAGGTTAAATAGGAATCTGCTGCACCTGCATAGGCCTCATCCCCGCTAACTCCTTCGCCCGCGGTTCCCGGAGTTCCCACGGCGGTTGCCTCTGCTCCACTCACCAAATCGGTATTAGTGCCATTAAAAGGAAGGTACAAGGTTTCACCATCCAGCGGTTGATACCCTCCCCCATAGACTTCTTGCACTTCTTCAAAACTCAATGCTTTGGTAAAGAAACGAAGTTCGTCCAGGGCACTTAAATCGGACAAATGGTTCCAATAGTCAAAAGTGGGGCCTCCGGACCCTATGTTGAACGTTTCGCAACCCGTCCAATCAACAGGTGCCGACATATCCGAAGAGCGGACTTCCACCCCATTAAAGTAGATGGTGTTCTTATCATTGGCTATGGTAAAGGTAATATGCACCCATTCGCCTGCCGCTACATCTATCACGTCACCATCGTTCCAACTTTCACCTGCACCGGTTCCTACGTTTAACTTGATGCGCTGTTCGTCAGCATTACCTTCCCTGAACAATCTAAAACCTTGGAAACGGTCATCTACATCGTCCCCAATTACTATAATTCCAGCCCGATCAGGGTCCGCGTTGACCATATACCAAAATGCTCCACTAAACTCAGAGGTGAGTAGTCCTTCCGCAGGGTAATTTATGTATGAATCGGTAGCTCCCATAAAAGCTTGATCTCCTTCCTGGCTATCATTTGTAAATCCAGTTGAGCCCACTTGTTGGGCCACTTTGCTTCCCACCATATCAATGTAGTCCCCTTCAAATGGCATGTACAATGACTCACCAGGGAACTTAGGGATGTAAGGATTCACCGCATTCAACATGATTTGAATATCAGTTTGTGAAAGCGCCTTATTAAAAATACGTAGCTCATCCATGTCACTGGAATCGGACTTGTGGTTCCAATAGTCAAATGTGGGGCCACCCGCCCCAATGGTCATCACCTCGCAATTGGTCCAATCAATAGGTGCTGCTAAATCGGCTGAAAGCGTTTCCATTCCGTTAAAATAGATGGTACTTTTTGTTCCCGAAATGGAAACGGCAATGTGTACCCATTCTCCAGCGGTTACATCTATAACACCTCCATCGTTCCAGCTTTCGCCATCTCCTGTGCCCACGTTGAGCTTGATTCGCTGTTCATCAGCACTACCTTCCCTGAATAACCTAAATCCTTGACGGCGGTCATCGGCATCATCGCCAACCACTAAAATACCTGCGCGGTCCGGGGTGGAATTTACTTTATACCAAAATGCCGCGCTGAATTCGTTGCTTTTCAAATTGTCCATTGGAAATTCCAAATAGGCATCTGTAGTGCCTCTATAGGCATCGGAACCAACAAAACCACCACCTGCAAAGCCAGGTGCCCCAACTTCTGTTGCTTGTTGAAATCCAATCAAGTCCCTGTAGTCCCCATCAAAGGGCATGTAGAACACTTCACCATCAAACATGGAAACATAGGGAGGGGCTTTGGCGAAATTCACCTCTTCCGTAGTTGTTTTTCCCTCTATGTCCGACGCCGTAACCGTTAGTTTATGGTCACCGTCCTTCAGACCATCATAGGTGAATTCTTCCAAAACAATCCTATAGTCCTTAAATGTATTGAAGGAAGCTATTTGGTTTCCGTCCAGAAGTACCTTGATATCTTTCACCTCAATGTCATCTGTTACTCTAATATCGATATCCAAGGTAGTCTCATCCTCAAAAACCTTTATTTCTGTTCCTTCAGTTGGGTAATTGATGGTCACCTGCGGGGCAGATTCATCTGCGCCTGCACCTACCTCGGTTATAGGGTCTATACCTTGATCACATGCGGTAAAAAATGCCACCGTTAGTAAGGCTGCCAGTATCTTATATGTTTTTTTCATCGTTTAGTTCTTTTCGGTTATTTCTGTTAGTTGCCCAAGATTGGAAACTGATCTACTTGAGCCTGTGGATACGGTAGAAATGCTTTGTCAGCACTAAAGGTTCTCCCATCATAACTTAGTTCACTGGTTCTATTGAGTCGGACCATGTCGTAATATCTCTTTCCCCATTCCATGCCCAATTCAGCGAACTTTTCATCCAAAACTTGATCTAAGGTGGCACCTGAAATAGCAGGCATATTGGCTCTAGTCCGAACCAAATTCACGGCTTGATCTGCGGACATTCCAGAAGCGGTTGCACCTTGGGCCAATGCTTCGGCATACATCAACAAAATCTCGGCATACCTGATAATGTTGAAGTTTTTATTGCTGCCATATGCTGTTCTACCTGATATTAGTTGATTGGAAGGCAGATAGTGTTTCCCACTGGCAAACAAGGCCCGGGCATAATCCTCAATGACGTCTCCATCCCTGGTAGTATTGCTTACAAAAGCAGGCAATGTGGCATAATTGGGATCCGTTTGCAATTCGGTAATGCCTCTGTCCGTGAACAAAACACTAGTCTCCAAGCGAACGGTTTCCCCCCGATCCAACATAAACTTGATGAATTTCATACTGGGTTCAAAAAAGCCCCAACCGCTGGAAGCTCCATCCACAGCTGGCGTCCATCCCTGCGGTCCATAAGGCGCGTACAAATGACTTTCACGATCTCCTTCACCTTGTCCAAAATCGGAATATTGCATATCGAGAATGCTCTCATCACTTAATTTTCCAGGGGTTTTAAATAACTCGTAGAAATCAGGGAACAAACTAAACTTGTTGGAGCTGATAATCTCTGAGCAAGCATCTGCCACCACTTGATAATTTCCCAATTCTTGATTGGCCAATGCCTTAATGGCCAAGGCTGTATACTCGGTAACCCCTCCAGGGAGATCCTGTCTCTCATTGGGACGCATATTAGGTAAAAATGGCAGAGCCTCATCCATTTGATCGGAAATGTGCTGCATGACCTCAGCTTGGGTTGGCACCGTTTCCACGTCAAAAAGTTCTGATGTTTCTGAAGATGTAGGAATAAATACATCCCCCCAAACTTGTGAAATATGGAATAGCATTATGGCCCTTAATACTTTGGCCTCTGCAATATATTGATCTCCCAAAGCCTGCCCCGCCGCATCAGCAACTTCCTGGTATCTGGCTATTTGCTCCATACCTGTATGGGCCGTAATCACATCCACATAGATGTTTTCCCAAAGGGAATTATACATCCAATAATCTTTGTTGTAATTGAAAAGGTCTGTTTCTGCAAAATCTTGCTGATCCCCCAATCCGCCAGCATTGACATCATCTCCACGTACTGCTATCAGCAAAGGTTGTTCCCAACCTCTGGATTGAAAGGCCTCATACACCCCAATAATGGAGAGTATCATGTCATCTGTATTTGTAAAGTCCGTACCACCGGCAAAATTGTTGTTCAATTGTGGTTCATCCAGTTTGTCCGAGCATCCTACTGCGGCCAAAAGAAGGAGTACCGCTAGGGTTATGTTCTTGATTTTCTTAGTTAGCTTCATTTTCTTTTTTTTAGATTTTTACGTTTACTCCAATGGTATAAACTGCGGGTATTGGATAGGTTTCGTTATCCACACCATTTGGTACTTCAGGATTGAATCCGTTGTAATTGAACAAGGTTAATGGCTTTTCAGCAGTAGCATAGATTCTTACCTGTGGTATTCCTTGTTGACTTCCATCTTTATTGATGGTATAGCCCAGGGTTATGTTTTGAATTCTAAAGAAATCGCCGTCTTCTATGAAAAAGTCGTTCAGTCTTTGGTTCCATCCCTTTCGAATTCCAGCTGAAGATGGGTAACTGTTCGATGTACCTTCACCATGCCATCTGTTTACCGCAAAGTCCCGATCCCAATTGGTATCATTGGTAAAGATTACCTCTCCGCGTTTCCGGTTGAGAATGGAATTGCCACCTTGACCAATGGCACTAGTACTAAAGTCCCAATTTTTATAATTGAATCCTATATTGAATCCATAGGTATACGAGGGAAGAAAAGACCCTAAAACGGTTCGGTCATCATCGTTAATATCTCCGTCGCCATTGATGTCCCTGTAAATAAAGTCCCCAGGTTCCAAGTCATTGGCAACCGCCACTGGATCGGCTTGTATTTGGGCTTCATTTTGATACACTCCTATGATTTCCCTACCATAAAAGGCAAATATGGATTCGCCTACAATGGATCGCTGACGGAATTCCGCCGTGCCGGCATCCAAAAATTCAGCTCCTCCTAAACCTAGAACCTCATTATCCAAGGAGGCAAAGTTGGCTCCTATAGAGTAGCTAAAGTCATTAGAAACCCTTTTGTCCCAGTTAAGAGCTATTTCCAACCCGCTATTTCTGATTTCGCCCACATTTTGTCTAGTGGATCCGGGAATAAGGGGCCGCAGTACTGGAATTACCGCATCTTCCGTGTCCCTTATATAATAGTCGGCTTCTATGGAAAGGTTATCGTTGAACATTCTTGCTGAAAGTCCTGCATTGATTTCCTCGGTTACTTCCCATTTAAGGGCAGTGAAATCGCTACTGGTGTTTAAACCACTGAAAAGAACGTCCCCGAGTGCGGTTGTCACTACTTCTGACGTAATGGAGCCTTCACTGGAAGGAACTCGGTCGTTCCCCAATTCTCCCCAACTACCTCTTAGCTTTAGGTAGTTAAGCGTATTATTTTCGGGAAAAAAGCTTTCTTCGGATACCACCCAACCTGCACCAACAGTGGGGAAATACCCCCATTTTTCCTGATACTTGTTGGTGCCATCTGCACGGAAAGTCCCATATAATAGATAGCGGTTGTTAAAGTTGTAGGACACCCTTCCGAAGTAGGAAAAGCCAAATTCCCTAGCACCTCCGTCAAAGGTATCTTCTTCCACAATGGTTTGCGCAAGATTTATAAAGTACGCTTCTTCTCCGGATAATGGAAAATTCAATCCTCTTGCCTGAATCAAGTCAATGGCTTCATCCCGAAAAGAAGAACCCGCCAATACGGTAAGGTTGTGCTTACCAAAATCATCGGTATAGGTAAGGGTATTGTCCCAAATCTGGTTGGATGTTGTCGTACTTCTTTTTAAGAGTGATGCATCCACTCTTTGGAAATTGTCGCCGATAAAATAGGGAAGCCGTACTTCTCGTCTGTCAATGGTTTCAAAGTTATGGTTGTAAGCCGTTCTAAATTTTAACTTTTCCGGTACTAGATCAACCTCTGCATAGAAATTAGCCACAATGTTTCGGATTTTAGAACGGTTCTCACTGAAATCCATAGTGGGAAATGGATTTTGTCCGCCGCGGTAACCCAAATCCTGGGCGTTGGCATAAGGTGTTGGGAATACATTTGGATCTTCTTCCAAAAGCGGGTCAAAAACCGGTAAAATAGGCACCGCAAAATATGCGGCTCTCCATGCTGAAGTTTCTGCATCAAATCGAGTAGAATTACTAAAAACCACACTTCCACCCACTTTTAGCCAATCATTGGCCTTGTAATCTATTTTACTTCGCAGGTTAAAACGTTCATATTCGTTCTTCATTTTTAGAATACCTCCTTGCTCAAAATAGTTGGCTCCAATAGCATAGGTGGCATTTTCACTTCCTCCGGAGATTCCAATACTATGATTTTGAATCAAGGCCAAGCGCATCACCTCATCATACCAATCGGTGTTGACATCGGGTACGTTAGGGTTAATTCTACTGCGTCCATATCGTTGCATGGCATTCAGAATAAACTCTGCATCTGGATCGGAACCTGATTCCAAGGCCAAAGTTGTAAACTGTTCCGCATTGGCCATTTTCAATACATTCTGTGGTACTTGATATCCGGAATAACCATCATAAGTAATTTGCGGTTTTTGGTTGAATTTTCCGGATTTAGTTTCAACAAGAACAACCCCATTGGCAGCCCTCACCCCATAAATAGCCGCAGCGGATGCATCCTTTAAGATAGAAACCGAAGCGATATCCGTTGGATTCAAAAAGGTGATATCACCAAAGAAAGCCCCGTCCACCACATAAAGCGGTTGACTTGGGTCAATGTTGTCATTAAGATTGGTGTCGTAAGATCCAATTCCCCTAACCCTTACGGTTGGGGACTGTCCTGGTCCTCCATTGTTCACAATCTGGAGTCCTGCCACCCGTCCTTGTAAGGCTTGCATGGGTTGACCCACTGGAGCTAGTTCCAGTACCTCAGAATCAACCGTGGTGATAGCGGATGTAAGGTCCTTTACCTTTAATTCGCCATAACCCACCACAACCACTTCATCAAGGAATTGGGTATCTTCCTGAAGTGTTACATTAATGGTTGTTTGACCATTAACAGCTATTTCCTGTGTACTATAGCCAATATAGCTAAACACCAAAGTGCCATTGGGGTCAATGTTGGAAATGGAGAAATTTCCATCAAAATCCGTCTGTACTCCTGTTGTTGTACCCTGTAAGATCACTGAAGCTCCGGGCAAAGGTTCTCCCAGCTCATCATTCACGGTTCCTGAAACTGTAATATTACTTTGCCCAAATGCAACAATTTGGCAGCACAAAAGTGATATTACCAATAATACGTTTCCAAATTTCATAATTGTTTAATAGTTGAGTTATGTTTTTGCTAATTTAATAATGGAACCCGCCCTCCATAGTTAAAAGGAGTACATAAAAAATACATCACTTTGAAACCGTCTGGAAAGCTCTATTTTCATAGGCTTTGCAGTAGTAAATTTGTTCAAATGAGAAAGATTTTTTTAGTAGTGATGTAGTAATGATGTATTGGTGTTTTGAAGCAAATTGTAGGAAAACTTCGGTTTTCTGAAGTTCTTAGAAGGTTATTAAAAAGTTAGATAAACTTTTAGAACTATCAATTTCCAACTTTTTCCGTAATCTGTACCGATGTATTTCCACACCTCTAACTGAAATGGCCATCAGAGGGGCAATTTCCTTGGTGGACAAATTCATTTTTAGGTAAGCGCATAACTTTAGATCTTTTGGGGTGAGTTTGGGGTAAGCCTTGAGCAATCGCTCAAAAAAGTCCTCATGAAGCTCCTTAAAATTAACCTCAAAGCGTTTCCAGTCATCCGTATCCTGTATGGAACTGTTCAGTTTTTTAATAAATGAACGGTAGCGTTGCGAATTGGAAAATTTGTCTTTATTGACCAGCAACATATTCTTTAGTTCAAGAATCATTTCATTCTTTTTGGCTATGTTCAGCGTGGTGCTGGCCAATTCATTCTGTTTGAGTTTAATCTCCCTGGCCAGTTTTTCCTTTTCCATAGCAGCAATTTGCTCTTCCTGTTCCTTCTTCATTTGCAACTCAAGTTCCTTTTGCTTTCGTCTTAACTTGCGTCGGTTGTAATATCGAATTGCGAATACCGTAGCAATCCCCAACGCTATGTAGAGTGCCATACTAGCCCCTGATAAAAACCAAGGTGGCGCTATTTCGAAAGCAAAGGTTCGAGCCTCAGATATTTTATTGTCATGGCCCATGTTGGAAACTTTGAAAAGGTATTCTCCGTGGGGCAAGTTTTGGAATTGAATAGTTCCGCTTTCAACAAACTCGGCATAACTTTTTGGTCCCAAAAGTTGATAATGATATCTGGATTGCAAGAGTTCCGGCGAAGCAACCTCAAAAGTTAAAATCTGTGAGCTTTTATAAGGTATCCGAAGGGGATCCACTGCACTGGAATACGCTGAACGTTCATCCCGAACAAGATTTATGTGAGGAGTGGGAAGACTTAATCCATGTAACCAATCCTTTAGGGTGTTTTCATCAATCATAGCAAACCCATCGCTAAGGGTTATGTAAGAAGTAGAATCGTTGACCTTGATCAAGTTTTGGGAATCTGGAGCCAAACGCTCGTTCAGTGAGAAATCTGTTATAGCCAGACTGTCCTGTTTTAAATCTGTATGTACTATTTCCTTATTACCGTCCCTATTGACAAACCAAAATTGATCATCGTCATAGAACAACAATTCCTGATCATTAAATTTTTGAAATTCCTCAAATACGCTAATACGGTCGAGAATGGGATCGTATTTGTACCAAGATTTCTCCCCACGAAAAACAATTTGGTTTTTGATTTGATAAATTTTGATGTTGTAGGCACTGGGCGTCTGTGAGCCTAGGTATTCTTTTACATCAATCACTTTTGAATAGGTTTCGTCCACTTGGATTCTATAAAACCCTTTATAGGAATGTGCTGCCCATAGCACGTGGGGTGTTTCAAAACATAAGTATTTGATGGGTACATTAATGCCCTCAATTTTGGAAACTTCCCAGTCTCCTCCTCCATCTTTTTCATATTTCACCAGACCATTATAGAAGCCTTGTATATAACCCGAACGGCGTTCCGGTATTCTCACTAAACCGTAACCCCCTGAAAAAGAAGAAATTTGCTCAAAATTATTTGGATCTACTTTATATGTGCCGGTGTTATGGCCACATAACAAATCTCCTTCTACAACTTCCAAATCCCAAACATGTCCCTGTGACCCTTCTACGAACTTAAGCTCGTTTTCATCAAAATAAAATACTCCTGTATTGCTGCCCAAATACAGTTTATTATTGTGCATGGCCATATCATACACCATTCCTAAAGTCCCTGAAAAATCGGTGTAGTAGGTAATGGGGTTGTGAAGTTCAGCTCGAGCAATGCCATTATCCAACCCAAGCCAAAGTTGATCCTGGAACCGTGCCATAGACAAGACGGTATTGTTCTGAAGACCGGCTTCCCGGTTCAATACCTTAGACTTATCGGTGTTTTGATTATACAGATAAATTCCATTTTTAATGGTACCAAATGCAATCTGTTCACCATCAAATTTCAGGATTTTGTTAAGCTGGTGTTGCTTGAGTTCCTGATTCAATGCTGCCTCCCAGGGCCTTATACCATTTTCATTCCAGATGTAGCAGCCATTTAGCTTGGTTCCAACTAGAATACCTTCCTTAAAAGGAATCATGTCTGTTACCGCCTTGCCGGACAAAATTTCCTGATTTTCCAAAGGAACCAATTCATCCTGCCCCAACATAAACAGTCCTTCTGAACTACCTCCAACAATCAGTTTATCATCATGCACCAAAATATCGGAAATAACCTGCGTAGGATCCAAAACCTTAATTGTATCACCTTTATAGGTATATATGGCAGAAAAGGATCTAAATATGACTTGATCGTCCATAGATCGAATCTCCCAGAACTCCTCGCTGGTAAATTCATGGTCTTTAATGAGATGGGTAAGGGAGGTATATTGTAACGAGCCTAAATCATCCATTACCCAGAATCCAAACTCCTCATAGGATCCTGTATAAATTTTATCTCCGATTACAGCAACTGATCGGACTATGGTATTGTTTGGGAGTTTGTACAAAACCCATTGTTCACCATTGTAGTGCAGCAAACCTTTGTTGTTGGCCACAAAAAGCTCCCCGTCCGGATTGACCGCTACTCCCCAGTTTTTACTTGCCCCTTTATATTCAGATAGTTTGTAATTATAAATAGGAGGCAGCAAGTTTTGCGAGTGGATGGAAATCGTGCAAAAGAAAAAGACAACAATGATTCGGTAAGCGGTGAGCATTCTTTTTTAGGTTAAACCCATTAAAATTTTGTTCCTAGTGGTTTGATTTGTAAACCCAGCCTTATGGATTCCAGAAGTACAACTTATACAAACAATTGCAAGAGATGACCCCTAAGATAGTCAAAGTCCCCAAAAATACTCGCAATCAATGAGGGAATCTTTGACCTATGTAATGGGAGTCAAATCCACTGGCCATGGAACCCGATTGATAAGTCAAGGGGTTTTATATTCTAACGGAACAACTCCCCTATTGGCTTGTTGGAAGCATGGGAAGGGAAGGGAATGTTCAATAACATGGAAAGGGTTGGCGCAATTTGGTCAATGCTTTTGGCTCTTACGGTCTCCCCTTTAGGGACGTTCCATCCAAACCATAAGCAGGGTACGTGCTTGTCGTTGTTGTAGAAAGCACCATGGGTCGTTCCCGCCATCCGTTTTGGCATCCAACCTGATTTGAAATGCAACAAAATATCACCCGAATTATCCGAGTGGTAACTTTTTCTAAAAACTGTATCCATGTCCCAATTTCTGTTGGAATGGAATTCAGGAACATACAGTTCTTTAATTCCTTCCATCTTGCTTAAAAAATTCATGGACGCTTTGAGTACTTCCTTTTTTGGTGTTTTTACCCCATTTAGATAAATCTGCGTTTTGTCCATGTATGCAACGTAATTTTCTTCTCCAAAAAGCTTGGAAAGTTCCTTATTCAATTGTTCCTTGATGGATTCCACTCCAAAATAGTCTCCCGGCAAATTTGAGGTTTTAAGAAAATCCGGATGATCGCTGGCGGCATGATCTGCAGTAAGAAACACGAGATAATTGCCTTTTCCCAACCTCGAATCAAAAAATGAAAGCAGGTTGGCTATTTCTTCATCCATACGTAAATAGGTATCCTCCAATTCCTTGGATCTAATGCCATAACTGTGGCCTATGTAATCTGTACTTGAATAACTGATAGCCATAAAATCAATTTCCCTCCGTTGACCCAGTTTTTCGCCGTCCATAGCCGCTTTGGCCAGGGCAGTCAAGAGCGAATTCCCGAAGGGAACGTAAGGCATCATGGCAAAGTTCCCATTGGCTTTATGTAGCCGTTTTAAATTATAGGGAAGCGTGGCGTCCGTCCTTCCTTTAAACACCTTTTCCATAGAAGCGTCATCTGCTCCACTATTTTGATACATCTCAGATGGTTTTAGCAGATTCCAAGTCAGATTGAGCAAGGAATCCGCTAGTTGTCTTTTGTTGAATTCCATCAACCAATAGGGAAGTTTCTCTGAATAGTAAGAGCTAGTTATGAATTTGCCCGTCTGTTCATGATACCAAAAGGCATGGTTGGCCAAATGTCCCGCGGGAAAAATGGCTCCTCTGTCCTTGAGTGATATCCCAATCACTTTGGAACGACCATTGGTAAATAGTTTCAATTCATCTGTGATGGTAGAGGCCAATAGATTTTTAGGCGACCGGGAATATCTACTGATTTCCTTTTTTGCATTGGAGGTTCCATCTGTCAAAAAAACACCTTCGTCTTGGGCGCAATACATATTTCTTTTTGCAGTTTTGTCGTACCAATCATTGGCGACTATTCCATGGTTTGCGGGTGTAGTACCTGTATAGATTGATGCATGTCCGGGACCTGTGGCCGTTGGCACGTAGTTGTAGTGCATGTTCTTGACATTGAAGCCTTCCCGCATCAATCTTTTAAACCCATTCGCTCCATAGTTATCCTGAAAGCGATACAAATATTCGGCTCGCATTTGGTCAACCACAATTCCAACAACCAGTTTAGGTTTGGCTTGCTGCTGTGCTAGAGCCAATTGTGTAAAAAACATTATTACTGTGTAAATTCCAATCTTCATATTATTTGCTTTGATAAGGGCCATATTCTTCTTTTATTTTGAGGGTGGATTCGTCCAAAATATAGACTTGGTAGGTTGAACCATTTGGAGCTACCCGAACAACAATATGTCCTTGGAGGCTTTTGTAATTGTCCTTAAACCAGGGACCATAGGTAACCAAAGTCTCGGGATGCATATTGGTGGAGAAAATATGTCTGGAACTTGTTTCGTCATCTTGATAAATAAGCCGTTGGTAAACTTCCTGTCCGGGATGGTCTGAGCACCACAATTGCTGAACCACAACTTGGGGATCAAGCGTTTCTACAAAAAAAGCATTGGTGGCATCCCGATTGCCATGATGATTAAGGGTAGTGACCTCTACAGGCCCTACCACTTTAGCCATAGGGGTCTCCACATCAAACCATGGTGGTAGCCCATACCCTTGAAGCCCCGTGTTGTCGCCTCCGGTGAAGTAATCAAAGGGGCCGTATGATATTTTAATGGCCAAACTCAGCGGGTTCTCATTATACCCTCCGTTATAGAAAGAAGTTATATCCTCTGCGGTAAAAAGTTCACGGGTTTCTTCTTCGTTTCCTGTCCAAATCGTTGCGTTGGTTTTGATGTTTCTAATGGAAAAACTGGGATATTTAGCTTGATCTTTTTTTAAGTGAATCTGCGATTTACTACCCACCTCCAAAGCCTCTGTGGGCACATTTTCTTCAGAAATAAAAGTCATATAATCCTGAAAAATTTCATCATCCTTAAGATAAGTGGCAAGATCAACAGGAAAGCTTAGGGACGGGGAATCCCGATCTATAATTTTCCCAAAGGGAATTTCCCTACCCAATTCCGCCAAACTTCCATAGTGGTCAGAATGAAAATGGGAAACCAGCGCATAGTCAATGGAATCTTGATGTCCTCTTGGGGCAACCTGCTTTATATAATTGGAAATCCATTCCCAAGTGGGTTTACTATTATCAGGTACCGGAGAAGTTGCCTTTAAAGGGGTGTACTTTTTCTCGAATCCTTCCTTGTCCATGCTTCCTGCATCAAATAACATGGTGGTACCGTCAGGCAATACAAAAAAGGTACTGTTGCCGCTCCCAGTATTAATATGATGGATATCCAAATAGCCTTCCTCCCAAAGGGGCAAACGTTTTGAGGATTCGTCCAATTCGATATTCTCTTGACGGTTGGTTTCTTTTTCTGCTTTGGTATTACAGCTGATTTCAAATACAAGAGCCATTGCAATAAAGATGTGGTTTAGCTTAGGTCTCATCTGCAGTAATTTTATATAAAACATAGCTTATAAGTTCTTTTACTTTATCCCGATAATTCTGATTGGCTTCCTTATTCAGCCTATTGGCAATAATTAAACAAATGGCAATGGCTTCGTGCCCCAACATTTTGGCAAGACCATAAAGCGCGGAGCTTTCCATTTCGTAGTTGGTGATTTTGTATCCGTGATATTCAAAGTCGGAAAGTTTGTTATTGATATCATCCAACTTTTTGGAAAGTCGCAGTTCCCGTCCTTGCGGAACGTAAAATCCTGGTGCCGTTAT
The DNA here is from genome assembly GCF_005937185.1 of Flagellimonas algicola. Taxonomy (GTDB): domain Bacteria; phylum Bacteroidota; class Bacteroidia; order Flavobacteriales; family Flavobacteriaceae; genus Flagellimonas; species Flagellimonas algicola. The sequence continues at coordinate 190,417 of NZ_VCNI01000001.1, read as the reverse complement.
GGTGATTCCTGTAAACGTGTCCTTACTTTTCAACATTTTCAGGAGTTTCGGGGAGGCATCCACCACATACGGGTTTAGAAAGATGGTATGTCCTCCTACCAATATTCGCAGCAATCTTCGGAACTCCTCATTTACAACTTCCGCCCCATCATCATAGAAGTACAAAAGGTTATCAAAACCAACCGATTTTTCGGAAATCACATAGGAGTTGACAGGGATATCCTTTTGAAGGCTCCCTGAGGTGCCAATTCTAATAAAGTGGAGCTTTCTTTTTGTTGTCTTGATTTCTCTTGAGTCAAAATCAATATTGACCAAGGCGTCCAGCTCATTCATGACTATGTCAATATTTCCAATGCCAACACCTGTTGAAACCACTGTAATCCGCCTCCCATTGAATTTGCCGGTCATGCTAACATATTCCCTATTGGCAATCTTGAACTCCACCTCCGTAAACAAGGACTCAAATACATTCACCCTTTTGGGATCCCCCACAAGAATTACGGTATTTGCAATTTGGCCCGGCTTCAGGTGCAAATGGAAAATACTCCCGTCAGGATTGACAATTAATTCGGAATCCAAAATCATATCACCCTTACTTATGCAGATTCTTGCTTCTTAGAAATTCCAACAGCAACTTTGGCCTATCTGTTTGGATGATATCTACATTATTGTCAATGTACCATTGATAGGTATTTATATCCATAGCGGCTTTTTCGTCATCATGTCCCCCGCTTAAATGCGGCCATAGAGAATTGACCCATACGCCTGATCCTTCTTTCCGAATTTGGCTGAAATAGGAATCCAAGCCAAGCGTATCATTGGAAACAATAAATTCGAATGCAACAGGTTTCCGGCTCTTTACATAATCCGTTACAATTTGGTCACTATCCTTTTTTAACCGGATTATAGGCATGAAGTAAACTTGGTCTAGATAAGCTCCAAATTCTTGTTCCACTTCTGCCCTCGTCTTGGTTCCCTTTATGACGACCTGATCCAAAGTACCGGTCGTCTTTACAATTTGAAAACATTTATCAAAAATGGGGTAGCTCTTATCCAAATTGACCAAAATTTTGTCCTTGGTCGTTCTAAGCGCTTCCTCCAAGGTTGGGATTCCATGGGGAGTGGGAACGCCCAAACCGTCTTTCAACCTCAGCGTTCTCAAGGAATCTAAGGTCCATTCCTTCACTGCACCTTTTCCCGTTGTTGTACGATCGATGGTTTCATCGTGCATAAGCACCAAATGTCCATCCTCGGTTTCCCGGATATCAATCTCAACCATATCTACTCCCATATCTATGCAGTTTTGAATGGCTTGTATGGAGTTTTCAGGGGCATTTCGCCAATCGCCACGATGGGCTACCACCATCACTTCCTTGTTTTTCGAATCTTTTAGATTGGCGATTTTATCAGCAATCAAGTTTACATTCGGTATTGCTTCAGAAGTTATTTGCTCCTTGATTTCCTTTTGTTCCTTGCAACCAACCCATATTAGAAGAGCGGTCAAAAAATATAATCGTTTCATACTGTGTGCTTCGTTAGCTAGAAAGTAAAAAGAAGTAAAGGGGGGACATAGTCCCCCCAATTGAATTAAAAAAACTAACTCAAACTAACTATCTCTCTACTAGTTACAAGACTTCATCTTGTGTGTGTTTAGCCCTTGGATTAATATCCCGGGTTTTGTGTAATGGATGCATCGGTATCCAATTGACTTTGCGGTATAGGAAGAATCAACTTAGTGGCATCAATAGTAACATTGGCTCCTGTACTGCTAAAGAAAGCATTCATGACTTCCACCGCAGTGCCATATCGCTTAAGATCCAGCCAGCGATGTCCTTCTCCGATAAACTCGAAACGCCTTTCTTGTTCAATAGCATCCCTAACATCCGATTGTGTGGTTGCCGTTGTCCCAGCCAATCCAGCTCTGGCGCGTATGGCATCCAACTGCACTATAGCCTCCGCGGTTTGACCGTTTTCGTTCAAAGCTTCTGCATATTTAAGGATGACATCGGCGTAGCGAATAATGAGATGATCACTGCCACCATCGTCAGCACCGGTGGTGGATACCTCATACTTCGTTGAAAAGTAAAAAGGATTGGCACCTACGTCTACAGCTACATAGTCGTTAAGTCTGGTGTCCCCTGCCTCATAGGAATCTATAAAGGCCTGCGTGGGCAAATTATGGCCTTTGGCATTAGCTGTGGTTCCAGATGGGCGAAATTGGGAACCTGCGGGACTACCCTCAAATTCTCCATCCACCAAAAATCCACTTGCAAATTGCACTTCAAACAAAATTTCGGAATTCCCTTCGTTGGCCACACCAAAAATATCGGCTGTGGTTGGAGCCAAGTCATAAACCCCCGAGTTAACAACGGCTTCATAATTGGTCAGCGCTCCGCTGAAATTACCTTGGGTCAACAGTACATCGCCCAAAAGGGCCTGTGCGGCTCCCCTTGCTGGTTTTCCAGAGGATTTCTCCACGGGTAAATCTTGGATGGCATCGTTGAGATCTGCTTGTATTTGGGCATAGACCTCCGAGGATGCGGTACGACCCTGTCCAAAGAAATCAAATGGACTTTCGGTTTCTATTACAACTAAGGGAACATCTCCATACAAACGCACCAAATTAAAGTACAATAGGGCGCGAACAAACTTCATCTCCCCTATTCTGTTGGTCTTTAAAGCGCTGGATTCATACTCGATATCTGTAATTCGGTTCAGCACGGTATTAGCCCGTTGGATTCCTCGGTAAGATTCTCTCCAAATATCTCCTACCAAGTCATTTCCGGCATTGGTGGAAAAGTCGTCCAATTGTCCAAAGCGACCTCCATCATTGGCGGCGATTTCTTCAAAGGAATCCTCTCCGGAAATCTCGCCAACACCAATTAAATCCAGTCCGTAAAGCCCTCCATTCTGAAGTTGGGCATACACCCCCGCCACAGCACTTTCCAACTCCTGTTCGTTGGAATAAAAATTGTTGGAAGCCTTTTCCGTTATAGGTACAATGTCCAATTCCTTTTCGCAGGAAGTCAATCCTACCAAGACACCAACCATTAGAAATATATATTTATTGAAATTCATTTGTCTTAAGTTTTTGGTTTAAAATTTAACGTTTAATCCAAGCGCTATAAAGCGTGTCAACGGACTTGCAGACTGGATCCAGCCCCTTGTCAAGGTCTGTTGGTTATTGGTGTCTCTGGTATCCAAGGCATCAGGGTTATATCCCCTGAATTTAGTGCTGTTGAAAATGTTATTTCCAGTCAGGTAAAGCCGAAGGAAATCGATGCCCAAATAGGCCGTGGTACTTTCGGGGAAGTTATATCCCACTTGCATGCTTCTTAAACGGAAGTAATCCGCATCATAAACCGAAAGACTGGAGGCCCGGGTCAACCTACCGGCAGATGAAAAACTGGAAAAATCCGGTCTTCTAAAGAAACCATTGGGGTTTCGATCCGAGTAGTAATTGTCAAAATAATGCTGGGTGGGAACAAAAAACCCTTCCCCACTTTCGGCAAAATAGACCATGCGGTCCGAGACCTTCCTTCCTTCAACACCTGCAAATTGAGCGCTAAAGTCAAAACCTTTATAGTTCAGGTTAAACCCAAAACCATAGGTAAAATCAGGATTGTAATCGCCCAAGGTCACCCTATCATCTGGGGTTATCTGCCCATCTCCATCGGCATCCCTTACAATGTAATCCCCAACCTCGGTACCGGCCAATGGGGCAATGGTGGCTGCATCAATCTCCGCTTGGGTCCTGAAAACACCTTGGATATCGTACGCGTAAAATTCTGCTATGCTTCCGCCCACTTTGGTCAAAAAGTCCATCCCTCCATTATTCTGGATAATCTGTTCCTGCCCTTCTCCCAAGGCCAAAACTTCATTTTTACTACTGGTAATATTGGCGTTGAACGAGAGGCCCAACTCCCCAATCTCAAAGTTATTTCCCCGGATTTCGAATTCAAATCCCTTGTTCTCCAATTCGCCAATATTTTGCAATGATTGCGAGAATCCTGATTGCTGTGGTACCGGTACTTCCAATAAGAGGTCCGTGGTATTGGATTTGTAATATTCCGCTGTAAACAGGAGTTTGTTATCCAAGATACCTAGATCCAATCCCACATTAAGTGCTGTGTTGGTTTCCCAGGACAAATCTGGGTTGGGTGAGGTATCAGTATAGGACCCAGGAACCAACTGCCCATCAACAACGTAATTATCTGGTTCGATCAAGGCTATGGAACCAAAATCCCCTATTTGGTTATTTCCTGTTTGTCCCCAACTTGCCCTTAACTTGGTAAAGCTTACCAATGCATCCTCTGGAAAAAATGATTCATTGCTCAAGGTCCATCCGGCAGAAACGGAAGCGAAATTTCCGTATTTGGTGTTGGCACCAAAACGGGATGAACCGTCCCGCCTGAAGGATCCCGAAAGGGAATATCTACCATCATAATCGTATTGCAAACGGGTAAAATAGGATTCAAGCGCCCATTTACTTCTTCTAACCTCGGCTGACGGATTGGTTGCTCCCGCGATGTTGCGCAGGTTATCATCTGCAAAGTTGTTGCTCTCCAATCTGGTGTTGTACCCATTTTCTTCTTGATAACTGAAACCCAACAGAACATCAAAATTATGTTTGTCCAGGGATTTGTTATACGTCAGGAGGTTCTCTGTAATGAAGTTTTCCCTTCTTACATTGCTTTCCATTGCTTGGGTGCGATTGTTGGCCACCGGAGTTCTATAATTTCCGATGTTAGAGGGGGCAAAAAACTCCGTGAAAATGGAATTGTAATCCCCTCCCAAGGAAGTTTTAAACTTCAATCCCGCTAAGGGTTCCACCTCAAGATAAGCGTTTCCAAAAACCCGCACCCTTTTTTCATAAAAGTCGGTCAATGCAGTTTGAGCCACGGTATTTTCCGAAATGGGTCCATCCCAATTGTCATTGTTGTCATGCAATTGGTTGGCAATGGCAAAGGTTCCATCTTGGTTGTGGATGGGATAATACGGTTGCATCAAAATAATGGAAAAACTGGGGTCTGGTTGTGCCTTGGCCCCTAACCCATAGTTAGACCAACCAGCCTCACCTGTAGGATTGGAATTAACCAAGGACACATTGGACGTAACCCCAAAGCGAATACGATCACTGATCTGTGAATTGAGTTGCACATTGGCGGTATAGCGCTTGTAATCAGAATCCATGATAATGTTCTCTTGATCCAAGTAGCCAAAGGATATGGAGTAATCGGTTTTTTCTGTACCACCGCTTAGGTTTAGGTAATGGTTTTGCTGGGAAGCGGTGCGAAAGACGGCATCCGTCCAGTTGGTATTGGTCAGTCCAGCTTGTCCATCCAGATATCCTTGAAGGTATCCAGGAATTCTACTCCGTTTTCCTCCTCCATTGGCATCACGGGTGGCATTGTCATCAGAAACACTTCGTCCCGGACCTCCTGAAACATATCCGAAATTTCTGGAGTCTGAATCAAATAGAGCGGCATCATAGGCATCCACCAGTTCAAAATTGTCAATACGGTCTTGAAATCCGTAGTACGTGTCATAGGTAACTTTTAAGCTCCCCTTTTTTCCTTTTTTGGTGGTGATCAAGATAACCCCATTTGACGCTCTGGATCCATAAATGGCAGCCGAAGCCGCATCCTTTAGAATGTTAACGGACTCGATGTCCTGGGTGTTGATAGAACTAAAGGAAGAACCTTCGGACAAGGGGTTGCCATCTATCACGATCAAGGGGTTTGTTCCCGCAGTAAGGGTGTTGAGGCCCCTAATTTGAACCACTGAATTCTCCCCTGGGTTTTTTCCATTTCCAAGAATTTGTATCCCGGAAACGTTCCCTGCCAAAGCCTGCTCAAAATTAGCAGTGGAGAAATTGTTCAACGCTTCGCTATCCACTTTGGAGACCGCTCCATTAAATTTCTCCTTGGTAGTAGATCCATAACCGATGATTACCACTTCGGCCAATTTCCCGGCATCGGGTTGCAATTGCACATTCACGGTAGATTGTCCACTAACGGCTATTTGTTGGGTGGAGAATCCCAAATAAGAGACCTCTAAAACAGCATCCGAAGAGGATACTTCAATAGTATAGTTACCATCAAAATCAGAACTGACCCCATTGGTTGTTCCTTGTTCAATGATACTGGCTCCCGGTAAGGGCTGCCCATCCACGTCAGTAACAGTTCCGTTCACAGTAAACTGCAGGTTGGGCTGCACATTGGACTCTTGCGGTTGGGAAGTTGGTTCGGGTTCGGTGCGTTTCACCAAATAAATCCGCCGGTCATTAAGGTTGAAGGTGGTATTGGTATTTTGAAAAATCTGGTTAAGTACTTTGCTTATGCGCTCCCGATCTACTTTGATCGATACAATCCGGTCGATGTTTACATCTTTTATCTTGTAAACAAATTCAAACTCGGTTTTACTTTCAATTTCATCTATTAATTGTCCAACGGAAACGTTGTCCAAATCCAGCGTCACTTTCGTACGTTGTCCGTAGGCATCATTGGCCTGCATGGAAAATAAGGCAGCCAAGATGAACAACGTACTGAGTTTCATTTTTAGGTCATATTTAAATACTGGAAATAGGCTTCTTTTAGGTGTAAGAAGTTTTTTCATACTTTTATAGTGTTAATTGTGGTTAATCTTTTAAGTTTAATCACTCCGACCAATCGGAAGATGTTCCTAGCATTTTCCGATTTTTTTATGGCCTTCTTTGACCATAACAAGAAGTAATCATTCGTAATTGGTTACATCTTTTTTGAATTTTATCCCATAGGCAGTTTTGTGTTTTAAGTTTAGCGGTTTGTTAGTTAATCTATGATTATTTTTTCATCCAGAATTTGATAATCAATACCATAGTTGGCCTTTAATTCCATGAGCACATTTTCTATGGGTTCCTTACCAAAATTGGCATTGAACAGGTCATGGGTCAAATCCTTGTTGTTGTTGACAATGGTCACATCATAATGTCTTTCCAATTTCTTCATGATGTTGCTAAAGGTCATATTCCTGAACACCAGTTTGCCATTGATCCAGGAGGTATACAAACTGGTTATGACCTTTGAGGTGTCAATATGGTTGCTGGTTTTATCAAAACTTCCTTTAAATCCTGGTTCCAGTTTTACATTTTTTTCCGAACCGTATCCATCCTCTTCTGTATATAGACTTACTGCTCCTTCCACAAGGACTACCTCCGTGGTTTCGTCCTCCGGATAGGCAGAAACATTAAATTGAGTTCCTAAAACCCGAACATTTAAACCATTGGTATTCACTACAAATGGATGATTGGGATCCTTGGCAACATCCAAAAAAGCTTCCCCTTGTACATAAATCTGTCGCTGAGCGCCCTCCATAAATTGAACCGGGTATTTTATGGAAGATCCCGCATTAAGGTAGGCTATCGTGCCATCAGAAAGTTGAAGTTGAAAGGTTTTTCCTTGCGGAACAGTCAAGGTGTTATAGGCCAATTCTCTCTTGGAACTTACTTCTGAATACTTTATACTTTCGCCATCTTGTTTACCTATTACATTGCCATCCTTATCCAGTACTTCCACTTCGCCATCCTCGCTGATTACCTGAATATCCCCGTTTTCAAGTTGTAGGGTAATTGCGTTTTCAGGTATAATCATATCGGTTTCCTGGGCAGTATTCTGTAGAAGGAGATAAGCCGTAGCAAGTAGGGCCAAGAACGCTGCAGCAGCGGCGGAAATTTTCCAAATGGCAGCTCTTTTCCTGGAGTCATCTTGGGTTTGCGAATGGATGGAAGTCCATAAGGCATCTTTTACGGCTTTTTTGTGTGCCTTGGATTTAAAATGGGGTTCTAAATTCGCTAGATTGACGTCATCCTTAAATTTTTCCAACAATTTCAATTCATGATCAGAAATGGTGCCGTCCAGGTATTTGTCCAATAATTTTTTGAATTCGTTCTCTTGCATAATTCGTGCGCTATACTAGGATGAACCAGAAAGACCATGAAACTCACATTCAATTACATATTTTAACATTTCTTTAACATAATGGAATGATACCGATCAGCGCTACAATAGGGCTGAAAAAAATTAAAGATTTGCGATAAAGGTGATAAGTGCCGTAAGTGAGGACTGTGCCAATCTTAGATTCTGGCGGATGGATTTAAGTGCAATGGACATTTGATTTTCCACGGATCTTTTTGAAATGCCCAATCTTTTGGCAATTTCTTCATTGGAAGCAGCTTCCATTCTACTAAGTCTGAAAATTTGCTGGCACCTAGGGGATAATTCTGTCAACGACTTTTCTATGATGAACTGCGTCTGTTCCAGGTTATGCTGGTTTTCCACCCTTGCCGGACGCCCCAGTTCCAAAGATTCTAATACTTGCAGATGCACTGCATTGAGTTTGTTATCCCTCAAATATTTAAAACAACCATATTTGACCGAACGGAAGATGTATGCTTCAAAATGAATAATGTTCAGATTTGCCCTTTTTTGCCACAAATTGATCCATATTTCCTGGACAATATCCTTGGCTACATCTTCATTTAAAACGATGGATTTGGCACGAATAAACATGGGCTCCCAAAAAAGTTCAAATAGCTTACGATAAGCTTTTTTGTTTCCTTTTTTGAATTCCGCTAAGAGTAGTTTGTTAGTTTTCCCTTTAGTGCCTGACATTTCAATCTAATACTTGATTAAATGAAATTTTCATGCAATAAATGTATAAAAAATGTCATTATCATTGAAAAATGACAATTATTGTAACCGATTCATAAGGATAATTTAATATTGGGGTCAAAACTGATAAATCTCCTTAAATGTCCTAAAACCAAGGGAACAACAAGATTTTGATTGGCAATTACCGTTTCAATTATGTAACAAAATTTTCTTTTTTTCTATTTATTTTCCAATAACACATTCATCATCGCTTGGGCCGAAGTTGCACCAATTTCCGCAATCCGTTCCCTAGGGGTATGATCCCCAATCTCATACGTAATACCAACTGCGTTGTGACCATAAAGAAACCAACCTTTAGAAACAGGACGAGTACTGTTTGAAGCCGCTTCATTTACCTTATATCCTGCTATATTCTGTTCCAGTAGCTCAAACCAATCATCAATAAAATGAGGCAAACTGGTACCTTCCCGTATCTCATTGGTGTAAAAAACATCTTCATAGGTTGAGTGGAAATCCAATCCCAAAATTATTTCACCCATGCTTTCCTTGCTAGTTCTTAGCAAGTGCCCAACCACATTTTTGATTTCAGGTTGACGGTATTTGGACCAGTCCCGGTTAAGATCTACCCCATTGGCATTGTGTCGCCAATGCCCCAAATCCACCCCATCTGGATTCATTATTGGAAAAACCAGGACCCGGTACTTATTCAAAAATTGGGTTGAAAGCTCTGATTGGTCAACAAGGGTGGTCAAAAAATTTTGGAATGCGAAATAGCCGGTCACCTCTGGAGGGTGTTGCCTTGTCATCAGTACAATAATGGGTTTGCCAGTAACATTGCCATGATAAATATCCAAAACGGGGATGTTCCGTCCCAGTTCAGTCTGTCCAACACTACCTTCGCGAACAAAATCCCTATTCCCTACAACATCTTCCCTATACCATTCTTGAACATCTTTGGAATTATTTATTTCCTGGCCAGCAACAATAATAGGTTCCCGGCTCAAGTTCAGCTTTAATATCATCCCAGATTCTGTCTCTGCTAAATCCAATGAATCTATTTCACTCCACTTGCCATCCTCTTTCCTTTTAGGCTTGTACCGGTGGTCAAATCCTTCCGGGTAGTCAAATAGGAAGTAGGTCTGCTTTGGGCTATCTGACCAAACTTTGAAGCCATAATATGGGCTTTTATTTATTGGAGTATTCTCCGGTTCAAATCGTAAAATAATGGTTGAATCATTTAGTTTTTGCGCCCCATTAAGGCGGGCTCCATCAAACTCATTGCTGACCCATACCCCTAAATCCTCAAATGCATAGCTCTTTTTTATTTGAAGATCAATGGGTTTGTTCTTGGTATCCACAGGTATTGGAAACTTCACTCTTTTGGGTCCTGAACAATGGACAAAAAGCAATATGGCAGGAACAATTAAAAGCCATTTGATCCTCGAAATAAATTGTCTTTTCATTGGTTTCTTAGTTTGATGGATTAAATCTTGATTTCCTCTTTCAATTGCTGTGTCTTTTGACTGGTATGACTAAAATGTTGCATCAATTGATAGACATGGGGTATCTGCCTTTGAAAACGTGTCAAAATATCTTCTGAAATATTGTCCCTACTGAATGGAACTATTTTCACGTATTCTTGAATCTGCCCTGCATTTCTTCCATATTTGAAATCGTAAGGGAAACGCCCAGTATGGTCAATTACATTTGCTGCATTGTCGCGGTTGGCCACGCTAATATAGAATTCACTTTCCTTAATGTTTCCCGTTGGATTGAAAATTGATTCCTGTTTAAGGTGAGCAAAAAGTTCTTTCGCTGTATCCACTGCCGGATCTATCAAATTAATTTCTTCGGCCATGAAAGCCCTATATCGATAATCATTATTTTCTGATTGGTAATTGTACAGCTCTCCAAGAATCTTTTTGATTTCCTCCGTCATATAGGGGTAATGTGTACAGCCCAAAATCAAAGATTTTAGCTTGTTTTTGGTTCCGGATTTTCTGATTTTTTCTAAGAGCGAAACCAAATGATAGCGTACATAATTCTCAGCGTCATTAATTTGGAGCATGGAACAATCATCAACCTTTTCTGAATCGCAAAGCATTTTATTGTCCCCAAAATCAAAATTATACATCGAGAAAAGTGTTTTATCAATTTTCAGGTTGCCTTCAAGTCCAGGGCCTTTGTAATCCTTTCTAGGTGTGGTCAAATTTTTATCGAAATAATCTGGATCCTCATCTACGGCCTCCGCAATGCCAACTCCTCCCTGGGAAAACACCTCAATATTTCCCGTATAACCCATTTCATTCTTCAACTTCATTATGGTATTGTGGTATCCCTTTGATGACACCGTTCCGGCCGTGGCCAGGACACCAATTATCGCATCTTCACTTTTATCCAATCCTTCCAAAGTTCCTCTAACACCGGCATCGATTACACCTATGACCTTTATGTCTGTATTTGCTTTGCTCAGAAACTCTTCAATATATTCTTTGCCATAAGCGGTAGCTGTATTACAGGCAATGACCAAGGCCTTCACCGGTTTTTTGTCCATGTTTACATCTTTGTCATCTCCATGGGAATAGTATTTGTTACCTAGCAAAAATTGGGCATCCTTGATGATATGTTCTTTCAGCAAACCCACTTTATCCACTTCGGAATAGTTGCCGTACGGCATATTGGCCTGATCTCCCAAATAAATAAAGGATTCTTGATCAAAATCCAGCTGGCCGTCGCTGCCTTGGATGTAGGTTGTATTGTTGTTTTGATCATAATTAACAATGGCCTTCAGCACAGTCAATCCTCCCGTTCCGGAATCAAAAACACCGATGGGCAGCGTTTTATCATTGATGGGATAATTTTTGAAATCGATATGATAGAAACTATCCTCTTCCTCAATAATTGTGTTGACTATATTGGCTGCAATTTTGCCCTCTGCCGTAGTTTCCTTTTTATGCTCCTTCCGGCAACCTATGATAACTATCGAGGCCAGAATAAACAAATAGCAATGTTTCATGTTTTTTAGTTTATGGGTCAATTGTATATTGTTGAACTAGTTTGAATCATCTTTTCTCAACACCTTACCAAACAATCCGTTGGTGTATTCGCCTTTTTCAACGGCCAGTTTTCCATTGATTATGGAATACTCCAATCCCTCGGCATATTCAAAAGCATTTCTATAATCTGCTTTATCCTTGAAAGTTTCTGGGTCAAACAAAATAATGTCCGCGTAAAATCCTTCCTTCAATTTACCCCGAAGCGGAATCCTAAAAATCTCTGCGGTTCTGGCAGAGCTGGCATTTATAAATGCAGGCAAATCCAAAACGCCTTTTTCCTTTACATACATGTGGTATTTTCTTGGAAAAGAGCCATACTTTCTTGGATGCCCCGTATTTCCATCAGAGCCTGTGACCACCCATTCTTGTTTCATAAAATTGTTTATGTCGTATGCGTTCATATTGAAAGAGGCCACACGCACATAGCCGGATTCCAAAACCTCATAAACCGCTTCTTCGGCCGGTATGCTTAATGTGTTCGAGATATCCAAGAGGGTCTTTCCTAAGAAGCGTTCATCATCGCATTTTACAATTAGTAACTTATCTGGTCCTCCTCTTTTGGTTATGTTCTTTTTGGTTTCTTCAAATACCCTCTTTTTAATTTTAGGATCCCGTGCCCTATAAAGCAATGAATCTTTACCCCCACTCTCGGCCCACCTGGGTGAAACAGCGGCATTCAAACTAGTGGCCGAAGCATCATACGGATATTGGTTGGCCGTAACCTCAATACCTTCTTTTTGGGCATTTTTGACGAGGGCTATAATGGAATCGCTTTGCTTCCATACATCAACCCCCAGACATTTGATATGGGAAATATGAACGGGGAGCTGTGCTTTCCGGCCAATTTCAATGGCTTCTTCAACTGCATTAAGCAAACCAATGGTACTAGATCCCTCATCCCGAAGATGAGTATCATAGATTCCACCATTCTTGGCAACTACCTCCGCTAGGGCAACCACTTCTGAGGTTTGGGTATAACTCCCAGGAGCATAATACAAACCGGTTGACATACCAAATGCTCCGGCATCCATTTCCTGCTGTACTAAGGCACACATTTGCTTAACCTGGTTTGCCGTAGGTCTTGTATTACTGTTACCGATGACTGATTCTATCACTTCATGATGTCCCACTAATGGAACTACATTGGTCCCTATTCCCTGACTTTCATAAAGCTGCTTGTATTGGGATAATGGATAAAAACTATCGCCATCATTGCCAACAACCACCGTGGTGACGCCCTGCTTTAGAAAGGAAAGGTTATGGGCAGTTTCCGGTTTGATCAAATCCCTATCTGCATGGGTGTGCGGGTCAATAAATCCGGGAGAAACAATCAATCCCTTGGCGTCTATGGTTTTTTGGGCAACTATATTTGCTATTTCATCTCCTATCCAAATAATTTTATCTCCCTGTATCCCAATAGCAACCTCAGCGGGTTCTTCGTCGACTCCATTGAATACCTGACCTCCTACAATAAGCAAGTCTACTTGCTTTTGTGGTTGGGAGCAAGAGATCACAACCCAGAAGCACAACACTAAAGCCTTAGTTAGAAAACGCGCCATTTTTCTGCTTTGTCATTAAGGTTTGCATGAGTTTTTCCGCATATACCTGACCTCTTTTTCGAATGGTATCCCTGTTGGTTTCATCTCCATCCTCATAGGTAACCGACTCAGCTCCAAATACGTTAAAAAAGTAATTGTAGCAATAAGGCAATTCCTGGCTCCTTCTTCTGACTTCTACTTTAGCGGAAAATGAAGAGTCAATTTTCTTAATCCAATCAGGAATAATAGCTGCTGTTTTTAGCTCGTTGATTGAATCAAGTACTAAAATATAGGGACCGCTATGGGATGTATGAAAATCCAAGGCAAAACGGATTTTTTTACCTTGTTTCACCTTCCCTTCCACAAAATCTTTGACCATTTGTGTTTCTGGTTGGCTAAAATCAATCCAATCCCTATTTAAATCAACACCATTAGCATTGTGCCTCCAATTCCCCATATCTGCACCATCAGGATTCAGTAAAGGAAAAGTGTAAATGTTGAAGTTCTCTCTAAACGCCTTAGCAATTTCAGTGTTTGAAAAAAGTGTTTCGTAAAAACTTTTGAAACCTATGGTTCCGCCGGGTATCTCAGGCGGGTGCTGACGTGCCACCAGAACAATACAATCTTCTACATCAGTCAGTTCATGCACTAAGGCAAGGTTATCTTTATCCAAAACTGTCTTTCCCGCAACTAGTTGTTCAATTTCTGGATGTTCACCAACTATTTTTTCCATCCATGCATAAGTGTCGGCGGAAGTCTCAATTTCCTGGGCAGCCACATATAGTTTTCTTGAAGATACCTCAAGGAAAAGGGTTGCCGTATGGTTCAGGGTATCTAACACAAATTGAGCAGTGTCCAAAGACGTCCAATGCAGTTGGTCCCAGCTTACCTTGGGAACATATCGATGTTGATACTCCCCATAGTCCAAAGTCAGTTGAACGGTCTTGCTATCTTCCGCTTGAACCGCAAAGGCATACCATGGACTTGGATTAATGGGCTCGGATTCCGGAAGAACGTTTGCCTTAAATTTGTTGTTTGCCGTTTTCTCGATATCGGCCAAACGAGCACTTGCAAACGAAGTGTCAAAAACAACATCGTCCGTGTTTTGTTGTTTGCAGCCTTGCGATAAAAAGACCAAACACAGTAAGCTTAAAAGATATCTTGTCAACATTAGGATAATTTAAAATGGGCGGACGGCTAGGTTAACAGGCTGCCCATTTTTATCGAACAGCCTGTTTCCAGAACAACACTTAATTCAAATACTAAACTTAAACTAACTCAATGCGTTTGTTATTGATTTACCGGAGTTTTTATAAAAATGTCCGTTATGTCGGGAACGTTGGCACCGTTGGTATTTTCTTCCGAAAACGGATATAGGAATCTTTCCGGGTGTTGGGCGCCGGTATTAAAAGGAACTCCAACTTGTATTGCAACAGCATCTTTCTTGGTTCTTCGCAGATCATTAAAACTGACCAACTCAGCAAAGAAGGAAACATAGCGTTCCTGGATGATTTCCCGTAGCAAGGCCTCATCCCTAGTCAGGGAGCCGTCCACATTCTCGATACCACCAGCATCAAAATCCGTGTCTACGTAATCATCATATATTCCTGTGGTAATGGCAAAATGCTCGCCGCTTCTCAAATTCGCCCTATGCTCGTTCAACTTGCCCAAAGCACTCGCAAAGTCGTTAGACCGGATGGCCGCTTCAGCCCAAGTCAACAAGTTCTCTTGAAGGGATATCAGATTCATGGGTTCAGCCACCCCGGCTATTCCATTCAGGTTAATCTGCGTTCCATCAAAATAATAAGCGACCCTGTCCACTTCGTCGGTTTTTGCATTATTGCGATTACCGGCTCCCGTCATTAATTCAATCAGATATCCTCCTTCTGTTGTTAAATCATCGGGGAAGCTCCCGGTAAAAAATTGGTTCAATAGATTGGTGTCCCCGGTAAGTACCACTGCCGGTGGATGATATTGCATGGATTCTGACGGCAAGGAAATGCCGCTCTGGGCAGCGGCTATGGCATTGGCATAATCGCCAACCTCCAAGTACAAACGGGCTTTCAGCGTATATGCTGCCTTGATCCAACTACTTGAATCTCCTCCAAAGAACAAATCTTCAGCAATTCCTCCGCCTGTAGCCGCGGTTTGCAAATCCGCTATACCTTCGTCCAACAAGGTCTGTACATTGCCATATACCTCCAGCTGACCATCATATATTGGTGTTGGGATATCGGCGTTTACAGCCTCGGAGAACGGAACATCACCAAACATGCTGGCGGCTGTACCCAAGGCATGGGCTTCCAAAACCTTTGAAGCTCCAAAGAAAAAATCCTTGTTGGTAACTGGGATGCCACTTCGTAACTCCCTCGCTTGTTGCACCACTCCCACATAAATATTGAACCAAGGGGTGTCAGAATTGGTATTTCCATATTGGTATTCTTGAATGGGAGCAAATCTTCCACTCCCCACAAAATTGCCGGTCCAAACCCCAGCTGCCCAATTCAAATATCCCAACTGCGCTGTAATATCGGCCAATTGCATTCCGGTAAATAAGCTCTGCCCATCTACACTACTAATGGTGTTTGGGTCATTGTCATTTATATCATCAACTATGTCTTGGCAAGCAAGAACATTGAAAAGAATTACTATAATGGTTGCTATTTTGTATACTCTCATCACGCTTTCTTTTAAAATGTTAAACTCAAGTTGAACAAATAGGACTTGGTGGATGGATTTGTGTAATAATCCAATCCTCTTGAGTTCCCTACTCCAGCAAAATTCTTGTCTGGGTCGTTACCGATTACATCTGTCCACAGGACAAGATTTCTTCCGGTGAAGCTGAAACTTACATCAGATAGCTTCAATTTTTCCAGTACCTTCTCCCCAAGGGAATAGGTCAGTGTAATTTCCCTAAGTCGGGTCCAGGTGGCATCTTGAAGCCAAAGCTCACTAAAGCCTCGGTTTCCAGCGCCATTGCCTCGATACCAGTTCTGTTCCAAAAGCACAGGTCCGGCTCCAAAATCAAACAAGTTACCTCTGACGACTTCACCAGCCGCATACGTAGCTCCGGTAACATCATTAATTCCACCGGTTGGAACGGTAACCTTGTTTCCAGATTCCCTACTAAACCCTCTTTGGCTATTGATCTGCCGGGTCATGTCATAAAAGTCACCGCCTTGGGAATGCTCAAACAGCACATTCATGGATACGTTTTTGAAGCCTAGGTTAAAACCTAGTCCTCCAGTCCAATCTGGATTGGGATCCCCGATTACATCATATTCCGGAGTTCCCACCGGAAATCCGTTGGCATCCAGTTCTATACTTCCGTCTGCATTCCTAGGTAATTTTCCACCAAAAATGGCTCCCATTTGATACCCTACAGCGGCTACAGAATCCCCTGTTCCAAATCCTGTGAGTCGCTGTACATCGGCGCCCGCCAAACTAGTGACCTCATTTTTATTGGTCGCAAAGTTTCCATAAGGAGTAAGCGTCCAATATTCACTGTTTCCTAGCAAGTTTGCGCTAAACTCAAATTCAAACCCTCGGTTCTTCATGGAAGCACCATTGGTATAGATACTGGAGAAACCGCTGGAAGGCGATCTATCCAAAGTCAATAGGATGTCCTCAATCTCATTGGTGTAATAGGTAAAGCTAGTGTTTAGGATATTATCAAAAAACCTGAACTCAAGCCCACCTTCGATTTCCGTCTTTATTTCAGGTTTTAGGTTGGCATTACCCAATCTGTTATCCAATCTAAATCCACCGCCATGGTTGGTTGATGACAGGTTACCAAAAATCCCGTTGCTATAGGTAAAATCTCCTTCATAGTTGGTAGAGCTCCTATAAATATCCGGTTGAATACCCACTTTACCCCAGCTTAATCGAGCTTTGGCAAAACTTATGAAACTGTCCTCAGGAAAGAAGTCCGCGTTGGAAAATTGCCAAGCTGCACTTGCTGATGGATAAAAGAAAGGATCCTTGATAGTAGATGCTGCCTCAACAGTACCTGATAAATCGATAAAAAGTTGATCGTACAATCCAAAGTTGGCCGTTGCAAAACCTCTATTGGATCTTCTATGGCTGATAAAATTATCTCCCTGGATTATTCTGGAATTATCTAGTGTATAGATCTCATCATTTGCAATGAAATCACTACCGACTATGGTTTCCCTATTGAATTTCCTATCATTGATATTCCATCCCAAAATAAACGAAGAAGTAATTTCTTCATTAAGGTTGGTATCATATTTTGCAATGGCATCAAAGTTTAATTCCGTTGCTCCAATACTCTCAAAGGTCAAATTACCTTCCAACCTAGGGATAAGTCCGGTTCGAGCGGAACCTCTTGGATATAAATACGTACGGTCATCACTATAGGTATCCACACCTCCTCTAAGTTTAATATTCAGACCATCCACAGGGTACACATCCAGCTCTGCTGAATAAATATGTCTGTTGACAATATTTGGTGCTTTTTGCTCATTCGTAGTCCATAGCGGGTTGTTGTAAAAAGGCCGTTCCGAGGCTCCTACAGGGTTTCTATATGATCTATGCCGACCACTGAACTCAGCACCGGTGTCGCTTACGTAGGTACCTGTATAGTCCTCAATATTGAAGTCTGATATATTCCGGTAAAACCCAAGTAACAATCCAGCGGTGTTGGAGTTCTGCTGAATCCTGTTGGCGCTGATTCTGGAGTATTTCCCTTTCAGTTTTAAATTGATATATTCATTAAATCGGTGGGAGGCACTCAGGTTTACCGTATGCCGTCTGTAATCGTTGTTTCTAATGATACCCTCTTGATCGGTGTTCCCCAAACTGAAGAAAATATTGCTCTTTTCATCACCCCCACTGATGCTCACAGATTGTTCCAGTAGCACGCCTGTTCTAAAAACGTGATCATGGTTTTCATCCAAAAACGTATCCCTGGAATTTTTACCCCCGTGCAAATTATCAGTTGTTCCATCTGGAATGGGATAATAAGTACTTCCGGTTTGGTCGCCAATAAAGAACCCTCCTGAAGTGTCAAAACTATCCTCACCTCCTGATCTTGTTGATATCTCGTCTCCCCATCCATGTAGATATCCATGTCTAAACCTTCCGTCAAGTCCCTGGCCGTAATTGGATTGAAGCGGCGCAATGGCATTGACTTCATCCAAGGAAATCGCAGTTTTTAAGTTAACCCTGAATCCTCTCCTACCCGATTTGGTGGTGATAATAACCACACCATTGGAAGCTCTAGACCCCCATAAGGCGGCTGCAGAAGCTCCTTTCAGCACTTGTAAAGTCTCAATGTCATTTGGGTTAATATCATTCAGACGAGATTGCTGAGATGTACCATTTCCCGTTGCACTACTGGCTCCTCCCTGGGTACTGCTATTGCTGATAGGTATCCCATCCACAATAATTAGTGGTTGGGTACTTCCAAAAATAGTGTTGGCGCCACGAATCCTAATATTGGAACCGGAACCAGGATCACCGTTAGATCTGGTGATATTAACACCTGCCATTTTACCTTGAATGGCGTTGGCCACCGATGTTTCACCAGAACGCACCAAAGCCTCTGGCTTTACACTTGAAACGGCAGTACCCAACTTGTCGGTACGTACTTCAAAACCTAAAGCGGTTACCACCACTTCGTCCAACGCCTGGGCATCTTCTTTGAGTACCACATTGACCGTGGTTTGCCCATTAACTGGAATTTCTTGCGTGAGATACCCAATATAACTGACCACCAGAATGGCGTTTCCATCTGGGACTTCAATGGAATAATTACCATCGAAATCCGTAGTGGTACCGTCAGTTGTTCCCTTGACCACAATACTGGCTCCGGGTAGAGGCCCTACATCGTCAGTTACAGTTCCGGAAACCGCCATTTGGGGTGTCTCCTCCTTAGAATTGGATTCAGGCTGTGCTTCATTTTTTTTCAGCACAACTTGTCTGCCATTGATATGATAATCTATCCGGTTAGGCTTAAAATGCTGCTCCAAAGCATTGTCAATGGTTTGGTTCTTTATTTTAAAATCTCCCTTTTTCTCCTTTAAAGTTGACATCAAATCCTCCCCATACATAAAAACAAACTCACTTTGGCCTTCAATGCTGTGGATAATATCCAATAAAGTAGCATCCTTCAGGTTGACCTTTAGCTTTGTTCTTTGTGAGTAAGCATCTGTGTAAGAATAAAGTGTGAAGAGCAATAAAAATAGTGTCAGAAACCTCATCACTTTTTTGATTTTGTCCATAAAATTGCTCATGCAATCATATGGAAACCCCTTTTTTTCCATAATTTAGTTAGTTGTTTGTTTAAACAATCCCTGTTTTTACAGGTTACCAGCCAGAGCATGGTGCGAACATGCTCTGGTTTTTTATTTGGTAATCAAATAGCCTTTGATTCCATTTTTTTCAAAGTTAGCTGAAGCCGAAACGGCCAAATTTTCCATGGTTTCTTCAATTGAATCATTAAGATCCAATTTTCCTGTGAGCTTGAATTGCTGATCAACATTTTCTCCTAATTCAATGTTGATATTGTAATACGTTTCCAAGCGCCTCACTACATCTTGTAATGGTTCTCCCTTAAAAATAAGCAGTCCCCTAATCCAAGAAATATAGATTTCCGTGTCCACCCGCATTTGGCGCTGTACAGCTTTTGCCGACACATTCCATTCAGTCAGCTCCCCCGGTTTCATAGTAGTTTTTCTTCCCTTTCCGAACAACTTGTTTTTAGTTTCATTGGTTAAAAAGACTTCTCCTTCGGTCAAGACCGTAGTCACCCTATCATTATTGCTGTAAGAGTTCACATTGAACTTGGTTCCCACTGCTGTTACGGAAAAATCATCGTCCTTCAAAACCTTAACTGTAAAAGGTTTGTTAGCGTCCGATTCAACCTCAAAGAAAGCTTCGCCATCCAAATAAACTTCCCGAGAATTTCCTTTAAAAACTTTTGGAAAGACCAACCTGGATCCAGAATTTACATGAACAATGGAACCATCTGCCAGGGTTATTCTGCTGTGTTTACCATATGGAACTATAAGTTGGTTCATTTGTAGGTCATCCGTGGTATCACCATTGCGGATATCCAGAGTATCCTTTTTATTGATTACAAGGTTATTGCTTCCGGAGTAGTTAATTACAGAGCGTTTTTGATCGATTGCAATCTCTTGGTCGTTTTCAAGAATCAACCTTGTATCAATAGCTGAATCTATGGATACTTGTAGCAAAGACTCCATGTTGGGCTTCTCCCCATTTGTTTTGCCTGTGCTCAAATAAATTACCGTCCCGATTAGAATTACAAAGACGGCGGCGTATTTAAGAAAATTGAGATATATGGGGCTTCGGCGGGAATTACCCAAACCAGTCCTCACATACAATTGATCTAAAATTTTCTGTTTTTGGTTTTGGGAAAGTTTTTCATTGGATGCTTGCAAAGTTCCGAGATACTCCTTTAAGATGCGGATTTTGGATTCCTCTTCAGGATTTTCTTTAATGAAGTTTGCCCAATATGCATCCTTTTCAGTAGTGGGATGGGCTATCCAGTCTACAAATTTTTCGTCATCAAGATATTTGGTCAAATCCTCCAAGGCTATGCTATTTATCCTATAGGGACAAAAGTTTGCACTTTGTGGACACTTTTTTTAAGATTTTTTTTAGAATTTTCGTTGACGGAAGAACAATGTTGTTATAATTGATTGAATAACAGCATATTAAATGCGGCTACTAAAACACCCTTAACATCGAATAGAATAAAACAATACCCTTGTAATCGTCGAAAGCTTTGCTATTTCTTAACTTTTTTACGGCGCGATATACCTGTTTTCTAACGGAAGCATGGTCAATCTTTACGATTTCGGAAATCTCATCATAGCTTAAGCCCACACTGAACCGTAAATACATGATTTCTTTCTGTTTTGTGCTTAGAGTCTCTAGAGCCTCATTGACCAAACGCTTTTTTTCCGCATCCAATTCGGACAAAATTCTTCGGTCTTCGAAATTCTGACCAGCACTAAAGCTCAGTCCAGGTTGTTCATGGAATTTTGTCTTCTTTCTTTCCTTTTTCCTTTTTTTGAATATAGAGTGTTTTAGTGCTTTGAGGATATAAAACTTGATGTTTTGCGGTTCGGCTATGGCATTTCTATGTTCATAGATGTCAATAAATACTTCTTGGATACAGTCCTTGACGAGTTCCCTATCCGTATCCAGTTTCAATCCGTATGCATACATATCATCAATACATAAATTATAAACGGATTCGAATGCGGACTTGTCGCCTGCTTTAAATTTTGACCATAAATTTCCCTGATCCATAGATAATCCGATGCCCATAGGAGCACTATGTTGACACTTTCCCTTAGTTGACTATAAACAAACTTAAAAAATTAAAATTAGCTTGATCTAACCTGACATGTATGGGTTAAAAGTACATCTGGAAATGAGCATATCAAGCGATGGGAAGATTACCGAGGCAGTAGGGATTTATATGAACTGGATGTTGATAAGCAGTTATATAAAATAAATACTCTGAAATTACTTTCAGGGCTTCTCTTGCTTTAGGGTAATCACGGAAGAATTTCCTGGGCACTTCCTTTACCGCTCCGTGCTGAAAATAAAAAAGTTCCATCTACAAATCCAAGCAAGCTTGATTTATACAGGAACTTCTTTCATTTATTCGTGATCGCGGAAGGATTCGAACCTTCGACCGTCTGCTTAGAAGGCAGATGCTCTATCCAGCTGAGCTACGCGACCTTGCTATTTCATGTCGCGTGGCGAAGCTGCCAGTCCCGATTTGTTTTTCGGGAAGCTACGCGACCTATTTTGCGGGTGCAAATATACAATTAACCTTAGTTAATTTCCAATATTTTCCAGCCAAATGCAAAATACTCCCCAAAAACAAAGCTTACTTTCTAATCCTTTACATTCTGGAAGAGCCCAATGACCCTTACCTTACTAAGTTTGCCATTTGCAATTTGCCTAATCTATAAGGAAACGCTCTTTAAGCAAATCAATTTCAAAATCAGAATTCTAGGTACCCTAAACCTCAAGCTGTGATTGAATCTAAATTTTATAGCGATTCACTTTGTTTTGAATGGTTTTATGCGATTCTGGTGCCCAATCACCACTACATTCATCCAACATTTAATCAAAAACGAATTAGAATCATGAAACATTATCAAAACGCACTTGTAGTACTTGGGCTGCTATTTTTAGGAACCCTGAACGCTCAAAAAAAGTTTTCACCAGAGGAACTGTCCAGCTTTAAACAAGATTTCAGGAAGCACATCCTCAAAAAAATGAAAAAGCACAATATTACCGGTGTAAGTATTGCCATGGAAATTGAAAATCAGTTGATTATGTCGGAAGGGTTTGGATTCTCGGACAAGTCCAAAAACACCAAGGCAACCAAAGACACAGAATATCCCATTGGGTCGGTATCCAAAATCATTACATCAACCGCTGTCCTAAAGTTATGCACCGATGGGCTTGTTGATTTGGATGAGGCGTATTCCCATTACGTGACCGACTTTGCCATGAAATCCCATTTTGGAGAGGACAGTAAAATTACCATTAGGCATATGCTTTCCCATTATGCTGGCCTACCGAGGTTACGAGCCAAAGGATTCATGAAGAAAGAACCTGAACCTTTAGAGCATCTCTTGCAAAATTCCAAGGAAGAATATCTTATTTCCCCGCCGGGGAGGGTTTATCAATATTCAGATTGGGGCGTTGACCTATTGGCCTTGCTTGTAGAACGTGTATCCGGGATGCCCTATGAAGACTATGTTGAAGAGAACATTTTTAAACCGCTGCAGATGACCCATTCCTATTTTGGCCCTGCCAAAAATACCAAGGGCTATGTGCGTGAGGTGGAAACAGAAACCTACAAATACAGCCATTCAGGATCAGATGGGGTAACCTCGAGCGCCGCTGATATGCTTAAAATAGCTCGGTTGTACACCAAAACAGGACGAAAAAGTGCTCGAGGATTTCTAAGCGATGCCATGGTTGAAGATGCACTCCAAAAGCAGTTTACCAATGCCCCTTTGGCGTTTGATACGGGAATAGGGTTGATGTGGGAACTATTACCCTTGAAAACTGGGCATACCCGCGTAAAAAAAGCTGGAGTCCACGAGCCCTTTTATTCCTACATCTTTTTTATTCCAGAACTGGATACTTCCATCGTGATTTGTAGTAACTCCAATTCCAGTAGCTCCATCCATTGGGACAGCTGGGGAAAATTATATGCCTTCATGGGTAAAAAGTACAAAGCTTCTAAAAATCACCAAGCGGAAAAACCGAAAGTCAACTACAAAAAAGTTACGCTTAGCAACGAGGATTTCAAGAAAATTGAAGGTACCTATAGCACCTCCATTGGACTATTAAACTTTAAGAGAAATGGTAATGCTTTTGATGTTGATCTCAAAGCGGAGAACAAGAAAGGGGTAGGTGTACCCTACTCCAATGGGCTTATCAAATTATATGTAAAAGTCATGGGCGTAAAAATTCATGCCATGGATGTTTTTTGGAAAGAATCCGAAGGAGAGATAATCATTGGCGAACAATTTGAAAGTGGTACTCGACATGTTATGGGATCCAAAATAAGGACCAAAACAATACCCAATTCGTGGAAAAGAGCTGTGGGTACCTACACCGTGGCCAATTATAGTGATAATGACTACCAAACCATTGACAAGCTTCAGTTGTTTATTAATTCAGAAAATGTCTTGGAGATTCAGGGAAGTGGCAAATATCCAAGGGAAATGGGTATTCAATTAGGTTTATCACCAATATCGGAAGAGCTGGCAGTAATTCCTGGCTACAATTTTGATTTCTTTGGCGGGGAAACTGTTAAATTGAAAAAAGAATCGGATGGTACTTCTTCATTGTATCTATCCGGATATAGATTTAAACGCATTGACAAATGATGCACAAGGACATGGGGGAGGCAACAAAAATAAACCAGAATTTGCTTTTTAAACGACCTTATATTTGGATCGTTACCGTATCTGTTACCTCCCTCAATTTTCTGATTACCTACAATTTTCAAAATATGGATGTTCAGCATATCTATTACTATTTGGTAGATGTGCTGACCACCTATTTGATTATCGAGTTTTACGCATTGGGAATTCGCTGGCTCAATCGCAAAATGCCATTAAACAAGGATTTCGTCAAAAGGGTAACTTATCAGCTGACCTTGCACACCCTAAGCGTGATCATTTTCACCATTCTATTGAACGAGTTGTTGGATCATCTCTTTTTTGAGGGGCAACGGCTATCCCTTTCGTTTGTTTTTTATACCAAGGATACACTTGTTGCCCTCCTGTTTATCCTGCTTTTGCATATGGTTTACTTTGGTTTGTTTTTACTGTCAAACAAGCAAAATCAGGAATCCTTGAATATTGCTCCAGATGCCAGAATCAAGGTGAAAGATGCCTTTACCTTTAAGTTGTTGAATCAGAAGGAAATCATTGCAGCGTACTCGTTACTGGGGATTACCTATGTAGTGGATTCCCATTACAACAAATTCTCTTCGGAATTGACATTGAAAGAAATGGAGGGCCTATTGGATAATCGTTTTTTTAGGGCGAATAGAAAGTTTATACTTTCCAAAGCCATAATAGATGCTTTTGAGAGTGGAAGCTACGGCAAAATTGAAGTAACCCTTAAGACCCATGATATAGTTGACTTACCTCAAACAATAGTGGTAAGCAGGGACAAGGCTTCTCCATTCAGAACTTGGATAGGCGAAAACTCGCATTGATATTCCAAAAATGGACTTGCTATTTTTTTATTGGTAAAAAATCAAATGGAATTTCTAGAAATAATTGGTCAATGCCAATACTCCATTGTAAGAGATAATTAGGGAAAAGAACAGTGCAGCAATTAGGCCTATATTGATCCATGTCCCTGTCTTATTTCCCTTCATCAATTTTTTGTTATTGATCAGCAGCAGAATCCCGATGATTACCAAGGGCAGCACAAAAACATTGAAAATCTGGGAAAGAATCTGCATCTCAACCGGGTTTGACCCAAATATGGGAACAATTAGGGCAAACAGACAAGCAAAGGCCGTAATTCGTTTGAACTGTTTGGAACTGGTGTCCAATTCCCCCGATTGGAAGTCTGCAATTAAAATGGGGACAATCAGTAAAATGGGGAATATTGAGGAAAGTCCAGCACTTAGGGTTCCAAAAAAGAACAGCGTCAGTGCAAATTTCCCGGCTACAGGTTCCAAAGTGTTGACCATATCCAATACTTGGGTTACCGGTTTTCCATCATAAAAAAGTGCCCCGGTGGCAACCGCCATAATAGCAGCGCTAATTACAAATACCAAGATGGCTGCCAAGATCGCATCTTTTTTTTGTTCCTTAAGATTATTAACCGTCCAACCCTTGCCTTTTACAAATAGTGGACGTGATAAAAAAGTTGCCGCTGCCATGGTGGTTCCAACAAACGCGGCCACCAGCATTTTACCTCCTGGCACTTCTGGAATACTGGGAACAAGTCCCCGTACCACATCAACGGGCAATGGGTAAACCATACATAGGGATATTAGAAAGGAGAATCCCATTATAGTGACAAAAATGACCAGGATCTTTTCAAAGAAAGAATACTTGCCCACCAAAAGAAGGGCATATAAAATAGACGTGACCGACACAGCGATGACAATCACTATTTCATATTTGTTTTCAGAGATTTGTGGAAAGTAAATCGCGAATATCTCATAAATGATATTAGCGGAAATTCCCATAATTCCCATCAAAGAATTCCACTGACCTAAAGCAATTCCCATGATGACCAGAATTGCCATGACCTTGCCCCATTTAAGGTGTTTTTTGAACGCAAATAGTGCAGTTTCTCCTGTAATCAGGGTAAAATTGCCATAAACATGAATGAGAATCCCAGAAAAAAAACAACTGAGCAATAGCACCCATAAAAGTTGCATACCATACGTGCTCCCCGCCACAATCATTGAAGTAACGCTTCCTGTACCGATGGTATAACCAATGGCAAAAATACCAGGGCCGAAAGCCAGCACAAGGGCAACTAATTTTTTAAATAGAGTTCGCTTTTCGGCCATTTTACAATTTGATACTCGCCATTTAATGCGAGATTATCTAAAGTTATCCAAGTGTTTCGAGCAAATCAAAAACCTACTGTCCAGCAGTTCAGATTTCCTCTTTTTTTCTTAACTAAACGCCAAGCCACCGTTAATATCAATATTGTTCCCAGTTATAAAAGAGGCTTCATCAGAGGCCAAATAAGCCGTTAAATCAGCAACTTCCTGAGCTGTTCCTTCTCTCCTTAACGGCGTGCCGGATGCTACTTTGGAACGAACTTCATCTTTGGTAAAGTCATCGTGGAACTTGGTTCCTATTAAGCCAGGACAAAGGGCGTTTACTCGAATTCCTTTGGGTCCGAGTTCTTTGGCCATGGCCCTGGTGAATGTACTAACCGCCCCTTTTGAAGAACTGTACAAGGCCGAGCCTCCTCCTCCGCCATCTCTTGCTGCCAAGGATGATAGATTAATGATTGAGCCTCCTTGGCCCATTATGGGTTCAAAAGCCTGGGACACGAACACCGTGGATTTAAAATTTACATTCATGACCAAGTTGTAAAAACTTTCATCAAATTCTCCCAATGTTTTTCTGGCGAAAAGCCCTCCGGCATTGTTTACTAGGATATCAACCTTACCTCCAAAAGCTTCAATCACCTTTGTTTTAAGGTTATTGATGTCGCCCAGATTTGAAACATCCGCTTTTACGGCAATGGCTTCCTGTCCCAAAGATTTTATTTCTTCAATGGTTTCCATGGCCGCTGATTCAGAGTTGTAGTAATTCACAACCAATTTTGCGCCTTCTTTGGCAAGCTTAACCGAAATGGCCCGCCCAATGTCTCTTGAGCCTCCAGTAACGACAGCTATTTTTCCTTCTAATCTCTTCATTCCCATTTTATATTCCTAAACCTTGTCCACCACCTACTTGGATGGTTTCGGCTGTTAAAAATGCCGCATCATTACCCACCAAAAACGAAATAACGGAAGCAACTTCCTCGGGTTGTCCCAATCGCCCTAGTAAGATATTGTTTTTCCAGGAAGCAAATACCTCTGGTTTGGTAGATTTGATCTGTGTGTGAAATGGTGTATCAATTGTCCCTGGAGATACAGCGTTCACGCGAATACCATATTCCGCAAGATCTTTTGCCAATGCCCTTGTAATGGCATGCACGGCTGCTTTTGAAGTGCCATAGATACCTGCGCCAGGTCCACCCGCATTCCATCCTGCTATGGAAGTATAGTTAATAATTGATGGGGTTTCTCCTTTTTTAAGATAAGGTATGGCCGCTCGGGAAACGAAAAATGTTGAATCAAGATTCAAGGCCATTACCCCTCTATAGAATTCCGTTGTCATCTCCTCAAACCTGGACCTTCCTCCCAGACCTCCCGCGTTGTTTATCAGTGCATCTATTTTTCCATACTTTTCCCCTATAGTGTTGATGTTGGCGTTTACAGCTTCTTCATTGGTAACATCAAAACCGTAGTATTCTGCTGTGATGCCTTCATCGGTTAGTTCTTTTATTCTTTGGGCTCCAACTTCATCCTCTATTCCATTCAAGATCACAGTGTATCCATCCTTTCCGAGTCTTTTTGCAACTTGAAAGCCAATTCCGCCTGTTGCACCTGTTACAACGGCTACTTTTCCTTTTGATATCATTTGTTGTCTTTTTATTTGATGTGCGTTATATCGAATCGAGTTCGACTGGTTTTATTTTTCTTATTAAAATGTATATGGATAGTACTGCCAGTGGGGCTAGTACGGCAATTATTATAAATGCAGGGGTATACGAGACCGTGGTTATCTTTGGTATAAGCCAGTTCATGATAATAACCGAAATAGCAGCTACCGTACCTGCCAGACCTGCCAATGTTCCAACTGAAGGGCCTTTTAACAGGTCACTAGAAAGGGTCTGGATATTGCCAATGGCAAATTGGAAACCAAATAGTACCAAGGCCACAATATAAATGAAGGTCATTGGATTATTGCCTTTCACGAAGAATATGATTCCCAAGAGTCCCAAGAAAATCAGGACACCTCCTATAAGAATGGACATCTTTCTTGAATAATCAACCGAATGCTTTTCCATCAGTTTACCACAAAACCATCCGCCCAAAATGCTCCCTGCCATTCCGCCTAGATAGGAAATCCATATGGTTGATCCTATTTCTTCAATGCTAAAACCAAATTTTGAGTTTAAATACAATGGCATCCATCCTACAAACAACCACCAAATTGGCTCTATAAAAAATCTTGAAACCAGAACACCCCAAGATTCTCTGTAGCTCAGAATTTTTGCTAGGGAAGATCCTTTTTCTTTTTGGGTTTCCTCAACAGGGGCAATTCGGTCAGAGAGAATCATGTTCCTTTCCTCTTCGGTGATCCATGGATGTTTCTCTGGTTTTGCCTTGTTGACGATTAGCCAAGGGAAAATCCATACAAAACCGACCAAACCTAAAATGATAAAGGTTGTACGCCATCCAAATTGTGCATACAAGTATGCGATCAAGGCTGGTGCTATTACGCTACCTAAAGAGGCTCCAGCGTTGAAAATACCTTGGGCAATGGCACGTTCTTTAACAGGAAACCATTCCCCATTGCTTTTTACGGCTCCCGGCCAATTACCCGCTTCACCCAGACCCAACATGGCACGCACTATTGATAGTGACACCAAACCTCTGGCAAATGCGTGAAGTACGGCTGCAGCTGACCATAAGGCAATGGAGAACACAAAACCAAATCGCGTACCGATCTGATCGTAGAGTTTTCCTGACAGGAATTTGCCCAGTGCATAGGTAATCATAAAGACATTCAACATAACAGCATAATCCGCCTCATCCATGCCTAAATCCTTGCCCATTTCGGGCCACATAACACCAAATGCCGTTCTATCTATGTAGTTGATTACGGTAGCAATGCATATTAATGCTATTACCCACCAACGTAAGCCTTTTAATTTCATCTTTTTAAAGTTTTAAGGAAGTACGACAAGAGTTTTCCCTGTAGGCAAAATGGTTCCAATCCAAACCAGCCCTATTTATCAAACACTTTTGAATCTTAAACATGATAAGTAATTCCTACAGATAGGTAGGAACAGCTATCGTATTCCGTTTAGTTTTCTTCCCTCCAAATATTTCAATTAGCAAAAACAAAAGCGTGCATTTTTGTTTTTACCCTAATTACAATGACCATTAAATGTTATAGCAATATTGATACAAGATCTTAAAATGCGCCTTCATTTTTTCCTTGGCCATTTTTGGATCCTGATCTTTTATTGCTTCGTAAATATCTTCATGTTCCTGAATTCCCTGAAAGGAGAGGTTGGCATCGCAAACATGGTACTTTTCAAAATTTGTAATAATCTCCGGGGTAATAATCAACATGAACGTATTCATGGTACTGTTCTTGCTTGCCTGAGCTATTGCCAGATGAAACAGTAGGTCTTCCTCGACAGCTTTTTGTCCGTTCAAGACCTTCTCCTTGTAGGCATCCAAGGCTTGCCTCATTTTCGTCAAATCTTCATCTGTCCGCCTTAATGCCGCCAAACGTACAGTTTTAAGTTCCAACAGGATCCGTGTTTCCACCAAGGACTTAAAATCAGGATCTTCCAACCTTAAAATATCATCCATCATGCCACTCATGGCTATCTGCCCGATATCCGCGATAAAGGTTCCGCTTTGAGGTCTGGACTTTAGTATGCCAAAAAATTCCAATTTTTGAATAACCTCCCTAACATTGCTTCTACTGACACCAAATTTTTCAGAAAGCATCCTTTCGGAAGGCAACTTGTCTCCAGGTTCCAAATTTTTATAATTAATCAAGTCACGTAACTTGGAAATTATTTCCTTTTGTACCTCCCGGTTTTCGCTCTTAGTAAGAATGTCAACTCTCATAAATTATCTCAAATAAAATTGGTTAACCAGATTGGTTTGTTAAATTTAATCAATTTGTCCTAATCAGGAAAACATAGTTTATAGTAATGCCAACTCCCAAATTTTCATGCTGTTTGATTAACTATTGGCCAACAAAATTGGCCAATAGCTATCAAAACCTAACTAACTCAATGTTCAACCTCTAATTCATAATATTTTACAGTAGCAGATGTACCTTCATCTTTGCTAATTAAATAATTGCCTGCCTTAAAATAGTTTTCGAATACTCCCCACTTTTCTAGATCTTCATTTTCCTTAATAAATGACTCTTCGCCATTTAATATTACCTCAATGCGCCCTTCTGTCGCGATTACCTCCAATGAGAATTTTTCTGTGCCCACAGGGTTGGGAAAAGAATAGGGTTCATCATCCTCCCATGCCGAAGTAGTCAATAATTCTTCATCCGACACATTCAAATCCTTCAATTTTTTAGTGTGCACCCTAACTTTACCGTCATTCCAATAGATCTTTAAAACTGGTGGCGCATTATTATCATCCTCTCCAATTAAATCCCGTTGTTCGTTGGTCAATCTGCCATGAATCTGCATGATTATGGTCCGATATTTATTCCCATTTTCATCTTCCGAAATAAAAGGAACTGAAAGGGTTCCCCTCATTCTCCCTCCTTCGGAAAAAGTCCAATTGGTGCTGTTGCTCCCTGGCACCATTTGCTCCCTCAATTCTGTTCTGGAATACGTGGAATTAGGAGTGGACGACCCTGGAAAGGTGTAAAAAACCAACGAGCCATCTGTGGAATCGTTGTACATATATGGAAGCAATGCCTCATTAGTGGCATAATCCAGAATTTCTGGTGGTTTTACTTCATCGGGCCCTCCAATTGGCAAGGTTACTTTCCAATGACTCAAATCAATTTCTGGAAGCAAATAGTCTGGTTCCTCATTTTCCGAAACCGTATCATCAACCACATCTTCCATTGGGTCATCCTCCACTTGTGTGGTTTCTGGGACCTCCTCTGAAGATGGTTCACAATTGAATAGGATCAAACCCATAAAGAGTACAAGTGGCAAGCCTAATATATGTGTATAGTTGCTCATTAAACCTATTACTAATGCGTTACTGATAGTTCGTAAAACTTGACTTTGGCATATGCTCCTTCATCTCGGGATTGGAAATAATTCCCTGCTTTAAAATAGTTTTCAAAGATTCCCCATCGCTTAATACTTGGATTGTCGTAAACGAAAAACTCATTTTTATTGAGCGAGACTACCATTTTACCATCCGAAACCTTGACCTCCAAATTGAACTTCCCGAAACCTACTTCTTCCTGGAAATTCTTTCCTTTGTCATCTTTCCAAGCCTCCTTGTACAAAATTCCTTTTGAAGAAACCGCTGGATTTACCAATTCTTTGGTCTTCACCCTAATTTTCCCATTATGCCAATATATTTTTAGGATGGGTGGTGCATTGTTATCTTTCTGTCCAATCAGTTCTTTTTGCTCATTGGTCAATCTTCCATGGATTTGTGCAATAATCACCCTGTGATACTTCCCATTCTTATCCCGGGACACCTCATCCATGGCCAATTTGGCCTTTAGGGTACCGCCTTGTGGGAAGGTCCAGTTCACATTATCGTTTCCTGGTACCATTTGTTCACGCAGCTCCGATCTGGAATATTTCGTATTCGCGGTAGTGGCCGCGGTTGGAAATGCATAAAACACCAAGGCACCTGCTGTGGAATCATTGTACATATATGGTTTTAAGGTTTCATTGGTTGCATATTCCAAAATCTCCGGGGGGGCAACACTTATGGCACCTCCCTTGCCTTTGCCTTCAGGAATGGTCACCTTCCAATGACTCAAATCAATGCTCGGAAGTTTTACCTTTTTCTTCTTCTTTTGTTTCTTCTTTGCTGGTTTAACATCTGATGCCGCAACACTATTGGTATCTCTTTGAGCCGTGACAACAACAACCGAAAAGGCCATTATAAAAAGTACCAGATATTTCTTTTGGAGAACTTTCATTTAAGAGTTTTTGTTTGCAACATTCGTTTGGATGTCTACCGCTGTGTTCTTCATTTCTTTTTTAGTGACCATCCGGACCTGAAATGTCAGTCCGGATGGTTTTTATCCTAAACAATGGTTTGTGTGTTACTAATTTGTGATTTCAACGTTATCAAAGAAGGCCTCTGCTGAACCATCCACCACATCTATGTTCCTTACATATATAACAATTTCATTGGTTGATGCTGTGAATTGAAATGTATGCGTAGCATAAGCATCACCATCAGTGTCGAAAATATTAGGAATTGCAAAATAAGCATCAACATCCGCGTCTGCCCCAAGATTGGCGTTGATACCGGTTTCATCGGCAATCTCAGTATTCAATATAAACACTTCGGATGTGATTCCGGCCGCGGTGGTCCTTGCATCAATGGAGAAGGTATAGGTCTCTCCTACCTGAACGGGTACTACCTGATACAATCTACGTCCTCTCTCATCCAGTTTTCCACCTCTTGTACCATTATTTCCATCACTGGTGGAGCCAGCCTGTTCACTGTCATCCCCATATTCTGTTTCGAGCCAGGAATCCAAAGCTCCATTATCCCAAAGTGGATCGTACGGGCTAGGAACGGTGTTGCCATCATTATCAACTACGGTGCTATTGGGAGTCATGTCCCAAGCATCCGCATTATCACCGGTGTTGACCGTAAACTCATCAAAAGTTCCGTTGAGCACTTGAACAACAAATCCGTCAGATACTACCAGGTCCTCAGTAGCCACATGCGTATTTCCTGTAATACTGGTTGCAGTCAAAGTCACCGTATAAATACCATCTTCAGTATAGGTATGTGAAGGATCCATTCCAGTAAACTGGAATCCATCACCAAATTCCCACAACAACATTTCAGCTCCTTCGGAAGCATCGGTGAACGTATACGTTCTATAATCGTCCGGATCTACCTGAAAAGTAAAATCTGCCGTAACCGGTGCAAGTATGTTAATGTTCTGTGCTAGTGAATTTGAAAGGTTTGATTCGTTCGTAGCCACGAGC
This sequence comes from Flagellimonas algicola, assembly GCF_005937185.1. Classification (GTDB taxonomy): domain Bacteria; phylum Bacteroidota; class Bacteroidia; order Flavobacteriales; family Flavobacteriaceae; genus Flagellimonas; species Flagellimonas algicola. The sequence goes on along the minus strand of NZ_VCNI01000001.1, from coordinate 157,177 downwards.
GTAACCGTATACTCTGCAGCTGAGGCATAAACATGGGTTGGAGACTCTTCAGTTGATGTGTTTCCATCTCCAAAATCCCATTCGTAGCTCGTTGCCCCTGTTGACGAATTTGCGAACGTATATTCCAAAAAGTCGACTTCACTCTGAGAAGCGGTAAAACCAACCGAAGGTGGCACTGCTCCAGCTGCTCCTATATCAATGGTGAAATCATCCAATCTAGCTTCAACATCTCCATTGGTAAAAAAGATAGCCACCGTATTATTACCACCCGAATTAAAAGATAGCTTCGCCTGCACATAAACATCAGGCTCAGAGTCATCAGTGACCGTTATTGACCCAATGGTTCCGTCAGCGACTTCTTCCAATGTGGTAAACGTACCCCCATTTTCCGTAACTCCCAGAACGGAGACAATTAGCCTAGGGTCTGAAGAACCGCTCAACATTGTATACCAAAAACTCAAGTCGTAATTGGTATCAGGATCAACGGTAATTTCTTGATAACCAGCGCGATCTCCGGCAGGTAATGGCAATTTTCCTCCTTGATCTCCAAAAGTTACCGGGCTACCCGTAATCTGAATTACGCCACCCAAATCGCTGTTTCTCCAAGAGTCACGACCATCACCACCACCGTCAGGCAGGGTGTCATCTTCAAATCCAGCTTCAAGGATGATAGGCTGAAATGGGCCCTCAACCACAATAACATCTATTGTTACCGAACCTGATTCACCATTGCCATCAGTTGCTGTTAACGTTACTGGATATGTACCTTCCCCATCTTCAAATGTGAATGTAGGATCTTGATCTGTAGAAGTATTACCTCCTCCAAAATCCCAAGCGAATGCAGTTGCTTCTGAAGAAAGATTGTTAAATCTAATGGTTCTAAAGTCTTCCGAGGTGGAAGCATATGCAAAATTTGCATCTGGAAAAATGGTGTCTACCTTGGAATTTGAATCTGGAAATTCATCTCGAAAAAGTTCGTCCCCAACGCAGCTCACCATAAAACTTGCAGTGACCAAAACTAAGAGCACTAGTCTCGTCGTGTTAAATATTTTTACGTTATATCTCATTGTCTTTTGAATAATAATTAATAGCCTGGGTTCTGTGTTAACAGACCTTTACTTATGTTTATTTCCCTTGCCGGGATTGGTAACAACAAGGCCCTGGAATTATAGATATATCCCATTTCGGCAGCATGGGCCGTCAAAACCTCATCCGCCACTCCAAATCGTAGCAAATCAAACCAACGCTGATTCTCAAATGCCAACTCCACTCGTCTTTCAACCAATAGTTCTTGTTTGGATACACTGGATATTATATTTGGTGCCGTTTCTGGAAACGCCCTATCCCTGATCATTTGAAATGACACCAAGGCACCCGCATCAGAGGTGGTGGTTCCTGAACCTATGGCTGCTTCCACGTGCATCAAAAGCACATCCGCATAACGTATAGCTATATAATCATTACCTGCATTCCGTGCATTGGGTCCGTATGGGTCTGGTTCAGCCGTGGAATCAAATCCATCTGGGAAGAATTTGGCCACTTCATTGGAACCATTGACCGTAGTGTATGAAATAGCGGTTCTTGCACCGCCAAAGGCCACAAAATCAGTGATTAGATTGTCATTGACTATGTTCTGCCCATCTTCCCTACCGGCGCGAATGGCGGAGGTGAATTCTGATGAAAAGCTTTGACTTTCCAGGGCATTTCCGGATTCGTATTGAATAGCGAAAATGATCTCATCATTCAATTCGGAATAGAACACATCATAAAAGTTAGGTTCCAACGCAAAGTTCCCACTACTGATAATGGCTTCACATAGTTGCTCAGCACCGGTATAATTGGGACTGGGCTGAGTTAAATATACCTTTGCCAGAAGGGCTTGTGCTGATGCTCTTGAAGCTCTTGATTTGAAAGAGTTATCCAAAACATCCACAGCTTCTTGCAAATCGGCCACAATTTGAGTGTAAATCTGTTCTTCTGGGATTCTGGTAAACAGGGCTTCTTCATCTGTTGGCCCTACCACTTCAGTTACCAAGGGAACATCGCTATATAATCTTACCAATTTGAAGTAAGCATACGCTCTTAAAAACTTGGCTTCTGCCGTATACCTTGCTCGGTTACCAGCATCTGCAACATCAATAAAGTTTAAGATATTGTTCGCTCTGAAAATCACTTCATACATAGAAGCGTAATAATCTTCGGATTCCACATTGTTGGCGTTGACCACATATCTATGGAAATCTGACTTGGAACCTTCGAGGGTCGCATTTCTTGTATTGTCCGTTCTGTGCTCGGTCAATAAGTGTTCAAATTGCACTCCCCTATTGGCGGTACCAATATTGGTCACTGTATTTTCATTTACCCCTTGAAGGGCGTCGTAAATCCCAATAACACCGGCCAATACATCCTCATCGGATTGGAAAAAAGCATCCACGGCTACCGAAGTGTCCGGTAAAGGGTTCAAAAACTCATCACTGCAGGAAGTAAGCACAAATGCCGTGATGGCAAAGACTAAATATTTTATATGTTTCATAGTTTGTTTTTTAGTAATTAAAAATCAATGTTCAAACCTAAAGTCATGGTTCTGAATATTGGCGTTCCTGCTCTTTGGGAGCCATAGGCCCTGGGATTTCCATTATCATCGTGTTCTGGATTAAAACCGTGATAATCATCCGCAGTGACGTAAATCAGATTTTGACCGGTCACATAAATTCTTAAATTGCTTAAGCCCAATTTAGATGTCAAATCATCCGAAAAATTATATCCGAGGTTTACATTTCGCAATGAAAAGTAATCCGCGCTCGCAATAACTTCACTTGTCAATACTTTTTCTTGAATGAATGAGGTATGTGGAACAAGACCGTCGGTAACTGCTTGCAATTCTCCCCCACTTCTTGTTCTGTTTCCAAACCAATTATAGAAATATTGATCTCCAATATTATTAACCTGGGCCCCTAGGCTTCCTTGAACCTGAAATGATAGATCAAAGGCGCCAAATTGAAAGTCATTGGTAAAACTGTACAATAAATCTGGGTAAGGATCTCCTAAAATGGTCTTATCCTCTTCCGTAATTATTCCATCACCATTAAGGTCTTTTACTATGGTATCATCGGCTTGACCATTAATTCGATTCCAGGGATTGTCTACATAAGTAGTTCTAAACTGGGTGTCGTCATAGACATCCGTATCCACGACATAGCCCCAAAAAGATGATATAGGCTCGCCTATTCTGTTGATCCATTGGGAGTTTCTACCATAGGTGTCTTCAATGAGTGCGTTGTTCGAATCTCCAAAACTTAATAATTCATTTTGGTTTGTGGATGCAATTAAAGTAGAGCTCCAACGAAACTTCTCGCTTACAATATTTCTCGTTCTAAGTTCAAGTTCCAACCCTTTGTTTTGGACTTCACCTAAGTTCACGATACCATTGTTAAAGCCAGTGATATACGAAACGGGATTATTTAATAGTAACTCATCACTGTTTCTTTGGTAATAATCCAAGGAACCTGATATTCTGTTGTTAAGAAATCCGTAATCCACACCAACGGTGAATTCTTCGGATGCTTCCCATTGTAACAATGCGTTTGCAATATTAAGCGGCGAAACACCGGCGGCCACACTTCCGTCAACAATGGCATTGGAGTTTTGCAATAGTGCCAAATATGGCCATACATTTACGGTTTGGTCTCCCACATTAAAATTCTCGGAACCGGTAAGACCGTAACTAGCCCTAAACTTTAAATTGTTTACTATATCACTACTGCTCAAGAAATCTTCTCTGGCTGCATTCCAACCGACTGATACCGCCGGGAAATTACCGTATTTGGAATTTACCCCAAAAACTGAACTTCCATCCCGTCTAAAGGAAGCATTAAATAGATACTTGTCTTTGTAGGCATAATTGACCCTGGCAAAGTAACCTACTTTTCTAAGTTCAGTATTCACCTCGGAAAAACTGGCTATTGCCGTTGCTCCTTGCAGATTTTTAAGTAAATCATTGGAATATCCGTTTCCAGTAGTAATACTTTCCTCGGATTTTCGCTGCTGAATTGTCATCCCAGCAAGCAAACCAAGATCATGATCACCAAATGTTTTGCTATAGTTTAGCGTATTATCGGAAATCAGTCTTGTACGGAATCTATTCTGTAAATTGTATTGCGCCCTGCTATTACCGGCTGCATGATGTTTTGTTCCGTCCCATCTTCTTCGGGTTCTTTGTTCTAAGGTAATCCCCAGAGATGTTTTTGCGGTAAGTCCATCCAAAATTTCGTAGCTAAAGTATGTAGAACCGAACAACTTGGTATTATCCTCGTAATGCTCTCTCTCTACGTATTGTGCAAATGGGTTGGAATCACCTGATGTACGAGGTCTTTCCGTATTGCCATCATTGTCATAATCCCTGTTTTCCAAATGGTTTTCAAAGAAGTAATCTCCAACACCGACATCGGGATAATTGCTTCTATTTATAAATTCAAGAGTTTCCTCAGTATGATAAATAGGCAACCATGGTGATTGACGTGTAGGATTATGAATTGATGTAGGTAATCTTCTTTGCTCGGTGAAGGATGGTGAAGCTCTAAGCCCAAATTTTAATTTATCGGTCAATTTGGTATCCAACTTCACATTGGCGATGTAGGATGTGTAGTCATCAGTAATCACAACTCCCTCATCGTGAAGGGCTCTTAAAGAAGCACTGAACTTAGTGTTCTCAGACCCTCCCCTAGCAGAAAAAGAATGGCTTGTGACGTTTCCTCCGTCAAAAAATACATCTTGCCAGTCTCTGTCAATTCCGGTGATTCTAACAAGATCCTGAGCGTACAGGGTTTCACCTGAAAGTGTTCCGGTAGCGGCTTGCTCAATCCTAGCCCAATCAGCAACACTCTTCCTGTAATCATCACTGCCATGGGCTTCTTTAAAGCCTATGTACGTTTGATAGCTAAATTGGGTCTTACCTGCTTTTCCACTCTTCGTGGTAATCATAATAACCCCGTTTGACCCTTCACTACCGTAAATAGCTGCTGAGGCTGCATCTTTTAAGACTTCAAACGACTCCACATCGTTCATATCAATATTTGCCAAAAATTCAGAGCTAACCACGATTCCATCAACCACCAAAGCAGGACCGGAGTCGGCTGTTATAGATCCAAAGCCCCTAATAGTAATGGTGGGTGCTCCCCCAGCTTCGGCATTAGTGGCCTGAATGTTCACCCCCGATACCTGACCGATTAGGGCCTCATCAACCCTGGATACGGCAATTTGGTCCAGATCATCATTGACAACTTTGGATATTGATCCTGTCAAGGTTGATTTTTTCTGGGTACCATAACCTACCACAACTACTTCATCCAACTCACTGGTATCTTCTTGAAGTGTAATGTTGATAGTTGCCTGTCCAGAAATAATTACCGTTTGTGTGGCATAACCGATGTATGAAAATTGGATTACCTCATTATCGGAAACAGAAAGTGCATAATTACCATCAAAATCGGTTTGAGTACCGCGTGTAGTGTTGAGTACGATAACGTTTACCCCTGGAATGGGGACATTATCTGCATCTTGTACGATTCCAGAAACGCTATAAGAGTCCTGGGCAAATGATTGTATACCGACCAGCAATATCGCAATCAATAATAGTTTCGATTTAAAATTCATTTGTTTTAGTTAGTTTCAATAATTCATGTTGATTAGTAAAATTCTATTCACATTGTGCATTGTGATCTTGTGCTCGCTGATTGCCAACCACAACTGGTCTCCTTAAATCAAATGAATTCCGTAGTTTTGTGTTGACAAGTAACTGTAAAGTGTATTTGTTTATGTATTACTTCCCTCCAAAGAAGTGATATCTATAAAAGGATAGGCGTGCACCTATCCTTTTTTTGTTGCCTTATGTTTTCATAGTTAGTTGTTTTTAATTGGTATTCCAAACTGGTTAACCAATTTGGTTTACCAAATATATGTTATTTTTTCGTTAAAAAAAGTAAAATCTTGATTTTAACACTATTAGCTCATGAAATCTTCGCGAATGGGGCTAAAGACGTCTATTAAGACCCCAGCCTCCGTGCAAATCGCTCCGTGCATGGCGTGCGGCGGAATATAGAAGGAATCACCTCCTTTTAAGGTTTGGGTTTTCCCATCAATTGTAACATCAAAACTTCCACTCTCCACATAGGTAACTTGGGAATGATAGTGTTCGTGCATCTGCCCCACGGCACCCACTTCAAAGTGCACCTTTACCAGCATGATCTTGTCATCATAACCCATAATTTTTCGTTTTAGGCCTTCTCCAACCACTTCCCAATCCAAATCTTCTCCTTTTATAAATTCTTTGCTTGCTCCAAATGTTTCCATATACTAGTATTCTTATTTTATTAATAAAGTCTTTAGGTTATACGCTCTTCTATTTAGGTGGCATCCCCGGCCCTACTGTCGCTTCCCTAAACCACACTTCCGTATAACAGCCGTTTTCATATTGTTTCTGGATATCCCCTCCGTAGGTTTCCGCACCTGCACACCAAACCATGTTGGTTTCAGGGCTTTTGCCATTGGTTTGGTTATACGCTCCTTGTTTAAAGTAGCCTAACTCACCTTTATACGCAGTAGCCCGCTCTATTCCGTCCTGGCCAATCGGCACAAATAATTTTTTCACCTGTGCAGGCAGGTCGGATTTGTTTGCGTACTCCGAAACCATAAGATTTTTTGTAAAGGTTTTTGTTTCATGATCCTCGCTTTTAAACGTGAGGTACATAATCCCTTTATACACATTTACCTCATAACTGAATTCTTCTCCCAGTTCTATTCCATCCTCAGGTTCTGTGGGATAATCATTTTTTCCATTTCCAATAACGGACATGTCATATCCCCAAACCGCGGTTGAATAATCCCATCTCTTTGAATTGCTCCCTTCCGTATTGATTTCATAATTCCAGAAGACGGATCCCTTGCTCTGTCCTGGAAATTTCTTGTAAAAGATTTTTAAAGGCTCATTTTCATGACCATCACCACTATGAATCTGCCCTACCACAACTGAATAGGAGGCGGCAACCCTTGCATCCCCAGAAGTAGAAACATGCATAACCTTGCAGGTACCAGTGAGATTACCTCCTTCTTTGGGTGTCCATTCCCTTTTTTCGTGCAACTCCGTTCTGGTATTGCTAGAGTTTTTTGAAGTAATTCCCGAATTAGGGGTTTTATACACCACCCAACGCCGTGTACCATCAATTACGGTATAGAAAAAATCTTCATGTTCAAATTTGGTGAGGTCTTCCACATGTGTACCGTTACCCATTAGTATTTTGAACTTATCCATAAAAGGAATGACTTCATGCGGATAGACCGTTTTCTTACTAAGGCCATCATTGGCCAAGAAATACCCTGCATTGGATATGGCATCATCACTAATACTGATACTTGCGGATTTGAACCACACTTCAGCATAGTTTCCATCCGTATATTGTTTTTGAATATCACCTCCATGGGTTTCAGCTCCAGAACACCAAACTTTGTTTATTTTAGGGTCTTTTCCATTGGTTTGATTGTAACAGCCCAGTTTAAAAAAGAGGCCCTCATCTGCATATGCATTTTCACGTTCCACACCATCTTGCCCAACAGGTACAAATAAATTCGCTACCTGTTCTGGCATGTCTGAGCGTTTTGCATATTCAGACGTCATAAGATTTTTGGAAAATGTTTTGGTTTCATGCCCCTCACTTGTGAATTGAAGGTGCATAATACCTTCCCTTATTTCTACCTCATAACTAAACTCTTCCCCTAAAGCAATGCCATCTTTCGGTTCTGGTGGATAGGTGGTTTTATCCGTTCCAACCATGGATAGATCATAGCCCCAAATGGGATAGGAATAATCCCATCTTTTTGAATTATCATCACCTGCGGTATTGATTTCGTAATTCCAAAAGACGGAGCCTTTGGTATGACCAGGAAATTTTTTGTAAAATATTTTTAGTGGTTCGTTCTCATGCCCATCCGCACTATGAATCTGACCAACCACCACAGAGTAGGTTGAAGCAACGCGAGCATCCCCTGTAGTGGATACATTCATAACTTTAAGGGTAGCGTTCATCTTGGCTTCCTCCATTGGAGTCCACTTTTTCAACTGTGCCAGCTCGGTCCTTGTATTGTTGGAAGTCCCATGGGTGTTGCCCGCATTTGGTGTTTTAAACACTACCCATTCCCCATTGTCGTCTGCTGCCGCATAAAAGAAATTCTTATCCTCAAAGTTGGTTGCCGTACCCACATTGGAACCGTCGCCTAGAATTAAGTTCCAATGCTGGAAAAAAGGTATAATCTCTTGTGCATGAAGTCCAATTTCCGCCTTTTCAAGATGACCTGTTTCTTTCTTTTTACTTTCAACACAACTAATAAACAGCAAAATGATACTCACTAATAAGGTATAATGTGTATACGTTGGTTTTGTTATTTTGAAATTCATGTTATTTATTATGTTGGTTACAATTAAAACACCTCGGTCACCATACCCTCTTTAGTTTTTCAAACAGCTCAATCAGTTCTTCAAAGTTTGAAATAAGACCTACTTATTATCAAATTAAAGTGACATTACATATGGAATCCTTACCATTCAAAATTGGTTAACCAGTTTGGTTTACCAAAAATACGGTTATTTGCAAAACTCACAAATTTTTAACATAAAATCAATGAATATTATCCCCCAATGAACAGTTTATCCTTGGTAATACAACTTGATATATTAAAAAATAAAGCATGTCAAGGTCGCTAAATAGAGCACCTTTTTGGTGAAGATCAGTAATTAATTACTGTTTTAATGGCTATTGGTTGCGGGTGAATTCCAAGACCTTTCCGGGTTCAAGTTCCATCTTTGTTTCCTTTCTGTTTTTACCTGCAATGGTCAATGTACTCTTCTCGGTTCCCAGTGCATGAAGTTGGAGTTTGTTGCCGCTCAGCTGTATAAAAAGATCTGTCTCTAGATTGGTTTGAATATTCAGGTCTTCAAATTTTAAATCCTTTATACCAAAGAAATAAAATTGATTATCCTTACTAATACTAATAGGATTTTCTCCTGCCATTTTCCAATTGGTCATGTTCACCTCCCAATCATAAAATGTGAATTTATCCTTGGTTTCATCTATTCTGTTGCTGTATCCCCGATACGGATAAACAACAGTTAGGAAACTAAAATTCTTCTGACCTTTTTTTGATACCACGCTCCAATTTTTTCCTCTTGTTCCATAACCAGCAACAGTGTCCAATTTTGATAACTGCAAAATATCATGGCCGCTTGCGTCGGGAGCTGTGGCTCGAAGAAGGTTTGGGCCATTTTCATGGGTGTAATGGCCTTGCCAAACTTGTTTGTATTTGTGTGCCGATTCAGACGAAAAGTTATCTTTTACAATCCAAAAGTCATCTTTTATAAATACGACTTGCCTAGTATAGTCTACTCCCACATCCTCAAAGCCATCGTGACTCCCAATGAACAAATCAAAATTATCATTGGTTGACCAGGCAATTACTTTAGGGTTGGGCAAGCCTCCAAACTTACCAAAGCCACTTCCTCCTTTGTTGGAAGTCCATTTTTTTCCCTGCATTTCGTTGTCGACCAATGCGACGTTCTTGACCTTTGAGTTTTTAAACAACTCAAAATCCGCCAGGGAATAACGCACTTGGTAGTTCGGTAAAATTGCATGTCCGTTTGCTATCGCTTGAATCCCCAGCATATCGCCATGCTGATGGTCTGGCTTCTTGTCATCGAGCCCAGAACTTATCACCATCATTTTGTCATTGACATTCCAACCCTCGCGCATGATATAATAATGTGTGTCTGTAAAAGCCAGAGATCCGTAAGAAGGTTTTTTGCGCTGAATGTTTTCGAGCATTTGTACCTGTGTCTGACTCAAAAACCAATACATTCTTTCATTAACCCTATTGGAAGCGAAGTACCCAAATTCAGGGTCTTCAAAAAGTAAGTAACCAAGTGTCATCACTCCCGAAATGTCATTTTTCTCCGCCCATGGAATCTCTGTATCATCCTGAAGCACTGGGGCACTTTTATCGGGATAGGCTATCTTAACAAGGGTAGAGAACAGACCTCTAAGTTTTACAGTCCAGTCGTTGGCTATTTGAATACGGTTTTGTTTGGCCAACTGGTACACATAAAAGTAATTGTTGATATCACTCATATGATAATGCACAGAACGTTCAAACTGAAACCCGTCTTTATTTATTTCTTTATCTAGATGCTCACCAAGTCGTTTCATGGCTCTATCATACCATAGATCCGTACCCTTAAAATCGCTAAAAAGGATAGAAAGCATAGCCAATGCAGACATTCCTCTAGTCTGGTGGTTACCAGATTGGAATGTATCGTTCCGCTCATAGAGATGTTGCCCATGCTGTAAAAGTGTGGCAATGGTTGTCAGCTGGTCCTGGTCGGAATATTCCGGCTCATTGAGAATCATATTATGGATCCACAGCCAATTGAGAATCCTGTAACCCGACCTAAAAACCTCATACACTCCGTTCCCATCTTCTATTTTTTCGTAGGCCCCGGATTGGAGTGCCGCATTGAGCGATTCCATCTGGTTTTCAAAATAACGGATGTATTTTGGGTTTCTTCCTTCATTGAAATAAAGCAAAATAATATCCACCATTTTGTGCTGCCTTGCTAAATGACGGAGCGCATAGGCATTCACTTTTTGACCGTTCAAGTAATTAAATGGCAAAACCCATTGTGTGGAATCGGGGTATTTCCCAAGATGGTCAAACGCTCGTTGTTTATGATTTTCTTGATTCTGATAAAGCTTGTTGTAGTGTGGAAGGCGTTGTTTAAAAGTCTTGTAATTGTAAAAGAAGCGTTCCGAAAATTTTTCTCTGAAATAGGCGGCAAGTTGCGCCTCTGACAATGCCCCATTAGGCGATATTTGATCTTTGACCTCACGCTTTAAAAAAGCTTGGAGCCCTTCTGTTTTTAAAACGTTGTTGGATGGTATTTGCTGTGCACAAAGACAAAGTGAAAAAAAAGAGCATAGAAAAAATATGGAGACTTTCATCAGTATTTCCGATTAGTACATCAGCTTAAGCGGAAGGTTTTCCTCTACAACCAGCTCCCCTGAGTTTTGTATTTCGTTGTTGGAGTGCGTATTATTTTTTGCACCCCACAAACGGGCAACAGTTTTCACGCTATTGTTCAAGAACCTATTATTTGAAATGTCTACATTAATGATACCGTAGGTATTGATTAACACTCCATTTTCCTCCTTGGCACCGCATTGCGTAAAAGCGCTATTGGTCAGTACTAGGTTGCCTCCCACAGTAGATTCATCATAACCTCCCCTATAGTAATCAACAATGTTTTTAGGGATGTTCTCAAATCGACAATCGTCGATGTAGATATTCTCGGCATTGTAATCGCCACGGTCATCGATTTCCGCTGACAATTCCAAACCATTTGCACAGTTTTTAAAAAGTGTGGATTGGAATTTTATGTATTCCGAAAACGAATTTTTATACGCTTTCAAGACATAACCGAAATTCGATATTTCGCAGCCGGTTACGTTCAAATTGTATAGACTGGACATGTTGTCTTTTAAACTGGCAAATGCATAGGTATCTCCAGTTCCATTTAGTATCACCGATTCCAAAACAAGCTTGCCCTTGGGGTTCATTTCAAATACAGGGGTTGTTGGTTCTCCGTTATATTGAACAGTAGCCCTATTGTTGGCATCAGCAGACTTTATGGTTAGCTTTTTATCAATTTTTAATGAGGATTTTAATTCAAATCTGTCATTTGTCAAGATAATGGTGTCACCACTTTTGGCTGCTACAACAGCTGCTTTCAGCTCAGCGGTCGAAGCAACATTGTGGGTTGCGGCACTTGCGGTTTTTGATGTCCCAACAGGGTACCAATCAGGACCGTATTTAGATAAATCCATTAGATTCGGCTTCGCAGCTGTTGAATTTGCGATTGCACCAACCAGATTTGAATTTGTACGCGGATTTCCGAACAAATCCCTGGTGATTTGGTCAAACTCAAAACCGTTATATAATTCAAGGTCGGACAGGCCATTGGACGGTATTAGAATATTATCTTCTAATGCTGTTAGTGTAAATTGCTCTTGCCTCAATACTGAATCATATTTGAATGTGGCGCCTTGATTGTTTATCACATTACTTTTAAAGGTTATTCCATCCAGGGAATCATGGGCAACAATGGGGTATGTATCTGATTTGTCATTGTAAACAAGATTGTTTGCCACAATAGTACGAATAGGTCTTTCCGACCTGATTTCAGAAGCTGGGAGCACATCCTTTTGATCCACATTGGATCCCACTCCAAATTGTAAGGGGGAAGTGCAATTGATCCAAGAATTATGTGCCACTACAACATCCGTAACCTGGATATATCGATTAAGAGGAGATTTAGGAATTCCGTTCATTACGGCAAGTGGACTTCTGAAAACCTTCCCTTTTAGGTTATAAAAATAATTGTTGGTTACCCAATGCCCGGTACCAATCAACCGTACACCTCCAATCTGTTCAGAATTTACATCCCCAATAAAATAATTACCATCTACGATGCAATAGTTTCCATGCCTTGTCACCAAAGAACCTTCGCTCTTGTAAAAGACATTGTTCCTAAACTCATTGAAATTCGTTTTACTGGAAATGACCTCTACTTCGCCATTACACCTATCAAAAAAATTGTCTGCTACCAGGGTGTAGCTGGGGGCCATTGAAGTGAAGCTATTTCCAAGTTGAATGGTCTCAGCACTAGGGCCACCCTTGGGAGGTCTTGGTCCAAAATAGTTGTTGGTGATTTTATGGTAGTTCTTTATGCTTTTATTTCCAGCCAAATCTACCCTTACCGTTGGTCCTCTATTGGATTTTCCTGCAATATAGCAATGGTCTAGAGCATTATGCCGTCCTTTAAATTGCACCCAGAGATCACTTTGGTTTCTCTGGGTTTTGTTGTAATCCAAAATAACACAATTGGTCATCCGGGAGTGGTTGGCCACTGTATCGTTGTTGATGGCAAACTCTATTACAGCTCTCGTTGGGGAGGAGCCCTCGGTAAAATACAAACCGTTTACCACTAGGTATTCACCGCCGAGTTTCAAATCGGATTTTCCCACGATTCGAACTTTACCTGGAGTTTCTGCTTTTAAAGTAATGGGCTGCTTGTTATTTCCATAACCAACAAATCGAATTTGAACATCCTTCCAATCCCCATTTGCCATAATAATCTCATCTCCCGGATTTGCCTGGGCTATCGCGGCGTTCAATTCATTGATATCTTTTACATAGATACCTACTTTAGTAGACCTTTCTCCACAGGCAAGCAGTAACAGAAATGCACTTATAATCAATATACTTTTTTGTATCATTTTCAGACATTTTACACCCATCCAGATTGCTGAAATCTCTATCCTAATGCGGTATCGATAGAGTTTTGGGATTACTTTTTAAAATTGGTTAACCAGTTTGGTTTACCAAAAATACATATATTTGTACAACACGCAAGTTTTTAACATTAATTCCGTGTATAAACCACTAATTCCGGTCTGGTTATGAAAGAAACTAAAAAAGCGATTACAAGGAGAAACTTCACCAAAATATCGGCAGCAGCTATTGGAAGTATGCCATTAATGGGATTTGGCAACCCTCTTTTCAACGCTGTATCAAAACCAAAAACCGACCTTAACATCAGCTTGTTTTCGAAACATCTGCAATTTCTTGATTATAACGAGATGGCAGCAGCGGCGGCAGAAATGGGATTCAACGGATTGGATTTAACGGTAAGACCCAAAGGAAATGTATTACCAGAAAACGTCACCAATGATTTGTCAAAGGCGGTTGATGCTATGAAAAAATATGGGGTCAACCCCGAGATGATGACCACAAATGTTTGGGATGTTAACAATCCCGAACAAAAAACAGTTTTGGAAACGGCAAGTGAACTGGGGTTTACGCATTACCGCACAGGCTGGTTAAAGTACCCTGAGAATAGAACTATTGAGGAAAGTCAAATTCTTTATGGACAGCAAGCCAAAAAAATGGGATTGCTCAATAAGGAATTGGGATTGATTGGCTGTTACCAGAACCATGCAGGAAATCACGTGGGCGCACCCATCTGGGACCTCCCTCCTATTTTAGAGGCCACCAACAACCAGCATTTCGGGGCACAATATGATATCAGACACGCAGTCGTGGAAGGAGGGGGTAGCTGGGAACTTGGCTTAAGACAAATAAAACCCTTCATTAAATCTATCGTAATCAAAGATTTTAAATGGGGGAAAGTCGATGGGAAATGGAAACCGGTCAACACACCTTTGGGAGAAGGAATGGTAGACTTCAACCGATACTTTTCCTTACTTAAAAAATACAATATCAACGTTCCGGTTTCCTTGCATTTGGAATATGATTTGGGAGGCGCAGAACATGGTCTTTCGAATATCACAATCGATAAAAAGGAAGTTTTTGATCACATGAAAAAGGACTTGAATTTTCTAAGGAATACTTGGAGCAACGCCAAATAAAAAATCAACACACATGTCCGCACCATTAGAAACTACCAGAGCTAAATTGAAATCAATCAGCACGGCCACTATAGCCACTTGTTTATTTAAACGGGGGCTAAGGAATCAATTCATTCAAGGGGTTCAGCCTCTTAAACAAGGGGAAACAACAATGGTGGGATTGGCTTTCACCCTTAGGTATATCCCGGCCCGTGAAGACTTGAATCCCATTGAAGTATTCAAAAACCCCAAGCATTTACAGCGCGTGGCCGTAGAAAAATGCCCTCCCGGACATGTGCTTGTCATTGATAGTCGCAAAGATGCAGGTGCAGCCTCAGCTGGCTCCATTCTGGTCACTAGGCTTATGAAACAGGGGGCCGCAGGAATTGTTACCGATGGTGGTTTTCGAGATTCGGCAGAAATAGCTGATTTAGATTTCCATGCCTATCATCAAAAACCTTCAGCACCTACCAACCTAACCCTGCATCAGGCCATTGCTATAAACGAGCCCATTGGCTGTGGCGATGTTGCGGTCTTCCCTGGCGATTTTATTGTTGGGGATGACGATGGAGTCATGGTAATACCATCCAAAATTGCCGAAGAGGTAGCAGAAGAGTGCCTACAAATGACCTTGTATGAAGAATTTGTTATGGAAAAAGTCAAAGAGGGAGTATCGATAATTGGACTTTACCCGCTTACCGACGACAAAACCAAAATCGAATTTGAGCAATGGAAAAAAAGAAAATGATTTATCCCGCCCTCATCAGTTTAAAATTGGTCGAGCAAATCAAGGTTTCAACCTGAGGCAGTCTAGGCACTTTGTGGTCTAATAGAGTACATTCAAGGAAACCATTTGTGGATTACTTTCTAAGCATAGTCTTAGCAATTTACGAGGTTTGACGATTCAGAAATGGATCAAGCTCAAACGACCCATTATTTAGCAATCATCTTAATGTAACAAAATAGTGGACTAAATGATGTTTTGATACAATACCAAATGAAATTATGTTGCTACCTTGTAACTGATGAATTTTGCAAAACCTTTGTCCCTTTTATTTGTGGTGCTATGTATGGGCTGTGCGAGGGAAAGTAAAGTGGTAGATGAAGTTGAAAGACCCAACATAATTATCATTCTAACGGATGACCAAGGGTGGGGGGATTTAAGTATACATGGCAACACCAACCTATCCACTCCCCATATAGATTCACTGGCGATTGAGGGAGCGGTTTTCGATAATTTTTATGTACAACCAGTCTGTTCCCCTACCCGGGCAGAGCTCTTAACAGGTATGTACTTTCCAAGATTGGGGGTTTACTCAACTTCTGCCGGAGGTGAACGCATGGACGTATCTTTCCCCACTTTAGCTGATTATTTTCTTAAATCTGGATATGCTACTGCGGCTTATGGCAAGTGGCACAATGGAATGCAGCCACCTTATCATCCCAATAGCAGGGGCTTTGAGGATTTCTATGGTTTTTGTTCCGGTCACTGGGGAAATTATTTTAGTCCTATGTTGGAACACAATGGGGAAATTGTAAAAGGGGAGGGTTTCCTAGTGGACGACTTTGTGAACCATGGTATAGACTTTATCTCAAAGCATCAAGAACAACCTTTTCTATTGTATCTCCCCCTTAATACACCTCATAGTCCAATGCAAGTTCCAGATGTCTTTTGGAGCAAATTCGAGGATCGCGAGTTACAGAAAAGGTATCAAAATGAAGATGCTGAAGATTTACAATTTACCAAAGCTGCACTAGCAATGGTAGAGAATATCGATTGGAACGTAGGTAGACTGACATCTTATCTGAAACAAAATGATTTGGATAAAAACACCATTGTTGTCTTTATGTCGGATAATGGCCCCAACGGATGGAGATGGAATGGTGGGCTAAAAGGCAAAAAGGGCTCTACGGATGAAGGCGGTGTAAAATCCCCTTTCTTTATCAAATGGCCTGCTTCCATTGACTCAGGGCAACATTTTGAACAAGTAATGGGGTCTGTGGATTTGCTTCCGACATTGCTTGGGTTGGCCTCTGTTGAATCACCGAAGGACCTAGGCTTTGATGGTCGAGATTTCAGCAGTCTTATTAGAGGTCAAGGAGAGCAGATAAAGGATAGGGCAATCTTTAACCATTGGAACAATAAAACTAGCGTACGAACCCAAAGTTATCGCTTGGATTCTGAGAATAGGTTATACAATATCTTCACTGATCCAGGACAGACCACGGATCTATCCCTTTCGCATTCCAAATTAAGGGACTCCTTGATTATCTTAAAAAACAAGTGGATTGAAGAGGTGGCAACTACAGAAAGGGGTAATCAACCCTTTACCCTAGGGCATACTGATTTCGACCTGACCCAACTACCCGCCAGGGATGGAGAGGTACATGGCAACATCAAACGGAGCAATAGATGGCCCAACGATTCCTTCTTCACGAATTGGAAGAGTGTTCAAGATTCAATTACATGGGATATAGAGGTATTGAAGAAAGGGACTTTTGAGGTAATCCTGTATTATACCTGCGAGGAACAAGACATAGGGGCGGAATTGGAATTGGGATTCAAAGACTCAGCTATAAGAAAGAAAGTGGTTAATCCACATTCACCTCCACTGATCGGGGCTGAAAATGACCGCTTCCCCAGAATGGAATCGTATGTTAAAGACTTTATCCCTATTTCGCTTGGTGACATTCATCTGGAGCAAGGAAAAGGCACTCTTGTATTAAAAGCAACCGAAATACCTGGAGATGAAGTCATCGATTTCAGGTTACTCCAATTTGTGCGACTTGATGAGCAATAGTGCTGTTTTGAGACACGTTCAAAAACAACGAAACCCCTAGCCAAACTAGAGGTTTCAAATGGTCGGGGTGGCAGGATTCGAACCTGCGACCTCCTGCTCCCAAAGCAGGCGCGATAACCGGGCTACGCTACACCCCGAGGTGTTTATGTAAAAGAAAAAGCGGAGAGACCGGGACTCGAACCCGGGCAGCACTTACGCGCTGACAGATTAGCAATCTGCTCCGTTACCACTCCGGCACCTCTCCTAACATTTTATTATGAACTTGCACTCTGAAAATGCGGATGCAAATGTACCTTTTCATCCGTAAGATCGCAACTATTTTTTTATTTTTTTAAACCTAGTTGACCAGATTAAAATTTTACTCGGGATACTCTACCCGCAGATGATAAATATTGGTCAATTTTTGTTTCAACACTTTTTTTACCATCTCAATCTCCTTCAATGTAATATTCGCATTCAAAAACTGGTTGGCTTGCATTTGTCCGCGCACTATCTTCTCCACAAAATCGTCAATCATTATAAAAGTGGGGTCTTTTAAACTCTTTGAGGCGGCTTCCACCGCATCAGACATCATCAAAATAGCTGTTTCCTTAGAGAATGGGATAGGTCCTGGGTACCTAAATTTGGCTTCGTCCACCTCTTCCTCCAATTCTTGCTGTTTTTTGAAGAAGTAGAACACCAAAGTGGTCCCATGATGGGTTCTTAGAAAATCTATCACCCTGTCCGGCAATTTATTTTTTCTGGCTATCTCAATGCCTTTGATCACATGGTCAATAATAATTTTGGCGCTCTCCTTTGGTGGCAAATCATCATGTGGGTTAACATTGGTTATTTGATTTTCAGTAAAAAAGGTCGGGTTTTCCATTTTACCAATATCATGGTACAAGGCTCCAACCCTAACCAACATGGCATTGGCGCCAATCTCATTTGCAGCCGCTTCGGCCAAATTTGCTACCTGAAGGGAATGATGGAAAGTACCAGGCGCCTTATTCGAAAGCTCCTTGAGTAATTTGGAGTTGGTATCAGATAGTTCCAAAAGAGAAACATCTGAGATCAATCCAAAGATTTTCTCGTAGATATAAATAAGAGGTTGGGCAAAAAGTGTCAGCAATCCGTTCAAGATAAATATCCCGAACAGAGTCCATTCTATATTCTCTAAATTACCTTCATGAATGGTATGAAATGCAAAGTATCCTATAATATAAATTAGGGTGATTTGCCCTACCGAGATAAAAAGATTAGCCCTCTTGTATAGCTCTGACGCGGTAAGAATTGTGACAATCCCAGCAATGGTCTGCAAAAAGATGTATTCAAAGCTGTTGGGCACAACAAAACCCAAAATGAGAACGGTAAGTACATGGACAAACAACCCCAATCGCGCATCAAAAAAGTTCTTTAGCACCAAGGGAAGAATGCAAAGAGGCACTACAAATACATAGCTTTCATTGTTTTTGACCATCAATGTCGTAGCTAAAACCATCAACAAGATGTTCACGAAAATGAAGGTTACTTTGTTGTTGTTTTTAAAAATCTCAACACGATACCTTTTCAAGAACAGGAAAAGCATTATGAGTACCAAGGCTACCAGAATGGTATACCCCAAGAGAATGAAGTAAAAATTGGTACCCCCCCAAAGTTCAGATTCATATTCCGCTTTCAAAGAATCCAGAATTTTGAAGTTTTCAGCCTCAACCACTTCCCCTTTGGCTATGATCAATCTTCCTTCCGAAACCTCCCCCCTAGTAAAGGAAATTTTGGAAAGTTCATCCTCCAAAGCCCTATCAGTGAAGGCTTCGTCATACGCAATGTTGGCCTCCAATGCATTGTTTATAATCGCTAATAGATTATCATCTCCAGCTAATTGTAATTGTGAAAATAGCCTCGATGTTAAATTCCTGGCCTTTGCATTATCCAGGTAATTATTGCTCATTACCGTACGAGCTTCATTGTTTTTAACCACTCTCACGGTACTGGAACCTGGCAATTCTTGGAAAATGCCTAAATCATAGACACTGTCAATAACCCGGGAAGCCCAATTCTGGAGAGCATTCTGTTGTCTAATGGACAAGGAATTCCCATTAAACGAGGTTTGCAGTTGCTGCAGCACCTTTTGCTTGATTCCCTCTGGAATAGAAGCATCATAGGTATAATAATCTGTTTTATTATCCCGAAGGGATTGCTGCTCTTGGGCAATTTCTTCAGCAGTTTTTTTTATAGAAAAATCGATTGGGGCGTAGAGGTTTTCATACTGCCAAGGTTTTCCTTTTTGAAATTCATACTTGAACTTACCTCCCTTCGGAAAGAAAAACACAATCAAGGCCACGGAGACCAGATAAAGAAAGTACTTATAAGCAAGTGATTGATGCTTGTAAACGTTATCCAAAGTTTTTCCCATTCTCCTTGCTCTTGCCTCAAAAATAGAAAATAATAATAAGAAGTTGGATCATGTTCTCCGCATGGGCCCTTGCATTTAATTTTAGTATTTTCGCATCAGTAAAAAGACGTTTATGAATAAAGTTGTCATTGTTGCCGCTGCCCGAACACCCATTGGAAGTTTTATGGGAGCACTTTCCACTATTCCAGCCCCTAAATTGGGTGCAGTTGCCATAAAAGGTGCTTTGGATAAAATTGGTCTGAAACCCGAAATGGTCGAGGAAGTTTTAATGGGAAATGTAGTGCAGGCGGGAACGGGACAAGCACCCGCCCGACAAGCCGCGATATATGCAGGAATTCCGGATTCCGTACCCTGTACTACCGTGAATAAAGTATGTGCTTCCGGTATGAAGGCCATTATGCAGGGCGCCCAGTCCATTGCATTGGGGGAAAACTCCGTTGTAGTGGCTGGCGGCATGGAAAATATGAGTTTGATTCCACACTACGCCTATATGCGTACAGGTCAAAAATTTGGGCCGGCAAGTTTTGTTGATGGAATGCAAAAAGATGGACTAGTTGATGCGTATGACCAGAATGCCATGGGGGTATGTGCTGATGCCTGCGCAGTGGAACATGATTTTAGTCGTGAAGACCAGGATGCCTTTGCAATTCAATCTTACGAGCGCTCCGCTGCTGCCTGGAAAGCCGGTAAATTTGCTGATGAAGTAGTTCCCGTTGAAGTGCCACAACGAAGAGGAGAACCTATTGTGGTCCTGCAGGACGAGGAATTCAAGAACGTAAAAATGGAGAAGATTCCCGCATTGAGACCTGCATTTACAAAGGAAGGTACGGTGACTGCTGCCAATGCGTCCACTATAAACGACGGAGCTGCTGCAGTGGTACTTATGAGTGCTGAGAAGGCTGCAGAATTAAATTTGACCCCGCTCGCAACGATCAAGGCCTATGCAGATGCAGCCCAGGAACCAGAATGGTTCACAACTGCTCCGGCAAAGGCTTTGCCCAAAGCCCTAGCGCGTGCTGGAGTAGCTATCGGGGATATCGACTTTTTTGAGGTAAACGAAGCCTTCTCTGTAGTAGGTTTGGCCAATATGAAACTCTTAGGTCTTGACGATTCCAAAGTAAATGTCAATGGTGGTGCGGTTTCGCTAGGCCATCCCTTGGGCTGTTCTGGTGCAAGAATCACCATTACCTTACTGAGCGTCCTGGAACAAAACAATGCCAAGCTCGGAGCAGCTGGTATTTGCAATGGTGGTGGTGGCGCTTCTGCCATTATATTGGAAAGAGCATAACATCCTCAAGAAGGCCTGCAAATGCAATATGGAATCTGCCACCTCAGTATTGTACCCATTAGGGTGAACCCTGAAGATAGCACTGAAATGGTGTCCCAACTACTTTATGGGGAGCATTTCAAGGTTGTGGAAAGCAGGAAAAGGTGGAGTAAAATCCGTGTCGCTTACGATAAGTACGAAGGTTGGATTCCAAATAACCAATTCACACTAATTTCCGAAGAGGACTATCAGGGTTTGGATGATGATACTCAAAATTTAGCGGCAGATATTGTTTCCCATATATGTACCTCAGATGGAATGCTGCTACCCATTGTTATGGGTTCGGTAATTTCTGTTGCAAATGTATTGGGGCATACTTTTGAGGGCCATGCCATCGAAAGTCAACAAGCAAAGTCAAATCTGGTGGACACTGCGTTGCTCTATTTGAACACCCCCTATTTATGGGGAGGCAAAACACCTTTTGGAATTGACTGCTCCGGTTTTGCCCAGATGGTCTACAAAATAAATGGATACAGTTTAAAACGGGACGCCGAGCAACAATCACAGCAAGGAGAGGCTCTAAGCTTTATTGAAGAAAGTGAACCGGGGGATTTGGCCTTTTTTGATAATAATGAAGGTATTATAGATCACGTTGGAATCATACTCAAGGACAACTACATCATTCACACCCATGGACATGTGCGAATAGATCGTTTGGATCATACAGGTATCTTTAACACTGAGGAAAAAATCTATACCCATAAACTCAGGGTCATAAAGAAGATCATATAAAAGAAAGCCCCGACTATCGTCGGGGCTTTCTTTTATGGAAGAACTAAATAAATCTATTCTCCCAATAGTTTTTTAACTCGCATAAAGTTATCAGTATCACCCAATGCGCCGTAAATATTTTTTAATTGTGTCAACACACTTTGGTTGTCCGGATTGGACTTAAGGGCATCCTCCAAAATCTGGGCTCCCTCCAAAAACAAGTCATCCTTTTGCTTCTTTAGCTCATCGTATCTAGCGATATCAGCTCTAGAATTTCCTAAGGCGTTCATTTCATCAATAAGACCATTACCTTCATTCACATAGGTAGTTGAAAGGTTCAAAAGGGCATTAATATATCCAGGGTCTACGGCCAATGTCTTTTTATACGCATCTCTCGCGTCTTCCAAATTTCCTTGCTCCATATTGATAACCCCGATATTATAAAGCAAATCTGCATTGTCTGGTGCCATTTCGGAAGCTTCGGACATCAATTCCTTAAACTTTTCCTTGTTTCCCATGGCATAGTATAGGTTGGCTTCGCCAAGCACAAGGTTCACGTCATTGGCGTCAACGGCTCTTGCATCTGTATAGGCAGCCAAAGCTTTGTCATTATCACCCAACTGCTGATAAATAAGCGCAACGTTTTTTACAATTTCCGCTTTTTTGGATTCTGTTCTTTCCTCTTTGGGATCCTTGTGGGTACCCGCTTTAACGTATAAATCCCGAGTAGTTACATCCATGGTTTCTACTTCACCTGTCTGTACATTAACCGCAGTGTAGTTTACTCCACTTCCATCATAACCTATTTCCTTAAGCTCATTGTAGTAGTCCAACGCCTTTTCATAATGTTGGCCATTTACTGCGCTACTGGCAGCATAGTACAAATAAAGCGTATCGGTTGGGCTCAACTTGTAGCTCATATATAATTTCTCGGCCGCAGCTTCAAAATCCTTTTTACCATTGTCCTCTACCGCAGCATTAACTAAATCTGCTGTAATTTGGGCCAAGCTCTGGGTAGCAACCGTTGTGTACTTTTCCTTTCCACTGGCTTCTTCAACAGAAATAACCTTGTTATATGCATCAATAGCGGTTTGGAATGCAGCAGTATCTCCTTTATTGGCAAGGTCAAGGTATACATTTCCCTTAATAGCATAATACTGGGCCTGCAATCTTTCATCTGCCCCATCTATAGAGGATGAAGCGCTTTCCAAAGCAGCTTTGGCGGCTGGTGTATCTCCTCCTTTTAACGCTTTTTCAGCGGCTTTGATTTCGTTTTTTTGGGAAAAACCTATCGCCGAAACCGAAAGGGCTATTAATATTAAAACTCTAGTTCTCATTTTTAAATTAATTATTAGTGTTTACTGATTATTCTTTTTTATCCTCCGTATTATTATCAATTGCTGTGCCATCTTCTCCATTAACCTCAATATCAAGGATATCCGCCTCATCCATCGCATCTTCATCTTTCATTACTTTGGCTACGGCGGCAATGGAATCATTACCTTTTAAGTTAATAAGTCGAACTCCTTGCGTAGCCCTTCCCATGACTCTTAAGTCTTCAACACTCATACGGATTGCTATGCCGGATTTGTTGATGATCATCAAATCATCGGTATCCGATACATTTTTAATGGCGACCAATCCTCCGGTTTTATCGGTAATGGAAATCGTCTTAACGCCCTTACCTCCTCTATTGGTGGTTCTGTAATCGTCAATAGTGGAACGCTTTCCATAGCCGTTTTCCGAAACCACTAAGATATCGTCCTCAAAATTATGTACGGAAACCATTCCTATTACCTCATCATCATCACTGGCCAATCTAATTCCCCTTACACCGGAAGCATTTCGACCCATAGGTCTGGTCTTGCTTTCTTCAAAACGGATGGCCTTACCAGATTTTAATCCAAGGAATATCTGGCTGGTACCGGTCGTCAGTTTAGCTTCCAGTAGTTCATCTTCATCCCTAATGGTTATGGCATTGATACCATTTTGACGTGGTCTTGAATACTGCTCTAAAGAAGTCTTTTTAACCGTACCCTTCTTAGTAGCCATAATTACATAATGTGAATTTACATAATCTTCATCCTTTAGATCTTGGGTACATATAAAGGCTTTCACCTTGTCTTCGGATTCAATATTGATCAAATTCTGAATGGCCCTACCTTTAGAGGTTCGGCTTCCTTCAGGAATTTCATACACGCGCATCCAGAAACATTTTCCCTTTTGGGTAAAGAACAACATGTATTGATGGTTGGTGCCCACAAAAAGATGCTCCAAAAAGTCCTCATTTCGGGTAGAGGATCCTTTTTGTCCCACTCCACCCCTATTCTGGGTTTTGTACTCCGTTAGCGGAGTTCTTTTGATGTATCCCGCATGGGAGATGGTAATGACCACTTGCTCATCCGGAATCATATCTTCAATGCTCAGGTCACCTCCTGCAAAATTAATCTCAGACCTTCTCTCATCTCCGTACTTCTCCTTCACCTCCAGAAGTTCATCCTTGATGATTTGCATTCTGCGTTCTTTCTTGTCCAGAATGTCT
This sequence comes from Flagellimonas algicola, assembly GCF_005937185.1. Classification (GTDB taxonomy): domain Bacteria; phylum Bacteroidota; class Bacteroidia; order Flavobacteriales; family Flavobacteriaceae; genus Flagellimonas; species Flagellimonas algicola. Next base: position 132,897 of record NZ_VCNI01000001.1, on the reverse strand, counting down.
TTTAAATCTTCAATGGTCTTCAACAATTCGTCGTATTCCTCGCGAAGTTTATCTTGTTCCAGTCCAGTAAGTTGACGCAAACGCATCTCAACAATGGCTTTGGCCTGAACTTCGGTGAGCTTAAAGCGTTCCATTAAACTGCTACGTGCCTCATCTACATTGGATGATCCACGTATAATGGCAATCACTTCATCAATATTGTCAGACGCAATGATCAGTCCTTCCAAGATATGCGCCCTGTCCTCTGCTTTCTTGAGTTCAAACTTCGTCCTGCGGACAACCACTTCATGCCTGTGGTCCACAAAGTGCCCAATAATCTCTTTTAGGTTCAATAATTTTGGTCTCCCTTTGACCAAGGCAATATTGTTCACACTAAAAGAGGACTGAAGTGCTGTATACTTGTACAACATGTTAAGCACGATATTGGGTATGGCATCGCGTTTTAGAATATACACAATACGCATCCCTTTTCTATCGGACTCATCCCTGATGGCAGAAATCCCTTCAATTTTCTTATCATTGACCAGATCCGCTGTCTTCTTGATCATATCGGCCTTATTGACCTGATATGGAATTTCGGTTACAATGATGCATTCCCGGCCTTGGACTTCTTCAAAACTAGCCTTGGCTCGCATTACTACACGTCCGCGTCCGGTATGGAAGGCTTCTTTTACCCCATCATAACCATAAATGATTCCACCAGTTGGAAAATCGGGGGCCTTGATATGAGTAATCAGTTCATCAATGTCAATATCCTTATTTTCGATATAGGCTACCGTACCATCCACTACTTCCGAAAGGTTATGCGGTGGCATATTGGTGGCCATACCAACAGCAATACCGGAAGCTCCATTGACCAACAGGTTTGGAATTCTGGCTGGTAATACGGTAGGCTCCTTTAAGGAATCATCAAAGTTAAGTTGGTGATCAACCGTATCCTTGTCAATATCCGCCAACATATCGTCAGCTATTTTCCGCATTCGAGCTTCGGTATAACGCATGGCCGCTGGGCTATCCCCATCTACGGAACCAAAGTTACCTTGCCCATCGATCAACATATATCTCAAACTCCATTCTTGGGCCATCCTAACCATGGTATCGTAAACCGATGTATCGCCATGGGGGTGGTACTTACCTAGAACCTCACCCACAATACGGGCCGATTTCTTATGCGCACTTGTAGATCTAACCCCTAGCTCGTGCATTCCAAAAAGTACTCTTCTATGAACAGGCTTAAGTCCGTCCCTGACATCTGGCAGGGCACGTGACACAATGACCGACATTGAATAATCAATGTAGGCAGATTTCATCTCATCCTCGATGTTGATAGGAATTAACTTTTCTCCTTCCGCCATGCTAAAATCTTGTTGTTTTTTGTGGTTAAAATATCATGCCAATATACGCAAAATCGCCCCTTTCAAAACACTTGAGGCTTACTTTATTAAAAAAATTATCAACATCATAATTTGGTCCCCTTCAAGATGATAAACCTGTGTTAAAGCATTAAAAAAATGCACTTTATTTCGACTTTTACCACTAGTTTATCGAATATGGGTACAGTATTTGACTACTGTAATGATACTTTTATTAATTTTAATTGCTGAAAAGGAAGTGTATGGATGATAATTTTTCCCCAAGAGTAAAAGACGTTATAGCATATAGCAAGGAGGAAGCCCTTAGATTGGGGCATGATTTTATAGGAACGGAACATTTGATGCTAGGTCTTTTGCGTGATGGAAATGGCAAAGCCATTAACATTTTGGACGCCTTGGATGTTGACCTGGACCACTTGAGAAGAAAAGTGGAGATTCTAAGTCCGGCGAATCCAAATACCGGAACAACCCAAAAGGACAAGAAGAACCTACATTTGACAAGACAGGCAGAAAGGGCGCTTAAAACAACCTTTTTGGAAGCCAAACTCTTTCAGAGTTCTTCCATCAATACGGCCCACCTATTGCTTTGCATCCTACGCAACGAAAATGATCCAACCACCAAATTGCTTCATAAGCTTAAAGTGGATTACGATAATGTTAAAGAACAGTTCAAGTCCATGATCACCAGTGATGATGATTATTTGGACACCCCTCAAGCAGAGTCTTTTCCAAGTGATCCCGAGGAAACCGGGGAATCCAAAGAAAGTAACTTTGGTTCCAGTTCCTCACAAAAAGGCAGTAAGAAATCCAAAACTCCAGTGTTGGATAATTTTGGACGCGACCTTACTCGACTTGCGGAAGAGAACAAACTGGACCCTGTTGTGGGTAGGGAAAAAGAAATCGAACGTGTTTCCCAGATATTAAGCCGTAGAAAGAAGAACAATCCTTTGTTGATTGGGGAGCCCGGGGTTGGTAAAAGTGCAATCGCGGAAGGCTTGGCCTTGCGCATTATCAATAAAAAAGTTTCCAGAATACTTTATAACAAAAGGGTGGTTACTTTGGATTTGGCCTCTTTGGTGGCCGGCACAAAATACCGTGGACAGTTTGAGGAGCGTATGAAAGCGGTGATGAACGAATTGGAGAAAAATGACGACATCATTCTCTTCATAGATGAAATCCATACTATTGTTGGTGCCGGAGGTGCCACAGGAAGTTTGGATGCATCCAATATGTTTAAACCAGCATTGGCGCGAGGAGAGATTCAATGTATCGGAGCCACAACTCTTGATGAGTACAGACAGTACATTGAAAAGGATGGTGCCTTGGAACGGCGTTTTCAAAAAGTAATGGTTGAGCCAACAACGGTAGAAGAAACCATTGAAATCTTGATGAATATCAAGGGCAAGTACGAGGATCACCACAATGTCAATTATACAGATGATGCAATTTTGGCCTGTGTAAAATTGACCAACAGATATATGACTGACAGATTCTTGCCGGACAAGGCTATTGATGCTTTGGATGAGGCAGGTTCCCGTGTTCATATCGTCAATATGGATGTACCCAAACAAATCTTGGAACTGGAAAACCAGCTGGAAGATGTTCGGGAATTAAAAAACAGCGTGGTCAAGAAGCAGAAGTACGAGGAAGCCGCCAAATTACGTGATGATGAGAAGCGCTTGGAAAAAGAGCTGGCTTCGGCTCAAGAACGCTGGGAAGAAGAAAGCAAGCTCCACAGAGAGACAGTTTCTGAGGACAATGTTGCCGATGTTGTTTCTATGATGAGCGGAATTCCCGTGAACAGAATTGCTCAAACGGAAAGCAATAAATTGGCTGAACTACCCGACTTGATCAAAGGTTTTGTAATTGGTCAGGATGAAGCCGTAGCCAAAGTGGCCAAGGCCATTCAACGTAACCGGGCCGGCCTTAAGGATCCCAACAAACCTATTGGTTCCTTTATATTCTTGGGGCAAACCGGGGTTGGAAAAACCCAATTGGCCAAGATTTTGGCCAAGGAACTTTTTGATTCCGAGGATGCACTTATCCGAATTGACATGAGCGAATACATGGAAAAATTCGCCATTTCCAGGTTGGTGGGCGCACCTCCAGGATATGTAGGTTATGAAGAAGGTGGTCAGTTGACCGAAAAAGTACGTCGTAAGCCCTATTCCGTTATTCTTTTGGACGAGGTGGAAAAGGCACATCCTGATGTTTTCAATATGTTGCTTCAGGTACTTGATGATGGATACTTAACGGATAGCCTAGGTCGAAAAATCGACTTTAGGAATACGATTATTATAATGACCTCCAACATCGGAGCACGCCAATTGAAGGATTTTGGCCAGGGGGTTGGATTTGGAACTGCCGCCAAAAAAGCGCAGGCAGATAGTCATCAAAAAAGTGTTATCGAAAATGCGCTAAAAAAGGCATTTGCACCCGAATTTTTGAACAGAATTGATGACGTGATTGTGTTTAATCCGTTGGAAAGAGAGGATATCCACAAGATTATTGATATTGAGTTGGACAAACTTTTCAGCCGTATCAAGGACATAGGATATGATTTGAAGCTTTCCAAGAAAGCCAAGGATTATATCGCTGAAAAAGGTTTTGATAAACAGTATGGTGCTCGCCCATTGAAGCGGGCCATCCAGAAATATATTGAAGATGCCTTGGCAGAGGAAATTGTCAATTCCAAACTAGAGGAAGGGGACAGCATTTTCATGGATTTGGATGAGAAAAAAGAAGAACTGACCATCAAAATCAAAAAGCAGGAAAAGTCTCCTGAGGCAGAACAATAAATTACATAAACCAAAATAGGAAGAGCTCCGTTGTACGGGGCTCTTTTCATTTCAATTTTACCGTACACACGATATTTACGCTTTTAATCTAAATTTTTTCTAGCCATTGGGTGTTCCCCATACCTTCGTAATGAGAGACACTATAATTTTGGGGAATGAGAATTGCTTCTAATAAGAAGGCTATAATTGTGCGGGAATACCAGTTGGATATCGGAACCGTGCAAGTTTTTGACAATTACATGGTCGCCACGTTTGAAGAAGGGGCCACAATGACACTGGAACGAGCCTATCAAATCATCGGGATATCAGAAATTCACTTTAGAGATAAGGACTTTGGTTATATAAGCCTGAGGAAAAATTCTTATGCCGTTGATCCCACCATCTATAACTATTTACGAGGCATGCAAAACCTAAAGGCATTTGCCATTGTTTCCAAAAAGGAAATTGACATGCACAATTTTAAGATAGAGAAGCTTTTCTATAAAAAGAACATGGAGTTCTTTATTGAGTATGACAATGCTTTGGCTTGGGTAAAGAAAAGACTTAAAAAAACCAATAAAAGGGATACCGCCTAAGCCCCTTTTCCCTCTTGAGGTTCTGGTCTTTTAAAAAGTTCCAAATACGCTTTTCCAATATTTTCAATGATTCCTGTGGCTTTGAGGGCATCGTAACTCACCAAAGAAGCACCAATATCACCAGCTAGGCCATGGAGGTATACCCCTAGTACTGTTGCTGGTAGCGAATCATATCCCATGGCAACCAGTCCCGTTATCATTCCAGTTAAAACATCTCCACTACCTGCAGTTGCCATTCCTGGATTTCCAGTACTGTTCACATATCCTTTCCCACCATAAAACGTGATGGTATGTGCGCCTTTGATGACCAATACAATATCATGTTTCGTGGCAAAGGTCTTGGCTTTATCCAATTTGTCAAAGTCATTCTTCCACTCCCCAATCAAACGTTCCAGCTCTTTGGGGTGAGGGGTTAAAATAGACAGTTTGGGAATTTCGTTCAACAATTTGGGGTTTTGCGACAAGATATTCAACCCGTCAGCGTCTATTACCAATGGCAAATCAACCTCCTTCAAAAATTTCCCAAAGGCCTGCACCGTCTCTTCCTTGGTTCCCATCCCCATTCCAATACCTATAGCATTTGGCTTGAACGGAATTTTGATTTCAGAAATATAATCATCCTCGGCATCTGTAAGCACCATGGCCTCCGGAAGTGCAGTTTGCAAAGAATGATAGCCACATTCCGGAACAAAAGTAGTTGCTAAACCAGCTCCAATGCTTAAGCAAGCATTAGCTGCCATCTGAACAGCTCCAATTTTACCATACCCACCTCCTACAATCACAGCATGACCATAGGTGCCCTTATGGGAAAACTTTAATCGCGGACGATAAATGGGTTGCACATCAAATTGGGTCATGAACTCATAATCCACCTCTTCCTTGACCAAAAATTCAGCATCGAGACCTATGTCCAACAGCTCCCATTGATTCTGATAGACACCGGTTTCCGGTAAAAAGAAAACCAGTTTGGGTACTTGAAAACTGAGTACGTAACTGGCCCGTATCACATGATCGGTATTCCAAGGCATCCTATCACTGGGCAATCCCGAAGGAATATCCACAGAAAGTACAAAAGCCTGGGAGGCATTGATATGCTCAATAAGTTTACCTACCCACTCACTGGGTGCCCTGTTCAAACCAATCCCAAAAATGGCATCAACGATAATATCGTTGGGTGATATTTCAGGCATCACGCAATCGTCGTTAAGAAATTCAGGCCAAATTTTGCGATCTTTTAATCGTTCCAGATTCAACAAGAAATCCTTAGAACGCTTTTCACTATAATTGACCACATGTACCTGTATATTATAGTCCGCCTCCTTTAAGTGTCTTGCCAGCGCTATTCCATCCCCTCCATTATTGCCAATACCACAAAACAATTGAATAGTGACTTCAGCTCCTTGCAATCGGGAATGTATCCACTCAAAAAGTTGGGTAGCAGCCCTTTCCATAAGGGCATCACTAGGAATTTGCTGTTTCTCAATTGTGAATTTGTCAGCCTTATAGATTTGGTTCGCAGTAAAAATTTTCATTCAACAAGAAAAATTAACAATTGCTATGGATTTCGTAAAAATTTTAGAATCATTTGAGGAAGCTACCAAAAGTACTACTTTTGAACCTGATTACTGTACAATGCAATTTAAACAAACGGATATAGAACGCTTCAAGATGAACACTTCTTCATCCATCTTCGCTTTGACTACCATCACCCCTTTGGGGTAGTCTGTATATTATTTCCGTCCGTCCTTAAATTAATTTCAACATTTTACAACCACATTGATCATGAAAGTCCTAAAATTTGGTGGTACTTCGGTCGCCAATCCAGAAAATATAAACAAAGTAAAGTCCATTGTCCAAAGCAGTTCCAAAGAAAAATTGGCCGTTGTTGTCTCCGCCTTTGGTGGCATTACCGATATTTTACTAAACACATTGCAGCAGGCATCTGAACAAGATGATGTATACAAATCAGGCTTGGAACAAATTGAACAACGCCATATTGAAGTCATCAAGGCGCTAATTCCTGTACACAACCAAAGCGCCATCTTGAGTAAGGTCAAAAGTGCCCTGAACATTTTGGAAACGCTATTGGAAGGCTCCTTTCTCATTGGCGAGATAACACCCAAGCTATCCGATAAGATCGTGAGCTATGGAGAGTTACTTTCTTCCTATATCATCAGCGAATTTTTTAAGGCCGAAGGCCTTGATGCCACTTTTAACGATAGTAGAGAGTTGATCATTACAGATAACTCCTACGGAAAAGCCATTGTGAACTTTGAAAAGACCAATGCCAACTGTAAGGAATACTTCGAAAGTGACCAACATCAAATCCATATACTGCCCGGCTTTGTAGCCTCAAGTAATGATGGAAATTCCACAACCTTGGGTCGTGGGGGTTCTGACTACACGGCTGCGATTGTGGCTGCGGCAGCGGACGCTACCCTATTGGAGATTTGGACAGACGTCAGCGGGATGTATACCGCCAACCCAAGATTGGTAAAACAGGCTAAATGTGTGACTCATATTAGTTATGAAGAGGCCATGGAACTCTCGCATTTTGGTGCCAAGGTGCTTTACCCTCCCACCATACAACCTGTGTTGGGCAAAGAAATTCCTATTGTCATCAAGAATACGTTTAGTCCTGATGATGAGGGTACCTTGATTACCAAAAACACCAATGGAGGCGGTAAAACGGTAAGGGGTATTAGCCATGTAGGGAACATTAGTTTGTTATCTCTGGAAGGTCCAGGTATGATTGGAATTCCTGGAATTTCCAAACGATTTTTTGAGACACTTTCCTTGGAAAACATCAGTGTGGTTTTGATTACCCAAGCCTCTTCCGAGCATTCCATCTGTGTTGGAATTGCTGATGAAGACGTGGATCGTGCAGTTGAAACGGTCAACGAGGCCTTTGAATACGAAATGGCCCGTAAAAAAATCAAACCGGTCATTGTTGAAAAAGATTTGACCATTGTTGCCTTAGTGGGTGATAATATGAAAAGCCATCAAGGATTGAGCGGGAAGATGTTCAGCACCTTGGGGAAAAACAATGTGAACATCCGTGCTATTGCCCAAGGAGCATCGGAGCGAAATATTTCTGTAGTCATCAAGAAAGCCGACGTTAAAAAAGCTTTGAACTCCCTTCATGAAGAGTTTTTTGAAGAGAATATCAAGCAGCTCAATCTGTTTGTGATGGGTGTTGGCAATGTAGGTTCCAAGTTCCTGAACCAAATCCGTCAGCAGAAAAAATATCTGAAAGACGAATTGCAGCTCAATGTCCGTGTTATAGGGATCAGTAATTCCAGAACCATGGCCTTTGATGAAAACGGCATCGACCTTAACGAATGGGAAGCGGTTCTTGGTAAGGGAGAAAAGGCTGATAAGGAAAATTTCTTTGATAAAGTCAACGAGCTTAATTATCGAAATAGCGTTTTTGTGGACAATACTGCCAGTGACGAAGTGGCAAATAGTTACCCAAATTACCTCAAAAACAGTATTTCAGTGGTCACCTGCAATAAAATTGCTTGTTCCTCTGATTACACGCTCTATAGAGAACTTAAACAGCTTGCCAAAAAATACAACGCGCCTTTTTTGTTTGAAACGAATGTAGGTGCAGGGTTGCCAATCATCGATACCTTAAAAAACTTGATTGCTTCCGGCGATAAAGTAAACAAGATACAGGCCGTCCTCTCAGGAAGTTTGAACTTTGTCTTCAACAACTTTAATGACGAAGTCACTTTCCACGATGTGGTGAAACAGGCGCAAGAGGAAGGCTATACTGAACCTGACCCAACCATTGACCTCAGTGGTATTGATGTGATGCGCAAGATTTTAATTTTAGCACGGGAAAGTGGTAATCAATTGGACATTGAACAAATTGAGAACGAAGCCTTTTTGCCCCAAGAAAGCCTGGATACCAATTCCAATGAGGCCTTCTTTGAATCCTTGAAAAAGCACGAGAACGGGTTCCAAGAACTTTTCAAGCAAGCCAAAGATGCAGATAGTAAACTAAAATATGTAGCCCAGTTTGAAAACGGCAAGGCAAAAGTTGGTCTGCAAAAAATCCCGAAGGGGCATGATTTCTACAACCTAGAGGGGAGTGATAATATTGTGCTGTTCTTTACGGAGCGCTATCCCAACCAGCCCATGATCATAAAAGGTGCTGGCGCTGGAGCTGATGTGACGGCATCTGGTATCTTTGCGGATATTATCAGAATTGGAAACTTTTAAGATGGAAGAAATCAAAGTTTTTTGCCCGGCCACTATTGCCAACGTTTCCTGTGGATTTGACGTACTGGGGCTGGCATTGGATTCCGTTGGGGACGAGATGATTGTCCGTAAGACTCCTGGAAAAGGCATCAAAATAACCAAAATAATTGGTCAGGATTTACCCTTGGAAACGGAAAAGAATGTTTCGGGTGTAGCTGGTCTGGCCTTGCTTGAAAAAAGTAGTTATGAGGGTGGATTCGAAATAGAAATTGACAAGCGGATTAAACCCGGTAGTGGTATTGGTAGCAGTGCCGCCAGTTCTGCTGGGGCTGTTTGGGCCATGAACGAATTGTTGGGCAAGCCTTTTTCCAACTTGGAGTTGACCCAATTTGCTATGCAGGGAGAAAAGTTGGCGAGCAATGTGGCACATGCCGATAATGTGGCTCCGGCCATTTATGGGGGCTTCACCTTGGTTCGCAGTTATGAACCCTTGGATATTGTTTCCATTCCCACCCCGGATGAGTTGTTTGCAACGGTAATCCATCCTCAAATTGAAATAAAGACGTCGGATTCAAGAAAAATTCTGAAGACCAAACTTACCTTGGAAACCGGGATTCGGCAATGGGGCAATTTAGGTGGTCTTGTGGCAGGTCTGTTTCAAAACGATTATGAATTAATTGGTCGTTCCTTGGAGGACCATGTCGTAGAACCCATCCGTTCCATTCTAATCCCCGGTTTTGATGCTCTCCGAACCAATGCACTGCAAGCTGGAGCGTTGGGTTGTGGAATCTCTGGTTCTGGCCCTTCTATTTTTGCCTTAAGCAAAGGTGAAGTTTCCGCTCAAAAAGTAGCCGAAGCTATGCATAAAACCTATAGCTCCATAGGTATCGATTTCGATATTCATGTTTCCAAAGTCAATACCCAGGGGGTAAAACCACTATAATTTTCTATGAAGTTTTACAGTTTAAACAATTCAGAAAATCAAGCTAGCTTCAAGGAAGCCGTTATTGCCGGAATTGCCCCAGACAAAGGCCTTTACTTTCCTGAGAAGATAAAAGCTTTACCAGCAGATTTTTTTAACCAAATAGAGATCTTATCCAATCATGAAATTGCCTTTCAGGCCATTCATCAATTCGTGAAGGATGACATTGAAGATGAAGCTTTACGGGAAATTATCGCAAACGTGCTTGATTTTGATTTTCCAGTGGTGGAAATCGAGGAAAATGTGGCCACCCTGGAACTTTTTCATGGGCCAACCATGGCCTTTAAGGATGTAGGTGCTCGATTTATGGCGAACTGCCTGGGCCATTTCTCCAAAGGAGAAAAAACGGAGGTAACCGTTTTGGTGGCCACTTCCGGGGATACCGGAGGTGCGGTTGCCAATGGTTTTTTGGGAGTTGATGGCGTTAATGTAGTCATCCTCTACCCTAGTGGAAAAGTTTCGGACATCCAAGAGCGACAACTGACCACTTTGGGACAGAATATTGTGGCCATGGAAGTGAATGGTGTTTTTGACGATTGCCAGCGTATGGTAAAAACCGCTTTTTTGGACACGGAGATTACGGATCATAAAAAATTGACCTCAGCCAATAGCATCAATATTGCCCGTTGGTTGCCACAGTTGTTCTACTTTTTATTTGCTTATAAACAAGCTAAATCCCAAGGAAAAGAAATTGTTTTTTCTGTACCATCGGGGAATTTCGGGAACATTTGTGCTGGAATGGTAGCCCAAAAACTGGGCATGCCCGTAAAGCATTTTGTAGCCGCTACCAATGCCAATAAAGTGGTGCCCAATTTTCTTCAAAATGGAGTATATGAGCCGCTACCTTCGGTTGCCACCATTTCCAACGCCATGGATGTGGGCGACCCCAGTAATTTTGTTCGAATACGACATTTGTATCAAGATGAATTGGCAAATTTGAAGGACAACCTATCCTCCTATTCCTTTTCGGATGATGCCACGAGGGAGACTATGAAAACCATCCATCAAAATTTTGGGTATGTTGCCGACCCGCACGGAGCGGTGGGGTATTTAGGCTTAAAGGAATATCAAAAAGTGAATCCCGATACCTACGGTATTTTCCTGGAAACCGCACATCCTGTAAAGTTTTTGGACGTGGTGGAAGAAACCCTGAGCTTGAGTCCGGATATCCCAGCCCAAATCCAAAAGGTAATGAACAAGGAGAAAAAATCCATCAAAATTGACAATTACGAGGGGCTAAAATCCTATTTAATCGAGGGCTAATCATCCCTTAGACCAGTTAACAACAATTTGTTTAAAAGATTCGCATTTTTTAAGAGCTACTTTGCGGAATTCGAATAAATTTACCCCATAAACTGGACGTAATGAAATCAACAGCATTGACCGAAACCCATATCGCACTTGGTGCCAAGATGGTCCCCTTTGCGGGGTATAATATGCCCGTTTCCTACGAAGGGGTAAACGCAGAACACGAAACCGTACGCAAGGCCGTTGGGGTCTTCGATGTTTCGCACATGGGGGAGTTTTTAATTGAAGGGCCCAAGGCCCTGGATCTTATCCAAAAGGTGAGTTCCAATGACGCCACAAAGCTTACAGTAGGCAAAGCGCAATACAGCTGCATGCCCAATGAAACAGGAGGTGTTGTGGATGACCTGATCATTTACCGTATAAAGGATGAGACGTATTTATTGGTGGTCAACGCTTCCAATATTGATAAGGATTGGAATCATATTTCAAAATATAATGAGGCCATTGGGGCCGAGATGAAAAATATCTCTGACAACTATTCCCTATTGGCGATTCAAGGACCAAAAGCGGTGGAGGCGATGCAATCGTTATCTTCCATAGACCTAGCCGACATCAAGTTCTACAACTTTGTTGTAGGGGATTTTGCTGGGATAGACCATGTTATCATTTCCGCTACGGGTTATACCGGTTCAGGCGGATTTGAAATTTATTGCAAAAACTCAGAAGTGCAACAAGTTTGGGATAAGGTTTTGGAGGCAGGAGCGGATTTTGGCATCAAGCCTATTGGTTTGGCTGCCCGGGATACCCTCCGATTGGAAATGGGTTACTGCTTGTACGGAAACGATATTGACGATACTACCTCTCCCCTAGAAGCTGGATTGGGCTGGATTACCAAATTCACCAAGGATTTTGTAAACAGTGAGGCCTTGGCCGCACAAAAGGAAGCGGGTATCACTCGAAAACTGATAGCTTTTGAACTTCAGGAACGTGGTATTCCTCGACAGGGCTATTCCATTGTGGATGCCGATGGCAACGAGATTGGAAAAGTGACCTCTGGAACCATGTCTCCTTCACTTTCCAAAGGGATTGGATTGGGATATGTGCCGAAAGAGCTTTCCCAAGTGGATGCCGAAATCCTTATCCAAATCCGGAAAGCACAAGTAAAGGCCACTATTGTAAAACTACCATTTTATAAGGGATAATGGTAGATTTTCAGCCCATTTTAGACCAAATCCATAAGAACATTCAACAATGTTCCGATAAGGGTCGGGTCGCTGATTATATTCCAGAACTTTCCAAGGTGGACCCCAAAAAGTTTGGTATTTCCATTTTGGACAACCAGGCACAACAATTTTCGGTGGGTGATGCGCAGGAAAGGTTTTCCATTCAGAGTGTGTCCAAGGTACTTCTACTGTCCATGGCCTTTGCCAAGGTAGGCGATGCACTTTGGAAACGGGTGGATGTGGAACCATCAGGGGATCCCTTCAATCATTTGTCGCTCTTGGAAATGGAAAACGGAATTCCCAGGAATCCCTTGATCAATGCGGGGGCCATTGTGGTCTGCGACGTGCTGTTGTCCCAACTCAAAAATCCGAGGGAGGAATTTTTGCAATACATCCGCGATATTGCTGGGGATGATTCCATCCATTACGACTTGGATGTTGCGGAATCTGAAAAAAGAACTGGGTTCAGAAACTATGCCGCGGCAAACTTGATAAAGTCATTTGGGAATTTGGAACATGATGTGGAGGATGTTTTGGACTTTTATTTCCATTCTTGTGCTATTGCCATGAGCTGTGAGCAGTTGGTCAAGGTGTTCTATATTTTTATGAACAGGGGCAAATGTATGGCCAACAACCATTATTTGGAGCTATCGCAGGTAAAACGAATCAATGCCATAATGCTAACCTGTGGATTTTATGACGAGGCCGGGGAATTTGCCTTTGAGGTAGGTCTGCCAGGCAAGAGTGGCGTGGGTGGCGGAATTGTGGCTTTGTTACCCAATGAATTTTGCGTAGCAACTTGGTCACCTGGACTCAATGAAAAAGGAAATTCCAAGTTGGGGATGCTGGCGTTGGAGCAATTAACGACCGAGACCGGTTTGTCAATTTTTTAGTGTTTGGATAAAAAGAAGATACTCATACTAGGGGCCAGTGGCTTCATCGGCAACGCCATTTACAAGGAGCTCTGCAACTATTTCAACACCTTTGGCACGTATTGCCACACTACTATCTACAGCGATAATGGGCAATTTCTTCGTTACGATATGCGGGAGGACGATATTGTGCGATTGTTGGAAAAAGTACGCCCAGATTTTATTATTTCGGCACTTCGTGGGGAGTTTGCCGCCCAGATTCAAGCACACGATCACATGATGGAATACCTCATCAAAAATGAGGCGAAGCTCTATTTTATTTCTTCGGCCAATGTATTTGATGCTTATAGCAAATTCCCGTCCTACGAGTACGATAAGACCCTATCGGAAAGTGTGTATGGCCGGCTAAAAATCAAGATTGAGAACATGATGATGCGACTTCCCAAGGAAAAGACCGCCATCCTTCGTGTTCCCATGGTTTTTGGAAATAGTTCGCCCCGTGTAAAGGAAATCAAAATGCATTTGGAGGCCAATGAGCCAATCGAAGTATTCCCCAACCTCATCATCAATGTTACCAACGACGACCGACTGACCCAGCAAATCCACTACCTCATCAACAGGGACAAAACGGGGATTTTCCATTTGGGAAGCAAAGACCTTATCCAACATGAGGAGTTTATTAAGGAAATCGTTAAGCAATTGGGGAACTTCCACCCTATTTTAAAGCGGGTATTTACCACCAACGAAGACCGATATCTCGCAGCCTTGCCCAAACACAACAAATTGCCAAAGAATCTACGGGTAAAGTATCAGGAAATCATAGACCATCATATTCCCGTTGACTAATTCTAAATTTTTAGTGCTAAGTTTTAAATTAAAATCCATTCAACATTTAACACTTAGAACTCAACATTGAAAATCAGAAATCAGACTTCAGTTGTCAGACCCTACACCATTAATCCAGGACCCAAGACTCAAATTTCCATTTTCCATTTTCAATTTATCTTATCTTTAAATTGTTCTGCATTAACCAAATAACCACCTTCAGCTCATGAACACCAGAAAAATAATTGCATTAATATTTATTGGCATTGCCCTGGTATTGGGAGTACTTTTCTATTTGAGCATTCGGTTTCCAGAAGGTATTGAGGAGTATTTTAAAAAGGAATACTACAACCAGTTTGGGCCTTTAGCTATAGCAGTGGAGCTTTTGGTGGCGGGTTTTTATTTGTTCAAAAAACATCCCAAAGCCAATTTTACGCTGGCTCTCTTTGGATTTACGGCTGTTTTAGACCCTATTTTTAACCTTACCGGACTGTTTACCAGTATGGTTCCCATTTATGCGATGGTACTTTTCTCGCTCTGCGCCCTAGTTGCCCTTTGGTTATCCTTTACCAATGCGTTTGAATTAGGTAAAATATCATTCCTTGGCGCGCTGTGGGGATTTATTCTAGGAAATGCCGTTGAATTGTTCTTCAATTATTTTTAGCAAATTTGAATTCAATATTGGGAATCAGATATCAGAGGTCAGATACTTTGCCCTTTTACCCAATACCTAAGACGTAAAACCCAAGTTTAAAATCCCAAATTCCAAAAATCAAATAATCCAACAATCGAAATAATCCTTAATTTGTAAGCGTGAACAAAGACCTACACCACCTACCCAAATCCAAACAAGAAGAACTGGAGCTTTTGTCCCAATTGTTATCTAGTTACAAAGAGGTGGAAATGGTCATCCTGTTTGGCAGCTATGCCCGTGGCAACTGGGTGGAAGATGAAACTATTGAAAAAGGTACGCGATACGAGTATCGGAGCGACTATGACCTGCTCGTGGTCCTTACCCATGACGATACCCATCAGAAATTCCGGATTGAAAACAAGGTAAACGCCGAACTTAGGGATACCGGAAAAGTAAAAACCACCATAAGCCTTATTTTCCACAGCATAAAACACCTGAACAAGGCTTTGACCACAGGCAACTACTTTTTCAAGGATATTAAGGAGGAAGGTATTCTGCTATACGACTCCGAAAAATTTAGGCTGGCTCCGCCCAAAAAAATGACCCCGGAGCAGTACCAGCAGAAGGCACAAGAGTATTATGACCAATGGTTTGAGACTGCGAATAGCTTTTACAAGCATTACAACTATGCCTTTCAGGACAATGATTTAAACCTAGCGGCCTTCCAACTCCACCAAGCAACCGAACGTTATTATACCACCATTCTCTTGGTCTTTACGGATTACCGTCCCAAGGACCATAACTTGGAAACCCTTGGTATAAAGGCGGAGATGTGCGATAAGCGTTTTGCCATTTTTCCCAAGTCCACCAAGGAAGAAGAACGGCTGTTCGAGCTCTTAAAAAAAGCCTATATCGATGCCCGTTACAAAATGGACGAGTACTCCATCACCCATCCCGAGTTGGAATATTTGGCGGAAAAAGTGCAGTTGTTAAAGCAGATAACGGAGGAGATTTGCAGAAGGAAGATTGGGGAGATTGGGAATGGTTAATGTGAAAATTAAGAAATGAGTGAATTTGACAACGTAATGTCCGAAAGGTCAGATTTTGAACTTTTTGAGATTTTGGGGCATCAAAAAGACAGTTACAAAGCAGAGGCCTTGGCAGCAGCACAAAGAGCATTTGATTCCAGAAATGTTACCCGTGAACAGATTTCGGAATTTGAACAAAGAATACAATCTGCTCTTGAGCAGCAAAACCTAAAAGAAAAGCGAAACAAAGAACTCTCAAAAAAGGCATGGGATTTGGGAAAGCTTTTTCTGCCTACCGTGAAGGATACCTTGGACAAAACTTTTTTGTCCCTTTGCATTTTTTTATCGCTTGCTTACCTCTACCATTTAATCCAAGATTTAAGTCTGATCATTGTGTTCTTTTCGGACCTTGGGGATTGGGATGCCAGTGTTTGGGAGTTTCTACTCCCCTATGTTTTGTTCCCTATCGGCATTTTTGGGCTTTGGAAAAGAAAGAAAGTAGGGTGGTTTTTAATTAGCGGTCTTTTGAGTTATTATGCCTTTTCCACTATCTATGGTGGCATAAGTGCATACAGATATAACTTAAACGGCAATTTTGGTGTGCTGGACAGTATATTCCCAAAACCCAATGTTGCAAGTTTGCTGTTTCGGTTTGCTGTGCTCTTTGGAATTGTAATTTTCTTAAGTCGTAAGAAAGCTCTCGAAATCTATAAGATAGGAAGGACTACTGCATTGGTTGTTATAATAATCATATGTGTTTTAACCACCATACGATGGTGGGGTATGCTATGATACTAGCTTAAATATTTTTTTAAATGACAAGAGAAAAATTAGTGAAGTTTGGCGTGGAAAACATTGTCTGTAAAGGAGAAACGGAACGTATTGTAACGGTATTTTCACTCGACTATATTGCCCATGCCGGTGACAAAACATATAAGGGCCATGATTTCCTGCATCGTTGGACAAAGCAGATGTTGGCCTCCATTGATAATATTAAAGCCATAAAAATCCAGATACTGGCCAAAGACGAAAACACCCTTACTTGGCAACGTACCTTAACCGGAGTTCATAAAAAAGCACTTCGGGGAATCCCGGCCTCCAATCAAAAAGCAACTTGGACAGAAATGGTGGTCAGTCGTTTTGAGAATGGCAAAATTGCCGAGGAATGGCTGGTTTCTGAGTTGGCCGCGGCGCTGCTATTGAAACAGCCTAAAAAAAGGTAGTTTATTATGCGGGTATCATCATATCAAAATCTGCCGCAGTAGCAATAACTTTTCCTATAATTTCAGGAGTTACAGAATTTTGTTGCGCACTTTCTTGATTGGCCGGTAAGCCCATTTGCTCAAAAAACTCCCTAAATCCTTTGGGACTATGAATATTGATCCATTTGCAGGGTGTATCGCTTTTATTACCAAAGGTATGCAAGGTCTTGGGTGGAATGTCCACGGACTCCCCTGCCCTAACGTTCCTAATTTCCCCATTGACCATAAACTCCATCTCACCTTCCAAAATCAAAAAAGATTCTTTGTACGAATTGTGCAGATGCGGTGGCGGCCCAGGTACATGAGGAGGAGTTTCGGCATACATTAGATCATAATCCCCTGAAGTATCATGTACAGTAACCTTATGGCCCAACACCCATCTTGTATTTAAATTTTCCATTTTATAAGACATTTGTCTCACAAACATAAAACATCCTTTTGAAATATCAAAAACTTATAAGATATTTGTCTCATGAACAAAGAATACATCCAAACCGGACGCACCAACCAAAAACTGGAAACCCGAGACAAAATTTTGAAAAGTGCCCAGTACTTTTTAAAAAAAGGCAAGGGCTTTAATCTGGAGGATGTAGCCAAAAAGTCAGGGGTATCCAGAGCCACCATATATCGTTATTATTCCAACGTGGAAATCTTGACCACAGAGGCCAGTTTGGATATCAATACCCTGGATTCGGAAGTAATCTTGGAAAGGTATCAAGATAAAAGTTTAAAGGATAAGGTCATGGGCATCCAAGAGTATTTCAATGAACTTTCTTTAGATAACGAACCGTTATTCCGAAGATATTTGAGTGCAGTAATCGTTCCAACCACTCACAAATCTGTCCGTGGTGCCCGCAGAATCAAGGCTTTGCGCTTGGCCTTGGAAAAGGAAGACATTGCTCCCAAACAAAAAGAGGATTTAGCCAACCTACTCACACTTTTCATGGGCATTGAACCCATGATTGTGGCCAAGGATGTGGCCAATTTGGATAATCGAGAATCCATCAGATTGCTAAAATGGGGATTGGAATTGGTTCTAAAGGGTTACCTTACATCTTGAATATTATAGCATTACAGCGACCACAGTAAGGAAATCAAGGCCAAAATCATGCAGCAAACCATTCAAGTAAAAGTCGGGAAATTAATCTTCGATTGCCGCACTGAAGGCAATAAGGAGGATGAGCTTGTCATGTTTTTACATGGTTTTCCTGAGAGTTCCTATATGTGGAGAAAGCTCATGTCGCATTTGGTAGAAAAAGGGTTTTATTGCGTTGCACCTAATTTAAGGGGATTTAGCAAAGGGGCTAGCCCCAAAGGTAAAAAGCACTACAGTCTGGATAAATTGTCCAAGGATGTTCTGGACATTTCCAAGTCGCTTGGTAAATCAAAATTCCATTTGGTGGGCCATGATTGGGGAGCTGCCATTGGCTGGAAAGTGGTTCATGATCATAGGGATGCTATTTTAAGTTGGACGGGGATTTCCGTCCCCCATCTTCAAGCGTTTGGAAAAGCCATTGTGGTTGATGAACAACAGCGTAAAATGAGTCAATACATCAAAAACTTTCAATGGCCCTATTTACCTGAGCGGGGTATCAGAAAAAATGATTTTAAGGCCTTCAAAAGGTTATGGAAACATAGTGAACCAGATGAAGTAGAGGCCTATTTAAAGATTTTCAGCGTTCCCAAACAATTGACCGCCGCATTGAACTATTACCGCGGAAACTATAAGCTGCTAAAGAAGGCTGCTGAGAATCAAATATTAGGAGATATTCATGTTCCCACCTTGTTCATCTGGGGAAAAAAGGACGTTGCCATTGGATCCTATGCTGTAGAAGAGGGTCATCAATACATGAAAGATGACTATCAATATCTGGAATTGGATGCGGGTCATTGGTTGATTCAAACCAACTATCAAGATTTACAACAGGCCATAAGTGTCCATTTGGACAGAAACAGCCTTGGCAATTAGCCTCCATAACTTACTTTGCAATTACATAACTAACTGATTTAGAAATAAATCGTATTTTATCCTTGTTGATTATTGCAACATTTAAAAGGGCAAGATAGATATGTGCCAAATGCCCTATCATTTCAAGTAACTCCGCAACAACCCTATAATTATGAAAAAGACACTGCTTTTTTTAATCGTTCTCATTGCTTTTTCAACTATACATGCCCAAAGTATTTCTGAAAATGACAGTATTTTAATCGTTAACAAAATTGATGACTGGAATAGGGCCTGGAAAACCAAAGATGCTGTTTTAGCGGCCAAATGGTACTCGGATGATGCCGATTTTACCAACGCTTTTGGTTTTAGTATGATTGGTAAAGATTCCATTGAATCCTTTCTTACCAGAGTTTTTAAAATGAATTTTGTAATGGCCGGCGACTCGGAGCAAACTTCCTTGAAACTGCGTCCCATGAGCGAAAATGTGGTTCTTGTGGTTTCAACCATTTCCAGGAAGGGTCAAAAGATGAGTGACAATTCTGAGTTGGGTGATCGCAGGACCACACATCACAGACTGTTCAAAAAGCAAAACAGTTGGAAAATTGTGGCGCACTTAATTTCTGATGCTCGAAAAATAGGAACCAGCAAACATTAAATCACAGTATGGCAACAACCCCGGAACATGATCAGCGCATGGCCAGTATGACCTTTACCTCTGTATATCCGCATTATCTGGCAAAGGTGGAGAAGAAAGGCCGTACCAAGGAAGAACTGCATCAGGTAATCACCTGGCTAACGGGTTACAATGAAGCCACCTTGGCCAAACATATCTCTGAAAAAATCACGTTTAAGGAGTTCTTTGAAAATGCAACCCTGAACCCTAAGGCCCAAATGATCAAAGGGGTCATCTGCGGATATCGCATTGAGGATATTACCACTCCCTTGACCCGACAAGTGCGTTACTTGGACAAGTTGGTGGAAGAACTTGCTAGAGGACGTAAAATGGAAAAGGTTTTGAGAGTGTCCTGAACGGTTTAAACACATCTTTCTCAGTTGCTTTCAACATACTCGGAGGGCGAATGTCCAAACTCCTGTTTGAACACCGTAGAAAAATAGGCGGGTTGGTTAAATCCTGTGGCGTATGCCACCTCAGCAATGCTACTATGCCCTTCTTCCAATAGCTGAGCAGCAAGCTTTAAACGTTGGCTTCTAATAAATTCCGTTGTGGAAAGTCCGGTTAGCGCCTTTAGTTTACGATGCAAGTGCATACGACTCAATCCAACTTGTTCAGCAAAAGTTTGGGTATTAAACTCCGGATTGGTCAACTCTGTATCCAATATGTGCTGGATTCGGTTCAAAAGCTCGGTGTCCACATGGGTAAGTTCAATGTTCTTTGCTTTGAAAAATGGTTGATTTCCAAACTTTTCCTGGATAGCCGTTCTAGTGGCAATTAACTTATCAATAACCACCCTTAATTTCTCTTCTTTAAACGGCTTTACCATATAGGCGTCCGCACCGGTTTTGAGTCCTTCCAGCTCGTTTTCCTCCCCAGATTTTGCGGTCAACAATATTATGGGAATATGGGAGGTCCTTTCATCGGTTTTAAGGGTATTGCTTAGTTCGATTCCATTCTTTACCGGCATCATCACATCGGAAATAATCAAGTCAGGAATCGTTTCCAATGCAATGTTCTCCCCGTCTTTTCCATTTTCGGCCTCCAGTATTTTATACTCTTTTTTGAACAGGGTTTTGATAAAAAGTCTAATTTCTGAGTTGTCATCCACAACCAGAAGTACGGGTAGGGAGCTTTCTTCAACGTATTTGTCCTCCATATCGGGTTCGAGTCCAATATCAGCATTATCCGTTTTATTGCTTGACAGCAGCTCATCCTCAGCTACTATCTCTGCTTTGGAAAAGGCATTTTTTGTGACGGGCAATGTTACTTCAAAGGCCACCGTTGCGTCATTGGGTTTGTATGCGCGTACTGTTCCCTTTGCAAGATTTGCCAATTCCTGAACCAGGGAAAGGCCAATGCCAAAACCTTGGTTCATCGTATTGGTTTGGTAAAAGCGGTCAAATAAGAGCGGTAGTTCTTTTTCTGACAGGTCATTGTTTTGGTTCATCGTAGTGATGTTCAATTGCTGCCCAAGTTGAACAGCCTTGAATTGGATTTGACCTTTTTGTTGATTGTACTTAATGGCATTGGACAGGAGATTCGTAACAATTTTATCCACCACATCCCTATCAAACCATGCCTTGTTGGCGACATCAATCTGACTATTGAAAACCACATCTGTTTGTTGGGCCCGGTACTGAAACGGCTCTACCAAATGCGTCATAAAAAGTTCCATGTTCCCCTTAGAAACCCGAAGTTTTCTGCTACCTGCCTCAATTTTGGACAAATCCAATATCTGATTTACCAGTTTTAGCAAACGGTTGGCGTTTCGTTGGATCAATCCTAAATCTGTTTTATCATCCACAGAAAGTCCCTTTTTGGACAACTGATGGGCAACAGGACCAGAAATTAAGGTGAGCGGTGTTCGGAATTCATGGGAAATATTGGCAAAGAACTTGGATTTGGCCGCCTCCAGTTCCTTTAATCTTTGATTGGTTTTTTGTTTGTTCCTAAAAAGAAAAAACAAGGTGATAAACGCCAATCCCAAAACTGAAATACTGCCAACGAATAGATTCTGTTGATTTTTGGATTTTTGCTCGGCCAATTCCGATTGGGAAGTCAGTAGCTCTATTTCCTGTTGTTGTTTGTCCGTCTGATATTTTTTGTTGAGTTCCTCGACTTCCAACTCGTTTTGGGAATTTTGCACAATAGTTTCCAATTCCATTTGGTTTTCAAGCGCTGTCAAAGCATTCTTGAAATCCTTGCTGTCTTTGTAGGCTCCATACAATCCTTGATACACATTGAGAAGCTGCATGCGCATGGTCTCCTCCTTACCATCCTCTTTAATAAGCTCCAAAGCCTTTTCAAAATGGATAATAGCTTTTTGGTATTGCTTTCTATGCCAATATAAATCTCCTAAGTTGGTCTGGTTAGTAACCTTGCGTATTCCTCGCTGAGAACTTTCTGGAATCGCAGAAGCTTTTAAAAGATACTTCTCCGCATCTGCGAAGTTGTCTATTTCCAAGTAGGTTTCACCCAATCTTCCATAAATGCTTCCTAGGATTAGCAAATCTCCATAAGATTCATAATACTCCTCAGCCTTAAGCAAGTGTTCAATGGCCTTTTCATTCTCCTGTAATAGATCGTAATGTGTACCTAAGGCAAGTTCGCCATAATGTACTCCCTCTTCCAATCCCAAGGTCTGGTAGATATCAATACTTTTTTCAATGTACGGTACTGCTTCTTGGTTTCTTAGTTCGGAATATATCATCCCAATATTGGTATAAGCAACCGCTAAGGATTTGTCCAATTCATTTTGAGATGTGTAAATAGAATCCAGCTTTAAATAATACGTAAGTGCCTCTGGGTATTCTGCACGTTCAAAGTGTTGATTTCCCAATAAGATATATATGGAGGAAAGGGTTCTCCAATCGTCGGTTTGCTTTGCATTGAACAAGGCCAACTTCGCATACTTTTTAGATAAGGAGTCGTTTCTTCGGATGTTGTAAATTACCCCTATTTTCTTATAGCAGTCCGCCAAATAGGATTTGTTCTGGAGTTCTTCGGCAATTTTTGAGGCCTTTTCGATATGGTAAAAGGCACTGTCAATATCGGATTTAGCAAATTGATAGCGCCCGCTGAGCGATTGATAGAGATACTCGCCATTCGTGTAGTTGTTTTTTTCGGAAATCTCTCGAATATTCTTTCTATAGCGGTCTGCGGAATCCGGGTAAGTATAGAGATAGGCCACAAAAAGCTGCTCATTTATTTCCACCGATTCCTCAACATTGGTATTTCCCTTCAGCAACTGCCTCAAAGAATCAATTTCCCTTTCGGTTTGACCCCACGATACGGAAAGACCGAGGAGCAGGAGCGTTATGGAAACTACATGCTTCATTTTAAGGTTGAATCATAAAAAGGTACAAAAACCATATGAATGAAAGTTAGCTGAATTTCAAGCTTATCGATAATAGGTAATGTATCCAGAAGAGGGAAATTCGGATGGGCAACTACCTGAAGTCTCCCTGGCAACCCGCAACGTACCATCTGCCTGCAACTGAAGGTAGAAATATCCCCCCGATTCCACTTCGTAGCAGTGTTCAGTGGTCACATCTTCAGGATCGGCATGGGTAGCAGCTCCCAGAAGAGTTCTATGTACATTGGATTCGGTACCTCGGACAAGCTTGACCGTTCCATCCAAGGTTGTAGCCACAAGCAGAGGTGAAAATTCGGTTTGCCCGTGATAGGGTGTTGAAAAAACTTCTTCCGTGTCAAACCAAGGCCCGGCAATGGTGCCAGCCCTTCCTCGTGGGCCTCTACAACTTAAGGGCTGTGCAAGAGGTTTGGGGCCAAAAAGGTCATACATCTGATTTCGCAAGTCGGATGTGAAATAATCATACGGACAAGTGGCATGTCTGAAAGTTTCTACGGGATGGAAGCGATCATTGTTCAGAAACGTTAGTTGTCGCTCCGAGTGATACACGCCAAAATCGAAGCTCTTTGCCTGAACAGTACCGGAGGTGGTTCCTATCAGTTCTCCAGCAGAAAAACTAACCAGTGTTGAAGCCTGTGCATCAAACAAAGGTATACCTTGGGTCACCACTGCATCCCGAATTGTAGAAACAGGATTGGTAATATGTCCAAATCGTAACACCACCTCACAACTGGCCCGGAACATGGGCTGATAGTCCGTGCCATTAAAAGTAACGTTTACCAAATCCATGTCAACCGGAGCATAAACAGGTACTTCCGTAACCCCGGGCTTGATAAAAACATAGGTATGCGCCGAAAAATTATGGAACGCCTGTAATTCACCCAGCGGTTCTATATGGGCAATAGCATCAAGGTCTGTAAATGAAGTCGTAAAGGTTATATTGGGATTGGAACCTGTTTCACAGCCCGACGACGGAGGCGGTTCCCCGCCATCATCGCTTCCGCAGGCAAGAAGGAAGAAAACTACGGAGGTTTTCCAAAGTTGCTTAGCCCAAATTTTAGCTCCATAACTTTTCACAATACCTCTCATCGTTTAGCTACAAAAGAATTGCTCTTATCCGTAAAGCGGTGCAAACGGGTATCGTTGGAACCGCGTTTGTAATAATCCCTGTCCCTGCTAGTTCCCTTAAAAGCTTCAATATGTAGAGCATTCATATTCCAGTTGTCGCCACCTACTCCCCCTCTAAAAGTAGTCTGCAAAACCACTTTAGAAATGTCTGAAGTAGCATAAATCTTTTTATTCAGCGTTACGTCCACAGAAGTAGTAGCATGGTCTTTCCATCTAGTGCTTTTATTCACATTCCGTATGGTCTGTGTTCCCCCACTTCTGTAATGCACCACAATATTTAGATTGTCGTTTCCTCCCCTTAGGTCATCATCCCCGGTCCTAATCCAGAATCGTAACCTATCAATTGGTTTTCTTGCTGGTACAGTCTTAGCCTTGATTGGACCTGAGGTGGATGTGCTGGTGGCAGTTCTTGCTTGGGGTGGTCTGTTGTTGATCACAGCTAAAAAAGTTTTGTCCTGACCAGTAAAGCGTTTGAGTGGGGCACCACGCTTTTCAAAGACTTTCCTATTTCTATTGAACCCTTTGACATGTATACGTAACAAATCAAGATTGAAATTGTCGTTCCCTGAAATTGTATTCAACTGGACAGATTTAATCGTATTTAGAGGAACAGGTCTGCGCAAGGGGATGGTAATGTATTGCGAATAGTCATCTATCCATTTGTTCCCTTTGTTTACATTATACACCCTTTGCGGGGCGGCGTTATGATATAAAATCGTCAAGTTTAAATTGTCGTTTCCTCCCCTTAAGTCGTCCTTACCCACTCCAAATTCGAAAACCAGTTCGTGTATTTTGCCATCGTTTGGGTAATCCCTCAACGAAGTTCTCAAAGGTGTCTTTTTCCGGTAATTCTTATCCACAAAATAGGTTCTCCACCGCATATGTGGTTCTTCTTCGTAATAAAAAACCTCATCTTTGAAATTGGGTCGGAGGGTCATGATTTTATTGGGGTAGTTGGGATCATAGGTATAGATCTTCATTTTGTGTTTGTATGTCCCTTTTGCCAGATCTTGGGCAGTTCCAAAATCATAGCCAATAGCTACCACCTGATGGTTACCTGGGTCGGAATCTTTCTCCCCAACGCTTTGAAGACCCAGAGGTACGGGCTGCCCACTGTTAATAAAAGGACGAAGTTCATTGATCCGGCTTCCCTTTTTGTTTTCTACACCCCAATTGAAAAATTCACTATTTCGGATGCCCTCTATATTGATCCCGATTTCTCCCCATTTGTCCAAATTGGAAGTTATGGAGGTTACTTGACGGTCATAGAGATACTTCTGTAAAGGACTCCCTTCCGTGGGGCGAAGCGTG
This sequence comes from Flagellimonas algicola, assembly GCF_005937185.1. Taxonomy (GTDB): domain Bacteria; phylum Bacteroidota; class Bacteroidia; order Flavobacteriales; family Flavobacteriaceae; genus Flagellimonas; species Flagellimonas algicola. The sequence goes on along the minus strand of NZ_VCNI01000001.1, from coordinate 107,435 downwards.
GTTTTTGGAGTGGAAATGCCTCTAGCGTGATAATAATCCAAAGCGGAATAGGACATTCCCCCGCAAAGGCCTCCCGTTCTCCAATCTATAGCGTCAATAAAGATGTTCTTAAAACTATTGTTGAATTTAAATCCATGCTGAACTGGATTAAAGGGTGTCATTTTTTTGGTCTGGCTCCAAATAGGGCTTACCAAAGTGCAAAAAAGAACGAATCCTATTATTTTTTTCATTGTTACTGATTTAAAAGTGTTAATCTGGAAGGCTGTAAAAAGATTTTACCGCCTCATAGTTGGAATAGTCCAATTTACCCGATTGGGCACTTTCAGGAATCAACACATATCGAAACCTGTTTCCTCTGGAGCCTGAGTACTGAAATTCAGTTAAATCAACCCCGTTGGTACTTACAAGCGTTACGGTAATACCGTTTAAGGTTATCCCATTATTTCCAAACGTATAGGAGTACAATGTGTTTGACCAACGACCAGCATTGGGCATGGGATAAATACTTGAAGTTCCCCATTGTTGTAGATATACAAACACCAAGCTTCTATTCCTAAGCTCAATATTGTCTATCTCTGTAATCAATATGTTCATTGATTTTGCCCTGGGGTCGTCTTGTACATTCCAATCCGCGTCCATCCAATTGGAAAAAATTACATTGGCGTTGCCATCTTGCCCGTCAGTTCCGTCCTGGCCATCTGTTCCATCTAGCCCATCTTGTCCGTCAATTCCAGGAATTCCTTGTGGGCCTTGGGCTCCTGGCGGCCCGGTCTCACCATCTTCCGCAGAACAGGCAATCAAAACTGTACATGCCATTGCAACAACGGCCAAAAAAATGAAGTGTACTTTTTTCATGATTTTAGATTTAATGTTAACCTTGTTTTTAGGGGGAAGTTTTCTTAGATATTTCCATCCATTACAGCATGGAGGTCGTCGCTGTTTCAAAATTAGAAGCGACTACTTTTGGGGCATTCTCCATATGTAACAAATGCTTTTGGAAATGTAACAAGGGAGCCCAAAAGTGAATGGGAAAGGGAGCTGGGATTGTATTTATTCACTATATTAAATCAAAAAAATGGACAAACTAACTACTCCCCAGATAGAAGCCCAATTGAAAAACCTGGATGGATGGACCTATGATAATGGTAGCATCTGCAAATCTTTTGTTTTTAAGGACTTTAAAGAAGCCTTTTCAGTCATGACCCATATTGCTTTTGTAGCCGAACAACAAAACCACCACCCCAATTGGGAAAATGTGTACAACCAGCTGACCATTAAGCTGAATACCCACGATGCGGGAGGCATTACCCAATATGATTTTGACCTAGCCAACGCTATTGAACAGATTGTGTCCAAAGGGTAGTACTTCAGCTTGACAAGGAGGCTTTTTTTGCTAAATTTGTCGCTGTCCAAAATCAAGATAAATGGGAAGAGCATTTGAATTCAGGAAGGCACGGAAAATGAAACGCTGGGCTGCTATGTCCAAAGCGTTTACCCGCATCGGCAAGGATATTGTTATTGCGGTAAAAGAAGGCGGTCCAGACCCGGATTCCAATTCCAGATTGCGTGCTGTAATTCAGAATGCCAAGGCAGTCAATATGCCCAAGGACAATATTGAAAGGGCTATTAAAAGGGCTTCCGACAAGAGTCAGGGCGATTTCAAAGAAGTACTTTTTGAAGGTTATGCACCTCATGGTATTGCCATTTTAATCGAGACAGCTACGGATAACAATACCCGAACCGTGGCCAACATCCGCAGTTACTTTAACAAGTGCAACGGTAGTCTGGGCACCTCCGGCTCTGTAGAATTTATGTTTGATCATACATGTAACTTCGCCATAAATGGAGAAGGTCTTGATCCTGAAGAACTGGAATTGGAAATGATCGATTTTGGAGCAGAAGAGGTATTCGTGGATGAAGATGGCATTCATATCTATGCTTCGTTTGAAAGTTTTGGTGCTATTCAAAAGGAGCTGGAATCCCGTGAAATTGAGATTATTTCCTCCGGTTTTGAGCGTATTCCCCAAGTTACAAAGGAACTTTCCGAAGAACAGATTGCAGATGTGGAAAAACTCTTGGAAAAGATTGAGGAGGACGATGATGTGCAGAATGTTTACCACACCATGAAGGAATAGCCACATTTGTACCGTTTCCATATTTAACTTTCAGCATTTATTTTTTACTGATATAGTTTGTAACTTATTACTCATCAACGAATTATATCAATCATGAAAGTAATCACCAGATTTTTTGGATGTGCCTTACTTCTCATATGTCTTTATGCATGTGGAGAAGACGAAGGACTTGACCTAGACGGATCGGAAATTTCCATCAGTGATATTGCGGGAAGTTGGAATGCTACTCGAGCGGAATTTGATATTGCAGGTAGCGGAGCTTCCTTGGCAATTGATGTGGTGGAACAGGGAGGCACAGTAACCCTTGTCATTCAATCCAATGGAAGATTTACATTGACCATTACTGAAACGGGGGAAGATCCTGAGATTAGCACCGGGCAAATGTCATTCGATGAAGACCTATTGGTAGTTGAATTTGATGACTCTCCAGGGGATGACGAGTTTTTTAGCATACAAAGTACGGCCAATACCCTTTCCATCAGTGGTCCTGCAGAATTTGATTTGGATGGGGATGGTACAGATGACCCTGCAAGGGCAGAACTTGATTTTGAGCGAGCCTAGTTAAATTCCTGATTAGTAATGGGCCGCTGTTGAACACGTTTTAAAATTTAGGTTGTTATTCCACAACCAATATTCCCCCTTTGACCAATTCTGAATGCCTGATTTCAGACTCAGGGATTTCTTCATGGTTAAACACCAATTTAGAAATGGCATCCAATGTGCTATCCTCGACCTCAATAACAAGTTCTTTTCCTGGAAAATAGTTCTGATCTAGTTGAATGGTGAGCCTGTCAAAAATGGGTTTGGTTACAATGTATTTGGGCTCCGCCTCCACTCCAGCCGTCATTTGGAATAAGCCCATTTTGAGAAGAACTGCTAAAGATCCCATTAACCCCTGATCTTCGTCACCGTTATAGCCTGTTTCTGGACTCAGTCCACTATAAACGTCATCCACTACCTTCCGTACCCATAATTGCGTCAAATCTGGTCTGTCCAAAAAATAGAACACATGTGCGGTCTGCATGGAGGGTTGATTGCCGTAATTGATAGGAATGCGTTTATATTCAGGGTGGGTCTCCACGGCATGCGAAGTGCCAGAGGTAAATCCCATTTTTTCGGCCTCCATGAACTGATCTTGCAATTTTTTCACTGCTGCTTGCTTGCCGCCCATCAATTGGGCCAAGCCTTCAAGATCATGCGGGACAAACCATGTTGCTTGGGAACCATTGGCCTCCACAAAACCATTTTGATAGTCGTGCGGATCAAAATCAGGTTTCCATTCTCCTTTATCATTTTTAGGTCTGATCCAGTTGGTCTTGGAATCAAAAACATTCTTGTAAGTTTTTGATCGCTCCAAAAAGTACTTTTGATCCTCAATTTTTCCTAGAGATTCTGCCAATTGGTCCAAAGCGTAATCCTGATATGCATACTCCAAAGTCATGCTCGCGCCATCCTGGTGGCCTCCAAAATCTCCCTCGGGATTGGGATACGGCACATAACCCTCACTGATATAATGTTCCAATCCTCCTCCTTTCGTTGTCTTATGCTCGTATCCAGCCCGGGCCATAATTCCCCCAGACATATGATTTTTTCTAAGTCCCTCATATAATAGTTCCGGGTCATAGCCACGAATCCCTTTTTGATAGGCGCCCACCATGAAAGGCGTTGCGGACGCTCCCGTCATCACGTACGTATAATTGCCTCCTGAGGGACCACGGGGTACCATCCCTCCATCTTGATAATACTGTAAAAGAGATTGGACAAACTCATCCGCTATTTCAGGGTACACCAACTGCCAAAGTACCGCAATGGTCCACTGTGCACCCCAAAAAGAATCGGAATTGTAATGGTTGAACTTGGGATTGCCCTCTTGATCAAGAGGTATCTGCCCAATTCGAACATCTTTATTTGTGTTATCTGGATATGCTCCATTTACATCACTTATGATTCTTCTTCCTTGCAGTGCGTGCCATAAATCGGTGTAAAAACGTCTCCGTTGCTCTTGGGTATTGCCCTCCACCTTAACCCTACCCAACATTTGGTTCCATTGGGAGCGGGAATCTTGAACAACTTCATCAAAATCCCAATGGGATAGTTCAGCCTCCATGTTTTCTTTGGCATTGGCAATGGACGTATAGGATATGGCCAGCTTCATCTTAACCTTTTTTCCTTCGTCATCCAATCTAATCAGGAATTTCCCCTCCTTGCTTTCCAAAGTTTCAATGGCAGTATCCAAAAGTGCATGGAAATAAACAGTAATGGGTTTTGGCCTTCTGCTTGTAGGGGCATTGACCACTTTTCCAGAAATCATCTTATTGCCGACAATTTCCAACTCGGGTTCAATCATTTTGGATGGGCCATTCTGCCCCTCCAGATTAAACATAATAACTTTATTGGACTTGGATGGGAAGGAATATTGATGAAAACCCACTCGCGTTGTACTGGTTAGCTCTACGTTTATTCCGTGTTTCTGCAATTCAACGTAATGATAACCAGGATGTACTTTCTCTGTTTCGTGTGTAAAATCAGAATGAAAATTGGCATAATCTTTTTGCGTTCCATCTGAAATTAACGGCATAACTGATGGGCCTGACATTTGCCAGGCATGCACATGCGAAAATCCTTTAATGTTGGTAGTTTTATATCGGTAGCCACTCCCCCATGCCCCCTCGGTTTCTGTGTCTGGGCTTAAATTGACCATGCCAAAAGGACGGCTAGCAGACGAGAAGAAAAACCAGCGGGAATTGGCCGTATCCAAAAATGGGTATACCAAATCTACATAGTCCTCTTGCGCTGCAACCGGAGTTTCCTTTACTTGGGAACAGCCCAAAATTAATACTGAAACGAGCAGGATAAAACGGTTTTTTCTCATTTTGAATTTATAAAAATGGGAAGTTAATTAATCTTTAGGGAATAGATCGTTATAGACCATAACCGTATAAATGTTTAATTTAAGGGTTGTAAGAAATTGGATTTTGCCAAGAATTCAGGGGTTTGGAAATTTGCCACTCTAGGTTTCCTTGTAAAGTAATTTGCAATCTCGCGACCAAAAAACAAAGCTTGTCCTATGCGTAATTATATCTTAGCATTTTTCATGTTCCTTGGCTTCGGGATACTATCTGCCCAAGAAATGACCCCGGCCAAACTCTATGAAATTATTGAAAAAGAGGCGGATACCGTCAAAGTAAATGGGAATCAATACCAGTTTTTATTTAATGAAGCCATGTTAATCTGTGTTTTTGATGAAAATGCGAATCGGATGCGGATCATTTCGCCCATTGTGGAACGGGAAAAGCTTGGTGAAGAAGAGTTATTGAATGCCCTGGTAGCCAACTTTCATTCAGCTTTGGATGTAAAATATGCCCTCAGTGATGAGATTATTTGGTCCGTATATACCCATCCCCTGAAAGAGCTTTCAGAACATCAGGTGGTGGATGCCATTCAGCAAGTATATGCTGCGGCACTGACCTTTGGCGGCAGCTATTCAAGTACCAACTTGGTATTTCCGGGAAATAAGAAAAAAGTGGAAAAACCCAAGGCGAAACCGCTTAAAAAGACCTAGTAGCTATATTCCGGAATCCTCCCCTGAACCCCCTTGAAAAAGGCACGGATTTTTTTAAAATCCTGTTGAATATCCTCGGTTGGTAGAAATGGCTCGGCAATCTTTACCTGTTTATTTCCAAAGTCAAACGCCACCATAACTATGGGAACTTGAGCCTTTTTGGCAATGTGATAGAATCCGGTTTTGAGTGCGGTTACTTTTTTCCGGGTTCCTTCTGGTGCCAATGCAAAACGGAATACCTTCCTTTCCTTAAAAATTTCAGCCACACTGTCCACCGTATTGGAGTTTTTGGTTCGATCTATGGGAGCGCCGCCAGTCCATCTGAAAAACCAGCCAAGAGGAGGTTTGAAAAGGCTCTTTTTTCCAATATAGTTCATCTCCTTATTGATAACCTTACGCACTAAAAGTCCTAAAAAGAAATCCAACCAATGGGTATGGGGAACTACAATTATCACGCATTTATCCAAATCCGGAAAGACACCTACCAGCTTCCAACCCAAAACCTTGAAGTATAAAAATTTGGCGAGCTGGTGCATCATAGCAATACAGTTTTAAACAGATAGGAAGATCTTCCTAGATACGGGAGTAAAGTTCCTGAAGTCGTTGGGGAGTCATAATGCTTTTCCAATCCTTCCCCAGTGCATTTTCCCACAATGCACACATTCCCAGTGACACCTCTACCATGGTATCAAAATCACTTTGTGAAAGGTTGGAACAGATACCTTTGGGCATTTGAATATTGTGCTTGGAAAGCATCTGGTTAAAGAGTTTCACTCCCTCTGGATAAAACTCCTCCAAGTGTTGAAACACCAAACAGTTGCCAATACCATGTTTGATTCCCAAAAGATAGGACAGACCATAACTCATGGCATGCGCTATCCCCACCTGGGAGTACGCAATGCTCATCCCTCCATGCCAAGAGGCCATCATGAGCATATCTCTAGAAGCTTCCTCTGGATGGTCCTCCAAGAAAACTTCCTTGCATAAATCCAATGCCTTTTCGCCATAGCTTTGACTAAAAGCATTCAAATAGGTCCCTTCCAAAGACTCTATGCAATGGATAAAACAGTCCATTCCCGTGTAGAACCATTGTTCCGTAGGTACCGTTTGTGTCAAATCTGGATCTAGAATTACCTGGTCAAAGGTGGTATGGTCAGAGTTGATGCCCAGTTTTTTCTCTGGCCCCAACAATACCGTTGTGCGTGAGACTTCAGCTCCCGTTCCGCTTATAGTTGGAATACCAACATGATATATAGCGGGGCGCTGTACCAAATCCCACCCTTGATAATCCTGCGCCAAGCCATCATTGTTCAAGAGGATGGACACTGCTTTGGCCAAATCCAGTAGGGTTCCCCCTCCGATTCCAACAATTCCTGAAGGAAGTTCATCAAAGTTCTGCTGAATCCTTGCAACCAAGGCGTCCACCTGTGCGGTTTTTGGCTCTTCATCTGCTGAAATAAAGATAAGTTCATCATTGAACAACAAAGGAATTTCATTGGCCAAACTCCTGTTTTCAAAAAAGTCATCCACTAAAAAGATGAAGGGAGCTTCAGAATTTCGCCTTTGCGGCAATAGTATTTCGCCCAGTTGGGAAAAACTTCCCTTTCCAAAAATCACTCTGGGAACCATGGGGAAGTTCCGGTACGAGGTATTTTTTGATATGGTCTCCTTGCTTTCCAAGTTATAGTTCGTGTTCATTAATTTTCCAAGTACTTTAGAACATCCTTGAGGTTGTTCAATTTTAGATGATTGTTTATCTGTTCATCTTCGGTGACCATTTCGTGAGCCCATGTGGTGTGAAAGGGTACATGAATGGCTTTGGCCCCGATATTCAAAATGGGTAGGACATCCGACTTAAGGGAGTTACCGATCATCAGGAATTCCGTAACGTCTATCTCCAAATGCTCTAATAGATTTCGGTAATTGTTCTCTTTTTTATCACTTAAGACTTCTACGTGATGAAAATATTTGGAAATTCCTGACTTTTCCAGCTTTCGCTCCTGATCCAACAAATCGCCCTTGGTAAGTACAATAAGCCTGTACTTGTTCTCTAATTTGGACAATACTTCCTGCACCCCATCCAATAGTTCCACAGGATGGGAAATCATTTTTTTTCCCAAATCCAAAATCTCGGTTAGGGTTTGCTGGGAAATTCTGTTGTTGGACAAATCCAATGCGGTTTCAATCATGGACAGCACAAATCCTTTTACTCCATATCCATAGAGTTCCAGGTTTTGCATTTCGACCTTGAAAAGTTCCTGGTCTATCTTGTTCTTGGTCTCATATCCCTCCAACAACTCGGCAAAGCGTTCCTCGGTCTCCCTAAAATAGGTTTCGTTTACCCAGAGTGTGTCGTCAGCATCAAAGCCAATGACCTTTATGTCTTTAAAATCTATATCCATGCTTTTTTGGCGCGTTCTAGGTCTTCGGGGGTATCAATTTCTATGCCGGTCACGTGAGTTTCCACCATTTTTATTTTTTTTCCATATTCCAAAAATCGGATGGCCTCAATTTTTTCCTTGGCCTCCAAAGAGCGCATTGGCAGTCTTTGGAAATCCATTAGGGCCCTTTTTCTAAAAGCATAAATGCCCTTGTGTTTGTAATAAGTGGCTTCTACCTCTTCATCCCTTGGATAAGGAATGGGTGATCTTGAAAAATACAGGGCAAAATCCTCCTTGTCCACAATGACTTTTACCGTGTTGGGATTTGCTATTTCATCCCAATCCGTAATTGGAGTCATCAAAGAGGCCAAGTCTATCTCTTCGGTATCATCGTTTTTGAACACCTCAATTACTTTTGCCAGACTTACCTTGTCTATAAAAGGCTCATCGCCCTGAACATTGATTACGATATCCACATCCATTTCTTCCACAGCTTCAGCGATGCGGTCGCTTCCGCTTTCGTGTTCCCTTTGGCTTCGAAGTGCTTTTCCACCGATACCTGAAATCACATCATAAATAACATCACTGTCCGTAACCACATACACTTCGTCAAACAAACCCGTTTGGACTGCGGCTTCGTAAGTGCGAACAATAACCGGTTTGCCATTTAAATCCTGCATTAGCTTAGCCGGAAATCTAGAGGCCTGGTACCGGGCCGGTATCATGGAAATAATCTTCACCTGAATTGCTTAAAGGTTTATCTATCTACTTTTTGGCCGCAATTTGCGATAAATTCTAAAAATGACAACCAAAATAATGATTACTAGAATAGCGGCAATGGGTGGTACCAAAATAGAGGCAGTGGATACGACCACGGCCGTACCTGTCTCCACGGTAGATACCACGGGGTTCGCCACACCGCCGGTAGTTGCTGTTGAGGTTAGTCTTCCTGCTGCGTTGGCCCCTTTTATGGCGGTGGCCGTACCACCTCCTGCTATAATGGCAAGAGACCATGTTACCACAGGATCAAGGTTGGCTACAGTAGATACCACTACTGCTGTTCCGGCAATAGCAGCCAAAGGAACGGCCAAACTGTCCAAGGCATTGTCCACCCAAGGGATGAAATAAGCAAATATCTCAACCACGGTGGCCACGCCCAAGGTAATCAAGGCGACCAAACTGCCAATCCATTCCCAATTTTCATTGAGATCCCAAACTCCAAGATATGCGGCCAAACTCAACGCAAATAGGGGCAGAAAAACCCTAAATCCTACCGAGGCGGCCAGGCCTATGCCCAAGAAAATGCTTATTATGGTATCTGGTGTCATGCCCATGGCTTTGTCTAAAATAGAATATTCCTAGTCAAGAAAAAAATCATCCTTGAATCCGATCAAAAATAGCTTTTCCTTGGCCCGGGTAACCGCCGTATACAACCATCTTAGATAATCCTTATCCACTCCATTTGGAAGATAGGGTTGTTCCACAAAGACATTGTTCCATTGCCCACCCTGCGACTTATGACAGGTTATTGCATAGGAAAACTTCACCTGCAGCGCGTTAAAGAACTTATTGTTCTTCACTCCCAAAAACTTTTTGTATTTGGATTTTTCATGATCGTAATCCTTCATAACCTCTTGATACAGTCTATTACCATCTTCATAGGAAAGTGAAGGGGTCTCGGCCTTTATCGTGTCCAACAGCAAGACCGTTTCAAAAGGTCTTTGATTAGGGTAATCCACCATTTTAACCTTGACCTCGGCAAATGAAAACCCATACAATTCCTTGATGGAAAAGAGTTCCAGGATTTCCAAAATGTCTCCGTTGGCAATAAAGCCTGCTTCGGAACTGGGCCGTAGCCAGAAATAATTGTTCTTCACCACCATCATATAATCCCCTACGGCAATTTCGTTGTCCAGAAAAAGAATGCGCTCCCTAATGTTTTGATTATATAGGTTTGCCCTTTTATTGGATCGCACCACTATAGCTGTTTCCTCCTTGCCATCATTTGCATAAGAGGAATCAATGGCTTCCTGGATTTCGGTTCCGTCCACCAATCGAATGATATCCTTAAAGGATCCCAATTCAAATTGAAAGGTATCATAGTATTGGGTTTGTAATTGCTCCCTTAAATGCGTTGCATTATATAGGATACCCGAATCATGGGTTTGCCGCATTACTTCATCCAATTCCAGACTCTCCACTTCCTTATTGTAATTGAGTGCAATCCTGTCCTGTTCCAAAGCGGGACTTAAATCCAGTTTAACTGGGGGCAACTGCGCAGTATCCCCTATCAATAGTAATTTACAGTTGTGGCCAGAATACACATAGTACATCAGATCATCCAGGAGAGATCCATTTTCAAATAATTTGGAATCTGCAGGGGTATCTGGAATCATGGAGGCCTCATCCACTATAAATAGGGTATTGCGGTGCTTATTGGGAGCCAATACAAACTGAATACCTCCTCCGGATTGCTTTTTGGGAAAGTATATCTTTTTATGAATGGTGAACGCTTTTGTTCCGGAATAGACGGACATGACCTTGGCAGCCCTTCCGGTTGGAGCCATTAAAACGGAACCCATTCTTATTTTCCACAAGCTATTGACCACAGTTCCCACCAAGGTTGTTTTACCGGTTCCTGCGAATCCTTTTAAAAGGAAGACTTTCTCTTCCTTCTTAGTAAAAACAAAGTTGGAAAGCTTCTCCAATGCAATGTTCTGCTTAAGGGTCGGCTCGTGTGGAAATTTCTGGTATAGAATCTTTAAAAATCCAGAAGGTGTAGGGTCTGTCATAGGCTCGTTTGGAAGGTATGGATTTTTAAAGCAAAAAGTTTCGTGATTAAAAAAAAATTGTAGATTTGTCAGTAACCGCTAAATTAACTAAGAAAGACAATATTCGCATGTTAAACTTAATTCTTATTGTTGTTGTTATTTGCCTTGTGACCATAGGCCTTGTATTTCTAATTGACAGATTTTTGCCTCAAAAAATCAAGCCTGTTTTGGTAATAACCTTTGGCCTTTTGAGCATTTTTCTTGGCTACAAAATCTATCAATCCATCAATGCCCCTATTGAGTTCAAGAAGGTAAGAAAAGAAAGGTTTTCCCGAGTTATCGCCAAGCTAAAGGATATCAGGGATTCCCAAGAAGCCTATAAAACAGTAAACGGACGATTTGCCGGTAATTTCAATAGCTTGGTTCAGTTTGTGGATACCGGTAGTTATACCATTACCAGCCAGAAGGATTCTTCCTTTATGCGTTATGACAAGGTGTACCAAATTGACTTGCAAGTGGACACCATAATTATAGATACTTTAGGGTTTATTAAGGTGAAGGATTCCCTTTTCAAAAATGATGATCGCTATAAGACCATGATGGACATTCCTTATGCCCAAGGCGGAGAAAAATTTGAAATGAAAGCTGATATCATTGACAAGCAAGGATATAAAGCACCAGTTTTTGAAGCCAAAGCAAAAAAGGATTTGGTATTGTATGATCAGCCTGTGGATCTATTGGCTAGAGAAAATGCCCATCAAAGTGTGGAAGAGGTAAATGGAACAGAAATTAAGGTTGGTTCACTTACCGATGTAAGTACCAATGGAAACTGGCCTCCAATCTATGACAGAAAAGACCAATAATATCTCGGAGCAAAATTCCGAAAACACTTTTAAGAAATTGTCCATTCAAGTTGGTTTGAATGGACTTTCTTTTTGTGTGCTGGATACCATTTCCAATGAAATCCTTGCATTTGAAAAGGTAAGCTTCAAAACGGCTTCCACACCCTATTTGCTCCTTAAAGAACTCAAAGCAGTGCTTAATAAGAATAGCACGGTGGGCACCAATTTTTCAGAAGTGGTGGTTATCCACAAAAATGGCCTATTTAGTCTGGTGCCAAAAGCTTTGTTCAAAAAAGAGGAGCTTGCCAACTATTTAAAGTTCAATGCCAAAATAATGGCAAATGATCATATTGCGCATGATGAAATTTCCAATCACGACCTTATTAACGTTTATGTTCCGTTTGCCAATGTGAACAATCATATTTTTGATCTTTTTGGAGCCTTCGAATTTAAACATACCGGTACCGTTTTAATTTCCACATTATTGAACCAAACCCGTGCTACATCCCAACCTGTGTGCTATGTTCACGTGGCGGAAAAGGAAATGGAAATTGTGGTCATATCAGATAAAAAGCTGCTCTTTTACAACCACTTTGAATACAAGACCAAGGAGGATTTTCTGTATTTCTTGCTCTTTAGTTTGGAGCAACTCCAGATTGATTTGGAACAGGTACAACTCAAGTTGTTTGGACTTGTGGAGGAAGGGGATGCCATTTTTGAGCTTTGCTATTCGTATATCCAATCGGTTTCAGTTTTCGTTCCTGTTGATTCCAACTATCCATTAGATCAATTGGAAAGTCAAGCCATTGATTTTACCTCCTTAAGCAAGTTGTAATGCGTATTATTTCCGGCAAGTACAAGGGTAAAAGGCTTTCCGCGCCAAAAAAACTTCCCGTCAGACCTACGACCGACATGGCCAAAGAAGGGCTTTTCAACATTTTGAACAATCGATATTATTTGGATGATGTCAAGGTCATGGATTTGTTTGCAGGTACCGGTAACATCAGCTTTGAATTCGGCTCTAGAGGAAGTAAGGAAATAATCGCTGTTGACCGTTTTTCGGGCTGTGCCCAGTTTATTTCCAAGACCGCAAAAGAACTGGATTTTCCCATTGTTGCCATCAAATCGGATGTATTCCATTTTTTGGAGCGCACCAAGGAACAAGCCAACATCATCTTTGCAGACCCGCCTTATAATTTTGATACTGATCAATTTCTGAAAATTGTAGATTTGGTCTTTGAGAATAACCTATTACTGGATGAGGGACTCCTGATTATAGAACACGCTGCCCAGACCGATCTCTCCCAACACCCCAGTTTTTCTGAACAAAGAAAGTACGGGGGAAGCGTTTTTAGTTTTTTTGAGATGGGAGTATCAGAATAACCCAATCCGAGTGCATAATCAGTTATTTAGAAAAGCAGGCCATAAGCCGGATTCTGTATGTCCTTATCATTTATCTAGGCATTTGGTTGCCCAAAAGCTCTAACCGCCTACCCTCCAATTTGGGCGTGCAGCCCTCAAACACTGGTATACGTGACGTTTCACCGCATAGAGTTTACCTGATTTCACTACAGCCTAACTGTACTTGCTTTCTGTTGCACTGGTCCTCGTTTTTCAACGGACGGGCGTTACCCGCTATGCCGCACTATGGTGTCCGGACTTTCCTCCCCAATCCCAAAGGGATTGCGACGATAAGGTGGCCTGCTGGCGGCAAAGGTAAACCAATTGTTAATAAAAAAAAGCGATGAAGTACCTCCCCCTATTTCTTTGCCGCTTCCTATTTTTATATTTGTAGTAAAGCAAAACCTTACCCCTTTGGAACCGTTTATAGTATCGGCACGAAAATACAGACCCCAAACCTTTAAAGATGTTGTGGGGCAAGGTGCCATTACTAATACTTTAGACAACGCCATTGAAAATAATCATTTGGCCCAAGCCTTGCTGTTTTGTGGACCAAGGGGGGTGGGAAAGACCACATGCGCCAGAATTCTGGCCAAAAAAATCAACCAGGATGGTACGGAACGGGAAGATGAGGATTTTGCCTTTAATATTTTTGAGCTTGATGCGGCCTCCAACAACTCTGTAGACGATATTCGAAGTCTTATTGACCAAGTTCGCATACCCCCACAGGTAGGTAAATACAAAGTCTATATTATAGATGAGGTACATATGCTATCTCAGTCAGCCTTCAATGCATTTTTAAAGACCTTGGAGGAACCTCCAAAGCATGCCATTTTTATTCTGGCCACTACTGAAAAGCACAAGATTATTCCAACAATTCTCTCTCGCTGTCAAATTTTCAATTTCAAGCGGATTACAGTCAAGGATGCTGCGGAGTACCTGAAATATATAGCAGAAGAACAAGGGATTGAAGCTGAAGAAAGTGCACTTCATATCATTGCGCAGAAAGCGGATGGTGCCATGAGGGATGCTTTGTCCATTTTTGATAGAGTAGTTAGTTTCTCGGGGAAAGAATTGACGCGAAAAGCGGTCACCGAAAATCTGAATGTGCTGGATTACGATACCTATTTCTCCACCACTGATTTGATTTTGGACAATAACATCCCGGATTTGTTGATCTTGCTCAATAAAACGTTGTCCCTAGGATTCGATGGGCATCATTTCATCACCGGTTTGGCATCCCATTTTAGGGATTTGATGGTTTGCCAGCATCAAGATACCCATGCCTTATTGGAAGTTGGTGAGGATGTAAAGCAGCAGTACAAAGATCAAGCGAAGAAGGCAGATCAGCAGTTTTTGTTGAGAGCCTTGGAAATTGCCAACGATTGCGACCTCAAGTATAAGGGCAGCAAAAACCAACGTCTTTTAGTTGAACTTACTTTGATGAAATTGGCCTCCATTACGTTTAATGGAGAAAAAAAAAACCTTGATTTCATAGTCCCTGCTTTTTTCTTCAAAACCACTGAGGAAAGAATTGATGCTCCGGTACCAAAACAAGAACCCGAAGCAAAGGAGGTAAAGGTATCCGAACCAGAGGCCGTTCCAACAGAATCACCTGAGGTTGAAGATAAGGCTGAGATATCTTCGCCATCACCAACCCCAGCTCCAAAAATCCATATAAAGTCTCCTGAAAGAAGAGTATCCGGTTTATCACTGCGTAGTATTCAAACCAAGAAAGCGCATGAAAACGTTAAGGCACCCGCCATAAATCAGGAAGATTTACCCAAAGAAAAGTTCAGTGAAGCGGACATGCAGGCCCATTGGAATGATTTTGTGCAACATTTGGAGGATAAGGGTCGTAAAATATTGGCAAGTAACCTTCAATGCGATATTCCCAAGCTCAAGGATGAGCAAACCATCTGGATCGAGCTACCCAACGGCACCATGAAAAAGGAAGTCGAGCGGGAACAAAGCCTCATGATGGATTACCTGAAGCAAAAACTGAACAACCATTCCATCAGTTTGTACATCACGGTCAATGAGGAGGTTGCCAAGAAATTTGCGTTTACGCCAGAGGAGAAATATGAAAAGCTTAGGGAAAAGAATCCGGCTATTGACATGCTTCGCCAAGAGTTTGACCTAGACTTTTAAGACTGCCTCTTTTAGCGAATACGATTATCTTTACGCTCTAAAATAAATTCAAGAACAATGCTGGGATTAAAGCTGCCAACAGACCCAAGATGGGTAAATATTGTGGAGAAGAACATTGAAGAAATTCTTACCGATCATGCATATTGTGAGCAAAAAGCCGCCAGTATGGCCATCTCGCTGATTATAGGGTTCCCTGAAAAATCTGAATTGGTCAAGGAAATGACAGCTTTGGCAAGAGAGGAAATGGGACATTTTAATATGGTCCATGACAAAATACTAAAAAGAGGCTGGGTGCTTGGTAGGGAACGCAAGGATGAATATGTGATTGAACTTATGAAGTTCTTCCCAAAGGGGGGCAGTAGGGAAACACACCTTGTACATAAGTTACTCTATGCAGCCATGATCGAAGCAAGAAGTTGTGAGCGATTTAGACTGCTTTCCGAAGAAATCAATGATGCGGAACTATCTGAGTTCTATAGAAGTCTGATGGCCAGTGAAGCCAATCATTATACCATGTTCCTAAAATTTGCACGTAAATATGGAAATCGTGAGGAAGTGGATGAAAAATGGCAACAATTATTGGATTATGAAGCTGAACTCATGAAAAATCTGGGCAAAAAGGAAACCATGCATGGTTAATTCTCCTGATAATACAGCGTCTTGATCATCCCATCTGCCAATCCAATTTTGGGTACATGAATTTTTTTGGCACCACTCCATTTGGCTGCCGATAGAAATATTTTGGCTGCCGGAATAATTACATCCGCCCGGTCCTGATTTAACCCCAGCTCAGAAATCCTGTCTTCATACTCCATGCTGTTCAAAAAATGATATTGGGCATTGAGCCAAATATAGGATAAGGGCTGACCTATTTTCCTTCCGGACATCTTGTGTAATTTATTGATGTTTCCTCCAGAACCGATAATCTCAACTTTGGTCTCCCCTTTTAAGTTTGCCGAAATCCAATCTTGGACAACATCCCACAACTCCTCCTCCACCAAGTCTTCTAAAATTCTGACCGTACCAATTTTAAAGGATTTTGAAACTTTGAGCTCTCCGCTACTAAATATGGTGAACTCCGTACTTCCCCCTCCCACATCCACATAGAGGTAGGCCCTATCTTTTTTGATGAGTTCCTTCAAATCGGTGGAAGCGATGATGGCAGCTTCTTTTTTGCCATCAATAATCTCTATCCCAATCCCAGATTCTTGGAGTACCGCGGCAACAACTTCATCACCATTTCTGGCTTCCCTTAACGCAGAAGTTGCAGTGGCCATATATTTTTCAACTCCATAGATATCCATCAGTAAATCGAAGGATTTCATGGTTTTGATCAGGCGTTGTAAGCTGTTTTCCGAAATTTCCCCTTTGGTAAAAGAATCCTCCCCTAACCTGACCGGTACACGGATAAGGGCACTTTTTTTGAACGCTGGAGGTTTATCCTCATGCTCAATAACGTTATGCACCAATAGCCTAACGGCATTGGAGCCAATATCAATCGCTGCCAGCTTGCGAATAATCAATTTGGAAGAATTAGGATTCTAGTTTCTGTTTGTAATAATCATATAGGGCAAACTGGGACCTTGTTTCGGTGTCTTCCGCGGTTTTCTCACGATATGCATTGTCCTGATTTGCGGAAAAAACTCGGGCCTTTTGGTTATCCTTCCATGAAATATCGAAGGTATCCAGTAGTTCTTGTTTGATATCCGGATCGTAAATAGGACAGCCCACCTCTACCCGAAAATCAAGATTCCTTGTCATCCAATCCGCAGAAGAAATATAGATTTTGGGATCTCCTTCATTACCAAAAATGAAGAGTCTTGGGTGTTCCAAAAACTTGTCCACCACACTTATGGCCTCAATATTTTCACTCATGCCATCAACACCAGGGACCAAACAACATACACCCCTAATGATAAGCTGAACTTTTACCCCTGCCCTACTTGCCTCATATAATTTATCCACCATCTTGTAAGAGGTAAGACTGTTCATCTTAATCCTGACAAAGGCTTCCTTGCCCACCAGCGCATTGGCAATCTCATTATCTATGAGTTTCATAAAGGTGGTCTTGGTATAGTGTGGAGAAACTACCAGATGCTTGTACTTGTGAATCTTGTAATTGGTTTCAAAAAAGTCGAATACCCTGGCCATTTCCTTTAGGATTCCCTCATGGGAGGTAAACAGGGTATAGTCCGTATAGATTTTGGCAGTAGATTCATTGAAGTTTCCAGTACTAATGAAGCCATATCTTTTGATACCTTCGGACTCTTCCCGCTCAACCAAACAAATTTTACTATGCACTTTAAGCCCAGGTACACCAAATATGAGGCGGATGCCCTCTGCCTGGAGCTGATTGGCATATTTGATATTGGCTTGTTCGTCAAATCTGGCCTGCAATTCAATTTGTACCGTGACCTGCTTCCCATTTTTGACCGCATTGATCAATGCAGATGCTATTTGGCTATCATTCGCGAGTCTATAAATCGTGATTTTGATGGCCCTGACCTTTGGGTCCAACGCTGCCTCCCGTAAAAACTTGGTCACATAGGAAAAGGTATGATAAGGTGTATAGATCATGTAGTCCTTTTGGGCTATCAGTTCCAACAAACTCCCGTTCATACTGAATCCCTTTACAGGTAATGGCTCTATTTTTTCGTACATAAGGTCATCGCGCCCCAAACTTGGGAATCCCATATAATCCCTACGGTTGTGATAACGCCCTCCAGGAATAACACTATCGGTATCCACAATGTTCATCTTCTCTTTAAGAAACTGAAGGGTGTCCTTGTCTATACTTTTGTCATAAACAAAGCGGACGGGATCACTTATTTTTCTATGCTCCACGCTGGAAGAAATCTTTTGGATAAAACTTTTGGTCAAATCATTGTCAATATCCAACTCCGCATCTCGGGTAATCTTAATCATATGTGCGGAAATCGACTCAAACTCGAACATGGTAAACACACTGTCCAAACAAAAGCGAATGAGGTCATCAAGAACAATGATGTAGTTTTTATCCCCTTCTTTGGGAAGCACAATAAACCGGTCTATCCCTTTGGGTATCTCAATAAGTGCATATCTGTTGTTGTTAGAGGCCCCATTTTCATTTTTGGTCATGACTATTTTTACCGCCAGATAAGCAGCCGTATCCTTTAACAATGGGAATTCAGTGAGATCATTAAGAATAATGGTCATCAGTTCCTGGTTCACCTTCTTGAAAAAGTAATCCCGAATGAACTCAGCCTGGTTTTCATTAATCTCATTCTCGTTGATGATAAAAATGTTCTCCTCCTTAAGCTCTTCCTCTATATTTTCCAGAATTTCTTGACTACGTGTTTGCTGCTCAATAACAATCTTGGTGATTTCCTCCAACAAATCCTTGGCCTTTTCACCACCCAAAACACTCTTTCCTTTTTTTCCAGCATCCACAATGCGTTTGACAGTTGCATAGCGCACTTTGAAAAACTCATCCAGATTATTACTGAATATACCCAAGAACCTTAACCGGTCAATCAGCGGAACTTTTTTATCCACACTTTCCTGAAGTACCCTTGCATTAAAATGCAACCAACTGATTTCCCTGTTTACGTATTCGTTCTTTACTTTAATCATGAATTATTTAAGGTGTTTTGGAAAAATTATCGTTTCTGAAGTTCCTTTTGCTACTTTATCCCAACTATCCGTGTTGAATTTGATGTGAACCAGTCCAGACGTGGGAACGTTATCAATATACTGATCTCCCCAAGTATTTGCAAGCGTTGTGAAGGCATAATTATGCCCGAATATCATGACGGTTTGGTGTTGGTTATCCAAGCCCTGAACAAAGTTCGCGACGCTGTTACCAGAAAAATCATAAAGTGCTTCCTGGACCTGAAAATTGCTTAAATCAAAACCGATATTCCTTAGCACGATCATACTGGTATGGAGTGCCCTATTGGCTGGGCTTGAAAAAGCAAAATCAATTGACAGATTACTTTCAGCAAATTTATTGGACACCAAGCCAGCATCCCTTATCCCGCGTTCTTTTAATGGTCTGTCTTTGTCCGAAACATCGTACTCCCAAGACGATTTCCCATGCCTGACCAGAATTAATTGTTTCATTGTAATCGCTTTATGGTGCCAACCGTTCTATCTTCCAATTCAAATCTTCCTGAAGTTCATATCTAATTCTGTCATGAAGTCTGTTGGGTCTTCCCTGCCAAAATTCAATGGAAACTGGTCGTACCAAATAACCGCCCCAATGCTTGGGTCTTTCAATTTCTTTTCCCTCCAGTTCTTTCTCCAGTTCAGCAAGCTTCTTTTCCAACACTTCCCTTGAACCAATAACTTCACTCTGATCCGACACTATGGCACCCAGTTGACTTCCCGCAGGTCTTGATTCGAAATAGCCGTCCGACAGGTTTTCAGCAATTTTTTCAGCTTTTCCCTTTATGATCACCTGCCGCTCCAAATTGGGCCAAAAAAAGGAAAGGCACACCTCAGGATTTGCCAAAATAGCCCGGCCCTTTTCGCTATTGTAGTTCGTATAAAAAATAAACCCCTCATGCGTGTATTTTTTCATCAGAACCACCCGATTTTTTGGAAAGCCATCCAAACCGATGGTGGAAATAGTCATGGCGTTAGGTTCATCTGGGCCGCCAGCAGCCTCAATCTCATAAAACCACTTTTGAAACTGCTCCAACGGATTTTCCTTAATGGAATCTTCCACCAAGTTACTTTTCTCGTATGTTTTGCGATAACTGCTTAAGTCTTCTTGCATATCCCCAAGGTTCTACACAAATTTCAGCAAAAGAAGGCAGAATAGAAAGGCAGAAGGGCTAGATATCAAAAGATTTTCCGTCATCGGCCAATGCCACTCTGGGAAATACCTCCAAGGCTTCCTCTTTGAACAAGTCGATGGACTTATATCGGGTAGAATAATGTCCCAAAATCAAGTTTCCAACTTGAGCCTTATGCGCAATTTGGGCAGCCTGCTTGGCGGTGGCATGTTTGGTTTTTTGACACAATCTTGATTCGGATTCCAAAAAGGTGGATTCATGGTACAACACATCCACATTTTCAATTAGGGGCAAGATAGTTTCGTTATATGCAGTATCACTGCAGAAGGCGTAACTCTTGGGATTCGGTGGATCCAAAGTGAGTTTTTGGTTTGCCACCTCAACCCCGTTGGCAGTTTTCCCATTGGCCCCGTTTTTAATGTTGTTAAATTGGCTGCGATCAATATTATGTTTGGTCGTGGCTTTTACGTCCAGTTTTCTTGGTGCTGGTTTTTCCTTAAAAAGGAAGCCGTTGGTGTATACCCTATGGTCCAATGGAATTGTTGACACACTTACGGAATCATCTTCAAACAACAACTCTGTATCCTTGGATTCAAGCTCGTGAAAAATCAATGGATAGTTGGTCCAAGAATCCCCTAGTTTTAAAAACAAGGTCACTGCTTCTTTGATCCCCTTAGGACCGTAAATATGTAGTTCGGATTCCCTGCCCAGTAACCTAAAGGTGGAAATAAGGCCTGGAAGTCCAAAAAAATGATCTCCGTGCAAATGGGAAATGAAAATATGTTTGATTCGGGAAAACTTAATCTTGTATTTCCTCAACTGCACCTGGGTACCCTCTCCGCAATCAATCAAGAAAAGGTGATTTCTTACTTCAAGAACTTGGGAGGTAGGGTTGGTAAAGGTACGTGGGGTGGCGGAATAACAGCCAAGAATCGTTACTTTCATTTACCATTTAACATTTATCATTCAACATTAGATTCCCAAATCGCGTTCAATTTCTTCCATTTCAATAATATCCTTGGCCTCCTGAATGGTTGGCACCACACTTATTTGATCAGGAATTTCGTCATACGAAACCTTGTTCGTGACCAAGATAAATGATTTACCGGTGTTTTTGTGTGCATTTGAAATATCCAAAAACTCCAAAACATTCCCAGCTGACAGCTTACTGAACGAAAACAAATTCACGATAATGTTATCGTGCTTGATTTTGGGATACCCTTTTCTCAAGTTATCCAGGAAGGTTTTAAGGGAGGTCTTTTCCTGGAAAACAATGGTTGTTGTTCCTTCCTTATCAAAAATCATGATATTATTTTTTTGCCGCAAGCAAGTAAATTACCGCCATGCGTATGGCTACTCCATTTTCAACTTGCTCTAAGATAATGGATTGATTTGAATCTGCCACATCACTGGTGATTTCAACCCCGCGATTGATAGGTCCCGGATGCATGATCACAATCTGTTTGTCCAGACTATTAAGCAAAGCCTTGTTCACCCCAAATTGTTGGGTGTATTCCCTGGTGGATGGGAAATAACTAATGTCCATGCGTTCATTTTGGACGCGGAGCATATTGGCCACATCGCACCATTCCAGTGCTTTCTTGAGATTGGTCTCAACTTGTACCCCCAAAGATTCAATATGCTTTGGAATCAGCGTCTTTGGGCCACATACCTTTACATTGGCGCCTTGTAGCTTTAGTGCGAAAATATTAGAGAGTGCTACACGGGAGTGCAAGATATCCCCAACAATCACCACATTTTTTCCGCCCACATCTCCCAATTTCTCTCGAATGGAATATGAATCCAGCAAAGCTTGGGTAGGATGTTCATGGGCACCATCCCCGGCGTTAATAATGGAAGCATCCACGTGTTTTGACAAAAAGATTCCTGCTCCCGGATTCGGATGACGCATTACAACCATATCCACTTTCATGGAAAGGATATTGTTTACGGTATCTATTAAAGTCTCCCCTTTCTTGACCGAAGACTGGGAAGCCGAGAAGTTGACAACATCTGCGGACAGTCTTTTTTCCGCCAGTTCAAAAGAAAGTTTGGTACGGGTGCTGTTTTCAAAGAAAATGTTGGCAATGGTAGTATCCCTGAGCGTGGGTACCTTTCTAATGGAACGGTTTATGACTTCCTTAAAGTGGTCTGCTGTTTCAAAAATGAGCTCAATATCCTTCTTGTTCAGATACTTAATTCCTAATAAGTGGTCTACACTTAGTTCGCTCATTTCAAATTATTTATTTACTAAATACACAACATCTTTCCCATCGTTCTCCTCCCACATTACCTTGACCTTTTCCTCATTGATGGCATCTACCTGTCGCCCCCTATAATTGGGCTGGATGGGCAGGTGCCTACTAAATCTTCTATCTATAAGAGTCAAAAGTTCAATATCAGAGGGCCTGCCAAAAGATTGGATTGCGGTCAGTGCAGCTCTAATGCTTCTCCCGGTATAGAGCACATCATCAATAAAGACCACGTTTTTATCTTCCACCAAAAAGTCAATTTTGGTGGTGTTGGCTTTCAAGGTCTTGTCGCCCCGACCAAAATCGTCCCTGTAAAAAGTGATGTCTAAAAAACCTAGCTCAATATTCTTCACCTTATAATCTTCTCGAAGAATCTTCGTCAATCGCTCTGCAAGAAAAACCCCTCTGGGTTGTATTCCGATTAAAGCTGTATTGGAAAAATCGAGATGATTTTCTAACAGTTGGCAAGCCAAACGATGCAGTATGATGTTTATCTCTTTGGAGGTAAGAAGTACTTTTTGGCTCATTTGCTAGGCTACCAACTGGGTTGCATGCAAAAGTAAACATTTCTACCAAAGATTACGGCACAAAAAAAGCCCCGACTGTTACCAGTGGGGCTTTGTTTTGGTAATAGAACCGGATTACTTTTTCTTCGAATCCGCTTCCATTTTATCCTTCAACGCCTGTAATTGTGCATTGGCATCACCAAAAGTAGTTTTGGTCTCCTCTGCGGATGCTGCAGCCTTTCTTCTGGCAGCACTGATATTGCGTTCTTCTTGCTCTCTAAAGATGGCTGTGTGACTTGCCACAACTCTCTTGAAGTCCTTGTTGAATTCAATGATCTTGAAATCAACCTCTTCTCCTTTGCCAAGTTTTTTACCATCCTCTTTTTCCATGTGTCTTGAAGGAACAAATCCTACAATATCCTCATTGAAATTAATGGTAGCTCCTTTGTCAACAACCTCTGCGATAGCTGCCTTGTGAATAGTTCCTTCAGCAAACTCATCAGCATATTTGTCCCATGGGTTTTCAGTGGTCTGCTTGTGACCCAAGCTCAACTTGCGTCCTTCCACGTCCAATTCCAACACTTCCACTTCCAAAGTGTCACCAACGGTAACGAACTCAGATGGATGCTTGATTTTCTTGGTCCAAGATAGGTCAGAGATATAGATCAATCCGTCAATACCTTCTTCCATTTCTACAAAGACTCCGAAATTGGTAAAGTTTCTAACAATTCCTTTGTGTTTTGATCCCACAGGGTATTTGGAAGTGATATCGGTCCATGGGTCTGGCGTCAATTGCTTGATACCCAACGACATTTTACGATCTTCACGATCCAAGGTCAACACAACCGCTTCAACTTCATCTCCAACTTTCACGAAATCCTGTGCAGATCTCAAGTGGGTAGACCAAGACATTTCAGAAACGTGAATCAATCCTTCAACACCTTCAGCAACTTCGATAAAGGCACCGTAGTCTGCAATAACAACTACCTTACCTTTTACTTTGTCTCCAATTTTGATCTCATCGCCCAAGGCATCCCATGGATGTTTCTCCAATTGCTTAAGACCCAACTGGATTCTGGATTTATTGTCATCAAAGTCAAGGATTACAACGTTCAATTTCTGATCCAACTCAACAACCTCGTTCGGGTGGTTGATACGGCTCCAGGAAAGATCGGTAATGTGAATCAATCCGTCTACACCACCAAGGTCGATAAAAACCCCGTAAGATGTAACGTTTTTGACCACACCTTCCAATACTTGACCTTTTTCAAGCTGACCGATGATCTCCTTCTTCTGCTCTTCAATATCAGCTTCGATAAGTGCTTTATGGGAAACCACAACGTTCTTGAACTCGTGGTTGATTTTCACCACCTTGAACTCCATGGTCTTCCCTACATACTGGTCGTAATCGCGAATTGGCTTCACATCAATTTGAGATCCAGGCAAGAACGCCTCGATTCCAAATACATCCACGATCATACCACCTTTGGTTCTGCATTTTACAAAACCGGTAACAATTTCCTCTTTGTCATGGGCAGCATTTACGCGATCCCATGCCATGATGGTTCTTGCTTTTCTGTGCGACAATACCAATTGACCGGTTTTGTCTTCACGTATATCTATTAGAACCTCAACTTTGTCCCCTACCTTAAGATCTGGATTATAACGAAATTCGTTTAGGGAGATAACTCCTTCGGATTTTGCGTTGATATCGATGATAGCTTCACGGTCCGTCATGTGAACTACGGATCCTTGAACTACTTCCTCATCGGCAGTATCCACAAAATTCTCCTCAACAAGTTTCTCAAACTCGTTTAATTTGCTGTCTTCAACCTTCTCAATACCCTCTTCGTATTTGTCCCAGTCAAAGTTGTCCAAAAATTCTTGGGGATCTTGTTGGGTTTGAACCTCTTCTTTAACTTCTACAGTCGCGGTAGTTTCCTCTACCTCAACTTTTGCTTTTTCTTCAGCCATGTGCTGATACAAATTTGTATTCCACAGTTTTCAAGAGCTTGGCGATGCTGTGAAAGTGATTAATAAATATTTAGTTTCTATAACAGTTCCCTTTCTTCTCTTGTGGTTCGCCAAAAAAGGAGTGCAAAAATACAATTAATTCCTTGTTTTACAAACCCTTGTTGGCACTATTTCAAATCCTTGGATTATTCATGGAAATTTAATCTGAAATGTGACTTTATTTGATATCTTGTTTCTTAATATTAACCATTAAAACATTAAAGAACATTATGAGTGTAAAAGCAAAATATCAAGCAGTTTTGGATTTGGGCCAAGAATTGGCAATCAAGGGTGGTGACGTGTCGGAAGATGGTGGCGTTTTGAAAATCAAAGGTGAGGCCGCTACCCCTTATGAAAAGAACGTTATTTGGGATAAAATCAAGGAAATTGGAGGGCAAAGTCCTTCGGATATCAAAGCCAATATCACTGTGGGCGATGAATCTGTTTATCACAGACATACAGTAAAAAGCGGAGAATCCTTAAGCAAGATTGCCAAACATTATTACGGGGATGCCATGAAGTACAAGCAAATTTTTGAGGCCAATACCAATATTTTAAAGAATCCGGATTTAATCCATCCTGATCAAGAATTGGTGATTCCGAATCTATAAGAATCCACAGGCATTTGTTCCGAAACTTTGGGTATTGAAAGTTTTAAGCTTCTGGAACCTATTGAAAGGCACGATTTTATTTATGTAAGATCGTGCCTTTTGTATGCCATTAATTATAACTTGTGGGCATCATTCAATCTCGAAACTAAACGTCATGGTAAAATTTAACTTGAAACCACTTATAGTAGGTGTTATTTGCTCTCTGCTATTTTCGTCTTGTGAAAATAAGGTCAATGCACAGGCGCTATCTGCCCAAATCGCGGATCATGCGGTTCAAATACAGTCCATTTCTCCTGACGCCACTGATTTTTCGGACTTAACACCTTTAAAAAAAGTCATTGGGGATTCCAGAATTGTGCTTTTGGGCGAACAATCCCATGGTGGGGGTTCAACCTATTCAGCAAAGGTTAGGTTAATCAAGTTTCTACATCAGGAAATGGGCTTTGAGGTCATGGCTTTTGAAAGTGGCATGTATGATTGCGCCGAAATAAGTAGAAATATGTTGGCGGGGAACCCAATGGAAGATGAAGTTTTAGGCAGCATGTTTTATATGTATGCCACCAGTACAGAAGTTAAGCCGCTGTTTGGTTATATGGATGAACAAATAAAAGGCCCTAAACCTTTGTTATTCTGTGGGATGGATAGTCAGCATACAGGTGAAAAGTCGCAAAAGAATTTAGTAGCCAATTTAGAAACTTTTCTAACGCAAAATGAATCCGAAATTCAAAACCATAATAACTGGGAAGTTTTTGTGAGAAAGGTTGGGGATATTATAAAAATGGATAGGAGCGCATCAAAAAAGGATAAAGCCAAATTTTATGAGGTTATTGATCTTCTAAAATCCGAGCTGAATAAGTTTAAATCCAATGACACTGCAGTATTAAGCAATCCTGCTTTTTGGGGACAAATTGTTTTAAGTCTCGAATCACAGGCCAAAAGGTACTGGGGAGACATTCCGGATATGGACCGTGACCGACAAATGGCCAGCAACATGAGTTGGTTGCTGAATAATCCCTATAAGGACAAAAAGATAATCATCTGGGCCCATAATTTTCATATTGCAAGAGGATTGGATCCTGCGCTGCCCATGGGCCACTTTCTTAAAAACGAGTTCAAGGACGAAATGTATGCCATTGGTTTTACAGGATATGACGGTGAGTTTATCAATTTTGTGAATGACAAAAAAACGTCGATAGTCAAATCCTCTAAATCAAGTATTGAACAGTCCTTTAAAAATTTAGGCTGGCCCTACGCCATGCTTGATTTTGGTGGTTTGGAAGAAAGTTCTCTTTTAAAACAAGAACAGAAATGCCGATTGTTCAATTTTGGTGAGAATTCTGTTGTAATGCCCAATATTTTTGATGGCCTTTTTTATATAGAAACGACTACGCCCACGGTCAGGGAATAGAAAATCATAAATCACTTTAAGGTGATACGGGCTAAATTTGACGAATATCGCTAGGCGCTCCGCCATAAATTTTCTTCCAAACCCTTCCTAGGTTCTTTAATTTGAGAGGCCAGAAAGCCGTGCGGACTCATCCACGGTATTGTTCGAAAAGTTTATCAAGTTTTTGGCCAATTCCAGTTTTACGATTTGACTAAATTCAGTAATGGTTACGCCCGTTGCTTCTTTAAACTTACGGGTCAGATTGCGCGAGCTCATGTTTGCTTCCTCAGCTAACCTGTCCAAGTTGAACTTTCTTTTAGGAAACCGTGTGATTAGGTTCTGCACTTTATGAATTCCCCCATAGGGATGATTTCTATAATTGAAATAGGTACTTACTTGATGATCCTCAGGATTTCTTCTATAATAGACAATCAACTTAGCTGCAACATCGGATGCTATATAGGGTCCGTAATCTTCCTCAACAAGTGCAAGGGAAAGATCTATTCCCGAGGCGACTCCCGCACTGGTATAAACAGGAAATTCTTTGGTATATAGCACATCGGGCATAACATTGATCTCCCGATAACTTTTCTGAAAAATTTCCTGACACGTCCAATGGGTTGTGCAGGATTTCCCATTTAAAAGTCCTGCTTCCGCAAGAAAAAAAGAGCCGGTGCAGACAGAACAAATCCTTACATCTTCATTGTAAAGTGACCACAACCACTCCCAAAGGCTTTTGGGCAGCTGGTCGTAATAGTTTTGATTAAGCAGTTCTGGCCTGGTTCCTGGGATAAAAAGCGTATCTCCCTTATTAAGTTCAACTTCCTCAAAATACCGTAGTTCACTAAAAACAGGTCCTTGTGCCGTAACAATTCTATCTGATACACCCACAAATTCGATTTCGTAATTGGCACCCGAATCATTGGCTTGATCATAGACTTGAGCGGGACCGGCCAAATCTAAAATCTGCAATCTGGGCAGCAACAGAAATACAGTTTTTGACATATTTGTTTCTCAGTATTAATTCAAGATAACTTTTCCTTTATAAAGATCAACACCCTATTGATCCAAAAGTCCTTGCTTTTTTAGGTATTCTGGATAAACTCCTTTAGATGATTCTTCCTTCGCCTGCTTAATCCCTTCGAAAGAAGTAGGTCTAAGGTGAGTCCCTATAATGGTAAAATCATCCAGCTTATTTGCACGGACCCAATCCAAAAAAAAGCAGAAAATATCACCCCATGGTGAAAATTCAAAAAAACTGTCGGCCTCAATCACAACTTCATCCGAATTCACTATAACATAGAGCATATCATCCACATGGGGAGTCCTGCCAACATTTTCCACCGTTAACTCTACGTTGCCATCCGATATGCCCTTAGACCTACCCGGGTCAATAGTCTCTATCATACACTTTCGATTTTCTTCAGCTATGTACTGACCTACCCGACCTTGGGTTTTCTTGGATGTCAATACGGTAACCCCTTCTAAATTATATCCACGTAACCCGCTAACATGATCAGTGTGATTATGACTCAGCACCACATACTTTACGGGTTTATTGGGAAAATCCTTTTTTATTAAGTCCAAGAATTTATTGGTGATTCCAGGACTAAGTATGGCATCATAGACCAATATAAAATTGGGAAAAACAACAAATGAAATATTGTAGAGCTGCCCGCCCAGACCCTGATATTGAAATACATTTTTAGATACGGCTTTCAACACCCATGAATCCTTATCAAACAAGGATAAATCTTTATCCAATCTAAAGGTATCTTCCAACAATTTATCAGACTGGACTCGTTTTATAGTTCTTATCTGTCGCTTCTCATCATCAACATATTTTTCAATGCTATTAGGCACCTTAAATCCGTACAAATTAATTCTTTTACCATAAGAAATGGTATTCTGTCTCTTACCCCTTATAAGGTCATTGGTCACCCAGCTCACCTTTTGAAGCATATTGGAATCATTGATGTAAAGTCTCCTCCTCAATCCATTAAAGGTCAACTCAATAATCTCTTGGCCCTGCTCAGATTTGCCAATATATGACAGTCCTAGATTTTCATCATCCAATTTGGACAGCCACAGACCAGGGATATTCATACAATCGTCCTTAGTATTTTCAAATGGGTTGCTCGCTGAATTGTACTTCCTCAATTGAGTGGTTATGTAATAGGAGGTATCTTTATGATTGAGTTCTTCAAACCGAAGGTCATGACCACCATGATATAATGCCCGGGTGTAGTTCCTATATTTTTTATTTTCAAAGTCGTAGAACCAATGACCTATAAAAGTTTCTTTGGAATCTTCAATTTTGACCTTTTTGGTCATATCATAAGCTTGTCGTGGGTTATTGTTCAAGCCTATTAAGGTGAAGCTTACTTTTTGAACTCCTTTATACCATTCTGAATGCTCAACTTCCTTCAAGCTTTTAAATAATGTCACAGCTTGCTGTTGATCCCTTTTATGGGAAATATCCTGACCTATTGCAAAGTAAGAAAGTAGGCATTGAATGAGTAGCATCAACCCCAGAGATTTACGATGGAACATCATAGAATTTTCAATTTATCCAAAGGCTAAAACTATTCAAAAAACAAGCGTAAAGAAGGACAAATGATACTCGGATATGGCCAAAACTGCAAGTTAAAGAACACCGGAAACCTACTCCAGGACACATAAAGGTGGATTTCAAACATTTATTCTCGTTTCTGTTAGTCAGCATCTATAAAAAAGGAAGACGTTTTCCCCATCCGTCAACTCAAAAGGGGCATTCATCAATTTGTAATGGATTCCAAACGTAAGAAGTTTGAACTTCACTTATCGCATGCTAAAAAATCATTACATACAATTTTTAGCTTGATGTTGTAAAGCAGTACCAAACTATAACATTACTATGAAAACTAAGTTAGGTGAAATAAGAATTACTAATAATAAACTCCAAATAATAGATCTTGACTCCATGGACTATTATAGTGAGGACTTTATTAATGATGATGTTACAGATAAATATGGTATTATCGAGTTTGGTGAATACAATTTATTTTTTGCGGCTGTTGAAAATAAATTGTACAACGTATTTGGTATTAAATCAAAAAACGAGTTTCAAGAATGGGACGAACTCGTTGTTGAATTGAATGATGAAGAAATATCTTCTACTGAAAAAATAGGTGAACTCTATACAGATTCAACCTCATTAATTATTTATGATTCAAGTCTAATAAATAATTGGAGTGTAGCGTCTGTTGACGGTTTGGCTAATGTAGTTTGTTGGGGCCGTCATGCTTCGAAGATCGCTAATAAATTAGACCTCGAACAAAAAAGAAATGTTTATGGATGGTTTGGCATTCCATCTGAGAAAGCAGATGAATACATTAAAAAAATCAAAAGAAAAAAAAGGTTTTGGTACGGTCTTCAGTATTTTTCAGAACCACATTCTTCTAAAAATATCTTGAGATATTCCATAGAAGAATCAAAAAACAATGTGAGTGATTTAGCCTTTGGATCAAACAAGGTTATAGGTCTTGGTCTTCATCAAGATGGAATTTGGCCTATCTATATAGATTTTTCTAAAAATACTAAACCATGTAGGATTAGAATTTCACTCAAATAAACTATTGCTATAGGATGCTTTTGTTAAAAAAAGCTTTACAGCACAATGTAAAAATGCATTAAAACGAATTTTACACAAAACGATGGGTGAGCACCAAAAAAACTAACTCTTTTGGGGAGGAATTTCTACTTCTGATTTGCAATCACTCTTTTGGCACTCGCATAAACCCGCTCAAACTGCTCTTCCAGTCCCATATCACTATTATCAAATTCTATGGCGTCATCCGCCTTCCGTAAAGGGGAGACTTCTCGGGTGGAATCTATAAAATCTCTTTTCTGGACGTTTTCCAAAACCTCTTCATAAGATACTATTTCCCCTCGATCTAAAAGTTCTTTATAACGCCGTGTGGCCCTAGCTTTTGGGGAGGCAGTCATGTAGATCTTCAGCTCCGCATCCGGGAAAACCACCGTTCCAATGTCCCTTCCGTCCATAACTAGACCTTTGTCCATTCCCATTTGTTGTTGCATCTCTACTAGCTTATGCCGTACTTCGGGAATGGTAGCCACCTTGCTCACATGCCTAGACACTTCCATAGCTCTAATTTCCCTTTCAACATTTTTCCCGTTCAAGAACATTTCCGACATCTCCAATGCTGGGTTGGGAACAAAATTTAAATCAATCTTGGGTAAATCGGCAATCAAGGACGGAATATCTTCTTCACTACCCAAGTAGTTATTGTTCAATGCATGAAGGGTAACTGCCCTGTACATGGCACCAGTATCCACGTAAATATAGTTAAGCGCATTGGCCAATTTTTTAGCTATGGTGCTCTTTCCGGTGGAAGAATAGCCATCTATGGCTATGGTTATTTTTCCCATATCCCAAAAATAGATAGAATTGGAGGAAATTCCCGTACGTTAAATTAAATTAGAGTGCTTTTGCGTTCTTTACTTTTCTGCTGGTAACAGCAATGTCGATGACCTCACTCATATCCGACACATAGTGGAACGTAAGACCTTTGAGATAATCTTGTTTGATTTCCTCAATGTCCTTACGGTTATCCTCGCATAGAATAATTTCCTTGATTCTTGCCCTTTTTGCAGCCAGGATTTTTTCTTTGATTCCACCAACGGGAAGTACCTTTCCACGAAGTGTTATCTCCCCTGTCATGGCCAAGCTCTTCTTCACCTTTCGTTGCGTAAACAAGGAAACCAAGGAAGTCAACATGGTAATTCCCGCACTGGGACCATCCTTTGGCGTTGCACCTTCAGGCACGTGGATGTGCACGTTGTATTTGTCAAACACATCAGGGTTAATTCCAAACAAATCGGAATTGGACTTGATATACTCCATGGCAATTGTGGCGGACTCTTTCATTACTTTGCCCAAGTTTCCTGTAATGTTTAAGGTTCCTTTTCCTTTGGAAAGAATGGACTCGATAAACAGAATGTCGCCACCAACACTAGTCCAGGCCAAACCGGTTACTACACCGGCAACATCGTTGTTTTCGTATTTATCCCGTTCCAAACGTGCGGGACCCAATACCTTTTCCACATCTTCGTTAGTTACCTTTATATGGTATTCCTCTTCTATCGCAATGGATTTGGCTGCATAGCGCACCATTTTAGCCAATTGTTTCTCCAGATTTCTAACTCCGGATTCCCGTGTGTAACCTTCAACGATTTTTTCCAATTGGGGTTTCCCAATTTTCAAATCCTTGGTAGAAAGTCCATGTTCTTTCAATTGCTTGGGAAGCAAATGCTTTTTGGCAATCTCCACCTTTTCCTCAATGGTATAACCCGTTACATTGATAATCTCCATTCTATCCCGCAGTGCAGGTTGAATGGTTCCCAAATTATTGGCCGTTGCAATGAACATCACTTTGGATAAATCATAGCCCATCTCCAGAAAGTTATCGTAGAATTCGCTGTTTTGTTCAGGATCTAAAACCTCCAGCATAGCGGAAGAAGGATCACCTTGATGACTGTTTGAAAGTTTATCGATTTCATCCAGGATAAAAACTGGATTGGAAGTACCCGCCTTCTTCAAACTTTGTACAATTCTACCTGGCATGGCACCAATGTAGGTTTTTCGGTGACCACGGATTTCGGCCTCGTCCCTGAGTCCACCCAAGGACATACGCACATATTCCCTTCCCAACGCTTCCGCTACGGATTTCCCAAGGGATGTCTTACCTACCCCAGGAGGGCCATACAGGCAAAGGATGGGCGATTTCATGTCATTGCGCAGCTTTAAGACTGCCAAATATTCTATGATTCTTCGCTTTACGTCCTCCAGACCGTAATGATCTCTATCCAGGATTTGTTGGGCCCGCTTTAAATCAAACTTATCCTTGGAAAACTCGTTCCAGGGGAGATCTAAAAACAGGTCCAAATAGTTCCTTTGAATGGAATATTCAGCAACTTGGGGATTCATGCGTTGCATTTTGGACAATTCCTTTTCAAAATGCTCTTTTACTTTCGTATCCCATTTTTTCTTTTTGGCCTTGACGCGCATCTCGTCCACTTCCTCTTCATAGGAAATTCCTCCCAATTCTTCCTGAATGGTTTTCATCTGTTGGTGAAGGAAATATTCCCTTTGCTGCTGATCCATATCGTTGCGCACCTTGGACTGGATGTCATTCTTTAGCTCCAGTTTTTGAAGTTCCATGTTCATGTACTTCAATGTGGTCAAAGCGCGATCTTGCAGATTAGGGATTTCCAACAAGTTTTGTTTCTCAGCAACCGTCAAATTCAGATTGGAGGAAACAAAGTTGATCAAGAAGGAATTGCTCTGGATGTTCTTGATGGCGAAGGTGGCTTCGCTGGGTATGTTGGGGTTGTCCTTGATTATTTTAAAGGCCAGCTCTTTGATGGAATCAATGATAGCAGCAAATTCTTCACTGGACTCATCCGGGCGTTCTTCCGAAGCTTCTCTCACGGTTGCCGTAAAATAAGGTTTCTCCGTGATGACCTCCGCAATCTCAAAACGCTTTTTACCCTGGATGATCACCGTAGTGTTCCCATCTGGCATTTGTAGGACCCGTAAAATCCTTGCAACAGTACCCAAAGTATTGATATCCTCTACCCCTGGGTTTTCGGTTTCCTCATCTTTTTGGGATACTACCCCAATGGTCTTTGAGCCGTTGTTGGCATCCTTGATCAAATTAATGGATTTGTCCCTACCCGCCGTAATGGGTATAACAACTCCAGGAAATAAAACGGTATTGCGCAACGGAAGCACAGGAAGGGTTTCAGGTAGCATTTCCCGATTCATCTCCTCCTCATCTTCCGGGGTTAGCAAGGGTATCAACTCGGCATCTTCCTCCAAACCTTGCATGGATATATTGTCTAAACTTGAAATTTTTATCTCTCCCATATCTAATTTTCGGTCATTTTGTCATCAATGACATATATCTTCAGTCCATTTATGGGCTATAAACCTACAAATCACACTCAAAGTGGGTGATATCAAGGCTTTTGAACCCTTATTCTTAGCTACAAGGGCAATTCTTGTGCCATTAAAAATTAAAATTTCAGAAAAAGTGTAACAATTGATAATTTCATCCCTCTATAAGACAAACCATTCATTTTTTGAGCCACCAAAATGAACATATAGATGCGCTGCTTCAATCGTGCTTAATAGGCAAATCTAGTGCACAGATGGAGGTTTACAACCGCTATTACAAGGCCATGTACAACACAGCCTTTAGGATTGTAAAGGACTCCGCCGAAGCTGAAGATGTGATGCAGGAATCGTTTTTGAATGCGTTTACGAAACTGAACACTTTTAAAGGAGACGTCACTTTTGGAGCTTGGTTGAAACGTATTGTGATAAACAATAGCATCTATCATTACAAAAAACAGCAAAAAACAAGAGCTGTTGATTTGGATGATGTAATGTACAAGGTCGAAGATAATGACGGAGTTGATCTTGATCACAATGGTTATACAGAACTGAAGGCTCAAAAAGTGATGGAGACCATGAAAAGTTTGAAAGACAATTACAGAGTTTCTTTGACCTTACATTTAATTGAAGGGTACGATTATGAAGAAATCAGTGACATCATGAACATTAGCTATGCTAATTGCAGAACCACAATTTCCAGGGCAAAAGAAAGCCTCAGAAAAAAATTGACAATAAACGTTTGATTATGGAAAAGGATAATCTAGAAGAGTTGTTCGGAAGACTTCAAGGGAAGTTAGACCTTGAGGAGCCCCAAATGGGCCACCAAGATCGTTTTTTGGAGAAATTGAATCAATCCAAAGGGGTAACCCACTTGAATTCCAAAAAGTCCAATTGGTGGAAACCACTTTCCATTGCGGCATCCATTGCATTTCTCTGCTTACTTGGCATTCAGGTAATCAATACCAAGCCCAGTATAAAGGAACAGGTTGTGGAAATTGCACCGGAGGTGTCACAGACCGAATTTTACTTCGTAAACCTCATTGAAGAACAGGTGCAACAGTTACGGAACGAAAAATCTCCTGAAACTGCCCAACTTGTAGACGATACCTTAGTTCAGTTGGAAAAATTGGAAACTGATTACGAAACCCTTGAACAAGAACTGGTAAACGGAGGTAACAGCAAAATTATCCTGAATGCCATGATAACCAACTTCCAAACCCGGATAGACCTTTTGAAAGAAGTGCTGTCCAATATTGAAAATATAAAGAATATAAAATCCCATTATGATGAAAACATTACGATATAAATATGTCTTTTTGACATTGGCTCTACTTCCTCTGATGCTGGTTGCCAATAATGGCAAACTAAAAGGCAGGTATACCAAGGAAAAGACTATTAAAAAGGAGTTCAATGTAAATTCAGATGCGCTATTTAAAGTACGCAACAGCTACGGCAACCTAAACATTACCTCCTGGAACGAAGACAGGGTGGTAGTGGAAGTCCATATCAAGACCAATGGCAACAACGAGGAAAAGGTCCAGGATAGATTGGATGAAATTGATGTGGATTTTGAAAATAGCAGTAGCCTTGTGTCGGCCAGGACCATGTTTGGTGACCGTGGAAAAAGTTGGGGCTGGAAATGGGGCAGACGAAACAACGTGAGCGTACAGGTTAACTATACAGTAAAAATCCCGGTAAAAAATAGTGTGAGTCTTAGCAATGATTACGGAAACATTTATTTGGACCGTGTAGATGGCCATGCGAAAATCAGTTGTGATTACGGCAAAATAGATATTGGGGAATTACGGGGGCGGAACAACGAACTTAGATTTGATTATACTTCACGATCCAATTTTGAATACATCAATAGTGCAGAGATCATAGCGGATTACTCCGGATTTACCGTAGAAAAAGCAGGCAACTTAATTATCAAGGCCGACTATACCAATAGTGTGGTACGCGAGATGGAAAACCTTGAATATGCCAGTGATTATGGTTCCTTGGAGGTGAACGAAGTGAACAATGTATCTGGAAATGGGGATTATGTTGGGGTAAAATTGGGTACTGTACATGGAGATGTGAGTATTACTTCAGATTACGGTTCCTTAAAAATTAACCAAATGGCATCTGATGCTGGAGACGTCAACATTAAAACAGATTACACCGGAATGAAGATTGGCTACCACCCCGATTATCACTTTGATTTTGAAATATCTGCGGAATACGCTGGGGTTAGTGGTAAGGAGGCATTCGAAATCAACATTAGCAAGGAAAAATCCAGTGAAAAGTACTATAAGGGATATTACGGTTCCGAAAACTCTGGAAATACTGTACTGATCACCACCGATTACGGGGGGATTACTTTTTATCAAAATTGAAAATCAAAAAACAAAAATTAAAACACAATCATGAAAAAACTAATCACATTAACACTTGCGCTGTCCATGGTGGCAGTGACCAATGCCCAATGGGGAAAGCGAGTAAAAGGGAACGGGAACGTAGTTACCATAGAGCGTTCTGTAGGCGAATATGATGCCGTTGCTTTGGCAGGCTGGTTCGATTTAGAGCTGGTTGCCGGGCAAGAGGGAGAAATTACCTTGAAGGGGGAATCCAATCTTTTGGAGCACATTAAAACCGAAGTCAAAAATGGCAAATTGGTTGTAAAACAAGAACGAGGGGTTAATCTAAGACCATCCAGCTGGAATTCGGGCATCATAGTAACGGTACCTATCGAGGACATCAACTCTGTTTCCCTATCAGGTTCTGGAGATGTGGTAAGCCGCACTACTATCAAAGCTGATGACTTTCATGCGGGCATGTCAGGCTCGGGAGATGTTTCCCTGACTATTGAGGCCGAAAGTGTGGATGCTTCTTTGTCTGGTTCAGGAGATATTAATTTAGAAGGAAAAACTACCGACTTAAACGTTCAAGTTTCCGGTTCTGGAGATGTAAAAGCTTATGCTTTGGAAGCGGAATTTGTGACCGCACAGGTTTCGGGCTCTGCTGACATCAAAGTTACAGCTAACCAGTCCTTGGATGCACGTGTATCTGGATCAGGAGATATCAGCTACCGCGGGAATCCTAAAAAAATCAATAGCAAATCATCAGGCTCAGGAGATATTTCCAAAGGATAATAGGAGTTTATTACCAATCAAAAAACTTAAAACCGGGCCGATGTCCGGTTTTTTTATTGTCTTTTCTTTACCTTATTCACCCTAAGCAATAAGAATACCCCGATTAAAAAGAAAAGCCCCAAAAAGATGGTACTGTTCCTCATACTTCCAGTAAGTTGAGCCACAGCGCCATACAAAAAGGTACCAATAACGATTCCTATTTTCTCAGCCACATCATAAAAACTAAAGAAAGATGTAGTATCTGTGGTTTCAGGTAGAAACTTGGAATACGTAGATCTTGACAATGCCTGGATTCCTCCCATTACAATCCCCACTAGCCCAGCGGCTATGTAAAAATCCATGGGTGTTTGCAGAAAATAGGCATACACACAAAGTAGTATCCAAATAATGTTGATTACGATCAGGGTTCTCACATTCCCATACAGCTTAGATGCATAGGCCGTAAACGTAGCACCGGCAATGGCCACAATTTGAATCACCAGAATACTTATGATCAATCCGGTGGTTCGCTCCGTATCCGTTCCCCAAGCAATTTCTTCTTCACCAAAATAAGTGGCAATCAGCATAATGGTCTGTACGGCCATGCTATAGACGAAAAAAGCACCCAGATAGCGTTTCAATCGGGTTTCGCCACCCAATTGTTTCCAAACGCTCTTCAACTCCCTAAAACCATTGAGAACTATATTGGTTCTTTCCCCTTCTCGTTTGTATCCCTTAGGTAAGTGGTAAAAAGTATACTGACTAAACAAAATCCACCAAATACCTACTGAAATAAAGGAGTACTTCATGGCCTTGATTTCGGCCACTTCGCCTCCACTATCTGTAATCCCAAAAACAGCAGGCTGCATCACCATGGCCAAATTAAAAACGAGTAGAATCACACTTCCCACATAGCCAAGGGAAAAACCTTTGGCACTTACGCCGTCTTGTTGCTCTGGAAACGCTATATCGGGCAAGTAGGAATTGTTTATAGCAAAGCTTACCCAAAAACCAACCAATCCAAAGAAATAGCAGACCAAACCGAAATAGATATTCTCAAGGGAAAACCAGTACAACCCTATACAGGAAGCAGCCCCCAAATAACAGAAAAACTTAAGGAATATTCGCTTGTTCCCCATATAATCGGCAATACCAGAAACCAAGGGAGTCACTATGGCAATAAACACAAAAGCAAGTGAAGTAACGTAGCTAATTAAGGGAGCCCGGGCTATTTCACCACCAAAAATGGTCACTTTTTCTATCTCCGCCACCCTAAACAAGGCCCCGTAAAAAATAGGGAATATGGCCGAGGAAATAACCAGGCTATACACCGAATTTGCCCAGTCGTAGAAGGCCCAAGCGTTCAACAATTTCTTGCTTCCTTTAAGTGCCAATGCTCGTGCCATACCTTTTAAAATAAAAATGTCATTTACAGCAGCAGATGAAGACTTTTACATCTTCTTTGCACTATAAATGACATTAAATGTTGGTTTATCAATTGGTTATTTAAATGTTGTTACCCCATACTTGGCGGCTTCCTGCTTTGCAGCCGGCGCCCAAACCGTAAGGTTGTTGATTCTTGTATCGTTGGACGGGTGCGTGCTCAAAAACTCAGGTGGAGCCTGACCTCCGGCCTTGGCCTTCATTCTCTTCCACAATTCAGCCGCCTCATCAGGATTATACCCTGCAATGGCCATAATTTGAAGGCCGATTCTATCTGCTTCAGTTTCATGACCTCTACTAAATGGTAACATTACCCCCACCGTAGAACCCAATCCATAAGCTTGATTGAACGTATTTCGTTTCTCAGGATCTTTGATGGCAACGTTACCTGCCACAGCTCCTATTTGTTGCAACATTCCGGCACTCATACGTTGTGCACCATGATCGGCCAAAGCATGGGCCACTTCGTGTCCCATAACCACTGCAACTCCGGTTTCTGTCTGTGTTATGGGCAATATACCGGTATAGAAAACGATCTTACCTCCTGGCATACACCAAGCATTTACTGTTTCATCGTTGACCAAATTATACTCCCATTTATAGTCTTTCAAATAACCAGGATACCCGTTGGCATCCAACCATCGTTCTGCGGCAGTGGATATCCGCTGTCCCACCTTGGTAATCATTTGGGCATCAGAAGTGCCAGTTATTACCTTGTTTTCATTCAGGAATTGATCATACTGAGCAAATGCCATGGGGAAAATCTGGCTATTAGGGTAAAAATTGAGCGTACTTTTCCCTGTGAACGGATTCACCTTACAGGCCGTAATAGCCACAAAAACCGCTACGGTTAGAATAAATTTTTTCATATGTGTTAATAGTGTTTAGTAAAGGAAAATTACAAAAAATTATTTTCCAACCAGATGCAGTTCCGTAAAATCCTTACTGACCTCAATACTATTGTTTCCATTCAGTTTAATGTCCTTGGGATCTACCTGTTCATTATCCAATTCCACAACTCCAATTTGAAAGGGGAGCCCGTGAAAAGTGAGTTTGATCCTCTCATAAGGAGTAATGAAATTTCCGTCTTTGAACTGTTGGATGATCAATTCGTTTTCCTTGCCTCGTAACCTAAATCGTCTTAGGCTGTATCTTCCTTTCTTATAGTCGTACCCGTCTTGTTGGTCCTCATATACCTCGGAAATTTCAATTCCTTCCTTGAAATACACATCAATGGCCAACTCCGTTATTTCCTTTTCCCCAACATATTGCTGCACTGGATACTTTGGAATCATGGAGCCTTCCTTGATAAACATTGGGATTTTCTGAATATCTGCGGCGACCCATTTTTCAACGCCGCCTTCCACAACTTCTTCAGTCCAATAATTATACCATTTCCCTCGGGGAACGTACATTCGCCTACCTTGGGCATTGGGTTCTTGAACCGGACAAACCAATATCTGTTCCCCAAAAAGAAACTCATCTGTCCTAAAATGGGTTTGGGTATCTTCCTGATCATAAAACACCAAAGATTGCAGCATGGGCATACCACTTTTGATGTACTTATAGAACATTGTATACAGATACGGCAAAAGTTGATAGCGTAACTCTATGTAATTTCTTGTAATGTCTGTAATCTCATCACCAAACGACCAAGGTTCCTGATCTCCGTGGTCTCCACTGGAGTGTACACGACAGAACGGATGGAACACAGCCAACTGTATCCATCGAGCAAAAAGTTCCCCATTAGGTTGCTCAGCGAAGCCTCCAATATCTGAGCCAACAAAGGAATATCCGCTCATACACATGCGTTGCATCTGTACATTGGCAATCCATAAATGCTCCCAGGTAGCTACGTTATCCCCAGTCCAAGTGGCACAATATCTCTGGGTTCCTGCATAGGCAGCCCTTGTTAATACAAATGGTCTCTTTGGAAACATAAACTTTTTGACCCCATTATAAGTAGCACGCACCATTTGCATTCCGTACACATTGTGGGCCTTCCGATGGCTACAAGGATGGCCGTCATAATCATGTCGAACGTCCAAATTGGCCGTTTTAGTAGGAACTTCCATAACAGCAGGTTCATTCATATCATTCCAAACCCCGTGAACCCCCAAATCAGCAATCATTTCTTTATAGAGTCCAGCCCACCAGTCCCTTACTTCTGGATCGGTGAAATCTGGAAATTTGCACTCCCCAGGCCAAACTTTGCCCTTAAAATGGGGGCCATCTGCCCTTCTACAGAAAAAGCCATTGTCCATAGCTTGTTGGTATACCCAATAATCCGGGTCAATCTTGATTCCTGGATCAATCATGGTAATGGTCTTAAAACCATCCTCTTCCAATTCCTCAATCATTTTTTTGGGGTTGGGAAAACGCTTATTGTCCCAAGTAAAGCAACGGAATCCCTCCATATAATCGATATCCAAATAAATGGCATCACAGGGAATCTTCATTTTTCGGAAGGTAGAAGCTATGTTTTTCACCTTTTTCTCTGGGAAATAACTCCATTTGGACTGATGAAATCCTAGCGCCCATAGCGGTGGAAGTTCCGGTACCCCGGTTAAATCCGTGTAGGCCTCTACCACCTGGCTCATTTTGGGTCCGTAGAAGAAATAGTAGTTCATCTCTCCCCCATCGGCCCAAAAACTGGTTACATTCCGCTTTTCATGGGCAAAATCAAAATAAGTGCTGAAGGAATTATCAAAGAATATACCGTAAGCAATACTTTCTTTTAGTCCCACATAAAAGGGAATGGACTTGTACAAAGGCTCTTGATCTTTTCCATAGGCATAGGAATCCGTGACCCAATTGTTTACCCGTTTTCCTTTTAAATTGGTATGTGAAGCCTTGTCGCCCATTCCGTAGTAACTTTCCCCAGAATGGCTCACCTTGCCCATTTTAACAATGTTTCCCCCGTAATCATAATTCTCCTCCCAATGGAATCCAAGCTCATCCTCCAAAATCACGGTTCCTTCCAAATCCTCAATTTGAATCTTTAAATCCGCCTTGCGGACATAAACCTTCACTTTGGAAGTGGTAATCACATACTCCGGAATTTCCTCTTTTACCTCTAATTCATTGTATCCCAAATTCACATCGTCACTAAGGGCGTATGAAAAGTCGGGTTCAAAAACATGTTCCGTGGCAAATCTGAAACGAATGGCACTATCCCGTAAAATGGTCAACTCTAGGATAACCCCATTGTGGGTGGTGAAAAAAAGCTTATCGTTCTCCTGCTTAAAATCAACTATATGGTTGGGAAATTGATTTCCCCTTTTTTCTATTTCGGTGTTGGTAATCATCAATGTTGGGTTATGTAACCCACAAAAGAAAGACTTTAGGGCGAGAAATTAAAAAGATGTTTTGAACACCGGTGAACTACAACGTTTGCGTCTCGTATCTATTTGTAAATAAGCACTCCAAGAGGTGGTAATGTAATAGTTACCGATTGTTTACGCCCATTCCATTCCTTGGCGGTGGGTTTTAGCGTTTTCTTGGCCACTCCACTACCAGAATATTTGGTGTCGTCGCTGTTAAAAATAAGCTTCAGCTGGCTAGTTTTAGGAACCCCAACCCGGTAATTTTCCCGAGGAACAGGCGTAAAATTACAAGCTATGATTAGGTCATCCTTGGGTTCTTTGCCCTTTCTGATATAGGTCAATACGGTGTTTTCCTGGTCGTTGTGCTCTATCCATTCAAAACCATCCGGACTGAACTGCTTTTCGTACAGTGCTGGATTGTTTCTGTACAATTTGTTCAAGTCTTTGATAACTTCTTGAATTCCCGAATGGTAATCATATTGGGTCAAGTGCCAATCCAAGCTTTCTTGGAAATTCCATTCCGAAGATTGTCCAAACTCCGCTCCCATAAACAAGAGATTGCCACCTGGGTGTGTGAACATATAACCATATAATAGTCTCAAATTGGCAAAGCGTTGCCATTCATCGCCCGGCATGCGGTAGAGCAGTGAATTTTTCCCGTATACTACCTCATCATGGGAAAAAGGCAGCATAAAATTCTCTGTAAAGGCATAGGTCATGCTAAAAGTGATCTTATTTAGATCATAGGATCGATGGATGGGTTCCTTTTTGAAAAATTCCAGAGTGTCGTGCATCCATCCCATCATCCATTTCATTCCGAAGCCCAAACCGCCTAAATCTACTGGTTTGGAAACCCCGTTAAAGGCGGTGGATTCTTCCGCAATGGTCTGAATCCCTTTAAAACTAGCGTAGATTTCGGTATTCATTTCACGCAGAAATGACATAGCCTCAAGATTTTCATTGTTCCCATACATATTGGGTTCCCATTCCCCATCTTCCCTGGAATAATCCAAGTACAGCATAGAGGCCACGGCATCCACCCGAAGTCCATCCACATGAAATTGATCTAGCCAAAACACAGCATTACTAATCAAAAATGCCCGAACCTCATTTCTCCCATAATTAAAAATCAAACTCTTCCAATCTGGATGATATCCTCGTCTTCTGTCTGGATGTTCGTAAAGGTGCGACCCGTCAAAAAATCCAAGTCCATGGGCATCTTCAGGAAAATGGGAAGGTACCCAGTCCAAAATCACCCCGATGCCTTTCTCGTGGAACTTGTCCACCAGTATTTTGAATTCTTCAGGAGTACCAAATCTAGAAGTTGGTGCAAAGTATCCTGTTAGTTGATATCCCCAACTGGGATCAAACGGATATTCCATCACCGGCATAAACTCCACATGGGTAAAACCCATATCACTGACATAGTTGACCAGCTCATCTGCCATTTCGGTGTAGGTCAAAAACTCCCAACCATTCTTTTTCTTCCAGGAACCCAGATGCACCTCATAAACCGAGTATGGTTTATCCAGGGCATTGTGTTGTTCCCGGGTTTCCATCCAAGCTTTGTCTTTCCAGGTGTAGGGAGCCTCCCATACCACAGAAGCAGTATTTGGAGGTTGTTCGCAATAGCGGGCAAATGGATCTGCCTTCTCCGTCCAAATATCGTTATTATGGGAATGGATCTTATATTTATACTTATCGCCCTTCTTTACATCAGGAATAAATCCCTCCCAAATACCGCTTGCATCCCATCGCACATTTAGTTGGTGCTCCTTTCCATCCCAAAAATTAAAATCCCCAATCACGGAGACCGATTGGGCCGTGGGCGCCCAAACCGCAAAATAGGTGCCTGTCGCTCCATCCTTTTCCGTAAGGTGGGAACCCAACTTATCATAAAGTCTGAAATGTTTTCCCGATTTAAAAAGATTGATGTCAAACTCAGTAAAAAAACTATGGGCAACTACTTTGGACATAGGTGGTGGTTTAGCAATTACAATATTACACATCTTTGGCAAAGTATCCGATTTTAAGGCCTTCACATCACAAAATAGCCTAGATTTTAAAAAATGGAATGCTTTTTGATTTTCATCCCCCAAGAAGATAAATGAACACAAATCTAAAATCAAAAATCATGACAAAATTCAATACAATACTTGGAGTATTTCTTATCCTACTAATATCCGCCT
This sequence comes from Flagellimonas algicola, assembly GCF_005937185.1. Classification (GTDB taxonomy): domain Bacteria; phylum Bacteroidota; class Bacteroidia; order Flavobacteriales; family Flavobacteriaceae; genus Flagellimonas; species Flagellimonas algicola. The sequence continues at coordinate 63,613 of NZ_VCNI01000001.1, read as the reverse complement.
GTGAAGGCCCGGCAGGCCCTCCCGGATTTGACGGACTTGATGGAAGAGATGGTCTTGACGGGCTTGACGGTCAAGATGGAATCCAAGGTCAAGTTGTTGAAGTTGACGGGGTTAACTTCAACTATGATGTAGCCGGAAACATATACAGTATAATAATCACTTTTAGTGATGTTACGGATTTCGAGGTCTTTGAATCGGATGCTGTTTTAATATACAGGTTTGATGGAACCATTGATCTGGACGATGATAGTACCGCAGATGCCTGGAGCCAAATCCCTCAGAGCTTTTTCCTTCCAGAAGGAACCATTCAATATGTTGCGGCCCACACTTTTGTGGATGTAGAACTTTTTATTGACGGAAATTTTGACCTTTCCGCCTTGGATACCAGTTTTACCGATAATCAATCCTTTAGGATTGTTTTTGTGCCCAGCGTATTTGCCAATTCCTCTAAAATGGATACTTCCAAACTCTCCAATGTGATGTCTGCATTGGGAATCCAGGAAGATGGGGTGAAGAAAATAGATCTACAATAGTCTTTCAAAAATGCTAACTTAAGGTCCCGTTGATTGCAGCGGGACTTTTTTATTTTAGGATTGAAAGGATTTTAACAAATACACGTCTACCTATAAAAAGAAATGGGAAAAAAGTTGTTTTTAGCGATGTTTTTGGTTCTTGTAGGATGCAAGGGCGTATCCCAGGAAGAGCCAAAAACCAAGGAAAAAGAAAAAGTTTATAAGGTCACCAAGACCGATGAAGAATGGCGTGCGGAGTTAACGGAAATGGAATATTACGTGCTCCGCAAAGCCGCTACCGAAAGTCCATTTACCAGCGAGTTGTTGGAAAATAAGGAAAAGGGAACCTACATTTGTGCCGGATGCGCTACTCCTTTATTCCGAAGTGAACACAAATACAGGTCAGGAACCGGATGGCCAAGTTTTGATCGGGAAATTGAAGGCAATGTCGACTATGATGTGGATTACAAAATAGGATATAAGCGCACTGAGGAGCATTGTGCAACCTGCGGTGGACATTTAGGGCATGTATTTGATGATGGCCCAAGAAGAACAACTGGCAAGAGACATTGTATCAACGGGGTGGCGCTTAATTTCATTCCAGATTCCAAGTAATTCCATATTTTAAATCCTGTGGAATTCGCTCAAAAGTAAAGCGGTTTCCTATTTATGTCCTTTAGGACAAACACCCTCTTTGTACATTATTAATTGATAATTGTAAATTGTCATATGGAAAACAAATTCACTTTAAATAAGTCGGAGGAAGAGTGGAAAAAAGAACTCTACCCGGAAGAGTATTATGTACTTCGCCAAAAAGGCACCGAAAGACCATTTACCGGGAAATACAATTTACATTTTGAAAATGGGGATTATCACTGCAAAGCGTGCAACACCAAATTGTTTGAGAGTGAGAACAAGTTTGAAAGCGGTTGTGGTTGGCCCTCCTTTGACCAAGCGGTAGAAGGCGCCATCGAGTACATCCGGGATACTACACATGGAATGATCAGAACAGAAACGGTCTGTGCCAACTGCGGAAGCCATTTAGGACATGTCTTCAACGACGGACCCCAGGAAACCACAGGACAACGTTATTGCATCAACTCGGTGAGTATTGGCTTTAATCCTGAAGAAGAAAAATGAATTTCCAAGAAAACTATTTAAAAAGTGTCCGCTCCGAATTTCTTCGGTACAAATCCCTTGGGGAAAAAACTTTTGACCAATTATCAGAGGAGGAAATACATTGGAAATACGCAGATTCTGACAATTCCATCGCCATCATTGTAAAGCATATTGTTGGAAATATGCTGAGTCGCTGGACCAACTTCCTTACTGAAGACGGAGAGAAAACATGGCGGAACCGTGATACTGAATTTGAGGGGCCATACACCTCCAAATCCGAGATGCTGGATGCCTGGGAAAAAGGATGGGACTGTCTCTTTGCCGCATTGGATGGTATTGACAACACGAACTTTAATTCCAAGGTCAAAATCCGGAATGAGGATCACTCCATAATCGAAGCCATAAATCGTCAATTGGCCCATTATCCAAGTCATGTGGGTCAAATATTATTCTTGGGGAAAATGATAAAACAGCAGGATTGGGTATCCCTATCCATTCCTAAAGGGCAATCCGAAGCATTCAATAAAAAAATGTTCGGGTAGACGTCCCGTTACCATTTCACATTTATAACAATTCTGCAAAACCAAAGCTTGGTATTTGGCACCCGAATTGCGTATTTTTGCACCTGCCTTTCAAAAGGCGGGTTTCTAATTTTTATTCAACTAAAATCAAAATCTGATGAGCAACTTCGATGTAATTGTTTTGGGTAGTGGTCCTGGCGGATATGTAACGGCGATACGAGCGTCGCAACTAGGATTCAAAACAGCCATTGTGGAAAAGGAAAGTTTAGGGGGTGTATGTCTTAATTGGGGCTGTATCCCAACCAAAGCCTTGTTGAAGTCCGCCCAGGTTTTTGAGTACCTAAAACATGCTGAAGACTACGGATTGAATGCCAAAAAGGTAGAGCACGACTTTGGAGCCGTGGTAGGAAGAAGTAGAGGTGTTGCCGAGAGCATGAGCAAAGGTGTTCAGTTTTTGATGAAAAAAAATAAAATTGAGGTACTCAATGGTTTTGGAAAGGTTCAACCTGGAAAAAAGGTTTTAGTTAAAGGAGAGCATGGAGATACCGCCGAGTATACAGCAGATCATATCATTATAGCTACCGGAGCCCGAAGTAGGGAATTACCAAGTTTGCCCCAAGATGGTAAAAAAGTAATCGGTTACCGAGAAGCTATGTCCTTGGAGACCCAACCCAAGAAGATGATTGTGGTGGGAAGTGGCGCCATTGGGGTGGAGTTTGCCTATTTCTATAACTCCATGGGAACCGAGGTAACCATTGTGGAATATCTTCCCAATATTGTTCCTGTTGAAGATCAGGATGTGTCCAAGCAGTTGGAACGTACGTTTAAGAAAAATGGAATCAAAATAAAGACCTCTGCGGAAGTAACCCAAGTAGACACTTCTGGTGATGGAGTAAAAGCTACCGTGAAAACAGCCAAAGGGGAAGAAGTTCTGGAAGCGGATGTTGTGTTGTCCGCTGTTGGAATTAAAACCAACATTGAAAACATAGGTTTGGAAGATGTGGGAATCGCCGTGGATCGAGATAAAATTTTGGTCAATGACTACTACCAAACCAATATTCCTGGATACTATGCCATTGGGGATGTTACCCCTGGACAGGCATTGGCCCACGTGGCCTCAGCGGAAGGTATCCTATGTGTGGAAAAAATAGCTGGAATGCATGTGGAAGCCTTGGATTACGGCAACATTCCAGGATGTACCTACTGTATACCAGAAGTTGCATCTGTGGGTATGACCGAGCAGCAAGCCAAAGAACAAGGATACGACCTTAAGATTGGAAAATTTCCTTTCTCCGCCAGTGGAAAGGCCAAAGCGTCGGGAACTCCAGATGGCTTTGTAAAGGTGATTTTTGATGCGAAATACGGTGAGTGGCTGGGTTGTCATATGATCGGAGTTGGGGTTACCGATATGATTGCGGAAGCTGTTGTGGCCCGTAAATTGGAAACCACGGGCCATGAGGTACTAAAAGCCGTACACCCGCACCCAACTATGAGCGAGGCTGTTATGGAAGCTGTTGCAGATGCTTATGACGAAGTAATTCATCTTTAATTATGTTAAAGGCTTTTCGGGTAACGGCAATTCTAGAAGGAATATCCTATCTCCTCTTGTTTAGTATTACCATGCCATTGAAGCATTGGGCACAAATATTAGAACCCAATTTGGTTGTGGGTTATGCCCATGGCGGATTGTTTATCCTGTATGTATTGTTGGCCGTGGTCCTCAGTTGGGAACGCAAATGGGGCTTTAAACGGTTTATGATTTTGTTTATAGCCTCCCTACTCCCCTTTGGGACGTTTTATGCGGATAAAAAATACCTGAAAGTAGCGGATTTATCCATCTCGGGATAACCTCTGGTTTGTTGGGTTCCGGCTAACAGGGGTGTACTTGTTTATAGGAAACTTTGTACGGCCAGGTCATAACTTTGAAGCCCGAATCCCAAAATCACACCTTTGGCGCCTGAGGATATATAGGAGACATGTCTAAAATCTTCCCTTTTGTGCGTATTGGAAATATGAACTTCAACTACAGGGGCAGAAACCGCTTTAACAGCATCACCGATACCAACGGAAGTATGCGTGTATGAAGCAGCATTTAACACAATTCCATCATAGGTAAATCCAACTTCCTGAATCTTGTCAATTAGCTCCCCTTCAATATTGGATTGATAATAGTCCAATTCCAAATCTGGAAAATTACTTTGCAATTGACTAAAATACGCTTCAAAAGTAATGCTCCCGTAAACTTCGGGCTCTCTTTTTCCCAAAAGGTTCAGGTTGGGGCCGTTGATGATCATTAGTTTCATGGTAGTAAAAGTACAATATCTGTTAAAAAGAAAAAGCAGGCGATCGCCTGCTTTTGTTCAATTTGGTTCTATATCCTACTTGATGGCAAACTGAAGCCCAAAACCAAAGGCAGCTGCCTCTGTATCTCCAGTTTCACTAAGCGCAATAGCCGGTCGCCAATCAAAATTGACCACAAAGGGCACTCCATTGGGTTTAAAATCAAGCCCTAAATGCGGTCGTAGTGAAAAAATATTATCAAAATCATCTACCAAGATGATACTTGGTCCTACACCTCCATACCACCTAAGTCCCCTGGCTCCAACAATTTGCTTATGGTAGGAATACAGGAAGGTCAATATGGTTCCGCCATCTTCAAACCCAACATCGGCTTGCCCCACATGATGGTCTGAAAAGAAATATTTTCCAGTTGCCCCAAAAAAAGTGGCTTCGTCATAAGCATCTACGCCTAGACCCAAAGCAGCCCTGTAACTGGTCTGTGCACTGCCTATGGATGTGAATAAAATGGTTAAGGTGAAAACAATACATACTTTTTTCATTTTTAGTGTATTTACGGTTATTATTTATGGTTTTACAGCTCCTGGATGCTCCAAAAGCCGGATTTGAGGTTGTCAAATCTTAAATACCATAAACCGTTTTCACCTTAGGCTGAAGATTCCTGTATTAGAACAAGAACAAAATTCCAACGGTAGCAATGGCAAAAGTTCCGTCGTTCTGTATTGCGGTATATGAGACATTCAACTCGGTGTTACCTGTAATATTGTAACCAACAACAGGTCTATAAAATAGTCCACCTTCATTGCCGTCATTAATGCCTACTGCGTAACCTAGGTCTCCTCCAAACTTGAAATGATAGGTTGGGTAAATCCTTACAGAACCAGCAACAGGGAGAAATTGAATATCCTCAAACTCTGTTTGGTTGGGCAAGGTATCACCAAAGGCATTTATAAAACTTGCAGCTATCCCAGCATCTACGAGTTCTGAAACTCCCCAGTGATAGTTAAAATCCAATCCAAGGCTGAAACTGGATATATTCTCAGCATCACCTACCGGGATACCTCCGCTAAATCCAGCTTTAATATTGCTCCTATCTTGGGCATTCACAGTAAACATTACAGTAAAAAGTGCAATTGCAATAAGGTATGTTCTTCTCATAATTGTTAAAACTTTGTGAATAGCTAGAACGTACCCTTAACAAATCTAGTATGGAAATTTCCAATTTTCCATTACTCTGCATTCAAAATACTACAGCCAGAACTTAAAGCTAAACTACAGCCATTGACCATTTTTTCTTGCTGAGAATTGATCAATGCCCCTTTTGAATTGACCAATGGGGTAAGTGGTCTAATATGAATTGTGTTTATCTTTAAAACATGAACTGGAAACAAGGCTTGCAGGATTACCAACATTATATGAAAATTGAACGTGGCTTATCCGACAACAGCATCTTTGCCTATACCCAGGACTTACAAAAGCTGGTAGATTATCTGAATCAGTATGAAATTAGATACTCTCCGGTGGAAATTGGCCAAGAGACCATTCAGCAGTTTATTTATGAACTCGCCAAAATCATCAATCCTCGTTCCCAGGCTAGGATTATATCAGGCTTAAAAGGCTTTTTCACCTATCTTATTTTTGAAGACTACCGAACCGATAACCCAATGGATTTAATAGAATCACCCAAAATCGGTCGGAAATTACCGGATACCCTCTCCTCCACTGAAATTGACCAGTTAATTGGGAATATAGACCTGGGCAAATCTGAGGGTGAACGCAATCGCGCCATGTTGGAAACGCTGTATGGTTGTGGACTTCGCGTTTCGGAGTTAATAAATCTAAAATTGTCCGATCTATATTTTGAGGAAGATTTTATAAAAGTAACAGGAAAAGGCGAGAAGCAACGTTTTGTACCCATTGGTCAAGTTGCCAAAAAATATGTCAATCTCTATAGAAACGAAGTCAGAAACCACTTGAAAATCCAGAATGGGCATGAGGATTACCTCTTCCTCAATCGAAGGGGCAAACAACTGACTCGCGCCATGATTTTTACCATCATTAAACGTTTGGCGGAAAAAATGGGACTACAAAAGAACATCAGTCCACACACTTTTCGTCACTCCTTTGCAACACATTTATTAGAGGGTGGAGCTGACCTTCGAGCTATTCAGCAAATGCTGGGCCACGAAAGCATTACTACCACAGAGGTCTATATGCATGTAAACCGGAAACACTTGCACGAAGTACTTTTAGGACATCATCCTAGAAATAAAGTGATGGATGAAACTAGCCAAACTCAGGTTGGAGGGGAATCCTGATATCTTTTTTTGAATGGTCTGATAATCAAACGGGCTTCACGATCAAAACGAACGTAGTTGTACACCCAATTTATAAAAACCACTACCCTATTCCGGAAGCCTATAAGAAAAAACAGGTGTACAAACATCCAGACGAACCAAGCAAATACCCCTTGGAACTTAAATCGCCTTAAATCGGCAACCGCCTTGTTTCTGCCCACCGTGGCCATGCTGCCCTTATCTTTATACGTAAAAGGTTGCATTGGCTTGTTTTCCAGCATTCGAACCAAATTTACCCCAAGATTTTGTCCTTGCTGTATGGCGGGTTGTGCCATCATGGGGTGTCCATTGGGAAAAGCTTCGGTTTCCATATGGGCAACATCGCCAATGGCAAATATTTCATTGTGCCCCTGTATCTGATTAAATTCGTTCACAATTAGTCGATTGCCCCGTGAAAGAAATTCCTGGGCATCCAAACCCTTAATGCTCACCGCTTTTACCCCGGCCGCCCAAACCAATGTTGCAGCCTCAAAGGTGGTATCTGTGTTCGTGCTTATGTGTTTTCCATCATAGTCCGTGACTCTAATGTTTTTCCAAACATTGACGCCCAATTTTTCAAGAAATTTTTCCGCCTTTTGCGAGGCAATTTCACTCATGGCCGGCAAAATTCGATTACCGCCTTGTACCAAATTGATTTGCGCACGACGTGTATCCAAATCCGGATAATCCTTGGGCAAAATTCCTTTTTTGATTTCAGCCAATGCACCTGCTAACTCCACCCCTGTTGGACCCCCTCCCACAATGACGAAATTCATTAGTGCATCCCTTTCGTGAAGGTCATCTGTGAGCAAGGCCTGTTCAAAATTCTCAAGGATCAAGCTTCTTAAATTCAAAGACTGCGGAATGGTCTTCATGGCCATAGCTTTTTCCTCAATGTTCTTGTTCCCGAAAAAATTGGTTTCGGAACCCGTGGCTACCACCAAATAGTCGTAATGGATGGGACCAATATTGGTATGAACCCTTCTATTTACGGTGTCAACTTGAACCACCTCTGCCAAGCGGAAATAGAAATTGGGATAACCCTGCAGTACTTTCCGAATTGGATAAGCAATGGAATCTGGCTCCAGTCCTCCAGTAGAGACTTGATATAGAAGCGGCTGGAAATTGTGGTAATTATGCTTATCCAATAGCACTACTTGAACCTCTTTTTTAGCTAGCTTTTTGGCTAAGGCTATACCGCCAAAACCACCCCCTATGACGATTATCCTTGGGAGATTGGATTGTGGAATATTCATGCTGGACATAGCCGCAAATTTACATAATACCCTATGTCTAAAATCATGTTTGGAAAGGTTTTTTGCTATCTTTAAATCTTGACTAACGAAACAACTATCCTAATGAAAAAATCAATCCTGTTTGGTATTATGGGCATCTTGTGCATACATACCGTACTATCCCAAAAAAATAAAGAATCCGTAGTTAAATCCTTAGATTCCAAATCCAAAAAATATGGGGAAATTGCCCAAGAAATATGGCAATTGGCTGAAATGGGCTATTTGGAACATAAAAGTTCGGCCTTGTTACAAAAGACATTGGAGGATGAAGGCTTTTCCATTACCAAAGGCGTAGCGGGAATTCCTACTGCCTTTATTGCCGAATATGGTTCCGGATATCCGGTAATCGCCATTTTGGGGGAATATGATGCGCTACCCGGTCTGTCGCAACAGGCTGTTGCAGAAAAAAAATCGGCCAACGCTGCCGCGGGCCATGCTTGTGGACACCATTTGTTTGGTACTGCGTCTACCGCAGCGGCTATTGAAGCCAAAAATTGGCTGAAAAAATCCAAAAAACAGGGAACCATTCGCTTTTATGGATGTCCAGCGGAAGAAGGGGGTTCAGGCAAGGTATATATGGTGCGGGATGGGCTTTTTAATGATGTGGATGTAGCCCTTCATTGGCACCCAGGGTCTCAAAATGCAGCGAGCGCGGGAGCAGCATCGGCCAACAAATCAGCTAAATTCAGATTTTATGGCACCTCGGCCCATGCAGCAGGGGCTCCGGAAAGAGGACGCTCTGCCTTGGATGGTGTTGAAGCCATGAATATTATGGTCAACATGATGCGGGAACATATTCCGCAGGAAGCCCGCATCCACTACGTGATCACTGATGGCGGCAAGGCTCCCAATGTAGTACCCAATTTTGCTGAAGTCTATTATTATGCCCGGCATAACAGTCGTGATGTGGTCATTGACATCTTTGACCGAATCGTGAAGGCTGCCGAAGGCGCAGCATTGGGAACTGGAACTACAATGGATTACGAAATGATTGGGGGAACCCATGAACTGTTGCCCAATCTGACGCTTCAAAAGTTAATGCACGAAAATCTTTCCAAGATTGGAGGTATCAATTACACGGATGAAGAAAAATTATTTGCAGAGCAAATCTCCAAAAGTCTTGGGTTTGATCAATTGGATGAGGCTCGAGCACTCAACGTTCAAGCCTATAAAGAAGAGGCTCGCGCATACGGATCCACTGACGTTGGTGATGTAAGTTTTGCTGTGCCCACAGTGGGTATGAGTGCTGCAACTTGGGTTCCAGGAACCCCTGCACATAGCTGGCAGGCGGTAGCCGCGGGTGGAACCTCCATAGGAAATAAAGGAATGATGGTCGCCGCCAAAACCCTGTCGCTTACAGCCATAGATCTTTTGGAAAACCCTGATACGGTTACCAAAGCGAAAGCTGAATTGGAAGAACGAAGAGGAAAGGATTTTAAATATATTCCCCTTTTGGGAGACCGCCCCCCTGCCTTGGATTATCGGAAATAAACAATTCGAAAAAAAGATCGTAACAAAAGTGGTCTAACACCTACCAATTAGTCAAACAACCAACCTGAGTGAACAAAGAACTGGAACATCGTTTTGTGACGGAGCTTGAGAACAATCAAAATATTGTTCATAAAGTATGCAGTCTCTACACCAATGATAGGGATTCCCATAACGATCTCTTCCAGGAGATTACCATACAATTGTGGAAGGCCTATCCCAAGTTTCGGGGAGATGCCAAGTTCAGTACTTGGATGTACCGTGTGGCTTTGAATACCGCCATCACTTTGTATCGGAAATCTAAAAAGAAAGTGCAAACACAGGACTACGATTCCGTAATTTTTAAGGTCAAGGCCGACGAATATGACGATACCCAGGAGCAGCAGCTCAAATTAATGTACAAGGCAGTTAAACAGTTGGGAGATATTGACAAGGCCCTGGTATTTCTTTATTTAGAAGACAAGGACTACGCTGAGATTTCTGAAACACTGGGAATTACCGAAGTCAATGCAAGGGTTAAAATGAACCGGGTCAAAAATAAGCTAAGAACCATATTAAATCCCTAACCTATGATGGATGAATTGGAACTCTTAAAAAAAGACTGGCAGAAAAAGGACGAACATCTTCCTAAACTGTCCTACGATGAAATACATACCATGATCTGGAAGAAATCCTCTTCCATTGTCAAATGGATATTTTATATCAGCATCATTGAATTTATAATTCCCCACCTGCTCTATCTCATCCCGTCCATGCGAAACAGCTCTTTGGACATTGTTGAAAATTTGGGCCTGGGCAAGGTATTTTTGGTAGTAAGCATAATCCAATACTTGGTTGTGTTTTATTTCATTTACCAGTTTTATAAAAGGTACCGTGAGATTTCGGTTTTGGATAGTGCCAAAAAACTGACTTCCAAAATACTTCGAACCCGAAAAACCGTAAAGCACTATGTGTTCTTTTCGCTATCCATGGTGCTTGTGGGCTTTGCCATTTGGGTGGTTGGTATTTATTTCAGTGATAATGTAATTGAATCATTGAATCTCCAAGGTAATTTTGACGGTATGTCTGCGGAAAAGGTGAAATTCACCATCATGGCGGTGTTTGCCGTATGTGGAGTTCTTATTACAGCACTTTTCGGAGGGATATATTTTTTGTTATATGGTCTATTGACCAGAAAACTTAGAAAAAACTTCAGGGAGCTACAGAAACTAGAGCTTTAGTCACCTCGGTAACTGTATCTCCGCTTTTGGTGGTCGGCCTCATAAGCGGCCAACTCCTCTTTAGAAATCACCTTTAAAAAAGATGGATGCTGCTCAATGGCATATTCCAATTTTTCCAAAATAGAATCAATGGATTCATTGTCGTAGTCGATTTCCAATGGGGCTTTGATTTGCATGGACTGCAAAATGCCCTTTTTCTTTACCCGCAATCCTTTTTTATCGAAAGATCTGCGAAACCCATCAATAACAACGGGAACCACAACAGGCTTGTATCTTTTGATGATATGCGCCGTTCCTTTTCTTAAAGGTTTCCAAGGTGTAGTGGTACCTTGTGGAAAGGTGATTACCCAACCATCATCCAGCGCACGGGCAATATTGCTGATATCACTGAACTTTACATGCCGGTTTACATCCTGCCCATCCGCTCGCCATGTACGCTCAATACTGATGGATCCTGCATAGGCCAATATTTTGGTGAGCAGGCTTTTTTTCATGGTTTCCTTAGCCGCCACGTAATAAATGTTCAATTTCGGATTCCAGAGATAACCCAAATTTTTGATGGAATCATCCCTCCCTTTTAAACTGGCATTGAATACATGGAACATAGCTACCACATCCGCAAAATAGGTTTGATGATTGCTAACAAACAACACATTGGTTTCAGGTAAATCCCTAATGACTTGGGAGCCCTCAATTTCCAAGGTATTGAACCCTTTGTATCGTTGATGGGTCATCATTCCAGCAACACGGATCAACCAACGTTTTAAGAATAATATGTGACCAAAAGGATTTTCTTTGAATAGACCCATGCGCTTGCTGTTGGGGGCTAATTTACAAAATAGCCGTTAAAGCACTTCCTCCAGAAGATGCTGAATCTCGCTAAGCATCATGGCTGTGGCGCCCCAAACGGTATAACCATTTAATTTATAAGCGGGTACATTGATACTTTTGGCATATGAAGTGCTCAAGGTTTCTTCGATACGATTTTTCTTGTCCATAAAATCGTACAGATTTACCTCGACTAGGGCCTCAACTTCACTCTGCTGGACCACAAATGGACTTGGTTTGGCACAAAAACCCATGAACGGTCTCACCATAAAATTGCTCGGCGGAATATATAGCTCACTCAACTCCTTGACTACCTCCACAGATTCTGGCGGTACGCCTACTTCCTCATAGGTCTCCCGGAGGGCGGTTTCCTTCAAATTGCCGTCTCCGTCCTCCACCTTGCCACCAGGGAATCCAATCTGGTTGGAATGAACCCCTTGATAGGCTTTTCGAAGTATGAGCAGCATTTTGGTATGTTGTTTGATATCAGGATAAAACAAAGCCATTACAGCGGCCTGCTTGGGATTCCTTTTTTTGATGTCATTGGATTTGAGCCACTGTACTCGCATCAAGGGAGACATTTTATGATGTGATTCCTCTCCGGGAAGTGGCAGATTCTTTATTTTTAAAGCTTGATGATAAAATTCGTTAAAATCCATGTTGATCAAACCCTCAAAGTTCATTGCAATTATACCACTATTTTTTCTCGTCGCTTGTGGTGATACTCCAAAAAAGGAAGCACCAAAGACTGAAGAAAATAGGGTGGAAACGGATTCTGTTCCAGAACAGCCCATCGCTGAAACTGTTGAGGAAAAAGAAGAAGAAATTTTTTTGCTCAATGAGGAAAACGCCATTGATTTCTTTTTCAACTACGCCAATGAGCTTAAGGAAGATAAGGTGCGATTGACCACCAGTATGGGTAGTTTTACCATTCAACTTTACGATAATGTGCCCTACCACAAAGCCAATTTTATCTACCTGAGCAAGAAAGGCTATTTTGACAACACCCAGTTTCATAGGGTGGTCAAGGATTTTATTATTCAGGGTGGCAATTCTGATGATACGAAGACTGCCAAGAAAAGAAGATTGATTGGCAGATATTTACTTCCCCCAGACACGCGCAAAGGGCATAAACATCATCGTGGAACCATTTCAATGCCTAGTAGTGAACGACACAATCCGCACAAGTTGGCATCTCCCTATGAGTTTTTTATTGTGGTCACCAAACCAGGTTCCTACCATTTGGATGGCTCGTATACACCATTCGGGAAGGTTATAGAAGGAATGGACGTAGTGGACGCCATTAACAATGTTCCTGTGGGCGATGGCGATTGGCCTTGGCAAAATGTCTATATACTAAAGGCCGAAGTACTATAATTCCTTGGGCTTCTTGTAAATATTAGGAAGACTTATTCCAAAACGGACGGCCAATAGTCGTAAGCTGATTACCACCACTATGGCCGCTATATAAGCATAGCTTTCCTTAATGGGAAATTGGGTGAACAAGAAGTAGCTGGCTCCGCCCAAAATACAGGCCGTGGCGTAAATTTCCTTCCTAAAGATTACAGGAATCTCGTTGCACAGCATATCCCTAATTACCCCTCCAAAACTAGCAGTCATGGTTCCCAAGGCAACGCACATTATTGGGGAAAGTTCAGCTTGTAGTCCCTTCTCCACCCCAATCATTGTAAAAAGTCCAATCCCTATAGTATCAAACAAAAACAGGGAGCGTCGCAAGTATTTGAGTTGGTTCGCGAACAGTATCCCAACCACCACACTTATGAATATGGTGCTTACATAGGTTAGATCACGCATCCAGACCACGGGAGTATTTCCTATGAGCAAATCGCGAAGTGTACCACCACCAATGGCAGTTACAAAGGCAATGATCAATACCCCAAACAAATCCAATTTCTTGTCCATGGCCACCAAAACTCCTGAAATGGCAAAGGCCACCGTACCCAAAATATCTATGGTTTGATAAAACACGATTACATTTTTTGAGTGTAGTAATTGTAATCCTTGATAACCTCATCCACAAATTGGATGGGATGCAAGGTGGTCTGAATCCCAGTTACTTCCTTAATCTTTTTATCCAAGGAAACAATAACATTATGATCCCCGTTAAGCTTGGATTTATCGTACAGTTCTTTAATGGTCTGTATCTCGGAATCCTTAAAAACGGTGACTTGCGGAAATTGGGGTTTGTAATCCTTTGGCAACTCACGCAATAAGGTATCCTTTAGGGAAACTTTCTTTTTTTCGCTAATCACCGTAGTTCCTGCAGCAATATCTCCCAGTCGCTGCCCCTTGCCTCGAATCAAAATTGTTAACACCGCGCCTCCACCAGACGTAAAGCCAACATCTATGATACGCAGAACCCAACGCACAAAATAGTTGGCAAAACTGGGTTTGGAACCATCCAGTTTTACCACGCGAAGGGACATCAATCCTTTGCCTATGGTTTTTCCATCAGAAAAGGTCTCGAAAAGCAAATAATACAAAAATGCCGGAATACTCATCACCAAATAGTAGGCCCACTGATCAAACAAATCCATATCCAAGGACGCCAAAAGAATAAAGACCAATATGGTGTAAACCCCAATAACAAAACTATCAATAATATAGGCCAGCATGCGCTCCCCAAGGTTGGAAGTATTTTGGGTGATACTTATATTTTGGGCCGTTTCTATTTGAAATTGATCCATATTTTAGTTTCTTTACTTACAAACCAAATTTAATGCGAGAGGCTGCTTTTGTTAAGCAAAATAAGGACAAATGGATTGCTTTTGAAAATGTCTTGAACAATAAAGATCAGTTGACTCCAGATAAGTTATCCGACCTCTACATTGAAATCACAGATCACCTTAGCTACGCTAAAACTTTTTATCCCAAGAGCAATACCGAGTTGTACCTCAACGCTCTGGCCTCACAGGCACATCAGAAAATATATAAGACCAAACGGGAATCCAAGAACCGTATTGTGGGCTTTTGGAAAACAGAATTTCCATCCATGTTTTACCAGCATCATAGGGAACTGCTGATTTCTTTCTTGGTTTTTGTTTTTTTCTCCTTGGTTGGGGCCTTTTCATCGGCCAATGAAGGGGACTTTGTCCGCTCCATTTTGGGAGACGGCTATGTGAACATGACCTTGGAAAATATTGAGAAGGGCGATCCCATGGCGGTGTACAAAGAACAAGGAGAGTTCAATATGTTTTTGGGCATTACCATAAATAACATAAAAGTTGCGGTCTACGCCTTTGCCTTGGGAATTTTTCTGGGTATTGGCACCTTGATTATCATGTTACAAAACGGAATCATGTTGGGCAGCTTTCAGTACTTCTTTTATGAGAAAGGGCTATTATGGGAATCAGTGCGTACCATTTGGATTCATGGCACCATAGAGATTTCCGTAATTATTATAGCAGGATGCGCAGGTTTGGTCATGGGTAACGGGATGCTGTTTCCAGGCACGTATACCCGTATGGAATCCTTTAAACGCGGAGTGAAAAATGGACTGAAAATTATGATCAGCACCGTTCCATTCTTTATAATTGCGGGATTTTTGGAGGGCTATGTAACCCGTCATACCGAAATGCCGGACTGGTTGGCCATTTTAATCATTTCAAGTTCTTTATTCCTTATTGTATTTTACTATATCATATATCCTAACCAATTCAAACGAAAAGCAAAGCATGCAACAGTACATTGAATTTAAAAAACAACGTGAACTGGGGGAAATCTTATCGGACACCTTCGGTTTTATCCGAAGCCAATTCAAACCTTTTTTTAGCACAATCTTAAAGATTGTTGGTCCCTATCTATTGGTAATGTTGATCTCCCTGGGATTCTACTATTACTTTATTGGTGACATGTTCTCCTTTAGTGTGCAGACATCCAACGATTTTTTCAATCCCATCATGATGGTGTTGGTATTTTTTATCTTTTTTCTGGCCATTATTGCGGCCTATGTAATGGCTCAAGCCACTGTGCTGTTTTATATCAAGTCCTATGCAAACAACAAAGGAGTCATCAACTTTGATGAAATCAAGAAAAACGTATACGCCCATTTCTGGAATTTTATTGGCCTAGGGCTACTGGTGAGCATATCCATCATGATAGGGTTAGTTTTTTGTATCATCCCTGGCATTTACCTCTATCCTATTCTAGCGCTGTCCTTTAGTGTGATGGTCTTTAACCAGAAAGGGGTAAGCGAAGCTTACGGATACAGTTTTACCTTGATCAAGGACAACTGGTGGATTACCTTTATCACCTTTTTTGTTATCGGAATAATCGTGGGAATCGCTAGTTATGCCTTTAGCATTCCTGCCTATATTTATATGATGGTAAAAATGGGTACTATGGCTGGGGAAACAGATCCAGTTGCAATAACCGGTGGTATTTTTGATCCTATTTACATTTTGTTGAATTTACTATCCGTTTCCGTGCAATTCTTGTTGAATATCATCACTTTGGTTGCAGGGGTACTTATTTACTTTAACCTCAACGAAAAGAAGAATTTTACGGGAACCTATGAGCGTATAGATAATTTGGGAAAATCGTCAGAGGGATAAATGCAGAAGTGGTTAATTTTTGTTGTGTTTTGGTCGATTTGCTATCCAATATTTGCGCAAAACGATACCCTGGTAAAACATGACGATGCCAATATTATTCCACTCGAAATTTCCGAAGAGCGTCTAAAACCTTTTTTGGAGGACGAAGCCTTCAACTATGAAATTGTCAAGACTGATAGCAGTTCGTGGGACAGTTTCAAAGATTGGATGTATAACATCCTGCTTCAGATTTTTGAATGGCTTTTTGGTGTAGAGGCAGCGGTGGGTGCTGTGGCTTCCTTCCTTCAGATACTTCCCTATATTTTGCTTGGGATCCTATTGTTTTTGATTATCGGATTTTTTGTCAAGGCAAATACCCGTTCTTTAATACATACCCAGAAAAACCCAAATATTGTTTCCCTTTCCGAGGAGGAAAGGATTATCAAAACAGAGGACATACAACAATTGATACGAGACGCTCTTTCCAACAATAATTATCGCCTGGCCATTCGCTATTATTACCTTTTTATCTTGAAACTACTTACCGAAAGGGAGCTGATTGAATGGCAGTTGCAAAAAACCAACGATGACTATATTGAAGAGCTTTCCAATAGCCAGTTGAAGATCCCTTTTAGCAGGGCCACCTTGCTATACGACTATATTTGGTACGGAGAGTTCAACATAGATCAAGACCGATATACCAAGGCCGAACAAGTGTTTATCACCTTAAAAAATGCCATTGCCACAGATGTTTAAGAAGGGAAGGGCATATATTATCATCAGTGTTATCACCGTAGGGCTTCTGCTACTTTTGGAGTATAACAAACCCAAAAAGGTGAATTGGTTTCCGTCCTATGTTACCCATCATAAAATACCTTATGGGACTTATGTGCTCAATGAACTTATGGAGGATTTTTATCCCGAGCGCTTACAGCAAGTGACCAGACCACCATTTGAATTCTTACAAAACAGGGAAGATCTTGAGGGCACCTACTTTTTTGTAAATGAGTCTGTCTATTTTGGAGAATCCGAACTAAACGCATTGTTGGACTGGGTGGATCAAGGAAATACTTTGTTTGTAGCCTCCAAAGGATTTGATGAGGCACTTTTAGACACTTTGCACCTAGCAGAGGAATACCTCTATAGCACCGAAGACCTAGAACCAGAGTTTCACCATAAATTGGTAAACCCCAAACTTGCTTCCAAAGAAATATCCTTTAGCAAGAACTACAATGCACAAACTTTTAGCAAAATAGACACCTTAAATACTGTGGTGTTGGGGGAGGTTCGGAAAAATGCAGACAGCGTCCAAAGCACTTCCAAGGGAATCAATGCCATCAAACAGCCTTTTGGCCAAGGTACCATCGTACTATCCTCCTTTCCTGAGGCATTTACCAATTATTTTATCCTAAAGGAGGAACATAGAAATTATACCGCAGGGCTGCTTTCCTATTTGCCAGCAAGTGGAGCAATTTTGATGGACAATCATTACAAATCCGGGAAGTCTTTTTATACCTCACCCATGTACCTGTTCCTGAATACCAAGGAATTCAAATGGGCCTATTATTTAGTCCTTATCGGGGCATTGGTTTATGTCATTTTTGAAGGAAAGAGAAAACAGCGGGCCATCCCCGTGGTTACTCCTTTAAAAAATCAAACCTTGGCATTTACCCGAACCATTGCCGATATGTACTTTGAAAATGGAGAGCAAAAACAAATAACGGCACACAAAATTGCTTACTTTTTGGATTATATCCGCATGCGATTGCATATTTCGACGCAAACTATGGACGAAGCATTTCTCAATCGATTAGCCATACGCAGCAATAACGACCCAACGGATGTTCAAAAATTATTTAAGCTGATAGCAAAACTGCAGGGCAAAACCCAAATATCCAATACCGAACTTGAAGAACTGAACAAAAAAATAGAAGCATTTAAAGCAAAAGTTGATGGAAAATAACGATTTGAATTTTGACAGCCGCGTTCCATTGGAGGAACTAAAAAATACGGTTACACAAATTAAGGAAGAACTCTCCCAAGTCATCGTGGGCCAACGAAATTTTATGGATCTCCTTATTGTATCCCTGTTGGTAGATGGGCATGCCTTAATTGAAGGGGTACCCGGAATTGCGAAGACCATCACCGCTAAATTGTTTGCAAAAACCTTAAAGACGGGTTTTAGCAGGATACAATTCACCCCAGATTTAATGCCGAGTGATATCTTGGGAACTTCGGTATTCAACATCCAAAATTCAGAGTTTGAATTTAAAAAGGGGCCTATCTTCTCCAATATTATCCTAATTGATGAAATCAATAGAGCTCCGGCCAAAACCCAGGCAGCCCTTTTTGAAACCATGGAGGAACGGCAGGCCACAGTTGACGGCACTACCTATAAAATGGCCGAACCCTTTATAGTATTGGCCACACAAAACCCTATAGAACAAGAGGGAACCTACGCGCTGCCAGAAGCCCAATTAGACCGTTTTTTGTTCAAAATCAAAATTGATTACCCTTCTGTTGAAGAAGAGGTTCAAATCATCCAAGGGCATCATGAACGCAAGGGAGAAAAGCCCCAGGATAAGGTAAAAGCGGTATTGACATCAAAAAAATTGGCCGAGTTTAAAAAGAACATCCATGATGTGATTGTTGAGGAAAAAATCATCAACTACATTGCCAGCATCATTACCAATACTAGAAACCATCCACATCTTTATTTGGGAGCCTCCCCCAGAGCCTCAATAGCTACTTTGGCGGCATCCAAGGCTTTTGCAGCCATATCCGGTAGGGATTTTGTGATTCCGGAGGACGTTAAAAAAGTGCTTGTTCCAGTGCTAAACCATAGGGTCATCCTTACTCCTGAGAGGGAAATGGAAGGAATGAGCACTGAAAATGTAATCCATATGATTATGGAATCCGTTGAAATTCCCAGATAGCCATGCGTATTCTCAGGTCGTTTTACATTCATAACCGATTCTTTTGGTATATCGCAATTTTGGCGGCCTGCTTTGTTATTTCCTATTGGGTACCCAGTATTTACCCCATTGCCTGGATGTTGGTCTTTGGCCTATTGGCTTTATTCTTATTGGATTGTTATTTGTTGTTTGCTACAGGCGATGCCATCAGGGCACAAAGAGAACTGCCCCAAAAACTTTCCAACAGTGATGAAAATCTGCTGGCCGTTCAGCTAACCTCCAAATATCCGTTCAGGACGGGTATTGTGGTCATTGATGAACTCCCTGTCCAGTTCCAAAAACGGGATTTTGCCTACGAAACATTTCTGAACAAAAATGAAAACCACACCTTTGATTACACGGTGCGACCCGTGGAACGCGGGGAATATGTTTTTGGAAACCTAAATGTGTATGCTTCTTCGCCTCTGCAAATGGTAAAGAGGCGCTTTGTGTTCCAAAAAGATCAGATGGTTCCAGTATATCCTTCCATTATTCAAATGCAGCAGTATGACTTTTTGGCCATTAATAATCGATTGTCTGAAATTGGATTGAAAAAAATTAGGAGAATTGGACATACCCAGGAATTTGAACAGATCAAGGAGTACATCAAAGGTGATGATATCAGGACCATAAACTGGAAGGCTACGGCCAAAAAAAACCAGTTGATGGTTAACCAATATCAGGATGAAAAGTCCCAACCCATTTACTCCATTATCGACACGGGCAGAGTGATGAAAATGCCCTTTGAAGGTCTTAAACTATTGGATTATGCCATTAATTCCACCCTGGCTTTTTCAAATGTGGCCCTAAAGCGGAATGATAAAACAGGGATGCTTACATTTTCCAAAAACATAGAAACTTTTGTTCCTGCAGTGCAAAAAATATCGCACCTAAACACCATTCTGGAAAAACTCTATAACATTACCACCGACTTTACAGATTCTGATTTTGGATTGCTTTATGCGCATATCAAAAGAAAGGTTAATCAACGGAGTTTGTTGCTGCTTTACACAAACTTTGAACATATATCGGCTTTAAAAAGACAACTACCTTTCCTCTTGGCCATTGCGAAAAAACATGTGCTTGTGGTCGTCTTTTTTGAAAACACTGAGTTGGAGACCCTAATTTCCACAGATGCTGAAGATCTACAGACCATTTATCATAAGACCATTGCGGAGAAGTTCTCATTGGAAAAAAGATTGATGCAAAAAGCACTGCAGCAGTATGGTATCCAGACCATATTGACCAAACCTGAAAGTTTGACCATTAACACGATTAACAAATATTTGGAGATAAAAGCTCGGGGGTTACTCTAGATAGGGTTCGCCTGGCGCATTAAATCCCAGCGCATTAATGGTTGGCAGCTGTAAATCCGAAGCAACCGGTAGGTAAATACTGGTGTTCACCCTAAAATCTTCGGGATTAAAATTTTGGGTGGTCAAACTTCCCATGGGTCGTCTTTTATTTCGCTTTTTTGAGAACAGTTCTATGGACACCCCAACGGTTACACCTCCCAAAACCGTTGCCAATAAATCCTCGTTATCCCAGCCGTTATCTTGTTGACCGGAATCTATGGCTTCTTTCGCCACACCTACCAAGGCACTACCAGCAACAGCACCTACAAATGTCCATACCCGATTTCCATCTGACGCATGTTTAGCAATACCTGCGCCAGCCAGGCCAAAAAGCCCGCCACCTACAAAATGAAGTACTTTGTCACGCTCCAATTGTGCATGCATTTGCGATGCAAAAAGGAGTACGACTAATGTGGGGATTAGTGTTCTCATTACCCGATAAAAGTAGGGAAAATTATCCATTTGGTGGGTCTAAAGCCCCTTGACATCTTGGATGGCAGCCTTGTATTCACCCATCAAATTCTGGACGATTGCTTTAGCAGGTAAAATCTCGTGGATTAGTCCGGATACCTGCCCAATCTCCAATTCACCTTCTTCCATATCCCCTTCAAACATGCCCTTTTTGGCCCTTGCGCGACCCAGGAGTTGTTTCAATTCTTCAGCATTAGCTCCATTGGCGTAAGCTTGTTGTACATCTTGGTAAAACTTATTTTTTAACAAGCGTACCGGAGCCAATTCTTTTAAGGTAAGTTGGGTATCCCCTTCTTTCGCATTTACAATATAATCCTTGAACATGGCATGGGCAGATCCTTCATGACTGGCCGCAAAACGGCTTCCTATTTGAACTCCGTCTGCTCCCAAGACCATAGCTGCCAACATGGCCCTTCCTGTAGCAATACCTCCTGCAGCAATTAATGGGATGTCCGCTTTTTCCTTAACTGACGGAATAAGCACCATAGTGGTGGTCTCATCCCTTCCATTATGTCCCCCAGCTTCAAAGCCTTCGGCCACAATGGCGTCCACACCAGCTTCTTGTGCTTTTAAGGCAAACTTCACACTGCTGACCACATGTACAACAGTAATTCCATGTCCTTTCAAAAAAGTGGTCCAGGTCTTTGGATTTCCAGCCGAGGTAAAAACAATCTTGACCCCAGATTGAACAATGATATCCATAATTTCCTCAATGTTGGGGTAAAGCATAGGAACGTTTACACCAAAGGGTTTGTCCGTAGCCTGTTGGCATTTATCAATATGTTCCTTGAGTACTTCTGGGTACATGCTTCCGGCCCCCAATAGTCCTAATCCACCGGCATTGGAAACTGCAGATGCCAGTCGCCAACCACTGGTCCAAATCATACCTCCTTGAACAATGGGGAACTTAATACCAAAAAGTTGGGTAATGCTGCTGGGATTCATAATCATGAGATAACTCCTGAACCCACAAGTTCGTCTTTTATGTACCAAGCAACAAACTGACCTTCGGTTATTGCGGATTGTTTGTCTTTAAAATCAACATATTGACCATTGTCCGTTTTGTAAAGTGTGGCTTGTTGCAAGGGCTGTCTATAACGGATTCTCGCCATGACCTCCATGGTTTCATCCACCTTCAATGCCAAATCTGGGCGTACCCAATGCAACTCATCGGCCTTGACAAACAGGGTGCTTCTATATAGCCCTGGATGGGATTTTCCTTGTCCCGTAAAAATGACATTGGCATCCACATCCGTTTCTATGACGAACAAAGGTTCCTTGGTGCCCCCTACATTGAGTCCCTTACGTTGGCCTATGGTAAAGTAATGCGCCCCTTGGTGTTCGCCCACTACCTTGCCATCAGCAACGGAATATGATGGTTTTTCCGCTTGAAATGCCAACTCTTCTTTTTTGCTATTGAACGATGGGATTCCATGGTTATATTGGTCTGCATCATCAGGAACTTCAACTATGACTCCCTTTTTGGGTTTCAACTTCTGTTGCAAAAATTCGGGTAGGTGCACTTTCCCGATAAAGCAAAGTCCTTGGGAATCTTTTTTATCTGCGGTAATCAAATTGTTATCCGAAGCTATCTGTCTAACCTCGGGTTTGGTAAGTTCCCCAATCGGAAACAAGGTTTTGGCCAATTGATCCTGGGAAAGTTGGCAAAGAAAATAAGACTGGTCCTTGTTATTGTCCACACCCGCTAACAGTTGGTATGTTTTGGTGCCATCTTCATTTTCTATAATCCCTTTACGACAATAGTGTCCGGTAGCCACATAATCGGCCCCCAATTGCAATGCGATTTTTAGGAAAACATCAAATTTAATTTCCCTGTTGCAGAGTACATCCGGGTTTGGGGTGCGCCCACGTTCATATTCATTGAACATATAATCCACGATTCGTTCCTTGTATTCCACACTTAGATCAACCGTTTGGAACGGTATTCCTAGCTTTTCCGCAACAATTAGAGCATCATTGCTATCCTCCAACCAAGGGCATTCCTCGGAAATGGTAACGCTATCGTCGTGCCAATTCTTCATGAACAAGCCAATAACATCATATCCCTGCTCTTTTAAAAGATAGGCTGTAACACTGGAATCCACTCCACCAGAAAGTCCAACTACAACTTTTTTCATCCTATTGAATTACAACTGCAAAAATACAAAATGACAAACATTGACGCTAGGTCGTAACACTAAAGTAACCGTTACAACATAACACTTAGATGTTAGCATCAAGTTGAACCAAATCATGCCTGCATTTTAATTGCACACTGGGTCAAATCAAAATATTTAAAATAACTATTTGACTAAGTATATGATATATATTGTTAAACATTTTTATAGCAACTTTTAACTAAGTAATACCAATATTTCAAAAACAAGCCCTATAAAGGTTCTATAAAGAACAAAGCCTAACTAGCCCAAACTAGTCATAAATATTCCTATTTCAGTTTAATTCACCTCTTTTTACTGATAATCCTGAAAGAAATAAGATGTAAAAGTCAAGCATTTGATTAAATTTTGTTAAACTTTTTGTAAAAAACATTAAACATTTTATATATTTACAATGTTTAATTAAATATTTGTTTTGTTAAACAAAATGTATAATCTAAAATTCTACCCATGAAAGCACTAATTAATTTTTCAAAATTGACCTTGTTAATTTTCGCATTGATCTTTACTTCCTGTTCGGAAGATGACAATGGAATTACTGATCCACCACCTGAGGAGTCATCCAACATTGTTGAGGCTGCCCAGGCTACTGCAGACCTAAGCAGCTTGGTAAGTGCCTTACAAAAAGCCGACGAAAGCGCCAATAATGATTTAATTAGTGCTTTAAGTGGTGATGGGCCTTTCACGGTCTTTGCACCTACCAACGCTGCCTTTGCAGATCTATTGGCACAATTGGACGGTTTTGATTCCTTGGATGATTTCAACTCTGAACAACTTCAAGATCTATTGGCTACAATTCTTACCTATCATGTCATTTCAGGAACTGCAGCCATGTCCACAGATTTATCGGATGGACAAACCTTAACCACCTTGCAAGGATCCAATTTAACCGTTTCTACGGATGGAGGTGTTTTTATTGGTGATGATACGGATGCAGATGCTCAGGTGACCACCCCCAATGTAGAAACTTCCAATGGAGTGGTGCATATTATCAATAAGGTGTTGCTACCACAAACTGTTTTGGACGAATTGGCCGGTATTTTACTTGTTCCCATCACCGATTTGGCCCTAGGAAATGAAAACTTGGAGAACTTAGTGGCCGCTTTGGTCGCTGCTGATGGAGATTTACCTACAGTTTTACGAGGTGCAGGGCCTTTCACGGTTCTAGCTCCCAGCGATGCAGCCTTTGAAGCTTTCTTGGATGGAGCAGCACTAGGTGATATCCCTGTAGATGTGCTCACTAATGTTCTATTGAATCATGTTCTGGAAGGTGAGTTGTATCAAGCTGACCTCGAAGGATTAGGCTCAGGATACAGCAATACCTTAGCTACCGGGGCTGGAGATCAGCAAATGAGCATTTTCTTTGACACATCAGATGGTGTATCTTTTAATGGAGTTTCTTCAGTTGAAGCCGCCGATGTAAAAGCACTGAACGGGGTTGTGCATATTGTTGATGCCGTTATTGGCCTGCCCGATATTGTGGATCACGCAGCGGCAAATCCAAATTTGACATCTCTTGTTGCAGCACTTACTGATGGCGGTAACACCACATTTACTGATTTGCTATCCGACACTGGGGAAGTGTTCACCGTGTTTGCTCCTGTCAATTCAGGCTTTGATGCGTTCATGAATCCAAATGGCAATGATATCAATGATATCCTTTCCAACCATGTTGTTGTAGGTGCAGCCGCATTCTCTTCGGGATTGTCCAATTCCTATGTAAATACCGCAGCGGCCTTTGATACTGATGAGCCTTTAAGTTTGTATATCAATACCGATGATGGAGTTACCCTGAATGGAATGAGCCAAGTGGCCATTGCTGATATCGTGGCAACAAACGGTGTAATTCACGCTGTGGATATGGTAATTGACCTTCCCACCGTAGTTACTTTTGCAACTGCAGATCCCAATTTCTCAACTTTGGTAACCGCACTAACGGAATTGACCCCTAGCACGGATTTTGTTTCGGTCCTATCTGCCCAAGATGGAAATGGTTCCGACCCATTTACCGTATTTGCGCCAACAAATGCAGCTTTTGATGCACTGGCCGCCATTCCTGCGGAAGCCGATTTGATTCCTATCCTACAGCACCATGTAATTGCTGGAGCCAATATTCGCTCTGGGGACTTAACTCCTAATGGGGATACCGTTACCCCAGCCACTTTGGAAGGAGATACATTCACCATTACTTTACCGGGTACCGAAGGTAATATTGCCGATGTAACCGATGGAGCTGGGAATATGGGTATTGGAATTGATGCCGTAGACGTTCAAGCCATAAATGGAGTTATCCATGTTTTGGACGCTGTCTTGATTCCGGACACTATGAATTAAATTGATACGGGCCGGTGTTCAACCGGCCCTTTTTCACCCCTCCAATTTAAGAGAACAATTAGCAACACTATTATGAGAACATTATTACAACCCAGGAAACACTTCCTATGGTTGGCACTGATCCTTTTTACCTTCGTTTCATGCGAATTAGAGGACGACCAAGCCATAGTTGATGATGAAATAGCAACAAAAAACATTGTTGAAACAGCACAGGACACGGATGCCCTTAGCTCTTTAGTGGCAGCCTTGACCAAAGCGGACGAAAATGACGATTCCGATTTAATAACCACCTTAAGCGGTACTGGACCTTTTACTGTTTTTGCGCCAACCAATGAGGCTTTTACAGAGCTTTTGAACAATTTGGAAGGCTTTGATTCATTGGAAGATTTCGATACCGATGAAGAACGCGCTATTCTTGCCAGCATACTTCAATATCATGTCATTGCCGGTGCAGCAGTAGCTTCCGGTGACCTTACCAATGGTCAAGAAGTAACTACGGTTCAAGGAGAGGGTTTAAAAATAATACTGGATGACGGCGTGTTTATTGACGATGCCACTGATCAGAACGCTGAGGTTGGCATCCCAGATGTAACAGCCTCCAATGGAATTGTCCATGTAATCAACAAAGTATTGCTGCCTCAAGCTATTATAAATGCACTAAACGAAGGTGGAACTTTGGTAGACATTGTAGTTGCAACTGAAGACCTATCACTTCTGGAAGCTGCTGTGATCAAGGCCGATCTCGTGGATACCTTGAATGGCGATGGGCCGTTCACTGTCTTTGCCCCCACCAATGATGCCTTTGAAGCTTTACTCATGGCATTGGGAAGTGACTATATGGGCTTGGACGATTTTGATACTCCTGAAGAGATTGAATTGTTGAAAAGCATTTTATTGTACCATGTGATTCCAGCTCAGGTTCTTGAAGCTGACCTTGCCGCTGGTGAGGTAGGTACTGCCCTTCCAGATAATTCATTGATGATTATTGAGGAAGATGGCAAATTTGTCATTGGGGATGCGTCGGATACCAATGCCAACATCTCAGGTACAGATATTATGGCCTCCAATGGCGTTGCCCATACCATAGATAAAGTCTTGCTTCCTCAGGTAGCCGTTGACTTTGTGGCTTCCCTTCAGATGAAAAACATTGTGGAGATTGCCGTTGAAACCGATGACTTGAGCCTATTGGTGGATGCCTTGGTCCAGGCCAATGCTGGATTAGTTGAAACACTTAGCGGCGAAGGACCGTTTACCGTATTTGCTCCAACCAACGAGGCATTTGCTGCCCTGTTGGACGTATTGGGTGATGATTACAACGCCCTCTCGGATTTCGATACCCAAGAGGAATTGGATCTTTTGGTGGACATTCTCACCTATCATGTGGTTGCTGGAACAGCTGCATTTTCCACAGATCTATCCGATGGACAGACCATCCCAACAGTTTCCGAAGATGAAGTGACCATTAAACTTGAAGGAGACTATGTATTCGTCAAAGATGCATCGGATGAAAAGGCCAAAGTAGTTCTTCCAGATGTGGCGGCGAGTAACGGCGTGGTGCATGTTATCGACAAGGTTTTGTTACCTCAAACAGCAATTGATTTTGTGGCTTCGCTCCAATTGAAGAACATCGTGGAGATTGCCATTGAAACTGATGACTTGAGCCTATTGGTGGATGCCTTGGTCCAGGCCAATGCCGGATTGGTGGACACCCTTAGCGGCGAAGGGCCGTTTACCGTGTTCGCGCCAACCAACGAGGCTTTTGGTGCCCTATTGGATCTATTGGGAGATGACTACCACTCACTATCCGACTTTGACACCCAAGAGGAATTGGATCTTTTGGTCGATATTCTCACGTATCATGTGGTTGCAGGAACAGCTGCCTTTTCTTCGGATCTTTACAATGACCAAACCATTCCTACGGTTTCCGATGATGAGGTGACCATCAAATTGTACAGTGGTCATGTATTTGTAAAAGATGCTTCAGATGAAAAGGCCAAAGTGGTCATTCCAGATGTTGAAGCCAGCAATGGAGTTGTGCATGTCATCGATAAAGTGCTGCTTCCGCAAGCCGCCATTGACTTTGTGGCTTCGCTCCAGATGAAAAACATAGTCGAGATAGCCATTGAAACCGATGACCTCAGCTTATTGGTTGATGCCTTGGTTCAGGCCGATGCCGGCTTGGTGGAAGCGCTAAGCGGTGATGGCCCCTTTACTGTTTTTGCACCAACAAATCACGCTTTCGTAGAACTGCTGGACACCCTCGGCTTCCATGGCTTAAGTGACTTTGATACAGAAGATGAGATTGCATTGTTGATCAAAGTTCTTACCTACCATGTGGTGGCAGGAACGGCGGCATTCTCGACAGATCTTTCAGATGGTCAGCATATAGAAACCCTACAAGGTGAAAATGTAGGCATCAACATCAAAGACGGAAACGTACATATTGAAGATGCCACCGACTCCAATGCAACGGTTGTTCTGCCAGATGTTGCAGCTAGTAATGGTGTAGTCCATGTAATTAACAAGGTTTTGTTGCCGCAAGAAGTGCTGGACATTCTCAATCCTCCAGTCCCAAATATTGTGGCGTTGGCTGCTTCCGTTGATGATCTAAGTCTTTTGGTGGAAGCTATCATCCAAGCCGATGCTGGTCTGGTAGACGTTCTTAGTGGAGATGGACCATTCACCGTCTTTGCTCCTACCAATGATGCTTTCGAAGACTTGCTACATGCATTGGGCAATGATTACAACAGTCTGGACGATTTTGATGATGACGATGATCAAGAACTATTGGCCAAGATTCTCACATATCATGTGGTTGCAGGAGCAGCCCTTGCTTCTAACGATTTATACAACCATCAGCAATTACATACCGTACAGGGAGAATCCTTGTTCGCCATCATCAACCACGGGGTGTTCGTAAGGGACAAAACCCACGTTGATGCGGAAGTTATTGGTCCAAACAACGAGGCCAGCAATGGCATTGTACATTTAATTGATAAAGTATTGTTGCCTCAAGAAGTTTTGGATGAGTTACATTAAAACCATGGGCCATACAGATTTATTTTGTAGGTCAAATATTACAAAAGAACTCCCTTAATTTGCTTTAAGGGAGTTCCTTTATCTATAAGGGTTTACCGTTCGTCGATGACACATCAAAACGGGTCTCTTTTACCATACAAAATAGCTGCTTTGACAACTATTAATTTTTTGGGCAACTTTTAAGTGGCATCTTTGAAGTCCCAAATCTTTCCAAACTATACCTATCAATGGTGAAAGCTCCCCCAACGTTCTTGGGGGAGTTTTTGTTTTTTTGTGAAGGATTATCTTTTACCGGTCTTCTTTTGCTCCTCGGCCTGTTCCATCATCTCCCGCATTTTTTTCTGGAATTTATTTTCCTTTTTCGGCTTCTTTTTGTTCTCCTGGATTTGTGCATGAATCTTATCCTCATCCAAGATATAATTCTTGATGGCCAACATTATAAAGATGGTAATCAAGTTGGAGATGAAATAATACAAACTCAATCCACTTGCATAATTGTTGAAGAAAATCAACATGATCAGTGGGGAGAGATACATGATAAATTTCATGTTGGGCATACCAGGCTGTTGTTGCATCTGCATGGTCTGACCTGTGGTCAAAGTCATATAGAAGAAAATAGCAATGGATGCCAATATGGGAAAAAGGCTCACATGATTTCCGTAGAAGCTGGAAATTACCGGAATGTTTGTAGTCCATTCAAAAATAGAATCGTAAGAAGCCAGATCCTCTGCCCATAAAAATGATTTCTGTCGCAATTCAAAAGAAGTTGGGAAGAACATAAAGAGCGCGTAGAAAATAGGTAACTGCATCAAGGCCGGAATACATCCACTCATTGGACTTACGCCTGCTTTACCATATAACTTCATGGTCTCTTGCTGCTTTTTCATGGCATTGTCCTTGTACTTGTCGTTTATCTCCGTAATCTCAGGTTTCAGGACTTTCATCTTCGCCTGGGAGAGATACGACTTATAGGTTACCGGTGACAAAGCCAATCGAACCAAAATGGTCATCACAATAATTGCGATTCCATAAGGCAAGAAGGAACTCAAGAAATTATAGAACGGCGTAAACACATATCTATTGATCCAACCGAAAATACCCCAGCCGTATGGAATGGTATCCGCCAATCCCAAATCCTTATATTGATCTAAAACTTTTACATCGGTTGGTCCAAAGTACCAGTGCATGTTCATGGACAGTTCCCCACCCTGAAGCTCCAAAGGCGCCTTGGTCTTATAAATCTTGGTGAATTCAGTTTCCTTGCTCTCCTCTTCCACCAAGTTTTGAGAACTCAATTCAGCTGTTTTAAAATGAGTGTCAGCAGCCAAAATTGTGCTAAAGAAGTGCTGCCTGTAGGATAACCATTTTATGTCCTCCTCTGTTTCCTCGTCAAATTCACTACCCTCGGATAGCTTACTGATCTTTCCTTCATCATGATTGTAGGTCAAACGAGTATATCGGTTCTCATACTTGACACTTTTCCCGTGTCGTATCCCTTTTAAATCCCATTCCAAGTCAATCGGTCTTCCAGAATTGATTACTCCATTCAACCCTTGGGTTCTTATGGTAAAGCCCAACAAATAGTCATTGGGTTTCATTTCGTATCTATATTCCAAAAACTGGCTGTTGGAAACCTTGGCTTTCATGGAAAGCACTTGGTTATCCCCGTTGTTGGAAATGGAAGGTTCAAAATAGAGGTCCGACGTGTTCAAAACCCGATTGTCCGCAGAAGTAAAATTCAAGGCAAATTTGGCATTGCCGTCCTTTACCAAGTATACAGGAACAGAATCGTAGGTGACAAAATTCTTCATTCGTGCCTCTATAATCTGCCCTCCCTTATTGGAAACTTCCAAGTACAATACTTCATTTTCCAATTTGGTAGTCCCTTCTTGGGTAGTGGTGTATCCAAAAGCCCCAACCGAATTCTTATAGCTGGCCACAGCGGTAGAGTCTTGTGTATTGATGGGTGCAGGGGTCTCGATGTCTGGCTCATTGGCAACCTCCTCCTGCTCCACTGCTGCCTCAATCTGTTCTTGTTCCGCTTGTTGGGCCTCCAATTCTTCTGGTGTAGGTTGATTTTGGTAAAACATAAAAATGAGTATTCCAAAAATCAACACAAATCCAATTACGGAATTGAGGTCCAGTTTCTTTTCTTCCATGAAAGTTATTTAGTGAAAATCTTTATCTGCGCTTTTCCGGTCGCAAATATATGTCCAAAACCGCAGTTTATGCCAAACTGGCATTAGTTTGTTGTTGCTTTTGCGCCAAAACCGCCTTTACAAATCCAACAAACAAAGGATGGGGATTGGCTACGGTGCTTTTGTATTCCGGATGGTATTGCACTCCAATAAACCATGGATGTGCTGGAATTTCAATCACCTCTACCAAACCCGTTTTGGGGTTATAACCAGTGGCCTTCAATCCTGCTTCATCCAACTGACTTTTGTAATCGTTGTTGAACTCAAATCGATGCCGGTGCCGTTCAGCTATTTCGGTTTCTCCATAAACTTCATGTACCAAGCTGCCTTCTTGCAAATCGCAATCCCAGGCACCCAAACGCATAGTGCCACCCATATTGGTCACCTTTTTCTGCTCCTCCATTAGGTTGATCACTGGATCTGGTGTAGCTGGGTTCATCTCTGTAGAGTTGGCTTTGTCATACCCCAAAACATTTCTAGCAAATTCTATAACCGCCATTTGCATTCCCAAACAGATTCCCAAAAAGGGTATACTATTTTCACGTGCGTATTGAACCGCTTTAATCTTACCCTCAATTCCTCTTTCACCAAAGCCTGGTGCTACCAAAATCCCATCGAGCCCCATCAATCTCTTATCCACATCATTTGCGGACAAATGTTCTGAGTGTATAGAACGAACGACCACCTTTACTTCATTGGCCGCCCCGGCATGGATAAAAGATTCCAAAATGGATTTATAGGAGTCTTGCAACTCCACATATTTCCCTATCAGTCCTATAGTCACCTGATGCTTGGGATTCTTGTGTTTTTGTAGAAACTGCTTCCATTGTCCCAATTCCGGCTCCACATCATTGGGCAAGGCCAATTTTTCAAGAGCCACTTTGTCCAATCCCTCTTCGCGCATCAACATAGGTACGTCATAAATGGTAGAGGCATCTATGGATTGAATCACTGCTTCTTGCTTCACATTACAGAAAAGTGCCAACTTCCTTTTAATATCATCAGAAATATGGTGCTCAGTACGGCACACCAAAATATCAGCTTTGATTCCACTTTCCATCAAAGTCTTCACTGAGTGCTGGGTTGGTTTGGTTTTTAACTCCCCTGCTGCTGACAGGAAGGGCACCAAAGTTAAATGGACCACGATTCCATTGTTGTCCCCTAAATCCCAAAGCAACTGCCTTACGGCTTCTATATAAGGAAGGGACTCAATATCACCAACGGTCCCTCCTATTTCCGTTATCACAATATCATAATCGCCGCTATTCCCCAAAATTTGGATTCGCTCCTTAATCTCATTGGTGATATGTGGAACCACCTGAACAGTTTTGCCCAAAAATTCTCCTTTGCGTTCCTTTTCAATAACGCTTTGGTAAATTCTACCTGTGGTCACATTGTTGGCCTGTGAGGTCCTTACGTTCAAAAAGCGTTCGTAATGGCCCAAATCCAAATCGGTTTCTGCTCCATCATCGGTCACATAACATTCCCCATGTTCATAAGGGTTCAAGGTACCGGGATCAACATTGATATAGGGGTCCAACTTCTGGATGGTGGTTCGGTAACCTCTGGCCTGTAGCAGTTTGGCCAAAGATGCGGCAATGATTCCTTTTCCCAAGGATGAAGTTACCCCTCCCGTAACGAAAATGTACTTTGTCTGTGACATATTTGGATACTCTATTACGGGGTATAAAGGTACAAATTGCAAGTAGAAAACTAACTCAATCGACCGGAAATTCTTTTTGAATTTTCCGAATTATGGGTTCCAAACCATTTTCCCTGATATCCAAAGTAGTACTGAGATACTCCCCCAACTTCCCTTTTGGGAAACCTTTCTGCCTGAACCATACCAAATAAGCTAAAGGCAAATCGATTAAATATCGTTCCTTATACTTTCCAAATGGCATTTTGTAGTGAGCCAGTTCCAGCAGCTTTTGTTTGTCCGGGCTAATTTCCATATCAATCCCTAAAGTACTATCTTAACCTCAATAATCCATCCATCATGAAGAGAAGAAATTTCATTGCAACCACGGCCGTAGGGGCTGCAGGTATTGCAACAACCAAAGTTAACGCACAAAACATGGAAACCACCAAGGACTTTAAACTAAAAAACAATATTAATCACAGCGTTTGCCAATGGTGTTTTGGCGATATCCCGCTTGAGGATTTTCTTAAAACTTTGAATGGATTGGGCATCAAGGCCATCGACCTTATAGGTCCAAAAGACTGGCACCTCCTAAAAAAATATGATATCCATTGTTCCATGTGCAACGGTGCGGAAATTAGTTTGGAAGAGGGTTGGAACGACCCCAAAAACCATGAGGTACTCATAAAGAATTATACCGAAATGATTCCGAAAGTGGCTGATGCCGGCTACACCAATCTTATTTGTTTCAGTGGTAACCGAAATGGCATGAACGATTATGTGGGTTTACAAAATTGCGTGGATGGACTTTCACAGATAATTCCTTTGGCTGAAAAATATGGGGTCATCATTCAAATGGAACTTTTCAACCAAGTAAACCATCCGGATTACATGTGCGATAGTTCGCTTTGGGGCGTAGAGCTTTGCAAGCACTTGGGAAGTGACCATTTTAAATTGCTCTATGATATTTACCATATGCAAATACAGGAAGGTGATATCATAAGGAGCATTCAGAATTATCACCCCTACTTTGGGCATTACCATACCGCTGGGGTTCCGGGAAGACATGAAATTGATGATTCCCAAGAATTGTACTACCCGGCTATCATGAAGGCCATTTTGGATACGGGATATACCGGCTATGTGGCTCAAGAATTTTTGCCAACCTGGGATGATAAAATAGAAGCACTTAAAGATGGTTTTTTACGGTGTGATGTGTAATAATGAAGAAGTAACCAAATACCCTCTATATCAATGAGAAATCAACCTTTCTTTTTAGTAATACTAGTATCTGCTCTTATTATTTCTTGTACTAATAAAGAACATTTGTTCCAAGAAAATACCAATGACTGGTTCCAAAAAGGTGATGCTTCATGGTCCCATAACAACAATGAACTGGTTGGTAGTATTGAGGAAGGAACTGGCTTTGTCATGACCAATAAAATGTACAAAGACTTTATACTAAAACTTGAATTCTATCCGGATAGCACTATCAATTCAGGGGTGTTTCTGAGGTGCAAGGAGCACAACATTGACGCGGCAGATTGTCATGAAATCAATATCTGGGATTTGCATCCCAATCAAGATTTTAGAACCGGCTCTGTGACCACAAAAGCAATTCCATTGGCCAAGGTAAATACTTTGAATAGATGGAATACCTATAAAATAAAAAATGAAAACGATCGCATAGAAGTTTGGGTCAATGACACCCTAACTGCTGATCACCAAGACAATAGCTTAGATCAAGGATTTATTGGCCTTCAAGCTGCCGGAAAGGGAAAGATTAAATTTAGGAATGTTATCGTGGAACCCTTGGATTGATTTACAGCTGAAACCCTAAGTACCAAATGAAAAAAGTCTCGACATATCTAATGATCCTTTGGGTTTTGGTAGCATGTAATCAGAGACCAACAGCTGAACCTGATGAGCAAGCACAACAGCAACCTGGAAAAAAAGTACTTGTTGATCTTTCCCATGCCTACTCAGATGAAACGGTTTATTGGGTTACCGCTCGAGAATTTGAAATGGATACCGTTTTTGAAGGCCAAACAGAAAAAGGCTACTACTATTCTGCTTATAATTTTAGCACTGCCGAACACGGGGGTACCCATATTGACGCTCCTATCCATTTTTCAGAAAGCGGCAAGACCGTAGATCAAATACCATTGGACAAACTCATCGGAGATGCCATCAAGATTGACGTTTCTTCCAAGGCATTGAACAATCCTGACTATTTAATCACAGTGCAGGATTTAAAAGATTGGGAACACCAACATGGAATTCCAATTCCAGATGGCAGTATTGTCCTGTTGCAAACTGGTTTTTCCCAATACTACCCCAACAAAGTGGAATATTTAGGAACAAATGAACGCGGTGAACATGCCGTTAAACTGCTTCATTTTCCAGGACTCTCCCCGGAAGCAGCAGAATGGCTTGTCCAAAATCGAAATATCAGTTCCATCGGAATTGACACACCGAGCATAGATTATGGGCAATCCCAGTATTTCAAAAGTCACGTCATTCTTTTGGGAGAAAACATCCCAGCCTTTGAAAATCTGACCAACTTAGATCAACTACCACCTAAAGGTTTTGAAATTGTAGCCCTTCCTATGAAAATACAAGGTGGTAGCGGGGCTCCCCTCAGGATTGTTGCCCTACTACCTTAATGATTTTTTTTGAATGTATTCTACAAATCACTAGATTTGTGATGTATATACAACACAATATGAACTATACATTTGAATCTTGTTTGGGTTCCCGTGTCAGGAGTTTATCCAGAAAACTGGATGGCATCTATAGAAAACATCTCGGAAACGCTGATATTACAGAAAATCAGTTGAGCATTATGATGGCGCTTTATAAGACTGGCAGTATAGAGCAAAACCAAATCGCACAGCTTCTGACGTTGGAAAGGTCCTCGCTCAGTAGAAACCTGGTTAGATTGGTGAACTCTGGATATGTAAGCAAAACAGGCCCAGCTAACCGACCCAAAATAAATCTCACCAAAAAAGGGAAAGCACGAGTGGAGCAACTAAGTCCGGTTTGGGAAATGGCGATGGATGAAATCCATGCCGTACTCAGTTGGTATGACCTTAAGAGCTTCCAACAATTTGAATCCAAAATCAATAATCTGTAAAATTGTAAATTTTCTTGTTGTATATACATTATAAATATGTTTGGTAGGCAATTAACGGATAGGTATAATTTAACAACTAGCCGAGGAATTAGGAATTGGTTTTGAAAGTAATCCTTAAACGAATACTTTTAATGGATGATTATGTAGACCCAGCGTGTTTCAGGATCATCCACAAATCTGTCTCCTATGAATTCTTTTGATTTGGATAATGTTCAAATGAACGTGGTACAGACCGCTGCAAACGGTGTGGTGAACCATGAGACCATCTTTTCCTTTTCGCAACAAGATGTTCAGGTGCAAGCCTCATATTCTGGAGGAAACATCGCCAAAGGGTTTCTAATCGGGGTACTGAAAAAGGAAATTCTCAACTTTAGCTACTGCCAGCTTCAAACGGATGGTATTTTGGATAATGGGAGTTCGAAAGCTCAACTTTCAATCACCGCCGAAGGCAAACTCCGTCTGACAGAGCATTTTGATTGGAAATCCAGACCGGGAGAAATAGGTATCAATGTATTTGAACAACTATAAACCATGAACTCCTTCAAAATCATACTATTTACATTATCCGTTGCTTTATTCCTACACTGTTCACCAAACCCAAAATCTGAAGAAACCTCAGCAGCATCCAAAGAAAAACTCCTGGTCGCATTGCAAAAATTCAATACCGCATTCCAGCATGGAGATATCAAAACCCTGGATTCCATGATAACTGATACTTATGTGCACACCAACGGAACTTCCCAAGCGATTCACAAATCAATTTGGTTGAGCTATCTCAAAAAAAGAAACGCTCGTATAGCAAATGGCGAATTGGAAGTGCTGCACTACGAAATGGGCGATTTGGGCTTTGTCCATTACACGGATTTTGCCATAGTCACTGGCAGGGTGTTGGTTACGAACAGAATTTCCCAAGACACCATTGAAAATCAGTATAGGGTTACACACCTATGGGTAATCGAAAATGGAAATTGGAAACGAGCAGGATTCCACGATGGGAGAATCAAGTGAAGTGTTTGGGTGCTATTCCTCGCTTAGAGCTTGGGCAATTTTACGATTCCACTCCAATTGTTTTTTCGCATTTCTGGAATATCCAGTTTCCCAATCGTATTGATCTTGGAAATCCTGAAGCTCTTGCAATATATCCTGGTAAATATCCCGGATTTCTTGTTTTACATTGTCCGAAAAGGAAGTTCGCTGCAATTTGTTGCGCATCTTTCTGGCGAAAAGCTCCGCAATATCAAAATGGAGTTGTTCATGACTTAGGATAAGGTCGTCGCAAACTTCTGGCTTGTACCAAGATTCATTAGGATAGAAATAAGCGTTAACCTCAAAATCCAAGTTTACTTCATGGTGAATCAGATTTGCTGAATATCGATAACTGATACCGCTAGCGGTGGTTGCGGCTGGATCGGCTGCTGGAGGTACTTTCCCCTTAAAATCGGACCAAGATAGGCGCTTGTTGGCATCCCATAATACTCCCTCCTCAATTTCCTGGCCCCAACCCAAAAAACCAAAAAGAAGCAAGCATATTATGGTATTTACTTTACCCAATTAAATTCAATTATCTTTTCAATGTCTGGGTGCAAACTGTAGTGTACTGGGCAGGTGTTTGCCGTATTTTCAAGAATTTTCCGATGTTTTTCAGAGACATTTGCAGGAAATTCCATTTTCACTTCAATCTTACTGATACGTCTGGGGTTAGCCTCCATATGTTTAGTCACTTCTGCGGTAGAACCGGCCAAATCCACCTCCAAATCACGGGCTTTAATACCCATCATGGTCAGCATGCAACTGGCCAAGCCTGTTGCCACGGTATCTGTAGGTGAAAAAGCCTGCCCCAAACCGTTATTGTCCACTGGGGCATCAGTTACAAATTCATTGTTTGATCTAAGATGCAGACAAGTGGTTCTTAGTTCGCCCTTATAAGTTACTTTTGAGGTCATCCAGTTGTATTTCCTTGATTTGTAAACTATCGTATTCCATCAGATAAGCCGCCCTATTGTAGAACCCTGACGCGTATTCATTGAAGTAGTTGAAACTATTTCCGGTGTATTCGGTCAACCCGACTATTTTGGAAGTTTCGAATAGATTGTTCTTATGGGCCAGTTTCAACAAAAGATCAAAAGTGACATCAAAGCCCCTCACCGCATATCGGTCGGGCTGCAATCCCCTATATTTCTGTCTATAGGCCCTGGTAAAGGAATCATTAGCTGCCTTCCTATAAAAACTGGGGTAAGTAAATTTCAGGTTGGACAAATGGGTAACGGAAACCGCATCATTTTCAAAGGCACTGTTAAAATTGGTAGTGAACATGCGTACGGAAATCTCTTCGGTGTTGGCTGAGTTCAAAATGGAACTTACACTGGAAACCATATTGGCCTGATCGGTTTCCAAGAATACCCAGTTTTCCTTTTCCTCGGATAATTGAATCAGGAACTCATCCAAATGCAGTGATTTGTTATCGATGACCTTGGCTATCTGAGCTACAGGAAATTTGGATAAAATGGAGTCATACGCAACTTGATGGGTCGAATCAGCAATGATCACGACATTTTGATCCGTATGTACTTTGGCCAGGTAATCCAACATCTTTTTTCTTAGCACCTCATCCTTGGGTACGGAGTAATATACATTCCCATGACTCAATTCACTATCGGAAGCAGTTGGGGAAATTACAGGAATGTTCTTGCTTGCCGCCTGCACAGCAACTTCATCCAAGGCCTTGGTTGATACCGGACCAATAATTGCGTTCACATCCCATATACTTTCACGGAAAAGAATCTCCTTTACCTTAGCTTGGCTCAATTCGGTATCATAGGTATCCACTTCCACCGAAACACCCATTTTTTTAATGGAATCCAAGGCTACCAACGCTCCGGAATAAAATCCAAGACTCAACTTTAGATCCCTTCTGGTACTAATTTGACTTGAAGTCTTTTTACGGTCATTCAGGTCAATACGATCCAATCGGAAAGGCAACATAAATACCACTTTGGGCCTGTTTTCCAGATTAACACTGTCCGCCAAATTGATTTTATCTATGATCAAGGCATTTTTAACTACCAATTCCTCTGAACTTGCTTTCGGCAACTTCAGTACCATTCCTGCTTTAAGCCCATTTTCCAAGGTAGGATTCAAGGCAAAAAGGGTGTCCCTGGAGATTTTCAGGTTTTGGGTGAGCCTAAAAATGTTTTGCTTGGGTTTTACTTCGTAAAAAATAAAATTGTCCGTGTTGACTTCCCCAGATTTATTTTTCTTTTTAGGCAAGCGTAAAATCATCCCTTCTTTCAATCCACCTTGCTTCATGATTTCAGGATTAAGCTTTACAATGGAGTCCGATGGAATTCCATATTCCTTTCCTAAGCTATATAGCGTCTGTTTGGGGGGTACGGTAAAAGAGGTAAAAAGATCTATTTCCTGTTCCAAGCTATCGCCCTTGGGCCTTGGCAGGTTGAGTTCCTGTCCAATAGCCAAATAATCGGAAGTCTTATCCAGCTCAGGGTTGAGCTTAAGCAAACTATCCACAGTGATACCATATTTATGGGCAATACTCCATCTGGTCTCCTTGGGTTGTACCGTATAGGTCTCAAAATCCAGTGCTCTTTCCTCCTCTTCTGTAAGTTCGGGATAGACAGGAATCTGCAAAATCATGCCTTTTTTCAAAGGTTCTGCATACAACTGTCGATTATGCCTTTTCAACTGCTCCTCTGTTATCTCATAGCGCTGGGTAAGTCCAAATAGGGTTTCACGCTTCCGTACCCTGTGCCTAATAAAGCTTGTAGGTTTGCGCTCTTCCACCACCTTTTCCACTTTCGGCTCAGTTTCAGGGGTCATGACACTACCGTCCAAAGGAATGACCAACAGGGTATTGACCTTAATATCAGCAGCAGTTTTTATCTCCTTATTGGATTGTATAATGGTATAAGGCGTAACCCTGTATTTTTGGGAAATGCTCTGCAAGGTTTCTCCCTCCTTTACGGCATGTGTTGTAAACTTTTGCGCAGAAAGTTGCGCAGTGGCCAAGAAAAATGCCACAAAACCCAATAATACAAGATGTTTTTTCATTCCCATTCTATAGTTGCTGGAGGCTTGGAGCTAATGTCATACACTACTCTATTAACGCCCTTCACCTTATTTATTATATCATTAGAGGTCTTTTGTAAAAATTCGTAAGGTAAATTCACCCAATCCGCCGTCATTCCGTCCGTACTTTCCACTGCTCTGAGCGTTACACATTTTTCATAAGTGCGTTCATCTCCCATAACCCCTACACTATTTACGGGTAAAAGCATGGCTCCGGCCTGCCAAACCTTATCATAAAGTCCCCATTTTTTGAGTCCATCGATAAAAATTGCATCAACTTCCTGTAAAATAGACACCTTTTCGGCGGTAATGTCACCCAAAATCCGAATCCCCAGACCTGGGCCTGGAAACGGGTGTCTTCCCAAAATTGCAGGATCCATTCCTAAATTTCTGCCGACTCTTCGGACTTCATCCTTGAACAACAAATGCAAAGGCTCCACAATTTTCAATTTCATATAGTCCGGAAGGCCTCCTACATTATGGTGACTTTTGATGGTGGCCGATGGTCCGCCACTTGCCGAAACCGACTCTATCCGATCCGGATAGATCGTTCCTTGAGCCAACCACTTTGCATTTTCCACCTTATGGGCTTCATCATCAAAAACTTCAATAAAGACTCTTCCGATGATCTTTCTTTTCTTTTCTGGTTCGGATTCCCCTTTCAAGGCTTCCAAAAAACGTGCCGAAGCATCAACACCTTTAACATTGAGTCCCATGTGTTGGTATTGGTCCAAAACACTTTCAAACTCATTCTTCCGTAGCAAACCATTGTTTACAAAGATGCAGTGCAGGTGTTTTCCAATGGCCTTGTGCAACAACATGGCTGCCACACTGGAATCCACTCCACCGGAAAGCCCTAAAATCACCTTCTCATCCCCTATTTTGTCTTTAAGCTCAGCTACTGTGGTCTCAATAAAGGCGTCTGGTGTCCAATCCTGTTCTAAACCAGCAATCTTTACCAGGAAATTCTCCAATAGCTGCTTTCCGTCCTTGGTATGATATACCTCTGGGTGAAATTGAATACCATAAGTTTGTTCGCCTTCAATGCGAAAGGCCGCATTTTCCACATCATGTGTGCTGGCCAACCTAACGGCACCGGTTGGCAGTTCCTTAATAGTATCGCTATGGCTCATCCATACTTGACTACCTACTTCCAACCCATCCAGAAAGGTTTCTTCATCTTTAACTGTGGATAAGTTGGCGCGTCCATATTCCCGAGTTGCGGATGGAGCCACACTACCGCCATTGAAATGGGATAGATATTGCGCTCCATAGCAAATACCCAACAATGGGATTTTTCCTTTGATTTCCGTAAGATCCGGATGCGGGGCATCTTCACTTCTAACTGAATAGGGAGACCCTGAAAGAATAACGGCCTGATATTCCGATAAATCTTCAGGTGGGTTATTAAAAGGTTTGATTTCTGAGTAAATGTTCAGCTCGCGGACCCTTCTTGCAATCAACTGGGTGTACTGGGAGCCAAAGTCTAGGATAAGTACGTTGTTTTGCATGGGCAAAAATAGCAATTTGCCGGAGTTGGAAAAGTATCTTTTCGGGGATATTTTTTATAAGTTTTCAAAAGAGTTATTTAATAGCGCTTGCCCTTATTTTTTGTTGATTTAGCGAGCTTCAAGGGTATCCTCAACTTCTATTTTATTGCGAAATATCGCACTTAAATATAACGTCAATTCGTTTTTTTCTTTACATTTTTCATCATTTCTTTGCTGTCCTAAACACGCCAAACTATGATTAAGGGATTCATCTTTGACCTGGATGGGGTTATCACTGACACCGCAGAGCTTCACTATAAGGCTTGGAAAAACCTAGCCGATGAAATGGGCTGGGACTTTGATTACGAGATAAACGATAAACTACGGGGTATCTCAAGAATGGACTCCATAAAAGTGATTCTGGACCATAACCAAGCTTCTTTGGATGAGGAAACCCTTGCTGAACTGGCCACAAAGAAAAATGATATTTATGTATCTAGCTTGGATGAAATGACATCCGAAGACTATCTTCCCGGAGCCAAGGAGTTATTGACTCATTTAAGAACCGAAGGCTTTAACGTGGCATTGGGTAGCGCAAGCAAGAATGCCATCAAGGTATTGCAACAGCTCAATGCCAATATGTATTTTGATGTGATCGGGGATGGAAATAGTGTATCAAAAAGTAAGCCTGAACCCGACATCTTCCTATATGGTTCTGAGAAAATGAAGCTTCAGCCGGATGAATGTATAGTTTTTGAAGATGCCGAAAGTGGAATTGATGCCGCCAAGGCCGGTGGTTTTTATAGCGTTGGTATTGGCCCCAAGGAAAGGGTTGGCCATGCTGACTTAAGATTTGATTCCATGGCCGAGGCCACTCTTTTCGAAATCAAGTCCCATTTTAAGGATTTGTTCTAGGCTATCTGAGATCGCTGTCGTTAGAAATACCAGCTTTCAGAGTATACTGCAGAAAATAAAAAAGCCCCAGGAACCACTCCGGGGCTTTAAAATAAAATCAAAACCAACCTAAACATATGAGTTTACCAACTCATTTTGTTAAAAAAATTTCATAGCAATTTTCACTAGTAAAACAACTAGGTGGTAAAATACCCTACTTTATTTTTGATTTTTTTTGAAAAAAACATCTAAAAAAAGCCATTTACAGTTGTAATAAACTGAAAAACAAATGGTTAAAATAGATAAAATTAATCCTTTAGAATCAAGAATTTTCCTGCCAGCGGGTCTAAAGACTCCATAAGATTGGGAATTAGGCGCTCCCCAATTTCCAAATATACCTCGGAAAAGTTAAGTTGCCTTTCTTGCAAGGACCGGTTTGGAAAAAGTGCATTTTGGATATCCGTCATGCGGATAACATGATCTCGGAGTTTTCGTTTTTGCGCCTGAAGCAATCTTTTTTCAAGGGCATCCAAACCTTTTTTCTGCTTCACTTCTTGTGCTTTTACAGCACCAATAAAACTTTTATCGGTTTCTTCGGCCAATTTGTACATGGCCTCAAATTGTTCCTCTAGATGTTTCTTCTGCGGAGCAAAA
Source organism: Flagellimonas algicola (assembly GCF_005937185.1). Classification (GTDB taxonomy): domain Bacteria; phylum Bacteroidota; class Bacteroidia; order Flavobacteriales; family Flavobacteriaceae; genus Flagellimonas; species Flagellimonas algicola. The sequence goes on along the minus strand of NZ_VCNI01000001.1, from coordinate 21,016 downwards.
TCAATATCGATATTGGAAATTTCCCTAATTTTCTTGTTGATGAAACTGTTCTGTTTTAAAAAGAGATCAGGAATCTTCAATCCCAACTTCTCCACTTTTCCGTTTTGTTTTTCGGTCATAATTAGGGCCGAATTACGAAGTAATAACATGGGAAAGGTTACCTCCAAAGCGTTAAAATACGCTTTGAGTTCCAACCAATAAGCCAGTTCTCCTCCTCCTCCTATGTAACACAGATTTGGCAACACAATCTCTTGATACAAAGGACGCCCTATCACATTGGGTGAAAAGCGCTCTGGAAATTGCTCCAGTTCCTTTTCAAGCTCTTGCTTTGTGAATTTGATATCCGTATTGGACACCTCAAAATTTCCATCCTTGCCAACAATCCGCTCACGAATTCCATCTTTGTGATAGAAATAATTAATCTCCCGCGGGTTTACTTGAATCTTATAATCCGTTGATACTTTAGAGAGTCCATTGATTGAAGTTGTAACCAAATCAAACGGGATATTCTCAAAGATGTCCTGTTTGGCATACGGCACCAGCTCCTTTTTGAGGTTGGAATCATCTCCGTCCACAATAACCAAACCGAATTCCCCAAACAATGCATTGGCCAAAAATCTAGTGGCTTCGGTAAGCGTATTGTGCTCCAAATAAGCTGCCTGAAACAAGTTTTTAAGATGCTCGGCACTCGTTGAATTTCCAAGACCGGCGGAAAAAGTTTGGAACACTGCCTCCAACCCTTCAGTATTCAACGCGCCAACCGCTCCTGAAGCCTCCTTGTTCCACTGCACTTTTTGACCTTTGAAATTGAAGTAGTTGATCTCATCAAAATCATGATCTTCCGTGGCCATCCAATATATGGGAACAAAATTGTAATCCGGAAAGGTCTCCTTAAGTTTTTTGGTAAGGTTGATCGTGGATACAATTTTGTACAAAAAGTAAAGTGGACCTGTATACAGATTCAGCTGGTGCCCAGTTACCACGGTAAAGGTTTTTGTATCACCTAATAGGGAAATGTTCTCTTGCGTAAGTTCTGAAACCTGTAGTCCCTTATACTGTTCCTCGACGGCATCCACCAAAATGGCTCTACGGCGGGAAGGAAAGTTAGCCTCTTTTTCCTTTATCTGGTCTTGAAAATTTTCTATTTGGGGGAATCTGTTGTAAAAAGGTTTTAGGTCTTCCTTTTGATCCAAATAATCACAAATAAGTCTAGAAAAATAACCAGTTTCCTTAAAAGGTATACACGCTACGTCCATCAAAGTTCAAAATGAAGTGCTAAAGATACTTCTCTTCTTTTTTTCTCATCCTAAAAATAAGTTAATTAGATAAGGTCCAATATTGTTTTAAAAATGGTGATTCTCTAATTTATTGTTAGATTTGATTTCTACTAACACCCGCACGTATGACAAGATTTTTATTTTCTCTTTTGGCCCTTACAAGCTGTTTCCTTAGCGCACAAAATTTAAAATCCCCCTCTGAGTTTCTGGGATATGAATTGGGAACGGAATTCACCCGTCACCACGAAGTGGTGGACTACTACCAATACCTAGCAAAGCAGGCTCCAGAGATGGTCAAGTTGACCACCTATGGGCAAACCAATGAAAGACGCCCTCTGCTGCTGGTCTATGTATCCACTGCCACTAATATGGCCAATCTGGAAATTATTAGGCAAGAGCATTTAAAAGATACAGAAGGTACTGGTAACAGCTCAACAGCTATTGTGTGGTTGAGCTATAATGTTCACGGAAATGAAAGTGTAAGTACGGAGGCCTCCATGCAGACCATTTACGAGCTCCTTACCAGCAAACGTTCCTATTTGGATAACACTGTCGTAATCATGGACCCCTGTATCAATCCAGATGGAAGGGACCGTTATAGCAATTGGTACAATCAGTATAAAAATACGCCCCATCAGTTAGATCCAAACAGCAAGGAACACAACGAAGGTTGGTGGAGTGGACGAAGCAACCACTATATGTTTGACCTCAACCGTGACTGGGCGTGGTTGACCCAGGTAGAAAGTCAACAAAGAATTAAGGTGTACAACGAGTGGCTTCCACATGTGCATGTTGACTTTCATGAGCAAGGCGTGGACAATCCCTATTATTTTGCCCCAGCCGCAGAACCCTACCACGAAGTGATTACGGATTTCCAACGCGATTTTCAAGTTACGTTGGGAAAAAATCATGCTAAATACTTTGACGCCAACGGTTGGTTCTATTTTACCAAAGAAATTTTTGACCTCTTCTATCCAAGCTATGGGGATACCTACCCAACCTACAATGGCGCTATTGGAATGACCTATGAGCAAGGTGGAAGTGGACGCGGTGGACTTGGTGTGATCACTAGTATTGGCGATACCCTTACCCTTAAAGACCGAATTGCCCACCACCATACTACGGGTCTTTCCACCATTGAAGTTTCCCACCAAAATGCGGAACGATTAAATCAAGAATTCAAGAAGTTCTACCAAAACAAAAACTTCAAATACAAAAGTTATGTATTGAATGGCGATTCCGATAAAATTGAAGCATTGAAGCAACTGCTTTCCAAGCATAAAATCAAATTCGGAAGTCCAACAATTTCATCGGTAAAGGGCTATAACTACCAAACAGGCGGCAACGGAAGCATGGCTGTTTCGCAAAATAGTTTGGTGGTCTCAACCAACCAGTCCAAAGGTACTTTGGTAAAGGTGTTATTTGAGCCGAACGCAAAACTGAGTGATTCCCTTACCTATGACATTACAGCCTGGTCCTTGCCTTATGCCTATGGCTTGGATGGCATTGCATCCACTTCCTTGGTCTCAAGTCAAGCGCAAAATCCAGCGGTTAACTTCGGTACTTTGGATTCCAACAGCTACGCCTATATCTCCAATTGGAACAGTATGAAAGATGCCAAATTCTTGGCTGCTTTGCTTAAGGCCCGTATCCGTGTACGAAAAGCTGACCATCCCTTTTCTATTGAAGGTAAATCCTTCGCCAGAGGGAGTTTGATCATCACCAAAGGCGACAATCAAAATAATGCTGACTTTATTGGCCAGTTGACAAAGATCAGTAAGGAATTCAATCAAGAATTGACGGCCTCCAGTACCGGTTATGTCGATTCCGGAAAGGATTTTGGTTCGTCCTATGTACAAATGATTTCCAAGCCCAAGATTGCGGTTTTGTCCGGAGGACCAACTTCTACCCTTCGATTTGGAGAAATCTGGCATTTCTTTGAGCAGCAGTTGAAGTATCCCATTACGGTTATTGATAGCGAATATGCCGATCAGGTAGATTTAAAGGACTACAATATTCTGATACTTCCCAGCGGAGGCTACGGAAATCATTTTAGTGAGGCCCAGTTGACCAAACTCAAGGATTGGGTGTCGGCTGGAGGTAAGCTTATAGCCATGGGTGGGGCCATTGATGGTATTGATGGTGAAAAAGGTTTTGGCATCAAGAAAAAAGAAGCTGCCAAAGATTCAACAAAAAATAAACCTAAACCGCATAAGAATGCGCAACGTGAGCAAATCAAAAATGTCATTACAGGGGCCATCTTCAAGGCACGTGTGGATAATTCGCATCCACTGGCTTATGGCTACGGCACAGATTACTTTACCCTAAAACTTGGGAGTGCAGGATATGACTACTTAAAATATGGCAACGCTGCCTATTTGGAAGGTGAGAGTCCCAAGCAAGTGTCTGGTTTTGCAGGCAGCGAAGCGCTCAAAAAGGTGGCCAACTCTCTAATTTTTGGGGTTGAGAACCGTGGTGAAGGTTCGGTGGTCTATATGGTGGACAATCCATTGTTCCGCGGGTTTTGGGAGAATGGAAAACTGTTCTTTGCAAACGCCTTGTTTATGGTGGATTAAGTTTAGGGCTATTGCAAAAATTAAAGGGTTGGGACAGGTTTCCAACCCCATCTTCGCATTCTAAAAATTTGTATCTTTATAGATAGGATTATCTGTAAATTAATAGGCTATGAATTTATTTGCCAAGAGTTTATTCAAAGGGATTCGATTGGTTCCCACATTACTAATTTTGCTTGTTTGGATGCTTTGCCCTACGGATTCCATGGCATTTCAGGCTGTTCAGGTGGAGGACAATGCTTTTAATCAATATAAGGGAGAAATAAGAGATGCCTCTTCCAAAAAGCCATTGGTCTTTGCTACCCTATCGGTGGAAGGCACAAACATAAGTACCATCACAAACACGGAAGGTAATTTTTTACTTAAAATACCCAAGGAAATGACGGATGGAACAATTGTGGTTTCCTTTTTGGGCTATAAGAGCAAGAACATTTCGCTAGCCGATTTAAAGCCGAGTAAAAACAAGATTACCCTAGTGGTGTCGGTTACAGAGCTATCGGAGGTAAATATCAACGCCCCAAAAGATGCAGCAGCCTTGGTTAGAGAGACTTTGGCCAGAAAAGGCGACAATTACTTTGACGACCCCACACTGATGACAGCATTTTATAGGGAAACCATCAAAAAACGAAGAAAAAATGTATCCCTGTCCGAAGCTGTGGTAAACATCTACAAGTCCCCCTATAGTTCGCTTAGAAAGGATGCTGTTGAACTCTATAGGGCCCGTAAGAGTACAGACTATAGTAAATTGGATACGGTGGCTCTCAAACTTCAAGGTGGACCTTTCAACACGCTTTATGTGGATATCATGAAGTATCCTGAGTATATTTTCGCTGAAGGCTCCATTCAAGATTACCAGTTCACCTTTAGCCGTTCCACAAGAATTAATGACAAGTTGATTTATGTTATCAAGTTTAACCAATGGGAGAGTATTAAAGAGCCCTTATACCAAGGGGAGCTTTTTATCGATGTAGAGAACCGAACCTTGACCAGTGCCATTTATACCCTCAATATCACGGACAAATACAGGGCAGCCAGGCTCTTTGTCCGGAAAAAGCCCGCCAAAGTGGACGTTTGGCCCACAGAGGTGGCCTATAGGGTGGATTACCGTGAAAAAGGAGGTAAGTGGTATTACGGGTATAGCAATGTCCTTTTGGAATTCAAAGTGGATTGGGAAGACAAGCTCTTCAACTCCGTTTATAGTATGACAGCCGAGATGGCGGTTACGGATTGGGAAAAAAACGTGGACGGACAATTACCGAAAGTCAGGGAACGTCTTAAAAAGTCCATAATTTTAAGTGATGAGGCAGTCGGATTTTCAGACCCCGATTTCTGGGGAGAATATAATATCATTGAGCCAGAAAAATCCATTGAATCCGCGATAAAGAAAATACAACGGCAATTGCGTAGGGCAAGGTCAAAGGGTGGGTCAGCAGCTCCATAACCGCACATTCCTACGTCAGATATAAATTATGAAGTCAAAAATAGTCACCATATTTAAGGTGGCTATTTTATTTTGAGGCAACCCAAAACCTAAACCCGATGCTTAAAAGAAGGCAATTTATCAATCTATCCGCATTACTGTCTGCGTCCACTTTGGTCTCCCATGTAAGACCCAACATTGAGGGTTTAGCGCAAGATACCATCAAACTGTTACCCAAAAGACTAAAGAAAGGAGACACCATTGGGCTGATTGCGCCAGGCTATGCGGTTAAACCAGAGGTATTAAAAGAGATGAAGTCCACCTTGGTCGATATGGGCTTTATCCCTTTCCATACAGATCGCATTCATGGAAACCATGGATATTTTAGCGATACGGATGAAGAACGGGCAGCGGACCTCAACGAAATGTTCAGCAATCCAGAAATAGATGCCATTCTCTGTGCCCGTGGCGGCTATGGATGCACCCGGATCATGCAAATGATCAATTACGAAAACATAAAATCCAATCCCAAAATTTTGGTGGGGTTTAGTGATGTTACCGCTCTTCTGAATGGCATCAATCAAGAAACTGGATTGGTAACCTTCCATGGTCCTGTAGGTAGTACCCTAAACGATGATTATAGCAAGCAACAGTTGCTAACTAGGTTGGAATCTCCGAAATACCCCCAAACTATAGAAAATGTGGTTTTGGAGGATATGGAAATCCTTGAAAACCCAGAATATGAGCGATACACTATAACTGTTGGTTCCACATCTGGAAAATTGGTGGGTGGCAGCTTAAGTCTGATTGTAGCACTTGTGGGAACCCCTTATGAAATTGATTTTACCGATACCATCGTTTGTATTGAAGATGTGGAGGAAGCACCCTATAGAATGGACAGAATGTTGACGCAATTGATTGAAGGTTCCTCATTTAAAAAAGCCAAGGGAATCGTTTTTGGGGTTTGCGCCGGATGCGATAGAGATCCAAGTCCCAACGGTTTCACTCTAAAACAAGTACTCATGGACCGAATAGCTCCCTTGAACATTCCAGCGGCTTATGGCATGAGCTTTGGCCATGTCACCAATAACTTTACTTTTGCAATTGGTATCCATGCCCTATGGGATGCTGATAAAATGACCTTGAAGCTTTTGGAAAATGTAGTTTCATAACCCACCAATTTTAATGGAATAAAAAAAGGCCCGGATAACCGAGCCTTTATTCTAGGGAGTGGTTTTTATTTTTCAAACTCCTGAAGCGTTTTCTTGATAATGGAAATGCAATCCATCATTTGTTCATGGTTCATGACCAATGGCGGTGCAAATCGAATGATATTACCATGGGTAGGCTTCGCCAACAATCCATTGTCGCGTAACGCCATACAGATATCCCACGCAGTGGAACTATCTTCGGTGTCATTGATCACAATGGCATTCAGAAGGCCTTTCCCTCGTACCTTTAAAACCAAATCACAGCTTGGAATGAACTTGTTGAGTTCTTCCCTAAAAACTTCACCCAATTCCATGGCGTTTTCTGCTAGCTGCTCCTCCTTGACCACCTCCAGGGCGGCAATTCCAACAGCAGCCGCTACCGGATTTCCTCCAAAAGTACTTCCATGACTTCCCGGAGTAATGACATCCATGATTTCATCATTGGCCAAAACAGCAGATACAGGATAAGCTCCACCTGACAAGGCTTTGCCCAAAATCAAAATATCCGGTTTCACGTCTTCATGATCCACGGCCAATAGTTTTCCTGTACGGGCTATTCCCGTTTGCACTTCATCCGCAATAAAAAGAACGTTGTGCTGCTCACAAAGTTCCCTGGCCGCGGTCAAGTAGCCCTCTGAGGGCACATATACACCTGCCTCACCTTGAATAGGCTCAACAAGGAATCCTGCCACATCTGGATTAGCGATCAAAGCACTTTCCAAAGCCTGCAGATTATCGTATTCAATCTTAATAAAACCCTCGGTATAGGGCCCATAGTTCTCCCTGGCAACAGGGTCATTGGAAAAAGAGATAATCGTTGTTGTTCTTCCGTGGAAGTTGTTTTTACATACAATGATCTTCGCCTGATTCTCCGGAATCCCCTTTTTCTGATAAGCCCATCTACGGCAAATCTTCAAAGCCGTTTCAACAGCTTCTGCCCCAGTGTTCATAGGCAGTAATTTGTCAAACCCAAAGGTGGTGGTCACATACTTTTCATAAATGCCCAACATGTCGTTGTAGAACGCTCTGGAAGTCAATGTGAGGGTTCTTGCCTGATCTACCATGGCCCCAACAATCTTTGGATGGCAATGGCCCTGGTTCACGGCCGAATAGGCCGATAAAAAATCGTAATACTTTTTTCCTTCAGCATCCCAAACATACACACCTTCTCCCCGACTCAGTACAACGGGTAGTGGGTGATAATTGTGGGCTCCGTACTTGTTCTCTAAATCAATCGCTTGCTGCGACGTTAAATGTTCTAAAACAGCCATTTTAGTAATTTTTAAATTGATAAAACAACCATTCCTTCTGTACCTTTATTCTTTCGAGGACTCGAAAAAGCAGCGTGGGAGAGAAATCATCCCTAGTAGTGTCGCAAAAATATCAAATTTTTATCCAATTAAAAGTGTATTCAACGTCACTTTTTATGGGATAGCGCGGAGATTTGCAGTTCCAATCGTTTTAATTCCCGAAGCAGATCGTTTTTGTCCATTTGCATCCAAAAATAGACTTTGAGCATGCTCATCATAATAAGGCAAATAAATATGCCCACTCCCCATTTGATAAGGTCGTTGGTAGCTTCCGAGTCCAAAAACTGTATGCTGCAGTAAATAAGCACTCCTAAGAATACAAATACCATGATGTTCATGATTACTATCAACCAACCCATTTTGCCTTTAAAAATTCCCCCAAACTTTTCCAAAACATTCTGTTCTCCCAGTTCATCATAAAATTTGGCTTCGTCTTGGGTCAACGCTTCCTTGATCAACTTGTCTATTTCTTCCATCTCTTTTTTCATCTTATTTATCTTTTAAAATTTTCTTCAATTTTTCTCTTGCGTGGTACAACCGTGATTTTGTAGTACCCACGGATATGTCTAAAATTTCCGCAATTTCCTTAAGTGAGTATTCTTCCGTGTAAAACAACTTCAATACCATTTGCTGGTTTTCCGGAAGCTCTTTGATTGCACTCAACAACTGGCTTACTTTACCCGTGTCATCAGTTTCCTTTTGCGTTTGCTCTTGATCGTTCTCCGCAAAACTTTTCAGATTTTTTTGACTGGATTTGAGCTTGTTCAGGTAATCCAAACTTTTGTGCGTCACAATCCTGGTGGACCAACTACTAAAACTATTGGGATCCTTTAGCGTATTTAATTTTTTAATGATTACTCGCCATGAATCCTGAACAATGTCCTTTGAGGCCTCAACATCTTTGGTATATCTATACGAATGTCTGCACAATCGATTATGATGTCGGTTCACCAGCACCGATAAAGACTTTTGGTTCCCAGACTGGTATTCCAATACCATTAAGCCATCAAATACAAAACGGGTTGTTTTCATATCTACTTTCAATACAAGGACGTTTGGCCAAGGAAAAGGTTCAAAAGTTTGAAGAATTTTTTGGGATACATTTATACAAGTTAGTTGTTCTGAATAAAAACCTATTCCTACTTTTGCGCCATGCGAAGAAAAAAGAGCCGACAGACCTTTGAGCACGTTGAAGTAGTAGACGCCGGAGCCAAGGGAAAATCCGTTGGGAAAGCCCCTGATGGAAGGGTGATATTCCTTTCCAACGCCGTGCCTGGTGATGTGGTTGATGTAATGACCACAAAAAAAAGAAAGGCCTATTTTGAAGGGGTTGCCACCAATTTCCATCAACGCTCAGCAAAACGAACAGATCCCCAATGTGAACATTTTGGGGTATGCGGGGGATGCAAATGGCAACACATGGCGTATGAGCACCAGCTGTTCTATAAGCAGAAGGAAGTGGAGAACAATCTACAGCGAATTGGTGGTGTGGAACTGCCAGAGACCATGTCCATCCTAGGTTCCGAAAAGCAGTATTTCTATCGGAACAAAATGGAGTTTTCATTTTCCAGCAGTAGATGGCTAACGGAACAGGAAATTAACTCTGAGGAAGAAATTGTGGATCGCAATGCCCTTGGCTTTCATATTCCGGGCATGTGGGACAAAATTCTGGACATCAACAAATGCCATTTGCAAGAAGATCCGTCCAATGCCATCCGAACAGCCATTAGACAATTTGCAGTGGAAAATGGACTTTCATTTTTCAATCCAAGGACTCAGGAAGGCCTACTTCGAACCTTGATGTTACGGACAAGCAGCATTGGGGAGGTTATGGTGCTGATTCAATTTTTTGAAGATAACAAAGAACCCAGGGAACTATTGCTGACTTTTTTGAAAGAAAAATTTCCCGAGATTACCTCCTTACTCTATGTCATCAACCAAAAGCAAAACGATACCATTTACGATCAGGATGTGGTCTGTTTTGCAGGTCGTGATCATATTTTTGAAGAGATGGAGGGCCTAAAATTCAAGATAAACGCAAAATCATTTTATCAGACCAATTCGGAGCAAGCATACGAACTTTACAAGGTCACTCGGGATTTTGCCGGACTTACCGGGCAGGAATTGGTATATGACCTGTATACGGGAACCGGAACCATTGCACAATTCATTTCCAAAAAAGCCAGAAAAGTTATTGGGGTCGAATCTATTCCCGAAGCTATTTCGGACGCCAAAAACAATGCCCTAGGGAATGACATATCCAATGTGGAGTTCTATGTAGGAGACATGAAGAATGTGTTCACTACTGAATTTATTGAACAGCATGGTCAACCTGATGTTATCATCACCGACCCACCACGGGACGGCATGCACAAACAGGTTGTTGAGCAGCTGTTGCAGGTAGCTGCCCAAAGAATTGTTTATGTGAGTTGCAACAGCGCAACCCAAGCCAGGGATTTGGCTCTATTGGACGAAAAATACCAGGTAATCCAAGTGCAACCGGTAGATATGTTTCCCCAAACACATCACGTTGAAAATGTTGTACTTTTGGAGAAACGGGTCTAATTTTTGATAACCTATGTTTTAAACTTTGAATGAAAAAAGTACTCCCTAGCTTACTCATCGCCTTCTTATTGATCTATTCTGCTTCCTGCGAAAAAGATGATATCTGCGTGGATGGCGATACGCCTTTGTTAATTATTGGTTTTTATGATGTCGAGAATACCGAAGAATTCAAGGAAGTGCCTTCCATAAGAATCAATTCGTTGGACATAGACAGTGTACTGGAAAATGACTCCTTCACGGATCGTTCGGATTCACCAGATTCCCTTTTGGTGCCCCTTCGGATAGCTGATACTTCTACCACTTACGAACTCATAATGGACTCTGCCGCTGACGCGGATACTGGGGAAGAAACGGGAAACAGCGATGCCATTACGATAAATTATGGGGTGCAGGAAACTTATGTTTCCAAGGCTTGTGGGTTTGTTGCAAATTTTGACAACCTGACCGTCACCATACCCGATAGCGATACCAATTGGATACAGAACATCACCATAGAACAAGAAACCGTAGCAAATTCCAATAGCATCCATGTCAAAGTATTTCATTAGCCTTCTTTTCTTCGGCCTACCTATTTGGGGAATCTCCCAGGACGAACCTGTGGATCTTCAACCCAAAGACACGGTGGAGTACAAGCAACAATACGGTTTACGAGTGGGTGCAGACCTCAATAGGCTTGTGTTTTCATTTTTGGATGAAGATTACACCGGTTTTGAGGTGACGGGTGACTTTAGACTTTCCCAAAAATTGTATCTGGCCGGGGAACTGGGAAATGAAGAAAAAACAATATTTGAAGACTTGGGCAATACCCCTTTGTACAACTACACTTCCAAGGGTAGTTATATTAAACTCGGGGTTGATCTGAATACGTATGAGAATTGGTTCGGGATGCAAAATTCCATCATCATTGGCGGTAGATACTCCTTTGCCACATTTACCCAAACCTTGAACGATTACAAAATTTATGATTCCGATCGTTTTTTCAGTCCCACTGACTTTCTGAACGGCACAACACCCGGTCAAGAATTTAGTGGCCTCAGCGCCTCATGGCTGGAATTTGTTGTGGGAATAAAAGCAGAGCTTTTTGCCAATATTTATGTTGGAATAAGTGCCCGTTTGGGATTCTTGATTACCAATACGGAGGATGAACAATTTCCCAATTTATGGATTCCAGGATTTAATCGGGTAACGGATGGAAGTAACTTTGGGGTAAGCTACAACTACACCCTTTCCTATTTGATTCCAATATACAAAAAGGCCAAAAAACCAAAAGATCAACCCGAATAATAAGCACGGAAACCATGGAAAACAGCCACATCAATTACGTTGAATTCAAAACAAAAGATATTGAAAAGGTAAAAGCCTTTTATCAACAATCGTTTGGGTGGACTTTTACCGATTTCGGTCCTACCTATACCGCTTTTTCCAATAGCGGTTTGGAAGGAGGTTTTGAACTTACCGAGGACGATGTTGTTAACGGTGCATTGGTAGTGCTCTATCATGAAAACCTTGCGTTAATTCAGGATAAAGTGGTTGAAGCCGGAGCGGAAATTTGCAAACCTATTTTTTCTTTCCCCGGTGGCCGTCGGTTCCATTTTAAGGATCCAGCAGGCAATGAATTGGCTATCTGGTCGGATAAATAACGGAATCCATGATTGTTAGAGTATTTACTGCGGAAGTGCCTCAAGACCTTCATGCTGAGTTTGAATCCAAGTTCAAGGAAATTTCAGTCCCATTAGTGGAAGGACAACAGGGTTTGATTCGCTTGGAAATTGCCCGGCCAACCCGGTGGAATCCCAATACGTTCTCCATGATATCGTATTGGGCCAGCGAAGAAGATATTCGGCTTTTTGCAGGTGAACAATGGAATCAGGCCCATATCCCGGCTGGAATGGAAAAGTACATCGAATCCTGCAGCGTTCAGCATTTTGAACAAATTAGCCTATAAAAACAGGGAAGAACCAGGATATTGTTACCACTTAATCCGTGGGCTTGTGTTTCTTAGTACCCTCGTACATTTCATATTTCACCAGTCTGGACTCGAGCTTGCCGTTAAAGGTCTTTATCCTTCTCGAAGTCTTTAGCCCCAGGTATTTGAGAGCTTCCAAATTGGAAGTTATCAACCAAGCATCCGTTCCTGGATAATCCTGCTTTAAGGCATCTCCAATTTTGGCATAGAAGGCATCAGGGTCAATTTGAAGTCGTTCCCCATAAGGTGGGTTAAACACTATATGCAATTTGGAATCCGTAGGTTTCTCGGTTCGGAAGAAGTCTTTGCGCTCAATGGTGATATAATCTGAAAGATTGGCATTATCCACATTTTCCTGGACTTTTCTCACCGCAGATGGTGCTTTATCGTATCCGAAGATTCTATGGTGAAATTCCCTGGTTTTGTTCAAACTGGCATTCACAATCTTCTCATGTAGGCCCGCATCGTAGTCCTTCCAATGTTGAAAAGCATAGAATTCCCGATTGATGTTCGCTGGAATATTACAAGCAATCATACCCGCCTCAATCAAAAATGTTCCACTGCCGCACATTGGGTCCAAAAAATCCGTCTGACCATCCCATCCACTGTGTAAAAGCAATCCTGCGGCCAAAACCTCGTTGATGGGAGCAATATTGGTAGCAATTCGATAACCGCGTTGGTGCAAAGAAGGCCCAGAGCTGTCCAAAGAAACCGTGCAGTTGTTCCGGAATAAATGAATATTGATACGAACATCCGGGTCATGGGAATCCACATTGGGTCGTTGCCGGGTCACGGCCCTAAATTTATCAACGATCGCATCTTTCGCTCGTTGGGAAACAAACATGGAATTTCTAAATACATCAGAGCTCATGGTGGTATCAATGGCAAAGGTCTTATCCTCCCCAAAAAGCTGGGGCCAATCTATTTGATATACATTGCGATAGAGCTCCTTTTCGTTGTGCACCTTAAACCTGGAAATAGGTTTCATGACCTTTAACGCGGTACGTAGGCAAAGGTTGGCCTTGTACATAAAGCCAGTATCCCCTTCAAAGGAAACATTCCTCACACCCTCTTCTACCCTACCTGCACCAAGATTGCGCAGCTCTTTGGCCAACAGCGGTTCAAAGCCGTATAAAGTTTTGGCCAACATTCTAAAATTTCCTGCCATGTCCTATGAAAATCTTTCGGCAAAAATAGGCTATTTTTACGCCTTCAATCCAGCGTATGGAATTCCCATTTGTTTTGATTTATGTAATACCCATCTTGGCGGTTTGGGCCGGATTTGCATTTGTATGGCTCACAAAGCCCAAAGACAAAAAAAATGTGCGTTTGCTCTTGGCTTTTAGTGGAGCTTTTTTGTTGGCAATTACCTTTTTTGAACTCCTCCCAGAGGTTTACGAACACCATAGCCCAAGGACCATTGCCGTCTTCATTTTAGCTGGAATTTTGCTTCAGATTTTTTTGGAGTTCTTTTCCAAAGGTGCAGAACATGGCCACATGCATTTGGATTTGGAAAAAACGGGTTTCCCTCTCCTACTTTTTTTGAGTTTGTCACTCCACGCCTTGATCGAGGGCACACCCATCCATGGAAATGAACCGATTTTGTACGGTATTATCATACATAAAATTCCTGTGGCCATTGTTTTGGGTATTTTCTTGTTGAACTCCAAAATGAACAAAGGATTGGCCATTCTGTTCATGATCACATTTTCCCTAATGACACCGCTAGGGAGTTTACTGGCAAATCAATCTACCTGGCTGGACAGTTATGGGCATTTGCTAACTGCCCTGGCCATTGGGGTGTTCCTTCATATTTCCACGATCATCCTTTTTGAAAGCTCCCAGGGGCATTCCTTTAATCTTAGAAAATTGGTGGTGATTATTTTAGGTGTAGGCCTGGCTTATTTTCTATAAATATCTGATTTTCTTAAGAGGCTAAAAAAATCCGTCAACCCAAAACGGGCATCCATCAATTCAAAACGGTGTTCCGTCCATTGACTCCAAATTGGGAGGGGTGCTACAGCTACATTCGCGCCATAACCCATAAAACCTTTTAAAATGAAAATGCAAAAATTAGCCCTGTATGCTTTGATTAGCACGTGGGCATTTCTGAATGTAAACTGTGGTAAAGATGATTCTCCGGACAACCCGGATGATGGTCCAACGGAAACTTTCTACCAAATTACCGAAGTAACGATCAACGATGATGGCTATACCGCTCCTGGGACCTTGTCTTTTTGGTATTCCATTGACAATGGAGAATCTTATACCACTGAAAAACCCGCAGATTTGTCCAAAGGCGATGAGCTTTGGGTGAAAATCAATAATGGGGAAGTAGACATTTTTGAGGAGGACTTTTATTTTGATTGGTCCGGTTCTTCACTTGCTCCTGCGGATACCGAAAGTGATCTGGCCAAGTTTGTGGTTAAGGAAAGTGACATAACCATTTCTGCATCGGTAACGGACAAGGTGGAATTGTTGGTTACCAACCGGGATACAGGCCAATTTTTTGTTTTGGATTTAAGTGATGGTGGTCTCACCCCCAGCTTTACCATGATGAAAGATGAAGAGAATGCACTGGTAGATATTAGAGGTGTTGTACATAATCCAAATAATAACCAAATCTACATTACCAACTCCGAAGATGGCAACGGGCAACTTTATGCCGTAGACCCAAGTAATATGACACCTACCCTGATCAACGATAATGGAGATGATATTTGGAAGGGAATTGCCGATATTCTAATCACACCAAACAACCAAATTTTGGCAACTATTGGATTTGGGAACGGGATTGACCCAGCCTTGATTAGTTTTGATACCGCAGGTAATGCAATTGAACCAATGACCTTTACCGGAGATGATGTACCATGCTGTGGATTAGGTATGACCTTTGGGGATAGTCAACAAGAAGTATTGGTAGGAACCGGTTTGTCAAATCCCGTTAAATTATATAAATCAGATTTACAGGGTAAGGTATCCGAAGTAATCGAGTTAACCTTGGATGGATTTACCATAACAGATAATGCATCAGACTACTACATTCGAAATCTAATTAGAGACAATGTCGGAAACGTTCATGCACTTTGTTATAATCTTGATAGTGGAAACACCCATATCGCCAAAGTGGATATTGATGGGAATAGATTGATTCATATTGCACAAATTGGAGCTAACGGCGTATACTTCGGTTTGGTTGCATTACCAGCTTATACGTTTTAAAATGTGAATAAGAATATTATCCAATGAAGAAAAGGAGAGGGTTGATTCCTCTCCTTTTTTTTGGCATTCACTACCTAAAAAATTCCACAAACCAAAAACCAATGACTCGTAGCCCCTCCCAATACAAATAGGTGCCATATCAAATGGTTAAAGGGGATACGTTTCATGACGTAAAAGAAAATCCCTAGGGTATAAAAGGCACCGCCCAGGGCCATCCAAAACAGGCCTGTAGTAGATAAATTTTGCGAAAGGAAACTGTAATCCAAAACGACCAAATAGCCCATTACCGCGTAAAGTATTAGGGACAGTTTTTCAAATTTTCCGGTAAAGAACAGTTTTACAATCGTTCCAAAGACAGTTATTCCCCAAACCATATACAAGAGCAGCCAACCCTTGGACTCTTGCAAAACCAGCAAACAAACGGGAGTATAGCTTCCGGCAATCAGGTAATAAATACTGATATGATCCAAAATCCGAAGCTTTGCCTTCAATTTGGGTTCTCGAACCGCATGGTACAAAGTAGAAGCGGTGAACAATAAAATCAAAGAAAGACTATAGACAACAATGCTGATGACTGCATAACTTTCGGAAAGGTCTTCTTGGATCAAAAAGAAAAACCCGACCACGGCTAAAATCGTACCCAAACCATGGGAATAGGTATTCCATTTTTCTTCCAAAACCAAAAGCCTTTCTTCCCGATCCAAAGACTATTTGTATTGCTTACCGTGCTTGATCACCATATCCACATCTTGCAGCAAACTAATGTATCGCAACACATCCCCATCCACAGCAATAATATCGGCATATTTTCCGGGGGTGATCGTGCCCACTTCATCGGCAACACCCGTCCAAAGGGAAGGCCAATAAGTTGCAGCTCGAATGGCGTACATGGGATCAATGCCAAATTCGTTCACCCATACATCCAGTTCATTCCAAGTGGATTGACTGTGGAACTTCATAGGAATCCCACTGTCGGTTCCCACCAATAAAACCACCCCAGCGTCCAAAAGCTGTTGAATCTTGGTTTGCAAGGTCGGTCTCCTTGAAGGCGTCAACTGAAAGTACGGCAAGCGATCAGGATGCTTAAAGCTATTTTTTATATCGGTTATCACGCTATCTGGTAACCCCAAGTGCCAGGAATCATTATCCAATTTTTCTGGATTGTCCCTGGTATATTCATAATTGTAAAGTCCTTCCACAGTGGGGCACCAAAACAAGGGCCCTTTGTTCATCTGTGCTGTTCGCTCCTTGATCATTTCCATGACATCATCAGGATATTTGGGTGCAGAGGATAATCCGGTATGCTCAAAACAATCAACGCCTACCTCCAGCCCTCTTCTTATTTCCTCAGGACGATGTCCGTGCGCCACCACCTTTAAATTGTATTTATGGGCTTCGTCAACCACCGCGCTCAGCTCTTCCATGGTCATTTGATCATGATCAATCAGTTTGATCACATCCACCCCTGCATCTGCCAATTTTTTAATTTTTCGCTTACCGTCCTCCGGGCTGTTTACTCCCCATCTAAAGTCCTCTGTTCCTGGATAGGGTTTATGCTGAATAAATGGACCGGATACATATAGGGTTGCACCAGGAATTTCACCCTTATTAATCCTATCACGTACCGAAATGCTTTCTTTGAGCGGAGCTCCCAAATCCCTTGCACTAGTAACTCCTGCCATCAATAGTTGATGGGCGGAAGAGGGCATGATCACATCCTCAAACAAAGGCGGGTAGGTCTTGTCCCAATAGGTGTAATTTGCATGGCCATTGATCATGGTATGCACATGCATGTCCCATAACCCTGGCAACACGCTCATCCCTTCTGTAGATATAATTTCGGCCCCTTCAGGAACCGGAAGGGTTTCCACCGTTCCAACTTCTTTGATACGTTCCCCTTCTATGATGATCACGCTATTTTTAATAGGGTCAGAACCAAAACCATCAATAAGGGTTCCGCCAACAAGGGCTTTGATTGATTTTTGCTGTGCTAAAATGGACATGGGCAGCGAAAGTACCAAAGCCCAAAGGAGTGTTGATTTTTTCATAATCTTAAATGTACTAAACATCTGATGAATGTAAAAAGGTCTGTCCTCTTTAAGTGAAACGGCTTAAAAGCTAAATTTTAACCCCAGCTGTGCTCTCCATCTCGAATTTTGGAAATCAACCACCCAAGGAGTTTCATTATCTGAGATATTGAACTGAAACTGCGGTACATTGTTTTCGATTCCAACAAAATTCAACAAACTAAAACTGGAATTTACCACATTGGGTACAAAGACCAATCGTCCCCAATCGCGATTGATAAAGTTCAAGACATTCAACATGTCCAAAGAAATGGTTAATCTTTTTTGATTCCCCAAATTCTTACTGAATTCAAACTTTGCATCCAATTCATGGTTCCATGGGGTTTTGGCGCCGTTCCGTTCTACATAATTGCCGCGTCTTTCACTGAGATATGGATTGTCTCGGATATAATTGTCCAACTGTTGCCATTGTTCCGCAGCTGAAACAGCAACGTTACCGCTGCTATCAGTAATATCTATCAATGCTATTTCATTTTCGTCTTGGGGCACATAAATCAGGTCATTTCTAGAAGAACCATCTCTGTTTAAATCACCTTGATAAATAAAGGAATATGGACTACCGGAACGACCATTGTATAAGAAGGAAACAAAAAGGCTGTCATCGTTACCAAAATCAAAACTATAGGCATGGGTCGACACAATTTTATGTCTTAAATCAAAATTAGAGAACGAAAGTCCGGGATTATTCCCAAAAATTGCCTGATTCCATTCATAATTGGCGGCTGGTGAACTTCGTACCGTACTGGATACATCCTTGCTTTTTCCATAGGTGTATCCTAAATATGAACTGTAACCGTTAAATCGCTTACTAAGCCCAAGCGAAGCATTATAACGATATCCGCCGTTAGTATTGGTCAATAAAAATACGTTGGTGAAATTCGGATTAATTTTGATGGCATCACCCGTTTCAAGATAATAGGGTCTGTTATCAGCACCATCAAATTGACCCAATTCGTCCTGTCGGTTTATAGACTGAAAGAAAATACCCTTGACCACTTCGGTATAGGTTCCTT
Source organism: Flagellimonas algicola (assembly GCF_005937185.1). Taxonomy (GTDB): domain Bacteria; phylum Bacteroidota; class Bacteroidia; order Flavobacteriales; family Flavobacteriaceae; genus Flagellimonas; species Flagellimonas algicola. The sequence continues at coordinate 2,372 of NZ_VCNI01000001.1, read as the reverse complement.
CCAAATGTAATTTCCAGTCGTAGGGCAAATCTACATCCAAAGCCAAATTGGTTTTCCAATCCCTTGGAAATGTAAAATCCTGATCAATCAGGTTTATTTCGGCCAAGTTGGGTTGTTGATTGGTTAAATCGGATAAATTTTCAGTGAGGGTCAATTCAGTATCCGGCCGTAAATCAATATTGAAATACTCTGTACCAGAAATGTACTCCGCATAAGCAAACCACAAATAGGGTAATCGTCCAGAAAACAATCCAGTTCCCCCGCTTAACCTCAAATTCTCATTTAGATTATAATTGAACCCCAATCTTGGATTCAGCTGTGGTTTTCTGGTGATTTTGTTATCAAATCCTGTAAATTCCGGAGTATCCAATACCTCTTGGGAAATGGGAAGATCTTCTGTAAGATATTGACCATCCAACCTTAGTCCTAAGGTAACAGAAAAATCATCACTAATTCGAATTTTGTCTTGTGCATATAGTGCTGCTTCCAGGACTTCTATAGTCGCTGAAGGCCGATTGCTCACAAAATTGAAATCGTTATCATTAATATTGTAAACACCTCGAACTCTTCTAGGTCTGTCCGACAAAAAGTCCTCTACGGATCTATATTCCCATCTTCCGTTCCAAGCCGACAGAAATCCATAATCCACATTGTGTATCTGAGCCAGCCCGCCAAAGGTAAATACATGGTTCGGCATTACGTAGGTCAACTTGTTGGCCAATTGAAAAGTGGAAAAATCGGTTTTGTAAACGGAGGCTTCCCTATACGTTCCGGCAAAAATCCTGTTGGTAGAATTGGAAGCTATTTGAATGTGTGGAAATACCCGACCCTCGAAATCTCTATTTTCCTTTACCGTGTTATATCCAAGGGTAAGATTATTGGACAAATTGCTTTTAAAATTGGATTTTAATTCCAGAGCAAGGCTATTCGCGGTACTATTATGTCTGTAGCCTTGATTTCCAAAATTAAAAATACTGGCATTCCATTCCAGGTTATCCGCATAACTGTCCACATAATTATTCCGCAACGTTAACTTGTGTTTGCTGGAAATATTGAAATCCAAACGGGTAAAAAGTTTGCTGCTGGACGTTTCCAAATCTGCATTGGTAAACGTTCCGGGGTCATAATTGTAGTTGGTAATCAAATGCCCTCTAACCCGAGTTACATCTTCCAAAGGAATATTCGAGGTTTCACTTCCGGGAGCATTTAAGACTGGAATGCTGGATAAAGCCTGTTCAAAATTCACATAGTAAAACAGTTTGTCCTTAACCACAGCCCCGCCAATGCCAGCACCAAATTGTAGGTCATAAAAACTGGACTTGTTTTGTTCTTGCCCATCAGCATACTTACCAATAAAAGCTTGGTTATTACCATAGGCATAGACTTCGCTTTCAAAACTGTTAGTCCCATTTTTGGTGACAATATTGAGGTTGGCGCCATTAAAATTTCCAATACTCACGTCAAAAGGAGCAAGTTTGACCGAAAGTTGTTTTATAACCCCTAAACCAATGGGTTGTGATCGAGATAGGCTTCCAGGAGTACCATTGGCGGAAGAACCTGAAGCTCCACTAGCTGGTTCTTGGAATCCAATGACATCATTGTTAGCAATGCCATCAATATTGAGGTTATTGAATCTGTTACTCGCGCCGGCAAAGGAGTTCAAGTTGTTTTCGGAAAGGTTTCTCGTTAAATCCTGAATACTCCTATTAATGGTTGGGGTTCTTTTGATTTGGGTCTCGTTAACCAGTGCCTCATTCCCACGTTTGGTCTCCCCGTTGATGGAAATGACCACCACTTCATCCAATTGTAGGCTTTCTTCCTTTAGATTAAAGTTTTGATTGGTGGTGTTTCCCAATTTTATGTGGACATTTTCAATAACTTCCGTATGATATCCCAAGTAGGACACCTCCAATCTATACGTGGATGAAGGAGACAGATTGGTAATGATGTAATATCCATTTTCCTGGGTTGTAGTTCCAAAAATATAGTTGGTGGAAGTATCTTTTATAACTATTGAGGCAAAGGAAATGGGTTCGCTGTTTTCATCCATCACCTTTCCTTGAATGGTGCCGGTAGTTACTTGCGCGCTGATTATGTTGGAAAAAATAAAAAGGATGAATAGCGCAAACGTATGTCCCATAGTTAATTTACAGTAAACTTAATGTAACTATGACGTTAGCTCCAACTATTTCTTACAGGTAATTGGAAGATTTTTGCAAGAAATTTTGTTTGGTTTCGGGCTATAAAATAAAAAAGCCCTCCTAAGCTAAAGCTAAGGAGGGCCAAGGAAGGCGGCGACCTACTCTCCCACCTGGTGTGGCAGTACCATCGGCGCAAACGGGCTTAACTTCCCTGTTCGGAATGGAAAGGGG